>NZ_WBKC01000005.1:0-142993 GCF_008831165.1 Pseudoclavibacter sp. CFCC 14310 | reverse complement strand
CGACGCGAGGTCCTTGGCCTGCAGGTCGCGACATTGGAGACGGGAGCTGCGTGGAACTCGTTCTTCGCCGACCTCGTCGCCCGCGGCCTGGCCGGCGTGCGCCTGGTCACCTCCGACGCCCACCCCGTCAACGCCCAGTTCGACAGGCTGCTGGAGTACGTCGACGGGAAGCTCCCGAACGCGCACGACCACCTCGACACCGCCCGCGCGGACATCCTCGCGTTCACCGGGTTCCCCGAAGGCCTCTGGCAGCAGATCTGGTCGAACAACCCGAACGAACGCCTCAACCGGGAGATCCGCCGCCGCACCGACTCGGTGGGCATCTTCCCGAACAGGGACGCGATCACCCGCCTCGTCGGCGCCGTCCTCGCTGAACAGACCGACGAATGGACCGAAGGCCGCCGCTACCTCGGCCTCGACATCCTCGCCAAGAGCAGACTCACCCTCGTCCCCGACACCGAACCCGAGGAGGTGACCGACACCACCCCCGAACTCAGCGCCTAACCAACACCAACACCGACTCCAGAAAGATCACCAACAGTTACACCACACCACGGGACTTGACCGCGGTCTGTCCACTTAGGGGTGTCCCGGTCATCTTCTGAACGCCGGTCGGGCCGCTGTGCAATGCAAAGGGGCGGTGCACTGTGCAGCGAACCCGACCGGAGGCTCATCCACAACGTATCGATGAATCTGCGCTGAATCTGTCGCCTTGCGTGCTGTCTGCGGAGCTGCTGAGAACCGCTGCGGATCACATTGCGAGATTTGCGGGGGTTGCTCCCCGTCGTCGCGTCGGCCTCGCCGCTCACTGACCAGCCAGCGTGGTGGGCACTTTTCGTGGTTTGCGTCGGCTTTTGCCACAAGAACTGTAGATCGGATAGGGGCTTCCGCCACTGCAGGGCACGCCAGCCCGCAGAGTGGTGCATTCCGAGGCCAGCGGGGCCCCGAGGTTAACTGGGCTGTTCTGCGGGGCTTGCTGCTGGTCAAATGGGTGCTATCAGCTCGGGCCCATCACCACGTAGCTGAGAGACCTGGTGCCAGACGATCGACTCAGCCGCTGCTGCGCTCGCGGCCTTCACGTCGTGTGCCAGGTCGCTGCCGTCGACGTTGGGGTCGAGCCACGCATCGAGCAGCCCTCTGCCCGACACATGAGGATCGAGCACAACCGGCATGCGATCGTGCAGCCAATCGAGTTCCGGCGCCGCGGGCTGTGTGAGCACCGTCGCGGTGAGCACCCAGCCGTCACCGTGTGCGCCGGGCTCGCGTGAAGCATCCGCCGCCGAGTCTGGCGCAGCGCTCGCCGCAGAACCGCCCCTGCCTCCCGTTGTGGGCGCATCGTGTGAGGCGTGCGCGCTCGGGTCGCGCCACCAGCTGTACAACCCGGCCAGCGCGAGCGGCGTCGTTTCCGAGCCGGCATGCACGAAGTACGGCGTCTTGGTCTTGCCGACGGTCTGCCACTCGTAATACCCATCGATCGGAAAGACGCAGCGCCGGCGCTTCATCGACGCCCGAAAGGTCGGCTTCTGCCCGGCAGTCTCGATGCGTGCGTTGAACGTCGGAAACGTGAGTCTCAGCTCTCTCGACCAGGTCGGCACCAGTGACCAGCGTGCTGGCGTGAGCCGGCGGATGCCGTCTTTGTCTCCGTCTGCGACGACCAGTGCGCTTTGGGTCGGCTTGAGATTCCATGTCGGGGTGAAATCGGCGGTGTCATCCTGCTCGACGTCGAACAGAGCGACATAGTCTGAGGTCTTGGTCTGAACGATGCGTCCGCACATGATTCGAGCGTAGTGGGTGGGGTGCGACGTGAACACGGGCCTTGCCCCTTGATTGTGGACACGGTGTTGTTTCGGTTATGCCGCTGTTGTGAGGGTAGCGGATGCGGTGGCTGTGTGGTTGGTTTCGTAGGTGTTGGGGCTGATGTTGCCGATCGCGGAGTGTCGTCTTCGGGTGTTGTAGCGGTTGGCCCATGCGAACACGGCTCGGTGGGCGGTGGCCTGGTCAGGGAACGCCGTCGTGTGCTCGAGGAGTTCTCGTTTGAGCGTGGCGTTGAAGCTCCGCGAGTGCGCCGTAGGCGCGGTCACCGCCCTGGTCGGGGTCCTGCAACACCCGGATTCGATCGGCGAGAGCCGCGTCTGCGGCCGCCCTGGCTGCCCGCCCCGGCGCGGCTGCCAGCCACGCGTAGAACGAGGACCGGCCGATCTGAACGATCTCACACAACCGCTTCACGCCATAGGCGCCCTTGTGATCCTCGACGAACTGGAAGCGGTTCACCAGTTCGTCTCCCCGGCGAAATACTTCGCCGCCTGACGGAGGATATCCCGCTCCTCGACCAACTTCCTGGCCTCCGCCGCCAACACGACGTTCTCCGCCTCCAGACGGGCGATCCTCGCCGCCTGCGATTCCGGACGCCCTGGTGCCACAGGCGTACCCGCTGCCGAGGTCGTTGCCCCAGAGCCGAGCTTGTCGACCCATTCCCTCAGCGCGCCACGAGAGACACCCAGATCAGCGGAGATCCCTTTCAACGTCGCACCAGGCGTCGATTCATACAAGTCCACCGCCCGACGGCGAAACTCATCCGTGTACTTTTTCCGAACCATGTCTGAGATTCTCGCTTCCCCAGCACCATGCTGGAATCAACGCATCCAAGAACAAGGGTCAAGTCCCCTGCGCAGCAAAGTCTGATGACGCGACACCGACTCCTGTTGCACCGAGCCCGGCGGATGAGGACGCGCCTGAGGCACCTGCGCCTGCGGCACCGGAGAGATCGGATGCAACGCCCAGTGGGCTGTCCTAGGGATGAGCCTCTGTGGCGTGCACTCAGGCCGGCAAAGCTCAGTTCCCGTATTGCTTCAAGGCTCACTTGTTAATCGGGATGTTGGGCGATCGTATCGTGAGAGACAGCCGGGTCGTGAAGGTGACGACCACGATCAAGAACGCATACGATGCGAAGCGCAAAGACCTGGTCGTGGAGTGCCATGTCTCCGGTTCTGACGCAGCCCCGCGCGTCGATTCAATTACCGTCTCCTAAACACTGCCGCCGTCATCGAACCGCCCCAAGTGCGGCCGTTTGGGGCGGTTTTGACGTCATTTGAGCACACTCGATTGAGTGCGGATGGGGGAAACAACAGATGCTCACCACTTCAGCGAGTCTCGCGGAAATAGGGCGGGCCGAATTCTGCACAAGAGCATGATGGCGTGCGGGTGCTCCACCGCATGCCGGAATCTGCGGTAAATTCCGGCAGATCCGGATACCTTGGGCGGCATCTCGAACACGCGATGAGATTGAAATCGACACCGAATGGAGTGTCCGGGGCTCTCCCCCCGGACAGAAGGGGTTACCGCCGTGGTCATGACAGTCTTTCTCCTAGTGGTCGGGACGACCGACCTGAGCGGTACGGTTCCGCTCGCCTGTGGGATCGAGAGAACGAGCATCTGGATCGCGACCGTCTGGTTCATCGTCATCGCCGGAGCGATTGCCGTCATCGATATGCAGACACGGAAGATCCCAGATCGCATCGTCTACCCGAGCCTGGTCGGGATTGGGCTGCTCTACTTCTCTGTCTCGCTCAGCGAGGCGGCATGCGCTCAAGAAGCGTCAGGCACAGGAGAACCTCTGCGTGTGCTCACCGCGTTTGCCGGGCTGACGACCCTTGGCGGGGTCTATCTGATGATCGCGGTGGTCTCGCACGGGAGTCTTGGCCTCGGCGATGTGAAATACGCAGCGCTGATCGGGCTGACGCTCGGGTGGCACGGTTGGAACGGCATTGTGTTGGGCCTTTTATTGCCGTTTCTATTTGGAGGCGCTGCCGCTGCGGTTCTGCTCGTCGGAGGTCGCATCGGGCGTCGAGAGGCCGTTGCCTTCGGCCCATGGATGTCCTTGGGGGCGTTCACAGCCTTGTCTCTGCAGTTGTTTGCATAAATAACACAGGGAAGTCCCGTAAAGAGAGAATCTCGGCTTTCTGCAGCGACTCTGACGCTTCACCGTGGTTACGCTCATGCCGTGCAAGGCCGCGGACGCGTCGCTCAGCGTGGCAATTCCCTCGCTACCGTAACTGTCGTGCTCTGGTGAGCCGACAGCAACGGAGGTGGAACCGGCGGGTGACCAGGGGATCCCCGGAGTAGCAGGGCGTTCGAGTAGGACAATCCCCACCGCCACCTGCACGCCGATCGGCATCAGCAGTCATCGGTTCATGGTGCACGCGAAGCGGCTGCCCGATTCGCAGGGTGACGCGCGTGAAGAGATCGGTGCCGATGGTGCGCCTCTCGGGTTTGCGTGGTGGGCCGCCTGGTTCGTCGGCGGGTCGGGCGCCGTCGGGTAGATGCTCTTCGTGCCTGCGCGCAAGAAGGTATGAGGTGTCGGTGAACGGGCAGCTGTCGCTGATGCTCTTCGCGCCTGCGCGCAAGAAGGGTAAGTCACAGCGTGGTGTGGGTGGCTCGCAGTAATGTAGAGTCTCGTGGCTCGACAAGCTGACGACGACTGATCAGTAGGGATGCAGTCCGAGAACGCGCAGGGGAGAATGACAGTGGGGGCAGAGACAACCGTCTTTCAAGGGCTTCATCTGTTTGCACGATCTGTGCGGCCTTTTCTCGATGAGGTCTTTGATGAGATACTGACCGGCGGTCTGACGTGGCCTCAACTGCTCGCTGAGAAGGATCATCAGCGGCACGGCGGGGATCGCCGTCAGATATCGCCTGATGACCCACACGCCCAACTCCGCATGCTCACCGAGTCGTTCGGAAGCTTGGGATCACCCTGCGCGGCACGGATAGACGCAACCGGAGTTGGGTATGCCAGCGAGCTCAGAACACTGCGGAATACCATTTCGCACGGAGGGCAACTGACAGAACGCGAAGCCAGACATGCTATTGAGACGATGCTGCTGCTTCTCGACAGAATTGGTGCGGACGAGACAACCATCGCTGAACTCGAACGGTTGGGGAAGACCGGCTCTCTGACGTCTGTCTCGTCGCAACAGACAACGACCGTGTCCGGCCCCACTGCCGAGGAAGAAGCGCAAGATGCTGGGCCTGCGACGGTAGCGGATGCGCCGCCGTCGCCCGCAACGGAACAAGACGTCACCATCGAGTTCGACGCCCCGTCGGTCGTGAGCTTCGCACATGCACACAGCGGCATTCCAGTGCTGAGCCGGGTTCTCATCAGCAACCGTGGCCCTGTCGACCTATCGGGACTGCAGCTGGACGTCTCCCTGCAGGCCGGTGGTGAAGAGCTCCTTGCCGGTCAGCAACCGGATTTCGTGGATGTGCCTGCAGGGCAGAGCGTGTCGCTGGATGCTCTTCGCGTGCGATTGGACCCTGCGAAGATGCAGCGTCTCAGCGAACGCGCTCACGGCGCCGTTGAAGTCAGCATTCGTCTGCCAGACGGAGCCGTCACGCGGCGGGTCGTCGAGACGTCGGTCCTTGCTCATGATCAATGGGTTGCCAGTGCGACAGAGCTGCGTCTCGACCTTGAGCTGTTGGCGAATTTCGTGAAGCCCAACGCACCCAGCATTCGACGCGAATTGGTCGGCGACATTGCCGATGACCTGCTGCAGACCACAGGGGATGCTTCGCTGCAGGGGTACCAAGAAGATGAAGAACGTGTCGACCAAGTTGTGGCTGCGGTCTTCGACGTGATTCGACGCAGAAGTGTGCGCTATAGCGAGCCGCCGTCCAGCTGGTCTGACACCGGTCAGAAAGTGCGGGACCCCGCTGACATGCTGCATGGCCCCCAAGTCGGCACCTGCCTGGACACAACAGTGCTCTTCGCGGCGGCTCTCGAAGCGGTCGGGATCAGACCGCTCGTCTGGGTGGTTGCGGGTCATGCGTTTGTCGGATGGTGGAGGCAGGAACGAGCCTTGGCCGCTCCAGCCTTGGTCGGTGCGGACGCACTTAGCGCGGTCAACCTTGTTGATCGGGGGCTGATCGGAGTCGTCGAGACGACTGCGTGCACAGTCGGACACGTCACTGACTTCGAACAGGCGAGGCGGTCTCCACGCCGATATCTGACGCCCGAAAACCTGGTCGGCGTTGTCGACGTGGTCAAAGCGCGACTTGCCGGTGTCCGTGCTCTGCCGGCCTTAGTACAGGAAGACAATGGCAGCACCACAATTGTCGAGTATCAGTCCGAGACCCTCTCAGCGGTACAGGGCTATGAGCCTGAACAGTATGCGGGGGCCGAAGCCGAACCTGCAGACACCTCGACGCCCAAACGCGTCGCGCAGTGGAAGAACGCTCTGCTTGACCTGAGTCTTCGCAACGGATTGCTCAATCGGCCTGCGCGACGATCGATTGAGCTGGTTACGACAGCGAGTATCGCCTCTCGCCTGGAGGATCGCATCAACGATGTGAGTGGGCGGCAGCGTCGCATCGGGCTGCGTTCGATGGATGACCTACCGTCCGTGCTGCATGAGCAAGGGCGTGCTCGAGCCGAGGATATCGGGCTCCAACAGCGTGAGAGCCTGTTCAAAGAGAGCCAGGAGAGCGAGGTGTTCGCTGCTCTCGGTGAGGAAGACCTCGCCCGCCGCATGCGCGGTCTGGCAAGAGACGCACGCACCAACCGGGAGCAGTCGGGCGCCAGCAACCTCTATCTGACGTTCGGGACGCTGACCTGGCAGAGCAAACGACGCACGGTGCACTCACCACTGGTGCTGGTCCCGGTCGCGCTTGAGTTGCGCGCACACCGGTGGCACATCGTGCAGGATCCTGGCGAGCAGTCCACCATCAACCTCTGCCTGCTGCAGAAGATTCGCAGCGAGTTCGGCGTTTCGCTTGCCAGCCTGGAGGATCCGATCAGCGATGCGTCTGGACTCGATGTGTTGGCTCTGTTCGATCAGCTGCGCGCGGAGCTCTCGGCGTCGGGGCTCGCCTTCACTGTCACCCCTGACGTCTGGCTCGGCATCTTTAATTTCTCAAAGTACCGGATGTGGAAAGACCTCGACGAGAACTGGCAAGTCTTCTCAGAGAATACGTTGGTCGACCATCTCATCCAGCATCCAACCGAACCGATGCCGCAGAGTGCAGGGGCGAACACGAGTAGCCCGGTCGAGGCGGACTTAGACGTTCTCTTCGCAGCGTCTCCGCTGCCGGCAGACGGCAGCCAGCTGCGGGCGGTCTCTGACGCAGTTGCGGGGCACACGCTCGTGTTGGAAGGACCTCCGGGAACCGGCAAGTCTCAGACGATCACGAATATGCTCGCCACTGCGCTGAGACGGGGGAAGAGAGTACTTTTCGTCGCTGAGAAGCAGGCTGCACTCGATGTGGTCGCCAGAAGGATTCGTGACTTGGGCCTGCAAGAGTTCATGCTCGATCTGCACGACAAGGGCGCCTCGCTCACTGACGTTCGTGCTCGTCTCTCGGCCACGCTCAATATGACGCTGGAAGACTTCGTCGACGACTCCGATGACACGCTCGACGAGGTGCGGGCCACTCGCCGAAAGCTCAGCCGCTACCGTCAGGCACTCTATGATCAGAATGTCTTGGGAGTTCACCTGTATCGGGCGTGGCAGAAGGCAGTGGCGCAGAAGAGCAATTCACCCATCTCAGAACCTACGTTGTCACTCAGCATCGATTTCGTCGCAGCTCTGACGCGAGATGCATACGACGAGATGCGATCAGGGCTTCGTGCATTCGCCGATGACGCACCGGCTGCGAGACCTCGGCCCGACCATCCATGGCGGCTCATTCGGCACCTGCCGTCTGCACCTGCTGGACCCACTGTTGTTGTGGCGGCGATCCGCGAGCTGGATCAAGCACGTACTGCACTTGCGCAGGTGGGCGCGCAAGCCGTGGCGCAGAGCGCAGATGAGCTCACCTGGCTTGCATCGTGTGTGCGGCTGCCCGAATATTCACTTGAGGCATACAAGATCTACGCTGATCCGGTTTGGCAGAGCCACGCTGAACATGTGATCGCACGCGCACAAGAGGCAGTTGCCGCTGCCAAGGACAGCCTGCAGACGTTTACGACTGCGGCCCTGAACGCTGATGTCAGTGGGCTGCTCGCCCAGATCGCCGATGCTGAGAATGCAGGGCTCTTTCATCGGCGCGCAGCGCGAAAGGCCGTCGAAGATGCCGCGCAGCCTCTACTGCGGACCCGACGCGGCTTGGAGTTTCCACAGTTGAGGCCAGCTGTCGAAAAGCTCGTCGCACATCGAAACAGCGTGCAGCAGAGCATCGACTCGATGTGCGGTGTGCTCGGTCTGCCGAAGATCTCGTGGGGCGAAGCCCTTTCAGATCGCTTTTTCGAAGAACAGCGTCGACATCTGGAGCGGTTCATCGACAATGCCGCCGTGCTCATGGGCGGCAAGGTCAGTGACCCTGTGCGAGAGTTCGGCTGCACCGCCGTGGCTGCGGGAACGCTGGGGCAGGTGCGGGCCGAAGACTTGCTGCGCGGCGCAGCCGCCCTGCGGGTGCTGCAGACAGTGGCACCACAGACCCTGGCCGATGACTGGTTCGCCGCAATTGAGGCCGAACCGAGTGGCGTGGCCGGGTTCACCAGCCAATCGCTGGAATCCTGGCTCGTCGTCCTGAGAGATCTTGCTGCTCTGGACCAACCCGCCACGCGGGAGTTTCGCGAGGACCTTTTGGAAGGGCGCCGGTCTCCAGATGAGGCGAGTTCGGTCTTTCGATCAGCGGTCAACGCTGCCACGATTACTGAACGGCTGGCGACACACCGCTTTGGAGACCTGCCGGGGGAAGCCCACGACCAGCGTATTCATCACTATCAGCGAATGATCGACAGGCTGCGGCGGCAGGTGCCAGAACAGGTGAGACAAGAGATTCTGCGAGACCGCAGCATCGTCGATGATGCACGTCTTGGTGAACTGCGTCGTGAGCTGAACCGAAAACGCGGAGGAATGGGCATCCGCCAGCTGTTCAGCCGTTACGCAGACTTGATCGTTCAGATCACGCCCTGTGTTCTGGTCAGCCCTGAGTCTGTGGCCCGGTTCATTCCGCCGCGTGCAGATCAGTTCGATCTCGTCGTCTTCGACGAGGCCTCACAGGTACGGGTCGCAGATGCGATCGGCGCCATAGGTCGCGGACGCTCCGCGGTCATCGTCGGAGACTCCAAACAGATGCCACCCACGTCGTATATGGAGGTGCGCAACAACCGCGATGATCTGGATCTGAACGAGATTGATGACGTCGTCGAAGATCAGGAATCGATTCTCGACGAGTGCGCGAACGCTGGTGTCGAAAGGCGATCACTGGAATGGCATTATCGCAGTGAAGACGAGTCACTCATTGCCTTCAGCAACGCGCATTACTACAACGGCAATTTGACGAGTTTTCCCTCACCTCAGACGGGCCGGCAGCAGGAGGACGGCAGCCGAACCGGCATCCACCTGATTCGCGTCAATGGCGAGTTTCTACGCGAGCCGAGCGAGAAGTCGCTGAAACGGACCAACCCGGTTGAAGCCGACGAGATTGTTCGCCTGGTGCAACGACGATTTGAAGCTTCGGAGGGTCAGATTCCCTCGATCGGCATCGTGACATTCAATGTGCAGCAGCGAGACCTCATCGACGAGCGTCTTCGTGCACTGGACGACGATCGCATCACTGAGGCGCTCGATCAAAGCGATGAGGGTCTCTTCGTGAAGAACCTGGAGAACGTTCAGGGCGACGAACGTGACACGATCGTTTTCTCGACAGCATTCAGCTGCGAGCCAGATGGGCGTCTCAGACTCAATTTCGGCCCGCTCACGCTGAAGGGTGGTGAACGCAGGCTGAACGTCGCGGTGACGCGAGCAAGACGTGAGGTGACCGTCGTCACGAGCTTCGATCCGGAAGACATCGACCTGGACCGCACGAGTTCGCAGGGACTGCGAGATCTGCGTAACTATATGCTGTTCGCTCGAGTCGGCGGCGCGGGCGATCAGGCTGACGCACTGATCGACCGCCGAAAACGTGACGATCCGCACCGCGATCAGATCGCGAATCAGTTGCGACTCGACGGATACGCGGTGAGCACTGATGTCGGACTGTCAGAACAGTTTCGGCTTGACCTGGTCATCGCGCGGCCCGAAGCCCCCGACAAACCGGTCGCTGCGGTTCTGCTCGACGGGGTGTCGTGGGCGAGACGTCCAACCGTCGCGGATCGGGACTTGCTGCCGATCACCGTTCTGCAAGACCGGCTGAAGTGGCCGGTCGTTCTGCGGGTCTGGCTGCCGGACTGGATCCGCGATCCAGAGGCCGAGATTCTCCGGCTTGAACAGGCCATCGCAAACGCACAGTCGTCAGTTGTGGCCGAAGCCGAGCACGTCACCGTTGGGGGCGGCGTTGCCGATGCTGATGATGTTGACTTCTCGGTAGACGAAGCGGACCAGCTGCGCGAGCCGGAGGCCGCGGAGCAACGTGAGCCTGCCGAGAGCGTTCTGAGTTCGGAAGGGCTGACGGCCGTGCGAGCTTTTTCCACGAAGGCTGCGATAGAAGCAGAGGAGGCCTCACCGCAGGAGAGCCAATTTGTCGCCCGTGCTGCAGATGGGGCATCCTCTGCAGGCTTGCCCCAGCCAGGCCTGTTGGGGCATTCATCTGATGCCGTTGATGCAGCGTGGCAGCGACCCTCAAGCATCGATCAGGTGCGTGCAATCGACGTCACACATTGGAATCCGTTCGAGACAGGGCACGAATTCTACTCGCACGCTGAGCTGCTGGAGTCAGAGCGGGGCTGGAAACGGCTGCGACCATATCTGCATAGACTGCTCAGCGTCGAGGGGCCGATCCCGATGGCTAAGGCCATTCCAAAGCTTGGTTCTGGGCTGGGCCTGGAACGAGTCAAAGGATCACGACGTCAGAGCATGATCGGCTTTTTACGGAGTGAGGCATATCTTGACGCGGACGAGATGCTGTGGTGCTCGAAGGAAGACAGCCGCATGCATCGCACGGCTCGACGGTACCTGCTCTTTAACGAGTGGTCGTTCGATGACATTTCCCTGCCTGAAGTCGCGGTCGCTCTGATCCTCAGTTCGCAGAATCGCCGGCTGAAGCTCACGGACGAGCAGACGATGCGCGGTGCACTCCGGTTCTTTGGTGGTGAGAGGCTCACTCAACGGGCTCGAGAGCGTATGCAGGCCGCGGCACGGCTCCTTGAGCACCAATAGCGACGAGAATGCGCAGAACCTGCTGAATGCGGTGCGAGCGTGTAGCACCTGCGGGCTTGCCCGCCTGACGCCCGGACCTTCCGCACTTGCGGTGTCAGTGGTGCCGGTGTTCGGCACCGGAGCATGGGAAATGACGGCTCAGACGATCGATGCATGGGAAATGACGGCTCAGACGATCGAGGCATGGAACTTGGCATGTCTGGATGGTGTGGGGCTGCATTTGCGACGTCTGGATGGAGCAGAGCAGTATGCCTCGGCGTCGAGTGTGTAGAACCTGGGGAATGCGGTGCGAGTGTGTGGAACCTGCGGGTGTTGCTGACGTATGGTCGCAAGTTCTGCAATCTCGGCGGGTGCCGGCCAGCCGCCCACTGTTACACAGTGTTGCAGGCTGACTTCCGTGCCCACCGCCCAAGCCGTACGCTATACAGGTTGTGCCCACGCACGCTGCCGGCGGGACCTGACCGCATCGGGCGCGCACGGCATCCGCACAACGGGGCACGCGTCACCGCGACGAAAACACACGCGACAGACGCGAGGCGCAACACACGCGACACACGCAGCAGACGCGAGCAGACACAGAGAGGCCGGAGGTGATCGACAGTGAAGTGGTCGGTCATCGAGAAGGCGCTGCCGCTGTTCGCCGACGCGTTCTGGACGACCCTGTGGCTGTCGGCGGTCGGCATTGCGCTCGCCGTCGTGATCGGGGCGATCGCCGCGCTGGTGCGTGAATTCGACGTGCCGGTCGCCGCCAAGGTCGCCGCTACGTATGAAGAGCTGCTGCGCAACACCCCGCTGCTGATTCACCTCTTCTTTCTCTACTATGCTCTGCCAGTCGTCGGCATCAAACTGCCGGCTCAGGCCTGTGCCATCATCGGTCTCGCGCTGATGGGCGGGGCATACATGGCCGGGGCGTTTCGCGGTGGCTTCAGCGGCATCCCCGCCATTCAGCAAGAGTCGGCGCGCGCACTCGGTCTCACACGCCTGCAGCGTGCCCGATATGTCACCCTGCCGCAGGGGCTGGGGCTCAGCGTGCCCGCCGTCGCCGCGAACATGATCTTTCTCGTCAAAGAAACCTCGATCTTCACCGTGATCGCGGTGCCCGAGCTGACGAACACCGCGCGTTACCTGATCGGCATGTACTACCGCACCGACGAGTACCTGCTCATGCTTGTTGTGGCATATGCGATCATCTTGGTGCCGCTGTCGATCGGTTTGACGCTGCTCGAGAGGAGGGTGCGCCGTGGTTCCTTCGGGCATTGAGCTGCTGCTCGACCCCACCATTCTCGGGCGGCTGCTCGGCGGGCTGTGGGTGTCGGTGCGCATCGCTGCGCTCTCGCTGCTGGTGGGCATTCCGCTCGGCATCGTGCTGGGCGCGCTGCGCCTGCTGCCGAGTCGCATTGTGCGCACTGTGCTGCGGCTCTACCTCGAGTTCTTTCGCATCATCCCGACGCTGGTGTTGCTCTTCCTCTTCTACTACATTCTGCCGCGTGAGCTCGGTGTGCAGGTTGGCGGCGAGACCATCGCGGTGGTCGCGTTCGCGCTGTGGGTTGCGGCAGAAATCAGCGACGTGGTGCGTGGTGCATTAGTGTCGGTGCCGGTCCATCAAGTGGATGCCGGGCGTGCGCTGGGACTGAACGCGGTGCAGCAGCTGCGATACGTGCGCATTCCGCAGTCGATCGTGCTGATGGTGCCGGCTACGATCAACCTGGCCACCCGCGTGATCAAAACCACCTCGCTGCTGCTGCTCATCAGTGTGCTCGACGTGGTCAGCGTCGGTCAGCAGATCATGGAGGCCAACCGCGACACCGCCCCCGACGCGCCATTCTGGATCTACCTCTTCATCTTCGTGCTCTACTTCGTCGTCTGCTGGCCGCTGGCGATGTTCGCGAGCCGACTCGAGCGCAGAACGAAGGAGCGCACTCATGGGTGAATCCGCTGAACGATCGCTGCTGGAGGTGCGCGACCTGGCCAAGTCGTACGGTGACCGGCACGTGCTCAAAGAGGTGTCTCTCGAGGTGCCGAAGGGCAGCGTGCAGGTGCTGCTCGGCCCGTCGGGGTCGGGCAAGTCCACGTTGATCCGTTGCCTGAACGGGCTCGAGACGATCGACGGCGGGCGCATCGAGTTCGATGGCGACGTGGTCGTTGACATGGCTTCGGGCACCGGCTCGAAGCGCACCGGCCGTGCGCAGGAAAAGGCCTGGCAGCCGCTGCGCAGCCGTATCGGCATGGTCTTTCAGAGCTACGATCTCTTCCCGAATCTGACCGTCGCCGAGAACATCAGGCTGGCCCCGACGAGGGTGCAGCACCGCGATCGTACCGAGGTCGACGTCGAGATCGACCGACTGCTGGCCCAGGTGCAGATGAGCGACTACCGCGACTCATACCCGCGGCAGCTCAGCGGCGGGCAGAAGCAGCGCGTCGCGATCGTACGCGCCCTAGCAATGCAGCCCGACCTGATGCTCTTCGACGAAGTCACCGCCTCGCTCGACCCCGAGATGGTGCGCGGGGTGCTCGAGATTCTGCTCGGACTCGCCAAACGCGAGATGACCATGATCGTCGTCACTCACGAGATGGAGTTCGCTCGTCGTGTCGCCGACACCGTGCTCTTTCTCGACGGCGGGGTCATCGCAGAGCGTGCCTCCGGAGCGGAGTTTTTCCAGCATCCGCGCACTGAACGCGCCCAGCGCTTCCTGGCCAGCATGGCCCCGCTCGAGTGATGCCGGGCGACCGGTCGACCTCTCGAACACCTCTGAGGCCCACGTCGTCGCTCGGGTCGCGACGCGAGGTCACGTCGGGCGCGACCATGACATCCGCATGAATTTCGACCCACCAGAAGACGAACGACTGACAACCAGACACAGGAGACACAGATGAAGATTCGCAAGACCATTGCCGCCCTCGCCACCGTAGGCATCGCGGCCCTCGCGCTCGCAGGCTGCTCTGGCAGCAGCTCAGACAGCTCTGACGGCGCGCAGACCGGTGCGACCGTGCAGCAGATCAAAGACAAGGGAACTATCCGCATTGCGACGTTCACCGATCTGAAGCCATACGGCTACACCAAAGACGACGGCACGAACACCGGCTTCGACGTCGAGCTGGGCGAGAGGCTGGCCAAAGACTTGGGCGTCAAGGTCGAGTGGGTGCCGGTGAATGCGGATGCGCGGGTCGACTCGCTGCGGTCTGACAAAGCTGACCTGGTGCTCGCGAACTTCACCGTCACCGACGAACGCAAAGAGGTCGTCGATTTCGGCACGCCGTACATGAAGGTCTCGATCGGGGTGGCGTCGCCAGAGAGCGCTGCAATCACCGACCCCTCGCAGCTGGAGGGCAAGACCCTCGCGGTGAACAAGGGGACAACGGCCGAGCAGTACTTCACTGAGAACTTTCCGCAGATCGAGCAGACGAAGTTTGACTCGAAGACGCAGCAGTTCCAGGCGTTCAAAGACGGGCGTGCGGCGGCGCTGGCCGACGACAACACGTATCTGTACTCGTGGGCGAAGGACAACCCTGGGTTCACCGTGGGAATCAAGCAGCTGGGCGACCAGTCGTTCATCGCGCCGGCCGTGGCCAAGGGCAACGCCGACCTGTTGAAGTGGGTCAATGAGCGTATCTCGTCGCTGACCAGCGAGGGATTCTTTGAGCAGGATTACAACGACCAGTTGAAGCAGTTCTTCACAGACGACGTGAAGCCCGACGACGTGGTGTTGACTCGGGATGAGGTTGCTGCACAGACGAAGTAGGTCTGCTGCGGGTGACGCGTCTCGGCCGGACGGGCTCGAGCTGATGGATTTTGGCCGGATGGGGCCGGGCATTGTGCCCGGCCTCTTCTGTTTGTGCGGCGCGAGTGTGTAGAAACTGTTGAACGTGGCGCGAGTGCGTCGAACCTGTGGCACGCGGTGTCAAGCGTGCAGAATCGGTTGAATGCGGCGCCGAGTGCGTAGAACGTGCGGGCTTACTCAGCTGATGGGCGCACCTTCTGTGCTTTCGCCGCGAGTCGGTTGGATGTCGTATTTGATTGGTGCGGCTGCCTTGAGTGAGAGCAGACTCACTCGTGTGTGCGCAATGCGAGAACCATGAGCACACAGGCTCAGAAGCCTGGCGGCTCGCACTTTCAGAACACTGGCGATTCGCACCTTCAGAACACTGGGAACACGCATTGCCAGAACACAGGGACACAGGAACACGCTGTGCCATAGCGATGCACCCGCACAGGGTGCCGATAACAGAGGAGCTGCTCATGACCCAACTGGCTGTTGATCCTGAATACGCCGCACTTCTTGCGGCTCAACAAACTGGGGGCGAACCGATCGCAGACACTGAACTGCCCGCCGTCGGCGACATCGAAGGTCGCCGTGAAGCCTTCAAAGCGCTGCTGGGCACCGGAGAGGAGCCTTTCGACGAAACGGAGGTGACCATCACGGATCACGAGATTCCGGTCGGGGACGGCCAGAGCATCCGCGGTCGACTCTTCACACCACGGGAGCGACAGTCGGACGCGTTCGGGGTCTACACACATGGCGGAGGCATGATCCTGGGCACGATCGAGCAGTACACGCCGATCATCGCCGGCTACGCAGCTCAGGCTGGTGTGCCGCTGTTCGCCCCCGACTATCGGCTGGCGCCCGAGCATCCGCACCCGACGCCGAGCGAGGATTCCTACGCAGGTCTGGTGTGGGCGTGGGAGCACCTCGACGAGCTCGGCGGCGGCGACCCGGATCGGTTCTTCGTGATCGGGGACAGCGCCGGTGGCAATCTCGCCGCCGGGCTCGCGCTGATGGCACGTGATCGGCGCGGCCCGAAGCTTGCGAAGCAGATTCTCATCTATCCGATGCTCGATGACCGCACCGTGGTGACCGACCCCGCGATTGCGCCGTTTCTGACGTGGACGTTCGAAGACAACATCACCGGGTGGCAGGCGCTGCTCGGAGACAGTGCCGGAGCGTTGGAGCCGGCTTCGCCCTACGCTGTGCCCGGTCGTGCCTCTGACCTCTCCGGACTGCCCGATGCGTTTATCGATGTGGGTACGCTCGATATCTTTCGCGATGAAGACATCGACTATGCGAAGCGACTGCTGCACGCGGGTGTGCAGGTAGAGCTGTGCGTCTACCCCGGCGTGCCGCACGCCTGGGAGCTGCTTGCGCCGGAGACGGAGCTGGCGCAGGTCGCGCGTGCGAACAGGGCGCGGGAGATTCGCCGAGTTTGAGGGCATCGGGCCAGGGCAAATGCCGCCTTGGTTCGTGCCGACCATGTAGGTGAAGGTTCAACTCCATCGAGTCATGGCAAATGCCGCCCCCTGACATCGAGACATGGAATTTGGCATGTCTGGAAGGTGTGGGGCGGCATTTGCCATGTCTGGATGCGGCAGGGCGGTCTGCCCGGCGTGAGTGCGCAGAAGGTGCGGGCGTCGCTTGCTGATGGTCGCGCCTTCTGTACTTTCGGTGGGGGTCGGGTGTGTGTGCGGCGCCGAGTGTGCAGGATTTGTCGAATGCGGCGTGAGTGCGTAGTAGGTGCGGGCTTGCTCGGTCGAAGGTCACACGTTCTGTGCTTTTAGTAGGGGAGAGAAGCCCGCGCAGCGAAGAACCGGGGATGCCCGCGCAGCGAAGAACCGGGGATGCCCGCGCGGGGTGAGGTGAGAGCGAAGAGAAGCCCGCGCGCCGAAGACCCGGGGATGCAGGCACAGGGAAGAACCGGGAGGGGGATGCCGGCACAGGGAGGAACCGGGAGGGGGATGCCTGCGCCGGGAAGAACCCCGGGCCCAGATGCGTTGCGACTCAAGGCGAGTTCTCGGCAGCAGACCGCAAGCTGCCGCAGTCCACGGTCGTCTGCGGCAGGAGCCGCTGCGGGCAGCTGCGCCAACAACGGTCCACGGCAAAAGGAGCCTCATGCGCAACGACATTCCCCTGAACGTGCTCGACCTCGTGCCGGTCAGCGCTGGCAGCGACATGAACGCAGCGTTCGACGCGTCACTCGACGCGGCGAAGCTGGCCGATGAGCTCGGCTACGAACGGTACTGGTACGCCGAGCACCACAACACCCAGCAGCTAGGAGCGAGCGCAACCGACCTGTTAATCGAGCGGGCGGCGGCGAACACCCACCGCATCCGCGTGGGCTCGGGCGGCGTCATGCTGCCGAACCACCCGCCCCTCATGGTCGCCGAAGCGTTCGGCACGCTCGCGCGGCTGCACCCCGGGCGCATCGACCTCGGCATCGGGAGGGCCCCGGGCACCGACCCGACCACCTCGTCGCTGCTCGCGCGTTCGGGGTCGGCTCCGCAGGCGGTCATGCGCAACATCGCCGACCTGATCGGCTGGTTCGGCCCCGAAGGCCGAGCGCTGAGCGCACCAGTGGTCTCGGGCGTCTCGGCCGGAACGAACGTGCCGATCTGGGTGCTCGGATCGAGCCCGGTCGGCGCATCGATCGCCGGCGCGATGGGCCTGCCGTTCGCGGTCGCGTCGCACTTCGCGCCCGACGGCATGCAGCAGGTGATCGAGACCTACCGTGCTGAGTTCAACGCGGACGCTCCCACGGCCCAGGTCGACCGCCCGCGCGTGATGGTGGGCGTGAACGTGATGGTCGCACCGACCGACGCGGAGGCTCGGCGACTGTGGACGACCGTGCAGCAGATGATGGTCAGCGTGCGCACCGGTGCGCGCCTGCCGCTTCAGCCCGCGGTCGACCCCGAATCGCTGCCGCCCGAGGCGCAGCGGCTCAGCGACGCGATGCTGCGGGTGCGTGCGGTCGGTTCGGCGGATGTCGTGGTTGCGGAACTGCGCGCGCTCGCGGCCGCAACCGGGGCCGACGAGCTCATCACGGTGACGTACGCGCACGATCCGGCGGATCGGCTGCGCAGCATGCGCCTGCTTGCGGAGGCATGGTAGGCGGCAGCCCGGCCGATCAGCCGAAGGGGATGACTCCGACCAGCACGCCGACGACGAGCATCACGATCGACACGGCCGCCGCCCGCCACAGCACCTTCTTGTGATGATCGCCCAAGTCGACCTTGGCCAGGGTGACCAGCAGCAGGATGGCGGGCACCAGCGGCGACTGCAGATGGAACGGCTGCCCGATGATCGAGGCCCGGGCCATCTCGACGGGCTCGATGCCGAACTGCTGAGCGCTCTGCGCCAGCACCGGCAGCATGCCGTAGTAGAACGCGTCGTTACTGATGAAGAAGGTCATCGGAATGCTGAGCACGCCGGTGATGACCGCCAAGTACGGGCCGAGTGAGCTCGGGATGATCGAGACCAGCCAGTTCGACATCGCGTCGACCATGCCCGTGCCGTCGAGCACACCGATCAGCACGGCTGCTGCCATGACCATCGAGACCACCGAGAGCACGCTGGATGCGTGGGCGACGAGTTGCTCGAACTGCGCGCTCGGCTTGGGAAAGTTCACGATGAGGGCCAGTGCGGTGCCCAGCATGAAGACGTAGTAGAGCGGCAGCACGTCGACGACGAGTAGCACCAGCACAGCCAGGGTCAGCACTGCGTTGAACCAGAACAGCTTCGGGCGACGCTTCTCGCGGTCGGGGTCGAGCATGCCGCTGACCAGGCTGTCCTGTGAGACGGTCGTGAGCACTTCGGTGTTCACCGAGCCTGAGAAACCATTTGCCGCTGCCAGACGCCGCCGTTCGAGCACGCCGAGGTGCCAGGCGAACGCGAGCATCACCAGCAGCCCGACGCCGAGCGAGGGGAGCATCGGCACGAAGACGTCTGTCGCGCTGACCTGCAGCGCCGCAGCGGCTCGCACTGTGGGGCCGCCCCACGGAATGATGTTCATCGTGCCGTTGGCCAGACCGGCGACGCAGGTCAGCACCACAGGGCTCAGGCCCATCTTGAGGTAGATCGGCAGCAGTGCAGAGGTGACGACGATGAATGTGGTCGACCCGTCGCCGTCGAGCGACACGACGGCCGCCAGCACGGCGGTGCCGACCACGATCTTCACCGGGTCAGTGCCGCACACCTTGGTGATACCGCGCACAAGCGGGTCGAAGAGACCGACGTCGAGCATGGTGCCGAAGAACACGATGGCGAAAGTCAGCAGCGCCATGGTCGGTGCCAGACTCTTGACCGCCGGCGTGATCGCATCGCCGAGGCCCCAGCCGATGCCGGTGAACAGCGCGAAGATCGTGGGCACCGCGATCAACGCCACGGCGGGCGAGAGACGTTTTGTCATGATCAGCACCATGAAGGTGAGGATCATCCCGAAACCGAGAATGACGAGCATAGTGACTCCTTTGTCAGCGCTGTCGAGAAAGCAGCACTCCGCCCTGCGGGGAAACAGAAGCGGCGTGCCGACGTCAGAGTAGGCCGGGCCCGGGGCTTCGGGCGCGGTTGTACGCATTGGACTGCGAAAGTCGCGAAAAACCTATTGTGTGCATTCTGTGCACGACACTGTGTGGTCACCGAGGTGTCATGATCGAGGTGTCGCTAGGCTGAATGCCTATCGGCCGAGAAAAGGAGCTCATGACCCGCACGCCCCGCCGCCATTGGTCGTTCACCGGCCAGATCATCGTGCTGCAGCTGGTCATGATGCTCGGCGTCGCCCTTGTGCTCTCCGGCGCGTTCAGCTGGATCACCTGGCAGCAGCGTCTCGACCAGGCGCAGGCCGAGTCGACTGCGATCGCGCGCAGCGTCGCGAGCGACCCTCAGGTGCAGCGCGCCGTCGAACTCAGCCGCGACGACATCCATCATTCAGACGCTGAGGCGGCCGAAGCCGTCTCTGCTCGTACCGACGTGGCCCGCACTGCGGAGGCCGTGCGGGAACGAACGGGAGCCCTCTTCGTCGTGGTGGCAGGCCGCGACGGCATTCGTCTCTCGCACCCGAACCCGGACGAGATCGGGCGGCCGGTGAGCACCGACATGGGGCCCGTGCTGCAGGGAGAAGAAGTTCAGATCGAAGAGCGCGGAACGCTCGGCCAATCCGCACGTGCGAAGGTTCCTCTGCGCTCGCCGTCTGACGGTTCGGTGATCGGCGAGGTGAGCGTCGGGCTGTCTCGAGATCTGATCTGGTCCGGGCTCCCCGCTGCTCTCTGGCCGGTTGCGCTCGCCGCACTCGGCACAGTGCTGCTCGGCGTCGTCGCATCGATCTTGGTCTGGCGGCGACTGCGGCGGCTCACTCTGGGGGTCAGGCCCGAAGACTTCGTGAGCTTCGCGCAGAACCAGGAGGCAACGCTGGAGAGCGTGGACGAAGGCGTGATCGGTGTGGGCGACGACGGTGCCGTCACCACGGCGAACGACGTCGCGATTCGCCTGATCGGCGACGGAGCGCTGGCCGGACGCCGATGGAATGACCTCCCACTGCCCGAGGATCTGCATCGCGCCGTGCGCCGAACGCTGGCCGATCGACGTGGATGCGCACTCGAAACCGTCGTGGCGAGTCGCGTCGTGCTCGCAGACGTGCGACCTGTGGGCCGCGGCGGTCACGATGTGGGCTGCGTGGTCATTCTGCGAGACAAGACCGACGTGCTGCAGATGACCGAACGCCTGCAGGCGGTGGATGCGATGAGTCAGGCCCTGCGCGTGCAGCGTCACGAGTTCGCGAACCGTCTGCATGCGGTGCACGGTCTGCTCGAGGTCGGGCAGGTCGACGAGGCACGGCGGTATCTGGGCAGGCTGCTCGAACACGGGCCTCTGCGATACCCGGTGCGGCATCTCGACCGTGTCAGCGATCCGTATCTGCAGGCGTTCCTCGGTGCCAAGGGCACGCAGGCCGCAGAACATGGCGTGCTGCTCACCGTCGGCTCAGAGACGGCGGTGAACGGTCGGGTGCACGACGCCGAGACGATCGCCACCGTGCTCGGCAACCTGGTCGACAACGCGTTGCGGGCGGCGATCGATGCCGAGAGGAACGACGACGTCGCCGCACAGCCTTGGGTCGAGGTCGAGATCATGAACGACGGAGACGAATGTGTGTTGGTCGTCGCCGACTCCGGTGACGGCGTGCCTGACGGCACCGATCCGTTCGTCACGACCACAGAACAGCTGTACACGCTCGATGCCGTACCGTCTGTCGAAACCCGAGCCGGTGAGTTCGGCGAGACCGCAGGCGGGCTGTCGGGCGGCATCCGCACACAGCACGGAGGTCTGCTGGCCGGCGCCCACGGCCGAGGCATCGGGCTGCCGCTCAGTCGTGAGATCGCCCGGCGGATGGGAGGCGACGTGTGGGTGGCCTCCGCGCGAACAGAGAACGGTGGCGCGGTGTTCTGCGCACGCCTGCCCAACACGGTCAAGGTCGAGGTTCAGCAGTGTGCGACCGTGCACGATGCAGAGAACGAGGAATGATGACCGATCATCGGGTGCTCATCGTCGACGACGACTTTCGCGTGGCCGACCTGCATGCGCGATACGTCGACGCTGTGGAGGGATTCAGCGCTCTGGAACCGGTTCACTCGGGGCGTGCGGCGATCGAGGCGGTGCGTCAAGAGCAGCCCGATCTGCTGCTTCTCGATCTGTATCTTCCGGATGCCAGCGGGATCTCGCTGCTGCGTGAGATCGACGTCGACGCCTTTGTCCTGAGCGCGGCGAATGACGCCGTGACCGTGCGGCAGGTGCTGCGCAGCGGTGCACTGGGCATGCTGATCAAACCGTTTGCGCGCACGCTGCTCACAGCGCGGCTTGAGGCCTATCTGCGCTATCGGCGCGTGCTGCGCGAGGGCACTCAGATCGATCAGGAGGCGGTCGAGCGCGCCCAGCGCATTCTGCACAGCGGCGATGCGGCAGCTCCGCGGTCGCGCTCCGAGACGGAGCGTGCGGTCGTGACCGCGCTCGAAGAGGCACAGGATGTGGTGTCGGCCCAGCAGGTCGCGGATTCGATCGGGGTGTCGAGGTCGACGGCGCAGCGGTATCTGACCACGCTGGCGGGCGAGGGCATCGTGCAGGTGCAGCTGCAGTACGGGCAGGCCGGACGCCCAGAGCATCGGTACCGACTCGTGCGGTGACACGCGGTACGCGGTACGCGGTGCGGCGGTCGGCTGCGGCGCGTGACGAGTGCTGCGATGCCACCGCCTGCCACGCCGGCAGTCGCTCGCCAAAGATGGGCTGACAGTCTGCTCTCAGCAAGCAGAAAGACTCCCCATGGGCATGCGCTAAGCCTCCCTCAGCTTCGCGGTCTGTACTGACAGTACGAACGAGGAGGCACTTCATGTACGACGATGACGACACCCAGGCGGTGCCCCGCCAGCAGCAGGTGCACGGCGGGCAGAACGACCAGAACGCGCACGGCCAGAAGACGAACACCGATGATCGGTATGTGCCGAACTGGGCGTTCACGACAGACACTGCATATGCCGCGCAGCAGCAGCCCGACGGCCCGGTCGCGTCGCCGCGCGGCGGCTCCGCCGTCTGGCGCAAAGCCCTCGCTCTCGGCGGCGCAATGGCCATCGGCGCGGGACTGACGCTCGGCATCACCACGCTCTCCGGCGGTTTTCACTCCGGCCAGACCGGCTCTGGAAGCAGCCAGGCGCTGCCTGCGTTCGGCAACGGCTACGGCGTCAACGGCTCGGGCCAGTCCAACAGCGGCGACAGCACGATCGACGACTCGGGGCGGTCAGGCACCTCAAACGCGGGCGCGACCGCAGCATCCGCCGCTCAGCAGCGTGGCGCCGTGATCATCGAGACGGTGCTCGACTACGGCAGCGGCGAAGCGGCCGGCAGCGGATTCGTACTCACGAGCGACGGCCTCATCGCGACGAACCACCACGTCGTCGAGGGCGCGACGCAGATCAAGGTGACGGTTGCGTCGACGGGCGCGAGCTACAGTGCGAAGGTGCTCGGCAGCGACTCGACGAAGGATGTCGCACTGCTGCAGCTGCAGGATGCATCCGGCCTCGAGGTCGCGCCGGTCGACGACGACGGTGTGAACGCCGGTGACACTCTCACGGCGATCGGCAATGCGCAGGGTCGTGGATCATTGGTGGCTGCCGCGGGGCAAGTCACCGCGACGAACAAGTCGATCACCACGCAGGGCGCAGCGGCGCGCTCGGGGAGTGGCTCGGGCACCGAAACGGGTGCCGGCACGACCGGCGAGAGCCTGAGCGGGCTCATCGAGTTCGGCGCCGACGTCGTGTCGGGTGACTCGGGCGGGCCGGTGCTCGACGCAGAGGGCGAGGTTGCTGCGATGACGGTCGCTGCGAGCACCGGCGGAACGGTGGTCGGCTATGCGATTCCGATTCAGACCGTGACGAGTGTGGTGCAGCAGATCGAGAACAAGGATGCATCAGGCAGCGTGCGCATCGGTGGCGCCCCGTTCTTGGGCGTCTCGATGCAGAGCTGGAGCAGCTCGACAGGTTCGTCGTCGAATCGCGGCTCTCGCAGCGGCTCATCTGCTCAGACCAGTGGCGCGTCTGTCGCCGGGGTCGTCGATGACACTCCGGCGGCAACGGCAGGCATCAGCGCCGGCTCCACGATCATCGCCATCGACGGGCAGACGGTGAGCAGCGCCGACGGCCTGAGCACGATCATCGCGAAGCATGCCGTCGGCGATCAGGTCTCTGTCACCTGGGTCGATGCACAGGGCACCACGCACACTCAGACCGTGACGCTGGCAGAGGGCCCCGTTCAGTAGTCTGCGCCGCTCGACATGGGGCCGTGCCCAGAGCACGGCCCCATGCTCACTGCAGCATCTCGACCGCAAGCCTGCGAGCGCTGCGCAGCCGTTCGAGCACGGCGGCCTCACTCACCGGCAGATCCTGCGTCAGCGGCTCGGGGCCGGCCACGAGCGAGATCTTGATCACTGCGGTCACGACAGCGAACAGCAGACGCGCTCGCTGCTGCACCGTGGCATCCGTCGGCGCGGCGCCCAGCTCGCACGCGACCCGCTCGGCGATCGCGTCGTTCAGGCGGCTCTGCAGCCGTTCGATGCGACTCGCCATCTCAGTCAGCAGGTGGGGGTGCTGATGCAGGATCCGATGGCGCTGGGCCTGCAGCGACGACCGCCGCAGCGGGCTGTTCTCGGCTGACGCGATCAGCCTCAGCAGCGCATCGATGATGTCGTCATCCGCACGAGCGATGAACTCCTGCAGTGCGTCTGCATCGATGCTCGCCGGAATATAGCCGAGAATCGCAGCATCCTTCGTGCCGAAGTAGTTGTAGAACGTGCGCGGCGAGATCTCGGCCTGATCGCAGATCATCTCGACCGAGACCTCGTCGTACCCCAGACGGTCGACGAGATCGACCGTCACCTGCTCGACGTGCTCACGAGTCTGGCGCAGCTTGCGCTGGCGCAGTCCCTCATGAGCGCATGAGGCTGATGCCTCCTCGGGCTGATCAGCCATCGTCACGAACCTGCGAGTGATCGTGCGTCGGGGCGGCGGATGCCGCATGTGCGCCGTGCTGACGAGGCTCGCCTGGTCGGCGCGTGGCCTCGACGTCGGCAGGCGTGACGCCAGAGTCGTCGATGGCCGTCTTGCCCGACTGGTCGACCGAGGTGGCGAGCGGATGCTCCTGCACGAAGAGCAGCAGCACGAAGGCGATCAGCAGCAGCGGCATCAGCCACATGAAGATCGGGGTGAGCGCGTCGTTGTACGAGTTCACGATGACATCGCGAATCGGTGCGGGCAGATCTCTGACCACGGCCGGGGTGAGCGAGTCGATGCCGGTTGTCGCACCACCTGCTGCGCCGGTCTGCGGCATGCGGTCGGTCAGCAGACGAGTCAGGCTCGAAGTGAACACGCTGCCCACGATGGCCGACCCGAGCGTGGCGCCGATCTCGCGAAAGAAGTTGTTCGCACCGGTCGCAGTGCCGACCTGCGTGATGGGGAACTCGTTCTGCACGACCAACACCAGAATCTGCATGCCGAGACCGATGCCGGCGCCCAGCAGAAAGATGTACGAGCACAGCACCCACAGCGAAGTGTCGGCGTGCAGCGTCGAGAGCAGCACCAGCGAGGCTGCGACGAGCAGCATGCTGGCCAGTGGCATCCACTTGTAGTGCGAGGTGCGGCTGGCGAGCTGGCCAGAGGCGATGGCTGTGAGCATCAGCCCGATCACCATGGGCACCATGAGCAGGCCTGACTCGGTCGCGCCGGTGTCGTGCACGATCTGCAGATAGGTCGGCATGTAGCCGAGCGTTCCGAACATCGCGATGCCGACGGCGAGGCCGGCGGCGGTGGTCAGGTTGAAGTTGCGGTTGCGGAACAGCGCGAGCGGCAGCAGCGGGTCGGCTGCTTTGGCCTCAGCCCACAGAAACAGTCCGGCGAAGACGACTGTGGCGACGATCAGCCCGATGATCTGGGGAGAGTCCCACTCATAGGTGTTGCCTCCCCATGAGGTGAACAGCACCAGGCACGATACCCAGATTGCGAGCAGCACGGTGCCGAGCACGTCGAGACGCACTTTGCTGGCCGTACGTTTCGGCAGATGGAGCAGTACGGTGAGGGCGACGATGGCGATGACGGCAAGAGGAATGTTCATCCAGAAGGCCCAGCGCCAGCCGATGGAATCGGTGAACCAGCCGCCGAGCAGCGGGCCGGCGACCGATGAGAGGCCGAACACGGCACCCATCGGTCCCATGTACTTGCCGCGATCCTTCGGCGGCACGATATCGGCGATGATCGCCTGCGAGAGAATCATCAGGCCGCCGCCGCCGAGACCCTGAATGCCTCGGGCGATGATCAGCCAGGTCATGTCCTGTGCCAGACCGCCGACGATCGAGCCGATCAGAAAAGCGGCCACCGCGCCGATCGTGATCGCTTTGCGACCGTAGAGGTCGCCGAGTTTGCCGTAGACCGGCATCATCACGGTCGCGCAGAGAATGTAGGCGGTTGCGACCCAGAGCATGTGCTCGACGCCGTTGAGCTCGCCGACGATCGTCGGCAGTGCTGTCGAGAAGATCATCTGGTCGAGCGAGCTCAGCAGCATCACGACGATCAGTGCGACGAAGATCAGATTGATCTGTCGTTTCGGGAGCACGCCAGAGGTGTGCTCTTGGGTGAGTTCGGGCATAGCGGAGCCTTCTTCGTAGGGGGTGAGTGTTGTGCCGACGGCCGGCGTGATCACGGCAGCGTCGCGCGCATCAATGCAGTAACTGTAAACTTGCAGACTCTGCAAAGTCAAAACAGACGGCCGTCGGCGTGTCGGCGTGTGTGCGTTCGGTTCGTGCGGAGGTTGAGAGCGTGGCGGCGCCGGCGTGGGCGTGGGCGGATGAAACGCCATCGCACGAATGTGTCGATCGGCCAGGGCGGTGTTGCAGGGGTCGAAAGGCGTGCTGAGGTCTGGCGTACACGGCCGTTTACATCCCTGTGAGTTTCGTGTGCTATTTTGGCTACGTGCCGACGGCGGTCGGCGCGATGCTCGGGGGGATACGCAGTCGTATGGCGATGACTCTCGTGCACTGTCACGTGAACAGACAAACGACTACACAGGGGGATGCACGTTGACTGCATTTAGCTCATTTTCACGCCGCACAGCCGGCTTCACCGCAGCGATCGCACTGGCCTTTGGCGCACTGATCGGATTCGGTGGTGTTGCACAGGCTGACACCGTGGCCGACACTTCGGTCGCGCCGGCATCGCAGAACGCCACAGGTGGTGACGGCCATGCGACAGGTGGCGACGACCATGCCACAGGTGGCGACGACCATGCCACAGGTGGCGACGACCATGCCACAGGTGGCGACGACCACTCGTCCGGCAACGACGGCAACGGTGGCGAAGACGATGGGGCTCGTGACTCCGACATCATTCTGTCTGATACCACAGTCGTCCCCGGTCAGGTCATCACCGTCTCAACCAAGAAGGGCTCGCTGGAAGCAGATGCAGTCGTCTCGATCGAGCTGCACTCACAGCCCGTGGTGCTGGCCAAAGACGTCAAGGCGAACGCTGACGGCGTCGTCAACGCACTGGTGACCATTCCTG
The DNA here is from genome assembly GCF_008831165.1 of Pseudoclavibacter sp. CFCC 14310. Classification (NCBI taxonomy): domain Bacteria; kingdom Bacillati; phylum Actinomycetota; class Actinomycetes; order Micrococcales; family Microbacteriaceae; genus Pseudoclavibacter; species Pseudoclavibacter sp. CFCC 14310. The sequence continues at coordinate 116,044 of NZ_WBKC01000005.1, read as the reverse complement.
CAGACACCGAGTTGGGCACCCACCATGTCGTCATCTCTGACCTTGACCCGGCAGCGCTGAACGTCGTCGCGCCTGACAGCACCAATGCCGCTGACAGCAGCGACGGTGCGGGCTCCGACGGCAAGCTCGCACGCACCGGCCTCGAGGCTTCGGCTCTCGTCTTCGGCGCACTGCTTCTCGTCGCGGCCGGTGCCGCTGGCGTGATCGCAGCTCGTCGTCGTGCAGCACAGCGCTGAGGCATCAGCGACACGCCCCACGCACACACTGCGTGCTGACTCCATGATTCGCGCGCTCGCCTCGAGGTTTTGGGGCGAGCGCGCGAATCTGTCTGCGCACGGTGCGGTGTGGCTGCTCGTCGTCTCGCAGTTCGTCTTTCTGCCGAGCGCCGACAATCGGTGGGTACTGCCGAAGCTCACAATGATGTGCGCGGCCGTTCTGCTCTCGGCGCTTACCCCGGCCACAGGCCGGCTTCCTGCGTTCGTCGTGCCACTGATCGCTGCTGGTGCGGGCATCCTCCTGATCGGGGTCAGCCTCGGGAACGACACGAGTGCTCAGCTGTTCGGCCGCTATCCCCGATACGAAGGCATCGTCGCTGTGCCCGTATACGCAGCAGCGGTTTGGGCGGGAGCCCGAGTGATCGGCCCAGGCGCTTCTCCGAAGGTGCGTCGCTCGCTCTGGCAGGCTCTGGCCGTCTGTTCTTTGGCGACTGGTGTGGTGGCGCTCTCACAGCTCACTTCGCACTCTCTTGTTCCGACCGATGTTGCGCGACCTGGTTCACTCCTCGGCAACGCCACGGACCTCGGCGTCATCGCAGCAGTGATCGTCGTCATGCTGTTCGTGCCGGCAGGGCAGTCCGTGCGTCAGGCATTGCATGGCGGCCACGGGGGAGGGCGACAGGCGTCTGCTCGTCCGCGCAGAGATCGACGGACGATTTGGGCTTGGGCGTATGCGGCGCTGCTGGTCTCTGGATGCGTGTGTGCGGTGCTGCTGGTGATTCGCTCGGCATCGCGTGCTGCCTTTCTGGCACTTGCTGTGTCAGCCGTCTTCGCGGCTGTGACCGTCGTGTGGCGGCGGCTTTGTGCGGGGCGGCCCGTGCTTCGGCCAATCATCCTGCCAGGAACGCTGATCGCAGCGGGAATCTCTGCAGTCGCACTTCTCGTGCCGTTGACTCGCGCCCGACTGCTCGGCACCTCAGCCTTCGCGGTCAAGACCGTCTCGGATCGCATGGACATCTCTGAGTCGACGCTGCGAATGGTTCGGGACCACCCGTGGGCCGGGGTAGGAGCCAACGGATTCGTCGAACTCGCGCCCACCTACCTGAATGCCCACTGGTACCAGAACGTGGGCGGTTACATCACACTTGACTCTCCTCACAACTGGCTGCTGCAGGTCTCAGTGATCGGTGGACTGCCTCTGCTCGTCTGGGCCATCGTCTTGGTCGTCACATGTGCCGTGCACGTCCTGCGATTTTCATCGGCGCTCTATCATCAGAGCGATCCGAGAAGGGGGCGTCGCCGTCAACTCCGGCGTCCGTGGACGACTGAACTGCGGCGGGCTCCACGAGCTGCCACAGACGGAACTGTGGATGTCGCAGGCACGTATGCGATGCAGGTCTCGGTCGCTGCGGCGGTACTGGGCTACCTGGCCGCGTTGCTCACTCATTTCACCTCGGCAGGCAACACCCTGTTGATGTCGGTGCTGGTGGGTGCCGCGCTGAGCGTTCCGATATCCGGCGTGGGCGCAGACGATCGGCGCTGGTGGTCGGTGTTCGTGCCTGATCGGCGCTCGACGCGGCTGAAGCACGCACGACGTTCGCGGCCGACGGGGCTGCTCGAGAATAACGTGTCACGTATCGTCGTGGTCGCGCTTCTGGGATGTTGGACCCTCTGGATGGGAGTGAACACGGCCGCGGAGCAGTCGTTGCGCACCGCGCAGCTTGCGGTGAACCGAGCGAACTATGCGTTGGCCGAGCAAGAGTATCGCAAGGCGGAACGTCTGCGTCCGTGGGATGTCGACATCTCGCTCATCGCGGCCCAGCGATATTCGAGTCGTGCGAGCAGCGCAGACCCCGTCGCGGCACAACTGACGCTTGACTGGGCGAAGCGCGCACTGTCTCGAGTGCCAGAGATGAGTCTGGCCGAGCGTGCGCTGGCGGTCGGTCAGGAGCAGACGGGAGACCTGAGCGGTGCGCTGCAGACGCTTGATCATCTCGCCGAGAAGATCCCCAACAACCCGGTCATCCGAGACGAGCGTGATCGGGTCAGACTCATCCAATCGCCCCGATAGTGCACGAATGACAGCTGCTGGCGCTCGGTGCGACGATGCGTGAACCGCTGGATGCGCTTCGTCGTTCAGAACGGTCACAGTCTGGAGCGGAACAAGACCCCTACACTGGAAAGGGTGCCGCCAACCACTCCAACTCGGCAGCACCGAGACGGTCGCAGCTGTGGCCGTACGACGAGGGGAGCACGGTGAGCAGCATCCTGAACGCGCAGACCAGACAGCAGGCAATCGAGACCGTCAGCGACTCGACTCTGGACGTGCTCGTGATCGGGGGAGGCGTCACCGGTGCGGGCATCGCACTGGATGCTGCGACGCGTGGGCTGAAAGTCGGCATCGTCGAGGCGGACGACTGGGCATCGGGCACGTCGAGCTGGTCGAGCAAACTGCTGCACGGCGGGCTTCGCTATCTTGAGATGCTCGACTTCGCGCTGGTGCACGAGGCGATTCTCGAACGAAATCTGCTGCTGCGTGTCATCGCTCCGCATCTGTCGGTGCCGGTGCCGTTCATCTATCCGCTGCACAAAGCCGTCACCGAGCGTGCCTACGTAGGCAGCGGCATCACCCTCTACGACAGCATGGCCTGGCTGGGCGGCACTCCGGCCGTGCCTGGCCACAGACATCTCACGAGGCGCAGTCTGCACGATCTGTTTCCCGGACTGGACGAGACCCAGCTCGCCGGCGGCATCCGCTACTATGACGCCCGCATCGACGACGCCAGACTGGTCTCGACGCTGGTGCGCACCGCTGCGCACTTCGGGGCGCGGGCCATCAACCGGGCCCAGGTCACCGCACTGACCACTGACGAGTTCGATCGCGTGCGTGGCGCCGAAGTGCTCGATCGTGAGAGCGGTCAGACCTTCAGTGTGCGTGCGAAGAACGTGATCAACGCCACCGGTGTCTGGACCGAGCAGACCGAGGCGTTGAGCGGCACCAGCGGCGGGCTCAAAGTGCTCGCGTCGAAGGGCGTGCACATCGTCGTGCCGCGCGAACGCATTCCCGGGCACGCCGGCATCATCTCGCAGACTGAGAAGAGCGTGCTCTTCGTGATTCCGTGGAAAGACCGCTGGATCATCGGCACGACCGACACTCCGTACACCGGTGACTATGCCCGACCGGTCGCCACCGAGGACGACATCGCCTATCTGATCGGTCATGTCAACGAGCTGCTCGTCGATCCGATCTCCCGTGAGGATGTCGTGGGCACGTATGCCGGTCTGCGACCGCTGCTGCAGCCCGGCACCAAAGCCGGAACTGCGTCGACCAAGGTCTCGCGCGAGCATACGGTGGCCTCACCGGCGCCCGGACTCACCGTGATCGCGGGTGGCAAGCTGACCACCTATCGGGTGATGGCCGAAGACGCGGTGAACTTCGCACTCGGGCCGAGCAAGGCGCGCAAGAAGCCGTCAAGAACGAAGCAGACGCCACTGCTCGGTGCTCGCGGACTCGATGCGATCACCGCGAAGCGGGCCGAGATCTCGCGCATTCACGGCTGGCCCACGTGGCGGGTCAACCGGCTGATCAACCGGTACGGCACGCTGCTCTACGACGTGCTCGAGCTCATCGGCGTCGAGCCTGAGCTCTCGGACGAGCTTGAGGGCGCTCCCGGGTACCTGAAGGCAGAGGTCGTCTATGCGGTGACGAACGAGGGGGCGCTGCACCTTGACGATGTGATGGAACGCCGCACCCGTCTCAGCATCGAGTACCCCGATCGCGGTGCTGCTGCGGTCGGTCAGGTCTCTCGGCTGATGGCCGCGCAGCTCGGCTGGAGCGAGAAGCAGCGTCTGCGCGAGGTCTCTGGCTACCTTGAGGCCACCGCCCACACCGGTATCGGCGAAGACGAAGACTTCTCTGCATCTGAGGCAGACGTTCCATCCTCTGGCCCGGCACAGGAAACAGACGCAGTGAGGCACGACTCTGCAGATGAGGCCGTTGCCAAAGACCCACGACGATCTGCGAGGCCCGAGTGACCGGCAAAGCGCAGCAGTATCTGCTGGCGATCGATCAGGGCACCACGAGCACCCGCGCGATCGCCTTCGACGCGGTCGGCCATGCGCTCGCCGTCGCGCAGCGCGAGCATGATCAGGTCTTTCCCGAACCAGGCTGGGTGCAGCAGGATGCCAGGCAGATCTGGCACAACACGTGCACGGTGGTCGGCGAGGTCGTCGAGGCGATGAGCGGTCGCCCTCCTGCGGCGATCGGCATCACGAATCAGCGTGAGACGACGTTGGTCTGGAACCCGGAGACCGGCGAACCGCTGCACGATGCGATCGTGTGGCAGGACACTCGCTCGCAGCCGCTGGTCGATCGCATCATCGACCGAATCGGCGTCGACGGGCTGCGCGAGATCACCGGGCTGCCGGTGCATCCGTACTTCTCGGCGACCAAACTGCTGTGGCTCTTCCAACACGTCAGAGGGCTGCGCGAAGCCGCCGAGGCCGGTCATGCACTCTTCGGCACGATGGACACTTGGGTGCTCTGGAACCTCACCGGTGGAGCGCACGGCGAGCGCACGGTGCATGCCACTGATGTGACGAATGCTTCGCGGACGCTGCTCTTCGACGCGCTCGACCTCGACTGGAGCGACGATGCGCTCGCCGGCTTTGACGTGCCTCGGCGCATGCTGCCCGAGGTGCACCCCTCGTCGCATGTCTTCGGCAGCGTCGACGCCGCCGCGGCCGGGCTGCCGCCTGCACTCGACGGGGTGCCGATCGCAGGCATCCTCGGCGACCAGCAGGCAGCGGCCTTCGGGCAGACGGCGACCCGCCCGGGAGACGCGAAGAACACGTACGGCACCGGCAGCTTTCTGCTGGTCAACACGGGTGACGAACCGGTGATCGACTCGGCTGCCGGTCTGCTCACCACCATCGCCTACCAGCTCGACGGGCAGGCGCCCAGCTATGCGCTTGAGGGATCGATCGCGGTGACCGGCTCACTGGTGCAGTGGCTGCGCGACAACCTTGACTTCTTCGACGACGCCGCCGACATCGAGGCGCTCGCGAAAGAGGTCGACGACAACGGCGGGGTGGTGATCGTGCCGGCGTTCAGCGGGCTGTTCGCTCCGTACTGGAGGCCCGACGCGCGCGGCGTGATCGTCGGGCTGACACGCTATGTCACCAAGGCGCACATCGCGCGTGCCGCACTCGAAGCGATCGCGCATCAGAGCGCCGACGTGGTCGAGGCATCGGGGCGTGAGATCAGCGAGCTGCGCGTCGACGGAGGGGCGAGCACGAACGACCTGCTCATGCAGATGCAGGCCGATCTGCTCGGTGTGCCTGTGCAGAGGCTCACGACCTTCGAGACGACGGCGCTCGGCGCGGCTTATGCCGCGGGCCTCGCTGTGGGGGTGTGGCATGACCTTGACGAGCTGCGTGAGCTGACCGAGCTCGGTCGCCGTTTCGAGCCGCAGCCTGACGAAGAGATCCGAACTCGTATGCGTGCGCAGTGGGCCGACGCGCTGCCTCGCAGCTACGGCCTCGCCTGATGCGTTGCCCGGCAGCCCGCTGCCGCACCCGCATCCGCACCGACTACAGCTTGCGCAGCAGTACCCGATTCACCGTGTGATCGGCCGCCTTCTCGAGAATCAGGTCGGCGCGAGACCTCGTGCGCGCGATGTTCTGCCGCAGATTCGGCAGGTTCACCGTGCGCCAGATGCGGTCGGCGACCTCGGTCGCCTCGTCAGGGCTGAGCCCGGCATACTTCTTGAAATAGGCGTCGGGGCTGTCAAAGGCGTTCGCCTGCAGCTTGAGAAACCGGTCGATGTACCACCGCTCGATGTCGTTGGTGCGCGCATCGACGTAGACGCCGAAGTCGAGGTAGTCGCTCACTGCGGCCTGCGCGCTGTCGCTCGGCGTCTGCAGCACGTTCAACCCCTCGAAAACGAGCACCTGGGGGCGGCGCACGACGATCTCTTCGCCGGGCACGATGTCGTACTTCACATGTGAGTACTGCGGCGCACGCACCTCGGGGGCACCGCTCTTCACCTGGCTGAGAAAGCGCAGCAGCGCACGGCGGTCGTACGATTCGGGAAAGCCCTTGCGTGCGAGCAGCCCACGGCGTTCGAGCTCGGCGTTGGGCATCAGGAATCCGTCGGTGGTGACCAGATCGACGCTGTCGATCTCGCCCCAACGCGACAGCAGCTCGCGCAGCAGGCGGGCCACCGTCGACTTGCCGACGGCGACCGAGCCGGCGACGCCGATGACGAAGGGCGTGCCGCTGCCACGGGTGCGCAGAAAGTTCTGCAGTCGGTTATTGAGCCCCTGCCGGTTCACCACGAAGTTCTTCAGCAGCAGGCTCACCGGCAGGTAGACCTCGGCGACCTCACGCAGATCGAGCGGATCGCCCAGCCCGCGCAGCGCCTGTACCTCGCTTGCTGTCAGCGGGTTCGGCACTTTCGGAGCGAGTTCTGACCACGAGTGGCGTGGAATCTGCCAGAACGGCGAAGGCCGCTCTTCGGTGGCAGCGGCAGGCGAGACACGCTCTTCGACGGCCGCAGCCGTCTTGGCGTCATTGGCTGGCATGACCTCCATCATGCCTCACCTGCGAGCGTTCCCGCACATCTCAGCATTCTTCGACCGCAGCCTCCGCTGCCAGGCGCGATCGCATCCCCACCGCCACCGCGGCAGGGTGGGGCCGACATCAGACTGCGCAGATGCCTCTCGGCCATGCCGTAAGATTTGCACCATGTGCGGAATCATCGGCTATGTCGGCCCCGGAAACACCCTTGACGTTCTGCTCAACGGCCTGCGCCGGCTCGAGTATCGCGGCTACGACTCGGCAGGCGTCGCGATCGTCGCCGAAGACGGCACGCTCGGTGTGCGCAAGCGCGCCGGCAAGCTGCAGAATCTGGTCGACTCGATCGAGGATGCTCCGCTGGAGGCTGGCAGCACCGGCATCGGTCACACTCGGTGGGCGACCCACGGCGGCCCCACAGACGTGAACGCACACCCGCACCTGGGTGACGACGGCCGCCTCGCCGTGATTCACAACGGCATCATCGAGAACTTTGCGCAGCTCAAGCAGGAGCTCGTCGACGAGGGGTACGAGTTCATCTCAGAGACCGACACCGAGGTCGCAGCCGTGCTGCTCGGCCGCGAGTACCGTCGCACGGGCGATCTGTACCAGGCATTTCTCGCCACAGTGCAGCGTCTCGAAGGCGCCTTCACACTGCTCGCCGTGCACCAAGACCAGCCGGGCACCGTGATCGGCGCCCGTCGAAATTCGCCGCTGGTGATCGGCCGCGGCACCGGCGAGAACTTCCTCGCCTCAGACGTCGCCGCGTTCGTCGAGTTCACGACACACGCCTATGCGATCGGCCAGGATCAGATCGCGATCATCACCGCCGACTCGATCGACGTGACCGACTTCGAGGGCAACTCAGTCGAGCCCGAACCCTTCGAGGTCGAGTGGGATGCCACAGCAGCCGAGAAGGGCGGCTGGAAGAGCTTCATGGCGAAAGAGATCTCCGAGCAGCCCGAGGCCGTCGCCAACACGCTGCTCGGCCGCATCGCCGACGGGCACGTGGTCGTCGACCAGCTGGGTGGGGTGGATGCCGACCTGCTGAGACACATCGACCGCATCATCATCGTGGCCTGCGGCACTGCGTCGTACGCCGGCCAGACCGCGGCCTATGCTCTGCAACAGTGGACCCGCGTGCCGGTCAGCGTCGAACTCTCGCATGAGTTCCGCTACCGCGACCCGATTCTCGACGACCGTGTGCTGGTCATCTCGATCTCGCAGTCGGGCGAGACTATGGACACACTGATGGCCATTCGCTGGGCCAGCGAGCAGGGGGCCAAGACGCTCTCGATCTGCAACACCCAGGGGGCGACGATTCCACGTGAGTCTGACGGCGTCATCTACACCTATGCCGGCCCCGAGGTCGCCGTCGCCTCGACCAAGGCGTTCGTGGCTCAGATCGCGGCGCTCTATGTCTTCGGGCTGCACCTGGCTGCGGTGCGCGGCACGCTGACCGGCGATGATGTCGCCGAGATCACCGAGCAGCTCGCACAGCTGCAGCCGGCGATCGCCGAGGCGGTTGAGGCCAGCAAGGTCATTCCGAACCTGGCCCACTGGATGGCAGACACCCGTGCGGTGCTCTTCTTGGGCCGCCATGTGGACTACCCGGTTGCGCTCGAAGGCGCGCTCAAGCTCAAGGAACTCGCCTACATTCACGCCGAGGGGTTCGCCGCGGGTGAGCTCAAGCACGGGCCGATCGCGCTGGTCGAGCCCGGCCTGCCGGTGTTCGTCGTGGTGCCGAGCCCGCGCGAGTCGCCTGTGCTGCACGCCAAGGTCATCTCGAACATTCAGGAGATCCGCGCTCGCGGCGCTCGCGTGTTGGCGATCGCCGAGAAGGGCGACACAGCGGTGCTGCCCTTTGCTGACGAGGTCATCGCACTGCCGCTGGTGCCCGCGCTGATGCAGCCCTTCGTGGCAGTGGTGCCGTTGCAGGTGTTCGCCATGGAGCTCGCCGAGGCAAAGGGGCTCGACGTCGACCAGCCGCGCAACCTCGCGAAGTCGGTCACGGTCGAGTAGCGGCTGCAGGCATACGCCATGATCGCAGGCATCGGCATCGACACGGTCAACCTCGATCGGTTTGCCGAGCATCTGCAGCGCACCCCAAGGCTGCGTGATCGTCTGTTCTCGCCTCTCGAGCTTCGGAGTTCAGGCGAGCCTCGTGGTGCAGGCGAGCCTCGTGGTGCAGACGGCCAGAGCGGCGACCGAGATCAAGAGACGACGGATGCTGGAACGGTCGGGCTGCATCCTCCGCAGGTGAAGAAGGGCCTGCGTCCCGAGCAGCTGGCGGCTCGCTTTGCCGCGAAAGAGGCCCTGATCAAAGCGCTGGGCGGCGGTGTGCGAGGTTTTCGTTTCGCAGACATCTCAGTGCTGAATGATGCCCATGGTGCCCCTCGGTTCGAGCTGACGGGGGCGATCGCCTCGCATGTGCAAAGCCGGGGGCTGCACCTGCACGTGTCGCTGACGCACGACGCACCGGTGGCCCAGGCGTTCGTGGTCGCTGAGACGCTGGGCTGAGGCGTCGGGGAGCCATTGGGCTAACCCCGCCGAGAGTCGGCCGCTGCGGGGCGAAGGATGTCGTCGCAGACGGAGAGAAAATGTCTTCACCAGTCCACGGCAGTGCGACAATAGAGTTCATGACTTCTCTGCAAGAGGTGCGCGTCGATCGCGCAGCCTACCGGCATAACCTCGAGACCATTCTGCAGCGGGTGCAGCCCGCGAAAGTGCTCGCCGTGCTCAAGGCCAACGCATACGGACACGGCGCCGTCGAACTCGCCAAGGTCGCTGACCAGACAGACGTCTCGTATCTGGGCGTGGTCTCGCTCGAAGAGGCGCTGCGACTCCGCAAAGCAGGCATCGGCAAACCGATCATCGCCTGGCTGCACCTGCCCGGCACCGACTTCACCGATGCCGCGCGCCACAACATCACACTTGGTCTCTCGACCGCTGATCAGATCGAGGCTGCGGCAGCCGCAGGGGCGCGCACCGTGCATCTCGCCATCGACACAGGCCTGGGCCGAAACGGTGCCACGCGTGCACAGTGGCCGCACTTCTTCGAGACCGCAGCCCGGCTCCAGTCCGCCGGTCAGATCGACGTCGAAGGCATGATGTCGCACCTGTCGAACACCAGCGTCGACGACGACACCGACCAGCTGCGCGTGTTCGACGACGCCCTGCAAACGGCAGCCGAGTACGGCATCCACCCGCGTCTGCGGCACATCGCCGCAACCGGCGTCGCGCTCGACCGCCCCGAGGCCCGCTATGACATGGTTCGCATCGGCATCGGCTCGTACGGGCTGTCGCCCGACGAGCGCACGAGTGCCGACCTCGGGCTCACACCGGTGATGCGCGTCTCGACGCAGGTGGCGCAGATCAAACGTGTGCCCGAGGGAACTCCGGCATCGTACGGATACCTCTACCGGGCCCCGCGCGAGACCACCTTCGCTCTCGTGCCCTTCGGCTATGCAGACGGTCTGCCGCGCCAGGCGTCAGAGGGTGGCGGCGTGCTTGTCGGAGGCAAGATCTATCCCGTGGCCGGACGCATCGCGATGGATCAGTTCGTGATCGACGTGGGCGACGACGACGTGCACATCGGCGACGAAGCGGTCATTCTCGGTGACCCCGAACGCGGCGAGCCCTCGGCGACGCTCTGGGCCGAGTCTGCTGGAACGATCAACTACGAGATCGTGACCCGCATCGGCGATCGTCCGCAGCGTGTGTATGTCGACCAGGACGGTGTGGATCAGAACGACACGGCTCGTGCCAGTGCGGCCGAGGGCGATGCCGAAAGTCGTCTCGGTACCGCAGACCGCAGTCAGGCCCACGGTGTGTGACATCATCGCGACGCTGCACGGCGTCGACGAGCAGCACATCGCAGACCTCGGTCGCCGCATCGGCTCGATCATGCAGCGCGGTGATCTGCTCGTGCTGAACGGCCCGCTCGGCGCAGGCAAGACCACCTTGACCCGTTCGCTCGGCGAAGGCCTCGGCGTGCGCGGTCCGGTGACCAGTCCCACGTTCGTGCTCGCTCGCACGCATCCCTCACAGGTCGGCGGCGCGCCACTCGTACACGTCGACGCCTACCGCCTCACCAGCGGCATCGAGCTGGACGATCTCGACCTCGATCTCGAAGGCTCGGCCACCGTCATCGAGTGGGGGCGAGACTGGGTCGGGCAGCTCGCCGACAGCTGGGTGTCGATCGACTTGATCCCTGAGGAGGACGGACCCGACGACCCCACAGCCGCACCCGGCGACGATGGCGAGGCAGCATCCGCCGAAGCGTCGAACGACGCCGACGATCTCTTTGCCGCACCGCAGACCCGCACCGTGATCATCGCAGCGCGTGGGCCTCGCAGTGCGCACGACCTCGCCGCACGGGTAGAATCGAAGGCCGTATGATCATCCTCGCCCTCGACACCTCTGCCGGCACCAGCATCGCGCTGCTGCGCGACGGCACTCCGATCGCTGTGCGCGACGACCAGAACACCCGCGGGCACGCCGAGGCCGTGGGTGCGCTCGTCACTGAGGCTCTCGACGAGGCAGACGTCGCCGCAGAAGAGATCGACCTCGTAGTGGTGGGCGTCGGCCCGGGCCCCTTCACCGGTCTGCGCGTCGGCATCGCCGCTGGGGTCGGGTTCGCCGCAGGCGTCGGCTGCCCGGTCGTCGGCGTGCCCAGTCATGACGCCGTCGCCGTCGATGCGCTCGCTCCAGCTGAGCCCTGCCCCATCTCGGTGGCTACCGACGCGCGTCGCCATGAGGTCTTCGTGACCGAGTACGACTGCCTTGACCAGCATGGCATTCCGCATGAGACCCGTGCCGCCCGAACCGAGCCCAACACCTGGCCAGAGACCTGCGAACAGGTCGTCATGTCGCCGAACGTGTCGGCTGCCGGCCTCGGCCGTATCGCCTGGCTGCGGCACGAGGCAGGCCTCGACCAGCGCGGCACCGACCCCATCTACGTGCGCCAGCCTGACGTGGGCCGCGCGAAGCCCAAGCAGGTGCTCTGACCGTGGACGAGGTGGCCCGGGTCGAGACCGCCCTGCCCGCAGCGTCTCAGAACGGCGTGACACTGCGCGAGGCGATGACGGCCGATCTCACCTCGATCAGCCGCATCGAGCAGGCGAGCTTTCCCGACGACCCGTGGACTCCGACGATGCTCGCCGAGACAGTCGCGAGCCCGGACAGCCCCGTGTGGGTGGCCGAGCGGCGTGCGGAGTCGCACGAGACCGAGATACTCGGGTTCGCAGCGGTGCTCGCGGCTCGCGGGGCATCAGACGCCGACGTGCTCACCATCGCGGTGGATGCCGCAGCACGCGGGCTGGGAATCGGCCGCCGCCTGCTGACCGCCCTCGCCACCACGGCCAGAGCCAGGGGAGCGCACCAGCTCTTTCTCGAGGTACGCGCAGACAACTCCGTCGCTCGCAGACTCTATGAGAGCGAGGGCTTCGGCGTGATCGGTACGCGTCCGCGCTACTACCAGCCTGATGGTGAGGATGCGACCGTGATGCGGCTCGACCTGCACCGTTGGTCCGCCGCTCGGGCTCTGAGCTCAGCAGATGCGCACGCAGCAGGACCGACTGCCGCACAGCCCACAGATCGCGACGAGGCAGTGAACCAGACCGTCAGCAGACTTGGAGTCTCGAATGACTGAACCCATACTCTCTGCAGCTTCTGCGGGGGCAGCTGTGCCTCCTGCGAAACCTGCAGCAGACGCTCCCATCGTGCTCGGCATCGAGAGCTCATGCGACGAGACCGGCGTGGGAATCGTGCAGGGCACGACCCTGCTGGCCAACACCGTCGCCTCGTCGATGGAGGAGCACGCACGCTTCGGCGGCGTGGTGCCCGAGGTCGCGGCTCGCGCGCACGTGCAGGCCTTCGGCCCGACGCTGCGTCAGGCGCTTGAGACCGCAGGCATCACCATGAACGACGTCGATGCGATCGCCGTCACGAGCGGCCCGGGGCTCGCCGGCGCTCTCATGGTCGGCGTCTCGGCGGCCAAGGGCCTCGCGCTCGGCAGCGGCAAACCGCTCTATGCGGTGAACCACCTCGTCGGCCATGTCGGCGCCGAGATTCTCGACAGCGGTCACCTCGAGACTCCGACGATCGCCCTGCTCGTCTCGGGCGGGCACACGTCGCTGCTGCTCGTGCGCGACCTGGTCGACGACGTCGAGCTGCTCGGCGAGACCATCGACGATGCGGCAGGCGAGGCCTTCGACAAGACCGCACGCCTGCTGGGTCTCGGCTACCCAGGAGGCCCGCGCATCCAGCGAGCGGCCGAGGCGGGCGACCCGAAGGCCATCCGTTTTCCTCGCGGCCTGAGCACGGCGAAAGACCTGCGTCGGCATCCGTACGATTTCTCGTTCTCGGGGCTGAAGACCGCCGTGGCCCGCTGGGTCTCGCAGGCGGAGGCGCAGCAGGTGGGCGGCGAACTCGACGATGCCGCGCGCGCGGCGGCCGAGACCGGACTGCCGGTCGCCGACATCGCGGCGAGCTTTCAGGAGGCCGTCGTCGACGTGCTGGTCACCAAGGCGCTGAAGGCCTGCGCTGACCACGGCGTGCCGCGACTGCTGCTGGGCGGCGGCGTGGTCGCGAACGCCCGTCTGCGTCAGGTGGCGACCGAGCGTGCGGCGGATGCCGGCGTGAGTCTGCGTATTCCGGCACTGTCGCTCTGCACAGACAACGGCGCGATGATCGCCTCGCTCGGCGCGCAGCTGGTGATGGCCGGAAAACCGCCGACCGGGTTTGACTTCGGGGCCGATTCGACGTTGCCGGTGACCGACGCCTACGTCGCACCGCGAGGCTAGGCTGGCGTCACCATCACTTGGCACAGATCAGCACCCGCGGCCCATGTGCGCCGCTCAGAATCGCAGCGCGCATAGACTGACCCAGAGAACCGACGAGGCATCGGCCTCGAAAGGATGCACATGAGCGAGAACACCCCGAACAGCTCACCTCGAGACGACGCTGCGGCGGCATCGGGCACGCCTGGCGATCAGGCGCTGTCGCGCCCGCGTCCGGCGCCGCAGTACGGGCAGTACGCGCCCGGCTACGACGCCGAGACACAGCCCGCTGGCAATGATCAGCAGGGGTGGCAGCAGGATCCGCGGCAGCAGCCCGTCGGGCAGCCGCAGTACGGACAGTACGGGCAGTACGGGCAGCCTGGTCAGAGCCAGCCGGGGCAGCAGAACCCGTACGGGCAGCCGGGGCAGTACGGGCAGCAGAACCCGTACGGCACGCCGGTGCCTGCCCAGCGCTTCTCGCCCCAAGGCAGCTCGGTGCTGCCGAATGCGAAGACCAACGTGCTCTCGATCATCAGCCTGATCTGCGGCCTGCTCTCTGTCGTCACGTTCTTTCAGCTGATCGGTCTGCCGGGCATCGTCGCGATCATCACCGGGCACATCGGTCTGAGCCAGATCAAGCGGCGCGGCGAACGAGGCCGCGGCATGGGGCTCGCGGGCCTCATCATGGGGTACATCACCGTCGCCGTGGGGCTGCTATTTCTGATTCTGGGCATCATCCTGGTGATCATGCTGATGAACGACCCCTCGTCGCTGAATGGCGTCGTGCCGCCGGATCAGCTCAATCAGCTGCGAGACGAGCTCGACAATCTGAATGTGTGACGCCACACGCAGATTCGGGATCGCCGTGTGTTCACGGAACGTTCACTGCGCGGCTGAACCGCGCTCACTCGGCTAACTTATGCTCTCGGAGCCGGTGCGTGTGTGACGCGCGGCAGAGAGAGCGCAATGACGATCCGCCCACCAGCCGCACCATCGCATCCCGATGCGGGCATCATCGCCCAGCCGACCCACGCGACAGGCGCTCGCCGGCCGAGCCGGGCAGCACGCTCTGTGATCGGGCGTCTGCTCGCCACGCTGGCTGCGGCGGCTTTCATCTCTGGCGGCGCTGCTGCCGGTGTGATCGGCACGACCATCGCCGCGGCGGCTGAGCCTGCGGCAGACGTGCAGGGCGGGCACATCGTCTCGTCGGCGCCGGATCGCACCGGCTACCTCGCCGCGAAGCCGGGCGATTTGGTCGATGTGCGCATCGGCGATGTGCATCCGACGCAGCCGTCGCTGGGCTACGACGAGGTGTACTACAAGCTCGGCCGCTACACGCAGGGAAAAGACGAAGCGCGCGGCAAGCTCAACAAGAAGTTCGACGACTGGTGCGAGACCAACGGACAGGGCGAGGCCAAAGCGGCACCCGCCGGTGCCCGGCTTGACGACCCGACGAGCTTCACCTGCGAGATCGCACTGGGAGCCGAGACCGAAGACAGCACCGCAGCCATGAAGACCGTCGTGATCGGCCCCGGTGGCAGCCTGTACCTCACCGACGGGCACCACACACTCACCTCGTTCGCAGAGCTGACGGCTGACGGCGGCATGAACATTCACGTCCGACTCAAAGTGCTCGGCAACCTCAGTGACAAGACGCCCGCCGAGTTCTGGAACGTCATGAAGGCCAACAAATGGACGTGGCTGCAGGACGCGAACGGCAGGTCGATCGAGCCGAAGATGCTGCCGACCACGGTCGGGCTGCGCAGCTTCGAGAACGACGAGTACCGCAGCCTGCTCTACTTCGGCCGCGATATCGGCTACACGGCAGGCACGATTCCTTTCCAGGAGTTCTACTGGGGACAATGGCTGCGTGACGGCCAGTTCGGGGTGCGCGGCGAGACAGGCAGCCTCACCGGGTGGGATGCTGACGCCGATACTGCGCTGACGACTGTGAAAGCCATGACTGAACGACAGGTCGCGCTCGCCGACAGCGAATCGATGCCGGGCGGATTCACCGCGAAAGACCTCGGACGACTGAGCCAGTGGAACAACGGCAAGAAAGCTACGAAGGGAGATTTCGGCGATCTGAGTGTGCCCTACGCTGAAGAGAAGCCCGGCAAGATCGCCTACATGCTGCAGCATCGTGCCGCGCTGCGCACGCAGGGAATTGATCCTGATCAGGCCGCGACGCTCGCCGACCAGACCAAGGTAACCGGCAAGCTGACGATCGTGGCGACGCCCAGCCGCGCGGCTGCCGGTGCAGCTGGACATGTGGCGGGTGCCGCGGGTGCGGCTGAGTCGACGACATCGCAGACGGATGCCGTTGCCGGCTTCGCGTCGGGCGCTGCGGTGACGATCACCGGTAGCGGATTCGTCACGAACTCGCCGCTGGCGCTCGAGGTGCACTCCGACCCGACCGTGCTCGGCACGGTGGTCACTGACGATGCGGGCCGTTTCACCGCGCAGGTCACCCTGCCGCAGGGGCTCGCCGCTGGGGAGCATGAGCTGCAGGCGTGGCTGCGCGGCCTCGACTCCACGGCTGCAGACAGCGGTCTGGTCGGCAGCGCGAAGCTCACCGTCTCGGGTAAGAAACCTGATGAGGGTGCCGACGCAGGTACGCTCCTGCCAGATGGCCAAGACACCGCGCCAGACGGTCAAGACCAAGCGAAGACGCCGGCAGCAGGCGCTGACCTGTCGCAGAACCGGCAGCAGTCGCAGACTCAGCAGCAGACAGAGGCGACGACCGACGGCCAGGGCGCGCTCGCAGCGACCGGAGCATCCGCTGCACTTCTGCAGCCGCTCGCGGTCTTCGGTTCGCTGGCTCTGGTCGGCGGAGCAGTCGTGCTCTTCTCTGCTCGTACGCTCAGGCGCGGCGAGCGATGATCGCCCGGTGACGGCCGGCCACTCGTGTGACGAACACGATGGCCTCGCCGGTCGTCCGGCCTGATCGATCCGTCGGCCCCGCCGATGTCGTTGTCGTGCCTGACTCGTCTGCAGCGTCAGCACCGGCAGATCTGTCTGCTGGGCCGCTGTCGGCCTGTTCGTTTGCCGTCATGATCGTGGCGTTGGAGTCACTCTTGCCCAGTGCCTTGCCGAGCTGTCTGTTCCACTGTTTGGCCAGCGCGGCGGGGTCGATATCGGCACCGCGCTTCTTCACCGTCACCCGGGGAACTCCCAGCTCGACGAGTCGGGCCTTCACCTTGCGCTCGTCGAACGGCAGGTCGTCGAGCACCTCGAACCCGCGCATGAACGGACTCTCAACGCGCTCTGAGCCGGTCAGATAGGCGATCGTCTCGTCGATCGTCGAGAGGTTGTGCTGCTGTGCGAGGGTGCCCAATGCACGCGCTCGGATGACCGCTCCGTCGGGCTCGTAGAGCCAGCGCTGCAGTGACCCCACCTGTGGGTCGCTGCCGTCGCTGACGATGCGGTGCCAGCCGGTGTCGTCGTGCAGCAGCGCGCTGCGCGCTCCGGGTTGCTCGGTCAGGGCGCCGAACCAGAGCGACACCTCGACGACATTGCCGTTGTCAGAGACCCACTCGGCCTCGGCGTCGTATGGGATCAGCTCGTGGGGCAGACCCGGCCCGAGTTTGACGCCGGTCGGCCACTGGTGTGCGACCTCGAACACCCAGTCGAGACTGGGGGAGAACTGCTCGGGGTTCCACGTGCGGTGCGATCCGCGCCCGCGCCCTGGGGCACGGTTGTGTGCGTGTTCGTGCGACGTACTGCCAGAGGTCTCTGCGACGCGCCGAGCCGGGTCGAGAAACACTGCGCCAGTGCACTGACCTTGTGTGCGGCTGTGTGCATCGCTGCTGCGTGCATTGCTGCTGCCCGAATCGCGTCTCATGTCAGTGCCGCCGTCTGCCTCGCGGCTGCTGCGTGCATTGCTGTCATCTGCTGCGCGGCCGCTGTCAGAGCACCTCTCTGCGCTGTCGTCGCGACCGTCTGACGAGGTCTCATCGAGCGAGTGGTTGTCACTGAGGCCGCCGATCTCTCGTGCGAGATCGACGTCTTCGGCCCGCGCCTGTCGCACCCGCACGTTCGGCCAGGGCGCGAGATTGAAGCCCGCGAAGGCGGCGGTGACCGGGTCGGCGTCGACGGCCAGAACATCCACATCGGCGGCGGCGAAGGCAAGCGAATCAGCGCCGATGCCGCACCCCAGGTCAGCCACTCGGCGGATGCCGGCTCGTGTCAGTCGAGAGGCATGCGCTGCTGCGACGGGCAGCCGCGTAGCCTGCTGCACGCCGTCTTCGGTGAGCAGCATGCGGTCGCTGAACTCGCCGAACTTGGCCCGAGCACGGCGGCGCAGCTTTGCCTGAGTGAGCGCGGCGGCGATCAGCGCCGGAGCGATGCCCTCTTTATGCAGGCGGGTCGAGATGCGCAGCACGTCTTCGGGCGACTCGAGCGGTGGGAGGCTGTCGAGCAGCGCGAGCGCTTCTGGCGTGAGTAAGGTGCGGGCGTCTTCGGGAGTCACGCTGCAATTGTGGCACGAGCCGCTGACACGGGTTCGTGTGACGACGATTAGCACTCGGGTTGCACGAGTGCTAACACGTGGCTACAGTTCTAATTGCACCCATGGAGGGTGCCTCAGTTGTGTTCATTCAGTCCAATGAAATGGATGAAAAGGAAGAGGTCACAAGTGTCGGTTTCCATCAAGCCACTCGAAGATCGCGTTGCTGTCAAGCTGGTCGAGCAGGAGCAGACCACTGCTTCAGGTCTGGTCATCCCCGACACCGCGAAAGAGAAGCCCACCACGGCTGAGGTCGTCGCTGTGGGTCCCGGCCGCGTTGACGACAAGGGCAATCGCATCCCGGTCGACGTCAAGGTTGGCGACAAGGTGCTCTTCAGCAAGTACGGCGGCACCGAGGTCAAGTTCGGCGGCGAGGACTTCCTCGTGCTGTCGGCTCGCGATCTGCTCGCGATCGTTGACTGAGACTGGTCACTCGAGTCTGAACGGTTGAGACTCTTCGGCTGAGGCGTGCAGAGCGCGCCTCGCCGTGCAGAGGGCGGAGATGCTTCGGCGTCTCCGCCCTTTGTGTGTCTGTGAGCATGTGTGTCTGTGAGGCCTGTGTGCCTGCGCCTGCCTGCTTGCGTGTATGTCTGCACGTCTGTGTCTCGGCTGGCGCATGCGCCCTGCTGTGTACTCGTCGCCCCGCCTGCTTCTGCGTTCTGTGCCTCTTGGGTGCCGATTCGCCCTCGCGCGTGAGGCAAGAAATCTTAGCCGGGTAAGCATCCGCAGACCCAGAACATATACGACTCGCCAACGCATTCGGGCGTAGCCGACGACATGGCGAAATCAGGACGAAACACTTGGATATACTGGCGTAACTCTGCGCACATAACGTCATGAGCGCACGAGGAAAACTCGATGCAAAGGAGCAGGAGTACATATGACAACAGAATCCAACGCACGGAAGTTCGGGTCGACGTTCATGCGACGCGGAGCCCAGTTCATCGCCATTGGCGCTGTTGCAGCGCTCGCGTTGACCGGATGCGCGAAGTCGGGAGGCTCGACGGGCAGTGGTGACGACTCGACCCTGAACATCGGCGGTCTGGTGCCGCAGACCGGTTCGTTGTCGTTCATGGGGCCGACGCTTACCGCAGCCATCGAGCTTGCGTCGTCAGACATCAATGCCGCAGACGCCGGGCTGACTGTCAAGACCGACATCAAAGACGAGGGCGACTCGACCACCGACACCGCGACGACGTCGGCGAAGTCACTCATCGAGAAGAACTCCGTGATTCTCGGTGCGGCCTCTTCGGCGGCCTCGAAGAACGTGCTGCCGACGGTCTCGAAGCGTCAGGTCGTGCAGATCTCGGCTTCGAACACCTCGCCCAGCTTCACGAACATCGATGACAACGGCGGATACTACTGGAGGACTGCTCCCTCTGACCTGCTGCAGGGCAAGAGCCTCGGCAAGCAGATTGTCGCCGACGGCAAGAAGAACGTGGCGATTCTGTTCATGAACGACGACTACGGCTCGGGGCTGAAGGATGCGGTCAAGGCGTCGATCGAGGCCGAGGGCGGCACCGTGTCGAAGGAGCAGTCGTTCGATCCTGCTGCCAAGGACATCTCGAGCGAGGTTTCACAGGCGATCAGCGGCAACCCCGATGCTCTCGTGGCCATCTCGTTCGACCAGTTCAAGGGTGTTGTGCAGACTCTGCAGACGAACGGTTTCGACTTTGCCAAGCTGTACGGCACAGACGGCAACAACGGCATCATGAAGTCAGGCGACACCTCAATCCAGGGGGCGACCTTCTCGCAGCCCGGTCCGTACGAGGGCCTCGATGACTTCATCAACCGCGTCAAGCAGCAGGCCGGTGGCTCTCTGACTTCGACCGTCTACGCACCCGAGATGTACGACGCGACGGTGCTCGCGGCGCTTGCGGCGCTGCAGGGCGGCAAGACCGACGGCACCACCATCAAAGACAACCTGCAGTCGGTCTCAGAAGGCGGCGAGAAGTGCACGTCGTTCAAGGACTGCGCGGCGCTCATCAAAGATGGCAAGGACATCGACTACGACGGCTTCTCAGGGCCAATCGACTTCGATGGCAACGGTGATGTGACCAAGGCGACGATCTCGTTCTACGGGGTCACTGATGCGAACAACACCACGACGTTCAAGCGTCAGGAAGAGGTCTCGGCCAGCTGACTCTCGGCAGGCACTTGATCTGATGGGGTCGTCCTTCGGGGCGGCCCCATTTCTGTGTTGCGGCACTGACGACATCGGCACTGCTGCCTGGGCGATGAGCATGCAAAGGCCTCACATCTTCGTTCTCTCACCTCATCATCATGAAGGTCTGTGCAGGCAGCGCGAAGCTGACTGCGGGCTGCCACGTCTTGAGGCCAGCATTTGCCCGTAGAGATGCGTCGGATTCGGAGCATTCGCGCATGGTGCTCGACATCGCCTCTGCCGAGCAGGAGCAAATGCGTCGAAGAGGAGCAAATGAACTAAACAGGACCTGGAGAAAGCCTCAATCTGCTCCTGCTTGGTGCAAATGCTCCTGTTTGGCAAAATGCTCCTGTTGGGTGAGGATGCTTGGCCGGCCGGTACTCCTGACTGCGGAGTCGCAGCTGCTGTGCGGCGTACTGTGGGCAAAGCCTGCAGCTGCTCAGGGGCTGTGTGTAAAGCTGCAACCACTGAGTCGGTCGCGTGCAAGAGTTCACTGTTGTGCAGCCTACTGTGGGCAAAGCCTGCAGCTGCTCAGGGGCTGTGTGTAAAGCTGCAACCACTGAGTCGGTCGCGTGCAAGAGTTCACTGCTGTGCGGCCTACTGCGAGCAAAGCCTGCAGCTGCTCAGGGGGAGTGTGTGCAAAGCTGCAGCTGCCCAGTCGACTGTGTGCAAAGCACGCGCCTGCTCAGTCGACTGCGTGCACAGCCACCACCGACCGATGCCAGCCAGACTGTACCCAACCACCCCCAGCTATTGCCCAGCTACCGTCCGGCTACCGCCCGGCTACCCCCCCAGCTACTGCCCGGACATGCAGCGACGACCGCGCCCGACGCCTACCCCGCGGTGTGGTCCTCGGCCAAGGTGCCCAAGTACAGCTTGATCACCTTCGGGTCATTCAGCAGCATATGACCAGGTCCGACGTAGGCGTCCTTGCCCTGATCGAGTACATATCCGCGGTCGCAGATCTGCAGCGCGCGCCGCGCATTCTGCTCGACCAACATCACCGACACCCCGGCGGCATTGATGCGCGCCACATTCAGGAACGTCTCGTCCTGCCGCACCGGCGACAGCCCCGCCGAGGGCTCGTCGAGCAGCAGCACCTTCGGATCCATCATCAGCGCCCGCGACATCGCGACCATCTGGCGCTCACCGCCAGAGAGACCGCCGGCACGCTGCCCCAGACGCTTCGACAGCTCCGGGAACAGCGAAGTCACGAACTCCAGCCGCGGCCCGAACAGCTTCGGCTTCTGAAAGCACCCCATCTCGAGGTTCTCGCGAATGGTCAGACTCGGAAACACATTCTCGGTCTGCGGCACGAACCCGACGCCGGCGCGCACCAGCTTGTCGGCCTTCAGACCGGTGATGTCGCGCCCGTCGAGCACGACGCTGCCCGAGCGCACGCTCACCATGCCGAACACTGTCTTCAGCAACGTCGACTTGCCAGCGCCGTTCGGGCCGATGATGCCGACGAGTTCGCCCCGCTCGACATAGGTATTGCACCCGTTCAGAATGTTCACGCCGGGCAGGTAACCTGCGACCAGATCCTTCGTCTCAAGCACGCGCTCGGTCATCGTGGGTCCTCCTCGGTGGTGTCTGCTGAGTCAACGCCGGATGCCGTGCTCGCGTCGACCTGCGAACCGTCGGTTGCGTGCGGTGCTGAGTCAACGCCGGATGCCGTGCTCGCACCGCCCTGCGGCCGTTCGGTCGCACGGTGCTCGGCGCGGATCTCGGCCACCACCTCACCGAGGTCGCGATCTTTGTTCGATCCCAAGTATGCGTCGATCACAGCTGGATCCTGCATGACCACACCTGGCTCGCCCTCGGCCACGATGCGGCCCTCCGCCATCACGATCACCCAGTCGGCGATCGCCTGCACCATGTGCATGTCGTGCTCAACGAAGAGCACGGTCATGCCGTCGTCTTTCAGCCGCACGATGTGACCGAGCAGAGACTGCGTCAGCGCCGGGTTGACACCCGCCATCGGCTCGTCGAGCATGACGAACTGCGGGTCGCTCATCAGCGCACGCGCCATCTCGAGCAGTTTGCGCTGCCCACCGCTGAGCGCCGCAGCGTAGTCGTCCTTCTTCTTGTCAAGCAGGAACTTCTCGAGCAGGCCCATGGCCTTCGCCTCGATCGCCTTCTCCTGGCTCTTCCACGCCGGCGGCCACAAGGCGCTCCAGAAGTGCTCGCCACGCTGATCCTTGGCGCCCAGCTTCATGTTCTCGAGCACGCTCAGCATCGCCAGCGACTTGGTCAGCTGGAAGGTGCGAACCTGCCCCAGACGCGACACTTTGAACGAGGGGATGCCCGACAGCGTGGTGCCGTCGAACGACCAGCGGCCGGTGTTCGGCTTGTCAAAGCCGCTGAGCAGGTTGAACAGCGTGGTCTTGCCGGCGCCGTTCGGGCCGATCAGTGCGGTGATGACGCCGCGCGGAATCTCGACGTGCTCCACATCGACGGCGGTGTTGCCGCCGAATGAGCGGGTGATGTCGTCTGCGACGACGATCGGGTCGGTCTTCTTGCATCCTGGCGCGGCGGGCTCTGCTGCGATCGGGCGTGCGCCACCTGAGGAGGCTGCCACAGTCGAACCGCCCTGCGACGTCTCGCCGACGGCGTGCACCGTGGCATCTGACGGCTGCGGCTCGGGCACTGGTGTGAGGGGAGTGTCAGGCATTGAAGTACACCTCCGACTTCTTTCCGAACAGACCCTGGGGTCTGAAAATCACGAGCAGCATGAGCGCGACGCCCACGAGGATGAAGCGCACCTGGCCGCCTTGGACGCCGGTGATCGGCAGGATCTCTTCGCTGACCAGCAGCGACACGATGCCGTCGGTCGCGACGATGACCACCCAGAAGATCATCGAGCCGACGATGGGGCCGAAGACCGTGGCGGCGCCGCCGAGCAGCATGATCGTCCAGAGGAAGAACGTCGTCTGCGTGCCGAAGTTATCCGGCTGCACCGACCGCGGCAGCACGAAGATCATGCCTCCGAGGCCGCCCAGCACGCCGCCGAGAATCAGCACCTGCATCTTGTAGGCGAAGACGTTCTTGCCGAGCGAGCGAACGGCATCCTCGTCTTCTCTGATGGCCTTGACCACGCGGCCCCAGGGGCTGCGCACCAGACGCCAGACCAAGAGCATCGAGAGGGCGACGACGACCCACGCGAAGATGATCGTCCAGAGATCCTCTTCGGTGTAGGTCAGCGGCCCGATCTCATAGAGGCCGACGGGAATCGGGTTGAGCGACTGGAATGAGTCGGAGCCGCTCTGCATGCCGGCCGAACCGCCGGTGAGCCACGAGAGCTCGGGGGTCTTGGCCACCAGCCTGATGATCTCGGCGGCTGCGATCGTCACGATGCTGAGGTAGTCGGCGCGCAGGCGCAGCGTCGGTATGCCGAGCAGCAGCCCGAAGAGCACGGCTCCGAGAATGCTGAACAGCAGCCCGACGAAGAACGGCACCCCGAAGGTGTTCGACGTGATGGCGAAGAAGTACCCGCCGACGGCCATGAAGCCGGCCTGGCCGAAGTTGAGTAGCCCGGTGTAGCCGAAGTGAATCGAAAGACCGAGTGCGGCGAGCGCGTAGGCCGCCGTGGTCGGCGAGATGATCTCGCCGAGAGCCTGTGAGATGAACGACAGATCCATGGTTGCCCCTTATCCGATGCGTTCTCTGCGACCGAGGATGCCCTGCGGGCGAACCAGCAGCACCACGATCATGATCACGAGCGCCGTGACGTACTTGAGGCTGCCCGGCAGGAACAGACTGGAGAGATTCACTGCGATGCCGATGATGAGGGCACCGACGAGAGCGCCGTATGCGGTGCCGAGACCGCCGAGCACGACCGATGCGAAGATGAGCAGCAGAATCGACGCGCCGGTGTCCCACTGCTGCGTCTGATAGAACGCGAGCAGCACGCCGGCGACGGCCGCGAGTGCGGTGCCGCCCGTCCACACCACCCGAATGATCCGGTTGACGTCGATGCCTGATGCGGATGCCAGGGCCGGGTTGTCGGCGACGGCGCGCGTGGCCTTGCCGATGCGGGATTTCGTCAGCAGCGCCGCGGTGACGATGAGCAGCACGATGGCCACCAGTGAACCGAGCACGTCCCACTGGCGAAGCCGCACCGAACCCAGCACGAGCCACGCGTCACTCGACACCGGCATCACGATGCGGTCGGGGCCGAAGAGAAAGGCGTAGAGGTAACGCAGTGCGAGCGAGAGGCCGATGCTCACGATCATCAGCGGGATGATGCCCACTCGCTTCTTGCGCAGCGGCTTCCAAAGGGCGGCATCCTGCACCCAGCCGAAGACGCCGCCGACCACGAAGGCCAGGATCACGGCGATCCAGGCAGGCAGCGCCAGCGTGGTCATCGCGGTCACGGCGACGAAACCGCCGAATGTGACCAGCTCACCGTGTGCGAAGTTGTTGAGCTTCGTCGTTCCGTAGATTAGCGACACCCCGATCGATGCGAGCGCGAGGATGAGTCCGAAGATCACCCCGTTGATCAGGCTCGGCACGAATTGGTCGGCGAGAAAACCGCCGCCCTCCTGTGCGAGCACGACTGTGGGCGCCGCGTGAGCGAGCGCACTTGCTGTCAAGGCCGTTGTCAACTGAGCCTCCCCGTTTGGCGATGGACGCGTGGGATGCCGCACGCGTCACCGTCACCACCCTCAGGGGGTTGCGACGGGTGGCACACAAGCTACCTCGCTTTTGTGTCGCCAATGTTACACAGGAGTCGGGGTAGACTGAGCGCACCGCGTCTGGAAGGAAGAAATGGCACACGACCCCTTTGCCTACACCGGTCTCACTTATGACGATGTGCTGCTGCTGCCCGGCCACACCAACGTCATTCCCAGCGAGGTCAACACCAAGACCCGCCTGACCCGTGAGCTGTCGATCAACATCCCCCTGCTGTCATCAGCGATGGACACCGTCACTGAGGCACGTCTCGCGATCGCTCTGGCCCGCCAGGGCGGCATCGGCGTGTTGCACCGCAACCTCTCGATCGAAGACCAGGCCCGCCAGGTCGACCTCGTGAAGCGTTCAGAGTCGGGCATGATCACCGATCCGCTGTCGACCTCTCCTGAGGCGACGGTGCAGGAGGTCGACGACATCTGCGGCCAGTTCAAGGTCTCAGGCCTGCCTGTGGTCGACGAGGACAACGTGCTCGTCGGCATCATCTCGAACCGCGACATCCGCTGGGTGCCGGTCGACGAGCGTGAGAACACCCTCGTCAAAGACGTCATGACCAAAGGCAAGCTGTTCACCGGCAAGGTGGGCATCAGCCGCGAAGAGGCCTACCGAACGTTCGCCACGCACAAGATCGAGAAGCTGCCGCTGATCGACGACGAGGGCCACCTCAAAGGCCTGATCACCGTCAAAGACTTCGACAAGGCCGAGAAGTACCCGCACGCGAGCAAAGACGGCTCGGGCCGTCTGCTCGTCGGTGCGGCCATCGGCGTGTTCGGCGATGCCTGGGAACGCGCCTGCGCGTTGGTCGAGGCCGGCGTCGACGTCATCGTCACCGACACCGCCAACGGTGATTCGAAGGGCGAGCACGACATCGTCAAACGTCTGAAGACCGACCCGGCGACCAAGCACGTGCAGGTCGTGGGCGGCAACATCGCGACCCGTGAGGGTGCGCAGGCGCTGGTCGACGCCGGTGTCGATGCCGTCAAGGTCGGCGTCGGGCCCGGCTCGATCTGCACCACTCGCATCGTCGCCGGTGTGGGCGTGCCGCAGGTGTCGGCAATCTACGAGGCGTCGAAGGCGACCATCCCGGCCGGTGTGCCGCTGATCGCCGATGGTGGCCTGCAGCATTCGGGCGACATCGCCAAGGCGTTGGTCGCCGGCGCCGACACCGTGATGCTCGGCTCGCTGCTCGCCGGAACCGATGAGAGCCCGGGAGAGCTCGTGTTCGAGCATGGCAAGCAGTTCAAGCAGTACCGCGGCATGGGGTCGCTGGGTGCACTGCAGACGCGCGGCCAGCGAACGAGCTACGCACGCGACCGCTACTTCCAGGCCGATGTGCCCAGCGACGACAAACTGATTCCCGAGGGCATCGAAGGGCAGGTGCCCTACCGCGGCCCGCTCGAGGCCGTCACCTATCAGCTCATCGGCGGCCTGCGCCAGTCGATGTTCTATGTGGGGGCCGAGAACATCGAGCAGCTCAAAGAGAACGGCAAGTTCGTGCGCATCACGCCGGCCGGCCTCAAAGAGAGCCACCCGCACGATGTGCAGATGGTCATCGAGGCCCCGAACTACCACGGTCGGTAGACCGAACGCCGCAGTCGCAGCAAACAGACGAGGGATGAACGAGGAATCATGAGTGAGACAGTGCAGATCGGCGTGTCGAAAACCGGTCGGCGAGGCTACGGCTTCAGTGACATCGCAGTGGTGCCCGATCGGCGCACCCGTGATGCCGGCGACGTGTCGGTGAACTGGAGCATCGACGCCTACCACTTCGATCTGCCCGTCGTCGGCGCGCCGATGGACTCGGCCGCCTCGCCTGAGACCGTCATCGCCCTCGGGCGCGCCGGCGGGCTCGGCGTGCTCGATCTCGAGGGCCTGTGGACGCGCTACGAAGACCCGACCGACGCCTACCGGCGCATTCGCGAGGCTAACGACGATCAGGCCGGGCGGGTGCTGCAGGAGGTCTACGCAGAGCCGGTCAAGGCCGAGCTGATCACCGAGCGGCTCGAGCAGATTCGTGCCGCCGGCGTGACCGTCGCCGGGGCGCTCTCGCCGCAGCGCACGCAGCAGTTCTACCAGACGGTGCTCGATGCGGGCGTCGACCTCTTCGTCATCCGCGGCACGACGGTCTCGGCAGAGCACGTGTCGGCGACCACTGAGCCGCTGAACCTCAAGAAGTTCATCTACGAACTCGACGTGCCGGTCATCGTGGGCGGTGCAGGCACCTATACGACTGCTCTGCATCTGATGCGCACCGGTGCTGCCGGCGTGCTGGCCGGATTCGGCGGAGGCGCCACGTCATCCTCATTGAAGACGCTGGGCCTGCGCACTCCGATGGCGACCACCGTGGCCGACGTCGCCGGCGCCCGCCGCGACTACCTCGACGAGTCGGGCGGTCGTTACGTGCACATCATCTGTGACGGCAGCCTGGGCTTCGGTGGTGACATTCCGAAGGCCTTCGCCTGCGGTGCCGACGCGGTCATGCTCGGCACGGCGCTCGCCCGCGCGAACGAGGCTCCCGGCGGCGGCTACCACTGGGGTGCCGAGGCCCATCACGCTGAGCTGCCCCGCGGTCGTCGCGTGCAGGTCGGCAGCGTCGGGCCGCTCGAGCAGGTGCTCTTCGGCCCGGCGCACGATGCCACCGGCACGACGAACCTGATCGGCTCGCTGCGCAAGTCGATGTCGACCACTGGATACACCGAGCTCAAGGAGTTCCAGAAGGTCGCAGTCACCGTCTCGCACTACGAGGCCTGAACCAGACGTGTCCGAATCTGTGCCCGACTCGAACACACAGTCGGAGTCCGCTGCGCCGGGCATCCAGACGCCGCGACGCATCGGGGCGGCAGAGGCCAATCTTCTGATCGACGAGCTCGAGGCGGAGCTCTCAGAGCCGCCGCGCTCGACGCTGTCGGTGCTGCTGACGGCGAAGTGGCTCGGCGCGCTGTTCGTCGTGCTTCTGATCGTGGCCGGGTTTCTCGGGCTGGGCTGGTGGCAGGCGATGCGTGCGGTGACTCCGGGAGACGATGGCAGTCGTCAGACCGAGACTGCCCGGCCTCTCACCGATCTGCTCACGCCCGGTCAGACCATGAACGTGCAGGCCATCGAGCAGCGTGCGACCGTGTCGGGCACGGTGCTTCCGGGAACGGCCACGATCGTTGCGAACCGCACCCAGCAGAACGCGTCGGGTGAGACCGGCGAGGCTCGTGACCGCGAGGGCAATGCGCTCGGCTACTGGGTCGTGGTGGGCCTCTCGGTGGAGGCTCCTCAAGCGCCCGCCGGAGCCGTGCTGCCCGTGGCCCTCGGGTGGGCGCCCGACCTCGACCAGGCCCGTGCGACACGTGACCGCGCCGAGGCTTTGGCGAATGCCGCGCCAGACGAGGTCGGTGCAGCCGGCGCTGACGGGGATGCGATGGCCCAGAGCGCAGGGACGCTGCAGCTGAGCGGGCGCATCATGCCGTTCGAAGGCGTCGAGAAGCAGCAGACCACGGCCGCTGACTACCTCACGCAGGTGGTCTCCGGACCGGAACTGATCAACGTGTGGCAGACCGACGACCGCCCATGGTTCGAGGGGTACCTGGTCGCCTCAGACGGCGTTCCCACGGTGGTCGGCGGCGGCCTGCAGACGATCTACTCGCCGCCTCCCTCGACTGAAGCGCAGATCAACTGGATGAACATCTTCTACGCCGCCGAGTGGGTGGTCTTCGCAGCCTTCTCTCTGTTCCTGTGGTGGCGTCTCGGCCGTGACGAGTACGAGCACGGTCTCGAATATGCCGCGCAGGAGCGTGAACAGCTCGAGCTGCTGCGCCGTGTCGCAGTGCGATGAGCGCCCGCGTTAGGATGGAACCCATGACCCGTCAGCCGATTCTGCCGAAGCGCGATCGGCAGCGCATACCCGGTGCGATCAGGTTCTACAGCATCTTCGCCTACATCACCGGTGTGTTCCTGCTGCTGCTCTGCGCCGAGATGATCCTCAAGTACATTCCGTGGAATCACGAACTCGGCGTCGGCTACGAGGTCTTCGCCGGCGGCGGTCACGTGCTCAACTTCGTGCCGTCGCTGCCCGAGTACATCGACAGCGCCGGCGGTCTGAACCTTTCGATCGGCGTGCTGATCGTGCACGGCTGGCTGTATGTCGTCTATCTGATCAGCGACTTCCGCCTGTGGACGCTGCTGCGGTGGCCGCTGCGGCGTTTCGTCGCGATCGCCTTGGGCGGCATCGTGCCGTTCCTCTCGTTCTTCGTCGAGCACCGCATGTCGCGCGCTGCGCGTAAAGACCTTGCCGAGCACAACGCCCGTGCCGAGGCCCACGACGAGGCCATCTTGGCACTGCGCAAGCAGGTCGCCGATGACGAGGCCCGTGCGGCAACGACCGCTGCACCTGGCGCAGCCGCTGAGAACGCGGCCGACGCCCGTCATCCGGCGACGCAGCCGGGCGAGCACGGCATCCGTCAGACCTCAGGCGACGCCGCACAGACCACGACCGACACCGACGAAAGCAGCGAGACGAAGTGACCCAGCAGACCCCCACTGCGGCAGCGGCCTCGAACGAGGCAGGCGCTGACGCGACGACACCCACGGTGCTCGTCATCGATTTCGGCGCGCAGTATGCGCAGCTGATCGCACGGCGCGTGCGCGAGGCGCATGTGTACTCCGAGGTCGTGCCGCACACTTGGAGCGTCGAGAAGATCCTCGCGAAGAAGCCTGCGGCGATCATCCTCTCGGGCGGCCCCGCGAGCGTCTTCGAAGAGGGCGCCCCGCACGTCGACCGCGCGCTGTTCGAAGCCGGCGTGCCGGTGTTCGGCATCTGCTACGGCTTTCAGGCCATGTCGTATGCGCTCGGCGGCATCGTCGATCAGGCGGCGGTGGGCGAGTACGGACACACCGAGTCTGAGATTCACGAAGCAGGCACGCTGCTCGAGGGCTCTCCTGCGAAGCAGTCGGTGTGGATGAGCCACGGCGTCGCGGTGAAGACCGCGCCCGAGGGGTTCGACGTGCTGGCGTCGACCGTGGGTGCGCCCGTGGCAGCGATCGAGGATCGCGGCCGTCGACTCTTCGGCGTGCAGTGGCACCCCGAGGTGCAGCACACTCCGCTCGGCCAGCAGGCGCTCGAGAACTTTCTGTATCACGGTGCCGGGCTGAAGCCGGAGTGGACCAGCGAGAACGTGATCGACCAGGAGGTCGCGAAGATCCGCGCCCAGGTCGGTGCGAGCAAGGTGATTTGCGGGCTGTCGGGCGGCGTCGACTCGGCGGTCGCCGCGGCTTTGGTGCAGCGTGCGGTCGGCGACCAGCTGACCTGCATCTTCGTCGACCACGGCCTGCTGCGCAAAGACGAGGTCAAGCAGGTTCAGGAGGACTTCGTCGCCGCGACCGGCATCCGTCTGGTGACGATCGACGCGTCGGAGCAGTTCCTGACTGCGCTGAAGGGCGTCAGCGAGCCGGAGCGCAAGCGCAAGATCATCGGCCGCGAGTTCATCCGCACGTTCGAGCGTGCGGCTCGCGACCTGCAGAACGAGGCCTCGGCCGACGGCGAAGAGATCAAATTCCTGGTGCAGGGCACGCTCTACCCCGATGTTGTCGAATCAGGCGGCGGCGAAGGTGCGGCCAACATCAAGAGCCACCACAACGTGGGCGGCCTGCCCGATGATCTGCAGTTCAAACTCGTCGAGCCGCTGCGGTCGCTGTTCAAAGACGAGGTTCGCTCGATCGGTCGCGAGCTGGGCGTACCCGAGGTCATTGTCAGCCGTCAGCCGTTCCCCGGGCCCGGCCTGGGCATCCGCATCATCGGCGAGATCACGCAGGAGCGCCTCGACATTCTGCGCGAGGCCGACGCGATCGCGCGCGAGGAGCTCACCAAGGCAGGGCTCGACGATCAGATCTGGCAGTGCCCGGTGGTGCTGCTGGCCGATGTGCATTCGGTGGGTGTGCAGGGTGACGGGCGCACGTATGGGCATCCGATCGTGCTGCGCCCGGTGTCGAGCGAAGACGCGATGACGGCTGACTGGTCGCGGCTGCCGTACGACGTGCTGTCAGTGATCTCGAACCGCATCACGAACGAGGTGCGTGAGATCAACCGAGTGGTTCTCGATGTCACGAGCAAGCCGCCGGGCACCATCGAGTGGGAGTGAGTCAGGCAGGCCTCGTCGCAGTGTGCGGCGGGGTCTGTTTCTGTTTTGGGCTGTTGGTCTCTCGGCTGTTCTGTCGTGCGTTTGTCTTGTGGGTGTCGTGTCTCAGGGCAGTTCTGTCTTGAACCGGACGGGGCGGCGTGCGAGTGTGTAGAAGCCGCCTGAAGCGCGGGATCGAGTGCGCAGAATCTGTTGAAGACCCACCGAGTGCGTAGAACCTGTTGATGGCTCACTGAGTGTGTAGTTGTTGTGGGTGTTTGCTGTTGTTGGTCGCGTGTTCTGTGCTTTCGGTGGGTGGAGGCACTTTTGGATGGTGTGAGTGCGCAGAATCTGTTGATGACCCGCCGAGTGCGTAGAACCTGCTGATGGCTCACCCTGCTGATGGCTGACCGAGTGTGTAGAACCTGGCGATGACTCACCGAGTGCGCAGAACCTGTTACGCATAGCTGCAGGTGCAGCACGAAGTTCTCCACATCGGGTTGATCGGGGGAGACCCGGGGCAGGCCGATCGCTCATGCTGAAGCCATGTCACCGTCCAAACCGCAGCCGCTGCCGATTCAGATCAGGCATCGACCCTTCACGGTGGCAGAAGCACGAGACCTGGGAGTCACCCAGTCTCGCCTGCGGGCAAACGACCTCGCACAGCCCTACCGAGGGGTGCGCTGCGCACGAACCGAAACGCGCACAGCAGAATCGGCCCAGAACCATGCGGGTTCACCGCCAGAGATCCCGAAATCCCAGCGCCTCTACGCAGAAGTGACGCATCGCGCGCGGCAGTATTTGCCTCTGATGAGGCCGGGGCTCGCCTTCAGCCACCTGACCGCGGCGATCATATGGGGCCTGCCGCTGCCTCTCAGCATGATTGCTTCGGCGCTCGAACCCGACGGACTCGACGTTGCAGCGGCTGCGACCCTTTCGCGTCCGCGGCACCGCGGCATCCGCAGCAGGCGCATGCCCCCGACAGCTCATGTCTACACACTCGGCGATCTGCCGGTCTGCGATGTGCGGACGACTTGGAGGATGCTGGCCGATGTGCCGCATTATTCCGACGCTGATCTCGTGGCCGTCGGCGATTTTCTGGTCTGTCGCGCCGAGCTGCGTGCAGACGGCCGGCAGCCGTTCGCCGGGCCGAGGGAGCTCGTCGAGTGGACGGGGTCGCTGTCGGATCGAAGCTGCAGAAGGATGCGCCAGGTCGCCCGTCTCGTGCATGACGGCTCGCAGTCGCCCATGGAATCGCTCACTCGGCTGCTGCTGCTGGAAGCGGGGCTGCCGGAGCCTGAGCTCAACGCCGACATCTACGACCGGGCTGGAGGCCACTTGGCGCGGGCCGATCTGCTGTATCGGGTGCAGAGGGTGATTCCAGAATTCGACGGGGATCAGCACCGCACGTCGCGTGCGCAGCATGCTCGTGATCGGGAACGGCTGAAGGCACTTCGGAACGAAGGGTACGAGGTTGTTCAGGCCGATCTGCGCACGCTGACCGATGCACGTGCAGGGCAGGAGTTCGTGGCCGAGGTCGAGCGTGCGTTGGTGCAGAGGGGCATGCGCCGGTGAGGCGAGCGAGCGACGAGCGAGCGACAAAAACGAGCCGCCGCGCGCGTTGTGAATGAGCTGGTCGGAGCGCGACACGCCGATCAAAAAAGTAGTCTGAGTAGACAGTTGCAGCGATCGGATTCCTCGCCGTAGCATCGAAAACAATTCGCCGAGAATGTGCTCGGCATCTCGATCACAACGTCAGTGGTCATCTCTTTCACAGGCAGTCAACCGCATCGTCGCGGGGTTGCGCTGTGCATCCATCAGAGCAGTAACCGGTCACACGGATGTGTTCGGTCTCGCCCTCGCTCGCCCGAAAACACCACGGGTGCGGCGCACCGAACTGAACACCACCAGAACCGAACAGCGTCACTCCCGCCGGAGTGCCAGCAGCAGCCCCAACCCGAACATCCAGAAAGGAAAGCAGTGACCGAACTGACCGCCGTGACGAGCTCCATACCCGTGCTGACCGGATCGATCCGCGTGATCGCGCCCTCAAGAAGCTCTGAGCCACGACACTCTGAGTCACGACACTCTGAGTCACGACGCCCAGAGCCACGGCATCCTGAGTCGCAACTCGCTGAGTTCGATGCGAACGATGTCGCGCGCCCGGTCGCTGCTTCTCCCATAAGTCACGAGCGCTCGGTCGACACTCGCGCCATCGACATCACACGCATCGCCGACCGTGCCGGCGCACCCTCGCGGCGCGTGGCGAGCGGGGTCGCTGCCACGGCATCCGCCGCACACCGCCTGTTCGACTTCGCCGTCACCACACGACACAGCACACTCGCAGCCTGGCGCAATGCGATCTGCGTGATCTTCGCGCTCGCGGGGGTGGCGACGGCGGTCTGGGTCGCGCGCATCCCCGAAGTGAGCGCACAGCTCGGCATCGGCAGCGGCGGCGTCGCGATTCTGCTCGTCGGACTCTCGAGCGGTTCGATCACCGGGCTCGCCGTGGCACCGGGGCTGATCGGCCGCCTCGGCGCGCGACGCATGCTCACTGCCGCGATCACCGGCATCGGGCTCGGCCTCACCGCGATCGGCGTGGCAGTCGATGTGTTCGCGCAGACCGGATTCACCTTCGCGGCGCTGATGCTCTTCGGATTCAGCCTGAGCTCGGCATCGGTCACGATGAACCTCGAGGGCACCACCGTCGAGAAGCGCGTCGGCCGCACGATTTTGCCGATGATGCACGCCTGTTACAGTGCGGGCACGATCACCGGCGCACTCGTCGGCGCGCTTGCCGCCTCGCGCGGCACGGGCCTGCTGCCGTATCTCGCTCTGGCGGCGGTGTTCCTGCTCGTCGCCGGCCTGGGCACACTGCGGACAGTGCCGGGCGCGTCGGCTCCGCAGCGCATCCATTTCGAGGCCCCCGATGCACGTGGTTCGTCGACCGCCCATGCGGCACAGAACGGTGCCGGCAGCGCTGCGCGACTGTCTGTGGACTCGGGCGAGGGCGAGGCATCAACCGGCATGCGGGCACGACTGCGCGCACGCTTCGGGCTGCTGGCTGACCGACGGCTGCTGCTCATCGGTGTGATGATGGTCGGCATGTCATTCGTCGAGGGCTCGGCCAACGACTGGCTCAGCCTCGCGGCGGTCGAGGGGCACGGCCTCGATCACTCTGCTGCGGCACTGGTGTACGCGACGTTCGTCTCGGCGATGACGCTCGGCCGCCTCGTGGGAGGCCCCCTCGTCGACCGTTTGGGCACGACGCGAGTGCTGCTCGGCTGCGCCACGATCGCATCGATCGGGCTGGCCACATTCATCTTCGGCGCGGGAACGCCGCTGATCTTCGTGGCGACCGCGCTGTGGGGGCTGGGAGCATCGCTCGGGTTCCCGGTCGGCATGTCGCTGGCCGCCGACCATCCGACGGATGCGACCCGCCGGGTGAGCATGGTCTCGATCTTCGGGTACTCGGCTTCGCTCGCTGGGCCCCCTGCTTTGGGCATGCTGGCCGAGCACTTCGGGATTCTGCACGGATTCGTGCTCGTGCTCGCATTCGTGGTGATCTCGCTGGCGGTTCTGCCCGGAACGCGCAAAGCGCGAGGCGTGAGCGCCTGACGGCACGCGGGGGCGCGCATCGGGCGCACGTGAGCGACTGCTCGGTGCAGAAGTGACTTCTGACGCCGCTTCTGCGCTGAGCAGTCGCTGTCTGCGCTGACGGGGTACTCGATTCGCCGCAGACCCCTACGTGACCGGCACTGAACCGGGTCAGAACCGATGAATCGCCCGGCACACTGAACTCACTTGATCACGAATGCCTTTGGCAGCCGACTTCAGGCTGTCGAGACTTCCGAGGAGTTCACCTGTGAGAAGACACCTTCATCGAATCGCCCTGTTTGCCGCCGGGGCACTGCTCTGCGGCCCGGCTGCAGTGACATCGACCGCCCCTGCCGCATTTGCCGAAGACGACAGCAGACACCCCGATCAGCTGCTCACGACGCAGAGCACGCAGCAGGTGCTGTGCGCGCTCTCGAAGAGCGAAACAGCGGATGCCGCAACAGTGAGTTCTCTGCGTCGAGGAACAGCGTCGCTGGTCGTCGATCGGCAGGAAGTCACCTCTGCATGGATCGACATCGAGCGCTCCGACCTCGATCCGGCACAACTGCACATCACGCTCGAGAAAGAGGGCGCGGATGGGGCTCCCGCGACGACCGTGATCGACGGCACTGCGGGCTCCGGCTCGGGCGATGCCTCTGCATCAGTGCACGCCACCACGTGGGGTGTGACCATCGTGACTCCGCTGACCGTCGGCGACTACCAGCTTCGGGTCAGCACGCCGCAGACGGATCTCGAGCAGTCGACCGTCGCACTGACCACACTCGACCAGAACGGCGTCTGGGTCGATGCGCAACAGCGCATGATGCCGCTCGCGCTTGACGAACCTGGGCCGGATGACGGGGCATGCGAAGATCCCGACCACGGCGGTGGCCAGAACGCGGGTGGGGCAGAGAAGGCCACCGACGGCTCGAACTCCGACTCCGATGCCGCGCATGACTCTGCTGCAGACACCGCCAACGACGGAGCGCTCGCGCGCACCGGCATAGCCATCGGCTGGACCCTCGGCATCGTCGCCGCCCTGCTGATCGCAGGGCTCGCACTGCTCTGGGCAGACCGCCGACGCACGATCGAGGCCAGCGCGGCGTCACATCCGACGAACACCGATCAGGAGAACGACCGATGAGACACCGCACCGATACCTCTGCACTCGTTCGCACACATCGCATCCGCACGCTGGCCCAGACGCTGGTCGCGGCGGGCGTAGCCCTCGCAGTCGGCCTCAGCCAGGCATCGCTCGCCGCGGCCGACACCTCGACCAACCCGAACGACACGCCGCTGACCCCGGCGACGGGCGTCTCAACCATGGGGCCGGGTGAAACGTACATTCCGATGGTCGACACCGAAGCCGGCAAATGGCCGAAAGCGGCAGACGGTGCCGCTCCCGTGCGCAGCTTTCACACCGCCGGCGCAGACGTGTCCGTGCCGCTGGAGCTCGCTGCCGAGGGCACTCCCGCCGAGACCGACCCACAGGATGCCGTCGTGCGCGTGACGGTGCTCACCGCACCGGGTGCACCGGGCAGTGCGCCGACCCAGGTGCTCGCCGGCGGCGACGCCTTCTTGTCTGTGCCAGCAGGCGAGAGCCGCAGCACGATGGTCGTCATGCCCGTGCAGAACAAGGCGATCGCGCTGCATACGACCACCGAGACGAATCTGCGCATCGAGAAGATGGCCACGTTCAGCACCAAGACCGGAACCCCCGGCGGGCTTCAGGCGGTCGACCAGCCTGTGGTGCGCGCCGATGCGGCCGTGGGTACGAGCGCGCCGCAGCTGCGTGCCGTGCCCGGCGAGACCGAGCCGGGGATGCTGGGGGCGTCCGCCCCGACGTCCGGGCTCGGCGGATCGCTGACGTTCGGCGTCACCGGTCAGGGCGGGGTGCCGAGCGCCGGTGTGCGCTCGGTGTCGCTGACCATCCGTCTGCAGTCGAACGTCGGGCAGACGGTCACCGTCGCCGGCCAGCGTCTGCAGACCTCGCCGGGGGAGGACGTGCTCAACGTGTTCGCAGACCCCGACGCACAGGGCAACGTGACGATCGAGACCGAACAGCCGACCAGCGTGCGCGCCGCCGTGCGCGGCTGGGTCGACAACGGCGGCCAGAACGCCGAGACGCTCAACGCCGGCTCCGGGCTGATGAGCCTCGGCGCGGCTGCGGTGCGCAGCGACGAGCCGGGCGACGGTCAGCCTCGCAGCTATCACGTCGAGGCCGGAGATGCGCAGGCAATCGACCTCACCGGGGCTCCGAGCGACGCGGCGTTCGCGTTCGTGCAGGCCGACGTCACAGGGGTCACGACCCGCAGCCAGCTCGAGGTCGGCGACTTCTACCTTGGTCGTGGGCGGGGGCTCGCCGTACAGCCGCAGAGGACTGAGAGCGAGCTGATGATCGTGCCCGTCGTCGGCGGAGTCATCACGATGCGAGAGGGCGCAGCCGACGTCACTCTGACCGTGCGGCAGTATGTGCTCAGAGATCACGACGGTTCAGACGTTCGCCCAGACGAGAACGATCGTATGCTCATCACGAGCCCCGACAATGGCAGCACGCAGCACCTTGAGCACAGCGCGACGTTCACGATGCAGGGGCTCTATACACAGGGGCAGAGCTCGCTCGACCGCATCGAGATCCATGCGCGCAAGGCGTCTGGCGGTGCTCCCAGTCTGGTCGGCACGGCAGAGGTCGCCCCTGACCCCGATCACCCCGAGACGCTCGCCTGGCAGGCAGAGGTGAGTGCGCCCCAAGGCGGCGACTACGTGTTCACCGCTGTGGGCAAGGACGCCGACGGAACGCTTGCCACACAAGAGATCACCCTGCACATCGAACTGCAGAGCGATACGTCGACGCCGATGGTGTCCAATGACGCCTGGGTGCTGCGCAGCGGCACGTTCGTCAAGGCCGAGGATGGGCTGGCCGCGCCCGACCAGACTGGGGGGACCCCGGGCAACGGCCTGCTCGAGGAGAATCCGAGCAGCTCGTCTGCGCAGATCGACGAGGTGCAGGCCGACAGCGTGCTGGTCACCGACCAGCCGCCGTTCGCGCCGGGCGACGTGTTCGTCACTGGCTCGATCGACGCAGAACAGAGCGGTGTGCTGCGCACGGTGCAGTCGATCGATCGCACTCCACAGGGTTGGCGGGTGCATACTGCCGATGCTGCTCTGACCGATGTCTTCCAACAGGTGGATGTCGCGCAGCAGACCGACACGGCACCCTTGGTCGACCCCGCGAAGGTGAAAGCCGAGACCGCGTCGCAGCCAGCTGCCGACAGCGACCCGGTCACCATTGAACGACCGGCGTCTGGCGAGGGCGTGCAGCCGCTGCAGGTCGTGCCCTCCGTCGACGTGTCGTCGGGCAGCCAAGGCCACGAGACGACCGACTGCACGGTCACTGAGAACGTGGACGACGACCTGACCGGTCGACAGGATCAGACCGCTCCGGTGTGTCCGGAGTCTTCTGACGAGCACGGGTCGCTGAGTGACGCCGGCGTCGGAGCGCACGTCGAACAGGGCTTCAAGGCCACCGTCCAGCTGGCCTGGGACACCAAGAAAGACCCCTTCGGGGGAGACGTACTGGTCGATGACGTGAAAGACATCTCCCAGCTCGCTCCACAGGAACGAGCCTCACGGGAGGCCAAGACTGCGCTCGACGGAGGAGTCTCTCTCGGGTTCACTGGCGAAATGACGCTCGGTGTCGACGTCGGGCTGAAAGTCGGACTCCGATGGGGGTGGGTGCCCAAGCCGTTCGTCAAAGATCTGCATGCGATCATCGAGAATCAGACGAAGGTGAGCTACTCACTGAAAGCATGGCTGAAAGCGAGTGCCTCGGCGAAGGCGAAGTATCGTCTCGTGAAGCTGCCCATCTCGGCCATCACCGTGATGGCCGGCCCTGTTCCGGTCATTTTCAAACCGTATGTGAATGTCAACGTCGGCGCTCAGATCTCGTTGACGGGAAGCCTGATCATGTCGGGCTCCACCACCACCAAATCAAGGTACGGCTTCACCTATGCAAATGGAAAAGTGACGAAGGTCGCCGTCACGGAGAAGTCCGGAGACCCGGTCACAGCCACCAGTTCTGGTGTGACCATGACAAAGTCGGTCAAGATCGACGCCTCGGCAGGGCCGTCACTCGAAGCGGGGGTGCTGCTGTACGGGGCACTCGGACTGCAGGCCGAGCTGAGCCTTGCCGCCGGAGCGACTGCACAGGGAGCGTGGGAGCAGGGGGTCGTGGACGGCCAGTCCTTCAACCGGCTGAAGTACTCGGCGTCAGCCTACCTGGCAGCCGGTGCTCAGGGATCGGCCGAAATTCGCATTCCTGTGGTCGACTTTCGCCTGAAGTCGTTCCTGCTGGTCGAATTCTCTCGACGGCTCGACATCTGGCACGGAGAGGGAAAGATCGACCTGCCGCAGTGATCGTCGCCATTCGCTCTGGTCGAAGGTTTACAATCCCTGTGCAGATGCACTTGGGGGAGAGGGCGCATTCGCACACCCTCGATCAGAACGGAACCTCGCACTGTGGCGATTCAGACACTCACCCGACGGCGAGCCGAACTTGCCGATCAGCTCGCCCGTCGTGCGCTGCAGACACCTGATCGCACAGTGCTCATCACCGGAGCCCCCGGCGTCGGCAAGACGCTGGTCGCCGCCGAGGTGCAGCGGCGGATGCGGACACAGGACTCTGACCACCCCGACTCGAGGGTGTTCACGCTCCAAGTCTCGCCAGGCGTCGTCCCATCTGGCGACGCTCAGACCGACCGGAGATGGCTTCGACGGCAGCTGCTGCGCGCAGCACGCGAGGCTCGACTCGAGCGGGTCGACCTCGCCACCATCGAACGAGGCGGTGACGACCGTGCCATCCTCCATGCGCTGGAAGCGCTCAGCGAACCCGGCCTTGTGCTTCGACTCGAGAACGCGGACGGGCTCGATCCGGCATCCGCCGCGTTGATCGCGGAGGCCGCCGACGCAGCTGCCATCGCGCTGCTCATCACGACACGAGATCGCGCCGCGCTGCCTGAACCGCTCTACGAGCGAACGCGTCGGTCGGACGCCGTTTCGTGGCGGCTCGCGGCCCTCGACGGCGACGAGACGCGTGAGATCGTCGATGCTCATCTCGGCGGCGAGACGCATTGGCAGGCGGCGGCCCAGCTGCACGCCCTCACCGCGGGCAACCCGGAACTGCTCGATGCGGTGCTCGCAGATCTCGACGACGCCGACGGGTGGCGGGTCGTTCGCGGCATCTGGCTGCTGCGCGACGGGGTGTCGGTCGGGCACAGGCTGCGGGAACACCTGCGACGGCTGCTGCGCAGTCGAGACGACGCCGAGGTCGAGCTGCTGCTCGCGATCGCCATGGCCGGCGACCTGCCGGTGCGCTCCGTCGAGGTGCTCAGCGCACCCGCCGTGGTCGACCGCAGTCTGGCCGACGGCCTGTTGCAGCAGCATGACGGATTCGGCGTGAGCGGTCAACGGCTGTCGGTGAGCCCCGAGGTGACTCGGCAGACGCTGCTCGACGTCTCGGGGCGGGCAGCTCGACATCGCGCGCTGCGGCATCTGGACAATGTGCCAGCGGTGCTGCGCTCAGCGTGGGGACCGAACAGCGAGGCCGAGGTGATCAGGCAGCGCCTCGATCTCGAGCCTGAGACGGTCTCTGCCGCAGAGCTGCTCGCGGCTGTCGGCGCCTTTGTCGAAGGCGGGGCGCTCGATGCCTCGGTGCCGCTGCTTCAGCAGGTGATTGGCAGTGACGAGCTCAGCAGTGCGGAGCTCGACGAGGCACGGTTCCAACTGGCCTACGCTCTGCTGCGCACAGGCCATGAGGATGGCGCGCGTGCGATGGTCGGCCAGTTGGGCGATCCGTTGACGGCGGCGTTCGCAGGGCTGTGGTTCGACGAGTCGGAGACGGTGCATGCCGGTGTCGACGCGGCCGCAGTGCGGCTGCTGAACGCGGTGCGTGGAGTGCGACAGGGACAGATGGTCGACGTCTCGCAGCTCGATGCGCTGGCAGCCGATCCTGCTGCCCCCTCACGGCTGCGTTGGCTCGCATGTGCGTATGCGCTTCTGGCCGGGCTCGAGTCTGGCGTGCCACTCGTACGAGTAGAACGGGTGGAATCGGCGATCGCCGAGATGTCTGTGCAGGCCAGCCGCATCGACCGATGGATTGCGAACGATCTGACTCACGCACACGTGCTCGGGCTGCTCAGCCACCGCCGCCCCTGGGCGGCGCAGTCTGCAGCGATGGTGCTCAACGGGATGGCAGTGACCTCGGTCAGCGATGCGAATGCGTCGCTGGGGCTCGGGGTGATCGCGAGCGAGACGGGTGATCTGCGCGCGGGGCGGCGGATGCTGCGACAGGGGTTGGTGCTGCTCGACGACTCCGATCCGACCGGGCTTGCCGCCTACGCGGAGTCTGCGCTCGAAGCCGTGCAGCTGCAGCTCGATGAGGAACCGCCACCGGCTGACGACCTGTCATATGCGGCTGAGCCCCGGCGAGGAGTGCCGAAGCGGGAGGGCGCACGGTCGTACGGCGTCTCGCGGATGTTTCGCATGGACATCGTGCGCCGAGACCTGCTCACTCATGCCATGCGCACCTGGCGAGCCGATCGCATTGCGGGGTCGGACGACGACAGCAGGCAGAGCATGCTCGGAGACTGGGACGCGGTGCGCGCAGCCTATGATGCGGCGATCGAGGTCGAGACTGCACACAGACACGCATGGGCGGCTCTGCAGCTGCTGCACGATCGAGCTCGCCTGCTGCCGGGACCGGTCACGACCGAGTCTGCCGAACTGGCCGAGCGGCAGGCAGACGAACTCGACGGCGAGCTGGCGCACGCGATGGTGCTCTTCGTACACGGTCGGGCGCTCGGAGATGCAGCGATGATCGGGCGTGCTGCCGAGGCCTTCGGGGCGGTGGGGCGGATCGTCCCGCAGGCCGAGGCGGTGGCAGCACGGGCGGTGCTGCTGCGTGAGCAGGGTCAGCGGTCGGAATCCGACGCAGAACTCTGGCGAATGCACGATCTGCTGTTGGCGACGGGGCCGGTGAACACACCGCTGCTGAACAGAGTGCGTTGGAACGATCCACGGTTCTCGCATCGAGAGCAGCAGATCGCTCCGCTGGTGGCTCGGCACCTCACCAACCGGGAGATCGCAGCGCATCTGGTGCTGTCACCGCGCACGGTCGAAGGCCACGTGCAGCGCATGCTGCTGAGACTCGGCATCGATCATCGCGCTCGAATCATCGGTGACTCCGAACGGCCGCTGCCTGGGCAGCAGGAGGACTGAGCCCTCTCGGGCGCAGTCAGTGCTTGCGTGTGCCGAACACGATGAGCACGACGCTCAGTGCGGCGATGATCGCACCGATTACGAACATGACGCCGTAGGTGATCATCGGCGCCAGCGCCGACAGAATGGCGGGAATGAAGAATCCCAGATACGTCAGTGAGTAGTACACGCCGACCATGCCGCCGAGGTGCTCCGGCCGGGCGTTGCGCTGAGTCTCCTGGAGTCCGGCGATCAGCAGCAGGCCGTATGCGAAGCCGAGGGCAGCGGCAGCGATGACGGTGATCACCATGCTGTGCGTGAATGCCGAGAGCGCGGCGATCAGCACACCGACGATCACGGCGCACATCGCCGAGGCGATGGCCCGCTGGCTGTGCGGCTTGATGAACTTGCGAGCCATCTGCTGGCTGAGCACGCCGAAGCTCAGTGCGACGAAGCAGAGGATCCCGGCGAAGGCCACCTCGAAGCCAGGCACCTGATCCATCACGAGCGACGGCAGCACGGCATAGGCACTCGCGGCAGCGCCGAACACCCACGGGGCCATCGGCAGCACGACGAGCAGAAAACGCGGTGAGACCGCCTCTTTGAGCTTCAGCGCCTGCCCCAGCGACTCGTGCTTGGTCGACACCTTGGTCTCGTCGCCCAGGGGCACGCCGGTGACCGTCGGGTTGGTCTCGGGCGTGCCGATCAGCATCAGCCACAGCGCCGCGGTCAGCACGATGTTCACGGCATAGGGGGCGATCTCGGGAATCGGGGTGAACTGTGCCAGCAGCGCAGCGACGACGGCGCCGAGAGCGAACCCGACCGTCAGCGCCATAGTGGCTCGGCGGGCACCTGCGCCAGCATCCCCGGAATTCGAGTACGGCTTGGTCGACAGCTCCTTGATCCAGCTCGACCCGACTGCCATCACCAAGCCGAGCGCGAGGCCCGAGAAGATGCGGCCGACGAAGAGCAGCACGTGATCGTCGCCGCCCAGCATCAGCAGGATGCTGCCCGCGATAGACAGAGCAGGCGCGAGATGCATCAGCGGCCGACGGCCGCGCAGATCAGAGAGCGGGCCGCCGATCAGCAGGGCGGGAATGATGCCCACGACATATGCCCCAAGCAGTACGTTCACACTCTGCACGCTCATGTGCTCGTGGATGCGATACATCGCGAGCAGCGGGGTGAACTCGTTGCCACCCCACGCCACGGCGAAGAGCACCCCGGCGGCGGCAAGCCAGTCTGGGCGCTTCGGCTGCCAGCGTGGGTGCCGGCCTGGTAGTGCGGCTGCGGCGGATGCGTTGGACGGATTGTGCTGAGACATGCGTGTGGTGTTTCTCGTTTTCACTGGACGAATCGAACTTGATGGCTGGTGGACTTCTGCGACGCTGCAGGGGGTGCTGCGTCGGCGACACTGCCGAGCGACTGAGGTGGCGAATGCCGGTGCGGCGGATGTCGCAGTCGGCGGAGTGCGGATGTGTCGGCCCGGCATGTGGCCGAGCTGAGACGAAGCGGGCTGAGTTCAGCGTGCGATCAACGGG
This sequence comes from Pseudoclavibacter sp. CFCC 14310, assembly GCF_008831165.1. Lineage (NCBI taxonomy): Bacteria > Bacillati > Actinomycetota > Actinomycetes > Micrococcales > Microbacteriaceae > Pseudoclavibacter > Pseudoclavibacter sp. CFCC 14310. The sequence goes on along the minus strand of NZ_WBKC01000005.1, from coordinate 72,617 downwards.
GGCTGGCTCCATGAATGTCGCTGAAATGGTGGTCGAGCGCTTTGACGAACTGATGAGGATCGCCGGTGCGCAGCGCCTCGAGCAGATCGTGATGCTGCTTGAGCACGCGGTAGGGGCGGTCGCTGCCGGTCTTGACGGCATAGGCCGTCATACGACGCTGGCGGTCGCTGAGCTGCTGATATACCGCAGTGAGAATACGATTGCCGGCCGACTCGACGAGAACCTGGTGAAAGTGCAGATCGGCGACGATGAACGCCTGCAGGTCGGGGTCGTCGGCGAGTGCGGCCTCTTGGCTGACCAGCGTTGCCTCGAGCTCGTCGGCCACCTTTTTGAGTAAGGCGGGAGACGCGGCGAGTCGGCTAGCCGCCCACGACTCGATCAGACGACGAGCCTCGAGAATCTCATTGCCCTCGCTGCTGTCGACGCCTTCGACAAGGGCTCCGCGCTTGGGATAGAGATGCATCCAGCCTTCGGCCTGCAGCCGAAGGAACGCCTCGCGCACCGGAGTGCGACTGACGCCGAGCTGTTCGGCGATCTCGCCTTCGCTGAGCAGTGTGTTCCCCGCAATGTCGCCGAGGATGATGCGCTCTTTGAGATCGCTGTAGACGCGTTCTGACGCCAACGCCGCCACAACCAGCCCCCTTCGGGTATACAACATAGATACAAGATGTATCTAGGAGTGTACACCCGCCGAGGGCTGGCGCAAAGTCACAGGCGCGTCGTGCTGAACAGAGTCAGTCGCGGCTGCTGGCAAGAATCGCGAACAGACGCAGGAACTCCACGTAGAGCCAGATGACCGTGACGGCGATGCCGAAGGCGGCGGTCCAGCCGAACTTGGCCGGCGCTCCCTGCTGCACACCAGTCTTGACCATGTCGAAGTCGAGAACGAGTGAGTACGCGGCCATGATGACCACCAGAATGCCGACAATGACGCCGACCGGGATGCCGAAGATCTGCATGCCCAACACGCCGAAGGGGTTCGACGTCGCGCCGAAGACCATCATGCCCACGTTGATCAGGCTGAACAGCAGGTAGCCGCCCATGGCGATCATCAGGATCTTGGCGCCCTTGGCCGACGCGCGCACCTTGCCGCTGCAGAAGAGCACCAATGTGACGGCGAACACGCTGAGCGTCGCCAGCACCGCCTGAACGACGATGCCACCGTAGTACGTCGTCGCGAACACCTGCGAGATCGCTCCGACGAAGAGTCCTTCGAAGACGCCGTAGGCGAGGATGAGCGGCACGGACGGCTGCTTCTTGAACGAGTTGACCAGGCCGAGCACCAGGCCCACGATGACTCCGGGAAGCAGCAGCACCGGGAACATCCAGCCGACGACGGCACCGACGAGGATCGTGCCGAAGAGCATCGCGGTCTTCACGATGACGCCGTCGTAGGTCATGCGCTCCGAGGCTGGCAGCGCAGAGCCCGCGGCCGGGAAGGCCTGTGGCTGAGTCTGCTGAGGAAGTCCCTGTTGCGTCTGCTGCGTCTGGGGTTCGGCCCCGGCCGGGCGATCGTACATCTGGCGCAGCTGATCAGCCGTTGCGGTCTCACCCACCTGCGGCGTCTTGCCGTTGAAATAGGGGTTTCTCGAGAGAACGGGGTTGTCCAGAGCCACGAAGGCCTCCTCATTGTCGTGTCGTGGTCAGCCGCGCTGTCAATGTCGCTGATCGGCAGCGGTGCCGCGGCGCATACACATTCTAGAGAACGCAGCTGTGCGCCGCCTATTCCCCGCGGGCCGCTACAGCCTCGTCCACAGCGCGAGCCAGATCGTCGTCGCCGAAGACAAAGCCGTCTTCGGTCAGCCGCTGAGGAACCACATGCTGATCGGCGAGCAGTAGGTCGTCGGCTGCGGTGCCGAGTGCCATGCGCAGTGTCCATGCCGGCGCCGGCAGCAGATGTGGGCGTCGCAGCGCTCGGGTGACCGCACGGGTGACCTGCTCGCTCGTGGCACCGCTCGGGGCCGCGATGTTGGCCGGCCCTGCGATCTCGCTCTCGGTGGCCAGATGCACATAGGCAGCCGCCTCGTCGCTCAGCGACACCCATGGCCAGTGCTGTCGCCCCGAGCCGAGCCTGCCGGCGAGGCCGAACTTCGCAAGGGTGACCAACGGGCCGAGAGCGGCACGCGTCGAGAGCACGATTCCGGTGCGTGCATGCGCGATGCGTGTGCTGTCTGCCGCAGCACGCGTCGCCGCCTCCCAGCGGCGTGTGACGGCCGCGAGAAAGCCTTCGCCGGAGGCGGCCTGCTCGGTGAGCCGTTCGCCGGGGCGGCTGCCGTAGAAACCGACGGCAGACGCCGAGACCCAGGCGGCAGGGGGCTCTGTCGAGGCCGCTATGGCCCGGGCGAGCGTACGAGTGCTCGAGACACGGCTATCAAGGATGCTGCGGCGACGTGATTTGGTCCACGGCAGCTTCGCGATGCTGGTTCCGTTCAGAGAGATGACGGCGTCGGCCCATTCGACGGCCTCGGGGTCGATCTCAGCGGTCGTCGGCTGCCACTGCCATGTGGGGGTCGAACCGGAATCGCTGTGCGAGCCGGGGCGTGTGAGTATGCCGACCTCGTGGCCGGTGTGGGCCAGCTGTCGACGGATTTCGGACCCGATGAGTCCGCTGGCTCCCGCGATGAGCACTTTCATAGTCACTCCTCTTCGCTGGTGATGCCTGTTTCACTGGTGATGTCTGTGTTTCACCGACCCTACCTGCAAGTAGCTTACTTGGTAAGCATGCGGTGTTACGATCAGTTCATGCGCACCTCGCCCGACAGCTCTGACCGTACCGGCTCGCCGACTCTGCAGGGCGGACAGACCGACTCGCGTCGGCCGAGCCGTCAGCCCAGCCGCTGGCTGCGCATCGGGCTGCCCGTCGTGCTCGCACTGCTGTGGCTGGTGTTGGGAGGGCTGGGAGGGCCGACCTTCGGCAAGATCTCACAGGTCGCCTCGACCGATGCGACCACATTTCTGCCTGCCAGCTCGCAGTCGACGCAGGTGCAGCAGTGGCAGCAGCGCTTCGCGGACGACCCCGATGTGATTCCTGCGGTCGTCGTCTTCACCACGGAAGACAACCGCGAGCTCACGGCCGGCGACCTGCAGCAGATCACTGATCGCGTCGCCGCCGCTGCAGACGGCGCCACCGCCTCTCCGGTGATCCCCAGCGAAGACCGGCAGGCGGCGCAGGTCGTCATCGAGCTCGACCGCAGCGACGGACCGAAGGCTCCCGTGCAGCAGCTGCAGCAGGCGCTCGCCGACCCCGACGCGGCATCCACCGACATCGAGGCGCACGTGACCGGGCCGGCCGGCTACGCCGCAGACCTCAGCGCAGCCTTCGCAGGCATCGACGGAGTGCTGCTGATCGTGGCTCTGAGCGCCGTGCTGGTGATCCTCGTGCTGGTCTACCGGTCGCTGCTGCTGCCTTTGCTGGTGCTGCTCACTTCTGTGTTCGCTCTCTGCGCCTCGATCCTCACCGTCTTCTGGCTCGCCAAGGCGGGTGTCGTGCAGCTGAACGGGCAGTCGCAGGGCATTCTCTGCATTCTGGTGATCGGCGCGTGCACCGACTATTCGCTGCTCATCGTGCACCGATATCGCGAGCTGCTCACCACAGAGCCGAGCGTGTGGCGGGCGGTGCTCGCCGCCCTGCGCGCGAATCTCGAACCGGTGGCGGCTTCGGCCGGCACCGTCATCGCCGGGCTGCTCTGTCTGCTGCTGAGCGACCTGAACTCGAACCGCAGCCTCGGTCCCGTGACCGCGATCGGCATCGTCTGGGCGTTCCTCGCCGCGATGACGTTGCTGCCGGCACTGCTCGCGCTGGTCGGCCGAGCCGGCTTCTGGCCGAACGTGCCGCGACTGCGGGCCGCACATGTCTCGAACGAGCGCACCGGTCGGCTCTGGCCCGCGGTGGCCCGATTCGTCGACCGTCGTCATCGCACGGTGTGGATCGCGAGCGTCGTGCTGCTCGCCGCTGGTGCGACCGGGCTGTTCGGGCTGAACGCGAACGGCGTGCAGCAGCGCGACCTGGTGCTCACCGAGAATCAGTCGTCGACAGGTCAGGCGCTGCTTGAGCAGCACTTCGCAGGCGGCACAGGCAGCCCGGTCACCGTGATCGCAGACGCGACGGATGCGTCGGCTGCCTTGGACGCTCTGCGTGCGGCCGACGGCATGAGCGGTGCGTACCAGGTGACGGACGGTCCGAGTGGGGCGCCTATTCCGGGGGCGCAGCCGCTCGAGGTCGACGGGCATGTGCAGCTGCGTGCGACGCTTGAGCACGGCGCCGACGACCCGAGCTCGGAACAGGCCGTGCGCGAGCTGCGCGCCGACCTGGCCACTGCCGCCCCGAGCGCGCTGGTCGGAGGGGTCACTGCGACGGCGGTCGACACCAATGACGCCGCCATGCACGACCGCAACCTGATCATTCCGGTCGTGTTGGTGGTGATCACGATCATCCTCATGCTGCTGCTGCGTTCGATTGTGGCGCCGATCATGCTGCTGGGCGCCACGGTGCTCTCGTTCGCGGCAGCTCTCGGCGTCTCGTCGCTGATCTTCGACCACGTGCTGCACCTGCCCGGTGCCGACCCCTCGGTGCCGCTCTACGGGTTCGTGTTCCTGGTCGCGCTCGGCGTCGACTACAACATCTTCTTGATGACGCGGGTGCGCGAAGAGACCCGGTTCTTCGCCGAGAACGGCGTGCCCGATGCAGACCTGACGAGAAGGCAGCAGCATGATGCACATCTCAGCACCCGACGGGGCATCGACGAGGGACTGGTGCAGACCGGCTCGGTGATCACCTCGGCCGGCGTCGTGCTCGCAGCGACGTTCGCCGCACTCGGCGTGATCCCCATCCTCTTTCTGCTGCAGCTCGCCATCATCGTGAGCTTCGGCGTACTGCTCGACACGATTCTGGTGCGGTCGCTGCTGGTGCCTGCGCTCGCGATCTCGATGCGTCGAGTGCTCTGGTGGCCGTCGCGCCTTGATCGTGCGGGTTCTTCGAAACGCGGGGCATAATGTCTTCAGGTCGGCTGCCGCAGCCGACCGACTCACCCCATCGAACGGAGCAAGGCATGGCGCTGTACGCGATCACTTACAAGTACGTCGACGACACGGAGAAGCTCGGCGAGGTGCGTCCCTCACATCGCGCCTACCTCACCGGGCTGCTTGAGAACGGGCAGAACCTTGCCTCGGGGCCGCTGACCACAGCAGGCCCGAACACCGCGCTGCTGATCTTCCAGGCCGACAGCATCGAGCAGGCCGCCGCACTGAGCGACGACGACCCGATGGTCGCCAACGGTCTGGTCGCCGAGCGTCACGTGCAGGAGTGGAACATCGTCATCGGCGGCTTCTCACACTGATCGTTCGACCAGCACTCGCGCCAGAGCGCGCAGCGCGGCGTCGAGCTCGCGGTCGTCGAGGTGCCCGTAGCCGATGACCAGCCCGTGTCGTGACTCGCTCTGATCGCCTCCGCTCCAATAGGTCGACAGTGCTGACACGGCGATGCCCGCTGCGGTGCAGCGGCGCATGAGATCGGCTTCGCGGTCGGGGGATGCCGTGCTCGCGTCGATCTGATCGCTCGCGTCGGCCGGATCCCTCGTTCGCAACGCACCCGTGGTGTCGCCGTCAGATGTCACCTCGATGACGGCGTGCAGGCCGCCGTCCATGGGAAACACCGTGATGCCTGCGAGCCCCTGCAGCTGCGTGAGAACGCGGCTGCGTCGCTGGCGATAGATGCGACGCATCCGAGCGGTGTGCCGGCGCAGCTCGCCTGACGACAGATACTCGGCGAAGGCGGTCTGCGTCATGGCCGACACCGGTGAGCCGAGATCGCGGCGCACCTGCAGCATCCGCTCGCGCAGCCGATCGCCGGCGATCACGAAACCGGTCGCGACCTCGGGGGCGACCGTCTTCGAATACGTGCCAAGGGTGACGACCACCCCGTCGTGCGGATCGTCCAGGGCGGCGAGCGCAGGCAGCGGCTGGCCGACGTAGCGCAGCTCGGAGTCATAGTCGTCTTCGATGACGATCACCTCGTGACGGCGGGCCCAGTCGAGCAGTTCGCGGCGACGGTCGGCAGGCAGCGACCCGCCCAACGGATACTGATGGCTGGGGGTCACGATCACCGCGTCTGGCATCGCCGCGGGAGGCCGCGGCAGTCGGTCGGTGAGCAGCCCCGACGTATCGACCTGCAGACGCTGGAGTCGCGCGCCCAGACGGGTCACCACGCGTCGCAGCGACGGGTAGCCCGGCGACTCGACTCCGATGACCGGGGCAGCGGTGCTGCCGAACGACGCGAGCATCAGCAGGGCCAGCCCTTCGCGTGCTCCCGCAGTCACGATGACCGCATCGGCGTCGCGCCTGACCCCGCGCATGCGGCGCAGATGCTCGACGATCTGCCTGCGCAGTTCTGGCAGTCCGGCTGGTGGCACGGGGGCCGGGACCGTCTCAGTCGCCGTTCGCCAGGCCGCGCGCCACGCCGGCGTGATCAGGTGCTCGGTCGATGGTCGATCGGGTGTGAGGTCGTGAACGATGCGTGGCGTCCGGGACGAGGTCTGTGTGTGCGCCTGTGCATGCGCGCCGCTTGGCGGCGAGGGCGGAGTCGGCCGTTGCTGCGAGGGCAGTGACACCTGGGCGCGGTCAGGCGCCGGCGGGCGCGGATGCGTCACGGCCAGACGCGGGTTGACTCGCGTGGCCGACCCCCGCCGAGCTTCGAGATACCCCTCGGCACCGAGCTGTTCGAAGGCGGTCACGACTGTTCCCCGAGACACACCCAGCTGCTTGGCCCAGGCTCGCGTCGACGGCAGCGCGTCGCCCGCATCGAGCACGCCGGTGTCGATCAGCTCTCGAACGGCCGAGGCCAGCTGCGCCGGCAGCGACTCGGCGCGCTCGGGGAGCAGATCGATCGGCAGTTCGAGAAGCTGAGCGGCGCGCATGCACTCCAGTGTGACCTATGAGCGGCAAAGTGGTCCAGAGAAATCACAGGATACTGGATCTTGTCGCATGCCACTCCTCGGGTGACAGTTGAGGCCATGACTGAGAACCAGACCCTCGCTGACCAGACCGCTGCTGCCGACACGACCATCGCATCCTCCTTCGGCACGCCCCTCGTCAAGAGCGGGCTCGCCGACATGCTCAAAGGCGGCGTCATCATGGACGTCGTGACTGCCGAGCAGGCGCGCATCGCCGAAGACGCCGGAGCCGTCGCCGTCATGGCGCTCGAACGCGTCCCGGCAGACATCCGCGCGCAGGGCGGTGTGGCGCGCATGAGCGATCCCGACCTGATCGATTCGATCATCGCGGCGGTGTCGATTCCGGTGATGGCGAAGGCGCGCATCGGGCACTTCGTCGAAGCGCAGGTGCTGCAGGAGCTCGGCGTCGACTACATCGACGAATCCGAAGTGCTGAGCCCCGCCGACTACGTGAATCACATTGACAAGCAGCGGTTCACCGTGCCTTTCGTGTGTGGTGCCACCAATCTGGGCGAGGCGCTGCGCCGTATCGCCGAGGGGGCGGCGATGATCCGGTCGAAGGGCGAGGCCGGCACGGGGGATGTGTCAGAGGCGACCAAGCACATCCGCACGATCAGGGGAGACATCGCCCGACTGCAGGCGCTCGCCGCCACAGAGCCGGAGCAGCTCTACGTCGCGGCGAAAGAGCTGGCGGCGCCGCTGCCGCTGGTGCAGTGGGTCGCGGAGCACGGCGAACTGCCGGTCGTGCTGTTCACCGCTGGCGGCATCGCCACGCCTGCAGACGCAGCGATGATGATGCAGCTCGGTGCCGACGGCGTGTTCGTCGGCTCGGGCATCTTCAAGTCGGGCGAGCCCGCAAAGCGCGCAGCCGCGATCGTGCGTGCAACCGCCCAGTATGACGATCCGGCGGCGATCGCCCAGGCCTCACGCGGTCTCGGCGAGGCGATGGTCGGCATCAATGTGGCCGACCTGCCCGCGCCGCACCGCCTCGCCGAACGAGGATGGTGACAATGCCTGACCCGACGGGCAGTCACCTGACCGGGAGCCACCTGGAGGTGCACGTGCGGCCTGAACCGAGCATCCGTCGCACGGCAGACCGGGCTGTGCGCTCGAGACCCGATCCGAGCATCCGTCGTGTGGGCGTGCTCGCGGTGCAGGGTGGCGTGCGCGAACACGTCGATCTGCTGGCATCGATGCAGGTGCTGCCCGTGCCGATTCGGCGTTCGGCCGATCTCATCGGCCCAGACGGCCCTCGGGTGGATGCCATGGTGCTGCCCGGCGGGGAATCGTCGGTGCTCGATCGGCTCACTCGCGCGCTCGGCCTCACGGATGCGCTGAGTGAAGTCATTGCCGCCGGACTGCCGACGCTCGGTACCTGCGCGGGGCTGATCATGCTGGCCGATCGCATCGAGAACCCGGCGCCGGGGCAGCGTTCCCTCGGGGGTCTGGACGTTACGGTCGACCGCAACGCCTTCGGGGCGCAGGTGGTGTCTGAAGAGGCCACGGTCGAGACGATCTGGGGGCCGGTGCGCGCGGCGTTCATCAGAGCTCCGAGGGTTGTGCAGCTCGGGGGAGCGACCGTGGCCGCGCGTCATCGGGGTGAGATCGTCGCCGTCACACAGGGGAACCTCATCGGGGTGGCGTTTCATCCCGAGCTCACGGGTGACACCACGGTGCATGAGCAGCTGCTGAAGCTGGTGTGACGGCTGGTGCTGCTGGCGGTGCCGCTGGTGCTGGTGCTGGTGCTGGTGCCGATGCTGCTGCCGCTGGTGCCGCTGGTGCTGGTGCCGATGCTGGTGCTGGTGGTGCTGGTGCTGCTGGCGGTGCCGCTGGTGCTGGTGCTGGTGGTGCTGCTGGTGCAGCTGCGCTGCTCCTGAATCATCTGCCAGCGCTGCTGCTCAAATACCCACCTGCGCGGATTGGTCCAGGCCACCACCGTTTGCGGGAGAATCGGCGTTTTCCTCCAAACAGTGGCGGTCTCGGCCAATCCGCGCAGGTGCGCCGCTGTGCAAGATGCCTCTGCCCAGGGCATCCTGCACAGCGGAACCCGTGCTACCGCACCGAGGCGCGGCGCAGTGCCAGGTACTGTGACAGGCAGGTGATCACGATGATGACGCCGGTGAATGCGGCCAGCCACCACACGCTGAAGTGTTCGCCGAGCCAGGGCCAGGCCGGGACCGACAGCAGCAGCACGAGTGCGACGATCAGGGCAAGTGCGATGGCCACGATCGTCGGGCCTTTATTGCCGAAGCGCACCCAGATCGCGCCGAAGGCTCCGCCGATCGACAGCGACGCGAGCGTGCCCAAGAACAAGGTCACGAGCAGCTGCCAGAGCGACCCTGAGCCGAACAGCAGCGTGTCGAAGACATAGACGCCGATGAACCAGTGGTTCGTGGCGATTTCGAGCAGCAGAAGCGCACCGCCCAGAAGTGCGACGTAGACCGCCATCAGCAGATGAAACGCCAGCGTGCCGAGCGTGAACGAGCGGCGTGTGCTGCCCAAAGCAAGCACGAACGGAAAGGTCGTCGAGACCGAGGCGACACCCAGGTAGATCAGAAATCCGGGTAGAGACCACGCCGCACCCGAGTTGTTGCGCAGCCCGCTGACGAACTCCGGGTCGCTTGGGCTGCCACCGGTCGCACGCTGAATCGTCAGCGAGATGATCACAGAGACCACGAACACCAAGCCGAAGATGAGCGCCGGGGTGAGCACGCTGCTCGACGGAACGTTCAGCTGAAGCCGGGTGACCCGGGCGATGCGCTGCAATGGGGTCGGGTGGCTGACGGAAGGCCCGGGACGTACCGGGTCGGAGCCGACGGTGCCGTCGAGGCGGGAAGAGAAGGCTGGGGAAGTCATGATCACTCCTTAGACAGTTGTGGCGCGCGAAGCGTCGAGGTCTGTGGTCGGGCGGGCAGCACGTGCGTCTGTGAGCGAACCCGCACCGAGCGCGCTGACGATCTGCTGCAGCGACGCGGGTCGAACATCCACGCCGTCGGCACCGGCGGCTGCAACGAGCTCGCGGCCCGCCTGCCCACGCACGGTCACCGTGCTCAAGGCGCCGATTTCGTGTGAGTGCAGCACGTCTCTGCCCTCGAGGTACGGCTCGACGCGTGTGGTGACGCCGCTCAGCGTGAACGCGAAGCCCGCCAGGTCGTCAGCACTGCGGTCGAGCACGAGCCGCCCGCGATCGAGCACCAGCACGTGATCGAACAGCGGCGCCATCTCGTCGATCAGATGCGTCGAGGCGATGATCGTGCGTGGGTGCGCCGAGTAGTCCTCGATCAGCACGTCATAGAAGTGCTGCCGGGCCGTCGCGTCGAGCCCGAGGTACGGCTCGTCGAGAAACGTGATCGGCGCTCGCGAGGCAAGACTGATGACGACGCCGAGCGCCGAGAGCTGGCCGCGGCTGTACTTCTTGACCTTGGTCTTGGCCGGCAGTCGAAACGCCTCGACGAGGCGGGCCGCCAGTGCAGCATCCCACGCCGGGTGGAACAGCGGTGCGATGCGCAGCGCATGCTTCAGCTGGTAGTCGTCGGGGTAGCGCTGGTTGTCGCGGATGAAGCTGATGTCATCCTGCACAGGCGCCGACTCGAACGGGTCGCCGCCCGTGACGTGGATGCTGCCCGCAGTCGGGCGATCCTGCCCGGTGAGCAGCGCCATCAGGGTGGTCTTGCCTGCGCCGTTGCGACCGAGGAGCCCGATGATGCTGGGCTGCTCGATGGTGAACGATACGTCGTCGAGGGCTGCGACGTCACCGTATCGGCGGGTGACGCCGGCCACTGAGATGATGGGGTTCTTCATTGGGGCCTCCTGTCGAGGTCGGGCTTGTGGGTGTGTGATGCCTGGGGACTCTGCGTGGTCTGGATGGTCTGTGCGATCGCGCTGCGCACCTCATCGGGGGTGAGTCCGAGGCGCTGCGCCTCTCGCAGCATCGGCGCGACGAACTGTTCTGCGAAGTGGCTGCGGCGTTCGGCGAGCAGCTGTGCTCGGGCGCCGGTGACGACGAACATGCCGCGACCCCGGTGCTTCTCGAGCAGCTGACGGTCGACGAGCAGATTGAGCGCTTTGCCCGCTGTCGCCGGATTGATGCGGTGAAATGCAGACAGCTCGTTGGTCGACGGAACCGCTGTGCCTTCGGCGTATGCGCCGTTGGCGATGTCGTCGGCGATCTGGTCAGCGAGCTGGATGAAGATCGGCCGGTCGTTGTCGAATGCCACGGATCACCTGCTCTCTGTTGCTCGGTTCTGTTCCATCAGTGTCGCGTACTTGGGTTCATTAGTCAAGTAATGAACCCAAGTACGCGTGCGATGCCTTTGCAAATTGCTCTAGGTGCATATCGACTCATGCCAAATGTCAGCCGGTGCGATCGACTCATGCCAAATGTCGGGTGAGACTACCCATCCATGCCAAGTTCCATGTCTGGATGTTGTGGGGCGGCATTTGGGGCGGCTGGATTGCCAGCGGGGACTTGTCCAGGCACGAACCACCGGTCGCTGACGCAGGGGAGCCAACGACTAGTCTGGCTGCATGTCTGACGCAACCCCTGCATCCGCCTCAGCCCACACAGCAGCGATCGAGACGCGCAGTCTTGAAGAGATTCTGTACCCGGCGCTGGAGCCGCACCAGATCGAGCACCTCGACGTGGGCGAGGGGCAGCGCCTGTACTTGGAGCAGTCGGGCAACCCTCAGGGCACGCCGGTCGTCTTCGTGCACGGCGGGCCCGGCGGCGGCACAAGCCCTTGGCAGCGGCGCTTCTTCGACCCTGCCGTCTACCGCATCATTCTCTTCGACCAGCGCGGATGCGGGCAGAGCACGCCGCATGCGGCCGACGGCGCCGACCTCGGCGTCATCGACACCGCTCGGCTCGTCGCCGACATGGAACGCATTCGCGAGCACCTCGGCGTCAAACGCTGGCTCGTCTTCGGCGGGTCATGGGGCTCGACGCTGTCGCTGGCATACGCCGAGGCTCACCCCGAGCACGTGATCGGGCTCGTGCTGCGCGGCATCTTTCTGCTGCGCCGCTGGGAGCTCGACTGGTACTACAACCGAGGCGGTGCCCAGAACCTGTTTCCCGACCTCTTCGACGCCTATGAGTCTGTGCTGCGCGAACATGCGCCGGAAGAACTCGCCGGCGACCACATCGCAACGTTCCATCGGCTGCTCAACGGGCCAAACGAAGAGGTGGCGCTGCAGGCCGCGCTGGCGTGGTCTGACTGGGAGTCGCAGACGAGCCATCTGCTCGTTCCTGGAGAGCCCGCGCGAACCACGCTGCAGCTGGCTGAGCATCGTCGCTTCGCGCTCGCATTCGCACGCATCGAGAACCACTTCTTCGCCAACGGCGGGTTCATGCGTGAGAACCAGCTGATCGACGAGGCCGACCGCCTGGCGGGCATCCCCGGTGTGATCGTGCAGGGGCGCTATGACGTGGTGTGCCCGCCGCGCAGCGCCTGGGAGCTGCATCGTGCCTGGCCGCAGTCACAGCTCACCTTCGTGCCGAACGCCGGTCACGGATCGAACGAAGCCGGGATCGCTGCGGGCCTGATCGAGGCGACTGACGGGTTTCGCGCGCTGCGGTGAACGAGACTGGGCCTTCCCTAGTCTTCGTAGGCGGGAGTCACTCTGGCAAGCTCGCCGAGCATGCCGATGTCGATCACGCTGAGTTCGCCGGCATAGGCCTTCGCCGGAGGCTGCAGCAGCCCCGCCTTGGCGGCGCCGAACGTGACGGTCAGGTCTGCGTGCAGCACCGTCGGATCGGGCACCTCGCCGGTGTCTGGATTGATGCCGCTGGGAATGTCGACGGCGACGACCATCGGGCGGATGCCCTGGTCGCGATCGCCCGACGCGTCGCGTGAGCGTTGCGCAGGCACCGGTGCCTGTGTGGCGAGCGAGGCGGTGTCGAGACTCTGCACCCGGAGGCTGCGGCGGTCGGCGATCACGTCGTTCACGGCCTCGACGACGGCTCGAGCCGTTCCACGCAGTGCTGCTTCGGCGCCCAGTCTCGTGCCGGTGCCGAGAATTCCGTCGACGACCACATCGCTCGTTCGTGCCGTGGCGACAGCGGCGTCGACGCACGCCTCTTCAGCGGCCCCGACAGGAACAGCCAGTCGAGCGCCTGCATCCTCGGCGGCGGCGAGGCCGGAGCCATGCACGCGGTCAGCCGTCGGCACAATGCGCACGTCGGCGCCCGCATCGGCGAGTCGGCCGGCGGCGAAGAGCGCGTCGCCACCATTGTTGCCTGCCCCGACGAGCACGAGCACCTGGGCATCGTCGATCGCCGTGCCGTGGTCGTCCAAGAGGCCACGAACCTCTTGGGCGAGTGCGGTCGCTGCCCGCTGCATCAACGGCAGCCCGGCGTCGAGCAGCGGCTTCTCAGCAGTGCGGATCTGTTCGGCGGTGTATCCCCTCATACCCTCTAGTATGACGGGCGCAGGCTCACGAACGAGGGTGCAGGCCAAGACGCAGGGCTCGCGTGACCAGACACGAGGACGCGCCTGCGAGCGGAAAGCGGGTGCAACGCAGGGTGCACATCGGTCGACACAGACGAGAACCGGGCTCAGCGCAGGGCGTCAGCCTCGAGCGCCTGCAGAATCGCTTTTGCCGGTGCGCCGCCTCGGTAGCCGCCCAGACTGCCGTCGGCCCGCGTCACGCGGTGGCAGGGCACGATCACGGGAATCGGATTGCCCGAGCACCCCGTGCCGACGGCGCGAACCGCCTTGGGGCGCCCGAGCCGTTCGGCCAGAGCGGTGTACGTCGTGGTGGTGCCGAACGGCACCTGGCGCAGCGCCTGTCGCACCTCGAGGTAGAACCCCGACGATAGTGCGTCGTCGATCGGCACGGTGAACGCCTGCAGCCGGCCCGCGAAATACTCGCGCAGCTGCGCTTCGGCGATGGCCAGGTGATCGACGGCTTCGTGCTTGGCCTCGTCGTCGGCGATGAGCAAATCGGGACGCAACCGATCGACCAGCTCGGTGACCACAGGTTCGACGCCCTCTGTGGCGAACGCGACGCGCACCACGCCTCGCTCGGTCGTCGCCACGAGCAGCGGGCCGATCGGCGTCGACACGACCGACGATGTCAGCTCATCACGGTGCAGGGCGTTGGCGGGACGCACCTCGTCGTGTGCGGTGTCAGTTGTCGGCGGTGAGGCCTTTGTCATCTCCGTCATCTGATTCATTCTCTGAGTCTGCCTGACAGAAGGCTCTGTCGACAGTGCCGCACTCAGCCTGTGCACGGGTCCACGCCATCAGTGCCTCTGTGCAGAACACCGCGTCACCGCAGAATCGGCCCCACGTCGCGTGAGCGCTTCAGCTCGAAGAATCCGTCGACGCTGGTCGCCAGCGCGAGCCCGTCGTACAGCCGCAGGGCAGCATCCCCGGTCGGAGCCGGAGACACGACCGGCCCGAAGAACGAGTGCTCGTTGATCGTCAGAACCGGCGTGCCGACATCGGTGCCCACGCGCCTGGCGACCTCCTCCTGGTTCGCGGCCAGCGCCGCGTCGCCCTCGTGCCGCTCGTCGAAGAGCGCGGCATCGAGCCCGGCCGCCGACAGACTCTCGCGTGCCACCGCCTCGACGTCGGTGCGGGCGTCCAGATGGATGCGTCGGCCCAACTCGTCATACAGCGCCTTGACCGCAGTGCTGTCGAAGCGTTCGGCGACCAGAGCGACCAGCGGGCAGTACTCTTTCGACCGTCGAATGCCGTCGGCGTGTTCGGGGTCGGGCTCGGCATTCGCCGGCAGCAGCGCGAGGCTCATCACGCGCCAGGTCACGTCGAGGTCGCGCACCTGCTGCACCTCGGCGAGCCATCGGGACGTCATCCACGCCCAAGGACAGATCGGGTCGAAGAAGAACTCGACGGGTGCGGTGCTCGTCGCGGTCAGGGACGATGACTCTGCCTGTGTGGGGTCGGGTGCTGGTGCTGCGGATGTCATGGCGGTTCCTCTCGGATTCGTGCTGGTCAGGGGGAGTCGGCTGCGTGCGTCGACGTTCAGGGCAGGTCTTTCAGCTGCGGCCGTCGGTGTGAGGGCCACCGTCGAAGAGCTCTGCGAGCGCGTCGAGAAAGCCGATGACGGCTCGCTGCTGATCATCGTCGAGAGTGGAGGCCAGCTCGATCATGCGTGTATGCATGTCGCCCAGCGAACTGCGCACTTCGCGGTGCGCTGACTCTGTCGACTGCAGCAGCTGGCCGCGTCCGTCGAGGGGGTTTCGCGACCGGGTGACGAACCCTGTGGCCTCGAGGCGGCCCAGAAGCTTGGTGGTTGCCGCACTGGTGACGTCGAGGTGCGCGGTGATGTCGCCCGGAGTGGTCGCCAGGCCGCAGCGTTCGCGTGCCATGATGAGTCGCAGCGCTTCCATATCGGTCGCATTGAGCCTCATGTATCGCTCTGATCGATGGCGCATGGCCTGGTCTGCGCGGTGCAGACGACGAACCGCTTCGAGCACCTGGCGGGCACCGGTCTCAGTGTCCTCGTCATACCAGTAGGCATGCGGGCGACGATCAGTTCCCGCGATGGGATGTGGGGATGGTGCGCCTGTGGTCTGCCCAGTTCTCTCAGACATCGTGTTCTCCTCTGTGCAGCGATGCGCATCCTGTCGCGTCGCCCTGTTCTGAGCCTACTGGGCGAACGCGGTTCTGAGCTAGAACTCTAACTAAGTTAGATATAGTTTGATTAGACGGCAGCAGTCATCGCCGGATCATGAAGGAGACCATATGTCCGCCCGCCCGGCATCGACCACCGACAACCGTCATGTCGCCGAGCCGACGCGTCCGCACGCAGCGCCGATCACCTTGGCCGACGTCGACGAACGGCTGCAGCAGGGGCTGGACGCGAGTCTGCGGCAGGCGGCACAGGTCGACGATCGTTTCGTGCAGCTGTGGCAGGCACTGCGATCGGGCATCGGGGGCGGCAAACGGGTTCGTCCGGCGCTGCTGATCGACACCTTCACAGCCTTGGGCGGCCCGGAGAAGCATCGCGAGGCCTGCATCGAGGCAGCAGCGGCGCTCGAGATGCTGCACGCAGCCTTTCTTCTTCACGACGACCTCATCGACGGCGATCTGCTGCGACGTGGTCGCCCGAACGCCATCGCCGAGTTCTCCGCACGCGGAAACGCACATTCCGCAGGAGCCGGAAGCAGCTGGGGGCTTGCGGCGGGAACGCTCGGAGGCGATCTGCTGCTCAGCTCGGCCATTCGCCGTCTGGCCGGCGTGCGGGTCGAAGACCGGCTGCGAGATCAGCTCCTCGATGAGTTCGACGAGACGATTCACCTCTCTGCTGCCGGCGAGCTGGCGGATGTCACACAGTCGCTCATATCAGACGCCTCGCCGTCGACGGGCCGTCTCTCTGCGGCCGATGCCGGCGTCTCACCGCTTGAGCCGACACGCTCGACCGTGCAGCAGACCGCACGCCCTCAGTCGCGGTCGACTGCCTCGGCTCAGACCTCATCGGTGCCGCCCCTGGCAGACGAGGCGCTGTGCCAGATCGAGCAGACACTCGAGCTCAAGACGGCCCGATACAGCTTTGTCGCTCCTGTACGCATCGGCGCGATGCTGGCCGGCGCCGATGCGCGGCAGATCTCGAATCTCAGCGACATGGCTCGCCATGCGGGCATCGCCTTCCAACTGACCGACGATCTCATCGGCGTCTTCGGCGACGCCGACATCACCGGCAAAAGCACCAAGGTCGACCTGCAGCGCGGCACACGCACGGCGCTCATCGCCGTCGCGCAGCACACAGCCGTGTGGGCCGAACTCGAAACCATGATCGGCGACCCCACACTCGATGACGCACGTGCGGCCCGAGCGCGCGACCTGCTGAACGCCTGCGGGGCCCGTGCGGCGGTCGAGCTGCGGGCGCGGGATCATCTGCGTCTTAGCCGCAGCCTGCTCGAAGACGAGTCGCTGCCGCCGCGCCTCAGAGACTGCATGCAGGCGCACCTCGACGCGATAGCAGGGCGGCAGCGATGAGAGAGAGCGACGCACAGCGATACCAGCGCACGGCGATGCACGCCGCCGCACTCGTGGTCGCGCGGTACTCGACGTCGTTCGGGCTCGCCTGTCGCCTGCTCGCACCTGCGCTTCGTCCCGAGATCAGGGCGCTCTATGCGCTGGTGCGCATTGCCGACGAAACGGTCGACGGGGCCGCAGAGCAAGCGGGGATGTCCACAGCACAGCAGGCGAATGCGCTCGACGCGCTCGAAGACACAGTGTATGAGGCGATTCGTGACGGCCACAGCACGAATCCCATCGTGCACGCCTTCGCCAGCGTGGCGCGCCGCCGCGGCATCGACGCCGAGCTGATCGCGCCGTTCTTCGCCTCGATGCGGCGTGACCTCGACCCCGCCCCGTTCACTGCGGCAGAGATGCCGGCCTACATCCACGGTTCTGCCGAGGTCGTCGGGCTGATGTGCCTGGCCTGCTTCGTCGAAGATCCCGTCGATCGAGCACGGCTGCGCGAGGGGGCACGTGCTCTGGGCTCCGCGTTTCAGAAGGTGAACTTCCTGCGTGACCTGGGCGACGATGTGCACCTGCGCGGTCGCAACTATTTTCCAGACGCAGTCGTGGTCGTCGAAGATCGTCAGCCGGTGCGGCCCGACGCAGATGAGTCGCCGGCTGCGCAGACGACCCTTCCGGCGACGGATGCGGCAGCACGCCCGCATCGCAGCATCCGCCTGACCGAGACCGATCGAGATCGCATTCTCGACGACATCGACGCCGAGCTCGCCCAGTCCGGCGAGGCGATCGAAGACCTGCCAGCGGGCAGCAGACTGGCGGTCGCCACTGCGCATGCGCTGTTCTCCGAGCTGTCCCGGCGCCTTCGACAGACGCCGGTCGAGATGCTCGTGACCAGCCGCACTCGGGTGCCCGGATGGCGTAAGGCGCAGATCGTGGCGCGCTGCATGCTGCACGAGCGCGTTGCCAGGCGACGCGGCCGCGAGGCTGACAGATCGAAGGCGCCGATGCCACTCGACGGGAGCAGACGATGAGGAAGCACCAGCGACCACCACAGAACCAGCGGCAGCGTGCCGTGGTGATCGGCGGAGGCATCGCCGGTCTGGCGTCGGCCGCGCTCCTGGCACGCGATGGTCACGCCGTCACGCTGCTCGAGGGGCAGGATGCGCTCGGCGGCCGCGCGGGCACCTGGCAGCATGACGGGTTTCGCTTCGACACCGGGCCGAGCTGGTACCTGATGCCCGAGGTGTTCGACCATTTCTTCAGACTGTTCGGCACCAGCGCTGCGGAACAGCTCGAACTGACGACGCTCGATCCCGGCTACCGGGTGTTCTTCGAACCGTCGGCCTCAGGCGAGTCCGCCTCGCGGCTCGACATCGTCCGGTCGCGCAGCGCGAACCAGGCCGCGTTCGAAGCCGTCGAGACCGGCGCAGGAAAGGCGCTCGGCCGATATCTGGACTCGTCGGCGGCGACCTACCGCAGCGCCAAGGAGCACTTTCTCTACACATCGTGGCAGCGGCTGACGCCACTGCTGCGGCCATCGGTGCTGCGTGACATCCGGCGTCTTCCAGGTCTGCTGACACAGACGCTGGAGGCCTTCGTGGGGGCGCGGTTCGCTGACCGCAGGCTGCGCCAAGTGCTCGGCTACCCGGCGGTCTTTCTCGGTACGTCGCCCGAGCGCACACCTGCGCTCTATCACCTGATGAGCCATCTCGACCTCGACGACGGCGTGCTCTACCCCGAGGGAGGTTTCACCGCGCTGATCGCAGCCATCGAGCGCGTCGCCCGCGATGCGGGAGTGACCGTCGTGACTGATCGTCGGGCGATCTCGATCGACACAAAGGG
The DNA here is from genome assembly GCF_008831165.1 of Pseudoclavibacter sp. CFCC 14310. Taxonomy (NCBI): domain Bacteria; kingdom Bacillati; phylum Actinomycetota; class Actinomycetes; order Micrococcales; family Microbacteriaceae; genus Pseudoclavibacter; species Pseudoclavibacter sp. CFCC 14310. The sequence continues at coordinate 53,878 of NZ_WBKC01000005.1, read as the reverse complement.
CGGCCGCAGCCAGGGCGGCAGACGGCGTCAGCGCGCTCAGGCGACGGGCGTGACCACCGTCGATCACACCGGTCGTCGTCGTCGACACCTCGCCGATATCGTGGTGTCGGCGGCAGACCTGCACCACACCGAGACAGAGCTGCTGCCGTCGCCGCTGCGCACCTACCCGTCATCGTGGTGGCAGCGTCGTGACCCGGGGCCGGGCGCAGTGCTGGCGATGCTCGGGGTTCGCGGCGGGCTGCCTCAGCTCGAACACCATTCGCTCTTCTTCACCGCAGACTGGAAGGCGAACTTCGACACGATCTTCGCCGATCGCGCAGGCATCCCCGACCCCGCATCCTGCTACGTCTGCAAACCGAGTGCCACAGACGCAGCCGTCGCACCGGCGGGCCATGAGAATCTGTTCGTGCTGATTCCCGTTGCGGCAGACACCCGCATCGGCACCGGAGGGCTCGACGGCACCGGAGACCAGGCCGTGGAGGCCGCCGTCGACCGCGCGATCGCACAGATCTCTGAGTGGGCAGACATCCCCGACCTGGCCGAGCGCATCGTCGTGCGTCGCACCGTCGCTCCCGCCGACTTCGCGAGAGATCTCAACGCCTGGCAGGGAGGCGCATTGGGGCCAGCCCACACACTGCGGCAGAGTGCGCTGCTGCGTGCCAGAAACTCCTCGCGCAAGGTGGCGGGGCTGTACTATGCGGGCACATCGAGCATTCCAGGGGTCGGCCTGCCGATGTGTCTGATCAGCGCCGAGATCATGCTGAAGCGCGTGCGAGGCGACTCCTCGCTGGGGCCGCTGCCCGAACCCTCACCCAGCCCGACGGCAGGCAGCGACCGATGAGCGCCGCGTATCTGATTCTGCTGCTGCTCTCACTGCTCGGCGTCGCCCTGCTCGACCGACGGTGGCGACTGTTCGTCTGGCGTGCGCCGGTCACGGCGGTCATGGTGCTCGTCAGCGGTGTCGTCTTCTTTGTGCTCTGGGATCTGTTCGGCATCGCAAACGGACACTTTCGGCAGGCAGACGGGCCCTGGCAGCTCGGGGTGCTGCTCGCGCCAGAGCTGCCGATCGAAGAGCCGGTGTTCCTGCTGCTGCTCTGCTGGTCTGCGATGCTGCTGTGGTGTGCCGCCGTGCGGCTGCTCGAACGGCGGCAGCGATGACCTATCCGCAGCTCAACCTGGTCATGCTCGCCGTCGCCGCCGGAGCCGCGGCGCTCTGCCTGCTGGCACGCCGCATCCGCGCTCGACGCGCTTCGGAGCCTCCGCAGCACGCGCCGGGCTCAGGAGCGCTGCCCTCGTCGGGGCCGCGCATCACCCGCGTGCTGAGCGCATTCGCGATCGCGCTGGCGGGGCTCGTGCTGCTCACTGCGGTCTTCGACAACGTGATGATCGCGGCAGGGCTCTTCTCCTACGCCGACCAAGGGCGCACCGGCTGGCAGATCGGCCGAGCTCCGATCGAGGACTTCGCCTACCCGCTCGCTGCGCTGCTGCTGCTGCCGGCACTGTGGGTCTTCGTGCGTGATCATGAGCGCACCGCACGCACGGTGCTTCTCTCGTCACGACCCCTGAGCTGGATCAACACGGCGTTTCCGTTCGCCGCCGCATTCGCACTCGGCGTCGGCGGCGGCGACCCACAACTGAGCGCCGTGTCGGCTGCCGGCTCATGGCCGACTCTGGGCCTGGTGGCCGGCACGCTGTTCTTCCTGGTGCCGTACAACCTGCTCATGTACGGCATCAACGACGTGTTCGACTACGAGAGCGATCTGCGCAACGCTCGCAAGGGCGGGGCGGAAGGCGCCCTGCTGGAGCCCCGGCTGCATCGCACTGTGGTGCTCAGCGGCGTGATCTCGGCAGCGCCGTTCGTCTCGCTCATGCTGGTTGCCGCCTGGCATCTGGGCACCATGGTCGCCGGCGCGATCACGTTGGCCGTCAGCCTGTTTCTCGTGGTCGCCTACTCGGTGCCAGGGCTGCGGTTCAAAGAGCGGCCCGTCGTCGACTCGATCACCTCGAGCCTGCACTTCGTCACCCCGGCGGTATGCGGTCTCGCCTTCGCCGGCGTCGAGCTCACCTGGCCGCTGATCGCGCTGCTGGTGGCCTTTGGCCTCTGGGGCATGGCCAGTCATGCGTTCGGTGCGGTGCAGGATGTCATTCCTGATCGCGAGGGCGGCATCTCGTCGATCGCGACGGTGCTGGGGGCGGGGCGAACGGTGCGGCTGGCCATCTGGCTCTGGTCGGCGGCCGGCGTGCTGACGCTCTTCACGTCTTGGCCCGGGCCGCTGGGGGCGCTGTTGGTCGTGCCGTACATCGTCGCAGTGTGGCCGTTTCGTTCGATCAGCGACGAGCGCTCGGCCCAGGCCAACGTCGGTTGGCGGCGCTTTCTGGCGATCAACTATGCCTGCGGGTTCTGCGTCACCATGCTGCTGATCTGGTGGGCTTCGCTGAACCTGTGACCAGAGGCAGACTCAGGCGAGCCCGCCGGACGAGACATGGTGCAGGCTCAGCAGCCAGTGCCCCTCGCGCCGAACCCAGACCGACGAATGGGCGGCCACCGTCGGTGACCGGGTCTCGTAGGTGACGATGGTGACGTCGTCGGTGACGGCGGATGCCGCAGCCGACCTGAGCTGATCGCCTGCGGCCGGCAGCAGGGCGCGTGAGCCGATGATGCGGCATCCCTCGTCGAGCAGGCTGCGGCCGGTGGCGATGTCGCGGGCGCCACGTGCGTCGGCGAGCAGTCGTTCGGCTGCGAGTGCGTCCGAGGCAGCCGAACTCGATGGGGCGGCGTCTGCCGGGGTGTCTGACGGGGTGTCCGCCGGGGTATCTGCCAGGGTATCTGCGGTCGACGCGGCCGCGGTATCTGCGAACGACGGGGCAGCCGATGCGGCGAAACCGGGCCCGGCATCCACCGCACGCCCCGCCTGGATGGCGAGGGCAGCACCGTGCGCGCGTTCGTCGGCGGCCTCGTTCATGTGATGCCCGGCGTGCCCCTTGACCCACTCGAATTGCACGTCTCGCCCCTGCAGCGCCGCATCGATCTGCTCGAGCTGGTCGCGGTTGAGCACCGGCTTGCCGTCGGATTTCTTCCAGCCCTTGCGCTTCCAGCCGGGCATCCACTTCGTGACCGAGTTGATCACGTACTGGCTGTCACAGAGGATGCGCAGCGGCTCGTCGCGGTCTGCCGTCGCGTTCAGCAGCTCGAGCACGGCCTGCAGCTCGCCGCGGTTGTTGGTGCTGTGCTCCCAGCCCCCGGCCGCCCAGTGGTCGTCGTCGACGTACCAGGCCCAGCCGGCGGGGCCGGGGTTGCCGAGAGCTGATCCGTCTGCAGAGGCGATGATGGTCATTCGAACATTCTGCCACTGGCCGCCGACATCAGGCTCGGCCCCGGCCACGCACTCCCGCCCCGCGCATCACCTTGCCGCGAGGCTGCGCTCGACTCGCTCGGGCGTGAACCAGATCAGCAGCACGGCACCGAGCAGCGCGGCCGTGCGCACAGCAGTGCGGCCGAAGGGGGCACCTGCGGCGATTGCCTCAGACTGACCTGGATCGGACGAAATCGGCTGATTCCGTCCAATTTCGGCTGATTCCGTCCAATCTCGGTAGATTCCGTGCAGCCCTCCGCGCAGTCCGCCCAGCCCGTGCAGTCCGCGCAGCCCGCGCAGTCCTCCGTGCAGTCCGTGCAGTCCGCCCAGCCCGCGCAGACCTCCGTGCAGTCCGCCCTGCCCGTGCAGTCCGCGCAGCCCGTGCAGTCCTCCGTTCAGTCCGTTCAGTCCGCGCTGCGGCGCTCCGTACTGTCATCGGTCGTCATCGAGCGAAGCCTGCTTGTCCGCTCTCTTTTCTTTTCTCTGCGCTGTCTGTTTGCCTGTCCAGGCCGTATTCGCGGGGGCCGTGTAGCGAAATTCGTGGGGTAGTGACGGCTTCGCCTCACATATCGCTACACGGCCAAGGCCACATGCGCGACCGGCTGACCGTTCGGGGTCTCAGGCCCATGGCCGTGAGCCGAACTGCCGCAGCGCGAGCAGGGCATCCGTGCGAGAGGCACCTCAGCGGGCGAACAGTCGAGACGTGCACCGACCTCTCGACGCAGCCGAGCGTGCGCGGCGACGAACAGACCACGCCGAGCGGGAGAGCGCAGCAGATCGGCTCGGCGCCGTTCGTCTGCATCGAGCAGGGCCCAGTCGTGGCGCAGCATTCCGACTTCGCGCACAACGGCGACGGCGAACATATCGATCTGCGCGCCGGCAAGGGTCAGAATCACGCCCCGAACATATCACCGACGGTCTCGAAGATGAGTTTGATGTTCAGCACGGTCAGCACGCCGGTCGCGAGCCATCCAAGCACAACGGCCCACCGCGGGTTCGCGAAGCTGCCCATGATCTTCTTCGACGAGGTGAACCAGACCAGCGGCACCATCGAGACGGGCAGTGCGATGCAGAGAAACACCTGAGAGTTGACCAACAGGTTGTCGAGGGCCTGCTCGTCGCCTCCGTACATCACCGTACAGATGATCACCGGAATCACCGCGATCGTTCGGGTGATCACGCGGCGGGCCCACAGCGGCATCCGCATCTTGATGAACCCTTCCATCACGACCTGACCGGTCAGCGTGCCGGTGATCGTCGAGTTCTGGCCCGAGGCGAGAAGGGCGACGGCGAATAGCGTGCTGAGCACAGGGCTGGCGACGGCACCGGCGAGGCTGGAATCCTTGAGCGCGTCGTACAGCGCGCCGAACGTGCCCAAGTCGCTCTCGACGCCGAAGAACAGAGCCGCACCGAGCAGCAGCAGCAGACAGTTGATGATGAACGCGGCCGAGAGCTGGATGTTTGAATCCCACGTCGCGAAGCGCACCGCACGCCTTTTCTCGACGTCGTCTTCGCGTGCGTAGTCGCGCGACTGCACGATGGCAGAGTGCAGGTACAGGTTGTGCGGCATGACGGTGGCGCCGACGATGCCAAGGGCGAGAGTCAGCTGCTCAGGTTTGAGGATGTCGGCCTTCGGCACGAAGCCGGCGAACACCTGTGGCAGATCAGGCTGGGCGATGACGACCTCGTAGATGAAGACGACCATGATCGTGAGGATGAGCGTGACGACGATGGCCTCGATCTTGCGAAAGCCGATCTGCAGCAGCAGGAGCAGCAGAAACACGTCGAGCACCGTGAGAATGACGCCCACCACGAGAGGCATGCCGAAGAGCAGGTGCAGAGCGATGGCCGCACCGATCACTTCGGCCACGTCGGTGGCCATGATGGCCAGCTCGGTCACGATCCAGAGCACGAAGCCCGTCTTTCGCCCCGTGTGCGCCCGCGTCGCCTGGGCGAGATCCATGCCCGTGACGATGCCCAGCTTCGCAGCCATGTACTGCAGCAGCATCGCGGTGAGGCTCGAGATCAGGATCACACTGAGCAGCAGATAGCCGAACTGCGAGCCGCCGCCGATCGAGGTCACCCAGTTGCCGGGATCCATATATCCGACCGCGACGAGCGCACCGGGGCCGCTGTAGGCGGCGAGCGTTCGCCAGAACCCGGCATGGGCGGGCGGTGTGCGCACGGTCGAGTTGATCTCTTGCAGCGACGGCCCGTTCGCCGGCTGAATCAGTCGCCTGCGCGACCCGTCGGCCCGTTTCGGACGCGTCTCAGATTCGATGGACATTTCGCGTGCTCCTCTACATGCACTCCCGGTGATCACGAGCCGCAGGCTCGCGCGTGGTGGGCGAGCCTTGCACGTCCATCTGCAATTAGTTCTAGCACATTGAAATAAAAGTTCGGGTAACCGAACAGTTTGGGTTACGGTGGATGCTGTCGCTGCAATCCCGACTGGGTGCGCTGGCATGAAAGCGAATACTCGATCGTCTGTGAAAGGACACCTGTATATGTGGGCAAAATCAAGACTCCTGCGCGTCGTGACCGCGACTGCCGCCGCGACGGTGGTGGTCGCATCTCTGAGCGCCTGCACCTCGAACGGCGGCAGTGAGCAGAAGTCGGCTGACGGCGACGGCAGGCCTCTCGTGCTCACCACGTTCACCGTGCTTGACGACATGGCCGAGAATGTGGCCGGCGACCATCTGAAAGTCGAGTCGATCACGAAGCCCGGCGCTGAGATCCACGACTACGAACCGACCCCGAGCGATATCAAAGAGGCCTCGAAGGCAGACCTGATTCTGAACAACGGCTTGGGCCTGGAACGCTGGTTCGAGAAGTTCACCTCTGACTCGAAGGCCAAGCGCGCCGACCTCTCTGAGGGCGTCGACCCGATCGACATCAGCGAGGGCGAGTACAGCGGCAAACCGAACCCCCATGCATGGATGTCGCCGAAGAACGGGCAGATCTACGTCGACAACATCGTCAAGGCCTTCAGCGACCTCGACCCCGACCACGCCGCCGACTACAGACAGAACGGCGAGAACTACAAAAAGCAGCTCCAGGGCGTCTCAGACAGTCTGGAGCAGCGCCTGTCGAGCGTTCCCGAGGGGCAGCGCACTCTGGTGAGCTGCGAAGGAGCCTTCTCGTACCTGACCCGTGACTCGGGGCTGAACGAGATCTACATGTGGCCGGTCAACGCCGAGTCAGAGGGCACACCGCAGCAGAAGGCCGATGTCGAGAACAAGGTGAAGGCCGCAAACGTGCCTGTGGTGTTCTGCGAGTCGACCGTCAACACCTCGGCGATGGAACAGGTGGCCGAGGCCACCGGCGCTCGCTTCGAGACTGATCCCGAACACCTGCTCTACGTCGACTCGCTGTCTGAGAAAGACGGTCCGGTGCCCACATACGTCGACCTGCTCAAGCACGACGCCGACACCATCGCCGACGGTCTGACCGGAGCCAGCGCCCAGTGAGCATCGACTCCGCTGTCGACGGCATCTCCGTCGACGATCTGAACGTCTCGTATGGCGCAGTGCGTGCCCTGCGAGACGTCTCGGTGCATATCAAGCCCGGCCGCATCTGCGGTCTGGTCGGCATGAACGGTGCCGGCAAGTCGACGCTCTTCAAATCGCTGATGGGCGTCATTCCGATTCACAGCGGCAGGCTCTCGTTTCTCGGGGAGCCGTCTGTCAAGGCGCGCCGCGCCGGCATGATCGGATACGTACCGCAGCATGACGACATCGACACGACGTTTCCTCTGAGTGTGCAGGACGTCGTCATGCTCGGCCGCTACGGCTACCAGAACTGGCTGCGTCACCCGCGCGCGGTCGACCGTGAGGCGGTCGCCGAGGCGATCGAGCGCGTCGAACTCACCGGTCTCGCCAAAAGACAGATCGGGCAGCTCTCGGGCGGTCAGCGCAAACGCGTCTTCGTCGCCCGGGCCCTGGCTCAGCATGCACGTGTGCTGCTGCTCGACGAGCCCTTCGCCGGCGTCGACAAGCGGTCTGAGGCCACGATCGTCAGCGTGCTGCACGATCTCGTCGCCGATGGCGCGACGATTCTGGTCGCCACACATGACCTGCACTCGCTGCCTGCGCTCTGCGCCGAGTCGGTGCTGATCAACCGCACGGTGCTCATGCATGGCGAGACCAAGACGGTGCTGGAGCCGCAGAACCTGGCCCGCGCGTTCGACCTGAGCGCCGACGAGGCCAGAGAGGTGATCCGATGAACGACCTGATCTCGCTGCTGGTCGACCCCTGGCAGTATGCCTTCATGCAGCGCGCGCTGATCGTCGGCATGGTCACCGCCCTCGTCTGCGGCGTGATCAGCTGCTGGCTGGTGCTGATCGGCTGGTCGCTGATGGGTGACGCGATCTCGCACGCGGTGCTGCCCGGCGTGGTGCTCGCGTACATCTGGGGAGTTCCCTTCGCCGTCGGCGCGCTGCTCTTCGCTGCGATCGCCGTGACCCTGATCGGAGGCATGCGCGGGCAGCGGCTGGTGAAAGAGGATGCCGCGATCGGCATCGTGTTTACGACGCTGTTCGCCTTCGGTACCGTGCTGATATCGATCACTCCCAGCCAGACCGATCTGAATCACATCCTCTTCGGCAACCTGCTGGGCATCACCAAGACAGACATGTGGCAGGTGATCGTTCTCGGTGCGATCACTGTTGTCGTCGTGCTGCTGAAGCGTCGTGACCTCACCCTGTTCGCCTTCGACCCCACTCACGCCCGTTCGCTGGGACTGTCGACGCGCGTGCTGAGCAGTCTGCTGCTCGGTGCGCTGGCGGTGACCGTCGTCGTGTCGTTCCAGGCGGTCGGCGTGATCCTTGCGGTGTCGATGCTGATCGTGCCCGGTGCGACCGCCCGTCTGCTCACGTCGAGCATCTGGCGGATGCTCTGGCTGGCACCGCTGATCGCTGCCGTCTGCGTGTTGGTCGGCATTCTGCTCAGCTATGCGTTCGACACCTCGTCGGGCGGCATGATCGGTGTGGTGCTGGGCGTCGCGTTCGGCATCGTGTACCTGTTCGGGCCGTCGAGTGCGCTGTTCACGATACTGCGTCGTCATCACAGCGAAGAGGAGGCCGAAGCCGCCCTTCGTGAGAAGAACGAAGACGCGCGGCTCGGATCGACGCGCTGAGTCGCCGAGGCGACAGCGCGCATCCCAGACCACAGGCCGATGCCGACGATCCCACAGAGTCGTCGTCATCGGCCTGTTCTTCCCGCACGAAGTGCGGCATTCCAGATCGTTCTCTTCGGAGCGCCTGATCTGTTTCGCAGAGAAACGGCGGATACTACATGTTGTGGGTTACGAGAGCCTGAGGCACTACATATGGAGGTTGGGCAGACGGATGAGGTCGGGCAGACGGATGAGGTCGGACAAGTGATGCAGTCGACGACCACCGCGACGGTGCGAGAGCTTCGGGCAGACGAGTCACCCGAGGTGGTCTACTTCTCGAGCGTCTCTGAGAACACCCGTCGTTTCGTGGAGCGTGTGGGCCACGACGCTGTGCGCATCCCGCTGCGCCCACGCACCGAGGGCATGCTGCGCGTCTCGCGTCCCTTCGTGCTGGTGCTGCCGACCTATGGCGGCGGCGTGCGCAATGGCGCCGTGCCCAAACAGGTGATCCGCTTTCTCAACGACCCGGTCAATCGAGGCCTGCTGCGCGGCGTGATCACCGCGGGCAACACGAACTTCGGCGAGTACTACTGCTATGCCGGGCCGATCATCGCGACCAAGTGTCAGGTGCCCGAACTGTATCGGTTCGAGCTGTTGGGCACTGAGCGTGATGTCGAGCAGGTCGACAACGGCCTGACCCAGTTCTGGAGGCAGACCCACCAGGGTGACTCCCGCATCCCCGTCACGCACCGCGACGCGTCGGCGTGTTCAGGCCGCTGACCCAGGCCGCTGACTCAGTCCGTTGCGCGATCCAGGTCTGCATGGCGGTCCGGATGACCTCTGCGTTCTCTCTGCCTCCGTACACCGCGGCGAATCGGTCGTCGGCGACATAGAGCTCTGAGAGGCCGATGTAGGCGGCCTGATCCGGGACTCGGCCGCCCCAGAAGTCGGTGACCCAACGGTGGTGCGCGGCCACGAGCGCTTGGAACGGTTCTCCTGCGGGGTCATCGCCTGCTTCGGCTGCGCGACGAAGAGCCTCGTTGATCTCGAGGCTGTGCTCGTCGTCGGCGCGTCGCTCCTGATCGTTCAGGCGCTGCCGACGCTTCGCACTCTGGTCCCAAGCCTCGTCGCCCCAGCGTTGCCGCACCTCGGTCTCGTGCTCACTCTGGTCGAAGCCGGCGAACATCTGTCTGATGGTCATATTCTCTCCCTCTGTGATCGCCCTGAGCGTCTGTTCGACAGCAGTGATCTGTCGCTCGACTCGTGCTCTCTTGTCTTCCAGCAGTGTGAGATGAGATCGCACCACGTCGGCGAGTGCCGTTTCGTCGTCGAGAGCGATCCGAATGCTGGAAAGCGGCAGCTCGAGCGCGCGCAGCGAGAGAATCCTGTACAGACGGGACAGCTCGGGCTCGCCATAGAAGCGATAGCCGTTTGGGGCCACCCGTGCGGGCCGAAGCAGCCCGATCTGCTCGTAGTGTCGAAGGGTTCTGCTGGTGAGCCCAGTAGCTCGGGCGACATCTCTGATCGGCCATTCGCGCATGTCACTGCTCCTGACGGCTCGGCGTTCGTGTTCATGGTTACCACTTTGTCGGTTGACGTCGCGGCAGAGTCAAGCGGCAGTGGACAGCCCGTCTGTTCTTTCTTGGCATTCCGTCGTTCTCGACGACGACGCGAACTGCTGACCGTCGGCCGAAGAGTGCGAACCAACTCATAGCGTGATGAGTGAGGCGAGGCAACCCTTTCTTTCGTCGTTGCCACTCATTAGGCTGACCGAAACGAACTGGTGGCCCGACCACATCGGCGTGCGGGCCGCTGACAGCGATTCATAGGAGAGTGGCGAACATGGTGACAAGGCAGTTTCCCAAGCCCAGCGAGATCTTCGATCTGCTGCATTTCAAACCTATCGATCTGAATGGTCGCCGCCGGCGGCTCAACTCGGCTCTGACCATTTGGGATCTGCGCCGCATTGCAGCGCGGCGCACCCCACGAGCCGCCTTCGACTACACCGATGGCGCGGCCGAAGATGAGATCTCGCTGCGTCGTGCCCGGCAGGCGTTCCGCGATATCGAGCTGCATCCGTCTGTGCTGCACCCGGCGACGGATGTCGACACGAGCTGCGAGATCTTCGGCGGTTCGTCTGCGCTTCCGTTCGGCATCGCGCCCACGGGGTTCACACGCCTGATGCAGACTGAGGGCGAGGTCGCCGGTGCCGGCGCTGCTGGCGCCGCGGGCATCCCGTTCACGCTGTCGACTTTGGGCACCACGTCGATCGAAGACGTCAAAGCGGCCAACCCCAACGGGCGCAACTGGTTCCAGCTCTATGTGATGCGTGACCGTGAGATCAGCTACGAGCTCACTCGTCGCGCGGCCAAAGCCGGGTTCGACACACTGTTCTTCACCGTCGACACCCCGGTCGCCGGGCAGCGCCTGCGAGACAAGCGCAACGGATTCTCGATTCCGCCGCAGATCTCGCTCGGCACCGTCATCAATGCGATTCCGCGGCCATGGTGGTGGTGGGACTTCCTCACCACTCCTGAACTGGAGTTCGCTTCGCTGAGTTCGACCGGCGGAACGGTCGGCGAGCTGCTCGACAGCGCCATGGACCCCACCATCAGCTTCGATGACCTCGACGTCATTCGTGAGATGTGGCCCGGCAAACTCGTGATCAAGGGCGTGCAGAACGTCGAAGACGCGAAGAACCTGGTCGCTGCGGGGGTCGACGGAATCGTGCTCTCGAACCACGGCGGCCGCCAGCTCGACCGTGCCCCCGTGCCGTTCCAGCTGCTGCCCGACGTGGTCAAAGCCGTCGGCGACCGCACCGAGATCGGCGTCGACACCGGCATCATGTCTGGAGCCGACGTGGTCGCGGCGATCGCCAAGGGCGCGAACTTCACGCTCATCGGCCGCGCCTACCTGTATGGGCTGATGGCCGGTGGCCGTCAGGGCGTCGATCGCACGATCCAGATTCTGCGCGACGAGATCATCCGCACCATGAAGCTGCTCGGCGTCTCGTCGCTTGACGAACTGAACCCCGGTCACGTCACGCAGCTGCGTCGTCTGACGCGCGACGAACGCGAGGCGCACGGTGCGCAGGCCGCTGCCAGCGAGCTCACGGCGAAAGCCGAGCGCGAGGCTGCCGGCGCCAAGAAGTGAGCCTGAGCTTCGTTCGTTGAGGCAGAAGGGGGCGTCGGCTTTCGCCGGCGCCACTTTTTGCTGCCGTGCCGAGGCGGCGTGCTTCGGACGGCACTCTGCGCACAGACGCTCAGCGAATTCACAGTGCAGTCATGAGTCACCGGAATGCGCAGCGGTCAGGATTGATCGAACGCCTCAGACATACTGGCCCACGCCAGCCGAAAGACCGGGGCTCCATGGCATCCGTCGAATGGAGCGATCGAAGCAGAATCTGAGACGATGACGAGGCCATGCTGCGACATGGCCAGAGACAGGAGAGTGGTAGCGTGCGCAAGTTGCTCACAGCCGGAGTGATCGCGGCGACGATGGTGGGATTGGCCGGATGCTCAAACGGGTCGAACGGCGTCGACGTCACGGGTGACTTCGGCACGGCGGCGGCCGTCAGCGTCTCGGGCGACGTCGACACCTCGAAGGTGCAGGTCAAGACGCTGATCGACGGCGACGGCGACACCGTCGGCAAAGACGACAACGTCGAGATCGGGCTGGCACTCTACGACCCGACCAATCAGAAAGATCTCTCGCCCTACAACACCACGTCGAGCCTGGCGTCGTGGAAGCAGTACTTCAGCTCGCTGCCCGATCAGATCGACGGCAAGAAGATCGGAACTCGCCTGAGCATCACCGGCAGTGCCTCCGACCTTCTCGGCGCGGGCAATGCGAGCAGCTACTTCGGTCTCGACGACTCCGCCCCGTTGGCGATGGTGGTCGACGTCATCGGGCTCGTGCAGTCGAGCGATCCTGAGCTGTCTGACACATTCGGCGATGCCGATTTTCCGACTGTGACCCTCGACGACTCCGGAAACCCCACGACCACGATCACGACCGGTGTCACGCCGAAGACCACACAGGTCAAGGTCATCAAGCAGGGTGACGGAGAGACGGTGGCGGCGGGCAACAGCGTGTCGTTCCACTACCAGCTCACCAAGCTGCGCGACGGCAAGCAGGTCGAGAGCAACTACGGCGGCGACGCGGCATCGAGCACTGCAGACGAGTCAGGGCTGATTCCCGGATTCGTGAAGGCGCTGGTCGGGCAGAAAGTCGGCTCGACGGTGGTGGCGGTGGTGCCGCCGTCAGAGGCGTATGGCAGCAGCGACGGAGCGGTGATGCAGCATGAGGCCCTGGTGTTCGTGCTGACGATCGATTCGACCGGGCCGGCCAGCGATGCCTCGACCTCGACAGGGGAATGAGGCGCTAGGAACGCGCGAGGAGCAGAAGTGCCGAGCCGGTGTCGGGCTGACCGAGCACCGGCTCGGCTGCACCTTGGGCACACCGTCGGGTACACCGGCTATCAGCATTCGGTGCGCCCAAGGGGATTCGAACCCCTGACCTTTGGTACCGGAAACCAACGCTCTATCCAGCTGAGCTATGGGCGCAGACCGCACGCACCCACATCGCAGGCGCACACAGACGCCCATCAGAATAGCATCGATCGCAGCCCATGCAGGGCGCGGCGCGCTCGCAGTCGCTAGAATAGGCCCTCGTGACCCCTGAAGATCTTTCGCAGACCATCGTCGACATCCTGCACGGCCTCGCCGAGTCAGGCGACGTGCCGGCCGAGCTCACCTCGGTGCCGGCCCCGCGCATCGACCGGCCGAAGAGCCGCGACCACGGTGACTGGGCGACCAACGTCGCGCTGCAGCACGCCAAGCGCGTCGGGCTGGTTCCGCGTGCGCTCGCCGAGACGATCGCCGGGCGTCTGCGCGACGTCGACGGCATCGCCGAGGTCGACGTCGCAGGCCCGGGGTTCATCAACGTGACGCTCGACGCTGCTGCGGGAGCCAGCATCCTGCCGACGGTCATCGACCAGGGCGACCATTTCGGAGACAACGAGGCGCTCGCCGGTCACTCGATCGACCTCGAGTTCGTCTCGGCCAACCCGACCGGCCCGCTGCACATCGGGCACACTCGGTGGGCGGCGCTGGGCGATTCGATCGCTCGGCTGCTCAGGGCATCCGGCGCGAAGGTCGTCAGCGAGTACTACATCAACGACGCCGGCAGTCAGATGAATCGGTTCGCCGACTCGGTGCTCGCCGCGATCAAGGGTGAGCCCACGCCCGAGGGCGGCTACCCGGGGCAGTACATCCAGGACCTCGCCGCCTACGTCAAAGGCGAGCGACCCGACATTCTCGATCTGCCGGCCGACGAGCAGCTCTCGACCGCACGCGAGCTCGCCTACGCGAAGCAGCTCGCCGAGATCAAGCACTCGCTCGACACGTTCAACGTGCACTTCGACGTGTGGTTCAGCGAACGTCGCCTGCACGCGATCAACCCCGAGACCGGTACGAGCCTGATTCAGGATGCGGTGCAGCACCTGCGAGATCAGGGTCGCGTCTTCGAGCAGGAGGGTGCGACTTGGGTGCGCACCTCTGACTTCGGCGACGACAAAGACCGCGTGGTCGTGCGCTCCAACGGCGAAGAGACGTATTTCGCCGCCGATGCCGCGTACTATCTCGACAAGCGCCGCCGGGGGTACGAGCAGGCCATTTACTTCTTGGGCGCCGATCATCACGGGTACGTGAACCGGCTGAAGGCGATCGTGGCCGCGGCGGGCGACGATCCCGAGACGAACATCAGCGTGCTGATCGGGCAGCTGGTGAACCTCAACGGAGCCAAGCTCTCGAAGCGTGCAGGTAACATCATCGAGCTCGACGATCTGCTCTCCTGGATCGGCAGCGACGCGATGCGCTACTGGCTGGCGCGGTACCCCGCAGACTCTCCACTGAATCTCGACGGCGAGAAACTGCGCAGCCGTACCAATGACAATCCCGTGTTCTACGTGCAGTACGCGCATGCCCGCACGCACAACGTGGGGCTGAACGCCGCTGCCGCGGGCATCGCCGTGGCACTGCCCGGGCAGGCCGTCGAACAGGTGCGCGCCGCGGCTGCGAAGTCGGCGGCTGCCGGGGTCACCGTCTCGGCCTTCGACTTCGACCCGTCGACTCTCACGCACGCCACCGAGACCGAGCTGATCGCGAAGATCGCGCAGTTCCCGGCCGTGGTGGCGAAGGCCGCGGAGTTCCGCGAGCCGCACCGCGTGGCCCGCTATCTCGAAGAGCTCGCAAGCGATTTCCACCGTTGGTACGACAACTGCCGCGTGATTCCGCTCAGCAACGGAGCGGTCGAGCCGGTGCACGCTGCGCGCCTGGCGCTCAACGATGCCGCGGGACAGGTTCTGCGCAACGGCCTGAATCTGTTGGGCGTCTCTGCCCCAGAGCGCATGTGATTCTGCCTGGTTTGTCTTTGTTGTTGTTGTCGTCTTCGACTTCGTGCTGAGTTGGCAGAACCTGTGGCTATCAGTCTCTGATGGCCGCACCTTCTGTACTTTCGGCGGTGTGACTTCGGGCTCCGGGTGGTGTGGTCCGCGGTTCTGTCTGGTTTTTCGTCGAGTTGGTAGAACTTGTGGCTATCGGGCTCTGGTGGTCGCATCTTCTGTACTTTCGGCGGTGTGACTTCGGGCTCCGGGTGGTGTGGTCCGCGGTTTTGTCCGGTTTTTCGTCGAGTTGGCAGAACTTGTGGCTATCAGTCTCTGATGGCCGCACCTTCTGTACTCTCGGCATCGACTCGGCTCCGGCTCATCGCCGAACACCACATCTTCCGCACTCTCGGCGGCAGGGTCGTAGGTTTGCTCCTGCTGGGGCAGGCCGCTGTGCCGACCACGTAGAATATGCGGGTGCCCTCACACTCAGATCACATCGAACCGCTGGCTCCTGAATGGCTCGCCATTCCCGAAGACCTGAACACCCTCGACCCTTCCATCTGGCCAGACACCGCGACCCGAAATGCCGCTGGGGCGGTCGAGATCGGGGGAGTGTCGGTCGTCGAGCTCGCAGAGACCTTCGGCACGCCGCTCTACGTGGTCGATCGGACCACCGCCGTCGCACAGGCCACGCGCATCCGTGACGCATTCGCGAACGCACTCGCTGCGATCGGCACCGACGTCACCGTCTACTACGCCTCGAAGGCCCTGCTCACCTCAGATGTCGTGCGCTGGATGCGCGACGCCGGGCTCAACGTCGACGTCTCGAGCGGTGGCGAGCTCGCGATCGCCGTCGCCGCAGGAATGCCGCCGCAGCGCATCGGCCTGCACGGCAACAACAAGTCGTATGCCGAGCTGCGCGCCGCGGTCGGCATCGGCCTGGGCACGATCGTGGTCGACTCGCTCGACGAGATCGATCTGCTGCAGGCCGTGATCGAAGACGCGGTCGCCGAGACGGCGGCGGATGCGGCAGCCGGTTCGCCTACTGCGTCCAGCCCGCTGGCCGACCCGTCGTATCGACAGCGCGTGCGACTGCGTGTGACGACGGGCGTGCACGCGTCGACGCATGAGTTCCTGGCCACCGCGCGCGAAGACCAGAAGTTCGGGGTGGCGCTCGCCGATGTCGACGAAGCGGTGCGCCGTCTGCGCGCGATCGACCGCGTCGAATTCGTGGGCATGCATTCGCACATCGGGTCGCAGATCTTCGACGCGCTCGGGTTCGACGAAGCGATCACGCGTCTCATCGAGGTGCAGAAGCGGCTGCTCGAAGGCGGACCGGTTCCCGAACTCAACCTGGGCGGCGGCTTCGGCATCGCCTACACCGAGGCCGACCAGCCGCGACCGATCGAGCAGATGGCCGAGAACATCGCATCGACCCTGCAGCGTGCCTGCTTCGCTCAGGGCGTTCAGGTGCCGCACATCGCAATCGAGCCGGGTCGTTCGATCGTGGGGCGTGCCGGTGTGACGCTCTACGAGACCGGCACGATCAAAGACGTGCAGGTCGATCATCTTGCCGGCAATACGCGTCGGTACATCGCCGTCGACGGGGGAATGAGCGACAACCCGCGCCCCGAGCTGTACGGCGCCGACTATCAGGCCGCACTCGCCTCGCGTACCAGCGACGCCGAGCCGGTGCTCGTGCGCGTGGTGGGCAAACACTGCGAGAGCGGCGACATCGTGGTGCAGGCCGACTACCTGCCCGAAGACGTGCGGCGGGGCGACCTGCTCGCCGTGCCCGACACCGGAGCGTACTGCTTCTCGCTGTCGTCGAACTACAACATGCTTCCGCGCCCGGCAGTCGTGGGCGTCTGGGACGGAGCCGCGCACCTGCTGGTGCACGGTGAGAGCATCGAGACGCTGCTGCGCCGTGACGCCGGTCTCGAGATCACGAACAAGACGGAGGACAGATGACTCACCGCACGCTGAAAGTGGCCCTGCTCGGTGCCGGCTCGGTCGGCGCTCAGACGGCCCGCCAGCTGATCGAGCGGCGTGCCGAGCTCGCGCAGCGCATCGGTGCCGACTTCGAGCTGATCGGCATCGCGGTTCGAAACCTGCACGGTCACCGTGACGTCGAGCTGCCACAGCAGCTGTTCACCACCGACGCAGACCGCCTCATCGACGAGGCCGACATCGTGATCGAGCTGATCGGCGGCATCGAGCCAGCACGCACGTACATCGAGCGCGCGCTCAGCGACGGCAAAGACGTCATCACCGCGAACAAGGCTCTGCTGGCCGCGCATCAGGTCGACATCTTCGAGGCCGGGCGCCGCGGCGGCGCCGAAACCTGGTACGAGGCGGCCGCGGCGGCCGCGATCCCGATCATTCGGCCGCTGCAGGACTCTCTCGTGGGCGACCGCATCAACCGCGTGCTCGGCATCGTCAACGGCAGCACGAACTACATCCTCGACCGCATCGACACCGCAGGCATCACGCTCGAAGAGGCCCTTGCCGAGGCCAGCCGTCTGGGCTACCTCGAAGCCGACCCGAGTGCCGACGTCGAGGGGCATGACGCAGCAGCCAAGGCGACGATTCTGGCCGGTCTCGCGTTCCACACGCACGTGCCTCGGTCTGCAGTGCACACCGAGGGCATCACACAGCTCACCACCGAACAGCTGGTCGCCGCGAAACGCGACGGCTACGTGGTGAAGCTGCTGGCGATCGCCGAGCGGCTGCCTGCGAAACCGGGCGAACGCGATGCGGTCAACGTGCGCGTGTATCCGGCGATGGTGCCGGCAGATCACCCGCTCGCCGCGGTGCACGGCGGCAAGAACGCGATCTTCGTCGAGGCTCTCGACGCCGGCGATCTGATGTTCTATGGGGCGGGAGCCGGCGGTGTCGAGACGTCATCGACCGTGCTCAGCGACTTCGTGCTCGCCGCCAAGCGCATCGTGCGCGGTGCTCCGGCCGAGTTCGTCTCTTTCGACGCGAACCTGCGCATCGCCGACATCTCAGAGGTCGAGTCGAGCTGGCACATCACCCTGCACGTAGCCGACGAGCCCGGCGTGCTCGAACAGATCTCGGCTGTCTTCGCAGGCAACGAGATCTCGGTTCGTGCGCTGCACCAGGAGCAGCTGGCCGACTCCGCCGCAGACGCCAGCCTCGTCGTGGTCACGCACCGTGCCACAGAAGGCCGACTGCAGCGCACCGTCGAGCAGCTGGCCGAGGCCTCTGCCGTACGCGCCGTGATCGGCGTCATGCGCGTCGAGGGAGACTGACATGTCTGTGCGCGTCCGTGTTCCGGGCACCAGCGCCAATTTGGGGCCAGGCTTCGACTCGCTCGGCATCGCCGTCGACCTGTGGAACGAAGTCGAGGTCGTCCCGAACGACTCCGGCCGGTTCACGGTCGACGTGCAGGGCGCGGGAGCGAAGTGGCTGCCGCGTGACCGCCGCAACCTTCTCGTGCGCATCCTGCTGCAGACCACGGCGCAGCTCGGAGGCAGCCTCTCTGGGGCGCATCTGCGTGCGGTGAACGGCGTGCCGCAGTCGGGAGGGCTCGGATCGTCGGCGTCGGCCGTGGTCGCCGGAGTCGCCGCGGCGCTCGCACTGCACACCGGCGGGCAGCCCGACCGCGACGAGGTCTTCCGGCTGGCCAGCGCCTGCGAGGGGCACCCGGACAACGCGGCTCCGGCCGTCTACGGCGGCGCGACCATCGCCTACACCGATGCCGAGGGGCTCCCTCGCTGCGCCTCCATGACGGTCGACGAGAGCATCCATGCGGTACTGCTGGTGCCTGACTACACGACCAAGACGAGCGCCATGCGCATGCTCCAGCCAGAGAGCGTGCCGGTCGCCGACGCCGTGTTCAACCTGTCGCGTTCGGCGCTGCTGGTGCATGCTCTCGGCGAAGACCCGAGCCTGCTCTTCGAAGCGACCGAAGACCGCCTGCATCAGCCGTACCGTGCGCAGGCGATGCCGGCGACCGATCGCATGATCACCGATCTGCGCACGCAGGGGCATGCGGCTGCGCTGAGCGGGGCGGGGCCGACCGTGCTCGTGCTCGCGACCAGCTCGGCTGAGGCCGACGCCGTGGCAGCGGCGGATGGCCTGGTCGATTCCGCCTCGAATGACACGCCCGTGCGATGGAAGTCGCATCGGGTGGCGATCGCCGCTGAGGGTGCTACAGTAGAGCTGTGACTTTGAGAGCTCTGCTCTCGGTCATGATCCAGCGGCACCTCACGTTTTCTCAGATGTGTGCCCTTCTGTAATGACGATCGGGACCACCGATCGATGAATCTCCTTGGCCGAAACGGCAAGGCGAGAGGAAAACCTCCTGTGACTGATGTCAAGAACACCACCCAGACGCCGAAGCTGACCACCCTGCGCGTGGCAGAGCTGCAGAGCATCGCCGCAGAGCTGGGGCTCTCAGGCGTGAAGCTCCGCAAGAGCGAACTGATCTCAGCGATCACCGATCGCCGTGCCGAGCTGGCCGGCGCATCGAACGCTGAGCCGACCAACACCAGAGACGCTGAGCCAGCAGCTGCAGCGAGCACCACCGAGCAGCCCACTGCGGCCGCCGCCACAGCCGAGGCCGAGCCGGCCGCCGAGGCGCCGCAGACACGCCGTGCCACCACGGGTCGCCGCTCGCGTCGGGCGACGCTGCCCACGACCGATGTGGCCGATGGCGTCAACGCCGAGGTCACCGTCGAGGTGCTCGACGCACCCGGCGCTCAGGCTGAGCAGAGCACGGCCGAGACACCGCGCACCGAGGCGCGCGCCCCGCGTCGTGCCAGCTCGAAGCAGACCGCCGCTCGACATGCCGACAGCAGCCAGAGCGACGCCACGCACGACGAGGTCGCCGCAGACGCGACGGCTCAGAGCGACGAGCCGGCTGAGAACGCACAGTCCGAGACGGCGCAGGCAGGTGAGCAGCGCGAATCGAAGCGCGGTCGCCGCAGCGAGCAGCGCACTGACGCAGAGAACACCTCAGCAGAGTCGAACGGCGAGAGCGCCGACAGTGAGACCGAGGGCCACGAGGGCCGCAATGAGCACCGCGAAGGGCGTCGCAGCCGTGGGCGCGGGCGTGGCCGTGGGCGTGACAACGACCGTCAGAACGACAACGAGTCGGCTGAGGGCAAAGACGCCAAAGACGAGAACAACGACCGCAGCGACAAGAACGATCGCAGCGACAAGAACGACAAGAATGACAAGCACGACCGCCACGAGAAGGGCGACCGTCGCGAACGCGGTGAGAAGGGCGACGACAACTCGCGTCGCGACGATCACGACAACGACGAGCGTCGTGGCCGCAACCGCAACCGCAACCGCAACCGTGACCGCAAGCGTCGCGGCCGTGAAGACGAGCCCGAGTACACCGAGAACGACACCTTGATTCCGATCGCAGGTGTGCTCGAGGTGCTCGACAACTACGCGTTCGTGCGCACCAGCGGCTACCTGCCCGGCCCGAACGACGTGTACGTCTCGCTCGGACAGGTCAAGCGCTACGGTCTGCGCAAGGGCGACGCGGTCGTCGGCGCGATCAAAGAGCCGCGTGAGAACGAGAACAGCAGCCGTCAGAAGTACAACGCACTGGTCAAGCTCGACACCGTCAACGGTGCCACGGTCGAAGAGGCGCGTCAGCGCGTCGAGTTCTCGAAGCTCACGCCGCTGTACCCCCAAGAGCGTCTGCGCCTCGAGACCGAGCCGCAGAAGCTCACCGGTCGCGTCATCGATCTGGTCGCACCGATCGGCAAGGGTCAGCGTGGTCTGATCGTCGCACCGCCGAAGGCCGGCAAGACGATCATCATGCAGCAGATCGCCAACGCGATCACGGTGAACAACCCAGAGGTGCACCTCATGGTCGTACTCGTCGACGAGCGCCCCGAAGAGGTCACCGACATGCAGCGCACGGTCAAGGGCGAGGTCATCGCCTCGACGTTCGACCGCCCCGCCGACGACCACACCACGGTCGCCGAGCTGGCCATCGAGCGGGCAAAGCGCCTGGTCGAGCTTGGTCACGACGTGGTTGTTCTGCTCGACTCGATCACCCGTCTGGGCCGTGCCTACAACCTGTCGACGCCGGCCTCGGGTCGCATCCTCTCCGGTGGTGTCGACGCCTCGGCGCTCTACCCGCCCAAGCGCTTCTTCGGCGCCGCGCGCAACATCGAGAACGGCGGCTCGCTGACGATCATCGCCTCGGCGCTGGTCGAGACCGGTTCGAAGATGGACGAAGTGATCTTCGAGGAGTTCAAGGGCACCGGCAACATGGAGCTTCGCCTGTCGCGTCAGCTGGCCGACAAGCGCATCTTCCCGGCGGTCGACGTCAACGCGTCGGGCACCCGTCGCGAAGAGCTGCTGCTGCCGGCCGACGAGCTCAAAATCGTCTGGAAGCTGCGTCGCGCACTGGGCGGCCTCGAACCGCAGCAGGCCATCGAGATCGTGTTCAACGGTCTGAAAGAGACCAAGTCGAACGTCGAGTTCCTGATGCGCATGCAGGCACATGACGTGCCCGGCCTGCGCCAGCGTTGAGCGAGGCCTCGACTGTGAGCTCGATGTTCGACTCCGTCGACAAACTGCTCGCCGAGCACGCTGATCTGCAGGTGCAGCTGGCCGACCCGGTGGTGCACACCAAGCCGGCCCTGGCCAAAAAGCTCAGTCGTCGGTACAACGAGCTCAATGCGATCAAGGTCGCCTACGAGCACTGGCGGCAGACTGACGAAGACCTCGAGGCCGCGCGTGAGCTGGCCAAAGAAGACGATTCGTTCGCCGAGGAGGTGCCCGGTCTTGAGACCGAGCTCACCGCGTCGGCCGAACGCCTGCGTCGACTGCTGATTCCGCGCGATCCCGATGACGGCCGTGATGTGATCATGGAGATCAAAGGCGGTGAGGGCGGCGAGGAGTCCGCCCTCTTCGCCGGCGACCTGCTGCGCATGTACATGCACTACGCCGAGAAGAAGGGGTGGAAGGTCGAGATGCTCGACTCCACCGAATCCGACCTCGGCGGGTACAAAGACGTCTCGGTGGCTATCAAGGGTCGTTCGAACAACCCGGCTGAGGGCGTCTGGGCGCACCTCAAGTACGAAGGCGGCGTGCACCGCGTACAGCGTGTGCCGGTCACCGAGAGCCAGGGTCGCATCCACACCTCGACCACCGGAGTGCTGGTGTTCCCCGAGGTCGACGAGCCCGAAGAGGTGCAGATCAATCAGAACGATCTGCGCATCGACGTCTACCGTTCGTCCGGCCCCGGCGGTCAGTCGGTCAACACGACCGACTCGGCGGTGCGCATCACCCACCTGCCGACCGGCATCGTGGTGTCGATGCAGAACGAGAAGAGCCAGATCCAGAACCGTGACGCCGCCATGCGCGTGCTGCGGGCCCGCCTGCTCGCCAAACAGCAGGAAGAGCTCGACGCCGCAGCCAGCGAGCAGCGCCACAGTCAGATTCGCTCGATGGACCGTTCGGAGCGCATCCGCACCTACAACTTTCCAGAGAACCGCATTGCCGACCACCGCACCGGGTTCAAGGCCTACAACCTCGATCAGGTGATGAACGGCGAGCTCGATCCCGTGATCGAGTCAGCTGTGGCCGCCGATGAGACGCACCGTCTCGAGGCACTGGGGCAGTGACCGATCCAGCTGGCGGCAGCGAGGTGGGGCCGGTGGTCCTGCGGATGCTGCAGCGGCTGGCCGAGGCCGGTGTCGGCCCGGCTCGGGCCGAGTCTCGACAGATCGTCGCGCACGTGCTCGACGTGAGCCTGGGTGACCTCAGCCTGGCCGAGCTCACCGGTCGACTCCGGGTGAGCGCCGAGCAGATGCACACCATCGAGACGCTGACCGAACGACGCGCGCGGCGCATCCCGCTGCAGCATGTGCTCGGCAGGGCGCCCTTTCGCGCGCTTGATCTGTCAATCGGGGAGGGCGTGTTCGTGCCGCGCCCAGAGACCGAGCTGCTGGTCGAACGCGCACTCGAACTGCTGAGCGAGCGTCGTGCCGCCGAGCAGACTTCCGACTCTGACCGTGACGACGCAGCCGCTGTCGACCAGGCCCTGACAGACGGCACTCGACGCGACGTCGCCCCACGACGCCTCCGAGTCTTCGAAGCGGGCACCGGTTCGGCCGCGATCAGCCTCGCGATCGCCACCGAGCTGCCGCACACGCACGTGCGCACCGTCGAACTCGAGACCGCCGCCGAAGCGTGGGCGCGGCGCAACATCGTCGCCTACACCGATGCCCTGGCAGCGGCCGACAGCACCGTCGAGCTCGTCGCCGGTGATGCGATCGCTGACCTCGCCGTCGCCTCCTCATCGCTGCTGCCAGCGCACCCACGGTCACGGGCACAGGCGGCAGCGCAGATGACGCCTGGCCGGCCCGTGGCAGAGTCAGCAGGCACGTTCGATCTGATCGTGTCGAACCCGCCATACGTGCCGACGGGAGACATCCCGCTCGAGCCCGAGGCACGAGCCGACCCCGACACGGCGCTCTACTCCGGCGCCGACGGTCTCGACTTCATCCGTGAGCTGGTCGCGCCCGCGTTCGCCGCGCTGCGGGCCGGAGGGAGCATCCTCTTGGAGCACACCGAGCAGCAGGGCTCGGACGTGCGCATGCTGCTCGAAACGGCGGGGTTCGAGGCAGCACAGACGCATCGTGATCTGACCGGTCGTGATCGATTCACCGAAGCCCGACACCCGTCGCGCCACTGAGCCGCTGAACGCACTCGGTCGCGAGTCGACACAGGGCACACGCAGACTCGGCGACTAGACTGCTACAGACACCCCGAGGAGACTTCGACATGAGCAGCGTGTTCGACTGCAGCGACACTGAGCAGCTACTGACCGGAACGAGAGAGGCCCGCCGAGCCATCGGGCGCGGACGACTGGTCGTGATGCCCACCGACACGGTCTACGGCATCGCCGCCGACGCCTTCTCTCCAGACGCGGTCAACGCGCTGCTCGAGGCGAAGGGGCGCACACGTCAGTCGCCGCCGCCGGTGCTGATTCCGAGTCTGAACAGCCTGCATGCTCTGGCCGAAGACGTGCCCGAACCCATCGAACGGGCAGCTGAGAAGTTCTGGCCGGGCGCGCTCACCATCATTCTCAACGCACGCAGCAGCCTGAACTGGGACCTCGGCGACACGCAGGGCACTGTTGCGCTGCGCATTCCCGACGAGCCGGTTGCCCTCGCCGTGCTCGAAGAGACGGGGCCCCTCGCGGTGTCTTCGGCGAATCGGCACAGCCAGCCGGCCGCAACCACGATCAACGACGCACAGCAGCAGCTCGGCGACAGCGTCGAGGTCTACCTCGACCATGGCACCAGTCACAGCGGACTCTCGTCGACCATCATTGATGCGACGCTCTTCGAGGTGAACGGCGCGGTGCGGATCGTGCGGCAGGGCGGCGTCACCCCTGAGCAGCTCGCCGAGGTGATCGGCGACGGCAAGGTGCTGACCGAGTGAAGGGCTATGCGCTGGTCGCGTTCGTCGCCGCCGTCGCGACGTGGGGGCTGACTTGGGCCGTGCTGCGCTTTGCGCTCCGCTTTCACATCTATCCCGCCATCAGAGCGCGAGATGTGCACACCCGCCCGACGCCCAGACTCGGGGGAGTGGCCATCTTCATCGGCATCATGCTGGGGCTGTTCACGGCGAGCCGCATCGAGTGGTTCAGCGAGGTCTTCAGACACCCGGGTCAGATGGCCGCTCTGGCGGCGGCCAGCCTGCTGATCGTCTTCATCGGTGTCTTCGACGATCTCTATGACATGGTCTGGTACGCCAAGCTGGCGGGGCAGTTTCTTGCGGCAGGCATCCTCACCTGGCAGGGGTTTCAGATCGTGTCGCTGCCGATCGGCGGCACGCTGATCGGCTCGGGGGTCGTCAGCGCGCTGCTCACCACGATTCTCATCGTGCTCACGATGAACGCCGTCAACTTCATCGACGGGCTCGACGGGCTGGTCGCAGGCGTCATCCTGCTCGCCTCAGGCGTGTTCTTCCTCTACGTCTATCTGCTGACGGTGCGCACCTCGCCGACCGACTACTTCAACCTCGCGACGCTGGTCGCCGCGCTGCTGATCGGCGGATGCGTCGGCTTTCTGCCCTGGAACTGGCACCCGGCCAAGATCTTCATGGGTGACTCCGGCGCGATGCTGCTGGGGATGCTGCTGGCGGTGAGCGCGATCTCGGTCACCGGTCAGATCGACCCGCAGACGCTCTCGGACTCAAGCGTCTGGCTGCCGCTGCTGGTGCCCGTCGTCGTGCTCTCACTGCCCTTCGTCGACTTCGCTCTGGCGGTCATCAGACGCGTTGGCGCAGGAAAGAGCCCGTTCAGCCCGGACCGCAAGCATCTGCACCATCGTCTGCTCGGTCTCGGCCACAACACGTACACTGCAGTGGCGGTGTTCTACAGCTGGACGATCGTGCTGTCCCTCTCATGCTTCCTGTTCATGGTGTGGCCTTGGCCGTTCGTCGTGGTCTTCGCCGTGATCGGCATCCTCTGCTGCATCGTGCTCACGTTCTGGCCCGTGCTGCAGCCCCAGCTGGGGTGGGGGCCGCCGATACCGAACGAACTGCAGCTGACGGCCAGACGCATCCGCAAGAAGGAGACCGCATGACCACCCCCGAAGACCGCGCCCAGCATCCAGACGACCAGAGCGCATCCGCATTCGACGAGCAATTCGTGGGAGACGACGAAGAGCAGCCGGTGAAGCGACAGGCCGCACCCGGTCTGGTCAGCGTGCTTCGACTCTCGCTGTTGCTCACGGCGGCGCTCGCCGTGCTCGTCGCCATCGTCGGAGGCCTCATCGGGTGGTCGGTCGCCGGCTGGAACGGCGTGCTCAGCGCACTCGTCGGAGCTGCGCTCACCCTCGCCTTCGCCGCGATCACGGCCGGCAGTCTGTGGCTCGGATCCCGCCAGGGAGGCATCTCGTTTCTGGCCATCGTGCTCGGCGGCTGGATCGTCAAGATCATCGTGTTCATCGGGCTGCTCGCTCTGATCACCTCGGTGCCGTTCGTCGTGAAGGGCGTGCTCTTCGGTTCGATCGTCGCCGCCGTGCTCGGCTCTCTCGCCGCCGACTCTTTCGCCGCGATGCGTGCGAAGGTGCCGTATGTCGACGATCCGCAGTGAGCCAGGCCCTCCCGAACTCACCCAAACAGCACAGTCGGTTCCGCACTCGCGGCCAGATGTTGCTAGTATGTCCCGTGGTGGTCTTGTCACTGGCCGCCGAATCACTCAATACGCGCCGTGGCGAAGACTGCGGACATCGCTCAGGAGAATGATCTTTTGATTCACGCGCTGACCCAGCTGACAACGCCGACTCTCGCCGCTGACGGCGAGTTCCACGCACCGAGCATCAGCGAGTTCTTCCCCGAACCAATCTTCTTCGCGGGCACGCCGTTCGAGCTCAACCGCATCGCACTGATCCGCATCTTGGTGATGCTCGTGATCATCGCGCTGCTGTGGTTCGGAACTCGCAAGCTGAAGCTCGTTCCCGGTCGCGGCCAGGGCATGCTCGAGTTCGCATATGACTTCGTGCGGGTCAACATCGCCGAAGAGATGCTCGGCAAGAAAGACGGCAAGCGCTTTGTGCCGCTGCTGTTCACCATCTTCATCGTGGTGCTCGGCTTCAACATCACCGGCATCGTTCCCGGCCTGAACCTCGCAGCTTCGGCGACCATCGGCTTTCCGCTGGTCTTGGCACTCGTCGCCTACATCGTCTTCATCTACGCAGGCATCAAGAAGCATGGCGCCGGGTACTTCAAGAACGCCCTGTTCCCGGCCGGAGTGCCCAAGGTGATGTACCTTCTGGTCACCCCGATCGAGTTTCTCTCGACTTTCGTCATTCGTCCGGTCTCGCTGACCCTTCGACTTCTGATGAACATGGTCGCCGGCCACCTCATCCTGGTGCTCTGCTTCAGTGCCACCTGGTTCTTCCTGTTCAGCGCTGACGGCATTCTCAAGAGCTTCAGCGTCGTCACATTCGCCTTCGGCTTCGCGTTCACTCTCTTCGAGATTCTGGTCGCAGCCCTGCAGGCATACATCTTCACTCTTCTGACAACGGCCTACATTCAGTCGTCGCTGGCAGAAGAGCACTAAGCGGCCGGAAACCTCCGGCCACACTATGGAAGGAAACGAAAACCCGTGGATATCAACACACTCGCTGAGATTTCGGGCAACATCAACAGCGTCGGCTACGGCCTGGCAGCCATCGGCCCCGGTATCGGTATCGGCATCGCCGGCGGCAAGACCGTCGAGGCGATTGCTCGTCAGCCCGAACTCGCTGGCAGACTGCAGACCACCTTCTTCCTGGCGGTGGCATTCACCGAGGCGCTGGCCCTCATCGGCCTCGCTGCGGGCTTCATCTTCCAGTAAGTCGACACCCACCTCAGACGTAAGGCACTAATATGGCTCAATTCGCGCTGACAGCAGGCGTACAGGCCGCCGAGGAAGAGCACAACATTCTTTTCCCCGCCGTCTACGACTGGTCGCTGTCGCTCATCATCTTCCTCGTCCTGCTCATCTTCGTGTGGAAGGTCATCGTACCCAAGCTGCAGAAGACGCTGGACGAGCGCTCAGAGAAGATCGAGGGTGGCATCCAGCAGGCGCAGAAGGCTCAGGAAGAGGCCGCGGCCGCACTGAACGCCTACAACGCGCAGCTGGCCGAAGCACGCGTCGAGGCTCAGAAGATTCGGGACGCCGCCCGATCAGAGGGTGCGCAGATCGTCGCCGAGCTCAAAGAGCAGGCGACGACCGAGGCCCAGCGAATCAGCGATCAGGCTCACGCTCAGATCGCTGCAGATCGCAAGACGGCCTTCGACCAGCTGAAGAGTGAGATCGGCGTGCTGTCGGTCGACCTCGCATCACAGGTCGTCGGTCAGTCGCTCGAAGACGACCAGAAGTCGAAGGCCGTCGTCGATCACTTCCTCGCTGACCTCGAGAAGTCGGAGGCCAAGTAGGCATGGGAAGCGCCACCGTACACTCACTCGAGCGGGCCGCAGAGATTCTGACCGTCGACACCCAGGTTCGTGGCCTGGACGCCGCAGAGGGAATCTTCGAGGTCGCCGACGCACTGGGCGAGAGCGCTCAGCTTCGCGGACTCATCGCCGACCCCTCGACTGACGAACAGCTGCGTGTCGGTCTGATCACCCGGCTGTTCACCGGCAAAGTGGCGGATGTCGTGGTCGCATTCGTCGAGAAGACCGCCGCACTGCGCTGGTCGAGTGACGACGAGTTCGTCTCATCGATCGAGGCTCTCGGCGAGACGGCGGTGGCGTTGACGGCCCAGCAGGAGGGCAATCTGGAGCGCCTGGAAGATGAGCTCTTTCAGGTCGCCCAGGTGTTCGAAGGCAGCCGTGAGCTGCAGCTGAGCCTCTCACACCCGGGCGAGCACCCACAGGCTGAACGCCAGCTCGTGGATCGGCTCTTCGGGCAGCAGACTCTGCCGGCGACCACGCTTTTGGCGACCCGTGCGGTCAGCAGCGTGCGTGGCAGCAAGGTCGCACGTCGACTTCATGAGATCGCAGAGCGGGTCTCAGCGGTCGCCGGCCGACAGGTCGCAGACGTGACCTCGGCGCGCCCGCTTTCCGAGCCGCAGCGAGCCGCTCTGGCTCAGGCGTTGCAGAACGAGGCGGGCGGCCCCGTTCATGTCAACGTGTCAGTCGACCCCGCCCTCGTCGGCGGCGTCGTCGTTCGTCTCGGCGACACCCTCATCGACTCATCGGCTCGCACGAAGCTGACCCAGCTTCGACAGGCCATCGCGTAGTCGATTTCGACAGGTACTGAACAGGTGTAGATCGGGGCCGGCGGCCCCACCGAATGTAAGGAAGATGATGGCAGAAGTAGCAATCAGCCCCGAAGAGATCCGGGGTGCTCTCAAGGAATTCGCCGAGGGGTACCAGCCAGCCTCCTCGACGAAGGCCGAGGTGGGCTACGTACTCAGTGCCGCCGACGGCATCGCCCACGTCGAGGGCCTGCCGAGTGTGCAGGCCAACGAGCTGGTGCGCTTCGAGAACGGTGTGCTGGGCCTCGCCCAGAACCTCGACGAGCATGAGATCGGCGTCGTCGTTCTCGGTGAGTTCGTCGGCATCGCCGAAGGCCAGCGCGTCGAGCGCACCGGCGAGGTGCTCTCCGTGCCCGTCGGCGACGAGTTCCTCGGGCGAGTCATCGACCCGCTCGGCAACCCGATCGACGGTCTCGGCGAGATCAAGGCAGAGACCCGCCGCGAACTCGAGCTACAGGCTCCGAACGTGATGAGCCGCAAGAGCGTCGACGAGCCGCTGCAGACCGGCATCAAGGCGATCGACGCCATGATCCCGATCGGTCGAGGCCAGCGTCAGCTGATCATCGGCGACCGCCAGACCGGTAAGACCGCGATCGCGATCGACACCATCATCAACCAGCGTAAGAACTGGGAGTCGGGCGATCCCAAGCAGCAGGTGCGCGCGATCTACGTCGCCATCGGTCAGAAGGGCTCGACCATCGCGAGCGTGAAGGCGGCGCTCGAGAAGGCCGGCGCGATGGAGTACACCACCATCGTCGCTTCGCCCGCGTCAGACCCGGCCGGCTTCAAGTACCTCTCGGCATACACCGGTTCCGCACTCAGCCAGCACTGGATGTACCAGGGCAAGCACACCGTCATCGTCTATGACGATCTGTCAAAGCAGGCTGAGGCCTACCGTGCCGTTTCGCTGCTGCTGCGTCGTCCGCCGGGCCGCGAGGCATACCCCGGCGACGTGTTCTACTTACACTCCCGCCTGCTGGAGCGTGCGGCCAAGCTCTCTGACGAACTTGGCGGCGGCTCGGTGACCGCACTGCCGATCATCGAGACCAAGGCGAACGACGTGTCGGCCTACATCCCGACCAACGTGATCTCGATCACCGACGGCCAGATCTTCCTGCAGTCCGACCTCTTCAACGCCAACCAGCGTCCTGCCATCGACGTCGGCATCTCGGTGTCTCGAGTCGGCGGCGACGCTCAGCGCAAGCACATCAAGAAGGTCTCAGGAACGCTCAAGCTCGAGCTCGCCTCGTACCGTGACCTCGAGGCCTTCGCGATGTTCGCGTCAGACCTCGACGCCGCGTCGAAGCAGCAGCTGAATCGTGGCGCGCGCCTGACCGAGCTTCTCAAGCAGCCGCAGTACTCGCCGTACCCGGTCGAAGACCAGGTCGTGTCGATCTGGCTGGGCACCACCGGCAAGCTCGACGACGTTTCGGTCGAGAACGTGCTGCGCTTCGAGGGCGAGTTCCTCGACTACCTGAAGCGCAACACCGACGTGCTCGACGTTCTGCGCGATTCGGGCAAGCTCGAAGACGAGACCAAGGCGAAGCTCGAGTCGGCTGTGACGGAGTTCAAGAAGAACTTCGTCGAGTCAGATGTGCAGGGGCTCTCGGCTCCGGGCGCAGAAGACGACGCCGCGCTTGACGCGAGCAAGGTCGGCCAGGCCAAGCTCGTCAAGCAGAGCAAGTAGTCGAGAGACGAGGGAGTAACACATGGGAGCGCAGCTTCGCGTCTACAAGCAGAAGATCAAGTCTGCTCAGACGACTAAGAAGATCACCCGCGCCATGGAGCTCATCGCAGCCTCCCGCATTCAGAAGGCTCAGCAGCGCACCGACGCCGCCCGACCGTACGACGAGGCAATCACTCGCGCGGTCGGTGCGGTGGCGGCGCTGTCGGGAGACATCGATCATCCGCTGCTGCGCGAGCGGGAGCAGATCCGCCGCAGCGCGGTCGTCGTGTTCACTTCTGACCGCGGTCTGGCCGGTGCCTTCTCCTCAGCGATCCTGAAAGAGACCGATCGTCTCGCCAACATGCTTCGGCAGAACGGGCGTGAGGTCGACTTCTACCTGATCGGGCGCAAGGCGGTCGGCTACTTCCAGTTCCGTGATCGCGAGTTCGTGCGCAGCTGGACGGGTGACACTGACAAGCCGAGCACCGAGGTCGCTCATGAGATCGGCAGCGCAGTGGTTGACTCCTACCTCAAGGGTGGGGCAGAGGGCGGCGTGGACGAGATTCATCTGGTCTACACGAAGTTCCTCAACCGGGTCTCGCAGACTCCAGACGTGCTGCGACTGCTGCCGCTCGAGCTCGTCGACGCGGGTGCGGATCCCGCCGAGAAGCGCGAAGAGCCGCTCTACGAGTTCGAGCCGGATCCCGACGAGGTGCTCAGCCTGCTGCTGCCGCGCTACATCGGATCACGCATCTACCATGCGCGACTCGAATCCGCAGCCAGCGAGCACGCCAGTCGCCAGAAGGCCATGAAGTCGGCCTCTGACAACGCTGACAAGCTCATCCGCACCTACTCGACGTTGATGAACAACGCTCGACAGGCCGAGATCACCCAGCAGATCAGTGAGATCGTCGGTGGCGCCGACGCCCTCGCCAACTAGACGACGACACAGAAGAGAAGAGAGACATGGCAACTGCATCAAGCACCCAGACGCCGGCGGCCGAGGCCACCGGTAACGTCGGGCGCATCGTGCGAGTGACCGGCCCGGTGGTCGACATCGAGTTCGCTCACGACGCGCTGCCCCCGATCAACAACGCTCTGAGCACCGAGGTCACCGTCGGCGCCGAGACGTACACGATCACCTTCGAGGTTGCTCAGCACCTCGGCGACGATCTCGTGCGCGCCATCGCGCTGAAGCCGACTGACGGCCTCGTGCGCGGCCAGGTCGTGTTCGACTCCGGTTCACCGATCACGGTGCCGGTCGGCGACGCGACCAAGGGCCACGTGTTCAACGTGACCGGCGACGTGCTCAACGCAGCCGAAGGCGAAGACATCACCTTCGAGAAGCGTTGGTCAATCCACCGCGAGCCCCCGCGTTTCGACCAGCTCGAGTCGAAGACCCAGATGTTCCAGACGGGCATCAAGGTCATCGACCTGCTGACTCCCTACGTGCAGGGCGGCAAGATCGGTCTGTTCGGTGGTGCCGGTGTCGGCAAGACCGTGCTGATCCAGGAGATGATCGCTCGTGTGGCCAAAGACCACGACGGCGTTTCGGTCTTCGCCGGTGTCGGCGAGCGTACCCGTGAGGGCAACGACCTGATCCACGAGATGGACGACGCAGGGGTGCTCGACAAGACCGCCCTGGTCTTCGGCCAGATGGATGAGCCGCCGGGCGTGCGTCTTCGCGTCGCGCTTTCTGCCCTGACCATGGCGGAGTACTTCCGCGATGAGCAGGCCCAGGACGTCCTGCTGTTCATCGACAACATCTTCCGTTTCACTCAGGCCGGTTCTGAGGTCTCGACCCTGCTGGGTCGTATGCCCTCGGCCGTGGGCTACCAGCCCAACCTGGCTGACGAGATGGGTCTGCTGCAGGAGCGCATCACCTCGACGCGTGGTCACTCGATCACGTCGCTGCAGGCGATCTACGTTCCCGCAGACGACTACACCGACCCGGCCCCGGCGACGACGTTCGCGCACCTCGATGCGACGACGAACCTGACCCGTGACCTGGCCAGCCGTGGTCTGTACCCCGCTGTCGATCCGCTCGCTTCGACCTCGCGCATCCTCGATGCGCAGTATGTCGGTCAGGAGCACTACGACGTGGCCATCCGCGTCAAGCAGATCCTGCAGAAGAACAAGGAACTCCAGGAGATCATCGCCATCCTCGGTGTCGACGAGCTCTCTGAAGAAGACAAGATCGTAGTCGAGCGCGCACGTCGCATCGAGCAGTTCCTGTCGCAGAACACCTACACCGCCGTGAAGTTCACGGGCGTCGAGGGTTCGACCGTGCCGATCAAAGACACGATCGAGGGCTTCCGCGCCATCGCCGACGGCGAGGTGGACAACATCCCGGTGCAGGCCTTCTACAACGTCGGCCCGCTCGACGATGTGTTCCGCAAGTGGGATCAGATCAAGAAGGAACTCGGAGAGTAAACCATGGCTCAGTCATTCGACGTCGAGATCGTCTCGGCAGAGCAGCTCATCTGGTCTGGCCGTGCCACGCAGATCACCGCCCGCACCATCGAGGGCGAGATCGGCGTTCTGGCTGGCCACGAGCCTCTGCTGGCCGTGCTGGGCGATGGCCCCGTTCGAGTGACCTTGGAAGACGGCAAGACGGTCGAGGCGACCGCCGCTGACGGCTTCCTCTCGGTCGAGCGCCACGCTGTGCGAGTCGTCGCTCGCGTGGCCGAGCTCGCTGCCTGAGCTCACCGGCCGGAGCCGAGTGCTCTGCTCTGATGTGTCTGAAGGGCGTCCACCTCTGGGTGGGCGCCCTTCTTGCATGTCCCCGCAGCCTCACCGCGGATCGCTCGGAGCCACCACCACGGATTGGACCGGGCCGCCACGGACTGGACGAAATCGCCCGATTCCCTGCAAACGGCGGCCATATCGTCCAATCCGCGTCACTGAGCCGAGAGCGTGAAACGTACAGGAGCACCAGATCGTGCAGACCCAGCAGAACATCTCACCCAGCAGTGCGAAGCAGCGTACCGAACCCCGCAGTGCCATGCAACGTACCGAACCCAGCAGCACCAAGCCCGGCGTGCAGCGGAGTGTCTCGCCCAGTTCTGCGGCCGCATCAGCGACCCCGTCCCCGCAGCAGAAGCCCGACATCATGCTGCTGCTGCCGCCGAGCGAGACCAAGTCCACGGGAGGCAGCGGGCTCGCACTCGACACGGCACGACTCTCGTTCGCACCGGAGCTCACGGCTGCACGCAGACAGACGATCGGCTGGCTGACTCAGCTCTGTCGAGATCCCGATGCGGCGGCGCAGGCGCTGCGCCTGACTGCGCGCCAGGCCCGCTCACTCGAAGACGATCGCGACCTTGCCGAGGCAGCCACGAAACCTGCCCTGCAGCGATACACCGGCGTGCTCTACGACGCGATCGGTGAGCAGACGCTGACCCCACAGATGCGCTCCTGGCTCGGTGACCATGTCTTGGTGCAGTCTGCGCTCTTCGGGCTGATCTCGCTCGGTGACGAGATACCGGCCTACCGGCTTTCCGCCGGCACCCGAAAGTCGGTCTACGACTTGAGCGCCGTCTGGCACGAGCCGTGCGCGGCCGTGCTGCACCGCCTGCTCGCAGACGGAGCGACTGTGATCGACCTGCGCTCCAAGGCCTACGCGGCGCTCGCACCTCTGCCGAAGCACCCGAACGCCCACGTCGTCGAAGTCGTGGTGCGCGACGAAGACGGGCGGCATCGGCCGCTGAATCACTTCAACAAGAAGTCGAAGGGCGCGTTCACCCGGGCTCTGGCCGAGTGTGCCGAAGAGCGTGCGGCGGAGGCGACGGGAACCGAGAGCGATCAGTCACTGCTGGTCGCGGCGGCCGATCGTATCGGGGCGCGACTCATCTGTGGCGGTGAGGGCACTGACTGGCTGCTGGAGATCAGGGAAGAGTGAGAAGGACCCAGCATCGTCTGCGGACGATCTGTGGAGCGGCTTTCACCGAAAGATCGCGAACTGCGTGCGCGGCCAGCCCGAACGTGCGCTCAGAGCGGCTGGATCTGCGATTCGATCTGGCGATTCAGCTCGGCGACGATCGGGCAGCTGGCGCAGCCGATCCAGACCTTGAACTCGCTCGGGTCATCGAAGTCGGGCGCGGTCAGAAACTCGCTACGCCACAGATCGATGGCCTGCGCGAGGGCTTCGCCATGCGCGTCGTCGCGAGTGGGAATCCAGTGCACGCTCACGCGTGTCGGCCCGTGCAGAACCACGGGCTCGGAGTGTTCGGGCGAGTATTCGATGAAGACCTGGCCATGGGCGCGCTGGGGCAGAGCTGACAGCATGAGCTGGATCACAGCAAGGTCGCTGTCGTCTCCGGCGATCATGAAGCGCCGTGACTGCGAAGGATGCCACGCTGACGCTGAATACTCGATACTCATAACGACCACAGTCTAGGTTAGGCGACCCTCAAAAGGGAAGACTCGCTGTGAAAAGGGCGTGGTGAGCGGGATCCATGCATGATCAGGGGTGATCATCTGCTGAATATCAGCGTCGGTTCGCGTGCGACTGCGCCCGTCGACAGGCTGATCTGGGCGATCACCCGTAGACTGAGACAGGTGTCTGTCTTCGCCGGAGGCCTGGCCGCCGCGCCTGAGACATCTCTAATCCCACTGGGAAAGGCAATCGATGACCCTGATTGGCGCTGCACAAGGCAGCTTCGAGACGAGACTGTCAGACGGCAGCCGGCTGCGTGCCCGCTGGGGAGCGCTGACCGACACGGGCCTGCTGCGTCAGCGGAACGAAGACAGTGTGGTCGCGACCGAAGCGGTGCTCGCCGTCGCCGACGGCATGGGCGGGCACGAAGCCGGCGACCGGGCATCGGCAGCCATCGTCGAAGAGCTTTCGCAGCTCGAGCGCGACCCTCAGCCACAAGACATCTATGCGGCGCTGCGACGCGCCAGCGAAGACGTCGAGCAGATCTCGGCCGCATCGGGCGGGCAGTCCGGTTCCACGGTCACCGGTGTGGCGTTCGACGTCGTGAAAGACGAGCCCGGCTGGCTCGTCTTCAACATCGGCGACTCGCGCACCTACGGCTTCTACGAGGGGCAGCTGCGTCAGGTCACGCATGACCATTCGGTCGTGCAGGGGCTGGTCGACAGCGGGCAGATCAGCGAGAAAGACGCCGAACGCCACCCGGCGCGCAACTCGATCACGCGCGCCATCGGCTTCGGCATGGATCCGCGGCCCGACTTCTGGCATCTCAACCTCGTGCCTCAGGTGCGGCTGCTGGTGTGCTCCGACGGGCTCACGAAAGAGGTCTCGAACGAACGCATCGAAGAGATTCTGCGCGACAACGACGAAGCGTTCGCCGCCGCAGAGCGCCTCGTCGAGCAGGCCCTCGAGAACGGCGGGCGTGACAACGTCTCGGTGATCGTCGTCGACTCCACCGTCACCGCGCCGTCGGCCGCTACTGAAGAAGACCCGGCGACGGAACCGACATCGGGTGCCGAGTCTCAGGCACAGCCTGAGACGCCACAGGCGACGGAGAAGGTCGCACCGGCCGAGAGCGTCGAGAGGCGAGGCGACGGCGCCGAATGAGCCGCAGAGTCATCATTCTGGGCGCGACCGGGTCGATCGGCACACAGGCGTCGGAGCTGATCGCTGCGACTGATCGGTTCGAGGTCGTCGGCCTTGCCGCAGGCCATGACACCACAGCTCTTCGCGATCTGGCCCGGCGTCACGGCTGTCGTGATCTTGCCGTCGCCGAACCGAGCGTCGACGAGCGCGAAGCCGGTCGCGTCGACCCGTCGGTCACGATTCGACATGGTACGGATGCCGCCGTGCGTCTGGTGCGCGAGGTGACGGCCGACGTGGTGCTGAACGCCATCGACGGCGCAGCGGGTCTGGCGGCGACACTGGCCGTGCTGCACTGCGGCGCGACCCTGGCGTTGGCCAACAAGGAGAGCCTGGTCATCGGCGGCGACCTGGTCGCGGCGGCGGCCGCACCTGGACAGATCGTGCCCGTCGACTCCGAGCACTCCGCGATCGCCCAGTGCCTGCGCGCCGGCAGCCGCCACGAGGTCTCGCGACTCGTGCTCACCGCATCCGGCGGCCCGTTCCGGGGGCGCAGCAGAGCCGAACTCGAAGACGTGACGCCGCAGCAGGCACTGCGCCACCCCACCTGGAACATGGGATCGCTGGTGACCGTCAACTCGGCGACGATGGTCAACAAAGGCCTCGAGATCATCGAGGCCCACTACCTCTTCGACACGCCGTACGAACGCATCGACGCCGTGGTGCACCCGCAGTCGATCGTGCACTCGATGGTGCAGTTCGTCGACGGTGCGACGGTCGCACAGCTCTCGCCGCCAGACATGCGACTGCCGATCAGCATGGCGCTCGACTGGCCGCACCGGCTTGCCGACGCGGTGCCCGCCGTCGACTGGTCTCAGGCGCAGCAGTGGTCGTTCGAGCCGATCGATCACGACGCGTTTCCGGCGGTACGCGTCGCGAAGCAGGTGGGGGAGCGCGCCGGCACCTGGCCGGCGGTCTTCAACGCCGCCAACGAGGTCATGGTGGCCGAGTTCCTCGCCGGTCGCATCGGCTTCACCATGATCGTCGACGGCATCTCCCGGGTGCTCGAACAGTGGCGTCAGCCGGATGCCGAGCTCACGGTCGAGGCTGTGCTCGCCGCGGATCGGTGGGCGCGACGGGCGGCGCACGCCGTCGTCGCCGGCGTCGGTGCACCCACCTTCGACGAGGTCTGAGCACGTCTCGAATCGTCAGCTCGCTCACAGCAATCAGGTCTAGGCTCGGTCATCATGCAGGTTCTCTGGTACATCATCGGCATCGTCGCGATCGCCTTCGTCGTGGCAGCGTCGATCGCCCTGCATGAGCTGGGGCACCTCTTCTGGGCCAAGCGTTTCGGCATTCGCGTCAACCAGTACATGATCGGCTTCGGGCCGACGCTCTTCTCGTGGCGGCGCGGCGAGACCGAGTACGGCTTCAAAGCGATTCCCCTCGGCGGCTACATCTCGATGATCGGCATGTACCCGCCGGCCCCAGACGCGCGGCCGGACGGCGAGCCGGTGCGGGTCTCCCGGGGGCGACTGGCCGAGATGGTGCGCGGAGCACGGCGTGCCAGCGCCGAGACCATCCCGCCCGGCGAAGAGCATCGGGCGTTCTACCGACAGGCGGTCTGGAAGCGACTGCTGATCATGTTCGGCGGGCCGCTGATGAACCTGATCATCGCTCTGGTCTGTTACGCCGTGCTGGTCAGCGCCTTCGGCACGGTGCAGTCGACGACGTCGCTGTCGAGCGTCAGCCAGTGCGTGCTGCCGACGACCGAGCAGCGCAGCGACTGCCGACCCGACGACCCGGCGGCACCCGGCGCCGAAGCCGGCCTGAAGCCGGGAGACCAGCTGCTCGTCATCAATGGCGAAGACGTCGAACGGTGGAGCGACGTGCAGTCGATCGTGCAGCCGCTCGCCGGGCAGACGGTCAGCGTGACCCTGCTTCGCGACGGGCAGGTGCAGACGGTGAGCCTGACCCCGCAGCCGGTTGAGCGATTCGTCTACGACAAGTTCGGTCGAGTCGAACGCGACGCCGACGGGCAGAAGAAGACTGAGACGGTCGGCTTCATCGGCATCACACCCACGTCAGAACGCGTGCGTCAGCCGGTGACCGCAGCCGTTCCAGCGATGCGGGACAACCTGCAGCTGGCGTGGGAGGGCATCATCTCGATGCCGCAGAAGCTGGTCGGAGCCGCCCAGGCCGCCTTCGGCAGCGAAGCCCGCGACCCCGACGGGCCGATGAGCATCGTCGGCGTCGGCCGGGTCGCCGGTGAGCTCACCTCGAGCGACCAGATCGGCCTGACCGACAAGGTGGCCAGCCTGGTCGGTCTGGCCGCATCGCTCAACGTGGTGCTCTTCGCGTTCAACATGATTCCGCTGATGCCGCTCGACGGCGGGCACATCATCGGGGCGCTCTACGAGGGGCTGCGTCGCCGCCTCGCGCGACTGTTCGGGCGTCGAGACCCAGGGCCGTTCGACACCGCCCGCCTGATGCCGCTCACCCTGGTCGTCTTCGGCGCGCTCACCCTGATGGGTGTGCTGCTGATCTACGCCGACCTCGTGAAACCGATCCAGGTGCTCGGCTGACGAGGCTGACACCCATCAGCCTGATCTCAGCAGATCGAATTGGTCGGGCGTTCTAGACTTGCAGAGCATCGGCGCATCGCGCGCCGAATGAAGGAGGCCATCGTGACCGCTGTCGATCTCGGGATGCCCAAGGGGCCGGCCCGCGTGCTGGCGCCCCGACGCAAGACCCGTCAGATCCAGGTCGGAAAGGTCGCCGTCGGCGGTGACGCTCCGATCAGCGTGCAGTCGATGTGCACCACCAAGACCACCGACATCGGAGGCACACTTCAGCAGATCGCCGAGCTCACCGCGGCGGGCTGCGACATCGTGCGTGTCGCCGTGCCCAGCCAGGACGACGCCGACGCGCTGCCGATCATCGCGCAGCAGTCGAACATCCCCGTGGTCGCCGACATCCACTTTCAGCCACGCTACGTCTTTCAGGCGATCGAGGCGGGCTGCGCCGCAGTGCGCGTGAATCCCGGCAACATCCGCAAATTCGACGACAAGATCGCCGACATCGCCAAGGCGGCGTCGGATGCCGGGGTCGCGCTGCGCATCGGCGTCAACGCCGGCTCGCTCGACAAACGACTGATGCAGAAGTACGGCAAGGCCACTCCGGAGGCCATGGTCGAGTCTGCCGTGTGGGAGGCGTCGCTGTTCGAAGAAGTGGGGTTTCACGACTTCGCAATCTCGGTCAAGCATCACGACCCCGTCGTGATGATCGAGACCTATCGCATGCTCTCCGAACAGGGCGACTGGCCGCTCCACCTCGGTGTGACCGAGGCAGGGCCGGCGTTCCAGGGCACGATCAAGTCGTCGGTCGCGTTCGGTGTGCTGCTGGCACAGGGCATCGGCGACACGATCCGTGTGTCGCTCTCGGCACCGCCGATCGAAGAGGTGCGCGTGGGCCTGAAGATTCTAGAGTCGCTGAACCTCAGAGAGCGCAAGCTCGAGATCGTCTCGTGCCCGTCGTGCGGTCGCGCCCAGGTCGACGTCTACACGCTGGCCGAACGCGTCACCGAGGGCCTCGAAGGCATGAAGGTGCCGCTGCGCGTGGCCGTCATGGGCTGTGTGGTCAACGGCCCGGGCGAAGCTCGCGACGCCGATCTCGGAGTGGCCAGCGGCAACGGCAAAGGGCAGATCTTCGTTAAGGGCGAGGTCGTCAAGACGGTGCCCGAGGCCGACATCGTCGAGACGCTCATCGCCGAGGCGAACCGTCTCGCCGAGGGCATGACCCCCAGTGAAGGCTCCGGAGTAGAGGTGGTGACGGCATGAGCGATCAGAGTCATGTTCCCGACGGCATGCGGGGCTTTCGGCCGATGGGCATCGTGTCGGCGGCCATCGGCATCGTGCTCGTCTTCGTGCAGCTCGACGGTCAGGCGGTGCTGCTGCACCGCATCTTCGGCATGGCCGTGGTGGTCATGTCGATCATCATGGCCTCGCTGATGTATCGCACACAGCATCGGGCATGGGGCGTCGCCCTGAGCTTCGTGGCACTGGTCTTCCTGCCGCTCTGGCAGATGCAGATGTGGCTGTGGTGGATTCTCGACGGTCTCTGCATCATGATCCTGCTCGGCGCAGCGATTCGTTTCAAAGGGCCGCCTCCTGAGAAAGACCCGGAGAACCTGCCCGACCGCTTCATGTGAGACGGCTGGGTCGACGCGGTACGATGAGAGCTGGCTGCTCACAGCGAACAGCCCAGACCGTTCAGAGAAAGACCCAGCCCAGTGCCCACACGCCTGTCGAACCTGTTCCTGCGCACCCTGCGCGAAGACCCCAACGATGCCGAGGTGGCGGGCCACAAACTGCTCGTGCGCGCCGGCTACATCCGACGCGAGGCGCCGGGCATCTTCGCA
Organism: Pseudoclavibacter sp. CFCC 14310; assembly: GCF_008831165.1. Classification (NCBI taxonomy): domain Bacteria; kingdom Bacillati; phylum Actinomycetota; class Actinomycetes; order Micrococcales; family Microbacteriaceae; genus Pseudoclavibacter; species Pseudoclavibacter sp. CFCC 14310. The sequence continues at coordinate 13,658 of NZ_WBKC01000005.1, read as the reverse complement.
TGGCTGCCGCTGGGGCTGCGCGCGCTGCGCAAGGTCGAGGCCGTGGTGCGCGCCGAGATGGAGGCCGCCGGCTCGCAGGAGGTGCACTTTCCCGGGCTGCTGCCGCGTGAGCCCTACCAAGTCACCGGGCGCTGGGACGAATACGGCGACAACATCTTCACGCTCAAAGACCGCAAAGAGGCCGACTATCTGCTGGCCCCCACGCACGAAGAGGTCTTCACGCTGCTGGTGAAAGATCTCTACTCGTCGTACAAAGACCTGCCGGTCAGCCTCTTCCAGATTCAGACCAAGTACCGCGATGAGGCGCGCCCTCGCGCCGGTCTGCTGCGCGGCCGAGAGTTCGTCATGAAAGACGCCTACTCGTTTGACGTCGACGACGCGGGGCTCGATGAGAGCTACCAGATCATGCGCGACGCCTACGAGCGCATCTTCACCCGACTGGGCGTCAAATACGTCGCAGTCAAGGCCGACGCGGGGCCCATGGGCGGTTCGAAGAGCGAGGAGTTCCTCTCGCCGTCGCCGATCGGCGAAGACACCTTCGTCTACACCGACGCCGGCTACGCCGCCAACGTCGAGGCCGTCAGCGTGCATCCGGCAGACCCGGTCGACGCCAGCCACGTGCCTGAGGCACAGACGGTCGACACCCCTGACGCCCCGACGATCGAGTCGCTGGTCGCACTGCTGAACGACCGCTATGCAGACGAACACGACGGACAGTGGCAGGCGGGCGACACGCTGAAGAACGTCGTGCTCGCTCTCACACACCCTGACGGCAAGCGCGAGCTCGTGGTCGTCGGCCTGCCCGGTGACCGCGACGTCGATCTGAAACGTGCCGAGATCGCCTTCGCTCCGGCAGAGGTCGAACCCGCTGTCGAAGCCGACTTCGAGCACCATCCGGGCCTGGTGCGCGGCTACATCGGTCCGCAGGCCGATGAGACCGGCACCTACGCGCTGGGGGAGCGTTCGGTCGACGGCATCCGCTATCTGGTCGATCCTCGCGTCTCAGCCGGCACCGAGTGGGTCACCGGCGCGAATGCCGAGCGCCGCCATGCGCTGCACGTCGTGGCCGGTCGCGACTTCGTCGCCGACGGCATCGCAGATGTGGCGAACGTGCGCGACGGCGACCCTGCTCCCGACGGGTCAGGCCCGCTGAGAGCTGCGCGCGGCGTCGAGATCGGGCATGTCTTCCAGCTCGGTCGTAAGTATGCCGAGGCCCTCGGGCTGCAGGTGCTCGATCGCAACGGCAAGCTCGTCACTGTGACCATGGGGTCATACGGCATCGGGGTCACACGTCTGCTCGCCGTTCTCGCCGAGGCGAATCGCGACGAGAAAGGGCTGGTCTGGCCAGAGGCGGTCGCTCCGTTCCAGGTGCACATCGTCTCGACCGGCAAGGGCGACGATGTCTACCGCGTCGGCTCCGATCTGGCCGACGAGCTGGAGCGCGTCGGCATCGAGGTGCTCTTCGACGATCGGCCCAAGGTCTCGCCCGGAGCGAAGTTCAAAGACGCCGAGCTTCTGGGCATGCCGCACGTGCTCGTGGTGGGCAAAGGTCTCGCCGACGGTCAGCTCGAGCTCTGGGACCGTCGCGCCGGCACGAAGCAGCCGATCGCGCTCGAGGATGCCGTGGCTGAGCTGCGTCGTCGTCTCGGTCGCGACTGAGCTGCCGGCGCACATGGAGCGGCAGGTCTGACGACCCGCTAAGATAGGGTGTTCGACACTGAACATCTCAGCTGAATAGAGGAGGCGGTATGAATATCGATCTGAGTGCACTTCGTCTTCTCGAGAGCGAACAGGGTATTCCCCTGAACGAACTGCTGGAGATTCTCGAGCAGGCGATTCTCACTGCATACCAGAAGCACACCGGCCACACGTCTGCGGCCCGAGTCGAGATCAATCGCAAGACCGGGCAGGTCGCCGTTCTCGAACGGCAGACCGATGAAGACGGCAACGACATCGGTGAGACCGATGTCACCCCGCACGACTTCGGACGCGTCGCCGCGCTCGCCGCTCGGCAGGAGATCAACCAGCGCCTGCGCGCGCTGGCCGACGACAGTCTGCTCGGCGAGTACAAAGATCGCGAGGGCACCATCGCCGCTGGCGTGGTGCAGCAGGGACAGAATCCTCGTCTGATACCGATCGACCTGGGGTCGGCCGAAGGGGTGCTTCCGCCCGAAGAGCAGGTGCCCGGCGAGCACTACCGCCACGGTGATCGCCTGCGCGTGTTCATCGCGCAGGTCGCACGCACAGCCAAAGGGCCGACCATCACCGTCAGCCGCACCCATCCAGGGTTGGTCCGCGGGCTCTTCGAGCTCGAGGTGCCTGAGATCCACGCCGGTGCCGTCGAGATCACCTCGCTCGCACGTGAGGCGGGTCACCGCACCAAGATCGCGGTTCGTGCGACCGAGCCCGGCATCAACGCCAAGGGCGCCTGCATCGGCGAGCTGGGGCAGCGTGTGCGCGCGGTGACCGCAGAGCTGAACGGCGAGAAGATCGACATCGTCGACTCCAACGAGGACCTGGGTGCTTTCGTGGCCAGTGCGCTCTCGCCCGCCAAGGTGACGCGCACCGAGGTGCTCGACGCCGATCAGCGGGCTGTGCGGGCCTTCGTGCCAGAGAGCCAGCTTTCCCTGGCCATCGGAAAAGAGGGGCAGAACGCCCGTCTCGCGGCCAAGCTCACCGGAGCCAAGATCGACATCCAAGCCGACAACTGATTCGGTTTCGCGAAGCGCCGGCGTGTCCGTCTTCACGAGACGGCACGCCGGTGCTGTGCGTCTGAGCCAGAACACGCTAGGATGACGTACTGGACATGTGCCCGATGTGCATGTCGGAATCCACACAGAACAGGCTGATTCGGCTTATGGACGCATAATGAACGGCTCGAAATGAGACGTCAGAGGTAATTGTCTGCTCCCGCTCTCGGGTGCAGACCTGAGACAGGAGAATTGTGGCAAAACCACGCGTACACGAGATTGCGAAGCAACTCGGCGTCACGAGCAAAGAGCTGCTGGCCAAGCTCAACGACATGGGAGAGTTCGTCAAGGGCCCCTCTTCGAGCCTGGAACCACCAGTCGTGCGCAAACTGAAGGCTGCCTTCCCGCAGCAGAAATCCGCAGACGACAAGAAGCCCGCCGCGGCCAAGAAGCCTGCTGCTCGCAGCACGGCGGCGAAGAGCTCGGCGCCGAAGCCCGGCGCCCGCACGACTGCTGCGAAGTCAGCAGCCGAGGCCGATACGGCATCTGCTCCGGACAAGACGCCCAGCCCGGCTCCCAGAGCCGCTCGTCCCGGGCGCTCGGCTCAGCCGGCTCCGTCGGCACCGGCATCTCCGGCGGCGCCGAAGCCCGCTGCCGAGAAGCGTACCCCTGCCGCTCCGGCACCGGCCCGTCCGGCACCGCAGGCCGCAGAGGCAGGCACGTCTGACTCCGACGGGCAGAAGCCGCATTCGCCGATCCCGCGGCCTTCGCCCGGTTCGATTCCGCGCCCGCGCGCGCCGCGACCGGCGAACAACCCGTTCTCGCCCAAGCACAGCGGCGGTCCCCGTCCGGGTCCTCGTCCGCACGCCCCGCGTCCCGGTGCCGGCGGCGGTCCTCGCCCGCACGCTCCGCGTCCCGGACAGGGCTTCGGTCCGCGTCGCGGCGCTGGCAGCGGCAGCGGTCCGCACCGCGTCGGCCAGGGCGGCGGCGCTCGGCCGCGTCCCGGTCAGGGCGGCTTCAGCGGTGGGCCGCATCGTCCTGGTCAGGGTGGCGGTCCCGGCTTCGCGAATCGCGGCGGTGGCGGCGGTCGTCCCGGCCCCGGTGGTCGCGGTCGTGGCGGCACAGCTGGTGCGTTCGGACGCGGCGGAGGCCGCTCGGGCAAGTCTCGCAAGTCGAAGCGGACGAAACGGCAAGAGTTCGAGCAGATGGAGGCCCCGACGCTCGGCGGCGTCAAGGTGCCACGCGGCAACGGCGAGCAGATCATTCGTCTGCGTCGCGGTGCCTCTCTGACCGACTTCGCCGACAAGATCGGTGCGAACCCGGCATCGTTGGTCACCGTGCTCTTCCACTTGGGCGAGATGGCCACGGCCACCGAGTCGCTCGACGAAGACACGTTCCAGCTGCTTGGGGCCGAGCTCGGCTTCAAGATCCAGATCGTCAGCCCTGAAGACGAAGACAAAGAGCTGCTCGAGCAGTTCGACATCGACCTCGAAGACGCCGACGATCCCGAAGATCTCGTGGAGCGTCCTCCGGTGGTGACCGTCATGGGGCACGTCGATCACGGTAAGACGCGACTGCTCGATGCGATCCGGCACACCAAGGTGCTCGCCGGTGAGGCCGGCGGCATCACCCAGCACATCGGTGCCTACCAGGTCCAGACCGAGCATGAGGGTCACGAACGTGCCATCACCTTCATCGACACCCCCGGTCACGAGGCGTTCACCGCCATGCGTGCCCGCGGTGCCAAGGTGACAGACATCGCCGTGCTGGTGGTGGCCGCTGACGACGGCGTGATGCCGCAGACGGTCGAGGCGCTGAACCACGCCCAGGCCGCTGACGTGCCGATCGTGGTCGCCGTCAACAAGATCGACAAGCCCGATGCGAATCCGGCGAAGATCCGCCAGCAGCTGACCGAGTTCGGCCTGGTCGCCGAAGAGTACGGCGGCGACACGATGTTCGTCGACGTCTCGGCCAAGAGCAACATCGGCATCGACGATCTGCTCGACGCGATTCTGCTGACGGCGGATGCCGGGCTTGATCTGGTCGCGAACCCCGAGCGTGAGGCGCGCGGCGTGGCGATCGAGGCGAACCTCGACAAGGGTCGCGGTGCGGTCGCCACCGTGCTGGTGCAGAACGGCACCCTGCACGTCGGTGACGCCATCGTTGCGGGCACCGCCTACGGGCGTGTGCGCGCCATGTTCGATGAGAACGGCGAGAACATGCAGGATGCCGGGCCATCGCGTCCGGTGCAGGTGCTGGGGCTCACCTCGGTGCCCCGCGCCGGCGACAACATCCTGGTGACCGAAGACGACCGCACGGCCCGTCAGATCGCCGAGAAGCGTGAAGCCGCCCAGCGCAACGCCCTGCTCGCCAAGAGCCGCAAGCGCATCAGCCTGGAAGACTTCACCAAGGCTCTCGAAGAAGGCAAGGTCGAGACCCTCAACCTCATCATCAAGGGCGATGTCTCCGGTGCCGTCGAGGCGTTGGAGGAGTCGCTGCTCAAGATCGAGGTCGACGACTCGGTGCAGCTGCGCATCATCCACCGTGGTGTCGGCGCGATCACCGAGAGCGACGTCAACCTGGCCACGGTCGACAACGCGATCGTCATCGGCTTCAACGTGCGTCCTGACGGCAAGGCTCGTGAGGCCGCGCACAAAGAGGGCGTCGACATCCGGTTCTACTCGGTCATCTACGATGCGATCGACGACATCGAGGGGGCCCTCAAGGGCCTGCTCAAGCCGGAGTTCGAAGAGGTGCACACCGGTACGGCCGAGATCCGCGAGGTGTTCCGTTCGTCGAAGTTCGGCAACATCGCCGGTACGCTCGTGCAGACCGGCAAGGTCACGCGCAATTCGAAGGCGCGCGTGCTGCGCGACGGCGTCGTGCACGGCGACAACCTCACGATCGAATCGCTGCGTCGTTTCAAAGACGACGTCACCGAGGTGATCAAGGGCGTCGAGTGCGGCATCGGGCTCGGCAGCTTCAACGACATCCAGGTCGGCGACGAGATCGAGACCTACGAGATGCGCGAGAAGCCGCGCGACTGAACCCAGCCTGAGCGGCTGAGGCTCTGACAGAAGCGCCCGCACCACCGGAACCCGGCGGTGCGGGCGCTTCTCTGTCACCGGACGCACCCCGCGACCACCGTTCTGCGCACAGTTCACGGCGAGACCGGGAGTGAACTACCATCGACACGGGGCCGACACCATCGCCCCGACAGACCGAACCGAGGAGAACATCATGGCTCAGACCGCTGGCCGCGCAGAACGAGTCGCCGACCGCATCAAGGTCGTCGTCGCTCAGACGCTTGATCGCGGAGTCAAAGACCCTCGACTCGGCTTCGTGACGGTGACCGACGTGAAGGTGACCGGCGATCTGCAGCACGCGAGCATCTTCTACACGGTGCTCGGCACAGACGAGGAGCGCGCTGACACCGAGGCCGCGCTGCGCAGCGCGACCGGCATGATTCGCACTGAGATCGGGCGCAACATCAAGCTGCGACTGACCCCGTCGATCGAGTTCATCCTCGACGCCATTCCCGAGAACGCCGCACACATCGAGGCGCTGCTGCAGACGGCGCACGAGCGCGACGATGCGGCACGCAAGGCCTCAGAGGGGTCGAGCTTCGCAGGCGAGGCCGATCCCTACCGCAAGCCGGGCGAAGAGTCTGAGGACGAATCGGCAGGTCAGGCCTGAACAAGCCTCGGTCAGAGCAGGTCTTCGACCTCGGCCCAGACTTGGTCGATCGTGCGGAACGCCGGCCTGCCGTCAACGCTCCGGGCGGCGTTCTCGACTTCGTGCACGAGCCGCACCAACAGCGCGTTGACGGGCGCACGTCGGCCGATCTGCTCGGCTGCGCGCACCACCGCTCCGTGCAGGTGATCGATCTCGGTGGTGCGGCCGCTGACGACTGACTGCAGCGTCGAGCCGGTGTTCGGCACGTCGCCCATGCGCTGAGCCAGCAGCAGCGGAACGAATTCGGCCGTGACCGCCGGTGCCTCGGCCAGCACGGTCAGCATGCTGTCGTCGAGCCCCTGCGCGCCGCCGAAGCGAATGCCTGAGTCGTGCGCGATCCGCACGGCCTCGCGCATCGAGGCGACGAGCACCCGGCGCAGTCGGTCGTCGGCGATCGTCTGCTGAATGCTCAGCCCCGTGATCGCAGGCAGTGCGTTGACCTGGTTGACGATCAGCTTCGTCCAGAGCACGCCGTCGGTGTTCTCGACGGCACGCGCGGGCAGTGCCGACTGCAGCAGCGAGACGACCCGTCGAGCCTCGGTCAGATCGCTGCCGGGGCCGGGGCACACCACTGTCGGGCCCGGCGTGGTGACGTCGACGACGCCCGGGCGAGGCACATTGGCACCGATCGACGAGGTGCCGCTCAGCACGCTCGCCCCGTCGACCACCTCGTGGGCGGTGGTGGGGCCCTCGACTCCGTTCTGCACCACCAGCAGCGTCACACCACGCAGCCACGCGGCGTTGTCGGCCAACGCCGCTGCCGCATCCTGCGCCTTCGTGGTGAGGATGGCGAGATCGGGAGCCGCATCGAGCACCGGCACCGCCTGCACGTGCGCCACATGGTCGCCGAACGCTCCGGTCATTCGCAGCCCCTCGCCCTGAATCGCCGCCAGGTGCGCACCGCGAGCGGTCACGGTGACCTGGAAGCCTGCCCGATCGAGAGCCGCAGCCATCGCGCCCCCGATCGATCCGCAGCCGATGACCGCGATGCGTGCCGGTGAAGCCGAACCGGGAGAGGACTCCGAGCCGGGAGAGGAGTCGCTGGAGCGATGGGGAGCGTGCGTCTGTGCGGGGGTGACCTCGTCGTTCATGGGGCGATTCTACGGCGCAGAGACCGCTGTATGCGAAAGCCGGGTGAAACCCTGTGGCAGACTGGAGACCATGCCCGATGCCATCGTTCTCGTCGACAAGCCGCAGGGCTGGACCAGCCACGACGTGGTCGCCCGAGGCCGGCGCATCTTCGCCACGCGACGCGTGGGGCACGCGGGCACACTCGATCCGATGGCCACCGGGCTGCTGATACTGGGCGTCGACCGCGGCACGAAGCTGCTCACCTATCTGGTCGGGCTCGACAAGGTTTACGAGGCGACCATTCGACTCGGCCAGGCGACCGTCACCGATGACGCCGAGGGCGACATCACCGAGCAGGCCGACGCCGCGATGCTGCGCACGGTGACCGAGAGCGGCATTCGCGAGATCGTTGCGACGCAGCTGAGCGGCGCCATCGACCAGGTGCCCTCGTCGGTCAGTGCGATCAAGGTGAACGGCGTGCGTTCGTATGCACGGGTGCGAGCAGGCGAGGGCGTCGAACTCGAACCTCGGCCGGTCACGATCCACGAGTTCGCCGTGACCGACGTGCGCCGCGGCGAAGAGGGATTCGTCGACGTCGATGCGCGGGTGCACTGCAGCTCGGGCACGTACATTCGTGCGCTCGCCCGCGACCTCGGTCGTGCGCTGGGCGTGGGCGGGCACCTGACCGCGTTGCGGCGTGTGCGCGTGGGGCCGTTCGATGTGGCGGATGCCGCGGTTCTGCCCGGCCGTGAGGTGCCGATCGAGCAGGTCGAGACGCCGCCCACGCTCACGCTCGGCCAGGCGGCGAGCGCGGTCTTCCCGACCCGGTTGCTGACCAGTCAGGAGGCCGTCGACCTCGGCCACGGCAAACGACTGGCACCGAGTGTCGAGCCGACCGGGGCGCCGCAGCAGGTCACTGCCAGCGCGGCACGGCATCCGTCGACCGCCAAGGTGCTCACCGCAGCCCTCGACGACGCTGGCGGGCTGCGCGGCATCCTGGAGAATCGCGGGGGTCGGGCGCGGGCGGTGCTCGTCGTACCGCAGGCCACAGAGCGCGCGAAGCGCGAAGACGTCCAGAAAGAAAGCCGAGACCATTGATCGACTGGTTCACGTGGACCCAGATCATCGTGAGCTGCGGGGTCGGCGTTCTGTGCCTCGTGCTCGGGCTCGTCGGGCGAGCTCCCAGCGACCTGACGCTTGGGTGCCTCGCACTGGTCGAGCTGCTGTTGGTGGCACAGATCGTCGTCACGGTCGTGGTGTGGAACACGGGACCCGGCCCGACCGGCAGCGGAGTCGAGTTCGTCGGCTACCTGGTGACTGCGCTGATCATTCCGCCGGCCGCGGTGTTCTGGGGGCTCATCGAGCGCACCAAGTGGTCGAACGTCGTGCTCGCGATCGCGGCCCTCACCATCGCGGTGATGATCTGGCGTATGGACCAGATCTGGTTTCTGCAGGGCGCGACCGGCCTGGCGCCCACGGCGCTCGGCGTCGGCTGAAGCGGCTGCTGCGACACCTCGAACGCTGACTAGAATGAGTGACCGATGACTGCTTTCACCCCACACACCCCATTGAGCGGCGAAGACGCGCGCAGTGACGCCGACGAATCGCCACGGCTGAGCGGAGCCGGCCGACTGCTGGTCGTGGTCTACGCGATTCTCGCGCTCGCGGCCACCGCACGGTCACTGGTGCAGATTCTCACGAAGTTCAATCACGCTCCGCTTGCGTACTCGCTGAGCGCAGTCGCCGCTCTCGTGTACATCCTGGCCACCGTCGCGCTGGCTCGCCATCACCGGCCGGGCTGGCACCGCATCGCGCTGCTCACCATCGGCTTCGAGCTGGTCGGCGTGCTCGTCGTGGGTGCGCTGACGACCTGGGCACCGCAGCTGTTCATCTCTCCTGATGCTCCGAACGGACGCATCGAGAGCACGGTCTGGTCGTGGTTCGGCATGGGCTACGGGTTCATCCCGCTGGTGCTGCCGCTGCTGGGCCTCTGGTGGCTGGCCAGACACCGCCCGGGTACGCAGAGCGTCGCCGGCTCTGCCGACACTGCGGCGAAGACCGACACAGAGCACAACGTCTGATGCGCGTTCTGCACCTCGACCGAGAGGCGTCGGATCTCGGGCCCAGCGCCGTCACGATCGGCAAGTTCAACGGTCTGCATCGTGGTCATCAGGCGATCATCGCGCAGCTGACCGAACTGGCCCGACAGCGCGGCCTGGCCTCTATCGTCGCGACGTTCGATCGGCATCCGCTCGCCGTGATCGCACCGGACAAATGCCCGCAGCCTCTGGCCGACGAACGCCGACAGGCACAGCTGATCGCCGAGACCGGTGTTGACGCGCTCGCCATCATGACATTCGACCGTGCGTTCGCGTCGCTGACGCCGGAGGAGTTCATTCAGCAGGTGATCGTCGAGCGGCTCGAGGCCAAGCTGGTGCTGGTGGGTGAGGACTTTCGCTTCGGACACTTCGGCGCAGGCAATGTCGACACGCTGCGCGAGGCAGGCGTGCGCCTGGGATTCGACGTGATCGCCGCCGACGTGCTGCGCTCGCAGCCGGGCGAGCCGAAGTTCTCGTCGTCGAGCGTGCGTGCGGCGCTGAGCGCGGGCGACGTCGACACGGCGGCCGCTGTGCTCGGGCGGTCGCCCAGTGTCGGCGGTTTCGTGGTGCACGGGGCGAAGCGCGGTCGCGAGCTCGGGTTCCCGACGGCGAACTTGGGGCCGGGGGAGGACCCCGCCACCCACGAGCAGCGTGGCGTCGAGGGGTTCGTTCCCGCTGACGGGGTGTACGCAGGCTGGCTGGACGTCTCGGCCGGCGGGCCGGACGGCGCAGACACGGGTGAGGTACATCGGTACCCGGCGGCCGTCTCGGTGGGCACGAACCCGACCTTCGACGACGTGCCGCGAACCGTCGAGGCGCATGTCATCGATCGTGACGACGATCATGTGGGCGACTTCGATCTTTACGGACGCTGGGCTCGCGTGGTCTTCGTGGCTCGGCTGCGCGGTATGGTCGCGTTCACGGGCCTCGAACCGCTGATCGAGCAGATGCATCGGGACTGCGACGAGACGCGGGCTGTGCTACAGTCGAGTGTTCGCCGTATATCGGCCGCGGAACCAGAGCGCCACTGAGAATTCCCTCAGCGGCACCGCGCAGCGAGTGAGAGGAATCACCATGGCACTGGCACTTGATGTCAAGCAGCAGATCATCAGCGAGTACGCGACGCACGAGGGTGACACCGGCTCACCCGAGGTGCAGGTTGCGCTGCTGAGCCGTCGCATCACCGACCTCACCGAGCACCTGAAAGAGCACAAGCACGACCATCACTCACGTCGTGGCCTGCTGCTGCTCGTCGGCCAGCGCCGTCGCATGCTCGGCTACCTGCAGAAGGTCGACATCGATCGTTACCGCAAGCTGATCGAGCGCCTCGGCCTGCGCCGCTGAGACCCAGCTGACTTCTGCCGAGGTACGCAGCAGCCCTGCGATTCGGCTCGAAAGCCTCGGACGAACCCTCCGGTTCGCCCGGGGCTTTCGTCGTCTCGGTGCGTCTGAGTCGGCATCTGTTGAATGCTCGGCGTCAGGAGTCAGTGTCGGTGAGGCGAGAGCTGAGAAGATGACGGTGTCGACCGTCGCGTCCCTCTGATAGCGTTGAAACATGCGTGCACGATTCGAAGTGCATTTCAGCTGTGTTTAGGGGAAGAAATCATGAAGTTCTCATGGCAGAGGACGCTCTCAAAGCGTGTGCGACGAGTTGGCGCGGTGCTGTTAAGCGGTGCCATCGCTATATCAGGAATGGCTCTGGTGCAGCCAGCGGCGGCGCAGGCGGAAGTGGGAAGAGTCGATGTCTCGTCGACTCCCGAAGGCGTGACCAGCGTTGCGCAGACCGACGGGAAGGCCCGCGGGTCTGGCCTTTGGGGCTACGCCGGCGACGTGGAGACGCGTTCGGCCGACACCGGCTCGGTGTACAACTATGGGCTCGCATTGAGCCCGAAAGACGGGTCGCTGTGGGTCACCGACAGCGCGAAGATCGTGTGGACGTCGAGCAGTTTTCTCTGTCGCGTGTGGTACGGAGGCACCATGAAGTCTTCAAACGCCTGCTATGTCGGCGACTCCAAACTTCATCGTTATGCGCTCGCGACTGACCCTGACTGGGGCATCGGGCAGTATCAGGGCGACGGAACCTACAGCGCCGCTGCCAATGGCATCAACGCGGGTCTCGGCGCGAACTATGCCGCGCTCGCCGACGCGCAGGTTCTCGACGGCAACGACATGCCAAGCGGTCAGTTCGGCGGAGTGCGTGGTGTGGCCGTCAGCAACGACGGCGTCGCCTGGACGCTTGACTCCGATGCCGGGTACGCCTGGCTGAACCACGCCAATCACGCCCTCCGCATGGTCAACCCCGACGGAACCGAGGCTGGCGCGATCGGCAAGACCACCTGGCCCACCGGCAATAACTGGGCGAATCGCAACGACCCGCAGTCGTTCGACTACCCAGTCGGTATTGCACGCATGCTGAACGGCGACATGATCGTCACGAGTCAGACTCCTGAACTGTTGAAGCAGTATCACGCAGATGGCACCTTCGTGCGCAATATCTACCTCAACCAGGCTGCTGCAACGCTGTATCCTGCTGACGCCGGCTACCGTTCGCCGTACTCGATTGCGGTTGACCCGAAGGATGGCACGCTGCTGGTCGGCTATGTCGACCCGGGAGCCGGCAATCAGAGCTTCATCCAGCGGATCGACCCGACGAAGTGCGCCACTGAGTCTGTCGGCAACCCGACCGGCTCGCTCCGAGATCGGTGCGAGGTGATCGACACCATCGGCTTGGGCGACCTCGCAACCGGCGACAATCAGACTAACGCGACCTTCGCCATCCAGGTCGAGCCGAGCTCCGGAGACATCTACGTCGGGCAACGATCCGGACAGATTTCGGTCTTCACCTCTGGTGGCACGTTCGCAGGAAGATTCTCGGCCTTCGGGCAGGGCAACGCCGACGGCCAGCTCAGCACAGTGCGTGGCATCGCGTTCGATTCCCGCGGCTTCATGTATCTCACCGTCGCAGAAGGGACTTCGAGCGCACGGGTGGAGATCTTCGCACGAACGCCTGACCCCATCACCGGGCTGAAAGCCCAGTACGCAGATCAGACGAACACGTCGGTGAAGCTCGATTGGGACGCATTGGCGACTGGCGTCACCGCAGTCGCACAGTCGCCGCTGAAGGACTACGTCGTCGAACAGTCGACCGACAACGGTGTCACCTGGGCAGTGGTCAATACCCCGGTCGACACTGTGAACTCTTCGACGGTCACCGGACTCGATCCGTCGAAGAGTTATCAGTTCAGGGTTTCGGCCTGGAACGAGGCTGGCAACGGAGACACAATGGTTGCAAACGTCGACCCGTTCCCCGTGGAGACCGGCCTCACCGTGGTGAAGACCGGCAATGGGGTGTCCAACGAGAGTGCTGATGATGCTGTTCGGGTTCCCGCTGAGTCTGATGTCACGTTCAAGTACACCGTCACGAATACGGGGAACGTTCCTGCTGAAGGCGTCGTGCTCAATGATGATCGGCTTGGTCCGGTCGAGAGCCCGGCTGGTTTCGATGGGACGTTGGCTGCTGGTGCGTCGGTGACGTTCACGGCTGATGGTCCGGTTGCTGCTGGCGATTACAAGAACACGGCGACCGCTACGGCTAGGTCGGCGGGACAGGACGTCACCGCGCATGACGATTGGTACGGATTCGGTACGAAGACCGGTCTGACGGTTGTCAAGACTGGCAACGGTGCGCGAGCGGAAACCGCGGACAAAGCGGTGAGAGTTCCTGCCGCCTCCGACGTGAAGTTCAACTACACCGTCACGAATACGGGGAACGTTCCTGCTGAAGGCGTCGTGCTCAATGATGATCGGCTTGGCCAGGTCGAGAGCCCGGCTGGTTTTGACGGGACGTTGGCTGCTGGTGCGTCGGTGACGTTCACTGCTGATGGTCCGGTTGCTGCTGGTGATTACAAGAACACGGCGACGGTCACGGGTCAGTCTGAGGGGAAGGATCTGCAGGCTTCGGATGAGTGGTTCGGGTTCGGCACGACGACTGGTCTGACTGTTGTGAAGTCTGGCAATGGTGTGGCGAATGACAGCGCTGATCGTGCGGTGCATGTGCCTGCTG
>NZ_WBKC01000004.1:432911-448665 GCF_008831165.1 Pseudoclavibacter sp. CFCC 14310 | reverse complement strand
GGGTGCGTTCTCGGTGACGAAGAGCGTGTCTGGTGATGGTGCTGGTTTGGTGCCTGCTGATCAGGTGTTCTCGGGCACGTATTCGTATCCTGCTGGTGATGGTTTTGCTGCTGGTGAGGGTGTGTGGTCGACGACTGCTGGTGGGACGTGGACGTCGCCTGATGTGCCTGCTGGTGCGGTGGTGACGGTTCAGGAGAATGCTGCTGATGCCGTTGGTAACGCGAAGTGGGGCACTCCGGTGGTTTCTGATCCGGTGACGGTCAAGGTTGGTGAGACTGCGAAGTTCACGGTCGATAACCCGATCACGATTGATAAGGGTGCGTTCTCGGTGACGAAGAGCGTGTCTGGTGATGGTGCTGGTTTGGTGCCTGCTGATCAGGTGTTCTCGGGCACGTATTCGTATCCTGCTGGTGATGGTTTTGCTGCTGGTGAGGGTGTGTGGTCGACGACTGCTGGTGGGACGTGGACGTCGCCTGATGTGCCTGCTGGTGCGGTGGTGACGGTTCAGGAGAATGCTGCTGATGCCGTTGGTAACGCGAAGTGGGGCACTCCGGTGGTTTCTGATCCGGTGACGGTCAAGGTTGGTGAGACTGCGAAGTTCACGGTCGAAAACCCGATCAGCCTGGTACCGAGCGAACCAGGTACAACGCCCCCCGCACAGAACGTGCCCGACGACAAAGGCCCGGGTTCGCTTGCTCGCACGGGTCTTGCCGCAGGGTCGATTCTGGCAGGCGCTCTGGTACTGATCGCTGGAAGCCTGGGGCTCATCGCCGCAGCACGTCGTCGTCGCCAAGGCTGAGACAAGCGATGATGAGGTTGCGGATGAGATGAGCTGATCCGCGACTGGAACAAAGAATGGGCACCCGGGTTCACCTGGGTGCCCATTCTTCGTATTCAGGCTCTTTGCAGCGGTGAGCTGCTCGGCTCAACGGTGCGCATGAGCCAGTGGCGAAGGCCGCAGCTTCCGCACTTTCGAGGGGCTATTCCACAGCTTCTGTGCACTCGCGTGAGTGGTGCGGGGTACTTCCTTGCTGAGTTGGCAGAAGTCGTGGGCATCAGCGAGTGGAGGCCACAGGTTCTGTACTTTGGGTGTTGGTGTTGGCGTTGGCGTTGGCGTTGGCGTTGGCGTTGGTGCGGGTACGGGTGTGGGTGTGGGTGTTCTCATCCGAGTTGGCAGAAGATGTGGGTATCAGCGAGTGGAGGGCACAGCTTCTGTACTTTGGGTGTGGGTGTGGGTGTTCTCATCGGCTTCCCCGCCGGCACGAAGAGCTTCGGGTGTGGGCGCGGGTGTTCTCATCCGAGTCGGCAGAAGATGCGGGCATCAGCGGGCGGAGGCCACAGGTTCTGTGCTTTCGCGGGGCGGCTCTGGCTCATTCGGCACGTTCTGTACTTTCGTGGGGTCATTCCACAGCTTCTGTGCGTTCACCGGGGCAGCTCTGGCTCGGCCGGCATCGCCTGTGCAGAATCAGCAGGTGCTGTCACACAAAGGCAAGGAGCCGAGCTGGCTTCACCTGTTGTTCAGCTGTGATCAGGCTTGGCGTCATCTGAGAGCCGTACTGTCGCCGAGTCTGATCACCTCAGATGGCCTGGTGCTCGTGTCTGCGGCATCGCACTGCTGGCGTTCAGACGACATGCCCCGAAACACCTGAAACAGAGGAGTCATCTTCGTGAACGCCCCCCTCCCCGCTGCTGGAGCCCGTTCGGGCACCGGCCGTCGGCGCACCAGACTCACAGCAATCATGACCGGCATCGCCCTTGCCGGTGCACCGCTCGTCGTCGGCGCCTCGTTCGGCACGACAAACGAGACGCAGGCCATCGCTGCCGAGGCGGTTCAGCCGCTGCTCAGCACCGCATCGACGACCTGGAAGTACTCAGACAACAACACTGACCCGGCTGCGGGCTCGGCTGATCGACTCAGCTGGACCACTGCATCCTTCGACGACTCGAAGTGGAAGAGCGGCAAGGGCTCGTTCGGTGCGAAGAACGGAGCTGCGACCGGCATCGGCGGCGGCCTCACCGCGAACACTCTGCTGACCCAGTACATCGGCGACAGCAAAGACGACGTGCCGACCTTCCACTTTCGCACCAAGGTGAATGTCACGAAGCAGCAGCTCTCGTCAGCCACGGAGTTCACCGGCACCGCACTCTACGACGACGGCGCGCAGATCTTCGTCAACGGCGCCAAGGTCGCCGGGCTCTCGGACGAACGCGTCGAGCAGGCGCCTGAGGCTCAGCGCAATCTGATGTATGCCGGCAGTGGAGACGGCAATCCGGCACCAGCGACATTCAGCGTGCCGTCGACCGCGCTGCACGAGGGCGAGAACACGATCGCCGTGGCGCTCTACCAGGATCGCAAGAGCAGCTCCGACGTCTACTTCGATCTGCAGTCGCTTGCCCCGGTGCAGCCCGAAGCTCCGGTTGACCCGACCCCGCCCACTGACGTGGTGCTCACCATCGGTGACGACGAATCGCAGCGTCGCCTGAACTGGTACACCGCCACTTCGACCGACCAAGCCGTGCAGGTCGCGAAGCAGGCCGACGTGACCGGCGACCAGTTCCCGGCCGACAAGGCCAAGACGATCGCCGCATCCGCCAAGGGCAAGACGACCAGCGGCGAGTTCGCGCATGACGCGACCATCACCGGGCTCGAGCCGAACACGACCTACGTCTACCGCGTCGGCAGCGACGCGACCGGCTGGGCGGCGACCGAGACCTTCGCCACCAAGGCGTTCTCGGGCGACTATGAGTTCCTCTTCTTCGGCGACCCGCAGGTGGGCGCCTCGGGCAATCTTGCGAACGACGAGAAGGGCTGGGTCGACACCGTCGACGTCGCCGAGCAGACCTACCCGAACAGCGAGATGCTGTTCTCGGCAGGCGACCAGGTCAACACCGCCTCGCGTGAAGACGAGTACGACACGTTCCTGAAGCCGAAGCAGATGCGCCAGGTGCCGCTGGTGCCGGTCAACGGCAACCACGACGTGGGGTCGAAGGCCTACGAGCAGCACTTCTCGGTGCCGAACTGGGATCAGGATCACGGCAAGGCGACCAGCGCGACAGCATCGGGCGGCGACTACTGGTTCATCTACAAAGACGTGCTCTACGTGGTGCTCAACTCGAACAACGGCGACACTGCCAGCCACAAAGAGTTCGTCGACCGGGTCGTGAAAGAACAGGGTGCCAAGGCCAAGTGGAAGGTGCTCGCGTTCCACCACTCGATCTACTCGATCGCAGCTCACGTCAACGACAAGCAGATCAAAGACCTGCGAGCCGCACTGCCCACGATCGCCTCTGACGCCGGCTTCGACCTGGTGCTGCAGGGCCACGATCATTCGTACACGCGCACCTACCTGATCAAGGACGGCGAGCTCGCGAACCCCGACGAGACCGCCGCGCAGGGCACGGTCACCGCCAAGCCCGGCGAGGTGCTCTATGTCACGGCAAACTCGGCCAGCGGCTCGAAGTACTACGACATCACCGAGCCCGATGCCTGGTACGCCTCGGTGCAGAACCAAGAGAAAGTGCGCAACTACTCGCACATCGCCGTGACCGACGACTCGATCACCGTGAAGACGCTGCGCAGCGAGCAGAAGGGTGACGACAAGCCGGTGAACAGCGTCGTCGACGAGGTCAAGCTGCAGAAGGTCGACACGACTGCGCCTGCGCTCACCGTGCCGGCTGACGGCACGATCGAACAGGGTGCCGAGTTCGACCCGCTCGACGGGGTCAGCGCCGTCGACGTTCGCGATGGCGACCTGACCGGCTCGGTGAAGGTCGATGGAACGGTCGACACTGCGACTCCCGGTGCCTACACGCTCACCTACACGGTGACTGACGCCGCGAACAACACAGCGACCGCGAAGCGCACGGTGACGGTGGCTGCGAAGGCCACGCCGACGCCTGAGCCTGGTGAGGGCACAGGCGAAGAGGGCACAGGCGAAGAGGGCACGGGGCAGAACGATGCGCCGCAGTCGCCCGCTGGCCAGTCTCCTGCATCCGCTGCCCAGCCCGCCGCTGACCAGCCCGGGCACCTCGCTCAGACCGGTGCAACCGGGGCCGCCCTCGCCGTCGGTCTGCTGCTCGCGGCCGCCGGTGCGGTCACCCTGATCGTGCGGCGTCGCCGCGCATGACGATGACCTGCGAGGCTCGGCGATGACGGTCGCCGACCTGAGGCAGGCCCGTGCCGCTCGCTCGCGTTTGTCGGCCGTTCCGACGTCGCGGCGGGCGGCACGGGCGTTGCGCCGTCTGGTCGTGATCGCGAGCGGAACGTCGCTCGTCGTGGGGATCGCCTGCGCGGCAGCTGGCTGCGTCTCAGATTCCGCCCAGCCCGAGCAGCCTCTCAGCGCTACGACCGCGCCCACGCTCTCGGCAGAAGCCACTGAGGCCGGCTCGGACGCCGTATCCGCCGCAGCCGGCTCGGCAGACGTGGTCGACGTCGCCGGCGCGACGATCGCACCAGATGCGCTCGCGACGACGTCGGCGAGGTTCGGCTCGGTCGTCGTGGTCGTTCCGGGGGATGCCGCAGGCGACGCCCGCAACGCATCTGCGGCCGTGATCGAGGCCGTTCGTTCGCACGCCGACGCTGTGCGACGCGTCGACCTCGCCGTGGCAGAGCAGGACGACGCGCGGCTGCAGGAGCTGGTGGAGGATCATCCCGACCTGATCATCGTGGTGGGCGCAGCGCTCAACGCGGTCGTCGACCGCGTCTCGGCCAGCAGCCTCGATCAGCGGTTTCTGCTGGTCGGCGCACAGCTGCCCGAACCCACTGACAACGTGGCGGCGGTCGTGTGGCCGGGCGCGGATCAACGCGACCAGGTCATGGGCGGCGGGGGAGCATCCGCGTCATCGGGCGGGGCGCTTGCGGCTCGTGCCGCCGAGGCCGTGCCGATCGGTCTGCGGGCGGTGTCTTCGGGGCGCTCTGGCCCCGTTGTCGCGCTGGGGTAGCGTGGCGCGTGCACGGATCCGCTGAGGCGGGCGCCGTTCCGCTGAAATTGAGCTGATCTGAGCGGAATGGTGTCGCGGCCGGCGGATCCGTGCACGGGACTCACTGCGCGGGCCGAATCTGTACTTTCGGTGGATGCTGTGGCTGGTTTCGACGCGAGTGTGCAGAAGACGTGGGCATCAGCGCGCGAAGGCCACAACTTCTGTACTTTCGGTGGAGGCTGTGGCTGGTTTTGACGCGAGTGTGCAGAAGACGTGGGCATCACCGAGTGATGGCCGTGTGTTCTGTACTTTCGGGCGGCAGGGGCGGCCCGGTCAGCAGGCTTCGCGTGCAGATTCTCACGGATGAGCCTGTGCGCGAGACCAGCTCACCGCCCGCGCGCGATGTACGCAGCCATCTCAGCGGCTGGGACCATGCTGCCGCCGGTCGCCCAGGCCACATGCGTGGCGCGAGCCATGCGCTCGTCGGTCAGTCGCATCCGCAGGCGGTACGGATCGTCAGCGGGCAGCGACGCAAGCCGCACGAACGAATCGATGCCCACCGTCGATGAGGGCTCTATGTCGATGCCCTCGCTGTCGTGCAGCAGGGCGAGCATCTCGAACATGCGCGCATCGGGCACGGTCGCACAGGCGTCGACCAGATGCCGAACGGTGTGAGCGACAAAGCCCGAGGGGCGGGCACAGGCGAGCCCGTCGGCCGCGGTCACGTTGTCGAGGCCGACTGCGTGCACATCGATCTGGTCGTCGAGACCGGATGCGAGGCCGAGCAGCATGCTGGGGCTGCGGGCTGGCTCGACGAAGACACAGTGCACAGCGTCGCCGAACGCGTGCTTCGCGCCGAAGGTGATGCCGCCGGGCCCGCCTCCGACGCCGCAGGGCAGGTGCAGAAACAGCGGATGCTCCTCGTCGATCACCACGTCGAGCGCCTCGAACTGCGCTTTGAGCCGGTGGGCGGCGACGGCGTAGCCCAGAAACAGGCTGGGGGAGTTCTCATCGTCGATGAAGTGTGCCAGTGGGTCGCCCTGCGCTCGCTCGCGGCCGGCGGCCACAGCCGTCGAGTAGTCGCCCTCGTACTCGAGCACCTCGACGCCGTCGTGACGCAGCCGGTCTTTCTTCCACTGGCGGGCGTCGGCCGACATGTGCACCGTGGTGCTGAACCCGAGCTTCGCGGCCATGATGCCGATCGAGAGCCCCAGGTTTCCGGTCGAGCCCACCGACACCGAATGCCGCGCGAAGAATTCGGTGAACGCTGGGTCGGCGAACCGCCGGTAGTCATCGCGGGTGGTGATCATGCCGGCGTCGAGGGCGAGCGACTCGGCATGACGCAGCACCTCGTAGATGCCGCCGCGTGCCTTGATCGAACCCGAGATGGGAAGGTGGCTGTCGAGCTTCAGCCACAGGTTGCCGGGCAGCGGGGTACCAGGCAACGGCGTGCCGGGCAGCGACATGCCGGTCTGGGTACTGCTGGGCTGGGCTCTGCCGGTCTGGGTACTGTCGATGGTGTCTGCGGATGCCATGCTCGCGCCCGCATGACCGGCCGACGCCCGGTCTGGTGACGGTGCCGCAGCATCCGCTGACACGCCTGACTGACCGAGGCGGTCGCTGAGCCGGTGCTGCAGACTCGGCACCGCTGCCAGCGGCGACTCGATGATGCCGAGCGTTCGCTCGGTCTCGGGAAAGACCTGTGCGATGTACGGGGCGAATCTGCGCAGGCGTTCGGTCGCATCTGCGATGTCTGCCAAGCCGAGCGAGGGGTACTGCGACGGTGCTGGTGTGGCTGTATCTGGTGCTGTGACAGGTGTTGCTGCTGTCGCTGATGCTGCAGCAGGCGCTGGTACCGCGAGTTCGGCGGCCGCCGACTTCTGGGCCAGCGCCTCGTCGACGGCGAGCACGTCGGGATCTGGCCAGAGTACTGACTCACCGGCACGAAGTCGCATGAGTGCGGCTGCGCCCAGGCGGTCTCTGAGACGGTTCTCCAGACTGTTCGGCAGATCGGTCGCTGCATCCATGCACTGATGATATGCGCCTGACGGTCAGCTCGGACATAACGCGCTGCACACTGTGCCGCCCTGCACCTGGGTCTCTGCCCTGTGCCGCCCTGTCATGTGACCCATGGCACCGTGCACTCCTCCGCGCCGCGAGGCACATGCGTGGATTGGACGACGCCACCACCGATTGGCCGAAATCGCTCGATCTTAAGCAATCGCGGTGCAGACGGAGCAATCGCCGCAGGTACCCTGAGACCAAGTCACACGAAGACGCCCGCGGTTGAACCAGTGGTGGCACAGCTCAGTCAGAAACCAGGTGAAGAAAGAGTGATTGCGGGGCAAACGGGGCAGACCACTGCCAGAGCCGCCGTCATCAGACACTCAGCGAGCTCTGCAGCGCCGCAACCTCGGCATCGCTGAGCCCGTTGCGCAGCAGGTATTCCACCGCGCTGCCATACCGAGTGTCGAGGTGGTCGATCGCAGCCTCCAACGCTTCGGGCGGAGCCTCGGCGATCAGCGTGCGCAGGGCATCCGTCACAACGGCGCCGGCGGCCTCGACCTTCGCGAGCGTGCCCTGCAGCCAGCGCCCGGCCAGATTCGCGGTCGTCTCGGCGTAGTCGGCGACGACGGCATCCTGCGGCACACCGACGGCGAGCAGCAGCAGCGCGACGGTCACACCGGTACGGTCTTTGCCAGCTGTGCAGTGCACCAGTACTGCGCCGCGATCTTCGGCGATGTCACGTGCGACCGCGGCGAACACGGCTGCATCGTCATCAAGCATGCCGCGATAGAGATCGGGCAGAGTCGGCAGCCCGGACAGGCTCGCCTGGAGCGAACCCTCGAGCAGCGGCAGGTGAATCGTCTGGATCGGCCGGCGCACGCCAAGCGTCGTGGGCAGATTCGTGCGTTCGTACGTGGTGCGCAGATCGACGATCGTGTCGATGCCGCTCGTCTCGAACCACTGAGTGGCAGCGGGGTCGAGAGCACCGGGTGCGGCGCTGCGGTAGAGCCGCTGGGGTCGCGTCTGCCCGCCGTTCGCGAGCGGCAGGCCGCCGATGTCGCGAAGATTCACCAAGCCTGGCAAGCGGATGCCGCGGTCGACGTCGCCGGGCGGGTTCAGCGGGGTGGTGGCAGGGTGCTCGGTCATCTTCTGAGCGTAGACGAGTAATCGCGCAGCCGCGTCGACGGGCGTTTCAGGTGGCCTAGGACTCGACGGGTTCGATGTGGCCTGCCGGTAGGTCTACCAGCCCGCGTCTTACGGCCTCTTCCAGGGCCTCGGTACGGTTGTGCGCGTCGAGCTTGCGATAGAGGCTCTTCAGCTGAGACTTCACGGTGTTGACAGAGACTGAGAGCTGCGCGGCGATTCCGCTTGGGCCCGAAGACTCAATGAGCTCGTTGAGAACCACGCGTTCGCGTTCAGAGAGAACCTCGTGCTCGAGCCCGCGACCCTTGACCATGAGCTGGGTCGGCAGGCTGCGCACTTGGGCGCCCCAGCTTCGAAGGTTGACGTCAGAGGAGGCTGAGCAAAAGGAGTCCAAGAGTGCGCGTGAGTGCGAATCGAGGTGTACGAGTGGCATGGTCAGCTGTGCCTCGGAGAGAAGGTGCGCTGCGTTTTTCACCAGAGGTGCGGCTCGATTAGTGGCCTGCTCGCCGATCTCGACGATGCCGCTGATCAGGCCCACGGTCGCCCTTCGTCGAACGTCGAGTGGCTTCGGCAGGGGCAGCCCGGCCAACACAGTGCGTGTTCGGGCATAGTTTTGACGGGCGAGGGCGCATCGTGCCAGGAACAGGCCGGAATCGAGCCGGTCGAGGTCTCGAGAGACGGCCTGCACCATGCGCTGGGCTTCGCCGATCTGGCCGGTTGCCAAGGTGAGGTTCGCTTCGGCCAAGATCATCGATGCGAGCGCATAACGATCCACGACTCGATCTGCGGCGAGGCGGGTGTGCAGCTCGCGTAGGTCTATGAGGCCTTCACGTGCGCGCTGCAGGCAGATCGCAGTATTGGCCTGGGCCTGGGCGAGCAGGTGCACCGCATCATAGGACTCAAGCCCCTGCGAGTATCGCTGCAGCAGTTCTTTGGCCTGCTCGTACTGCTGGTCTTCGAGGCATGCCGACACCTGATAGAGCACGCTGAGCGAAACGTGCGCGTGAGTTTCGGCGTTGAAGCCTCGGACCATGAGGTCTTCAGGCGACAGCGCCAGGCGCTCGGCAGAGGTGCGCTGGCCCAGCATCATGTAGGCGGCGGCCAGAGTGACTTTGCGCAGACCGTACTCGTCAGCTTCTGCCGCATCGATTCTCATCGGTGGAATTTCGTTGGCGATCGTCTCGATTGCGAGCGCGGGCTTGCCTCGGACGAGCTCTGTCTCTGCTGCACGTTCGAGGAACTCGAGCATGAGCGCGTAGCGTGTCTGCATCAGTTCGGTGCGGTGGGTGCGGATGACTCGCTTGATGAGCTCGCTCTCGGCCAACGCATCCCCTTCGATGACACCAAGGCGTTGGGCGTTCATACGTGTGTGGTGCCAGAGCAGCTGGCCAAGTGCGTCTTCAGCTGAGCTGGTCTCGACGAAGGCTTTGCTGTCGCCATAGAGAGCCAGGTTCAAGAGAGCGCCGGCTTGCCGCTGCTGGCCGGGTACGCGTAACAGCCAGCTTGCGTAGAGCACGCAGAGAACTGGGTGTCGCATGAACTGTTTCGGGGTCAGCGTGCTGAGGGAGTCTCCGACGCGATCGAGGCCGAGCACGATTTGGGCCGGATGAGTCTTGAAGATGAGTTTGGAGGCCTGATCAAGGTCTCCGGCAGAAACATAGGCCTCAAACGCAGAGCACCAGCAGCCAGATCGCATGCAGAGTCGGGCATACCAGCGCAGTGCGCTGCACTGCTCGGCGCGTGAGACTCCTGGCAGGCGACCGGTGCTGACGAGCTCGAAGTCTTCGCAGAGCACGAGACGTCGCTGGTCTGTGAGCTGATAGGCGACGCCCAACGATTCGAGCTCACGCACCGTCTTCTGCCCGCTGTGCGATGAGAGCGCGGCGGCCTCAAGCGTCTGCAGGCTGCAGAGGGCTATGAGTGCCCGACGAGTCGATTCCTCAGTCAGCTGGGCGAGTGAGGTCTGCAAGAGGTTCATGGCCAGCGGGCGTGGATCTGCCGGGTGTGGGGGTCGGTCAGCGGTATGGTGCTGTGCTTCGCGCATAGTGAGAAACGGGAGGCCGCTGAAGCGGGACCCGTGCAGCGGGGCCGCGCCCGTGACGTTCTCGAACAGCTGAGCGCTTTCGGCAGCGGTGAAGCGCAGGAGGCCAGGGGTGATGATGTTGAGGGTGCCGCCCAGCAGGGAAAGGTCGGATTCAAGGGCGGTGTTTGCTCGGGTCGTGATGACTGCAGCCAGCCAGGGATGCGCAGCCAGCTGGTCAGCCAGCCACGGAGCGAGGTGCTCGTCGTCGGCCGGCTCCCAACCGTCTATGGTCACGATGACGTCTCGCCGTATGCCACGATTGTCGTGGCTCTTGAGGTACTGCAGGTGTGTCGCGACAAGATCGTTCTCAAGCTGCGTGAACGTCTCTGGTGAGATGCCCGAAGGAACGATAAACACTGCGGGAGACACGCTGCATTGACCAAGCAGATTCATCCACTCACGAAGCAGAGTGGTCTTTCCCGCCCCCAGCGGTGCACGGATTACGCACACCTGATCAGTGTCGACGATTCGCTGCACGAGATGAGGGCGCGGTACGAGGTAGGTCGGCAGGCGCACCTCGCCGAGCGGGGTCGCCCCATAGTCTCGAGAGGTGTCTGGTATGTCGGTGTTCATCAATTCCCCTAGCGGCGTTCAGTCCGAGTGCTGTCTCTGTGAACGTCATTGGTGCACAGCGGTGGTGGGCTGACCTCGAACGCATACGTCTGAGACCATGATGTTGCCGACCACAAGCGAATTCTCGTGGCGGCTCAGTCCAGCTTCCAGATGAAGACATCACCGTTGATTCCCAGTCGCGGCTTACTCGCGTCAAATCGAAAGCATCCCAACGTTGCATTTTCTTCTTCCTCGGGTGAGAGCTCAACTAGTAAAACCTGCTGGTGGCCGGGGACGGATCCCCCGCTGAAAGCGTTGACAGACCAGAATAGGCCCTCTGCGACTGGGGTCATGCGGCCTCAGAGAGCTGGTCACCATGCTGTCGACTGCATCAAAAGAAGGTGTTGGCTTGTATTAAATCACCCTGTAGATTCACCCGGATGCTGGTGGGTGTCTGCGCGGGAAGTGGGTGTGATGTCGGGTGCCGTGGCGCGTGCCCGGTGTTGAGTGCGCAGCGCTGCCGAGTCTCAGGCTCGTGCGATTGAGAGTTGTGAAGCTGCGGGGGTGACTCGATCAGGGTGAATACGCAGGGTTAACCTTCGATACAAACTCGCTGGAGCTGGCTGCGAGTTCTCGCTGTTGACGCCCCGCGTGCCCAGTAATCAGGCGCAGTGAGCAGCAAATATCGTTCGTCTCGGAGGGCGGGGGGTGTGCGAGCAAAGGGAGGTGCTATGTCGGTAGCGTTTACGCAGTGTCTTTCAAGAGCACAGCGGTAACTTCGGACGACCTGTTGATCTGCTGCCACTGCCACTCTCTGAGGACGATCACACTGACACAGGCGACCGCCTGTGCGCCCGCAAGACCGAAAGGTGCAAGAGATTGCGAAAACTCAAATCGAGAGACGGAATCCTCCGTCGCTCTGTGAAGAGCATCGTCGCCAGTGGTGTGGCGACTGCTCTCGTGGTGGGCGGCAGTATCGCCGGCTTTGCCACGTCAGCTGTTGCTGACGAAGACCAGGGCGGGTGCTCATACGGGCAGGGCGGCCCGAAAGCCGATGCGCTCTGCTGGATCGACATGAGTAGCTTCGGTAGCGTTTCTGCTGCTGAGCTCATGGCGAACCCTGATGGGGTGACCAGAGATTTGACGATCACCCTGGGGCGCTATGTGATCACGACCAAGGCCACGGTCAAAGCTGGTGCAGACGGCGCAAACGGCGTCGAAGCGACCGCACTCCCCACATGGGGCGGATCGGTACTCGGCAGCACGCACAGTGGTCAGGGATACTACCTGGGTACGAAGGGTAAGCCTGCCTTGTACCAGCCGGTGTCTACGCCAGACGTCAGCAAAGACTTCGCGTTACGCGACTCCGTATCTCTCAATGACATCTCAGTATGGGACAGCAAAGAGAACAAAGCCGTCACGTCTGGCTACTCGCTCGTGATGGCTGACGCCGAGTCGACGGGTCCGACTCACGAAGGTTTCACCTGGACATCCGATAAGGTACTCAACGAGTACACGCGTGCAGTGCCATCTGGCTCGAACTGGCTGCAGCCATGTGTCGGCGGCTCCGGTGCAGCGTCAGGGCTTGGCACGACCACAGTCGTATGCGAGGCGGCAGACACAGTTGGAAAGTCCAACGGCATCCTGATGGTGAGCGCTGATGCGCCAACGACAATCACCTCGTCATTCAATAACGCTGCCTACGCGAGTTCTCGACAGGGCGTCGCGTTTGCCCTCGTGTTCAGCACGGCGGTTCCGGGTGTTGACGTGAAGCAGAAGGGCGGGTCGGATGCGGGCTTCACCACTACCTCATCGACCGGCGGTGACGCTACCTCGAATGATGGAGAAACCACATCGAACGAACCGTTCCTGGGGCAGTCAGACCAGACGCCGACCACTTACACGGTGGAGAAGACTTCGGGCAAAACCTCTGAAGACGCCTATGACCTCAAATGGAGGTGCACGGTCAACGGTACTGAGGTGCAGCCTGACGTTTCTGCAGATGGCAAGAGCGCGACTGTGCAGACTCCGGCCAACGGAGCTTCCTCGTGTGTCGCGGAGCTAACAGCCAATGGGCCGAAGACCGGTGACGACTCCAAGACGATCAACCCGAACACGACGGCGACGCTCACCCCAGAGACGACGCCTGGCAAGGGCAAGATCACAGATGTGAAGTTCAACAGCCCCGCTGCCACCGATGACGGCAAGACGCTCGTCGTGCCTGGCGAGGGCACGTGGAAGATCGAGCCGGTCACTGATGAGCAGGGTCAGACTTCGCAGAAGGCTACCTTTACTCCGGAGCAGGACTACAACGGCCCTGTGACCCCGCAGCCCTACACGGTCACTGATCAGTACGGTCTGACCGCGGAGGGTAACCTCTCGGTGGCGATCAACACGCCCCCGACCACTGGTAACGATCAGGAGATCGTTGAGCAGGGTCAGTCTGCGACGCTGACTGATCTGAACACGGTGCAGGGTACCGGCCCGATCACTTCGGCGGTGTTCGACAACGGTGCAACCACGAAGGCCGTGCCTGGTGAGGGCACCTGGACGATCGAGTTGGTTGATGGCAAGCCCACGGCGACGTTCGTACCGGTGGATGGTTTCACTGGTCCGGTGACGCAGCAGCCGTACACCGTCACTGATTCGAATGGTCTGACCGCTGAGGGCAAGCTCGATGTGATCATCAAGCCGAAGACCGGTGATGATTCGAAGAGCATCAACCCTGGCGAGACCGCGGAGCTGGCTCCGACGACCACGTTCGGTTCGAGCAAGAAGATCACGGGAGTGACATTCGATAACGGTCAGACGACAAAGACCGTTGAGGGCGAAGGAACCTGGACGATCACGATTGGTGATGACGGTCAGCCCAAGGCGACCTTCAAGCCCGAGGATTCGTTCCACGGACAGGCAACCACACAGCCCTACACCGTCACTGATGAGAATCAGCTGACGGCAACAGGCAATCTCGATGTGTTTGTGAGCACCCCTCCGACGACGGGTGACGATTCGGTGACGGTTGCTCAGGGCGAGACTGCTGAGCTGTCTGATCTGAAGACGGTGCCCGGTTCGACGCCGATCACTTCGGCGGTGTTCGACAACGGTGAGACCACGAAGGTGGTTGCCGGTGAGGGCACCTGGACGATCGTGCTGAACGAGGGCAAGCCCACGGCGAAGTTCGTTCCTGAGGCCGGTTTCACTGGTCCGGTGACGCAGCAGCCGTACACGGTCACGGATGAGAACGGCCTGACCGCTTCGGGCAAGCTCGATGTGATCATCAAGCCCGCCACTGGTGATGACACTGTGACGGTTGATCAGGGTCAGCCTGCGCAGCTGTCTCCGACGGCGACAAAGGGCTCGGGTGATGTCACTTCGGCTGCTTTCGACAACGGAACCCAGACCAAGTTCGTCTCTGGTGAGGGTACTTGGACGATTGCCGTTGTGGACAACCAGCCGCGTGCAACGTTCACTCCGATCGATGGATTCCATGGGCCGGTGACCTCACAGAAGTACACGGTGACCGACTCGAACGGAAATTCCTCGAACGAGGGCACTCTGAACGTGATCATCAAGCCCGCCACGGGTGACGACAAGGTGACGGTTGCTCAGGGTGAGACTGCTGAGCTGTCTGATCTGAAGACGGTGCCGGGTTCGACGCCGATCAAGTCGGCGGTGTTCGACAACGGTGAGACCTCCAAGGTCGTGCCTGGTGAGGGCACCTGGTCGATTGAGCTGGTTGAGGGCAAGCCCACGGCGAAGTTCGTGCCTGATGCTGATTTCACTGGTCCGGTGACGCAGCAGTCGTACACGGTCACGGATGAGAACGGCAACAGCGCAACGGGCAAGCTCGATGTGATCATCAAGCCCGCCACGGGTGACGACAAGGTGACGGTTGCTCAGGGTGAGACTGCTGAGCTGTCTGATCTGAAGACGGTGCCGGGTTCGGCGCCGATCAAGTCGGCGGTGTTCGACAACGGTGAGACCTCCAAGGTCGTGCCTGGTGAGGGCACCTGGTCGATTGAGCTGGTTGAGGGCAAGCCCACGGCGAAGTTCGTGCCTGATGCTGATTTCACTGGTCCGGTGACGCAGCAGTCGTACACGGTCACGGATGAGAACGGCAACAGCGCAACGGGCAAGCTCGATGTGATCATCAAGCCCGCCACCGGTGACTCCACCGTCACGATCAACCCGAATCAGACAGCCACTCTGAATCCAGACACGATTCCTGGTTCGGGAACGATCTCAGACGTGAAGTTCACCGATCCGGCTGCGACTGATGACGGCAAGACGCTGGTCGTGCCCGGTGAAGGCACCTGGACGATCACACTGGACGAGTCGACCGGAAAGTCGATCGCGACGTTCACACCGGAGAAAGACTACTTCGGCCCCGTCACCCCGCAGCCCTATCAGGTCACCGACACCAACGGTGAGACTGCTGAAGGAACGTTGACCGTCAAGATCAACGTGCCGCCGCAGGCGAAGCCGGACCACCAGACGATCAAGCCTGGTGAGACTGCGACGCTGCACCCGGAGACCATTCCGGGCACTGGTCCGCTGACTGATGTCACCTTCGACAATGGGCAGAAGACCAAGCACGTCGATGGTCAGGGAACCTGGAAGATCTGGTTGGAGGATGGCAAGGTCGTCTCGACCTTCACCCCTGATGATCCGAACTACACTGGGCCGGTCACCGAGCAGAAGTACATCGTGACCGACACCAACGGTCTGACGGCGGAGTCGACGCTGAGCGTTGACATCACGCCCGAGGCCGCTCCGGTCACGCCTGCAGACGAGACTTCGACCGATGAGCCGAAGCTCGCTCGTACCGGCCTCGAGGTCGGCGCATGGGTGGTCGGCGCCCTCGCGCTGCTGGCCGCGGGTGCTGCCGGAATTGTCGCCGCACGCCGCAAGCGCTCCTGAGTGAGCGAACGGCACAGGCCGACGCACCCACCGTATGGTGAGTGACCTCGCCTGACCAGAGCCGCGGGGGCCGACACCACAAGTTTGGGTGTGCGCGGCGCGGGGGGTGAGGCCCGTCGGGGCGCGGAG
>NZ_WBKC01000004.1:0-432901 GCF_008831165.1 Pseudoclavibacter sp. CFCC 14310 | reverse complement strand
CCCGGTTGGTGTCGGGCCCTCCCCTCCCCCGCGCCGGGGACACAGAAACATCTTGTGTCTGTCCCCGCGGCTCTCTCGTTAAGCCCGTTCTCTGCGAGCATCGCACCGCGGCCCTGACCCGCCAGGCCGTCGCGACCGATCCGGCTCACGTTCGGGAAAGTTCGGCCTCTGAGCGGCATCAGCAGGACTCGAAGAAGCTATACGATTCATATGATCACTAAGGTGTGGCTCATATGTAGCGAGAATGTCCTCGTCGAGCACGTCGCCTCCCTAGATATATCCGGCAAATGCGCCTGTAATCGTATATTTGCGCCCGAGATCGGTGACGAGCGTTCGCTGTCGACTTTAGGATTCGAAACACAACTGCAACATCCTTGCATTAGCTTGGCCTGAGCTCGGCTGTAGATCCCCCGCGGAAGGAACCTGATGTCCACAGCGCTGCATGCCCACCTCGAGAAGAGAGGCCCGCTCTCGACGAAAGAGCGCATCACCTATGTGATCGCCCTGGTCGGTATCGTCGCCTCAGCTGTACTCGGCGCGTTCAACAGCGCTCCCACGCTTTGGGGAGTGCTGCCGATCGTTCTCTACGCCGTGCTCTGCCTGATGGGCATGGACGTCGTGATCGCCACGGTCGCGGCGATCATCGCAGGCTTTGCCATGCTGCATCCCAGCCCGAAAGACGCCGGGGTCATGCTCGGCGACTCTTTGGCAGACTCGCTCGTGGTCATCGGTCTCATCATCATGCTTGGTGCCGGTGTGGGTGAGGTGCTGCGCGAGACGGGAGTCGCCGAGAAGATCGTGCGAAGCATCATGGGCCTGGTCGGCGGCCGTGGCCAGACCGCGATCAGCATCGGCATCATGGTGTCATGCCTGGTTCTGGTGCTGAGTCTCGGCACACTGGCCGGTGCGCTGGCGATCGCAGCACCCGTGCTGATTCCGATCGCAGCTCGCGTGGGCTTCACGAAGTCTGCGACTGCATCGATGATGTTCACCGGTGGATGCGCCGGTCTCGCTCTCGCTCCGTTCGCCGGTTCGAACGTGGTCATCATGGAGGCTGCCGAGGTCGGGTATCTCGACTTCGTCATCTACGGTGCCGGCCCGCTTGCTCTGCTCACCATGATCTTGGGCGTCTTCGTCGTGCGTTGGATGCAGAAGCGCACGAAGGACGATGCGAGCGACTACTACGAGACGATCGAGCCGGTGCAGAGCGAACCCGGTGAGAAGCGCCGTGTGGGCGCGGCCACTCTTGCCTTCGTGATCACGTTGGTCGTCAGCGTCGCCTATGCGATCGTCTCGAACTCGGGAACGACGTTCCCGCTGTTGGCCCTGCCTGTCATCGCCGTGGCCACGGGCCTGGCCGGCGGCCTGTCGCTCGTCGGTGTGCTCAAGCGCATGTACGACGGGATGTCGGGCATGATCAGCATGTTCGCACTGTTCTGGCTGCTGGCCGTGCTCTTCGCACAGATCGACGCATTGGCTCCGTTCCAGGTCATCCTCGACAGCTTCGGCGACAGCCTCGCCAGCGGATCGGCCTATGCGTTCACCATCATCATCGCGCTGCTCGGCTGGGTCGGGGTTCCCGGAGGAACCGCAGCACAGGTGGTGCTCATCGACAAAGTGTTCGGGGGCATCGGAGCCGCCCTCGGCGTTCCGGCCAGCGCCTGGGTCATCGTGCTGCTCTTCGCCTCGAAGGCCGACACCTATGGTCCGTTCCCGAACGGCAACATGATCGGAGCCATGGGTCTCGCAGGGTCGAGAAACCTGAAGAACATGATCATCACCGGATGGCTGCTGCTTGTGCCGACCTGTCTGATGTACTTGGTCATTCTCTTCTTCGAGACCCGATGAGTCTCTCTCGCTGATCAGCGATGAGTCTGCGCCGCCTCTGACACCATGTCGCGGTGCAGACTCATCGCCCGTATCAATGACCATCTGCACAATCGACAATTACGCGACAATCACGAACTGAGGAGTCGGAACCCATGGCTGAATGCGATCTCTCTTTCGATTCGGCGACCGTCATCGACGGAACGGGGCGCGCGCCGTTCACCGCCAACGTCGGCGTCAGCGACGGAATCATCGTCGCGATCACCACAGAGCCGCTCGCAGCACGAGAGCACGTCAACGCAGTGGGAAAGGTCGTGTGCCCGGGATTCATCGATCTGCATTCGCACGCTGACTTCTCGATTCAGGGAGCGGCCTCGGCAGAGACACAGCTCACACAGGGAGTCACCACTTTGGTGACGGGAAACTGCGGCTTCTCGCCGTTTCCCGTGATCGATCTCGACATGATGCGCGAATCCATCGGCTTCATGGATACGTCTGGGACGACGTTCGACTGGACGGACCTGCGTGGCTTCCGGCGTGCGATCAATGCCGCGCAGCCCGCTGTCAACATCGCTCCACAGGTCGGACACAATGCGCTGCGCATCGCCGCATTGGGCATGGAACGACGACCGCCGACAGAACCTGAGTTCGCACTCATGCAGGCCATGCTGGAGCAGGCGGCTGGCGATGGCGCCTTCGGCTTCACCTCGGGGCTGATTTACACCCCGGGCGTCTTCGCCGACGCCGAAGAGCTGCGGGCGCTCGCGGCGACTGCGCATAGAAGTGGCATGCTCTACTCGACGCATATGCGCAACGAGACGAACCGTCTGGTCGATGCCGTCGACGAAGCCCTCGACGTCGCCCGTGCCACAGGGGTTCGACTCGAGATCTCTCACCTGAAGGCCATGGGGCCCGAGAACCACGGAACAGTCGTCGATGCGCTCGACCGTATCGAGGCAGCGAGAGCGGAGGGCGTCGATGCGACCACCGACGTCTACCCGTATACGGCATCCAGCACCACGCTGACATCGCGGATGCCGCCGTGGGCCATGGACGGCGGGCCTGAGGCACTGGTGCGCCGACTCGGTCACACCGAGACGCGCGCCAAGATCGCGGGTGAGCTGGCTGCTCGCTTCGGGCACGATATCGACCCGGCCGGAGTCATCATCGCCGACCTCCCGGCCGGGCGCTACTCTTGGGCCGTCGGGCACTCGCTCGTGGACATCGGAGCTCGTGAAGGGTGCACTGCGCAGGAGGCGGCCCTGCGGGTTCTCGAACACCACCATGCGGCCGTCTCGATCATTAACCACTCGATGGCCGAAGCCGACGTGCGCACCATTCTGCGGCATCCGATCACTGCCGTCGCCAGTGACGGCTGGATACTCGACATGAGTCGCGAGGGCAATCCGCACCCACGCAGCTTCGGCACGTTCACCCGTGTGCTCGGGCATTACGCCCGTGAGACGGATGTGCTCGATCTCGTCGAGGCCGTGCGCAAGATGACGTCACTGCCGGCATCTCGGATCGGGCTGGCGAGGCGGGGACGTGTCGCCACCGGAGCGATCGCCGATCTCGTCATGTTCGACCCGATCACGGTGGCCGACCGGTCGACCTACCAGAGCCCATGGCAGCTGTCAGTGGGCATCGAACGGGTGCTGGTCGCCGGAGTGACCGCTCTCAACGACGGACGCCCCACGGGCGCGCGGGCCGGGAGCGTGCTCGACCGCAGAACGGAGGCTGCTCATGCATGATCTGCTGACCGAACACCTGCGCAGGCGGCTGGCAGAGAGCACCGCCACCGACACCGAGCGACGCAGCGTGGCAGGCATGCTGTCAGAGCTGAGTGCGGTGCACAGCCTGTCGCAGGCCGTTCACGACGACCCTGAGACCGCGTTCGACGAGCATCGAAGCGCGCAGCGAGCCCGTGACTTTCTCGGCCAGCGCGGGTTCGTCGTCGAAGACGTCGCCGATCTGCCCACAGCCTTCACCGCCGTGTACGACGCAGGCGAACCCGCGGGCAGTGATCCGTTCACGGTTGCCGTCTGTCTGGAGTACGACGCACTGCCGCAGATCGGCCATGCGTGCGGGCACAACATCATTCTGGGGCAGGGGCTCCTGACCGCTGTCGGGCTGGCAGCAGTCGCCGAAGAGACCGGCATACGGGTCGTCGTCATCGGCTGCCCCGCCGAAGAGCACGGTGGCGGCAAGATTCTGCTGCTGGAGCAGGGCGCCTTCGACGACGCAGACATCGCGATCATGGCCCACCCCGTGCCTGACGGATACAGCTACGACGCCCACAGCGCCCGATCGCTCGCAATCGGGCGCTTCCGCGCGGAGTTCACCGGAGTCTCAGCACACGCAGCGGCAGCACCTCATCTGGGCCGCAACGCCAATGATGCGGCAGTCATCGCGCAGGTCGCGGCAGGGCTGCTGCGTCAGCAGATTCGGCCGCAGGAGCGCATGTCGCTCATCGCGCGAGACGGGGGATGCGCCACCAACGTCATCTCTGACCATGCAGTTCTCGACTTCGAGTTCAGAAGTGACACGCTCACGGGCTTTGCTGCGTTGTCAGCACGCGTGACGCGCTGCCTCGAGGGCGCCGCGCATGCGGCCAACGTCGAACTCGCCATCACCTCGACCGAGCCGACATACGAACCACTGGCGCAAGACCCGGCGCTCGCCGATGCCTGGAACGAGGTGATGTCCCGGTTCGGTCGATCGCTGCTGCCCGACCGGCTGCCGGTGCCGGGCTCCACAGACATGGGCAATGTCTCCCAGCGCATCCCGAGCCTGCACCCATGGGTCAGCATTCCGGGAGTGCAGCATCCACTGCACTCTCAGGGGTTCTGCGCGGCAGCCGATACGATCGTCGCCTATGAGACGATGATCGACACGGCACTCGGACTCACCTGGGCCGCCCTTGCCTCGACCCCGAGAAGCCGCGAGTGACCTCGCACCGCCAACTCCACCAGAGATGAAAGAAGCAACTGTGTCCATTCCCGAATCCTCCCTCTCACCTGATCTGCTCGGTCAGCTCCGACAGCAGTTTCTCGCCGACCCCGCACGTGTGCGCGCGGAGAACGCCGTCACCAAGTCGAAGATCGACGACATCGCGCTGAATCGTCAGCGTCTGATCGACACGCCTCGCAGCATGTCGAATCGCCTTGACGACTGGGAGGCCGCCAACCAGAAGAACAGCGGGCGATGCTGGCTCTTCGCCGCGCTCAACCTGCTGCGCAGCGACACGCGAAAGAAGCTGGGGGTCAAGAACTTCGAGTTCAGCCAGAACCATGCCATGTACTGGGACAAGATCGAGCGAGCCAACTACTTTCTCGAAGACGTCATCGCCCTGGCCGACCGTGAGCCGGATGACCGCCTCATGTCGTTTCTGCTGAAGAACCTGCTGAGCGACGGCGGGCAGTGGAACATGGAGGTCAGCGTCTTTCTGAAGCACGGCGTGGTGCCCAAAGAGGTCATGCCAGAGACCGAGTCGTCGGGCAATACGAGCCGCATGAACTCATCGCTCAGCACCCTGCTGCGCAAGGGCGCCAAAGAGCTGCGCGAACTCGTGCGATCCGGCGCCAGCCTCGACGACGCCCGTGCGTTCAAAGACCGCCTGCTGGCCGATACACACACCATTCTGACCATTCACCTCGGTGTGCCGCCGACCGAGTTCGAATGGCAGTGGAACGACGACAAGAACGAGTTCCATCGTGCGGGCGTGTTCACCCCCCAGCAGTTCCTCGCGGAGTACACCGACATCGACCTGCGCGACTACATCTGCCTCGTCGACGACCCGCGCCCTGAGCATCCCAAAGGCTCGACGCTCACCGTCGCCCACTTGGGCAACGTCGTCGGCGGAGACCCGGTGCTCTACCTCAACGCAGACATCGACACGATCAAGAGCGTCACGGCGGCCACGATCGCCGACGGCGAGCCGGTCTGGTTCGGCTGCGACGTCGACCCGCAGTTCTACCGGGAAGACGGCGTCTGGGCTGCCGACCTGTTCGACTACTCCGGCGTGTACGGCGTTGATCTGAGCACGACGAAAGAAGACCGCATTCGCTACGGCGACAGCGAGATGACGCACGCGATGCTCTTCACCGGCGTCGACCTGGCCAGCGACGATGCAGAGCAGCCCGGCGCACCCCGTCGCTGGCGAGTCGAGAACAGCTGGGGCATCGAGAAGTTCGACAAGGGCTTCTGCACCATGCACGATTCCTGGTTCGACGAGTACGTCTTCGAGGTCGTCGTTCGCAAAGACCGTCTGCCCGCCGAGCTGCAGGCCGCGATCAGCGCCGAGCCGATCGTGCTCGACGCGTGGGATCCGATGGGCGCGCTCGCCTGACCTTGCCGGGTGGCTGCCTCACCGACCAGGTTCGGCAGTCACCGGCAGGCTGCGCATGGCACTCGGCCGATCGTCGGCACCGGCGTCTCCCGCGACCACGCTGAATGCCTGGACGAGCGGGTGACTCAGCCCGACCATCCGCAGCGTGCAGATCAGCTCGCCGGCTGCACCCGGCACACGCCAGCGCAGCACGGCCTCAGTGGGCGCGTCGATCAGGCGGGCTTCGAGGGCGGATGCTGCGGTCGGCACGCCCCCGACGCGCGCCCTGGCAGCGTTCAGAGCGGCGTCTCTCACATCGACGGGCTCGTCAGTGAGGACGTTTCGTGCGAAGAGATCGCTGAGCGATGCGATCGACTGCTCGCCGGTGCGCACGTGCGCATCGAGCAGCCGGGCGGCGCGCAGCGTTTCGGGCCATGGGCGCAGCTGAGCCCCGAGCACACCGGCAGGCTCGGCTCGGCTCGGCTCGGCAGCTGATGTGAGCACGACCTCGTCGAGCAGCCGGTCGTGCACGTCGATCGCGATGGCTGCGGCACTGGTGGCGTCGCTGTTGCCGAAGACGACCACACCCACGCCGCTGTCGACGTGCCAGCGCATATGCGAGGTGAACCCGGGCAGCCCTCCCGAGTGCTGCACGATGCGCCCGAGACGTCGATGGTGTTCGACGACCAGACCGTAGCCGTATCCGGCACCGGTGAGCGGCCGGCTCGACAGCCGTTCGTCAGTGCCGGCGATGATGGTGTGCACTCGCTGCAGCTCGCGACGCGCCGCAGCCGAGAGCACGTCTTCGCTCAGCGGGTGGTCTGTGAAGGCGGAGCGCAGAAAACGGCCCCATGCGGCGATGTCGTCGACGGTGCTGAAGAGCGCCCCGATGCAGCCGAGCGCGCCGCAGCCGACATAGGGCTCGTTCGCCCACGACGCGCCGGAATCGAAGGTGCGCCAGCCGGTCGCGGCGTCAGGCCGAGCAGACTCCGTCGCAATGTCGTCGAGTGAGTAGGCGGTGTGGTGCAGGCCCAGGGGGCGCAGCAGCCGCTCTGAGACGAACCGTTCGACGGGCTGCCCGGTCACCTGCTCGATGGCGCGCCCGATCAGCGAGATGCCCAGGTTGGAGTACTGGTAGGTCTCGTCCGGAGGCAGGGCGAGACGAAGTCCGTCGCTCAGCACCCGGCTCATCTCGGCCCGAGAGGCGCCGAGGTGGTTGTCGCCCCAGGGGTTGTCTTCGGCCAGGCCGCCGCGGTTCGACATCAGCATGTCGAGCGTCACGTGCACCGGTCGACCCTGGTAAGTCGCCGCTGCGAACTCGGGTACATAATCGGTGACCGGTGCGTGCATGTCGAGGCGGCCCTCATCTCGCAGCACCAGCGCCGCAGCGCCCAGAAAACTCTTCGACATCGAGGCGATGCGATAGATCGTGTCACGTGTCGGCGTGGCCGCATCTCGTCGCTGGTGACCTCGGCCGATCCAGGCGACCACACCATCCGCGTCGAACACCGCAGCGCTGAACGAGGGCGCCATGCGCAGTGTTGCCGCATCGAGACGCTGCTCGAGCGCCGCCGCACCGGCAGCCGCCAGCGCGTCGCGATCAGGTCGCAGATGATCGACGTGCAGACTCATCGCGAGACCTCGGCGTGCTCGCGCACTTCGCTGGCGAAGGCGTCGGCCAGCGCGCGGCTGATCGCGGTGTTCTCGCCGTCGTGGGCGTCGGCCTCGGCGATCATGTGGGCCAGGTCGAAGTTCTGCTCTGCCAGCGCTGCGTCATCCCAAGTGCGCAGCCGCTCGGCATTCACCTCAGGGTGAAACTGCAGGCCGCGCACATGCCGACCGAGTCGGAAGGCCTGGAACTCGCAGTCGGCGCTGCTGGCCAGCAGCACGGCCTGATCGCCGAGCGCGGTGATGCGATCCTCGTGGTTCTCGATCATGGGCGCAGAGGGGGCCAAGACGCCGATCACCGGGTCTGCCGTTCCCTCCGATGTGGTGCTGATGCGGGTCATCCCTCGCTCTGGCACACCCGTCTTGGCCTTGACTGTGCCGCCGCACACCTGGGCGAGCACCTGACCGCCGAGGCAGATGCCGAGGGTGGGCAGGTCACGGTCGATGGCCTCAGCGGCGAGCCGACGCTCCTGAGCGAGCCAGGGCGCACGCTCGTCATCGTCGGGCATGAGCCCCCCGCCGAGCATCACGAGCCCGTCGTACCCGTCGAGGCCCGCCGGCAGGCCCTCGCTGCCGATCCGTTGGTCGAGGTCGAGTCCGGCCTCTTCAAGCCACCGCTCCAGCCGTCGCAGGCCGCTCGACGTGGAGTTGACGACGACGAGCACACGAGGTGCGGTGCGGGCTGTCAGACGGTCGGTGGTGGTCATGGTCGCTCTCTTCTGTTGGTGCAGCTGGTCTGTAAGTGCAACCGGTCTGCCTATGGAGCCGGTCTGTCGGTGCAGGTGGTCTGTCGATGAATGCTGGTCGTGGGATGCCGCGCGGGCGTGCCCTCAGCGCTCGCCTGCGAGAAAGGCGAGGTGGTTCGCGTCTGAGGCCTCCAGAACGCGCAGCACGTTCTCGTGGGCGACTTTGTCGAGATCTGCGTTCGACCAGCCACGGTCGGCGAGCTCGGCGAGCAGCCGGGGGTAGCCGCTGACGTCGTCGAGTCCGCTGGGCATGCTGCCCGTGCCGTCGTAGTCAGCGCCGATTCCGACGGCGTCGACGCCTGCGAGATCGCGCACGTGCTCGATGTGGTCGGCGACGTCGGCGACGGTCACCATCGGCGGCTCTCCCTGCTCGCCGCCGATGACCCAGTCGCGTCGCGCCTGGCTGACGAACGAGGGCACGAAGGCCACCATGTGCAAGCCTCCGGTGGCACCGATGCGCCGAATCAGCTCGTCAGGCACGTTGCGCGGGTGGTCGCACAGGGCGCGCGCTCCTGAATGGCTCACCAGCACGGGCAGGGTGGATGCGTCGAGCGCGTCGCTCATGGTCGCATCCGAGACGTGGGCGAGGTCGACCAGCATGCCGATGCGGTTCATCTCGGCGACCACCTCCCGGCCGAACTCGCTCAGCCCATGACTGCGCGGTTCGTCAGTTGACGAGTCTGCCCACGGAATCGTCTGAGCCCAGGTGAGCGTCATATAGCGGGCGCCGAGCCGGGCGTACGAGCGCAGTACGCCAAGCGACTCGTCGATCTGGTCGCCGCCCTCGATGCCGATCAGCGATGCGATACGGCCGCGCTGCATGGCCTGCCGAGCGTCTGCCGCAGTGCGGGCCAGCTGCAGATCGTCGGGATACTGCGCCGCCAGCCGATGCACGAAGTCGATCTGCTCCAGCGTCGCGGTCACCTGCTCGGCGCCGTGCAGCGCCTCGTCGTCGACCCAGACCGACCAGAACTGGCCACCGACGCGACCGGCTCTCAGCCGTGGCAGGTCGGTGTGCAGATCTGGCAGACCCGTTCCGACTCCGTCGACACGGTAGTCGTGGTGCTCGCGGCAGGCCCAGGCAAGGTCGTTGTGCCCGTCGAAGACGAGCGGCAGCTCGGCTGCTGCGGGGAATGCCGCTGATGCGGAATCAGTGAGGCTCTGTGACGACATGGTGCTCCTCTGTGCTGCTGTGCTTGCGCGTGTGCTGCTGTGCTTGCGCGTGCTACTTCGTGCGCACCAGCAGCGCGTCGTTCAGCTGATCGGTGATCTCACGAGCGATCGGCATGGCCTGCCCATCAAGCTCGCGAACGGGAGCCGCGCACCGGGTGCTCGACAGCATCCACAGGCCGTCGACACGACCCAGCTCGTCGGCGGTGACCTCACGGTACTCGGTCTCATGGCCCAGTGACTCGAGCACGGCGAACGCGTCGGCCTGCGTGGTGCCCGCGAGGATGCCCTGGTCGGTCGACGGGGTGACGAAGCGCCCGTCGATGAGCAGGATCACGCTCGAGGTCGGCCCCTCGAGCACGAAGCCGTCACTGCTGATGAAGATGACGTCGTCGGCGCCGCGCCGCGCGGCCTCGCGCAGCACGGCCTTGTTCACCGCGTATGACAGAGTCTTCGCGCCCTGCAGCAGCCAGGGCGAAGTCTTCGCCACGTCGTGACGGTAGCCGCGGTCGAGAGTGACGGCTGAGATGCCATGCTCACGCTCGCCGTCGTGCTCATCGCCTTCGAAGACGTACACCCAGCCGACCGGCACCCCGGTGCCTTCGATTCCGCGGGTCATGATGAACTTCGCCGAGAGCAGATCAGCCGGCTCGTGTGCGGCGACGGCGGCCTCGATGGCCGCCTGCCAGACGTCGAGCCGCGGCTTCGGCAGATCGAGCATGGCGGCCGAGTGCGCGAAGCGGGCGAGATGCGCGTCGATGGCCATCAGAATGCCGTGCTGGACGCCAGCCGTCTCGAAGATGCCGTCACCGCGGGTGACGCTCAGATCCATGACGTTGATGTGCGGCGCATCAGGATCGGCCTGGTGGAACCGCTGTTCAGCGCTGACGCCTTCGGCGAGTTCGTCGACGAAGAACAGGACTGGTGCTGACATTGTGACTTCTTTCGTGCGGGTGCTGGTGTGCTTGTGGTGGGAGACAGGGCGGGGGAAGCTGTACGCGGTTCCGTCGAGATGTACGCGGTTTCGCTGGGATCAGGCCGATGTGAGCGGAACCGTGTGCATCTCAGCGGATCCGTGCGGAGCCGACTCCGCCAGATCGGTGTCGAGGTGGCGCAGCCGGTTCTCGGCGACCCAATCGGCGTCGACCTCGTGTCCGATGCCCGGGGCCGACGGCACGGCCACGGTGCCGTCGTGCGCGACGACCGGCGGCACGATGACGTCGCGAGCGTAGTACTTGTCCGAGCCTGAGACGTCTGAGGGCAGCGTGAAGCCTGGCAGCGACGAGATGGCCACGTTGGCAGCGCGCCCCACGCCGAACTCGTGCATGCCGCCGCACCAGACGGGGATGCCATGCTCGGTCGCAAGGTCGTGTGCCGCCTTCGCGACGGTGAGCCCGCCCATGCGCGACACCTTGATGTTGAGCACGCGGCCGGCGTCGAGCGCGATCATGGTCTGCAGATCGTCGAGCGAGACCACCGACTCGTCGAGGCACACCGGAGTCTGCAGACGCTGCTGCAGTCGGGCGTGCCCCACGAAGTCGCGTGGGGCGAAAGGCTGCTCGATCATCGTCAGATGCGCCGCGTCAAGGCCCAACAGGTAGTCGATCGTCTGGTCGTCGCTGGTGTACGCGCCGTTGGCGTCGACGTGCAGATCGATGTCGGGGTGCGCGGCACGCACTGCGTGAACCGGCTCGAGATCCCACCCCGGTGCGATCTTCAGCTTGATGCGGTGGTAACCGGCGACCAGCTGCTTCTCGACCTGCTCGAGCAGCGCGTCGATGGTCGGCTCGATGCCGAGAGACACGCCCGCGCGCACCTCGTGCCGGGTGCCGCCCAGCGCCGATGCCAGCGAGACGCCCTCGGCCTTCGCCCACAGGTCCCAGGCCGCGCCGACGAAGCCGGCCTTGGTGAACTCGTGACCGCGGATCTTCGCCCAGGCGGTCTCGAGCTCGGCAGGCGTCGCCCAGTCGGCATCCAGCGCACGGGGCACGAGGTAGCGCTCTGAGATCAGCCAGGCGGTGTCGGTCGTCTCTGGGCAGTAGAAGGGGTCGGCGGGTGAGGCGATCTCACCCCAGCCGGTGCGACCTGCGTCGTCGGTCAGCTCGACCAGAATGTGATCGAGACTCGACTTGCGATGCGAGCTGGTCTGAAAGCTGTGCACGAGTGGCAGACGCACCTCGTGCAGCTGGATGCGGGTGATCTTCATCGGTCGGAGTTCCCTCTCTGGTGGTCGTGCTTGCGGTGCTTTCGGGTTGCGCTGCGCCGCGCGCCCGCGCGTCGGTCGCCCTTGTCTGCGGGGTCGCTGTCGGCGGCGGATGCGTCGGTTGCGACCGGCTCTGCATGATACAGCCCCAGCGTGGCGCTGATGCGATCGCGCAGGGTCAGCCGTCGTCGGGCGCCTTTGGCGCTCGCGGCGGTGAGCGCGCTGAGCACGTGGCAGACGGCTGCCACGGATGTGGGGGAGTCGGCATAGGAGGCCGAACCGGTCTGCACGATCACGAGGCATGACGCCAGCGACGCAAGCGGGGCATCCGCCGAGTCGGTGACGACCACCAGCGTGCCGCCGGCCTCGGCGAACAGGCGACCGAAGCGCACGCTCTCGGCGCGGTAGCGACGCAGCGAGAAGACCACGAGCACGTCGGTGGCGCGCACGTCGGTGAGCACGGTGAGCTCGGTCAACGACTGGCCGTCGACGCTGAACACGTTCGAGAGTGCCGCCGAGAGGTCGGCGGCGAGCAGCGCGGCGTAGGTCGCCGACTTGCCTGCGCCCACGATATAGCGACGACGAGCGCCGAGCAGGGCGGCAGCGGCCGCCGGCAGAGCGCCCGATTCGGTCAGATGCTCGAACGTGGTGTTGAGCGAGGCGACCTCAGCCTGCATCAGACGGGTCTGCAGCACCTCTGCGGTGGCGTTCGTCTTGAGACGTTCGCCGAACCGGTCGTGCGGTGATGAGAGGGCGCGGTCGTGCAGGCGCTCGGCTCGTTCCTGTGGGGTGTCTGGCGTCACTTTGCGGCCTTCTTCGGTGCAGGCGTCGGGGCATCATCGGCTCGTTCCACCGCGAGGTAGACCGACGTCTCAGCGGTCAGACGCCGGCAGCTCACGATGACGAAGCCCTGGTCGTACAGGTCGTGCAGGCTCGACCGCAGGTTGGCCCGGCCCCAGCTGATCGCCTCTGTCTCGTCGTCGCCAGAGCTGATGCCCGCATCGATCGGCACCCAGCGTCGATCGCCGTCGGCGATCACGTGCCCCCAGTCGCTCTCGCCCAGTGCGGTCTGCGGGGCGAGGCTGCGGTATCGGGCATAGGGGTCGGGGCGGTCGTCCAGAATCCACTCGACGAGCACGCGGTCGGTGCGCTCGCGGCCGTAGTAGTCTTCGACGAACTTCACGCCGACGCCGCCCAGCGAGTTGAAGTTGAAGTGCCCGTTGCGTGAGAGCATCGGGTCGAACGTCCAGTGCATGCGGTGAGAGCCCCAGCCCAGCGCCACCTGCTTCTGCTGCTCTTTGAGCATGCGGCCGATGCCGTGCCCTTGGAATGCCGGATCGACGACGGCTGCCTGAGAGTAATGGAAAGAATGAGTCCCGTCGGTTCCTGGGAAACCGTAGGCGAAGCCGATCAGGTCGCCCGAGGGAGCCCGCACGCCCACCGCTGAGCCGCCGTTGTGCACCAAGGCGCTGAGCAGGTTGCTGTTGAGGGCCAGCCCTTTGTCGCCGTAGCGGAAGACGCGGTTGTAGAGCGCGCTGGCCTCGATGAACTCGGCGTGCTCCGAGAGCGTGCCGCTCCAGAGCGCCAGGTCATGCGGGCCCGCGGCCTCGGCCGCTCGTTTCGAGTCGGGCTGAGAAGTCGTGCAAGTGTTCACAAAAGACGAGTATACGTATCCTATGTTTCAGGTTTGTTAGCAAGATATACGGTGACTCCCGCATTACTTCAGGGAAGGTATCCTCGGTTTATGTGTCACATCGTCGGTGATGGTTATGTGTCGCGTCACCGGTGATGAAGGCGCGACGACGCACTGCATCGGCGGTCGAACCCGGTCGGTCAGGTGCTGCCGGGTCGTGCAGCGTTCTGGTGTAATTCGTACCGAGCGCTGTATCTGAGGTGCAATGAATGTGGTGAACGTCGGATTTCGCCACATTTGTTGCACATCAGTGTGGCCGTGGCAGTGCCGAGAGTGGCGGTGGCAGTGCCGAGAGTGGCGGTGGCAGTGCCGAGAGTGGCGGTGGCAGTGCCGAGAGTGGCCGTGGCAGTGCCGAGCGTGCACGTGCGACTGCCGCGCGGTTCGAGAGTGCAGAAGTCGCAGGGAGCACAGCATGCGTGCAGGGCACGCATGGCGATCGCAGAACGAGAGACTAGAGGAAGCGACGATGAACGCGGTGACGACGAGCAATGAGATCCACGAGCGAGTGCAGAACGGCCGAGAGCAGGTGTTCGAACGGCTGCGCGAGCTGGTCTTGCTTGAGACTCCCTCGTTCGCCCTCGAAGCGTCACGGCAGATCACCGATCTGCTCGGCGCCTGGTTCGAGGCGGTCGGCGGCACGGTCGAGCGTGTCGAGACCGAGGCCGGCGTACACCTGCTGATCGAGGTGCCGGGCACCGGCCGGTTCGACGCGCAGGCCGCCGAATCCGCACCTGGCGCCCCCGTCGCCGCAGCATCCGCCGTTTCGGGCGCGCCGGGCGAGGCCGACCTGCGGCCGCTGCTGCTGATCGGCCATTCCGACACGGTCTGGCCCTTCGGCACGCTGCAGGGCGACGTGCCGTGGGCCGTCGACGGCGACGTCGTTCGGGGGCCGGGCGTCTACGACATGAAGAGCGGTGTGATCTGCATGCTCACCGCGCTCGAGGTGCTGCGAGATCGTGAGCATCGCCCCGTGCGCATCATCATCGTGGCCGACGAAGAGGTCGGGTCGCCGACCTCACAGCAGCTGATGCGGCGTGCGCTGCAGGGCGTCGCCGGAGCGATCGGGTTCGAGTCGCCGCACCCCGACGGA
The DNA here is from genome assembly GCF_008831165.1 of Pseudoclavibacter sp. CFCC 14310. Lineage (NCBI taxonomy): Bacteria > Bacillati > Actinomycetota > Actinomycetes > Micrococcales > Microbacteriaceae > Pseudoclavibacter > Pseudoclavibacter sp. CFCC 14310. Next base: position 418,177 of record NZ_WBKC01000004.1, on the reverse strand, counting down.
GCGCTGAAAGTGGGTCGTCGCGGCAGCACGCGAGTGCGCATCGCGGTCACCGGGCGTGCCGCCCACGCCGCGCTCGACCCGAAGAAGGGCATCAGTGCGATCGACGAGCTGGTCGACCAGCTCGTGCGGGTGCGTGGCATCGTGGCGGCAGCGAGCGAGCATACCGAGGTGCTGTGCAACTCGGGCACGATCAGCGGCGGTACCCGCGCCAACGTGGTGGCGGCGCAGGCCGAAGCCGAGCTGGGGCTGCGCTTCATCGACGGCGAGTCGGAGCGCACCGTGCTCGACGCCCTGCAGCATCTGACTCCGGTTCGCGAGGGAGCAGTGGTCGACGTCGAGGTGCTCAGCCACCGCCCGGCATGGCTGGCGGGGGATGCCGACGCGGCGCTCTGCGATCGGGTCGCGCGGGCCGGTGCGGCGATGGGGGTCGAGATCTCAGGCCGACCGGCCGCCGGCGCCGGTGACACGAATCTGGTCGGGTCGCTTGGCGTGCCGACCGTGGACGGATTCGGCCCGCTGGGCGGCGGAGCGCATGCGGTGAGCGAACACATCGTGCTGCCGACGCTGTACCAGCGCATCGAAATGCTGGCGGTGCTGCTGTCGGAGTGAGCCGCCCCGCTTACCAGGTCGGCTCGTCGGCGGGCGCGGGCGGAAGCGGCACGTCGGTCGGGTGCACGAGATAGACGGTTCGGTTGCTGCGCCGCCATGCCAGGTCGAAGACTCCGCGAGGGTATGTGCGTCTCACGCCGGCGTCGTCCGGTGCGGCCGGGTCGTTCACGACCACGTCGCCGCTCGCTGTGAAACCCGCGATGACGAGCAGATGCCCGTCGGTCTCGTAGCCGGCCTCTGGCAGCTCGTCGCTGGTGAACGACACTGAGGCCGCCAGGGGAATGCCGCCGTCGGTCAGCGTCTGCGCCTCGGCCAGACTGTGCAGCCGAGTCACGAGAGCCTCGAGGCCCTGACCGTCGGCTTCGCGGCGGCCGACATGGGCGACGTTGAACGACCAGTTTCCGGCGCGCGAGTATGCGGCATCGTAGGTGCGCAGCGCCGTCCACGGCACCGGATGCTCTTTCGTCTCGGCGTCGAGGGGACGACCGCGCCAGAACTCCTGCAGCATCACCATCGAGGTCGGCGAGCACCACGATTCGCCGCCGCCGCCGACCGCTCGGTGAGTGTCGGCGTGCAGCATCTGTGATCGCACCGGCACGGCGAGCGGTGCTGTCCGGGGCTTCCGAGAGGCGTTCGCGCCCTGCTCATTCGCGCCCTGCTCGTGATTCTGGACCTGCTCGTGATGCTGGCACTTGCCGGGCGCGAAACCGGAGAGGGCGGCAAGATGCAGCACGACCTGGACGGCCGCCTCACCGGCTGGCTGCGCATCTGTCTCTATCTTCAGCCGTGCGGCGTTCAGGCGCCTGGGGGCCGCGGCCGTGAGCGTGTCGACCTGCAGAGACACGATCTGCGAAGTCGTCTGTGCGGAGGTGTCGGAGGATTCGCTGGAACGCGTCGTCGCCGACGGCGTGGTGATGTCGGCAGGCAGGTCGTTCCAGTGGGCTGTCGGCAGCCAGCCGGTGGTGGTGCCGTCGTCGAGACGAGCCTCCAGTGAGACGACGACCGTCGCCTCGGGCGGAGCCGAGAGGTTCCAGGAGGGCACGATCTCGGTGGCTCCGAAGTCGAATGTCACCCACGGAGAGATCCACTGGCCCTCGATGGCGAGAGGGCCGGTCATCCGGTGCAGAAGACTATGAGGGGCGTGAGGGGATTCTGGCATGATACGCATCATATATACGTTGCGCCATCGTTCGGCATATGCCCGGCCAGACGAGTAAACTGGTGCAGTGGGAAGCGATGGCGCTGGAAAAGATCCATGATTCATGCAAGGGCGCATGAATTCAACGAGCGATTCTGCTAAGTCACAACATTGTTTCCGATACGTAAAAAGATCAACGAAAGCCCTGTTTCGGTTTGACGTGTGTCGGGCCATCGGCTTGCATCATGTTAGCGAGCTGATGATCCCGTCATGATCATCGATCTCTGAACAAAGGAACAGCTACTATGCGATCTGGAAAAATCTCTCGACGGGTGCGACCGCTGGCCGCAACGTTCACGACCGCGGCACTGGTGATGGGCTCTGCCTTCGGCATCGGCGCTGCGGCATTCGCCGAGCCGGCGCAGTCGTCTGTGACGACGCAGGCAGAGGGCGAGGGCAGCGAACAGGTGCTGCGCATCGCCACGTCGGGCCACGTCGACAGCTTCAACCCGTTCACCTCGATCTACCTGACGCCCACGCAGATTCTGCGCAATGTCTACGAGAACCTGGTGCAGAACGATCAGCAGGACGGATCTCCGACCAAGGGCCTGGCCGACTCATGGACGGTCGAAGAGGACGGCAAACGCTGGGTCTACAAGATGCAGTCCGACCTGAAATGGTCTGACGGCCAGCCGATCACCTCGGCAGACCCGAAGTTCACCTACGAGCAGATGATGAACGACTCAAAGCTCGGCACGGCCAACGGCAACCTGGTCTCGAACTTCGAGAGCGTCGAGGCCCCCGACGACCAGACTCTGGTCATCAACCTCAAGACCCCCCAGGCGCCGAACCCCGGCCTCGAGATTCCGGTGGTGCCGAAGCACGTCTGGGAGGGCATCGCCGACAAGGGCGACTACGCCAACGACACCGATGTCGTGGGGTCAGGGCCGTTCCTGCTCTCGAGCTATTCGGCCAACCAGTCGATCACGCTCAAGGCCAATGACAACTTCTGGCAGGGTCGCCCCAAGATCGACGGCATCCAGTACGTCTACTACACGAACTCAGACGCACAGGTGCAGGCGCTGCGCTCAGGCGACATCGACTTCGTGACCGGGCTGAGCCCGACGCAGTTCAACGCGCTCAACGGCGCCGACGGCGTCACCACCCATTCGGGCGAGGGCCGCAGGTACACCTCGATCAGCATCAACTCCGGGCTCAAGACGCCCGAGGGCGAGGCCTACGGCACCGGATCACCGGCGCTGCAGGACAAAGCCGTGCGACAGGCCATTCGACAGGGCACCGACTCCGAGGCACTGCTCAAACAGGTGCTCGACGGTCAGGGCACTGTGGCGACCAGCTTCATCCCCTCGGCCTTCGACCAGTGGCACCTGCCGGATGACGACTCAGTGATCAAGAGCTTCGACCCGGACGCCGCCAAGCAGCTGCTCGAAAACGACGGCTGGAAGGCCGGCGCCGACGGCATCCGCGAGAAGAACGGGCAGAAGCTGTCGCTGCGACTGCTCGTCGACGCCGACGAACCGACCGAGCAGTCGATCGCCGAGTACTTCAAGCCGTGGATGCAGTCGATCGGCATCGCCGTCGACGTGCAGTCGTCTGACTCCGACACGATCAGCGATCGCGCGGCCAAGGGCGACTACGACATGTACTTCAGCGGCTGGAGCGTGAACCCCGACCCCGACTACCAGCTCGGCATCAACACGTGTGAGAACCTGCCCGATGCCGAAGGAAACAACGGCACCACGCAGGACGGCTACTGCAACCCTGAGTTCGACAAGCTGTACGCACAGCAGCGCTCAGAGCAGGATCATGACAAGCGCACCGAGATCGTTCGCGACATGCTGCGTCTGAACTACGACGACACCGCCCAGGTCGCGCTGTGGTACGGCAAGGCGCTTGAGGCCTACCGCTCGGATCGATTCACCGGATTCGGCACGCAGCCTGCCTCGAACGGCATGATCGCCGGTCAGGCAGGCTACTGGAGCTACATCAACGTCGAGCCGGCGTCAGAGGCAGGCAGCGGGTCAGGCACCGCAGTCGGTCTGTGGGTGGGCGCAGGAGTGCTCGTCGTGGTGATCATCGGCGGCGTCATCTTCTTCGCTCGTCGCAAGAAGCGCGCTGACGACGTCGAATAGGTCGAGAATGCTTCATAGGGGTGCGCTCGCAGAGGTCGGGCGCACCCCGCTTCGTCTGCCGGCCGTCTCGCGACGGTCGGCAGACACAACTGCAACAGTCGAGATTTCAAGGAGTCGACATGCCTGATGTCGTGGCGCCCGTCGGGGCGGTGCTGCAGAACGAGGCAGACGAAGAGAGCGTCGCTGGCGGCGGCTCAGGTCTGCGGTATCTGCTGAACAAGGTCGGCGGGGCGCTCATCAGCCTCGCCATGGTCATCGTGCTCGGATTCTTCGCGTTCAAGATCCTGCCCGGCGACCCGGTGCGTGCCATGGCGCGTGAGAAGCAGATGAGCGCCGAGCAGATCGCCCAGCTGCGGCAGGAGTACGGCCTGGACAAACCGCTGCTCGCGCAGTTCTGGGACTATCTGGTCAACGTGTTCTCGGGCAACTTCGGCGAGAGCTATGTGTACCACCAGTCGGTGTCATCGCTGATCGTGCAGTATCTCGGCCCGACGCTGCTGCTCACGGCGACCTCTGCGGTCATCGCGATCGCACTCGGCCTCTGGCTCGGGCAGAAGGCGGCCTGGCAGGCCGGCGGTCTGTTCGACAAGATCACGACCGGCACGTCGCTGGTGTTCTGGTCGGTGCCGACCTTCTGGCTCGGCCTGATTCTGCTGATGGTCTTCGGGGGCACGCTGCACTGGTTCCCGACCGGCGGCATGGTCTCGCCCAACGCACCTTCGAGCGGCTTCGGACTGGTGCTCGACGTGATCAGCCACATGATTCTTCCCGTGATCACCATGGTCGCGGTCATCTACGCCCAGTACGTCATGGTGATGCGCGCTTCGCTGCTCGAAGAGATGTCGGCCGACTACCTCACGACCGCACGTGCCAAAGGCCTGCGCGAAGATCTCGTTCGTCGCCGTCACGCAGTGCCGAACGCGCTGCTGCCGACGGTGACACTGGTCTTCATGCACCTCGGCGGTCTGATCGCCGGCGCCGTCACCGTCGAGACGGTGTTCTCATGGCCAGGTCTCGGCAAACTCACCTATGAGGCGATCAGCGGTCCTGACCTGCCGCTGCTGCAGGGCACCTTCGTCGTCTTCTCAGCGATCATCATCCTGATGAACCTGATCGCCGACCTCATCTACCGGCAGCTTGACCCGAGAGTGAGGCGGGCATGACCACCACGACCGAAACCACCATGGCATCCACCACATCACCCAGACGGCTGGCCTGGCGCCGCCGCACTCAGGCCATCGGCGACTCGTTCCGACTGTTCAGCCACAGCCGTTCAGGCATGGTCGGTCTGATCTTCTTGGTCGTCATCGTGCTGCTGGCCATTCTCGCTCCCGTGATCGCTCCTGCGCGCATGCTCGACGTCACGCAGCTCATGGATCAGCCACGCTTCGCACCGCCGTCACTGGCGCATCCTCTCGGCACCGACCATCAGGGCCGTGAGCTCTGGGTGCGGATGCTGTGGGGCGCCCGAGTCTCGTTGATCGTCGCGTTCGCCGCCACTGCGATGTCGATGATCATCGGCACCGTGATCGGTATGGCGGCCGGCCACTTCACCGGGTTCACCGGCGGGCTGCTGATGCGCATCGTCGACTTCTTCTTGGTTCTGCCGTCGCTCATTCTTGCGATCGTGCTCTCGACCGTGCTGTCGCGCGGCGTGCTGACGATCGTGATCGCCATCGGCATCACCTCATGGGCCTCGACCGCCCGAGTGGTGCGGGCGCAGACGCTGTCGGTCGAGTCGCGCGCCTACATCGAGCGCTCGCGCGTGCTCGGCGCCGGGCACTGGCACGTCATCTTCAAGCACGTGCTGCCCGCAGTCATGCCGCTGGTGATGGCCAACACGACGCTGACCGTCGGGTCTGCCGTGATCTCGGAATCGACGCTGGCGTTCTTGGGCCTCGGCGACCCGAACCAGCAGTCTTGGGGCACCATCCTGAAGAACTCCATGGACGTCTCGGCTGCGACGAGCGGGTACTGGTGGTACGTGCTCGTTCCCGGCATCGCGATTCTTCTGGTCGTGCTCGCCTTCACCTTGGTCGGCCGCGCCGTCGAGTCGATCGTCAACCCCACACTGAGGAGCCGCTGACCATGCCGGATCTCGTCTTCGACAACGTCTCGATCACCTATCGCACCTCGGGTCGCAACGACCGAGGCACCGTCGCCGCGGTGAAGGGGGTCTCGCTCGCTCTTCCGGAAGGCGGCACCCTCGGTCTCGCCGGCGAATCGGGCTCGGGCAAGTCGACGCTTGCCATGAGCGCGCTCAGGCTGCTGCCCAAGAACGCCCGCATCGATGGCGAAGTGCTGCTCGGCGACAAGCGAGTCGACGAGCTGAGCTTCGGCGAACTGCGAGCCGTGCGCTGGGCCGAGGCCTCGATCGTCTTTCAGGGGGCCATGCACTCACTCAACCCCGTGCGCACGGTGGGGCAGCAGATTCTCGAGGCCCTCGAACTGCACACCAAGGGCAAATGGAAGACCGCAGAGGCACGGCGTGCCCGTCTGCACGAGCTGCTGGAATCGGTCGACCTGGCCAAGGCCAAGGCCGCCAGCTACCCGCACGAACTCTCGGGTGGGCAGAAACAGCGCGTGATGATCGCCATGGCACTGGCCTGCGAACCGCAGATCATCATCGCCGACGAACCGACGACCGCGCTTGACGTGATCGTTCAGAAGCAGATTCTCGACATGATCGCCCACCTCGTCACCGAGCGGGGCATCTCACTGCTGATGATCAGTCACGACCTCTCTGTGCTCGCCACCGCGTGCGAGCGCATCGCCGTGATGCGCGGCGGCGAACTGGTCGAGGTGGGCGAGTCGCACCGCATCTGCACAGAGCCCAGTGAGCCGTACACTCAGCAGCTCGCACACGCCTTCCCGACGATCGGCGACCTCGCCTCGCGCATGCATCCGGTGACGCGCCAGCATCGAGACAAACCCGATGACGGGCTGAACCACGAGATGACCGATGAGGTGCTGCTCGAAGCGCGCAACGTGTCGATCACCTACCGCACCGGCAAACGCCCGCACACGGCTGTGCACGATGTCAACCTCGCCTGCCATCGCGGCGAGATTCTCGCACTGGTGGGCCAGTCGGGGTCGGGCAAGACGAGTCTCGCCCGTGCGCTGCTCGGTCTGCAGCCCGTCGATCCCGGCGGCGAGGTGCTCTACTCGGGCAGCCCCATTCCGACGCGGTCGAAAGAGCTGAGGCGCTTTCGTCAGCAGGTGCAGCTGGTGCTGCAGGATCCATCGGCGGCGCTGAACCCCAAGCTCAGCGTCTACGAGTCAGTGGCCGAGGGGCTGCGCATCCAGGGCTACGGCGGTGACGAGCACGCACGCGTGGTCGAGAGCATCGAGAACGCCGAGCTGCGCCCCGCATCGCGCTATCTGGGAGCGATTCCACAGGAGCTCTCGGGCGGGCAGCGCCAGCGGGTCGTGATCGCAGGCGCGCTCGCGCTGCATCCGTCGATGCTCATCGCTGACGAGCCGGTCGCCTCGCTCGACGCGTCGGTTCGCGGCGAGATCCTCGCCCTGCTGCTGGGGCTGCGTCGTCGCCTGGGGCTCTCTGCACTGGTGATCACGCACGACCTCGGTCTGGCCTGGAACATCGCCGACACCGTCGCCGTGATGCACCAGGGGCGCATCGTCGAACACGGCACGACCGAACAGGTGCTGCTCGACCCGCAGGACGACTACACCAAGAAGCTGCTGCAGGCGGCTCCGCAGATCGAGCGGGTGACGGCGTGAGCGCGGCACCCCAGACCGTCGGCGTTGCCGACCATGGCCATGCCAGCACGGATGCGGGCTTTCTCGACGACGCCTTTCTCAGCGAGGCGCCGCTGCGCCCGGGTGATCGCGTGCGCTTGGTGGCACCCTCCGGCCCGAGCAGCGCGGCCAGCATCGCGTATGCCGTCGAGCAGCTGAGCATCTGGGGGCTGCGTCCCGTCGTCGGTCGCCACGCCCACGACACCGACCGGCAGCTGCCCTACCTTGCGGGCACCGACGACGATCGCCGGGCCGACCTCGTCGAGGCATGGCTCGACCCGGAGGCGCAGGCGGTGGTCTGTCTGCGCGGCGGGTATGGTGCGATGCGGCTGCTCGACGAGATCGACTGGTCGGCGATGCGTGACGCGCGCATCAGCGCGGCCGGGCGAGCCAAGCTGCTCACGGGGTCATCCGACGTCACCGCCCTGCATCAGGCCTGGGGTGCGAACGTCGGCGTTCCCACGCTGTTCAGCCCGATGCCGGCCAACGCGGTGTTTCACGATTCGTCGTTTATTCGAGCCGATGTGCATCGTTGGATGATGGAGCCGTGGGGCGGTCGGGTGATCGCCGGGCCTCAGGCCGAGACGCTCGTCGCCGGCGAGGTGCGAGGGCGTACCTTCGGCGGCAATCTGAGTCTGATCGCGGCATCGATCGGTGCCCCTGAGTTCACGCTGCCCACGGGAGGCATCGCGATTCTCGAAGACATCGAAGAAGACCTCTACCGACTCGACAACCTCATGATCCAGCTGCAGCGCTGCGGCTGGCTGCGTGCGGCCGCCGGCATCGTGTTCGGCTCATGGCACGACTGCGCTCCGTCCGACGACGTTCGTGCGCTCATGATGCACTACGTGGGCGATCTGGGCGTTCCAGTGGCCTGGGAGCTGGGCATCGGGCATGACCCCGAAGCGCCGAGCGTTCCCATGGGCGCGACTGCCCGGCTGTGCGCTCCCGCGTCGGAGCATCCCCGTCTGGTCGTCGAGTCGATCTGAGACGCAGAGAGGTGATGCCTGATGACTGAGAGAGTCGACGAGATCGACCGCATCATCATCGATCTGCTGATGCGCGATGGGCGGGCACGTCTCGCCGCACTGGCCGATGCGACCGGGCTGTCGACGTCGGCCGTGCAGCTGCGTCTGCGCCGGCTTGAGAGCACGGGACTCATCACGGGCTATCAGGCACGAGTCGACTACGACCGGCTCGGGCGTTCGCTGACCGCCCTCATCGAGATCACCCCGGTCGATCCCGGGCAGCGGGACGACGCCCCCGAGCGGCTGCATCACGTCGAGGGCATCGTCTCGTGCTACTCGGTGGCAGGCGCGGCCAGCTACGTGCTGTTCGTGCGCGTGGCAGGGCCCGACGCGCTGGAACAGCTGATCGGCAGCATCCGTCTTCATGCCCGGGTCACAACTCGAACCACGATCATTCTGAGTACGCCCTTCGAACATCGCCATGAACAGCTGGCCGCCACGCCGACGGGAGCGCAGACCATGACCGACACCGCAACGACCGACCCCGCAACGACCGACACCGCAACGACCGACAAGGAGCCGCAGTGACCATCGAGATTCCCGAGCTGCATCCACGTGTGACCTGGTCGATCCAGGCCGCCGATGCGCAGACCGGCGAGGTGCTCGCCTCGCACCAGCCCGATACGCAGTGTGAGACCGCAAGCATCGGCAAGATCTTTCTGCTGATCGAGACTGCGCGGCGACTCGACGAAGGCAGCCTGGTCGCGGAGCAGCGCATCGAGATTCCCGACGAGTTGCGTGTCGCCGATTCAGGTCTGCTGTATCGCATGCACGATCAGCGCATCACCGTGCATGACGCCGCTCTTCTGGTTGGTGCGGTCAGCGACAATCTGGCGACCAACGCGCTCATCCATCTGTGCGGCCTCGACTCAGTGCGCGCGGTCGCACCGGAGCTGGGGTATGCGCGCACGTCACTGCATGACTACATTCGCAACGAGCGCACCCCCGATCTGCCCTGGACGCCGTCGTACGGCACCGCCGCCGAGCTCAGCGACGTGATCGGGCGGCTCGGGCGTCGCGAGATCATTTCGGCTGCCGTCAGCGAGCAGGTGCTCGACTGGCTTGCCGCAGACGTCGACACCTCGATGGTCGCCGATGCGTTCCTGCTTGACCCTCTCGCACACGTCGAACCCGAGTATCAGCAGATGGTGCTGCGTCATAAGACCGGCAGCACCGACTTCGCCCGTATCGATGTGGGCGTCGTCAGTGGGCCGCAGTCAGGCGTCGCCTATGCGGTCGCCGCCAACTGGAAGGGTGAGCCCGACGATCTGCGTGCTCCTGTGCTGCGGGCGATGCATGCCATCGGCGAGCAGATTCGCGAGCATGTCACCGGGCTGCCTGCATGACCGCCCAGGTCGAGTCGCTGCCGACTGTCGCGGGTCTGCCATGGACGGTCTTTCGCGGTGATCGCGAGTCGGTCTTTCTCGCCCTCGGTCGCCATCATGCCGAGCTGATCGCCTCGGTGCGCAGCCGTGTCGATCAGCAGTGGCAGTCGCTGATGAGTCGAATCGACGACCCGCAATGGGCCGAACGACTGAGCCGCATCATCGACAGCACCACTCGACAGCTGCCCGTTGAGGCACAGGAGCTCGCCTGGATCGCTGCAGGGGCCGGTCAGCACGAACTCGATCTCTGGGTGTACAACCTGCGCGGTGATCTCGGTCGCGACGGCACTGGGTGCTCAGACGTCTGCACGGCGAACGAGGGCCACGTCGTGCTGGGCCACAACGAAGACGGAGACGCCCATCTCCGCGACGATGTGCGTCTCATCACACTCGACATCGATGGCGACCCCAGCTGCACCGTGATCTGGTACCCGGGAATGCTGCCCGCGAATTCGTTCGTCGCGACCTCGGCGGGCCTGGTCTTCGGCCTCGACCACGTTCCCGTGACGACCCCCGCCGTGACCGGCTGTGGACGGCACTTCGTCGCGCGTCACGCCCAACGCCAGTCTGACGGGGAGGCGGCGCGCCGTGTGGTGCGCGAGACTCCGTGCGCCGGAGGCTTCTCGTTCGACATCGCAGATGCCCTCGCCGGTCGAGCCGACGTGATCGAGAACGCGGCCGGGCGGGTGAGCGAGGTCTCCGCAGCCTCCGCCGCGGTCTGCCACACCAACCATCTGCGTCTCGTCGACGGCACGCAGGCCGGGCTGAGCGTCGCCGATGACGACGAGTGGCTCGCCGAGAGCCGCGCTCGGCGTCGTGCCCTGTCGTCGGCGGTCGAGAGTGCTGAGACGTCGTCGGGCACGGTGGATGCCGCCGGTGTGCTGGCGGCACTGCGCGCGCCCGGCGTGCTGAACCGGCGTGACGACCTGTATACGCTGGCGACCGCGGTGGCCGACCTCACCGGCGATCGCATCACGGTGCAGGCGTCGACGAAGGCGTGGACAGGGCGTCTGAGCGCCTTCGTTCGGGGCGAGCAGGAGGAGATCTGATGCAGGTGCACGACGATGAGACCATGCAGTGGTCGGCCAAGGTGTTCGACATCGACACCGGCGAGGTGCTGCTGGAGCACTCCGTCGATCGAGTGCTCAACACCGCGAGCGTCGGCAAGGTCTTTCTGCTGCACACTGTGCTCGATCAGGTCGATCGCGGAGAGCGGGTGCTTGAAGAGCGGATCACACGTCGCCCGTCGGAGGTCATCGACAATTCCGGGCTCTGGTATCTGCTGCAGGCTGACACGCTCAGCGTCTACGACATCTGCACGCTGATCGGCGCGGTGAGTGACAACGCCGCCACGAACACGCTGTGTCGAGTGGTGGGGCTGGATGCCGTGCAGCAGCATACCGAGCGGCTGGGCTATCGTGACTCGGGTCTCGACGACATCGTGCGCTGGCCCATGCAGCCAGGGCAGTCGCCGACGCTTTCGCATGGCAGTGCGCGAGAGCTCGCGGACTTCGTGGCGCGCATCGCACGCGGCGAGACGCTCACATCGTCGAGCATCGACGTCTTCACCCGGTGGCTGGGCGCCGGCATGGACTGCTCGATGGTCGCCAGCGCATTCAACGTCGACCCGCTCTCGCATTACTACTACGACCCTGAAGTGTGGCTCTGGAACAAGACGGGCACGATCGGCTGCGCCCGCGCCGACATCGGCGTCGCGATGTCGCAGACACGTCGAGTCGCCTACGCGGTGCTCGCGAACTGGCGTCGCGGCGATGACCGGCGCGACGAGGCGCTGGCGCAGATGCGTGCGGTCGGCGAGGACATCCGGCGGCATCTGCTCAGGTGACTCTGGCAGAACTGCTCCTGCTGCTGATATAATTGGTCGGTCTGTGCCGTCGCATCCGTGTGTCGACGACCGGACAGTGAGATTACCCTCCTGCTGCAGAAGAGCTCTGCGGCCGTTCGAGTCCGAAGGAGGTGGGTGATTCATGTCTCAGAACATCAACAAGTATGAGCTGGCCGTGATTCTCGATCCGTCGGTGGATGACCGAAAGGTTGCCACGACCATCGAGAAGTTCCTGGCTGTCGTCCCGAAAGAGGGCGGCACCGTCGACAACGTCGACATCTGGGGTCGTCGTCAGTTCGCATACCCCATTCAGAAGAAGACCGAGGGGAGCTACGCCTTCGTGCAGATCAGCTCGACTCCTGACACCATCAACGAGGTCGACCGTCTGCTGCGTCTGTCAGACTCCGTGCTGCGCACCAAGGTGCTGCGCGCCGAAGACGCTCGTGTCGTGCTGCGTCAGCCCCGGAAGGCCAGCTGACCATGGCTGGCGAGACCGTCATCACGGTCGTCGGCAACCTGACCGGCGACCCTGAGCTGCGCTACACCCAGAACGGTGTCGCAGTGGCGTCATTCACGATCGCCTCGACCCCGCGCAGCTTCGATCGCGCCTCGGGTGAGTGGAAGGACGGCGATGCGCTGTTCCTTCGTGCGAGCGTGTGGCGTGACTTCGCAGAGCACGTCGCGAAGAGCCTGACCAAGGGCATGCGCGTCATCGCCCAGGGTCGGCTGCGCCAGCGGTCATACCAGGATCGTGAAGGCAACAACCGCACCAGCTACGAACTCGACATCGATGAGGTCGGTCCGTCGCTGCGCTATGCGACGGCTCAGGTCGAGCGCGTCGCTCGTGGTGGTGGCCAGGGCGGCTTCGGCGGCGGCCAGAGCAACCAGGGCGGCGGCCAGGTTGGCGGCGGTCAGGGCGGCTACGGCCAGCAGGGCGGTCAGGGCGGCTTCGGCGGTCAGTCGGCACAGCCTGCCGGCGGTCAAGGCGGTCAGAACCCGGGTGGTCAGAACCGCGGCGGTCAGCCCGGCGGCGACGCATGGGGCGAGCCCGTCTCGAGCGGCGACGGCTGGAATCAGCCGGGCGTCAACCTCGACGACACTCCGTTCTAAGCCGGTCTCAGACAGGGCGGTCGGGCACTTCCCACATCGAGTCATGCCATGTGGCATGTTTCGGCGCGAGAATCCGACATCTGCCATGTCTCGACAGGCAGGCCAGACGACCGGGCAGCCGATCGGCGGGCCGACAGCGCGGAGGCAGGGGCGACCCGGCATCCGCAACACACAGTTTCAAGAACTCAGAAAGAAGTAGAAAATGGCTGGTAAGGGAGCAGCGCGCGCCAAGGCCGCGCGCAACGCCAAGCTCAACCAGAAGGTTGTGCCCTCCAAGGTGATTCGCGTCGACGTCGTCGACTACAAAGATGTCAACACCCTGCGCAAGTTCGTGTCGGAGCGCGGCAAGATTCGCTCACGCCGCATCACCGGTGTGAGCGTGCAGGAGCAGCGCCTGATCGCACGCGCTGTCAAGAACGCCCGTGAACTCGCTCTGCTGCCGTACTCCGGCGCGGGCCGCCACTGAGGCGCGAGAAGCGAAAGGGACTGAAACACAATGTCGAAACTCATTCTGACCCAGGAAGTCGACGGACTCGGCACTGCCGGTGACATCGTCGACGTCAAGGCTGGCTACGCGCGCAACTACCTGCTGCCGCACGGCTACGCCGTCGCTTGGAGCGCCGGCGGCGCCAAGCAGGTCGAGCAGATTCGCGCGGCTCGTGCCGCTCGCGAGCTCGCGACCATCGAAGAGGCCAAAGACCTCAAGCTGCGCATCGAGAACGTGCGCGTGCGCCTCGAGACGAAGGCCGGCCGCGAAGGCCGTCTCTTCGGTGCGGTGAAGCCCGCCGACATCGCCGAGGCGATTGAAGCCGCCGGCATCGGCAAGGTCGACCGCAAGCGCATCGTCATCGCCGATCCGATCAAGGCGACCGGTGACCACAAGGCGCAGCTCAAACTGCACCCGGACGTCGTCGCAGACATCACGCTGCAGGTCATCGCCAAGAAGTGACCTCGCCGTGGTGAGCGCCGCAGGATGCTCTGTCTGAGCTGACTGCCCGCTTCACGTGGCGCGCAGGGCCCTGCACCCTCTCGAGGGGGCAGGGCCCTGCGTCGTTTTCAAACGGCGGACGCAGCGGTGATACTCTGGCCGCGCAGGCTCGGGGAAAGACCAATTGAACGACGCACAGTGCATCGTCCCGCCCATCTCAGAAGGTCGCGATCGACTCATGTCTCGGTATTCAGGCGTCGCCGCAGATCTTCGTCGGCGCATTCTTGACGGTGAATTCCTGGTCGGCAGCCGGCTGCCCTCAGAACAGACGCTCGGTGATGACTATCGTGTCTCGCGCAAGACCGTGCGCAATGCTTTGGCGGCACTGGAACGTCGTGGGCTCATCATGGTCAGACGCGGCAGCGGCTGGTTCGTCGCCCAGACGCAGCAGACACAGGGCTTCGATCAGATGCGCTCGTTCGCGCAGTGGGCGCGAGATCGTGGACTCGCTCCTGGCGGACGCATCGTCAGTCGTGAGCAGACAAAGGCGAACGTGCGCGAGGCACGCATGCTGCGCACGCACATCGATGACTCTGTGCTTCGCATGACCCGTGTGCGCACGCTCCAGGAGCGCACTGTGATGATCGAGCGTTCGACGTGGGCGCCGTGGGTGCTGCCCCTGATTCGCGACGTCCCCGACGACGTCGTATCGACGACTGCGACGCTGCGCGACCATGGTCTCCATGTCGTCTACGGGCAGCACCGCATCGAGGCGGTCGCGGCCTCGAGCGCAGACTCGAGACTGCTCGGCGTGCGCAGAAGCAGCCCGCTGCTGCAGGTGCGTCGCGTCACGTTCTCGCGAGACGGTCGTGTCGTCGAGGTGGGCGAAGACCGCTACCTGCCTGACACCATCGTGTTCGAGATCGCGGCCGCAGGAGCCGCAACGGCCTGATGCGCACACCTGGCCCCACTGACGGGCCGCTGCAGAGCATCGGATGCCCGTCGGTCGGCGTTCGTTCACCTGCCAGACATCGGCGCTCGGTTGACTGGTCGGCGTGTGTGCTCATCTGAGCCCGCGGCCCGCCGAGAGAGAGACTCATGACCAGCAAATCGACCATCATGGACACGAACAGCTTCAGCGCCGACGCCCTTGACCTGCTCGACGGCGAGACCCGCCAGCTGGTTGAGCGTCGCCTGACCGTGCTCGGAGGAGCCTACCGGCTGTTCTATCAGCACCCGGTGCATCTCGTTCGCGGAGAGGGCCAGTATCTCTGGGACGCCGCCGGGGCGAAGTACCTCGACATGTACAACAACGTCGCGAGCGTCGGCCACGCGAACCCCACGGTCGCGCGGGCCGTCGCTGACCAGATGATGCGCATCAACACGCACACTCGCTATGCGCACGAGAACATCGTCGACTACTCCGAGCAGATTCTGGCGACGATGCCGAGTGAGATCACGCGCGCAATGTATATGTGCACCGGTTCAGAGGCAAACGATCTGGCCATTCGGGTCGCACGCGAATACAGCGGCGGCACCGGCATCATCGTGTCGTCCGAGGCCTATCACGGCAATACCGATCTCACTTCTCGGCACTCGCCGGCGCTGGGCGGTGGGCAGCCGCTCGACGCTGCGTGCCGTCGGGTGCGCGTGCCGTCAGCGGATGCCATGGGCGGCCCCGGCTCACTGGCCCGAGAGAACTCGGGGCAGGCCTTCGCCCACGAGATTGAGAAGGCGATCGACGACCTCGAATCGCACGGTGTGCGGTTCGCCGGATTTCTGGCTGATTCGATCTTCTCGTCAGACGGCGTGCACCCCGGCCAGGCCGGCTGGCTGGCCCCGGCGGTCGATGTCGTGCACCGACACGGCGGCGTGTTCATCGCCGACGAGGTGCAGCCCGGATTCGCACGCACCGGTGAGGCGTTCTGGGGATTCGCCCGTCACGGCGTGGTG
This sequence comes from Pseudoclavibacter sp. CFCC 14310, assembly GCF_008831165.1. Lineage (NCBI taxonomy): Bacteria > Bacillati > Actinomycetota > Actinomycetes > Micrococcales > Microbacteriaceae > Pseudoclavibacter > Pseudoclavibacter sp. CFCC 14310. The sequence goes on along the minus strand of NZ_WBKC01000004.1, from coordinate 402,268 downwards.
CCCGACGTGATAACCACGGGCAAGCCGATGGGGAACGGCATCCCGGTCTCCGGGCTCTTCGCTCGCGACGAGGTGCTCTCGGCGTTCAGCGATCGGCTGCCCTATTTCAACACATTCGGCGGCAGCCCGGTGTCAATGGCCGCGGCGCTCGCAGTGCTGCACGAGATTCAGACCCGTGATCTGCAGCAGCACGCGCTGCAGGTCGGCGAGCGGCTGCGCACCGAGCTGCGTCGCGTCGCCGAGCGGCATGCCGGCGTCGGCGAGGTGCGCGGGGTGGGGCTCTACACCGGTGTCGACATCGTGTCACCGGCTGATGGGCAGACAGCCGACGGTGCGCTGGCCCTGGCCGTGCTCGAAGGGCTGCGGGAGCGTCGGCTGCTCACCTCGGTGGCCGGCGCCGCCGGCAACGTGCTGAAGCTGCGGCCACCGCTGGTGTTCGACATGCGCGACATCGACCGGGCATGCACGACTCTCGATGAGACGCTCACTGCACTGGACGCCTGAGCTCAGTGGGCGCCCAGGCTCAGCCGGCGGTGGCCAGGTGCGTCGACGGTGAGCTGCGATCGACCGAGTTCTCGATGACGAAGGCGGCCGTCGCAGGCAGATAGCGATCGTCAGCGTATTCAATGGCGCGGTTCTGCCCATCGTATGAGACTCGACGTGATCGCAGCAGTGGAGCTCCACGGTCGATCTCAAGCCACTCGGCGTCGAGCTGGTGCGCTGCGACGGCATCGATGCGATGTCGCGCCCGCACCGGAGTGATGCGCACCGCGCGCAGCGTCTGGTAGATGCTGGCGTGATCGAGGTCTGCGGTCAGCAGGTGCAGCCCGACGCGCAGGGGAAACCACGAACGCTCGAGCATGGCGGGTTCGCCGTCGAGATATCGCGCCCGGATGTTCGTCACCACCGGGTCGCCGACGGCGATGCCGAGTTCGCGGGCGACCGTCTCGCCTGCCGCTCGCCGCGCAGTGTCGACCACGTGTTGGTCTGGTGTGCGCCCCAGGCTGTTCGCCCACTCAGTGAACGACATAAACGTATCGAACGACTGCCCCGGGATCACACGGTGCACACGTGGCGGTGCACCTCGACCGCCCACGACGGCGCCCTCGGCACGCAGCTGGCTGAACGCCTGTCGAATGGTCGCGCGAGAGACACCGAACTGGCTCATCAGTGCCTTCTCGGTCGGCACACGCTCGCCTTCGGCCCAGGTGCCGTTCTGGATGCGTTCGCGAAGCACCAGATAGACCTGCTCGTGCAGGGGCGGAGTGTCTGTGGGAGAGGGGCGGCCAGAACCTGTCATGACAACAGCCTAGGCCGCCGACCGAATCGGCAGACGGACGACGCGTGGCGAACGACGCGACGACACGCGACATCCGCCGAATCGCTGTCGAGAAGACCCCCAGAGTCGGGGCGATCAGGCCTGCTGTGCGCAGTCGGACCCTCATCTGCGGCTGCAGCACCCGAACGGTACCGAGGCATAACCGCATGTTCACCGCGACTTCATCCGCGACTTCTTGCATAGCGTTCGTGCGGCAGAAGCTGCGCACTGAGTCATCCATCCCCAAGGAGTACCCGTGTCTTCGACCCCTGTTCCCTTCGAGCCAGAACCCTTCGATCGCCCCGAGCTGGTTCCCGAGAATCTGCTGAAGCGCGGGTTCTCACGACGTCAAGTGCTGCAGACGCTCGGCCTGATGGGCGGTGCTGCGGTCATGGGGCGCCTGGGCGGCGTCGGATCGCCGCTCGCTCAGGCTGCCGAGGGATACCAGCTGCCCACCGGTTTCGCCGGAGACATGTCAGATCTCAAACATGTGGTGATCCTCATGCAGGAGAATCGCTCGTTCGACCACTACTACGGTTCGCTGCCCGGTGTGCGCGGGCATGACGACAAGCAGGCGCTGCGCTTTCAGAACGGCACAGATGTCTTCTCGCAGCCCAAGGGAACGTCATTCGTGAGGCCCACACATGTGACGACTGTGGCCGGGATGGAAACCGGACTCGATCACTCGTATGCCGGTGGCACCAAGGCGTGGAACGAGGGCCGATACAACGGGTGGATCGCCGCCAAGGGCGACAGCACCATGAACTACCTCACCGGTGATGAGATGCCCTGGCAGTATTCACTCGCCAGCGCGTACACGATCTGTGACATGAACCACTGCTCTGTGGCTGGCCCCACGACGCCGAACCGTCTCTACCTCTGGAGCGGAATGTCGAACGGCGGCACTGGAAACGGCGGCGAATCGAACGGAGACAAGGCGTGGGAGACCTACCCCGAACAGCTGCAGAAAGCCGGGGTCAGCTGGCGCATCTACGTCGACAACAGCGGCAACGGTTCGAGCTGGGTCGGCGACTATACCGACAACCCGATTCGCGGCTTCGCGAACTTCACCACGAACGGCAGCAGCGCGAAGGATCTCGCGAATCGGGCAGACGCCGAGAAGAACAAGCCCGGTGAGGGCATCATCTGGCGTGCCGGCGGCGAGCCGTACAAGGCGTCGGGCGCGCCCAACAACGATTCGGACGAAAACCTGAACGGCGTGCTGAAGAAATTCATCGACGCCTGCAAACCCGACGCCGAGTTCCCACTGCCCGAGGTCTCATGGGTGGTAGCCCCGTACAAGTGGTGCGAGCATCCCTCGGCCAACCCCGAGCACGGAGCACACTTCACGAACAAGGTCATCCAGACGCTGCAGAGCAATCCCGAGCTCTGGAAGAGCACGCTCTTCATTCTGACCTTCGACGAGAACGACGGCTACTTCGATCACGTGCTGCCGCCGCGGCCTGAGCCCGGCACCAAGGGCGAGTTCTCGGACACCACGCCGATCGGATACGGTGCGCGAGTGCCGATGATCCTCGTCTCGCCCTGGACGCGCGGCGGCTGGGTCTGCTCCGAGGTCTTCGACCACACTTCGGTCATCCGCTTTCTCGAGCAGTGGACGGCCTCGCGAGGCAAGCCGGCCAAGAGCTCGAACATCACCGACTGGCGGCGCACCATCAGCGGCGACCTGACCAGTGCGATCGACTTCGCCCACCCGATCGTCGACACCCCGTCGCTGCCAGACACCTCGGCACTGATCTACATCGCGGACAACGACCCGAAGGCGACTTTCACCGAGCAGGTTCCTGAAGAGCACAAGTGGTCGGCGGTCGCTGAGCTGCAGCATCGTCCGCTGGCGTTTCAGGCGCACGGTACGTTCAGCGAGGATCGTGCACACGGCACCGTTCAGGCGAACCTGTCGTTCGCAGGCGGAGCCCGAGGCAAGGGCGTCAGCCTGCAGGCCTTCCCCGACAAGTATGCGGAGTTCTCGAACACCCCATACACGGTCACGGCTGACCAGCCGCGCACTCACAAGGTGGATGTGTCGAAGTCTGATGGCCGATACGCCTTCAGCGTCTACGGCCCCGACGGCTTCGTGCGCTCGCATGCGGGCACGGTCATCCCGGCCGGCCAGAACACGGGAGGCGTACCGCGCGCAGACGTCGAACTCGTGTCGGGTGCAAAAGCCGGTGTGCGCATCACTCTGCACAATGACGGACGTCGCCCAGTGAAGTTCACGCTCACTGCGAACGACTACGACGGGCGCACGCAGTCGGTGCGTGTCGCACATGACCAGAGCCAGACCATCACCTGGCCCACGAAGAACGGCTACTACGACGTCGTCATCACCGCAGACAGCGGCACCGGGTGGAAGCACCGCTATGCGGGCCGTGTCGCCGAGATCTCGGCCTGAGCTCGCATCCGCGGACATCCCACGAATCACGACAGCGAACCAGGAGAACTCTGAAATGCAATTCTCACTCACCAAACGCCGACGAACGCACCAGGCCACGCGCCTGAGCGTGGTCGGGGCAGCTCTCGCCGCATTGCTCGGCATGCTCCTCGCCCCCAGCACGACGGCCTCGGCCGACCCCTCACTCGATCAGGACTTCACCACTCCCGCCGCCACGCAGATGCCGGCAGGCTGGACCAAGACCGACGTCAACACCGCCGGGATGAAGGACGGCTGGGACGGATGGACGTTCCACACGCTGGACGAGACGGTCAAGAAGTGGGGCGCGGGCGGCAAGTACACCGACTTCACGAAAGCACAGGGACAGGTAGCCATCGTCGAATCGGATCAAAACTCGCCGTCGAGCGGTGCCTTCAGCTCCACTCTGTGGAGCCCCGAATACAGCTTCACTGATGTCGAAGCGGTGCAGATCGCCTTCGACAGTCAGTATCGTCAGGGACAGAACCCGCCGGCGCATCTGCTGGTGAGCGTCGACGGCGGCGATCCGACCGCTCTGGACGAGTTCGCCGACACGCGTTCGAATGAGACCGTCGCCAAGACGGTGAACCTTGCTCCCGGCACCCACAGGGTCAAGTTCGGCTGGGAGTATCTCAAGAGCAATAACAACTGGTACTGGATGATCGACAATGTGCACGTCAAGCCTTTGTCCAGCACGAAGGTCGCCGATTTCACGCCGGCCATGCCGAACCAGGTGGGTGGCTGGACGAAGAACGACGTCAACACAGACGGCATGAAACCCGGCTGGGACGGATGGAGTGCGCACAGCCTCGACGAGATCGACTCCACCTGGGGGTCGAACGGTCGATTCTCGGAGTTCACCAAGGCTCAGGGGTCGGTCGCAGTCGTCGAGTCGGACGGCAACAAACCGACCAGCGGCAAGTTCAGCTCGACGCTGTGGTCGCCCACCTATCAGTTCGACGGCAAGAAGCCGTATGCGCAAATCACCTTCGACAGCCAGTACCGAAGCGGACAGAACTCGCCGGCACACCTGGTGGCGAGCATCGATGGTGCGCAACCGGTCAGCATTGACGACTACTCAGCCGATCGCTTCAACGAGACCGTGACCAAGTATGTCGAGCTCGGCGCCGGGGCACACACCGTCAAGTTCGGCTGGCAGTATCTGAACAGCAGCAACAACTGGTACTGGATGATCGACAATGTCCAGGTGAAGGCAAGCACCGGCCCACACACCGGCACGCAGCTGCCTGACGGTTTCGTGACCGACGCCTTCTATACCCCGCAGACTCCCGCTGGCAGCGATGTGCGACTGCGTGCCGCGGGACTGTGGCATGGCGAGGCTCCGGCGAAGTTCGAGAAGACTGACGGCCCGGACTGGCTGTCGGTGAGCGACGACGGCGTGGTCAGCGGCACTGCCCCGGCCGACGAGGTCGGCAGCTACGTGGATGCCACGGTCAGCGCGCCGCTCGGCGACGGCACCAGCGAGATCACGGTCACAGTGCCGGTGATCGCCGCCGATGCGCGCCCCGAGGTCGTCGCGGCGACCTGGAATCTCTGGGACGCCGGTGCGAACGTCGACGATGCGTTGTCGAAAGAGCTGAAAGCGATCGCCGACAACGGCCTCTCCGTCGTCGGTGTGCAAGAGGACGACGGCACCGTCGCCACGAAGCTGGCCGACGCGCTGGGCTGGTATCACTCGCAGGCCAGTGACGGGCTTGGCCTCGTGTCGGCCTGGCCGCTGTCAGACGAAGCCGACGCGACGGCGGATGCCCCTGCCGCAGCCGCGACCGCAGACATCGCTGGCACAGAGGTGCGTGTGTGGGTGGCGGGTCTGAGTGATGAGCAGTATGGCCCGTACCGTGCCTGCTTCGATGGTGTGCACGATCCTGCGGCGCTGGTACAGGCAGAGAGACAGACCACACGTTTTGCGCAGGCACAGGCTGTTGCAGCGCGCCTCGCCGACGATGTGAAGGCATCAGACGAGACGCCGCTCATGCTGCTCGGCGATCTGGAGTCGCCTTCGGGGCAGGACTGGACGGCTGCGACGGCCGCTCAGCACTGCGGCGTCGGTGCAGTTGACTGGCCGGTGACGGCTGCACTGCGTGCAGTGGGAACCGGCAGCACGCAGCTGACCGATTCGTATCGTGTGGTGCATCCAGACCCGATGGCCGATGCCGGTGACACTTGGTCTGCGTTCGTCACCGAAAACGAAGAGCATGCCGCGGCAGAGCCGCAGGATCGGGTCGACGCCGTCTGGTTCGCAGGCAGCCGCCTGACGGTCGAGGATTCGAGCACCGTCGTCGCCGGCTTCCCGAGTGATGCGGATCCGGCCTCGAACGCCTGGCCGAGCGATCATCGTGCGGTGGCGACGACGTTCTCAATCGGAGAGAAGCCGAGCACGCCCACGGATCCCACTGATCCGACGGATCCGACTGACCCCACTGATCCGACGGGCCCAACCATCCCGGTGGAACCCACAGACCCGACGAATCCATCGCAGACGACCGATCAGCCGGCACCTGATGCCGAGGACGAGTCTCATCGTCAGCAGCCGACCGACGAACACCCGCAGAAATCAGCTGACGGCTCGCTTGCCAAGACTGGATCGGAATCGGGCTGGGTGCTCGGCATCGGTGCCACGGCCACTCTGATCGGTGCACTCGTGCTCGTTGCCGGACGGCGTCGCCGTCAGTTCTGACTGACAGCGGTGTGGCTGGTCGGTGTCCGTCGGGGCGCCGATCAGTCCATTCCGGTGATCTTCGCGGCGAAGCGTGCGATGGGTGCCGTGCGCTCGGCGTTCGCCCGCTCCTCTTGGGTGTCTGCTACGCCGAAGAGGCCGTACATGCTGGTGATGCCGATCCATCTGGCGGGCTCGGGCTCCCACAGGGGCGGGCGGTGTCCGAACCAGGGCAGCCTGCTGTATCGGGAGTCGACCCCGCAGATGCGATCGGCCAAGGTGTTGGCTGCGACGAACGCCGTGGTCACACCGTGACCGGCGTATCCTCCAGCCGTGCCGATGCCGGTCTGCTGGTCGAGATCGACGAATGCGCACCAGTCACGCGTGACGCCGATCACGCCGCACCACGCGTGTGCAAGCGGTATCTCTCCCGCATCGGGAAAGTACTCGGTCAGGCGACTGTGCAGCAGCTGCACGGTCTTGTCATCGACCTCGCCGGCGTGATCCGTTCGTGAACCGTAACGGTATGGCTTGCCGCGGCCGCCGATGGCGATGCGGCCGTCGGCCGTGCGCTGCGCATAGGTGAAGACATGAGCCGAGTCGCCGAAGCATTCGTCATCGTTCCAGCCGATCGTCGACCACTGTGAATCGGTGAGCGGCTCGGTGATCACGATCGATGAGTTCACAGGTGCGATGCGGCGCTTCGGCATGCCGTCGATCTGACCGCTGTATGCCTCAGTGCAGACCAGCACGTACGGTGCTCGCACTCGTTGGCCCTGCGCTGTGCGCGCGGTGTGTGCAGCCACGGCGGCGACACGAGTGTTCTCGTGAATGACTGCGCCTCGGCGTTCGACGAGCCGAGCCAGACCGGTGACGAGCAGAGACGGATCGATGCGTGCGGTCGTCGTGTTGAACATGCCGCCCACGGTGCCGTCGACGCGGATGCGCTCGTCGGCCTCCTGCCGGCTGAGCATGGTGATGTGCTCGGGGCGGTAGCCCCAGTCGAGCGCGCTTCGCTGAGAGGCCTCCTGGCGGGCAAGGGCGGCAGGAGTGCGCGCCACGCGCAGATGCCCGCCCTTGACCTGATGAGCGTCGATGTTCTCTTCGCTGAGAATGTCGATGATCTCGTCAACGGCTTCGATCATCGTGCGCTGAAACTCGATGACGGTGTCTCGGCCGGATGCTGCTGCGAGTTTGCGGCGATTCGCGCTGAGCAGCGCCGAGACCCATCCGTCGTTGCGGCCGGATGCTCCGTGGCCGACGAAGTCGCTCTCGAGGATGTGAATGCGCAGCGCAGGGTCGTGTCTCTGCAGCAGATACGCGGTCCACAGGCCGGTGAATCCTGCGCCGACGATGCAGACGTCGGTTTCGAGGTCGGCTTCGAGGCGCGGACGCTTCGTCTGCAGACCGTCGAGATCTCGATCCATCCAGAAGGAGATGTGTCCGTTCTTCATGATCGTTTCGCTTTCGGCTGGTGGAGCAGCCCCGGTGGTCGACTCCGTGAGAGTTCCCCTTGTCAGAAGCTGACTGGAACGTGAAGGCCTGCTGCTGCCCGGAAGGGGGGAGAAACCAGGCAGCAGCAGGTGATATGCATAATACCGTCGTATGAGAATTTGGCAAACGATGTTGGAGTGTGCTCCCTCAAAAGAAGCTCTTTCCCTTATAAAGACAAGGTTCGTCAATTGTAAAAAATGTATTACCAAAAATATATTCTCTTGAGCCTCAGCAGAATCTGGGATTGACTACTGCTCATGACAGACCAGCAGGATCCCACGCTCATCGCCGGCATGCGCATCCGTCGACGCAGACAGGCGCTTCACCTGCGCCTCAGCGACGTGGCATCTCAGGCTGGAATCACTGAGGGACATCTCTCACAGATCGAACGCGGCAAGTCGAACGCGAGTGTGGCGACGCTGCAGCGCATCTGTGCAGTGCTTCGACTCGAAGTGGGAAGCATCTTCGCCCCTTCTGAGAGCGACCAGTCGTCATCCGTGCTGCGCCACGCAGACGCCCAGGGCATTCACTATGGCGAGGGCGCTTCGAAGATCAGGCTGAACCCTCGAGGCTTCGACCATCTGGAGCTGCTGTTGGGAAGCTTCGATCCCGGCGGTTCGACCGGGCCCGAAATGTACACGCACGGAGACTCAGAAGAGATTCTGCTGGTCGTCGAAGGCGAGGTGGACGTCTTCATCGAAGACGAGAAGCACCACCTCGCAGCGCTCGACTCGGTGCACTATCGCAGCAGCCAGCCGCATCGAGTCGTCGAGAGCACCGGCATCCAGCCGGCGCGTGTGGTCTGGGGAATGTCGCCCCCGACGTACTGACGGGCGTCACGTCCCACCCCAAGCTCGCCGCGCTCCTGTTGCGGAGTCGCGGCATGCGGGCGCCGTCCGGGCCCGCACCATCCGCTCGGTTCCCCCACCTCTCCGAGCACCGAATGTCGAGGAGAACGCACGATGACAACAGCACCATACGTCCAGACGCCGCCGGGAGACGCGCCTCACGGCTCCCGCCGAGACCACATTCCCAAGGGCATCTGGCAGATGGCCTTCACCGAGCTCTGGGAGCGATTCTCGTTCTACGGGCTCCAAGGGATCCTCTCGTTCTACCTGCTCTACTCGTTGGACAAGGGCGGTCTTGAGATCGCACCCGCCGCGGCCGCGGGAATCGTCGGCGCCTATGGAGGCTCGGTATACCTCGCGCAGCTGCTCGGCGCCTGGGCCGGCGATCGACTGATCTCTCCGAAGCGCATGGTGCTGATCGGCGGCATCGTCATTACCGCAGGGCACATCGCTCTGGCAGCGTTGCCAGGGCTGACCGGCCTCGGTGTGGGGCTGGTGCTGATCATCGTCGGCACGGGTGCTCTCAAAACCAATATCACCACGATCGTCGGCTACATGCTCGAAGGGGAGGAGACCAGTCGTCGGGATGCCGGCTTCTCGTACTTCTACATGGCGATCAACGTGGGCGCCGTGGTCGGCCCGCTGCTCACCGGGCTCGCGCAGAATCAGCTGGGCTTTCACTACGGCTTCGGTCTGGCCGCGATCGGCATGGTCGCTGCCCTTGTCCAGTACATTCCCTCCATGAAACGGCTGCCGGAGCGGGCCGGCCAGGTCGACAACCCGCTGCCGCGCGATCGCCGGTTCGTTCCCCTCGCATGGATCGCCGCGGCGATCGTCGTCATCGCAATCGCCTGGTTCACCGGCCTGCTGCATGCTGAGAATCTCTCAAGCATCGTGACGATCATCGCCCTGATCGCCGCTGGCGCGTACTTCGCGGTGATGCTGACGTCTCGGAAGGTGACCGCGTTCGAGAAGCGCCGGGTGGCGGCGTTCCTGCCGCTCTTCCTGCTCTCAGGCATCTACTTCGGTCTGCTGTTCCAGAAGTTCACCGCGATCTCGATTCTGGTGACCGAACGCATCGATCTGCACATCGGGTCGTGGACCTTCCCGGTCGCCTGGATCACCATGGTGAGCCCGCTCTCCGCTGTTCTGATCACCCCGCTGATTGCGCGTCTGTGGCAGCGGCTGGGCAAACGGCAGCCGAAGCCGGCGACGAAGTACGCCATCGGCCTGATGCAGATCGGCTGCGCGTACGCCTATCTGCTGCTCATCTCGAGTGTCACCGGCGACGCGACGATTCCGCTGCTGCTGATCCTCTTGTTCATGTGCCTTGCCGGCTCGTCAGAGGTGTTCGTCGGGCCGATCGGTCTGGCTCTGGCGACGAAGATCGGTCCGAAGTCATTCGAGGCGCAGATGGTCGGGCTCAACTTTCTCTCACTGGCACTCGGCTCGTCGCTCTCGGGGCTGCTGGGCCAGCTCTTCACCGCGATTCCGAACGGCACGTACTTCACCATCGTCGCCGCCGCGGGCATCGTTCTGGGCGGCCTGCTTCTGCTGCTGCGACGGCCGCTGAACCGCATCATCGAGTAACGTCGCCGGGGCGCGGCGAGAGCGCTGTCTGCACGTGAGGGTCGGACTGCCTGAAGGCGTCGGCCCTCACGTAGCATTTCTGCCGACCAACGCCGCGGCAAGCCCCACGAAGATCGCTTCTGTGCGGTCGTCGACCCCGGGAACGGTGTGGTCGGCGAGCGTGCTGCTCAAGGCGGGCCCGCCGGTGAGGCTGGTCGCCTCGGCCATGGCGTAGCCGTCTGTCAGCCGCAGCAGAATGTCGACGCAGGTCTCAACCGGCATCAGCGGGTGAAAGACTCCCTCTTCTGTTCCGCGTCGGATGACCGTCATGAACGGGCGCCCCCACTCGAAGTAGAGCGACTCGAGCAGCGTGCGATGTCTGGGATTGTTCATGGCGGAGTTCGACAGTGAGATCCAGATTCGTGCGCGCTGACGAATGTCACCAGAGACGCGGTACCCGTGCAGCAGCGACACCAGCCCCTGCCAGGGGTCGCCCGCATCGGGAATGTTCGACCAGATCTCGCTGATCGTTGCGAGAGTGTGCGCCGAGAGCGCTGCGTCGATGAGATCGTCGCGAGAGCCGAAGTAGTGCTGCACTGTGCCGATTGACACATTCGCCGACGCGGCCACGTCCTGAAACCGCGTGTTCTCGATGCCGCGCTCGGCGATTGTCTCGATGGCATGCCGAAGAATCTCATGGCGCCGAACTTCGCCGCGTCGAGTGACAGTCATGTCATCACGTTACCTGAGGGCGGGCGTGTCGTTGGGGCTCGTCAGCGATCGACTCCCGGTGTGGCAGATCTGCGCCTCACGATGCACGTCGCCCGGAATCACGGAGATCCGCCTGTGGATAACCTGGGGATAAACGTTGTGGAATGAGGCCGTAGTGCGCTGGTCGGGGTGTTGTCAAATGCTGGAAAACCTTCAACATGAGCTTCAGGTGAACTTGTGGTGCGAAGTTATCCACAAGAGAATCCCCGGAATTCCGGGGGAGTTCGGCGCACTTGTGGAAGGGTGTGCACAAAAAGGCGAGTTATTCACATGGTTATGCTCAGGTTGGGGAGAGTTCTCACCAGGTTATCCACAGAAAGATTTCGTGGATGGGGATAACCTGCAGCCCGAGGGGTGCACAATTCGGCCTGAGGTGCATAGAGTGGTGCGGGCTGTCTCTCGACGAGGTGCGGGCAGCCACCTCGACTGACCACGGTGTGACCGTGCGGCGCTCCGCACGAGGAGCGATGTCGCAGGGTGCTGTCATGCTGACGGCGACGGATCGCACGGCGGAGGAGGCCACTCATGATGAGCATCGCAAACATCACGGGCGACGCCTCTGGTGGGTCTCGCTCGAAAGGCGACTGGAAAGACGACCGCCGTGGTGGGTCTCGCGGCGAAGGGTTCGCAGGCACGCTCTCCGGAGTCGACCGCACTCCGCCGCATGACGATCTGAGCGAGCAGTCGGTGCTCGGCGGCATGCTGCTGAACAAAGACGCCGTGGCAACCGCTCTCGAAGAGGTCAAGGCCACCGACTTCTATCAGCCGAAGCACGAGATCATCTTCAACGCGATCTTCGACCTGTACTCGAAGGGCGAGCCGACCGACGTCATCGCCGTGACCGACGAGCTGACCAAGACCGGACAGATCTCGCGCGCCGGGGGCATCGAGTACCTGCACACGCTGACCGCCATCGTGCCGACGGCCGCAAACGCCGGTTACTATGCGCGCATCGTCCAAGAGAAGTCGCTGCTGCGCCGCCTGGTCGAAGTTGGGACGCACGTCGCACAGCTCGGCTACAACGCCGAGGGCGAAGTCACCGATCTGGTCAATGAAGCGCAGGCCGAGATCTACGGGGTCGGCGGCAAAGATCAGTCCGAAGACGTGAGCCCGCTGTCGGCGGCGGTCGAGAAGGCCATCGCCGAGATCGAATCGGCCAAGGGGCGCGACGGCTCGATGACCGGCGTGCCCACGGGCTTCGTCGATCTCGACAAGCTGACCAACGGCCTGCATTCCGGCCAGCTGATCATCGTGGCTGCTCGACCCGGTCTCGGAAAGTCGACTCTGGCGCTCGACTTCGCCCGCTCTGCGGCCATCGCGCACAATATGCCCACGGCGTTCTTCTCGCTCGAGATGGGGCAGACCGAGATCGCGATGCGACTGCTCTCGGCCGAGGCGGGGGTCGAGCTGCAGAAGCTGCGCAAGGGCATGCTCGACGGTCAAGACTGGACCACGATCGCTTCGACGCATGGGCGCATCAACGACGCGCCGCTCTATCTGGACGATTCTCCCAACCTGACGTTGGTCGAGATTCGTGCGAAGTGCCGTCGTCTCAAGCAGCAGATCGGCCTGAAGCTCGTCGTCATCGACTACTTGCAGCTGATGACCAGCGGCAAGAAGGTCGAATCGCGTCAGCAAGAGGTCAGTGAGTTCTCGCGCGCACTCAAGCTGCTGTCGAAAGAGCTGAACGTGCCGGTCGTCGCCCTGTCGCAGCTGAACCGTGGCCCAGAGCAGCGACAGGACAAACGGCCTGCTCTGAGCGATCTGCGTGAGTCAGGCTCGATTGAGCAGGATGCCGACATGGTGATTCTGCTGCACCGCGAGTCGAGCTACGAACCCGGAGCGGTCTCGGGCCTGGGAGAGGCCGAGATGATCGTGGCCAAGCACCGTAACGGCCCGACGGCGAACCTGCGAGTGGCGTTCCAGGGGCATCTGTCGCGTTTCGCGAACATGGCGTACAGCGACGTCGAAGAGCCGGTCTAAACGGGCGGTGCATTTGCTGTCCTGCGTGTTTTTTGTCGGATAATATCCGACAAATGTGCAATATTGCAGCAAGGTAAACGATTGTTGCGAAGTAGTGAATGCACGGTGCCTCTACGGTCCACGCTCCTAGAGTGACTCTTGTCCCCCAGAGCTGACAGCCTGTCCAAAGGTCACTGTCAGCTCAGTCACATGTGCGTAGTGTCGCGCCTTCGTGAAAGAGTCCCACATGCCCATCTCTCGACGTCACTTTCTTCTTGCTCTGAGTTCGGCTGCTGCCGTGAGCACACTGAACGCCTCGCGGCCACCGGCCGCCGTCGCCGCAGAGGTCTCCGCCGGCCTCGAAGCGGCGGCCGCAGACCATCAGGTGCCGATATCCGTCATCGCAGCCTTCTGCGTGCTCAACCACGATGGCTCGAACTCCCAATCGGGCCTTCCGACGACCCTGGTCGACGGATCCTCTGCGCGTCAGGCGAGAGACGCAGCGTACGGCGGCAGCGCGCCGGCTCCTGTCGACCAGCTGGGTGAAGCCGTTCGGCTCTCCGGCCGACCTGCACAAGAGGTCGTGAGCGATCCGGCGGCCAATCTCCAGGCGGCTGCAGCGCTGCTCGCCGACGCTCAGCGACAGTCCGGTGGAAGCCTGGGGCAGGACACCGACCCTGCCGACTGGATCGCGGCGGCGACGCTGGTGAGCGGCCGCCCGTCTCTCGACGCTCAGACTTCGTTCGCTGACGGTCTTCGCGAGCGTCTGAAGCAGGGCACGACGCTGAAGGTCGGCCGTGACGTCGTGCGCCAGCCGGGTCGGTCAGTCGACCGAACCGGGAGCGACAGGGCGCTGCGCCGACGCCGCGACCGGTGGCATCACGCAGTGCCGTCGTCATCGCCCGTCGACGCGCCGCGCGACCTCGGCGTGGAGTGGGTCGAGGCGCCATATCTACAGACGGGCGCCGGCGTCGGAGACTACGGCAACCATGACCTCGGCGACCGGCCGCGCAGCCCCTCGCTCGACATGGTCGTCATCCACGACACCGAGTGCTCATACGATCAGGCGATGAACCTCGTACAGGATCCGAACTACTTGGCGTGGAACTACACCGTTCGCTCCTCAGACGGAAAGATCGCCCAGCACCTGCGCACCAAAGACATCGGCTGGCACGCTGGCAATTGGTACGTCAACACGCACGCCGTCGGCGTCGAGCACGAGGGGTACGCGATCAGCGGCACCGAGTGGTACACCGACGCCATGTACCGCAGGTCGGCTCGTCTGGTCGCGTATCTGTGCGAGAAGTACCGCATCCCGGTCGACCGCGGCCACATCCTCGGACACGACCAGGTGCCCGCTCTCAAGACTGAGGGCATTCGTGGCATGCACTGGGATCCGGGACCGTTCTGGGACTGGGAGCGCTACTTCAGCCTGCTGGGCAGGCCTCTCGACCGAGGGACGACGCCGGCAGGACGTCGTCTGCGCCCGGGCAGCACCGTTCGGATCCTGCCCGGATTCGCCGAGAACCTGCAGGTGATCACCGGCAGCTCTGCGCAGGGCACCCTCGACGGTTCGCCGACCTCGTGCAACTTCGTGCCGCTGCGCACCGCGCCCGACGACAACGCGCCGCTGCTCGTCGACGTCGGACAGCATCCGAATGACACCCCCACCACCGACGTCGCCGATGTCGGCGCTCGTGCCTCGGCGGGCACGGACTACGTCGTCGCCGACGTACGCGACGACTGGATCGCAGTCTGGTACCTCGGTGCTCGCGGCTGGCTGCGCAACTCGGCCCAGCGGCCCGTCGTGCGGGTCGTGTCGCGGCCGACGGTCGCTGAGATCCGGCATGACGACACGGCGGTCTTCGGTGCCGCCTACCCAGAGGCCCCGGCCTTCACGAATGCGGCGGATGTGGTCGAGGCCCCGCCTCTCGTCTACCGGCTCGGGCGAGGGCAGCGCTATGTGGTCGTCGACGACCGACCGGCGACCGACTACTACCGCGCGCAGACCTTCGATCCTGACACCCCCGGCGATCATGTCGACATCGTGGGGCGCACCCAATACCTCTTGGTGTATCTCGGGCACAGACTCGCCTTCATCAAGCGGGATGACGTGAGGCTGCACCGCTAGGTCCTGAGCCGAGGCAAGACTGCCGTCATCCCACAGCATGCGTGGAAGGAAGAGATTCGTGAACAGAAAGACGCTTCGTGCGGCGCTTTCCGCCCTGACCGCGATCGGGGCCGTGCTCATGATCGGGGTGCCCACCGCGACAGCCGCTGAGCTGCCGCAGAGTGAGGCCCAACCCAGGACGGCCGACTTTCAGGCCTGGGACTCGGCAGCAGACTTCAGCCTCGGAGAGAGGACGGGAGTCGAGATCGACCGAGACGAGACGCTGAGTCTGACGTCGATGCCCGAGGGGCGTACGTCGTATGCCGACCCCTTCGCAGATCATCGTGCCGCTGTCGAGTATGAGACCGGCACATGGACGTCACCTGTGCACGACATCGGCTTCGAGGCCTCAGACGCCATCGTCTCGTGGAACGCGACGACTCCGACCGGCACCTGGGTGCAGAGCGAGATGCGCGGCCGGCATGCCGACGGAACATGGACCGACTGGTTCGTGATGGGGCGTTGGGCCAGCGGCATGGACTTCGCTGCCGGCGACATCCACCGCACCTCGGTCGACGGGCAGTCGAACGCCGATGGAGACGTCTACACCGACACGTTCTCAGCCGCCGACGGCAGACCGATCGTGAGCGACCAGGCGCGGGTGACCCTGCTGCGGCCGGTCGGGGCGCTCGCCGATGTGTCGGTCTCACTGGTCAGCGTCGTCGCCTCTCGTCCTGCCACGGGAACCACGACGACCAGCACGTCGAGCATGACAGAAGACACCGTGCTCGACGTGCCGCAGCTGTCACAGGAGATCCATCGCGGAGAGTACCCGGAGTTCGACAACGGCGGCGAGGCCTGGTGCTCACCGACCTCGTCGAGCATGGTGCTCGGGTACTGGAAGAAGGGGCCGACGTCGGCAGATCTGCAGAGCGTCACAGCGCCGAACGGCGACCCGCAGGTCGACTGGGCGGCGATGCACACCTATGACTTCGCATACGAAGGGGCGGGGAACTGGCCCTTCAATACGGCATACTCCGCGTCATTCGGTCTGAAGAGCTTCGTGACCAGGATGCCGAACCTGGCCGAAGCCGAGACGTACATCGCCGCAGGCATTCCTCTCGTCGCATCGGTGGCGTTCACGCAGGCCGAACTGCCCCAGGCAGGGTACTCGACGAACGGACACCTGCTCGTCATCGTCGGATTCACCGCTGCGGGCGATGTCATCGTGAACGATCCGTACTCGCCGACCAACGCGGATGTACGGCGAATCTATCCCCGTGCGAACTTCGAACGGGTCTGGCTGAAGGGCTCGAACGGCACCGCCTACGTCACGCTGCCGCAAGGTCACCCGCTGCCCGGAGAGGCATCGCCCGTGTCTCCCACGACGCCAACAGACTCCGACCCTGCGAACCCGAAGTCGTCTCCGGCTGGCCCGACGGCACCTGCCGTGCAGCAGAATCCCGTGCCATCAGCGGGTGCGGAAGACCAGCAGGGTGTGCCGAGCTCGTCTGGCACGGCAGGCGACCAGCCGCAGCAGCTTGCGCAGACCGGATCTGACCTGGCGGCTTGGCGTGCCGCTGCTGCTGCCGCGGCAGGAGTCACGCTGGCCGGGCTCTTCACCGCCATGGTCGGTCGTCGCAGGAACGTGCGTCGGCTCGCTCGCGGCAGGTGAGACGATGGCGCTGGTCGAAAGGCAGCTCGACTAGACTCAAGTCGATATGAATGAGATCTCTGTGAGCGAACGAGCGCTCATCACGACTGTGACGCCCAAAGCCTGGTGGTGGGTGCTCGCTCGCGGCGTCGTCAGCGCTGCCGTGGGCGTGATCATCACTCTGAGCCTGAACCACACCGATCAGTTCACCGCAGTGCTCTTCGCGATCTGGGCCGTCGGCGTCGGCATCTCGCTGGTCGGTTTCGCCGCCGCAGGCCTCACCGAGACGATGTCTCGTTTCTACGTCGGCGTGCTCGCAGGCGTCACGGTGCTGGCCGGCGTGCTGAGCACGTTCTGGCAGGGTATGACCGACCAGCCGATCTCGACGCTGATTGCCGTCTGGGCGATCGTGGCCGGGCTGGTCGAGCTCTTTCTCGGGCTGCGTCTGTCGGCCGGGTCGGACATGCGGGCCGACCACATCATCGCCGGAGCGCTCACGGTGCTCTTCGCCGTTGCGGAGTTCTTCGGCGGGGCAGGCACCACTTGGGCGGCCGGTCTGCTGGGTTTCTACGCTGCCCTGGTCGGCGTGCAGCTCATCCTGGCAGGCGTCGGACTGCGCGGCGTCGGCCGCAGGGCTGCTGCCGACGGCGAAGAATCTGAAACGGAGCAGCGCAACGCATGACTGAGCAGCACGAATCGGCGTCGAGAAAAGAACCCGAAGACGCAAACCGCAGAGCACAGGAGCAGAAGCGCCCGCCGATGCAGGCTCGCGCGAAGCCGTACGAGATCGTGAGCCTCGCGGGAGTCTTCAGCGTCTTCGCCGCGGTGGTCGTCATGATCGGCACCCGTTCGGTCACTCTCACTGCGACCGCTTTCGGCGTCGCGTTCATCGTGGTGCTTGTCGTGTTCGCGACTCTGGCGCTGACGGTGAAACCCGATCAGAGCGAGAAGCAGGAGATTGAGCGCGAGCGGCGGCAACGCGAGATCGACGAAGCGATTCGCCAGGAGGCCGCTCGCATCGAGGCACAGACTGAGCGGGTCAAGAAGCTCAACGATCGCATTCAGGAAGAGCAGGCCGCAGACGCAGCCGCAGAGGAGGACACCGGCGAGGGCACCGGAGACGGCACCTCTGAGGGCAAGATGGGTGACTCGCAGCGCTGACCGCTCAAGGCCGCCTCTCACCGAACTCCGCCGTAGTCTCGTCGGCTGACGTGTCGAGACTGCTGACGCCTGCGGTGTCAGCATGATGGCGGCGCAGGGCTGTGGGCGGGCCTGCGCGAGCAAGCGCCGTGGCGGACCACCGCTGGCCGTGCCGGCCGGTCTCTGTTAATACAGACGACACAGCCGCTCTTCTAGACTGTTCGACATGCAGCAGGCAGACGAGGGCCGGCTGCGCAGGTCATGCGACCGCTTCAGTTCCCACAAGGAGAAAACACCGCGCATGAGCAAGATCATGGATGCCCAGACCGTCACCCCGCCCACCGCGGACATACGCCAGGAGACCGATCTGCTGGGCTCGCTGGACATCGACAATTCGCACTATTACGGCATCAACACGGAACGTGCGCTCCACAACTTTCCGATCACGCACAAATCAGTCGGCAACTATCCGGAATTCGTCAATGCTCTGGCCGTGCTGAAAGAGGCTGCGGCCTCGGTGAACGCCCGTCTGGGGCTCATCAAACCCGACACCTCGAAAGCGATCGTTGACGCCTGTGAGCGCATCCGCTCGGGAGCGCTGCACGATGAGTTCGCCGTCGGCATGATCCAGGGCGGCGCTGGCACGTCGACCAACATGAATGCCAATGAGGTCGTGGCCAATGCCGCCCTCGAAGAGATCGGCGCCGCAAAGGGACGCTACGATCTGATCGACCCGCACAATGACGTCAACTGCTGCCAGTCGACCAACGACGTCTACCCCAGTGCCATCAAGATCGCCCTGCTGCTGATGCTCGACGAGCTCAGCGAGGCGTTGGCCTATACAGCCGATGCCTTCGCGGTCAAAGAGAGCGAGTTCGCGCATGTGCTCAAGCTCGGTCGCACCCAGCTGCAGGATGCCGTGCCGATGACGCTCGGCCAGGAGTTCGGCACCTATGCAGAGATGATCCGCGCTGACATCAAGGTGCTGGCGGCCGCACGTGCGCTGCTCAAAGAGCTGAACATCGGCGGCACTGCCATCGGCACCGGCATCAACACTCCACCTGAGTACGCGCCGGCGATGATCGTCGAGCTGAACCGACTGACCGGGCTCGGTCTCTTGGGTGCCGGCAACCTCGTCGAGGCGACACAGGACGTCGGCGGTTTCGTGCAGCTCTCAGGCGTGCTCAAACGCATCGCGGTCAAGATCTCGAAGGTCTGCAACGATCTGCGGCTGCTGTCGAGCGGCCCGCGTTCGGGCCTGGGCGAGATCAACCTGCCTCCGGTGCAGGCTGGCTCGTCGATCATGCCCGGCAAAGTGAACCCGGTGATTCCCGAGGTGGTCAACCAGGTCGCGTACGAGATCATCGGCCACGACGTGACCATCTCGCTCGCGGCCGAAGGTGGGCAGCTGCAGCTGAATGCCTTCGAGCCGATCATCGCGCACTCGCTCTTCGAAGAGATTCGTCATCTCGAACGCGCTCTGCGCACACTGACCGATCGCTGCATCGTCGGCATCACGGCCAACACCGAGCATCTTCGCGAGCAGGTGTGGAACTCGGTGTCGATCGTCACCGCTCTGTCGCCCGTGCTCGGCTACCAGACGGCCACGCGCGTTGCGCAGGAAGCGCTGGAACAGAAGCGCAGCATCCCCGACATCGTGCGAGAAGAAGGACTCATGAGCGATGAGCAGCTTGAGGCCGCTCTGCTGCCCGAGCACCTGATTCACCCGTGGATCCCGGTGGTCGAGGAGTGAACTGACCCTGCGAACGGCGATCGGGCTGCCACTGTGCCGCGACTCACACGGCCGGTAGAGTAGTCAGTCATGCACATCGAGATTCGAGAGGCACATGCCTTCTCAGTGCTCGCTGAGAGTCTGAGCTTCACGAAGGCCGCCGCATCGCTCGGCGTCTCGCAGTCTGCGCTCAGTCAGACCATCACGCGACTTGAGACCAAGGTCGGCTTCGCCCTGCTGCGGCGTTCGTCCAGGATGGTCATCCTCACTCCGGCTGGCGAGACCGTTCTTGTGGCCGTGCGACGGCTGCTGCAGACCGAGTCGAACCTGCAGGAGACCGTGCAGGCGATGACCACGGCCACTGACCCGTCCGAGCGGCTCATCCCGGTGCGCATCGGGGTGGCCATGACGCTGCTGCTCGGCTTTCTGCCCCAGGTGCTCAGCCAGGTCGATGGAATACTGCCGCTGATCAGGCGCATGGGCGAGTCGCGGCAGTCACGGGCGTTTGCCCACGGGGAGCTGGACATCGGCTTTCAGCGCGTGTGGGAGACCGCCGGGCCAGGTCTCATCCCGGTCGGCTCGGAGCGACTGCTTCTGGCCTGTCACGCTGATCATCCGATGGCGACGGCCAGCGCGGTCCATGTGTCCGATGTCGCCAACGACCGGCTGCTGCTCTTCCCGCGCGAGGTCGCACCGGTCGCCTACGACACCATCATCCGTGCGCTCTCGAAGAGCGGGCGGCATCAGCCGTTCGTCAGGCACTATGAAGACGAAGGCGAGCTTCTCGGACTGGTGGCCTGCCGAGTCGGTGTGGGAATCGTGCCAGAGAGCATGGCCAGACTGCGCAGCCCCGACATCGCGTACGTTCGCATGGCGGGCCCGGAAGCCGTCAGCCCGATCGCGATCAGATACGACTCATCCAGCACGGGCACGACGCAGATCGCACAACGACTCGCTGCGGTCGCATCCGAAGTTCTCAGTGCCCGGCGACGCTGAACCGTTCGTCGTAGAGCGCCGGGGCGTCGTCCTCGGTGAGTTGGGCGGCCAGCTCGCCGTAGACCGGGGCGAACTTGAAGCCGTGCCCGCTGAGACCGGCGAACGTGACCACACGACCTGAGTCGGATCGATCGATGATGGGCACTTTCGTCTCGGTGAACGCGTCGGGGTGCACGCTGTAATGGACCGGTTCCGGGTGCAGCGACGGAAAGAACGCAGCCGCCTCACGACCCAGTTTCTCCAACACCGCGGAATCGAGGGTGCGAGGCATGCTCGTGACCGACTCGACAGGAGGCAGGCTGCGATCCGGGCTGACTTTGACGCTGTAGCCCTCGAGCGCAGGTGCACCGAAGAAATGCACACCGTCGCGGTCGCGAATGAACGTGGGAAAGGCGCCGGGGGCGAAGTCCTGGATGCGCTGCGGCATGAACCAGGTCAGGATGAGCGGATAGATCTTGACCAGATCGGTCAGCCGAGGGTCGAGCTTCTGCCCCCAGGCACCGCCCGCGACGATGACCTGTTCGGCCAGATAGGTGTCGTCATCGGTCTGCACGAGCACGCCGTCGCCGCGCTCCTCTATCGAGCGAACTGGAGTATTGCCGCACAGTTGAGCCCCGAGAGACCGGGCCTGCTCGAGTGCGCTGAACACAGCCGCCTCTGGGCGCAGGCCGCCGCCCAGGTAGTCCAGCACTCCTATCTCGTCGTCGTGCACGCGCATCTGCGGGTAGGCCGCTCGGAGGTGCTCGGCATCGAACGTCGTATGCGGCAGGTCGTGTCGTCTCACACTCTCGATGACGTTGCTGATCGAGGCGGCACCCTGCTGCCCGACCGAAAGGGTTCCGACCTTCAGCAGCAGGTCTCGGTGCGACAGCTGCTCGAGCTCGACCCAGAGCTCCCGGGCGCGCAGCAGCAGGGGTACATACATGCTGCCCTCATGGTAGGCGGTGCGAAACAGTCGCGACTCGCCGGTGAATCCGCCAAAGGGGTGCATCAGAGGAAACTGCTCGAGGCCGATCACCTGTCGACCCCTCTCTGCGAGGCGCCAAGCCGCCATGGATCCTACTGTGCCGAGACCGACGACGACGACATCGGCTTTTGTTACTGACATCTGTGCTCCTGGAAACGCTCGATGTGGAATGCCGCTAAGGCAGTGGACGTATCCACCGTCCTCCCAAATCCCACGTCAGCGCAAAGCCGGCGAGCAGGCGTGCTTATAGATGTATTCAGTCTGCTCATGCCCGGTCGGCCCGTGCGGCCTCGACGCGTGCGAACGGCCGAATCAGTAATGAAGTGTTCACAAAGCGAAATCTCAAGGTAAAGGTCCGCTCTTACCGTGATCAACGTTCACAGCACGACCTGAAGGGTGCGACATGAAGCAAACACTGAAGACACGCAGATTTCTGCGCAGCATGCTCACGGCGGGGCTGGCTGTCGCCTCGACCGTGGCGCTGACCGCGTGCAGCGGCAACACCGCTTCGACCAGCGGCGGCGACGATATCAAGCAGGGGCTCAACACCTTCGACAGCGTCGAGGCCTATCAGCCCGCTGTCGATCTGCTGCCGGCCAGCGTGAAAGACGCAGGCACGCTGAAAGTCGTGATGAACGTCGGGTCTGCGCCGACGAAGTTCTTCGACACCGACGGAAGCACGATCATCGGGCTGAACCCCGACGTGGCACGGCTCTTGGGCAAGACGCTCGGGATGAACGTCGACATCGAGAACGTGCAGTTCGACGGCATCATCCCAGCTCTCGAAGCGAGCCGGTTCGACTTCGCCGTGGCCAGCATGGCGACCAGCGCAGATCGCGTCAAGGTTCTCGACATGATCGACTACGGGCACTGGGGAAGCGTCCTGGTGACGCCGTCGTCGGGCTCCGACCTCAATGGTGAAGAAGACATGTGCGGCAAACAGATCGGGGTGCAGCAGGGATCATTCCAGCAGAACACCACGCTGCCGAAGGTCAATCAGACGCAGTGCCTGGACAACGGGAAGCCCGCGATCAACGTCGTGACCCTGCCGAGCATGCCCGAGGCTCTGGTTCAGCTGAACTCGAAGCGTCTTGACGGCGTCGTCGGGGATACCCCGAACATGACGTACAGCATTCAGCAGCAGCCTGATCTGAAGATCGTCGGTCCGGTGAACAAGTCCGGTGACACCACCGTGACGCTGGCGACCAAGAGCGGCAGCGATCTCACCCCGGCGCTCACTGAGGCGATGAAGCATGTGATCACCCTTCCCGAGTACAAGGAGAGCTTCTCGGCCTGGGGTCTGCAGGATTCGACCGTCAGCGAAGTCGGCGTGCACACCGCCACGCAGCCGTAGCGGGATCATGAGCAGGGCGTCGGCGGTGGCGTCGACGCCCTGCTCCTCTCTGCCAGATCCCACATACTCGAGACAGGACCCCTATGACTGACATCCGGAAACCCTACCGGCCGAAGACCCTGGTCATCGGCTGGATCATCGCTGTGCCATTGGTCGTGCTGCTGATCGTCTTTCTGGCGACCAACGAACGGTTCCGATGGCAGGTGGTGGGGCAGTACCTCACCGCACCCGCGATTCTGAGCGGCGTCTGGCTGACCATCTGGCTGACCTTCGTCTCGATGCTGATCGGCGTGGTGCTCGGTGTGATCCTCGCCGTCATGGTGAGGTCGAAGTCAGGTCTGCTCTCATGGCTGGCCTCGGGATACATCTGGTTCTTTCGGGGCACTCCTCTGCTGGTCCAGCTGGTGTTCTGGTACAACCTCTCTGCGCTGCTTCCCTCACTGTCGGTCGGCAGCACACAGATCGACATCAATGCGATCATCACGCCGATGACCGCTGCCATCCTCGGCCTCGGCCTCAACGAGGCCGCCTACATGGCAGAGATCGTCCGTGCCGGCCTGCTGAGCGTCGACAACGGTCAGAAAGAGGCAGCCGAGGCGCTCGGTCTGCGACCGGTGCAGGTGCTGCGCAAAGTCATCCTGCCGCAGGCTATGCGCGCGATCATTCCGCCTACCGGCAACCAGGTCGTGGGCATGCTGAAGAACACTTCGCTGGTCAGCGTGCTCGGTGCTGCCGACCTGCTGCATTCGGCGCAGGTGATCTACTCGATGAACTTCCAGACCATCCCCCTGCTGATCGTCGCCAGCCTCTGGTACCTCGTGCTGACGACCGTTCTCTCAGTGGGGCAGCACTATCTGGAGCGGTACTTCGGGCGCAGCCTGACGAACCGCAACTTCAAACGCAAAGCGCCGGCAGCAGGGACTGAGCAGATCATGACCGTGCCGATTCAGACCGTTGATCTGAAAGATCAGGAGGACGCAAAATGACCGAGCAGATCAGGATCTCGCACGTCGACAAGTCGTATGGCGAACGGCAGGTGCTGTTCGACATCGATCTCAGCGTCGCCAAAGGTGAGGTGGTCTGCGTGATCGGGCCCTCCGGCTCTGGCAAGTCGACCATGCTGCGATGCGTGAACAGTCTGGAAGAGATCGACTCCGGCGAGATCAACGTCGACGGCGAACTGATGGGCTACTCGAAACGAGGCGACGTCTACACCCGGCTGTCGCCCACAGCCTTGGCTGCGCAGCGCGAGAACATGGGCATGGTCTTTCAGCGGTTCAACCTCTTTCCGAACCTGACTGCGGCAGACAACATCGCTCTGGCGCCGCTCATGGTGCGAGGCCGGCCGAAGGGCGAGGTCATGCAAGAGGTGCAGGCTCTGCTCGAAGACGTCGGACTCAGCGGTTTCGGCGACTACTACCCGGCTCAGCTGTCCGGCGGCCAGCAGCAGCGCGTCGCGATAGCGCGGTCGCTGGCGATGCACCCGACGGCGATGCTCTTCGACGAACCGACCAGTGCGCTCGATCCCGAGCGGGTCGGCGAGGTGCTGAAGGTCATGAAGAACCTGGCGCGCGAGGGCATGACGATGATGGTGGTCACGCATGAGATCTCATTCGCGCGTGAGGTCGCCGACCGTGTCGTCTTCATGGACGAGGGACGCATCGTCGAAGTGGGGGAGCCTCAGCAGGTCATCGACGCGCCCGAGCACGCCCGGACGCGTTCGTTCCTCTCGAAAGTGCTGTGATCCATGAGCGCACCTGCCGCTGACGGCGCAGCCGGACTCCGGTCTGAGGCTCGGGTGGCGATGGTCACCGGGGCGACGCGTGGCATCGGGCTGGCCGCAGCGCGCCTGCTGGCCGCACGAGGCTGGGCGCTCTCACTCGGCGTGAGAGACGTGGACCGCGTTCCCCCTGATCTGCGCGATCTCGACGACCGCCGCATCCTGACTGACCACTATGACGCGGATGACCTGGCGACTCCCGTCTCTTGGCGTGCGGCCACGAGAGCGCGTTTCGGTCGTATCGACGCTCTGGTGCACTGCGCCGGAATCAGCGGCGACGACCCGTTCGACACGGTCGACGCCTCCGCTCTCGAACAGGTGTGGCGCATCAACACACTGGCACCGACAGTGCTCGCTCAGACGGTTCTGCCTGATCTGCGCCGCAGCGGCAGTGGTCGCATCCTGCTGACCGCCTCAATGTCAGGTCGGCGAGTGCGGAACGACCACATTGCCTACACCGAGAGCAAATTCGCCGTCATGGGCCTTGCGCACACCCTTCGCAGAGAGGCTTGGGACGACGGCGTGCGCGTCTGCGCCCTGTGTCCGAGTTTCGTTCGCACCGACATGACGTCAGGCGTCACCAAAGTCGACCCATCCGAGATGACCCCGCCTGAGACGATCGCCGAGCTCATCGCGACGGTGATCGAGCTGCCGAACACAGCCTCGATCGCAGAGCTGGCGGTCAACTGCAGGCTCGAAGACACTGTCTGACCCATCTGAGCTGTGACCGAGAGAGCAGCGCTGCGGCCCACGAGCGCCACCCGAAAGGAGGCCGATGATGCACATCGCCACTGTTATCAGCGACGCACGTCTTGACGATCAGCTGCGAGAACTCCAAGCCACGCTCGGTGCGAACTGGCAGGTGCAGGCGAAGCGGGATTTCGCCGAGGCCGATCCTGCAACCGTCGCACTGGTCGTGCCACCGGGCACTTGGCTCGGTGAGGAGCAGATCGACAGACTGGCTGCTGTGCGTGTCGTCGCGACGACGTCAGTGGGCACCGACCATGTCGATGTCGCTGCTCTGGAACGCAGAGGCATACCGGTGGTCACGCCGCACGGCTTCAATATGCGTGAAGTCGCCGACCACACGCTTGCCTGTGTGCTCGCGTCGACGCGCGACATCGGCAACGGCGTGAACATCGTGCGATCCGGTGGCTGGGGGTCGCTCCAGACGAAGCCGCGTCGCATCTCATCGACCGTTCTCGGTCTCGTCGGCTTCGGAGACATCGCGCGGCTCGTCGCCACGGATGCGCTGGCGCTCGGAATGCATGTTCTCGTCTGCAACAGGTCACCACTGCCTGCGGCATTCCTGAACCTCGGGATCGAACAGACAGACTTGGCCACGCTGATGGGGCGATCACACATCGTCTCGGTACACCTGCCGCTGACCGCCGAGACTCGCGGGCTCATCGACGGCGCTGCATTGGCCGGAGCGATGCCCGGCGTCAGCATAGTGAACACGGCACGCTCGGGGGTCGTAGACGAAACTGCGCTTCTCGACGGTCTGCACAGCGGCATCGTGAGCCAGGCCTGGCTCGACGTGCTGCCCACGGAGCCGCCGGACGAAAACGATCCGCTGCTGCACTTGGACAACGTCTTCGTGACACCGCATATGGCCTGGCTGTCGCCCCAGTCACGTGTGGCCGGATACCGCATCGTCGGCGAACGCATCGAGAGACTCATCCGAGACAGCGAGCGCTGACTCCCCAAGCGACCAGACAACGCCTGACGCATCGTCGGACGCAGAGCGTCGGCCATCGCCGACCCTCGAGAAAGGAACCCATCGTGCACCTCAGCAGACGCGCACGTTCGCTGCAGTACTCTGCCATCAGACAGATCTCCGAGAAGGCCAACCGCCGAGGCTCAGACATCATTCGACTGGACATCGGCGAGCCGGACTACCCGGAGCCTCCACTGCTCGCCGAGATCATGCCGGACATCGTCGCCGCCGGCAGCTTCTACGCCCCGACTGCCGGGCTGCCCCGCCTGCGCGAGGCGCTTGCGGCACGGCACTCGCGCACCTTCGGCTGCGAGATCTCGCCAGAGGCGGTCATCGTCAGCGCAGGCGGAACCGGTGCTCTCAACACCGCTATGGCGCTGTTGGCCGATGAGGGAGACTCCATCGCCATTCCCACACCTGGCTATCCCAACTACCGCACGCTGGCTCCGCTGCTCGGCTTCACGACGAAGACCTATGCTCTTGACCCGGAACGAGGGTGGCAGCCGGATCTCGATGAGATCGAGCAGCTGTTCGCCAACGGCACGAGAGCAGTGCTGCTCAACTCGCCGCAGAATCCCGCAGGGTGCGTGCTCGACGCAGATACGGTGCTGCGCATCGCAGAACTGTGCCGTCGCTATGACACCTGGATCATCTCGGACGAGGTCTATGCGGCTATGCAGTTCTCGGGTCAGCCCATCAGCGCCTTCGCCTTGGCGCCAGATCGCGTGATCAGCGTGCACTCGTTCTCGAAGGAGTTCTCGATGACGGGCTATCGCATCGGGTATGCGCTGGTTCCCGAAACATGGCGCGAACGGTTTCCGATGATGATGATGGGCCTGATGGGGTCGCCGTCGTCGGTCTCTCAGAGTGCGGCCCTGGGCCTGGCCGAAGAGCGGGTCGACGGCATGCGAGAGTTCTATCGGCGTCGTCAGGCGCTGGCAGGCCGCCTGCTTGAGGCGGAGGGAATCGAGTCGTGGCAGCCGTCGGGCACGTTTTACCGGCTGATCCGTCTGCCCGAAGAGGTCGTCGACTCGTTCGAATTCGCGTTGACGCTCATCGACCACCAGGTCGCCGTCGTGCCCGGACTGGCCTTTGGCGACATTCCCGGCGTCGGCACGCGCTATGTTCGACTGAGTCTGACTCAAAGCGACGACCAGATCAGCGCAGGGGTGAGGCGCATCGCACAAGCGCTGCGAGACGTGCCGGAACAATTCCAGCGGCGCACAACTCAGAGCTGAGCCAGTGAGCAGGTCACTGGCCCAAGAACGAACAGAACTGGAGCATCATGGCATATCGATCGATCAATCCGTTTACCGAACAGGTCGAGCAGGAGTTCCCCTTCGCATCCGATGCCGAAGTCGAGTCTGCACTGCAGCAGGCGCAGGACGCCTTCGAGACATGGCGACAGACCTCTCACGAACACCGCTCGGAGCTGCTGACGCGCGTTGCTGACGAGCTGCACGACGTGCGCGATGAGTACGCCCGCATCCTCACTGCAGACATGGGCAAGCTGCTTGCCGAGGCCTCTGCAGAGATCGACTCCTGCGAACGCATTCTGCGCTGGTACGCCGAACACGCCGCCGGCTATCTGCAGCCCCAGGTGCGGCCGTCCGGCTCATATGTCGGTGGAAGCTACGAAGTCGTGCCCACTGCGACCGGTGTGATCTACATCGTCGAGCCCTGGAACTTCCCGTACTATCAGATCGTCCGGGTGCTTGCCCCACAGCTGGCGGCTGGCAACGTGGTCATCCTGAAACACGCGTCGAATGTGCCGAGGGCCGCCGCCGCCTGGCAGAAGCTCATGACGCGGGCCGGGGCCCCAGAGGGACTGTTCACGAATCTCTTCGTCACTCACGAGCAGAGTGCACGGATCATCGCAGACGACCGTGTTCGTGGTGTCGCGCTTACCGGATCAGAGGCCGCGGGAGCGGTGATCGCGGGCCAGGCTGCCCAATCGCTGAAGAAGAGCACGATGGAGCTCGGCGGTGCGGATGCGCTGATCGTGCTCGAAGACGCAGAGGTCGAGAAGGCTGCGCGCTGGGCGGCACGTGGCCGGCATCGCAACGCCGGTCAGGTTTGTGTCGCTTCGAAACGCATGATCGTCGTCGACGCCGTGTACGAGCGTTTCGTCGAGGCCTATCGCCAGGCGGTGCGTGAGCTTGTGGCGGGCGACCCGACCGCACCTGAGACGACCTTGGCGCCGCTCAGCTCTGAAGGCGCGCGAAAGGGCCTCATCGAACAGGTCGAACGCGCTGTCGCGAACGGGGCCCATGCCGAGACCGTCGAGATCAGTGTGCCCTCCACAGGGTGGTTCATGCAGCCGGTGATTCTCACCGGCATCGACGCCGACAACCCGGCCTATCTCGAAGAGTTCTTCGGTCCGGTGACCCAGTTGTACCGAGTCGCCGATGAGGATGCGGCGGTCGCGCTGGCCAATTCCAGCCCGTATGGGCTGGGTGGGTCGGTGTTCACCGCCGACACTGCTCGTGGGCGCTCAGTCGCTGAGCGCCTTGACACCGGTATGGTCGCGATCAACCGCCCGGCGCTGGGAGGCCCCGATGTGCCGTTCGGCGGCACCAAGCGCTCCGGCTACGGGCGTGAGCTCACAGACCTGGGGCTGCTGGAGTTCGTGAATCTCAAGGTCGTCGGCGTCGGCGACATCGACGGCTGAGCCGAATCGCGCAGTGCGGCTCGCTCGTGAGAGCTCAGCTCGACGCTGGGCTCCGCGAAGCAGCCGCACCCGGCCGCTTCGGCAGCAGAGTTGCCGCGATCAGGGCCGCCACCAGACACATCGTGATGATGCCAAGCGCCACACCCGCCCAGTCGAACTCCTCGAAGACGCGCCCGAGCATCCACCCGAACACGCTGTTGCCGACGTAGAAGACGAGCTGGTAGATCGCGGTCGCCTGCGAGCGGCAGGGGCCGGCGATCAACGAGGTCATGGCAGACGTGACCGGGCTGGTCACGAAGTATCCTGCGGTGAAGAGGGCGACGCCCAGCACGATGACGGCCAATGGTGCGGTCAGGGTGAGCGCAGCGCCACCGATCATCATGCCGATGCCGGTGTAGAGCAGGCGGCGATGCCCGAAGCGTCCGGCGACTGACCCCGACCACCTCGCCGTGAACGTGCCGACGAGATAGACCGTGAAGACCATGCTGGTGACGGCAGTGCTCAGACCATATGGCGCGGCCTGCAGGTGGTAGCCGAGAAAGCTGAACAGCGACAGAAAAGATCCCATGAGCAGGAAGGGCTGCGCGTAGGTGCCCCAGAGCGCAGGCGTGGTCAGCGCCATGGTGAACCGCTGCCAGGCCGACAGCGATGGGACAGGGGATGCGACGGTGCGTTCCTGCCGCGTCTGCGCAGCGGCGGCGGCAGTGACATCCTCTGTGCGCAGCCGCGAGGGCAGATAGCCGTGCGGGGCAGGCACGGCTATCACGAAGATCGAGCAGGCGACCACACAGAGCACCGCGACGGTCATCAGCCCCAGCTGCCAGCCGAAGTGCTCTGAGACGAGACCGGCGATGAGACGCCCGAGCAGGCCGCCGATGCTGTTTCCAGACACGAACGCGCCTGCCGCGGCGGTGACGCGGCGTGCGGGCAGCTCGTCGGCGATGTATGTGACAGCGATCGCCGGGATGGCGGCAAGCGCAAGGCCTTCGATCAGGCGAGAGCCGAGAATGAGCGGCAGCGAGTGCAGGAACGGAGTGACGAGGCCGATGACGGCGGCAGACACGGCCGACACCTTCATCACACGCACTCGCCCCCAGCGGTCTGCCGCAAATGCCCACGGGAGCACGCCTATCGCAATGCCCGTGGTGGCCATCGAGATCGTGAGCGCGGCCTGGGAGGGATCGACACCGAAGTCGGCTGAGATCTCTGGCAGCACCGACTGCACGCTGTAGAGCTGGGCGAAAGTTGCGAAGCCGGCTGCGAAGAGTGCGAAGACGATGCGGTGGAAGAGCGCGTCGGTCGCGTCTGGCCGCGATTTGGCGGGCATGAAAGCTCCTGTGTGAGAGTGCGCGGCCCGCACGCAGACATTCTGATTCGCGAACCGGCACGATCATACTGCCGTTGTGTTTCTGCGGTGTGACAAGCGGCACGCCTCGGCCGCATTCCGCCCCGTCGACTGGCTGCGGCAGGCGATGAACTCTCGGCACACCTGGCCGAAAAAAATACAGCCAGCCGCGTGAAAGGCGGTCAGGCATCGAGGTGATGCCGACGGCTCTTTCAGCGAGCTGGCTGTATCTCAGCCGGCTGTGTCGTCAGCAGGCCGGCAGCTGCTTTGCTAGATTGCTGCGCGTCAGCGCTTCGGCACCCCCAGCTCGCCCGTCACATACTGGGCACGCCCGAACCCGAAGGTCCAGTCATTGGGCGTGTTCTCGAAGTAGCCGAGAAAGATGTCTTCGCCTGCCACTCCGACGGCCGCGAGGTTCTCGGCGATCTTCGCGTAGAGCGCCTGCTTCGCCTCCGGCGTGCGGCCACCCTGCGTGAACACGTGAATCATCACGACGCCGTCGCTGCGCTCGAAGCCCAACCCGGCATCTTCGGCGATGATCTCGCCCGGCTCGTGCTTCGTGATGATCTGGAACCGGTCACGCACCGGGATCTTGTAGACGTCGACGATGGCGCTGTGGATGCTGTCGGCGATGGCACGCACGCTGGCGTCGTCGCGGGTCTTGTTCACGTCGATTCTGACGAGGGGCATGTTGGGGATTCTCTTTCTCTGTGTTCGAACGGATGCGGAATTACGTGAGTGGTGTGCGGCCCGCTGATCAGGCCTGAGCGGCCTCGTCGGCGATCGACAGGGTCTCGTCGATGATGTCGAGGCCCTTCTTCAGCTCGTCGGCGGTGATGATCAGGGGAGGCGCGATGTGCACGCGATTGCCGTGCACGACCGGCCACAGGCCCTTCGCGATCGCAGCCTTCTCGATGGCGACCAGCGGGTTGTTCTCGCCGCCGGCCTCGATTGCGGGCAGCGCCTCGCGGGTGGTGCGGTCACTCACGAGCTCGATCGCGGCGAACAGGCCTTTGACGCGGAACTCGCCGATTGAGGGATGCTTCGCCTGCATCTGCTCGAGCCACGGCACCAGCACGGTGCTCTCGAGCTCGCGCACATGCTCGAGCAGGTGATCGCGTTCGAACACTTCGAAGGTCTTGACGCCGATGGCCGCGCCGAGCGGGTGCCCCGAGTAGGTGAGGCCGCCTGAGTACTTGCGCTCGTCGAACGTCGCGGCGATGGCGCCGTTCATGATCACGCCGCCCAGGGGCGAGTATCCCGAGTTGACGCCCTTGGCGAAGGTGAGCAGATCCGGTGTCACGTCGAAGCCCTGCACGGCGAAGAGGTAGCCGGTGCGGCCGAACCCGACCATGACCTCGTCGGCGATGTACTGGATGCCGTACTTGGTCGCGAGCTCGCGCACCCCCTGCAGATAACCGGGCGGCGGCACCAGCACGCCGTTGGTGCCGACGACGGTCTCGAGGATGACGGCCGCGATGGTGTCGGGGCCCTCAGAGAGGATGGTCTGTTCGAGGTGGGCGAGTGCACGCTCGGTCTCCTGCTCCGGGGTCTCGGCGTAGAACGCCGAGCGGTAGGCGAAGGGGCCCCAGAAATGCACGACCGAGGGGTCGGGAACGACAGGCTGCATCGTGCGGCGGCCCTCGCCCGTGAGCGCGATGGCTGTGCCGGTCGCCCCGTGGTAGCTGCGGTAGCTGGCCAGCACCTTGCTGCGGCCGGTGAACTCGCGGGCCAGTCGAACGGCGTTCTCGTTGGCGTCTGCTCCGGCGTTGGTGAAGAACACCTTGCCGTCGTTGATCGGGCCGTTCTGCACGATGAGGCGAGCCAGTTCGCTGCGTTTGTCGTTGGCGAATCCCGGGGCGATGGTCGCGAGGGTCTGAGCCTGGTCGATGATGGCCTGGATGAGATCGGGATGCTGGTGGCCGAGATTCAGGTTCACCAGCTGTGACGCGAAGTCGAGGTATTCGTTGCCGTCGTAATCGCTGAAGTAGACCCCATGCCCGGTCTTCACTGGAATGGGGTGGATCTTCTTCTGCGCCGACCAGGAGTGCAGCACGTAGCGTGCATCCTCTTCGACGACGGTTGCTGCATCGAGCTCAGTCATGAGTGAACCTCTCTGTGTGGTGCATCGCGAGTGGGACAGTGCCTGTGGCGTGCCGGCTGCGCGGGTTGATTGCTGTCAACGATATGAGGCTTGAGGTGCGAGAACGCGCATGATTCCGTTCATCTTCGCACTGTAATGTAGACGATATGCTGCATGTGGGGTGCTGGCAGGGCGAAAAAGCGCGGCAAGTCACGCCACGACAGCGGGGGTGAGACCCACCTCGGCATATGAAGGCTGGGTTACAGGGTGCCGTCGGATCGCCCGATGCAGCGCTCACGTGCATGTCAGTCAGAGGAGTAACGCATGAACGCCATCACTCTGCGAGGGCTGCTGCAGCGTCAGGATCTCTCGCTGCAGTTGGTGAGCGCGATCACCGACGACGGCAGCGGCGCGCTCGATCACCCGATTCGATGGGGGTACAGCACCGATCTGCTCGATCCCACCCCGTTCCTGCGAGGCAGCGAGCTCATTCTCACCACAGGGCAGCAGCTGCTGTCGGCATCAGACGTCGAGACCGTGACGCGCGACTATGTCGAGCGCATCGCACGGGGCGGAGCGGTCGGTCTCGTGTACACCCTCGAGCACCCTGACCCCCGATGGGAGGCTGTGCTGCGGCGAAGCTGCGTCGCAGCGGGCATGCCGCTGCTCGAAGCCCCCTTCTCGACCCCCTTCATCAGCATCAGCGAGGCCATCAGCTCCGGGCGTGCGGATCCTGAGCGCGAGAGCCTGCGCAAGGTGCTGCATGCGCAGCACGCCCTCACACTCGCCTCTCTCGAGCGCATGCCCGCACAGGCGCTCGTTCGCGAGCTCGCGCTGCTGCTGGGCTGCTCCGTCTGGCTCTGGGGAGGCGGAGCTCGTCTGCTCGGAGTCGCCCCGGTCGACCCTCCGCCGAGCTGGGTGGAGCCGCTTGTGCGAGATCGGATGCATGACGCCCGGCGTCGCCGTCAGTCGGGACGTGAGGAGCACGACGGTCAGCACCTGATCATCCACATGCTCAACGCGCCCGAAAGCACCGCACCCATCGGGGCTCTCACCCTGCTGTGGGCCGCATCGGCAGCAGGGCGGCTCGCCAGGCGACCTTCGCAGCGGCGCAGCGCCGAGGCGAACGATCGTGATGAGCGCATGATCGTCAACACGGCCGTCGCCATGCTGCAGCTGGCGCTGACCAGTCGACCGCCGGGGGGCGTCGACCATGACGAAGTGGTTCAGCTGGGGCTGCGCGCGCTGCTGACTGACGAAGTGGGCACGGGCCGTGCCCTGCTCGAGCGCTCATTCGCCGACGGAGGTCGACTCGACGCGGGGGCGCACCAGTGGCAGCTGGTGTGCTCGGGGCGTGCGCTGGCGACGCGGGGCGAACCTGCGCTCAGCGTTCGCGACGTCGTCGCCGGTGTCTGGGTGACCTTGGTCGCGACGCCGCTGAACGAAGACCCCGACGACACGCTGCGTCGGCTCGCGCGGGTGAACTCGAACGGGCCGGTCGAGAGCGCGGCCCGGCGTGCGCCGGTGGTGGCGGTCGACCTGCCCGCATTCGGTCCGGCGCAGATCCATGGCCTGTCGGCTTCGTTCGCCGCCGCACTCTGGCGATACCGGCAGCTGCCTGACGCGGCAGGAGTGATCGAACGTCTCGATGCCGGCCAGACAGCCGTGCTGCGTGTGCTGTCGACTGATTCGGATGCCGCCGCGGTGCTGCGGCGTGTCGCGACGATGGCCGATCCCGCTCTGGCAGCCACGTTCACGGTCTGGTGCGACTGCATGTACGAATGGCAGGCGGCTGCCGACCGGCTGGGCGTGCACCGCAACACCGTGGTGCGTCGCGTGCGCACCTTGGGCGCCGCACTCGGATGCGACCTGGAACACGACGCCGACGCCTGTCGGGTCACGTGGCTCGCACTTGCGGTGCAGGCCGAGCTCAGCGGTCCTGCGTCGGCAGCGCCTCGAACGTGAGCGAGGCCGAGGCATGCCCGGCCTTGACGACGATCATGACCTGGTCGTCAAGACGTGGCCGGTGCACTGAGATGGTGCCACGATAGGTGCCTTCGCCATCGGCGACAGGGCGAAGCAGATGCCCGTCGGCCCACACTTGGGCATCCGTATCGGCGGGCAGCCGCACCTCCACCTGCCAGAATCGTGCGTGCCGTGAGATGCTCACCTCGGGCACCACGTCGGCCGCAGATGCGGGCGTTCGACTCGTCGTGCCGACCTCGATCTGGTCGCTCGGGAGGGTCGGGGTGAGGAATGCGGGCTCGCGTCGCCGTGTCGCCTGCTCGTAAGCCCAGGCGGCATCGATCAGATGGTCGTCGCTGTACGCCGCCTGCAGGTGCATCGTCACACGCTGCGAGCCTGCATCGAGAAGTGCGCGCGGGTGCTCGATGCGGATCTGCGCGATCCGAAGGTGCGACACGAGCTGTGGCTCGCGCTGCAGGCGCTGCCTGAGTGATGCGGCGCAGTCGACGTTCACCGCACGAGAGCGATGCATGCTCCGCCGCTGATCAGCGCGCTGCCGACCTTTGCGTCGCGGTGCAGCACCCCCGCGCACGGCGCGAGCACCTGTGTCTCCATCTTCATAGCCTCCATGACTGCGAGCACCTCGCCTTCGGCGACCGACGCTCCGTCTT
The DNA here is from genome assembly GCF_008831165.1 of Pseudoclavibacter sp. CFCC 14310. Lineage (NCBI taxonomy): Bacteria > Bacillati > Actinomycetota > Actinomycetes > Micrococcales > Microbacteriaceae > Pseudoclavibacter > Pseudoclavibacter sp. CFCC 14310. The sequence continues at coordinate 367,010 of NZ_WBKC01000004.1, read as the reverse complement.
CCGCCTTCCACGCGACGAGCGTTCCGGTGATCGGCGCGCACACCGCACCGGGCTCGTTCGACCCGACTCCGCCGGCTGCGGCATCCGTGGCGGATGCGCTGGCCGTGACCGCCTCGCCGCTGGGGCCGCTCTGCAGCACGGCGGCCGCAGAGACTCCGCCTGCCAGCGAGCCGACCAGCTGTGCCGGAAGCCCGAGCTCGACACGGCGGCCGTCGAGCTCGATCCAGGTGCGTGTCAGCGGTTCGTTCGGCATCGGGTCAGAGAAGGGCTGATGCAGCTCGTCGAGCCAGGAGCATTCGGTCTCGATCCACCTCGTGTGCACCGCGAAGCCGTCAGCATCGGCGGCGGCGAACGCTGGATCGTCGACGACGCGCCGGTCGAAGTCCAGCAGCGTCGGCACGCCGTCGACCTGGAACTCCTGCAGCGCCTGGCGGGCCTTGCGCAGTGCCTCGTCGCGATCGGCACCCCAGACCACGAGCTTCGCCAGCAGCGAGTCGTACAGCCCGCTCACCACACTGCCCGCGACGACACCGGAGTCGAGACGCACGCCCTCGCCGCCCGGAGCGTCGAAACGGCTGATGCGCCCGGGTGCCGGCAGAAACCCACGCCCGGCGTCTTCGGCGTTGATGCGGAACTCGAAGGCATGGCCCCGTGGCAGCGGGGTCTGGTCGATCTCGAGCGGCAGCCCGTCGGCGACTCGCAGCTGCTGCCGCACCAGATCGACGCCGCTGGTCAGCTCGGTGATCGGATGCTCGACCTGCAGGCGGGTGTTCACTTCGAGAAACGAGACCGTGCCGTTCGCCCCGACCAGGAACTCGACCGTGCCGGCGCTGACATAGTCTGCGGCCTCGCAGATGCGCTTCGCCGCCGACTCGATCGCGCTGCGCTGCTCGTCGGTGAGGAACGGCGCCGGTGCCTCTTCGACGACTTTCTGATTGCGTCGCTGCAGCGAGCAGTCACGAGTGCCGACCACGACGACGTGACCGTCGGCGTCGCCGACGACCTGCGCTTCGACGTGTCGCGGGTGTGGCACGTACTGTTCGATGAAGCATTCTCCGCGGCCGAACGCGGCGACCGCCTCTCGTACGGCCGACTCGAACTGGTCGACCACCTCGTCGAGTCTCCAGGCCACCTTCAGGCCTCGTCCGCCGCCTCCGAACGCGGCTTTGATCGCGATCGGCAGGCCGTGCTGCTGGGCGAACGCCAGCGCCTCGGCTCCGTCGGCGACCGGTCCCGGAGTGCCCTCGACGAGTGGGGCTCCGACCGAGGAGGCCAGCTGGCGAGCGGTCACCTTGTCGCCGAGCGAGCGGATCGTCTGCGGCCGAGGGCCGATCCAGATGAGTCCTGCGTCGATGACGGCCTGAGCGAAGTCGGCGTTCTCTGACAGAAAGCCGTAACCGGGGTGCACGGCGTCAGCATGCGCACGTCGGGCGACGTCGATGAGTGCGTCGATGTCGAGGTACGTGTCAGCGGCAGTGGCCCCGGGCAGGGCATAGGCCTCGTCGGCGACGCGGGTGTGCAGCGCATCGGCATCGGGGTCGGAGTACACCGCGATCGAGGTCACCCCATAGGCGGCGCAGCCTCGAGCGATGCGCACGGCGATCTCGCCGCGGTTGGCGATGAGCACTCTGCTGATCATGTTCAGTTCTCCTTCGTGAGAGATGCGTCGTCGGCGGCGGATGCCTGCCCCGGAGGGTCGGTGACCGCACGAAAGCGAATGCTGGCGCCGATCGGCACCTGTCCGGCGAGATTGAGGTGATATGAGGCGACCGAGCCGATGACGGGGTAGCCGCCGGTCAGCGGGTGATCGGCCATGAACAGCACCGGTTGCCCGTTGGGCGGCACCTGCAGAGCACCAGAGGAGGTGCCCTCAGACTCGAGCTCTCGGTGGTCGCGGCGCTCCAGCGGCGTCGGCCCGTGCAGGCGCAGACCGACGCGGTTCGACTGCGCCGTGACCTCCCACTGCTGATCGAAGAGCGTCTGCACCGCGTCACCGGTGAACATCTCGGTACGCGGCCCGAGCACCACATCGAGAGTGACCACGTCGCCCGGAGCGGGCAGACGGCTGTGCAGAGTGCCGTCGGGCGCATCCGCACCCCAGATCTGTGCGACCGCAGCGACCGCGGCACGGCGCACCGGCAGCACGTCACCGGCGCGCAGAGGCTTCGGGCCAAGGCCCGAGAGCACATCGGTCGAGAGGCTGTCGAGCACCGGGGCGACGGCGAACCCACCGCGTACGCCGACGTATGCGACGCTGCCGCGCGTGGGAAAGCCGAGCTCGAGCGTCTCGCCGTCGCGCAGAGCGAAGGCCTGCAGCTCGGGAGCCGAGCGGGGAGCCTGCATCCGGGCTGCTGGGCGTTCAGCGTCCGTCTCCGTCTCCGGCGTCGACGCGGGGCGGACGGTGGCCGACACCTGCGCGCCGGTGACGGCGAGCACCAGTTCGCCGATCGCTCGCAGTCGCAGACCGCCGTGCGTCTCGATGCTTGCGGCATCGGAGGAGTTGCCGACGAGACGGGCCGCCAATCGGGCGCTGTCATGGTCGAGAGCACCGGAACGTGAGACGCCGAGATCGGCGTGCCCCGGTCGCCCAAGATCTTGCAGAGTCGAGCCGAGCCCAGGCTCGACGACCTCCAGTGCGGTTCGCGAGCCGCTGTCGTCGCCTGCGATGGCAGAGGGCTGGGGTGCGGCCGGCTGCTGCCGCGTCGATCTCTCGGTCTCGACGAAGCGCACGCGCATGCCGGGGCGCAGGGTCGCGGGAGGATCCAGGCGCAGATCGAACATCGGCAGCTCGGTGGTGCCGATGACCTGCCAGCCGCCGGGGCTGACGCGCGGATAGATCCCGCTGTACGTACCGGCCAGACCGACGGCTCCGGCGGGAATGGCAGTGCGCGGGGTGCTTCGGCGCGGCACGTTCAGCCTCGGGTCGCCGCCGACCAGATAGCTGAAGCCGGGAGCGAAACCGGTGAACGCGACGGTGTAGGTCGAGGCGGTGTGCATGGCGATGACGTCTGCAGGAGTGACGCCGAGCAGATTCGCCACCTCGGCGAGGTCGTCTCCGTCATAGCTGACCGGCACCTGGACGATCTCCCCGTCGGCACCGAGCGGCGCGCTCACGTCGCGTTCCAGCAGCAGCGCGGTGAGCTCGGCGGCATCGATGCGGGTCGGGTGAAAACGCACGAGCACCGTTCGAGCGGCAGGAACGAGCTCGTGCACTCCCGCAATCGGATCGTCCAGCAGCGACTGGTTGAGAGCCACCGCCTGCGAGAGCTCGTCCAGCTCGACTAACAGCACATCGGTGTTGACCGGCAGCACGCGCATCTCAGACCTCGTACGTCGTGTCGGAGACGTCTGAGACGAACATGTATCCCGGGGCGTGCGTGATCGCGAACGGAAGCCGCGAGGCCATGACGGCCGCCTGCGGAGTGACGCCGCACGCCCAGAACACCGGCACCTCGCCGTCATGCACGGGCACTGCATCGCCGAAGTCGGGTCGTGCCAGATCGGCGACGCCCAGGCCGGCCGGGTCGCCGACGTGCACTGGCGAGCCGTGCACCGCCGGATAGCGACCCGAGATCATCGCCGCCTCGGCCACCCGATCCGAGGGGATCGGCCGCATCGACACGACCATCTCGCCGTGGAAGGCCCCCGCGGGGCGACACTGCCGATTCGTGCGATACATGGGAACGTTCGTTCCCTCTGCGATGTGCCGAACCTCGATGCCCGCCCGCTGCAGCGGCGTCTCGAAGGTGAAGCTGCAGCCGATGAGAAATGCGACCAGATCAGGGTGCTCCGCCCAGGCCTCCGTCGCATCGGTCGGCTCGTCGACCAGCTCGCCGTCGCGCCACACCCGATACTTCGGAAGGTCGGTGCGCAGATCCGCGGTCGGCGCCAGCACCGTGCGAGGCGAGCCGGGATCGGTCACGTCGAGCACCGGGCACGGCTTCGGGTTGCGCTGGGCGAAGAGCAGAAAATCGTAGGCGTACTCGCGTGGCACGGCCAGCAGGTTGGCCTGCGCCATGCCCGGGGCGACGCCCGCCGTGGGCAGGCACTCGCCGGCGCGGTAGCGCTCGCGGGCCGTTCGGGCTTCGAGCTGCGCGGATGCGATGGGGGAGTTCATGCGGCCTCCTCAGGGTCAAGCGTGGAACGAACGGCAATTCCTTCGTGCTGTAAGCGGTCACGAATCGCCCGGGCCATGTCGAGGGCACCCGGCGAGTCGCTGTGCACGCAGACCGATTCGGCATTGAGATGGAGCTGGCTGCCGTCGACGGCGATCAGCGTGCCGGTCTCGGCGAGACGAACGATGCGATCGGCCACGGCATCCGCATCGCTCAGGACGGCACCTGGCTCGCGACGTGAGACGAGCGTGCCATCGGGCTGGTAGCCCCGGTCGGCGAAGGCCTCAGCGATCACCCGGAGGCCCGCTTCGTCGGCGACACGGGCGAAGACCGAGCCGGCCAGTGCCATCACGGCCAGGTCTGAGTCGTACTCGCGGATCGCCTCGACCACAGCCGCAGCCTGCACCGGATCGATGGCGATGCGGTTGTAGAGCCCGCCATGCGGCTTGACGTAGCGCATGCGCCCGCCGGCCGACCGCGTGATGCCGTCGAGCGCGGCGATCTGGTAGAGCACGTCGGCGGTCAGCTCCGGCGAGGCGACATCCATCGCGCGACGCCCGAAGCCGGCGAGATCTCGGTATGCAGGGTGGGCGCCGATGACGACGCCTCGGCCGACGGCCGACTTCGTCGTGTGCATGAGACCGATCGGGTCGCCGGCGTGAAAGCCACAGGCGATGTTCGCGCTGGTGACGATGTCGAGCATGGCGTCGTCGTCGCCGAGCGACCACCGGCCGAAGCCTTCGCCCATGTCGCTGTTGAGGTCTATTGCTGTCATGATGCTCCAATTCTGCGCCCGAAGTCTCGACGACGGGCGGTGCAGGTGTGGTGCTGCGGTGATGATGCTGCGAGGTCACCGCGGTGATGGAGGGCCGGCGGGCGCTCCGGGGAGGGGAGAGCACCCACCGGCCCGGGTCTGAGCGATCAGGCTACGAGAGGCCGAGCAGAGCGAAGATCGGCTGGATCGACGAGATGCCCATCCACCAGGTGAAGACGCAGACGAGCGCTCCGAGGATGAGCAGCCAGATCGGGTAGCGGTAGTTGCCGAGCAGATCGCGCCGGGCGAAGCCGATGTAGATCATCAGCGTGAGGCCGATGGGCAGGATCAGTCCGTTGAAGCCGCCGGCGAAGACCAGCAGTGCTGCCGGAGCCGTGCCGAGCAGCAGGTAGACGACCAGCGAGACGGCGATGAAGCCGATCGTGGTGATGTTGCGCAGACGCGGTTCGAGGAACTTCGGGCTGAAGACGTTGAAGAATGACACCGAGGTGTACGCGGCGCCGATGGTCGACGTCGTGCCGGCCGCCCAGAAGATGACACCGAAGATGCGGAACCCCCATTCGCCGAGCGCGACCTGGAAGGCCTGCGCGGCGGGGTTGGCGGTGTGACTTGCGAGATCGATCGTGACTCCGCTGGCTGCGACGCCGAGAATGGCGAGGAACAGCAGGTAGCGGATGACGCCGGTGATGGTGACGCCCCAGAACGATGCCGTGCTGATGGCCTTGATGTTCTCGCTGCCGGTGATCTTCGCATCGAGCAGGCGATGCGCGCCGGCATAGGTGATGTAGCCGCCGATGGTGCCGCCGACGATCGTGGTCAGTGCGGCGAGGTTGACGTTGTCGGGCATCACGGTCTCGGTGAGCGCGTGACCGACGGGGGGCTGCACGACGAAGAGCACGATCACCACGATGGCGACCTTGACCGCGGCGAGCGCGATCACCACTCGATCCATCACCTTTCCGGCGCGTTTGTACAGAAAGATGCCGATCGCCAAGAGCGCGCCGATGAGCCCGCCGATCTTCGGGTCAAGCCCGATCGCGGCGTTCAGCCCGAGGCCGATGCCGGCGATGTTGCCGATGTTGAACACGAGCCCGCCGAAGATGACCAGCACGGCGAGCACGTAGCCGGTGCCCGGAATGGCGGCGTTGGCGAGCTCTCCGGCGGTCTTGCCCGAGAGCCCGATGATGCGCCAGACGTTCAGCTGCACGATGAAGTCGATGACGATCGACAGTAGGATGCCGAATCCGAAGGCTGCGCCGAGCTGCACGGTGAAGGTCGCCGTCTGCGTGATGAAGCCGGGGCCGACTGCAGACATGGCCATCAGGAAGACCGCGCCGATCAGGGAGCTTCGGCGTTCTTTCAGAAACTGAGCGGTCTGGCTGCCCTTCGAGGCAGAAGGACTGACGCTCGATGATGAGGGCTCTCGGGTTTCCGACCCGGGAGAGGTCTCTGCGCTCATGGTGCTCCATTCGAACAGGCGGGCGTCGGCCCGCGGTCGTCGTTGACTGTGCGATATCGTACAGGTTGTTCAACAAAGAGCATGAACACTTGAAATATGATCGGAGTTTCGTTCATGTTACAAGTAGGTGAAGTGAACAATTACCGACCCGTTGAGGCCGGACGCGCTGCACGTGCCACCAGGGCGCAGCCGGGAGCCGAAACGGGGCGGGTAGAATTTCTGCTGTGACCCAAGCGCTCCCACTCTCCGTGCCTGAGAAGGCGGCGCAGGCTCTGCGCGTACTGATCACCGACGGCGAGGTCTCGCCGGGAGACAAGCTTCCAGAGGCCGATCTGGCCGAGCGACTGGGCGTGTCTCGCAACACGTTGCGAGAGGTCTTCCGCCTGCTCGCTCGCGAGCGCCTGGTCGAGCACGTTCCCAATCGCGGAGTGTTCGTCAGCCGTCCCGGTCTTCCCGAGGTCTTCGACGTCTTCCGGGTGCGGCAGCTGATCGAACCCGAGGCGATCGCCGGTGCCGCACCGGGGCATCCGTCGCTCGAGCGCATGCGAGACTGCGTGCTGCGTGCTCGAGCCGCGGCCGAGGCCGATGACTGGCGCGCTGTCGGCACGGCCGATGTGACGTTTCACGAGGCGGTGATCGCCCTCGCCGACAGCCCGATACTCGCAGACCTGTATCGGTCGCTCGCCGCGCAGCTGCGGCTGATGTTCGGGCTGATCGGCAGCCCGCGCTACATGCATGAGCAGTACATCGACCGCAATGAGCAGATCGTCGGCCTGATTCAGCGGGGCGACTCTGCGGATGCGGCGCAAGAGATGCGCGCATACCTGCACGACGCCCAAGAGCAGATCGTCAACGCCTACGTCTCCGGGCGAGTCTCCTCTGTCTGACCCTCACCGCGTCTTCGCCAGCTGAGGCGCGAGCCCGATGTAGGTCTCGGGGCGCAGCGCCAGCAGGCGCTGCTTGGCCTCGTCGCCGATGTCGAGCCCGCGCACGAACTGCTCGAGGTCGGCCTGGCCGATGCGGTGCCCGCGGGTGAGCCCCTTGAGCAGCGTGTACGGGTCGTCGATCTTCGAGCGACCGGCGGCGACCTCGGCGCGAATCACCGTCTGAATGGCCTCGGCGAGCACCTCCCAGTTGTGGTCGAGGTCGTCGAGCAGTGCCGGGGCGGCCAGCTCGACCGTGTTCAGCCCCTTGGCGATGTTGTCGAGCGCGAGCAGCGAATGGCCGAAGGCGACGCCGATGTTGCGCTGCGTGGTCGAGTCGGTGAGGTCTCGCTGCATGCGGCTGGTGATCAGCGTCTGCGCGAGCGAGCCGAACAGCGCGTTCGAGAGCTCGAGGTTCGCCTCGGCGTTCTCGAAGCGAATCGGGTTGACCTTGTGCGGCATGGTCGACGACCCGACCTCTCCTGCGACCGGGATCTGATGGAAGTACCCCATCGAGATGTACGTCCAGAAGTCGGTGGCGAGGTTGTGCAGGATGCCGTTGAAGTGCTCGACCGTCGAGTAGAGCTCGGCCTGCCAGTCGTGCGACTCGATCTGCGTGGTCAGCGGGTTCCAGGTGAGGCCCAGGCCCTCGACGAAGTCGCGTGAGACGTCGGGCCAGTCGGCACTCGGGTCGGCCACCACGTGCGCTGCATAGGTGCCCGTCGCACCGTTGAACTTGCCCAGATACTGCTGCTCGCGCACGTGTCCCAGCTGGCGACGCAGCCGGTGCGTGAACACGGCCAGTTCTTTGCCCATCGTGGTGGGCGTCGCCGGCTGCCCGTGCGTGTGGGCGAGCAGTGGCACGTCGCCGTAGCGCTCGGCGAGCTCCGCGATCTGGGCGACCACGGCATCCGCCTTCGGCAGCCACACCTCACGCACCGCGTCGCGCACGATCACAGCGTAGGAGAGATTGTTGATGTCTTCGCTGGTGCAGGCGATGTGCACCAGCTCGGCGCGATCGGCCAGCCCCAGGGCAGGCAGGTGCTGGCGGATGAACACCTCGACGCTCTTCACATCGTGCTTCTTGACGGCCTCGAGCTTGGCGAGCTCATCGATGCTGTTCTGGTCGAAGTCGGTGACCAGCGCTCGCAGACCGGCCTTCTGATCCGCGGTGAGCGGGCTGGTGCCGAACAGACCGTTCTCGGTCAGAAAGATCAGCCACTCGACCTCGATGTGCACTCGCGCGCGGTTCAGGCCCGCCTCGCTGAGGTACTCGCCGAGGCCGCTGACGGCCTTCTGGTAGCGGCCGTCGAGAGGGCTGAGTGGCTGGTGGTCGAGAGTGCTCAAGAGGTGGCTCCTGTGGATGCGATGGCTGGTCTGCGTGAACATGACCAGCTTAGTGCGGGAGCCGTGCGAGGCAGTCAGAACAGACCGTAGGGATGCACAGCCTCGCTGTCTGCCGGAATCTCGGCGATCGCATCCCACAGCTCGACGATCTTGCCGTCGGCCACGCGCCACAGTTCGAGGAAGGCGTGTCTGACGCCGCCGATGCTGCCCTCTGACTGGGTCAGCACGAAATCGTTCTGCGCGACGCGTCGGTGCGTGCGGTCGTAGACGAGGGGAGTGCCTTCGCTTTTGAGTTGGTGAAGAAACTCCACGACGGCCTCGGTGCCGTCGGCGATGTCGGGGCTGTGCTGGCGAAAGCCCTCGCCGTTGCTGAACGTCGCCCACTCGTCATACCGCTGTTCGATCAGCACGGTCTGGAAGAAATCAGCGACTTGGCGGCGGCTGGTCTCGGTGTCGACGCTTCGGTCGGTGTGCACCGGCCCGTCGAGCTGTGTTCTGCCGCTCGCATTCGGGGGCGCTTCGGGAACGAGGCCGTCCCAGTGCTCGACGATTGCCCCGTCGGCCACCCGATAGATGTCGAATCCGATCAGCGGTTCGTCGTCCAGCCCGGTGTATCGGCCGTGCAGCGCGACGAGGTCGTCGTCGACGAACTGTCGGACGAGTCGATACCTGAGCGTCGGTGCCTCTTCGACCAGCTGCTTCAGTCCTATTCTGCCGTCAGCGACGAGTGGGGAGTGCTCGATGAAGCCTGGAGCGAAGGCGTCGGTGTCGAGCACGCTGGTGTCTCGGTCGCCGAACAGCCGCTGGTGGGCGGTGACGACGAGCTCGAGGGCCTCTGCTGCAGTCATGTCGGGCCTTTCTGAGAAGACTGGGCTGCCCGGATGGAAGACTGGGCTGCCCGGATGCGGCCAGCCTAAGCGATGCTCCCGCAGCCGCGGCGGTACGTATACGATCACCGGCGATTCCTCCCATTCCGTCCACTCCGATGACGCGGCGGATAGGCTGGCCGCCAACCGACCCCAACGACAAGGAGACCTCACTATGTCAACGTCGACATACGCTGTGACCAATCCCGCCACGGGTGAGAGGCTGGCCGAGTACCCGGCCATCCAGGACGCCGCGCTCGCCGAGGCGATCAGTCGAGCCACCGAGGCACACGCACGCTGGAGCACGACTTCGATCGCCGAGCGCGTCCAGGCCATCCACCGCGTCGCCGCGCTGCATCGGGAACGCCGAGATCGGCTGGCTGAGATCGCCACCCGCGAGATGGGCAAGCCACTCGAGCAGTCGCTGGGCGAAGTCGACTTCTCGGCCGACATCTACGACTACTATGCCGACCATGCCGAAGCGTTCCTGGCGGATGACCCGATCGAGCCGGCCAATCCCGGCACGGCGTTCGTACGCAAGGCCTCGCTGGGGCCGCTGCTCGGCATCATGCCGTGGAACTTTCCCTACTATCAGGTGGCTCGCTTCGCCGGCCCGAACCTGATCATCGGCAATACGATCCTGCTGAAACCCGCTCTGCAGTGTCCGGAGTCGGCGCAGCAGATCGAAGACATCATGGCTGAAGCCGGAGTCATCGACGGGGCGTACGTCTCGGTGCTCGCCACTCATGAGCAGATCGAATCGGTCGTCGCCGACCCACGTGTGCGCGGAGTCTCGCTGACCGGCTCTGCCCGTGCCGGTGCGGCGGTGGCTGCGCTCGCGGGGCAGCACGTGAAGAAAGTCGTGTTGGAGCTGGGAGGCTCCGACCCGTTCATTCTGCTCAGCACCGACGATCTCGATGCCACGGTCGAAGCTGCCGTCGCCGCGAGACTCGACAACAACGGGCAGTCGTGCAACGGGGCGAAGCGCTTTCTGATCGTCGACGACCTGTACGACGAGTTCCTGCGGCGCTTCGTCGCGGCGCTCAGCGACGTGCATGCGCAGAACCCCGCAGTGGCGCCGGACATCGCGCTCGGGCCGCTCAGCTCGCTGTCGGCTGCCGAGCTGCTCAGCGATCAGGTGCAGCGAGCACTCGACCAGGGGGCCACTGCGGTGCTCGGCGGCCCCGAACACCGCGGCGCCTACTTCGATCCCACAGTTCTCACCGGGGTGACGCCTCAGAACGACGCCTATCGTGAGGAGTTCTTCGGCCCGGTGGCGCAGGTCTATCGCGTCAGCGACGAAGACGAGGCGGTGCAGATCGCCAACGACACGGAGTACGGCCTCGGCTCCTACCTGTTCACGACGGATCGCGCCCAGGCGCTGCGCGTGGCAGATCGCATCGACGCCGGCATGGTGTACATCAACGAAGTGGGCGCCGACTCGGCTGAGCTGTCGTTCGGCGGGGTCAAAGGCTCAGGCAACGGCCGCGAACTCGGTGCGCTGGGCATTCAGGAGTTCGTCAACAAGAAACTGATCCGCTCTGGAGACACCGATCTGCTGAGCTGAACACAGTTGGCCGGAAAATATCCGGCAGATATTGCAGACACCGGAATTCCTCCGTAATCTGAATGTGGTTGTTTACTCATTCGCAGGTTCAGGAGGACGCAGATGGTTCCGGGAGATCTCTCGCTCGTCGCACAGAGCACGCCGCGCTCGGGAATTCGTGACGTCTTCGACGACTGCGAGCTGATTCCCGACGTCATCACTTTCGCCGTCGGCGAGCCGGCGGAGTCGGTGCCCGAACGCGCGGCCAAGGCCGCATGCGAGGCGATCAGCCGAGGCGACACCCACTACACCAACGTGCTCGGCGTGCCCGAATTCCGCGCCGCCGCAGTCGCATACACCAAACGCGCCAAAGGTCTCGAGTACGACGCCGAGACCGAGGCCCAGGCGGTGCCTGGAGCGACCTTCGGCCTGTATCTCGCTCTGCGGGCGCTGCTCAACCCCGGTGACGAAGTCATCATTCCCTCACCGCACTTCACCTCGTACGATGCGCAGGTGCTGCTCTGCGAGGGGCGGCCGGTGACGGTGCCGCTCCGGCCTGAGAACGGCATGAGGCTCAACGCCGAAGACATCGAGCGCGCGGTCACCTCGCGAAGCAAGGTCGTGATCGTGAACTCGCCCGGAAACCCAACCGGGGCGGTGACCTCGGCGGCCGAGCTGGAGCGTATCGCCCAGGTCTGTCAGCGACATGGTCTGTGGGTGATCTCGGACGAGGTGTACCACGCCTTCGTCTACGGCGACGCCCCGGTCGCCCCGTCAATCGCGTCGTGCCCGGGCATGCGCGACCAGACCGTCATCGTCGACAGTCTGTCGAAGACGTATGCGATGACCGGGTGGCGCATCGGCTACCTGCTGGGGCCGAGCGCTCTGGTCGAAGAGACGGCGAAGATCGCCGAGCTGATCCATTCGTCGAACAACACCCCTGCGCAGTTCGCCGGAGTCGCGGCGCTCAACGGCCTCGACGCCGACATCGCACGCATGCGCGACGCATATGCCGTGCGCCGTGACGCGGTGCTCTCTGCTCTGCAGGATGCGCCGAACCTGCGCGCAGTCGCGCCCGACGGCGCCTTCTACGTGTTCGTCGACGTGCGCGACAGCGGTCTGGACTCTGCCGAGTTCAGCAGCCGTCTGCTGCAGCAGGAGCACGTGGCCGTCGTGCCGGGTGAGGCGTTCGGGCCGCTCGGGCAGGGGTTCGTGCGCATCTCATATGCGGGCGATCTCGATGAGATCGTCGAGGGCATGGGGCGGCTGGTCAGGTTCGCCAATCAGCTTGGCTGAGCGGTGCGAGCCGTAGACTCGGAGTCATGGACAGCATCGACCAAGCCATCGTCACCGCACTGCTGACCGAGGGGCGGTCGACCCTCGCGCGCCTCGCCGAGGTCTCCGGGCTCTCCACCTCGGCTGTGCAGTCGCGGGTGCAGCGTCTCGAGCGAGACGGCACGATTCGTGGGTATCGAGCGGTCATCGACCACGAGGCTGTGGGCCGGCCTCTGACCGCATTCATCGAGATCACGCCGTTCGACCCGGCCGCCCCTGACGATGCCCCCGAACGTCTGCGGGGCGTCGCGGGCATCGAGGCCTGCTATTCGATTGCGGGGGATGCCAGCTATCTGCTGCTGGTTCGGGTTGCGGCTCCGAGCGTGCTCGAAGAGCTGCTGCAGCAGATTCGCAGTGTGGCGAACGTCAGCACGCGCACCATGGTGGTGCTGCGTACGTACTTTGAGGGTGAGCCCGAACCCATCGGTGAGCCGCAGCGCGACTGAGGTCGTCTCTGCCGTGCTGGTGAGGTCCGAGCGCGGTCAGCGCTCACCGATGTGAATCACGTCCGGGTGGTACTGGAGGTGTCGGCGAGCAGCACGTGGACATAGGCTGCATCACGGGGAGTCGTCAGATCCAAGCCGGTTAGGTCGATAAGCCGGTGGAGGCGATTGAGTACTGTGTTGCGATGGCAGCCGAGAGTGGCAGCGGCTTCGGCCGCGCTGCCAGAAAGCAGAAAAGTGCGGACCGTCTGCATGAGCTGGCCCCGCTCGCGTGGTGAACAGCCCTCAAACGCTCGGTCGAACGAGATGAATGCCTGCGGGGCGCGATGTCGCAGCGTGCGGGCGGCGAAGCGAGTCCAGACATCCTGTACGGTATACGGGCCGACATCGGTCGGTTCCAGCACTCGTGCAATTTCGGCAGCGGCCCGACTGGCTGCTGGAATCTGGCTCAAGCCTGCCACCCTGCCCACGTGCCCGCAGGACAGGTCTGCCAATGCCCGGAGAGGATGGGCTGGGGAGTCTGGAATGTCGGCGGGCCAGAACATCACCCAAATTTGCGTCGGCTCCGCATGGAAGACAACGCGCCGTGAGTAAGTCTGCGCACGAAGGCGCACTCGTCCGATGGCGGGATCGTTGATCCCTGCGCAGACCTCGTACGTGGCAGTCGGGTCCAAGCCGAAGGCAACTCCCAGTGAATTGGTGAGTACCGTGTCTGGTGATGTCTTCGAGAGGAACCTGCTCAGCATAAGCGCGCGCTGATCCTGATCTTCGCGAAGAATGAGGTTGCGCTCCACGTGATAGCTCGTCTGCGCATAGCGCGCATAGCTGTCGACTGCATGCCAGAGGTCTTTGACATGTGTCGCCAGTACCGCGAGGTCCTGCTCATCAGACATGGCGAGCAGACGATCCCAGATGATGCGGAAGTCGATCTGAATGGCCTGAACGAGGGCGTTCACGCTGATCCCAGCCCGGGCTCTGGTGCGCCCCAACTCGCTGGCGATGTGCTCCATGTGCTCCCAACTCGGATGCTTTTCTGGGTCGAGGGCGAGAACGGCGGCGAGGATCGACCGGTAGGAGGAGAACGCCGTCTCGACGAGGTCGGAGTGATTGGGTTGCTGCAGCTCGTAGACGCTGAGTCGGTTCATCTCGTCGATGAAATCGGCTACGAGGTATTCGACGTTGTCGTGGAGCTGCGAAATCATCTCACGCCAGCGAAGATTCGCTGCCGAGGAGTTTGACGCATATGACATTGGGATTTTTCCTGACTGTAACATTCGGATGATTGTCGGCCGTCCGTCTGAATAGCATGTGCATATGCCCAATAGGGCGGGGGTGATTTCCAGCATATCGTGGACAGTTTTCAGCAATCTGACTGATTGCATAGGTTTTCAAGAAAGCAGGTGATGTGCCTGCGCCTCTCTCGTGAACCTAAGGAGCGAGCAATGACTGATGCTCGAAATGCTGATCCCGACACTGCGGTGAACGTCAGCACGGATGTTGCGAAGCGCGCCTCCATCGCGGCGTTCGTTGGCACTGCCATGGAGTGGTACGACTTCTTCCTGTTCACCACTGCTGCTGCATTGGTGTTCAACGTCGAGTTCTTCACCAGTGAGAATGCGTTCGTCGCCTCGATGGCCTCTTTCGCCACCTTGGCCGTGGGGTTCGTCGCCCGACCGATCGGCGGTCTGATCTTCGGGGCTCTCGGTGACAAGATTGGACGCCGTCGAGTACTCATGATCACAGTGATCGGCATCGGCGTGGTGACAGCACTGATCGGCATGCTGCCGACCTATGCGCAGATCGGTGTCTGGGCTCCGACGCTTCTGGTCATTCTGCGCTTCTTACAGGGGCTTGCAGTCGGTGGAGAGTGGAGCGGGGCCGTCACTTTCGCGATCGAGCACGCTCCGGTCGAACAGCGAGCCAAGTATGCGGCCATTCCTCAGCTGGGGTCGCCCGTGGGCACGATTCTCTCCTCCGGAGGCTTCTTTCTCGTGTCTGCCCTCTCCAGCGAGGAATTCTTCATCTCATGGGGCTGGCGCATTCCCTTCCTCATCGCCATCCCGCTGCTGTTGGTCGCGATCGTCATTCGCAAGCATATGGAGGAATCTCCGGTCTTCATGCAGCTTGAGGCGGAAGATGCCATTGCCGAACAGCCCATTCGCGAAGTCTTCAAATCGTCGTGGCGTCAGATCGTCATTGCAGCCATGGTCGCATTCACCGGTGTGGGCGGGTTCTACGTCGTCACCACGTTCATCGTCAGCTATGGCAAGTCGACACTGGGCTTGCCCGCGAATCTGCTGCTCTTCGCCGCGATGATTGCGGCTATCGCCGAGCTTGGTGTGCTGTGGATCGGCGGCAGGCTGGGAGTGCGCTATGGGGCGAACCGAGTGGCAGTCGTCGGTGGCATCGCAACCGTGGTGATGGCGTTCCCCGTCTTCCTACTGGTCACGACCAAGGTTCCTGTGCTCGTGGTCTTGGGCATGGTCATCGGTATCATCGTGGTCTCCATCCCCTACGCCGCACAGGGTGCGATCCTGACCGATCTCTTCCCGGCGCGTCTGCGACTGTCGGGCGTGGCCATCTCGTCGAACCTGTCGTCGGTGCTCAGCGGCTTCATGCCACTCATCGCCACGGCCCTCGTAGCGACGCAGGGCGGTCACTGGTGGCCGGTCTCCGTTCTGCTCGTCGTTGTCGCGGCCATCACGCTGACCGGAGCCCTACTCGCACCACGGCATAGCGCCGTGCACCACATCACGGGTGCGCAGCTTCCTGCGCGCACCGAGGCCTGAACCTGGTCAGCCGTTTCCCTGGTGTGGGCGCATTCCCCCGAAATCGACTCTACAAAGGACCTGGAATCATGAGCGAACCTCAAAAGATGAGCGCCGGCCACCTGATCGTGCACCAGCTGGAGCGCGAAGGCACACGTCGAGTCTGGCTTGTGCCCGGTGAGAGCTATCTCGACGTTCTCGACGGATTGTACGACTCCGCGATCGAGGCCATACCGTGTCGGCAGGAAGGAGGTGCGGGCTTCGCGGCCCTCGCCGAGGCGCGCCTCACTGGACAGCCCGGAGTCGTCATGGTGACCAGAGGGCCAGGCGTCGCCAACGCAATGATCGCGGTGCACACCGCATGGCAGGATGCCACCCCGCTCGTTGTGCTGGTCGGACTGATCCCGGTTCGGGAGCGCGGCCGTGAGGCATTTCAGGAGTTTAGCCTCGAGGGCTGGTTCGGAACCACTGCGAAGCATGTGGTCACGCTCGACCAGCCGGAGGACGCCGCGTTCGTCGTGTCGCGTGCATGGCACATCGCGCGAAGCGGTCGCCCGGGGCCGGTGGTCATCGGCCTGCCGGAGGACGTTCTCGTGGAATCGGTGAGCGCGCCCGCCCCGGGCTTCCCCCACCAGCTGCCCCGGAGCGAGGCCACCGCCGCGGAGCGGAAGGAACTCGTAGCGCTGGTCGCAGGTGCGCGTCGCCCCATGGCCGTCGTCGGCGGTGATCACTGGGCGCAACGCACCAGTGATCGTCTGGTCGCGTGGGCGTCTGCGCAGGGGGTGCCCGTAGCCACCGATTTCCGTTCCTACGATCTCGTCGATCACGACGCCGCATGTTTCGCCGGGCCGCTCGGATACGCCCGTGACCAGCGACTGGCCGACCGGCTCGACGCGGCCGACACCGTCGTCTACCTCGGCTGCGCGCGGACCGACGTGCTCAGCGACAGGTATTCGCTCGCCGCCGACGCCCGATCGGTCGTCATCAGCGCCGATCCGGAGGCGCACGGCCACTTCGGCCGCCTCGATCTGCAGCTGGTCTGCGACCTCGAATCCGGAGTCGATGCGCTGACCGGCACCCGTGCGACGGCCGTCGAGCCCGACTGGATGAGCGACGCGCATCAGGACCATGTCGCCTTCGCGACGCCGCACCCGGACGGCGGGCGCTTCGTCGATCTCGGCGCGGCCTTCGGCATCCTGCGCAAGCGGCTGGAGGCGGAGCCGGATCCGGTCATCACCTATGGCGCAGGCAACCACGCGCTGTGGGCGCAGCGCTATCTTCCCGCACACCGCACCGCCAGCCTGCTCGGGCCGAAGAACGGCGCGATGGGGTTCGGCATCCCGGCCGCAGTCGCCGCGGCCATCGTGGAGCCTCAGCGTCGTGTGGTCTCGGTCGCCGGCGACGGATGTCTGCTCATGAACGGCCAAGAGCTCGCCACGGCACACGCCCATGGTGCGCGCGTGCTGGTCATCGCCGTGGACAACAGCGGTTTCGGCACGATCCGCGAGCATCAGCAGCGGCACTATCCGGGGAGGCCGTCCGGCACATCTCTGACGAATCCGGATCTCGCGCTGTACGCGCGCGCCTTCGGCGGCTATGGGCGGCGTGTCGAGACGACCGAGGAGTTTAGCGCGGCATTGGACGAGGCGCTTGCCGCACCAGGAGTCGCACTGCTGCACCTCATCGCCGATCCGGCGGTGCTGGAACCTGACGTTCACTCGATCGAGCCCGCTGATGGCGCCGCGACGGGTGCCCGAGGCGAGGAGGCCTGACGCATGATTCGGCTCACCAATTTCATCGACGGATGCGAGAACCCGACCAGCTCGACGCTGCCGCTGGTCGACCCGACCACGCGCGAGATGATCGGCACGGCGCCGGACAGCTCGGCGGCCGAGGTCGATTTCGCGGTGCAGGCGGCGGCTCGGGCCTTCACCTCCTGGGGGCGAACCACGCCGGCCGTGCGCCAGCGTGCGCTGCTCGGACTGGCCGATCTGATCGAGCAGCATGCTGACGAACTGGTGGATGCGGAAGTCGCGCTGACCGGGAAGCCCCGCGCCGCGACCCGTCAGATCGAAGTGCTGCGGTCGGCCGACCAACTGCGATTCTTCGCCGGACTGGCCCGGGTGCCCTCAGGAACGGCCCAGACCGAATACGTGCAGGGGTTCACCTCTACGATTCGCAGGGAGCCGCTCGGAGTCGTCGCACAGATCACTCCCTGGAACTACCCGCTGATGATGGCCGTCTGGAAGCTCGGACCCGCCTTGGCCGCGGGCAACACCATCGTCATCAAACCTGCAGAGACCACGCCGTGGAGCACCGTCATACTCGCCCGCCTGGCCAACGAAGTGCTGCCGGCCGGCGTGGTGAACGTCGTCTGCGGCGGACGGGCGACCGGTGAAGCGCTTGTGGCGCATCCCCGACCCGACCTGGTCGCGATCACGGGGTCGACTCGCGCCGGGAAGTCGGTCATGGCATCGGCTGCCCAGACGGTTAAAGAGGTGCACCTCGAGCTGGGCGGCAAGGCGCCGGCGATCGTCTTCGCCGATCGTGCGACGCCGCAGAGCGCCGCACAGATCGTGCAGGCGGCGTTCTTCAACGCCGGGCAGGACTGCACGGCGATCACACGTGTGCTCGTGCAGCGCGAGCAGTACTCGCAGTTCGTCGAACAGCTCGGCAGCGCGGCGAGGGAGCTGATCGTCGGCGATCCGGATGAGGAGGGAGTGTTCCTCGGCCCGGTCAACAGCGCGGCGCAGTTCACGCGCGTGCTGGGCTTCCTGGAACGCCTTCCCGCACACGCGCGCGTCGTGACAGGCGGGCGGGGGCGTGAGCCCGGGTACCGCGTTATGCCGACGGTCATCGCCGACGTGCTGCAGAGCGACGAAGTGGTTCGAGACGAGGTCTTCGGGCCGGTGCTGACCGTGCAGCCCTTCGACGACGAGAACGAAGCGCTGGAGATGGCGAACGACTCGGTGTACGCGCTGGCGTCGAGCGTGTGGACGAATGACATCGAGCGGGCGAATCGGGTGGCGCAGCGACTCGACTACGGCACCGTCTGGGTGAACTGTCATCAGGTGCTGCCGGCGGAGAATCCGCACGGCGGCTTCAAGCAGTCGGGGATCGGCAAGGACCTGTCGGTGTTCGCCTACGAGAGCTACACGCGTGTCAAGAACATCACGGTGGCGGTGTCGGCACAGGCATGACCGACAGCCCTAGGGGCGCCCGCCACGACCGTGCAGAGGCGCGGCCGAAACGTACACAAGAGTGAGGAAGACATGTTCCGCTTGGACACCATCTATGAGAACGCCGAGTTCGTGACGATGGATCCGCAGCGTCCACAGGCTCGACGAGTCGGGGTCATCGACGGCACGATCGTGGGCGTCGACGACGACATCGACGGTCTGGAGGCCGCTCAGCACGTCGACCTGCGAGGCACGACCGTCCTACCGGGGTTCAACGACGTGCACTGCCATACGACGTGGTTCGGCCTCACCCTGGCCGAGGTCGACCTCTCAGATCTGCACACCCTAGAGGCGCTTCTCGACCGCATCGGACAGGCGGCCAGTGTGGCGAAGCCGGGGGAGTGGATCCGGTGCACGGGTTTCAACCACCATCTTTATGGCGGGGGGCGTCCGCACCGCCGGGATCTCGACCGGGTGAGCCCGCAGAATCCGGTGTTCATTCGGCAGACCTCTGGCCACTCGTCCGTGGTCAACTCGGCGACGCTGCGTCTCATCGGCGCCTTCGACGCGGAGTTTCACGATCCGGAAGGCGGTCGTGTCGTCCGCGATGAGCACGGGGAGCCGACCGGGCTCGTCGAGGAGCAGGCGCAGCAGCTCGTGCAGCAGCTCACCCTTCCGTACTCGGTCGCAGCGATCGAGGCCGCCCTCGACCGCGCCACCGCGCAATACGCACGGGAGGGCATCACCAGTTTCACCGAGGCAGGCATAGCGGCGGGCTGGATCGGCTACAGCCCGGCCGAATTCCTCGCGTATCAGCAGGCGCTACAACACGGCCGGCTGCGCGCTCGCGCTCAAGTCATGCCGTTCATCGGAGCGCTGCACGCTATCGCCGCCCATGAGGACGACGAACTCGGCATCACCCTCGACCTCGGGCTGCGCAGTGGTCTCGGCGACGCCCGGCTGAGCATCGGCCCGACCAAGATCTTCACCGACGGCGCGCTGTCAGGCGAGACCGCCGCACTGACCCAGCACTACTGCACCCACGAGGAATTCTCCGGGTACCTGCAGGATGACGCCGACACGCTGCACGATCGCATCGTGCAGGCGGCCAGGTCTGGTTGGGCCGTCGCCGCGCACGCCATCGGAGACCGCGCGATCGACGTCGCCCTCGATGCGATCGAGGAGGCTCTGCATCTCGCCGGGCGTCCCCCGCTGCCGCACCGCATCGAGCATGCGGCGGTGCTGCGGGACGATCAGCTCGAACGCATGCGCGCGCTTGGCGTCGTTCCCACGCCACAACCCGGGTTCTTCGTCAACATCGGTGACGGCATGCTGCGATCGCTGGGGGCGCAACGGGCGGCGCAGACCTATCGGGGCCGGTCGCTGATCGACGCGGGCATCGTGCTCCCGGGCAGCTCCGACCGGCCGTGCGCGCCAGGGGAGCCGCTCGTCGGCATCGAGTCGTTCGTCACGAGGGAGACCGGGTCTGGGCAGCTCTTCGGCTCGGCTGAGGAGTGCCTCACCGTCGATCAGGCCCTGTACGCGTACACGGTCGGCTCGGCGCAGGCCACCGGCATGGAACACCGCAAAGGCAGGCTGCGTCGCGGCATGGTGGCAGACATGGTTGCGCTCGAGAGGGACCCGAGAACGGTCGACTCCCACGAGATCTCGGAGATCCCCGTGTGCGCAACCGTGCTCGGGGGAGAGTTCACCCATGAGGCGCTCGAGAGCTGAGCGATGGCAGGGCAACGGACACATGAACCGATGAGAGATGGACAGGAGACGTCGATGACTGACGTAGACGTGGTAGAGAAGTCAATCCGCGAGCTTTCGGAGCTCCTCGACGGAGGTGAGACCACATCCGTGGGCCTGGTCGAGGCGTATCTGCGCCGCATCGCGGCGTTCGATCGGCAGGGGCTCCTGCTGAACTCCGTGGTGCGCATCAACCCCGCGGTCTTCGAGGAGGCGCAGGCGGCCGACCGGCGCCGCGCCGCGGGCGAGTCACGGGGACTGCTCGACGGCATCCCCTTCACCGCGAAGGACAGTTACTCGGTGAAGGGGATGCCGGTGTCGGCCGGCTCTCCGGCGTTCGCCGATCTCGTCGCAGGGCAGGACGCGCATGCGGTGGCCGTGCTGCGTCGCCGCGGCGCGGTGTTCCTGGGGCTGACCAACATGCCTCCGATGGCCGACGGCGGCATGCAGCGAGGTCTGTACGGGCGTGCCGAGAGCCCCTACAACGAGAACTTTCTCGCGGCCGCCTACCAGTCGGGGTCGTCGAACGGGTCGGGTACGTCGACTGCAGCCTCGTTCGCGGCGTTCGGGCTCGGCGAGGAGACCTGGTCGTCGGGGCGGGCTCCGGCCTCGAACGGCGGTCTGGCGGCCTACACGCCTTCGCGAGGCGTGATCTCGGTGCGGGGAAACTGGCCCCTGGTGCCCACCATGGACGTCGTCGTGCCGCACGCGCGCTCGGTCGACGACCTGTGTATCGTCTCGTCGGCACTCTCAGAGGCTGACGCCGGGACCGCCGGCGACTTCTGGCGGGAGCAGCCGTACGTCGCACTGCCCGAGCACCACCCGCTTCCCGATCACACGTCGCCCGTCGCACTGTCCGGCCTCGGCTTCGCGGTTCCCGACATGTACCTGAACCGCGATCCTGACAGCACGCGCCCGATTGAGACCCGGGCCAGCATCGTGGAGCTCTTCGAACGGATGCTGACCGAGGTCGCCGGGGCAGGTGCGGTCGTGCGCCGTACGGACTTCCCCGCCGTCTCGAACTACGAGGGCGACCGTGCGGGCGCGCCGACTTTGGACGACCGAGGCATCGTTCCCGCGGCTTTCCTGAAGAAGGAGCGCCACGACCTGACCGTGTACGCCTGGGACCGTTTTCTCCGGCTGAACGACGATCCGAACCTGCATGCCCTGGCCGATGTCGACGGACCGAAGATCTTCCCGCAGCCGGAGGGGGCTGTGCCATTCAGCGATCAGACCGACGTGACGATCGCAGACTATGTCACCTGGGCGCAGCGCCACGTGCCGGTGCTCGATGAGATTGATGAGATCGGCGCGGGGTTGCACGGTCTGGAGCGCACCCGCAAGATCGACTTCGAGGAGTGGCTCTCGCAGGCCGGTCTGGATGCGGTGCTGCTGCCGACTGTCGGAGACATCGGCCCCTTCGACGCCGACTTCAACCCCGAGTCGAACCGGCTGGCCATGCGAAACGGCACGTGGGTCGCCAACGGTAACCTGGTCTTCCGTCATCTGGGCATTCCGACTGTGACGGTCACGCTCGGAGTGCTGCCGGACATCCACATGCCGGTCGGTGTGACCATTGCCGGCCCGTCGGGGGCAGACGAGCGCCTCTTCGCCATCGCCAGCGCACTGGAGCAGCTGATCGCAGGTCTCGGCGAGCCCTTCGGGCGTCATGAGCCGAATCGCCTTCGTGAGCGGCAGCTCTCACCGGTGAAAGCCGGTAGCCCGATTCCGCAGGCGACTGCAGCCGACGCCGAAGGCGTTCGTACAACGCCTCCTGCCATTGAGATTGCTGTCGCTGCTGGCGCCAGTGACGATGAGGGCACTGTCGAGATCACGGTGACTGGACGAGTCGAACGGGTCTCCGGTCTGCTGAGAGTCACGGTGAACGCCGGGAGCGTGCCGGTGATCTGGGCTGATGCCCCGGCGGCATCGGAGCATGCCGCATTCACCGCTCGCACGAAGGTATCGGCTCACGACCTGTATCGTCTGCACAGCACCTGGCGTGGACCGTACGGAGCTCTCGCCGTCGCTGTCGTCGAGCAAGAGAGCCAGCCTGTGGCCGCAGCGTGGGCGACGACCGGCGAGCAGTGCTGACGGTCAGCGCTCGCCGATATGAATCACCGGCACAGCGCTGGTGTCGAGCAGCGGCCCTGAGTGCACCGTGAGATCGGGCAGCTTGGACGTTCCGAACGCCGGCAGCAGCACCGCCAGGACGGCGAGCCCCGCACCGAAGAGCATCGCCGACTGCGCCCCGACGTGGTCGACCAACACGCCTGAACCGGCGCTGCCCATGGCAATGCCGGCGAGCAGCCCGCTCGACATCCATCCGAAGGCCTCTGTGGCATCCCCGCTGCGCAGGCTCGACGAGACCACGTTGTACATCACCGCAAGCGAGGGGGCGGTCCCGAGTCCGGCCACGAAGAGCGCGGCCCCGACCCACCACGGGTTCGGCGACAGCGCAGCCGCCAGCGTTCCGATCGCCAGGGCGCTCTGCCGCGTGGCCATCGACCAGGGCCGCATGGCCACCCGCGCCATCACGATGCCGCCGACGATCGAGCCGATCGCGAACACCGCGATGATGATGCCCACCGTGAACTGCTGCCCGTCGAACATGGCGACCGCCGCAGCCTCGACGGCGCCGTAGCTGGCGTTCTGCAGCGCACACGAGACGATGGCGATCAGCACCGGCCATTTGAGCAGCACGCCGCCGAGTCTCTTGCCGCTGACGGGAAAAGTCGCGAGTCGAATCGCCGGAGCCGTCAGCAGCAGCACGCCGCCGACGAAGCCGAGGGCGGCGACCAGAGCCAGCGCGATGCTGGTGCCGGCCAGCGGTGCCACCGCCGTGACCAGCACCGGGCCCACCACCCAGATCAGCTCCTGCGTGATGGAATCGAGCGAATAGACCTGCGCACTGAGCCGAGGCGGCACCAGCACCGGATAGAGGCTGCGCGTGATCGGCAGAATCGGCGGCGTGCAGAAGCCGAGCACGATCGCCAACAGCATGAACGCCCACAGCCGATGCGGGCCGAAGGCGATGGCCGTCATGGCCGCCGCGTTGAGCAGCAGCGTGGCCCCGAGCAGACGCCTGGCGCCCAGCACGATCATCCAGCGCCCCATCAAAGGGCCGGACACCGCCGCGCCGATCGAGAAGGCGGCGACGGTGAGTCCGGCGTCCGTATATCGTCCGAGGACGTGCTCGACGTGCATGAGCAGCGCGATGCTCAGCATGCCCTGCGGCATGCGTGCGATCAGCTGCGAGCCCATCAGGCGCACCAGACCGTCGACGCGCACGACCTCGCTGAGAGAAGCCATCAAAACCTCGCAGACACGACAGCGTGAACCACAGATCACTCAGTTGAAAGGGAAGATCAGGTCGAGGAGCCGCGGCTCGGATCGGCATGACGCTGTTGATTGTCGCATAGAACAGAGGGCTTCGGTGCGTGTGGGGCGGGCGAATCGTGCGCAGACGGCATACACTGAAAGAATGGATGACCCGCGACAACAGCCGTCCGTCAAGACGGCTCCAGTGAAGATTCGACCCGAGATCGCCAGCGCAGCTGCCTATCGACAGGGACGCCCCGCTCCGATCGGCGGGTTCAAACTCAGCTCGAACGAAGTGCCCTTTGCCCCGCTGCCCTCAGTCGTGGCGGCCATCGAAGGAGCTGCCGAGAGCATCAACCGCTACCCCGACTCTTCGGCCGCCGACCTGGTGCGCCGCTTGGCGGCGCTGAACCACGTCGACGACGATCAGATCGCGGTAGGCCCGGGATCGATCTCGGTGCTGCGCCAGCTGATCACCGCGGTGGCCGTGCCCGGCGACGAGATCGTCTACGCCTGGCGTTCGTTCGAGGGCTATCCCTCGGTGGTCACCCTCAACGGCGCCACCTCGGTGCAGGTGCCGCTCACTGACGACGGCCGGCACGATCTCGATGCGATGCTCGATGCGATCACCGATCGCACTCGCGCGGTGCTGCTGTGCAGCCCGAACAACCCGACCGGCACCACGCTGACTCATGACGAGGTCGAGCGCTTCGTGGCGTCCGCCCCACGCGACGTGCTGATCGTGATCGACGAGGCCTATACCGAGTTCGTCCGTGATGAGGATGCCGTCAACGGGATCGCGATCATCGCCGACCACCGCAACGTGGTCACGCTGCGAACCCTGTCCAAGGCGTACGGGCTGGCCGGGCTGCGTGTCGGCTATGCCGTCGGCGATCCCATCGTGATCGCCGCAGTGCGTGCGTCGGGGCTCCCGTTCGAACTCACGACCGCCACGATCGAGGCTGCGAAGGCTGCGCTCGACGCCCGTGAAGAGCTGGACGAGAGACTCGAGATTCTGGTCAGCCGGCGCAACCAGATCGAGGCCGGTCTCGTCGACCAGGGCTGGCAGGTGCACGAGTCACAGGGAAACTTCGTGTGGCTGCCGACCGGTGACCAGACCGAGTCAGCCGCTGAGATCCTCGAAGGGCACGGCATCATCGCGCGAGTCTTTCCCGAGGGCATTCGTGTGACGGTCGGAGAACGCCAGTCTATAGAACCCCTCCTAAGCGCCACCGCTGAAATTGTGCGTGGTCTGGAGAATTAACACAGAAGTGCGCGCCTAGATTGGGGAGCATGACTTCGACTTCGTCCGCTTCGACGCTTCGCCCGGCTGAGGCCGAGCGCACCGCGACGTCAGATGCGCCATTCGACTCAGCGACCGGAGTGCAGCTGCTCGACCCCTCAGGGGCACGACAGCGGAACGACCGCAATGAGCCCTACCAAGGCCTCGTCGACGGTCTGTCGCTCGACGAGCTGCAGCAGTTCTACCGCGACATGGCGATCATGCGTCGTCTCGATGCAGAGGGAACCGCGCTGCAGCGTCAGGGGCAGCTCGCGCTGTGGGTGCCGTCAGTGGGGCAGGAAGCCGCACAGGTCGGCGCCGGTCGCGCGACTCGTCCCCAAGACTGGGTGATGCCGTCATACCGCGAACATGTGATCGGCATGATCCGCGGCGTCGACTTCGTCGACATGCTCGACATGCTGCGCGGCAACACCCACGGTGGTTGGGACTGGCAGCGCACGCATTTTCATCTCTACACGCTTGTCATCGGCACGCAGTCACTGCACGGCACAGGCTATGCGCAGGGTGTGGCGCTCGACGGGCTGGTCGGCACCGGCGACATCGACCGCGACACTGCGGTGCTCACCTGCTTCGGCGACGGCGCGACCAGCGAGGGCGACGTCTCAGAAGCGATGATCTTCGCTGAGAGCCTGCACGTGCCCGAGGTGTTTCTCTGCCAGAACAACCAGTGGGCCATCTCGGTGCCGGTGGGCATCCAGGCCGCACGTCCCCTCGCCGACCGCGCGGCGGGCTTCGGGCTCAACGCTGTGCGCATCGACGGCAACGACGTGCTCGCGAGCTATGCCGTCGCTCGCAGCCTGCTCGACGACGCCCGCTCGGGCGAGGGGCCCGGGTTCATCGAGGCGGTGACCTTCCGTCGCGGGCCGCACACGACATCCGACGACCCGACGAAGTATCGCACCCGGGAGCTCGAGGCGTGCTGGGCCGACCGCGACCCCATCACTCGCTACGAGACCTGGCTGCGCACCGATCGCGATGTGCCGCAGGCGTTCTTCGACGAGGTCGAGCAGCAGGCGGGCGATGAGGCCGCACGCGTGCGCGAGGCCGTGCTGCACCTGCCCGAGCCCGAACCTGCGAGCATGTTCGCCCATGTCTACAGCGAACCGCACCCGGTGATGCAGGCGCAGGCCGCCTGGCTGGCCGACTACGAGGCGGGCTTCGCAGACGAGGAGGAGCAGGCATGAGCGCCCAGACCGAGACGCAGAAGCGTGTGCGCGAGCTGCCGATGGCCAAGGCGATCAACGCCGGGCTGCGTGAGGCGCTCGCGAATGACGACCGAGTGCTGCTCTATGGCGAGGATGTCGCCGCACTCGGCGGCGTGTTCACCGTCACCAGCGGGCTGCAGCAGGAGTTCGGCGTGCGTCGCGTCTACGACTCGCCGCTCTCTGAGGCGGGCATTGTGGGCACGGCGATCGGTCTTGCCATGCGTGGCTATCGTCCGGTGGTCGAGATCCAGTTCGACGGCTTCATCTTTCCTGCGTTCGATCAGATCACCAGCCAGCTGGCCAAACAGACGAACCGTCACGAAGGCACGCTGTCGATGCCCGTGGTGATCCGCGTGCCGTACGGCGGCGGGGTCGGCGCCATCGAGCATCACCAAGAGAGCCCCGAGGCGTACTTCGCGCACACCCCGGGTCTGCGCGTGGTGGCGCCTTCGAACGCGAACGACGCCTACTGGATGATTCAGCAGGCGATCGCGAGCGACGACCCGGTGCTCTTCTTCGAGCCGAAGCGTCGCTACTGGCAGAAGGGGCCGGTCTCGCTGGATGCCGCTCCCGGCGAACTGCATGGCTCGCGCATCGTGCGTCCGGGCGATCAGGTGACGGTGATCGGCTACGGTGCGATGCTGCCCGTGCTGCTCGATGCCGCAGAGATCGCCGCGAAAGAGGGCGTCAGCCTCGAAGTGGTCGATGTGCGCTCCATCTCTCCGATCGACTACGGGCCTCTGGTGGAGTCGATCGAGCGCACCGGGCGCGCTGTCGTCGTGGCCGAGGCCCAGGGGTCGGTGTCGGTCGCCAGCGAGATCGCCGCCCAGCTCGGGGAACGGGCGTTCTACTCGCTCGAGGCGCCGGTCGCCCGCGTCACCGGTTTCGACGTGCCGTTCCCGCCCGCGAAGCTCGAACATTTTCAGGTTCCCGACGCCGATCGTGTGCTCGACGCCGTCGATCGTGTGCTGGAGTACTGATCGACGTGGAGTGCGAGACGACGCTGGCGGTCGGCAGTAGACAAGAAGTGAGGAACGACGCATGAGCGAGACCTTCGCGCTCCCCGACGTGGGAGAGGGCCTCACCGAGGCCGAGATCGTCAACTGGCTGGTCAAGCCCGGCGACTCTGTCGTGGTGAACCAGGCGGTTGTCGAGATCGAGACGGCGAAGTCGGTCGTCGAGCTGCCGGTGCCGTTCGCCGGCACCATCGAGCAGCTGCACGCCGACGTCGGCGACATCGTCGAGGTCGGCGAGCCTCTGGTCACCGTCGGCGTCACAGCAGCGGCCGCGCCGTCGGCATCGGCGCCGCAGCCAAGCGAGCCGCAGCCAGCCGAGCCGGTGCCCGCCACTGCCGACACATCCTCATCGCCCCGCGCAGAGCAACGGTCTGCGGCTGCGACCGCGGCCGCGGTCGCACCGAAGGCCGGTCGATCTGCCGACGCCGACGAGGGCGGCGCCAATCTGGTCGGCTACGGCGCGAGCAAACGGCCGAAGTCGCGACGCACACGTCGTCATGCGGCCCACAGCACCTCTCAGCACACACAGACGGATGCGCATACCGGAGGCTCGCCCAACAACGGAGCCGCCGCCTCCCGCTCGTCGACTGCCGGGGCGCACGCACAGCATCCGCGAACGGGCAGTCCGAGCCTGCCCGCGATCGCTCGTCCGCCGATCCGCAAGCTCGCCAAAGACCTGGGTGTGACGCTCTCAGAGGTCACCGGAACCGGGCACGGCGGAGAGGTCACCAGACAGGATGTCGTCGCGAACGCGAAGCAGATGAGCGTGTTCCGCAACATTGAGACACCGGAGTGGCCGGCCGGTCGCGAGCAGGTGGTGCCGACCAGCGGCCGTGACGAAGTGGTCAAAGTGCACGGGGTGCGCCGATCGATCGCCAAGGCGATGGTGTCATCGGCGTTCACCGCGCCACACGTGACCGTGTTCGTCGACGTCGATGCGACTCGCACCATGGAGTACGTTCGTCGGCTGAAGAACTCGTCGGCGTTCGCCGGCGTCAAGGTCTCGCCGCTGCTGATCATGGCCAAGGCCGTGATCTGGGCTGCTCAGCGCAACCCCGAGGTGAACTCGAGCTTCGACGACGAACGCATCACGATTCACCACTATGTGAACCTGGGCATCGCAGCGGCGACCCCCCGCGGGCTGCTGGTGCCGAATATCAAAGAGGCTCAGTCGCTGAGCCTGCGCGAGCTGGCCCAGGCGCTCGGCGATCTGACCGCGACCGCTCGTGCCGGGCGCACACCGCCGGAGGCGATGCAGCACGGTACCATCACCATCACCAACATCGGCGTCTTCGGCGTCGATGCGGGCACCCCGATTCTGAACCCGGGCGAGGTCGCGATCACAGCGATGGGCGCGATCAGGCAGAAGCCGTGGGTCGTCGACGGAGAGGTGCGGCCGCGCTTCGTCACCACGGTGTCGGCCTCATTCGACCATCGCTGCGTCGATGGGGATGTCGCCAGCCGATTCACCGCAGACGTCGCCTCAGTGCTCGAAGAGCCTGCCCTGCTGCTCGACGTCTGAGCGGTGCGGTCGGCGCGAAGGCTTCGCACCGACCGCACCGACGACGGTCAGGCGGCGATGTGCACGGCCCGCAACGGGCCCGAGGGCTTCGACGCCCACACTGCCACGTAGCGGCCGATCTTCAGACCCTTCTCCCGGCTGATCTTGAAGAACGTGCCCGCCGGCGCACCGGGCACCAGTGTTTCGGCGGCGACGGCCTTCTCGCAGTCTCCGCTCTTCACGCTGGATCCGAGCGCCGAGAACGCCGCCTTCGAGAAGGCTGCGAACTCGTCGGGCGAGGTCTGCAGGCGATTCGCGAAGGCTGCGGCCCAAGCCTCGGCCTGCTGCGCCGAGGCCGTGGGCCCGACGAGCAGCAGGGGAGTGACCGAAGCGTCGTTGGTGCGGGTCAGCTGCACGGGAATCACGATCGGGTCGACGACGAAGCCGCTCTGTGCGAATGCCTGCTGGGCGCGCTGCAGTCGGCCGGCCGATGTGGCCTTGTCTATCAGCGCGGCGACGATCGCGATAGCGAAGAGGATCAGCGGGCCCCAGACCAGCAGCCAGAGCCCCGGTGAGAAACTGCCGTCGCGACCGGTGGTCGAGGCGAACAGGTCGAAGAACGTGGCTCCGGCCGCCTTGTTTCTGGCATTGCCGAGCGAGATGAACGCCGAGATGACGTTGCGCACCAGCAGCACGAGGCCTGCGATGATGCCGATGCCGACCACGAGACTCCACGCCGAGCTCGGGGCCACGACGTAGCCGAAGCGTTTGGGGTCGCTCTTGAGCTGCTGTTCGAGCGCGACCTCTGGGCGAGCCGGCCCACCGCCATTCGAGGGGGAGGGAATGCGCGGCGGAATGCGAGGTGGGATGGATGACATCGAATTGGCTCCTGTCGATAGTGTGAACCGCCTTGGTTCTGACGTGCAGGCTTCGACGGCGAGGCCAGACACGAATGAACCCCCGATCCAATGGATCGGGGGTTCATCATGTCACCGGCGAAGCCGATGACGAAGTCTCGTGTGGGTCAGCCCTGACGGCCGTTCCAGCGCGGGTTCTTCTTGTTGATCACGTAGGTGTGGCCGCGGCGACGAACGATCTTCGAGCCCGGCTTGTTCTTCAGTGACTTGAGCGATGCGCGCACCTTCATGGTCACTCCTCTCTTCTCGGTTGTACGTCATTTACCGAGGCGGCAAATACGTCAAAGCTGTGTGGGTATGCAACCCGACGCTCAAGCATAGCCCATTAACCGCCTCGGCGCATGATGCAATGAGCGGGCGAACGGGCGTCTCGATTTGACTGCACCCCTATGCTAGTGAGTATGACTCGCAATAGCTCTTCTCGTTCTTCTCGATCACAGCACGTCGACGGTGTCGAGGCTGGCTCTGCGCGCGGACTCTGGCACTGGTCGACACGCGAGCTGCTCGTCGCCGCGGTGATCGGGGCATTCGGAGCCGCCATCACTGCGGCGACGAAGGTCGCGGCGGTTGCCCTCTATGCCGTCTCGCCCATGCTCGCCGCCCCGATGACCGGCACGGCCCTGTTCGTGGGCGTCTTGGCGGCCAGCCTCATTCGGCGCCCGGGAGCGGCGCTGGTGGCCGGCTTCGTCGCCGCGGTGGTGGTGACGCCGTTCGGCGGCTTCAACCCGCGAAACATGGTCGCGGCGCTCGTGGTCGCTATCGCGGTCGAGCTTGCTCTGCTCATCGGACGGTACCGACGCTTCGGTCTGCTGAGCTGTGTGGTCGCGGCCCTGATCAATGCGGCGTTCCTCTTCAGCATTCACTGGTTCGTGTGGCATCTGGCGCGCACTCCGCTCTGGGTGCAGATCGGCACCGGTCTCTCGCTGCTGGTCGGGCAGCTGCTCTGGGCAGAGATCGGCGTCTGGCTCGCAGCGGCGCTGCGTCGCGCCGGGCTGGCCTCGACGGCTCGGGCGGTGCGCACGCGTCAGCCCTGACGTCTGGGGCAGGCGGCCCGAGCCTGAGCACGAACCGACCTTGACGCTGCTGGGCTGTGCACAGGATCCCGTGGAATAATGAGCGCCGTGTCAGCCGCATCCGATAGTGAGAGCAGGTCTCGGCCCGCCCCTCGCCGCGACCGCAGCGCTCTTCGAGAGCCTCCGGTCGAGGTCGATCTGCGGACGGCTGCCGAACACGCAGAGGAGCAGCGTGCGGTCGCGGCGCAGCGATTCGCCGCAGAGTCGACTGCCGGGCTCGCCCACGACGAAGACATAACGAGCTCGAGTCGCGAGAGTGCTGGCGCCGCTCGACGACGGATGCTCTGGCCGCTGATCGCGCTGCTCGCGTTGGCGGTCTTCATCGTCATCCGCATCGCGAGTCCGCTGCAGGATGTGACGTTAGGCGATGCGCTGAGCGACTGGGTCACTCTGTCGCTCAGCGTGCTCGTGGAGTCGACGCCCTTCGTGGTGCTCGGCATCATCATCGCCATCGCGCTGCGCTTCTGGCTGCCGCAGGGTCTGCTGCTCGATCACCTGCCGCGCAACGGCTTCACTCGCCGAATCATCATCTCGCTGTTCGGCATCCTGCTGCCGGTGTGCGAATGCGGCAACGTTCCGGTGACTCGAGGGTTTCTGAGTCGCGGCATGAACATTGGCGACGCGTTGACGTTTCTGGTGGCCGCCCCGATCGTGAACCCGGTGACGATCATCACGACCTATCAGGCGTTCGGCTGGCAGAACGGCGTGCTCGTCGGTCGTGTCGCCGGTGCTCTGGTGCTGGCCAATCTGGTCGGCTGGCTGTTCAGCCTCTATCCCGAGCAGCGCCGTCTGCTGACCCCTGCCTTCGACGAGGCCTGTCGACTTGACGCGCATGAGCATGCGGGGGGCGGATTCGTCGGGCGGCTGCGTTCCAGCGGTGGTGTCTTCCGCACTGAGACGCAGGCCATGCTGGTCGCCTTGATCGGTGGCGCGTTCATCGCCGGGGCCATTCAGGTGTTCGTGCCGCGTCATGTGCTCGTCGATCTCGGCGCCGACCCGGTCTGGGGCGTCGTCGCCCTGATGCTGCTGGCATTCATCGTCTCGATCTGCTCGAACGTCGACGCCTTCTTCATCCTCGCACTGGGCTCGACGTTCCTGCCGGGCGCTCTGGTCGGGTTTCTCGTGTTCGGCGCGATCATCGACATCAAGATGCTGGCGCTGCTGCGCACCACCTTCTCGACGCGGACGCTGATCTGGCTGACGGCGATCGTGGCACTGTTCGTCCTGGTACTCGGATCGGGGATGAATGCACTGGCCTGAGCACTTTCGACGTTGGCACGGCGTCGTCATCGCCGTCGCGCTCTCAGGCTTCATCCTGTGGCTGGCAGCGCAGCATCATCTCGATCTCTATGTGAACCCGCGGTACGTCTGGTTCGCCGTGGCCATGGCTGCGGTCGCTCTGCTGCTGGGCGTGGTCGCGGTCGTGCTGCCAGACCGCGATCACGATCACGATCACGACCACGACGACCACAGTCAAGGCGACGATGCGCGGCCGCCCACGCGAAGCATCCGACGCTGGCCTGTGGTGAGCGGCGTCGCCACCGCCGTCATCGTGGCCATGCTGGCCGTCGCGCAGCCCACGACGCTCAGTGCCTCGCAGGCTGTGACGCGAGACGCCGCCGTCGGCGGCACCACGCTCGCCCAGACGATGACCGGCGACATCGCGACGGTCGGCGCCGGCCCCGAGTCGTTCACGATGTCGGACTGGGCGTCGACGATGCAGCTGCGTGGCGATCTGTCGTTCTACGACGGACACAATGCGACGTTCTCGGGCTTCGTGACGCCGGATCGACAGGATCCCGACAACGTCATGCTCGTGACGCGGTTCATGGTCACCTGCTGCACGCTCGACGCTCAGCCGGTGTCGATTCCTGTCTATCATCCCGGCTGGCAGGCGACGTATCCGCCGCAGTCGTGGGTTGAGGGCAGCGGCGGCTTCGCGGTGAACGCGAGCCAGTCGAGTCCGTATGCCGTCGTCTTCGCGCCGACCGATCTGCACAGCATCGAGGAGCCCGGTGACCCGTATCTCAACTGACCGCTCTGGTGTGACGCATCGTGCACGCTGGCCCTGGCGAGTCGGGGTCATCGGCACGATTGTGCTGCTCGTCGCGGTGTTCGTCGGCGCCCAATGGTACGGGCACCGCGAGAACACCGTGCTGACCGATGCCAACGCGGCGGCTGTCGCCGACGAGGCACCGGTGCTCTCGCTGCGGCGTGGCGGCGGATACCAGGATGACAGCGCACTGCGCGGCGACGACCGGATCGTGCGCTCCGGCATCAGCGACACGGGCATGCAGACCGTGTTCACTGCGCCGCGCATTCAGACGTTCGTGGTGGACGACCGCTGGATCGTGGTCGCCGTGGCCGATCGCAGGACGGCTGCCACGAAGCTGGAGCTGCTCGATCGTCAGGCCTCGGATGCGACCTCCAATGATGCCCGCGAGCTCGTGCTTCCGCTGGAGGCGACAGTCATCGGTCTCGCTCTTTCAGGAGACACAGTCTCGGCGACGATCAACCCCCTCGACTACGGCGAGCCCGGCGGGCAGGTCGTCGCCTGGAATCTGGCCGGTGCGGACGGCTCGGTGACGGGCACACCTGTGCACACTCCGGGCGGCGAGCTGGTGCAGGGCAACCAGGTCGTGCTCACCGAAGACGGTCGGTTCGCGGTCGTTCGGCAGTGGGACAACACCATGCTGCGCGTCGCGCTCTTCGAAGTGCGCACCGACCAGCAGTACGACGACGAAGAACAGGCCCCGCTGCCGTTGGGCAGCTACACCGAGGTGCTCGGGTCGGCCGCGCAGCAGCGGCTGCTGATGTCGGATCAGAACGGGACGTTCGCTCTGGTCGACCCGGTCAGCGGCGGGCGCCAGCACCTGGACACCTCGCAGCCGAAGGGCGTCGACAGCGGGTCACGGCTCGTGCAGCTCGCGCCGGCGTCGTTCGGCGCTGTCGCGGTGTACGAGAGCAGCTCTGGAGACCAGACCACAGACACCGTCTACGCACTCACCGGCGACGGTGCTCGTCGCATCGCCACATCGCCTGGGCGAGGGTCGGTCTCTGGGGTGTGCGCATCACCATCGGGAAGGTTCATCGCAGTCACGACGGCGCCTGACGACGCCGCGGACGACGGCTATGTGATGATGCCGAATGTGACCGGTGCGAACACCGAGATCTTCGCCGCCGATCAGCCGGTGTCGATCGGCACTCTGCCCGGGCTTCGCCCGAGCTGGTGTCAGGGATATCAGCGGGTGCCCGCCGGGCTGTACTGAGCGCAGGCGACGACGCGCGCCGCCTCTAATTGACATCGATTCCCATTAGCGCTTAGAGTGGGCGCGTGGTTGTCGTCGCTCCGGCGCCGGCCTGCCGCAGACATCGAGGATGCTCTGCTCGGCGGCCTGCGTCGGGGCGGCACATCTGTCGTCAGACTCGGTCTCGACTCTGACGGTGCTGCGCTCTGGGCGGCAGAAGCTGGCCCGCAGAGCATTCGCATCGTCATGAACGGCACCGCACATTTCACACCAGCATTTTGGAGAGAAGTCTCGATGAAGTACACCCGCACCGCATCAGTCATCGGTGTCGTCGCCGCGAGCGCTCTGCTGTTCGCCGGCTGCAGCAGCCAGAGCAGCAGCCCGTCGGCAGCACCGGCCAAGAGCGATCTGAAGATCACGGTCTCGACCACGCAGCTCGGCGATTTCACCAAGCAGGTCGTCGGTGACACCGGTGCCGAAGTGACGCAGATCGTCGCTCCGAACCAGAGCCCGCATGATCTCGAGCTCACTGCCGCCAACTCGGCTGCGCTCGCCGACTCGGGCGCGGTCATCGTGAACGGATTCGGTCTCGACCAGGTCGTCAGCGATGCCGCACCGGCTGACAAGATCATCGACACCAGCACGGGTGTCACGCCGATTCCTGCGACCGACGATGAGAAAGAGGAGGCCGAGGAGGGCCACAGCCACACCGAGCTGGTCAACGATCCGCACATCTGGACAGACCCGGCGAACGCCAAGATCCAGGTGCAGAACATCGCCGACGGGCTGGCCAAAGCCGACCCTGACCATGCCGACGCCTACAAGAGCAACGCCTCGGCCTACGAGGCCAAGCTCGACGATGTCGACAAGTGGATCAAAGACACCTTCGCCCCGGTGCAGCCCGATGCACGCAAGTTCGTGTCGACGCACGACGCATTCGCCTACTTCGTGAAGGCCTTCGACATCACGCAGGACGACTCAGTGCTGAACAGCCTCGACGACCACGCCGAGCCCAGCGAAGCCGAGCTGCAGTCTCTGGTGACCAAGATCAAGGGCACCGGGGTCAAGGCCGTCTTCGCCGAGGCTTCGGTCGATCCGAAGATCGTGCAGCGCATCGCCGACGAGTCGGGCGTGAAGCTCTACTCGGGTGATGACGCACTCTACGGCGACTCGCTCGGCGAGGCCGGCTCAGAGGGCGAGACCTACCTGAAGGCCACCGTGCACAACGTCACGCTCATCGGGCAGTCGTGGGGGCTCGACCCCAAGGCTCCCGAGGGCCTCTGAACGTCATCGGGGTCTCTGCCCCGCGCCTGA
The DNA here is from genome assembly GCF_008831165.1 of Pseudoclavibacter sp. CFCC 14310. NCBI lineage: Bacteria > Bacillati > Actinomycetota > Actinomycetes > Micrococcales > Microbacteriaceae > Pseudoclavibacter > Pseudoclavibacter sp. CFCC 14310. The sequence continues at coordinate 331,604 of NZ_WBKC01000004.1, read as the reverse complement.
CGGGCATGGTCTTCGTGCTCGTCACACCGCCATCGTCGCGACGCGAATGCGCTCGCGGCTGGTGAGCGCATCCGCTCGATCACGCGCAGCACTGCGCGCGACCGGGCGGTTTGCGCTTTCCGGCGACCATTTCGACGCCACGGCGACGTGGCGTACCGACCCCTCAGCAGATCAGAACCGAGTGCCGATACAGTGAACACCATGCACGCCCCCAAGCCGACCCTGCAGTTCTCTCATGTCGATCTCGGCTACGACAGCACCACCGCCGCGCTCGCCGACGTCGACGGCACGCTGTGCGAGGGGCAGGCGCTCGCGCTGATCGGGCCGAACGGCTCAGGCAAGTCGACGCTGCTGAAAGGCGTTCTCGGACTGATTCGCGTGCAGCACGGCTCGATCACCGTGCTCGGTCGCCGCCCGGCCGAGGCGCGAGAAGACGTGGGCTACCTGCCGCAGACCACTGACATCGATGCGGCCTTTCCGGTGACGGTGCGCCAGGTGGTGGCGATGGGGCGCTACCGCAGACAGACCGGTCGGGCCTTCGGGTGGGTGCGTCGGGCGAGCGCGGCCGACCGCGCGGTCATCGAGCACAGCCTCGACCGTGTCGGGCTCACCGGGCTGGCGAGTCGGCGCTTCGGTCTGCTGAGCGGCGGCCAGCAGCAGCGAGTGCTGCTGGCACGTGCGCTGGCGGGCGACCCGCGCATCCTGCTGCTCGACGAGCCGTTCAACGGTCTCGACGAGACCAACCGCACCGCCCTCGAACGCATTCTCGAGACCCTGCTCGCAGACGGTCTCTCTGTCGTGCTCTCCACACACGACATCGGCCTCGCGCGAGTGGTGTGTTCGCACGTGGCGGTGCTCGCCGGACGACAGGTCGCCTTCGGGCCCATCGACGAGGTGCTCACCCCGGAGGTCATCGAAGAGGCCTACAGCGGTGGCAGCGACGTGGCAGAGGCCTTCTCGTCGAGCTGGCGCCCCCACCACCCGGATTCGGGCACGCATGACACCGGGGCCGATCCGCACATCGCGCCGCTCGGAGACCATCGATGAATCTGATCGTCCCGTTTCTGCAGTACGACTTCATGCTGCGCGCGCTGCTCGCGTTCGTCGTACTGGCCGTGCTGGCCGCCGCCATCGGCCCATTCGTCGCTCTGCGCGACCTCGAGTTCGTCTCAGACGGCCTGGTGCACGCGGTGTTTCCCGGGCTGGCGATCGGGGCGCTCGCGCTCGGTCGTGACGGCGCGCTGCCCGGAGCGATCATCGCAGGGGCGATCGCGGCCGCTGTGCTCACGCTGACTGCGACCCGGGTGAGGCAGGCGGACGCTCCGGTCGCGGTGGTGCTGACCACGGCGTTCAGCATCGGTGTGATCGCCGTCTCGGCGAGCGGCTTTCCCGGGCAGCTCGAGCTGCTGCTCTTCGGGCAGATGTTCGCGATTCGTCCGGCGCAGCTCTGGTCGATCGCGATCGTCGCCTCAGTCGCTGTGGTCGCGATGATCGTGACGCGACGTGGGCAGCTCTATCGGGCGTTCGACCCGGAGGGCGCGCGTGCAGCGGGCTTTCGACCTGTCGCCACCGACCTCGTGCTGAACATGTCGCTGGCCGTGGCGGTCGTCGCAGGCTCGCAGGTGCTCGGCAACCTGCTCGTGCTTGCGCTGCTGATCATTCCGGCCGCGTCTGCGCGCAACTTCGGCGCCGGGATCATCGGCATGGTCGTGCTCTCCGGGGTATTCACGCTGGTGGCCGGCTGGGCAGGGCTGGCAGTCGCCTTCGACGTCTCGGTGGGACGCGGTGTGAATCTGTCGCCGAGCGGCGCGGTGGTCGGGGCGTTCGTGGCGATCTATGCCGCGTCGCTCATCATCGGTGCCCTGCGCCGGGCCGGGCTGCACCGTTTGCGACGGGGGAGTGCATCATGAACGTGCTCACCGACGCCATCGGGTTCTTCGGCCAAGCCCTCGTCGAGGCGGTGCTGGTCGGCGCGCTCGCCGGGCTGGTCGGCGTGCTGGTGGTGCTGCGCAAGCGCACCTTCTTCGCGACGGCGCTGACGCATGCCACCTTTCCCGGAGGCATCATCGCCGTGCTGCTCGGCTGGAACGTTCTCATCGGCAACGCGATCTTCGCCGTCGTGCTCACACTGGTGATGCTCGCGCTGACGACCTGGTGTCGTCAGCGAGCCGCCGTCGCCAGCGGTGTGGTGCTCACCGGCGGGTTCGCCCTGGGCACCGTGCTCACCGGGCTGAACCCGTCGCTGCCCATTCGGGTCCAGACATTTCTCACGGGGTCGATTCTGTCGGTGGCCCTGCCTGATGTGCAGTTCGCCGGCATCCTGCTGGTGATCTCGATTCTTGCGGTCGTGCTGCTGCGACGGCAGCTGCTGTTCTCGACCTTCGACCCGGCGGGCTACGAGGCGGCCGGGTTCCGCGGCTGGCGCATCGATGCGGTGGTGCTCGTGCTGATCACCGCCACCGTGGTGGCGCTGATGCCCGCGGTCGGCGCGATTCTGGCGATCGCGCTGCTGGCTGCCCCGGCTCTCGCGGCAGCACAGCTGACCGTGAGCATGCGCGGGATGCTTTTCGTCGCTCCGATCCTCGGCGCGGCGAGCGGAGTCATCGGGCTGCTCATCTCGGCACGGTGGCCGGTGCCCGCGGGGCCGGCGATCGTGCTCAGCGCCACCGGAATTCTGCTGGTGTCGTGGGCGGTGCGCCGAGCACTCGGGCTGGTGCGCCAAAGCGGTCTGAGGCGGTTGCAGAGGACGCCGCTGCCAGAGGGTGCGTCGACGAATCACTGACGACACAACGTGTTCGGGTGGCACAATGGAGGCATCATGACCGATGTGAAACGGCGAAACACCTGGCAGCAGACCGCGGTGCGCGAAGCCCTCGAACGCGAGCACGGCTTCATCAGCGCGCAGGGGCTGCACCTGCGCATGGTCAATGCCGGGTCGACGGTCAGCGTCGCCACGGTCTACCGTGCGCTCAGCCGTATGGCTGAAGACGGCGAGGCCGACGTGCACATCGACGCCGATGCGCAGCAGCTCTTTCGGGCCTGCGGCAACGAAGCTCACCATCATCACCTGATCTGCCGGCAGTGCGGGGCCACTGTCGAGATCTCGGCTCCTCCAGTCGAGCGCTGGGCGCATACCGTGGCCGCCGAACACGGATACACCGACGAGGCGCACGTGATTGACGTGATCGGTCTGTGCCCCAAGTGCACCGCGGAGCGCGCTGGGCAGCTGCGCTGAGTACTGCAGCCTGTCGGACGAACAGGCTGCCCCGAGGTGACCAGCAGGTGACTGTTCGGCGAAGTGTTCACGAAGAGAGTCACGATCGGCAGTGTCTGCCCGGCCGGCGGTGGCATGGTTCTGCTGTGACCCCCGACATCTTCGCAACTGATTCCACTGACTTCGGCGTCATCGGCTCCGGCACGACGACTTCGATGCGACAGCAGCCAGCCCTCATCGATGACGCTGGTGCTCGCTCTCTGTCGGCAGCAGACGCAGACCACTTCGACCTCGTGGTCGCGGGGTCGGGAATCGTGGGTCTCGCATACGCCTACGAGGGGCTGCAGCGAGGTGCCCGGGTTTTGGTGATCGACCGTGCCGCCGAGATCTGCGGCGCCTCGGTGCGCAACTTCGGCCACGCGTGTATCACCGCCCAGTCGGGCATCGCGCGCGAGTACGCGGATCTGGCCAGACCTCGCTGGCTGCGTCTCGCGCGCGAGGCAGGCTTCGCAGCGGCGGAGTCCGGAACCGTGGTCGTCGCCCGCAGTGACGAAGAGCGGGCGCTGCTCGACGAGTTCGCAGCGACGCGCGACGGCGAAGTCCGGCTGCTTGACGCAGCTGCGACGAACGAACTGGTGCCTGTCCGGCCGGAGCCCACTGTGGGCGGCGCCCTGCTGCCGCTCGATCTGCAGGTCGACCCCCGCACCGCCGCGCCGGCGATCGCCCGCTGGCTCGCTTCGCAGGGTGTGCGCTTTCTGCAGCGCACTGCAGTGACCGGCGTTGCCGAGGGAGTCGTCAGCACCTCGCGTGGCGAAGTGCACGCTGATCGCATCGTGGTCGCGGTCAATCACGACATTGACGAACTCTTTCCCGAGATGGCCGAGCGCACCGGGGTGCTGCGCTGTCATCTGCAGATGATTCGGGCTCGACCGCGTCTGCGCTTCGCGCTGCAGCATCCGCTCTTCACCGGCTGGTCGATGCTGCGCTATTCGGCGTTCGCCGAGTGCGAGGCGGCCGCTGCCGTACGCTCGCGGCTGCATGCCGAGCATCCGGTCGCCGCCGAGCTCGATCTGAACCACATGCACACCATGTCTTCGACGGGCCATCTCTACATCGGCGACACACACCTGCGCACCGTCGCGCCGCAACCGTTCCAACCAGAGAGTGGCTTCGAGACGCTGCTGGCGTTCACTCGCGACCTGTTCGGGGTCGACGATCTCCACGTGGAGCAGCGGTGGCAGGGCGTGTACGCCTCGGCACCGGAGCGCGAGTATCTCGTGGAGTCTCCGTGCGCGGGCGTGCAGGTCTCGACGGTGACCACCGGCATCGGCATGACCACGGCGCTGGGTCTGGCACACGTGACGCTCGATCTCTGAGACCCAACACACCAATCTCGAGCAGCAGACCATTGAAAGGAAACCATCATGCACGGGCTCTTCGCTCTTGACATCGCAGGAACCACCGTCGACGAAGGAAACATCGTCTATGACGTGCTGCGCCGGGCAGTGACCGAAGCGGGCGCCACGATCGACGAGAGTGCGTTCGCCGACTGGACCGGCGTCGAAAAGCAGTGGGCGATTCGCAACCTGCTGCGTCTCGGCGGGGCCGATCACGATGACGCCAGGGTCGCCAAGGTGTTCGCCTCGTTCACCGCGATGCTGCAGCGCGCCTACCGAGACACTCCGCCGCGCCCGGTGGCTGGCGTCGAAACGTGGATGCGCGAGGCGCGCAGCGCCGGAGCCGCCGTCGTGCTGACCACAGGTTTCGCTCGCCCCGTCGCCGATGCGCTTCTCGAGGGGCTGGGCTGGCGGGTCGAAGCGGGTGACGCGGATGCGACGCTCGATGGCCTGATCTGTGCCACTGAAGTGTGTGCCGGCAGACCTGCGCCCTATCTGATTCAGCACGCCATGGAGCTCGCCGGTGTCGAAGACGTCGCGCAGGTGGTGGCTGCAGGCGATACTGCCGCTGATGTGCTGGCCGCTCGTCACGCGGGTGTGCGAGCCGTCGGCGTGCTGAGCGGTGCAGGCAGCCGAGAGCAGCTCGAGGCGGCCGGGGCTGACGTCGTGGTCGACTCAGTGATCGATCTGTCTGCTGACATCGCGACAGCGGCGATCAGATGACCGCTGCGACAGAGATGGTCTGGCTCGGCGAAGACCGCTTCGACGCGCATCGGGTCGACCTCCCCGAGCTGCGCCCCGGCGAGGTGTTAGTGCGCGTCCTCGTCGCCGGGATCTGCGGCTCAGACCGCCATACTGTGCTCGGTCATCGTGACGCGCCGTGCCCCTCGGTGCTCGGGCACGAATCGGTCGGCGAGGTCGTGGCGGTGGGGCCGTGTGCGCCGGATGCACCGGTTCCGACGGACGTCTGCGGCGGCGGTCTGCAGATCGGCGACCGTGTCGTCTGGTCGGTCACGGTCGCCTGCGGACACTGCGATCGCTGTCGAGCCGGCATCACCGCCAAGTGTCGTCATCTGCGCAAAGTCGGCCACGAGCGTGTCGACAGCGGATGGCCTCTTTCCGGCGGCTATGCATCGCACATGCTGCTGCCGGTGGGCACCGCGATCACACGCGTGCCCGACGGCCTCGGGAATCGGGCCGCATCTCTCGCCTCGTGCGCCGGTGGCACGGCCGTTGCGGCGCTCGAAGCAGCCACGCGGGTGCTCGGACGTGCGGATCTCTCAGGTCTCGACGTGCTGGTGGTCGGCGCTGGTGGGCTCGGCACGATCGCGACGGCTGGTGCCGTCGCGATCGGCGGTGAGGTGGCGGTCTCCGACCTCTCAGCGGAGCGGCTGCGCACGGCATGTCGGTTCGGCGCTCGAGTGCACGATTCGGAGTCTGACGCGCATGAGCGCTTCGACGTCGCGCTGGAGTTCTCCGGCACTCCGTCGGGCGTGCGAAGCGCGCTCGCAGGCCTGCGTCTCGGCGGTGTGATGGTGCTGGTCGGCGCGGTCTCTCCGATCGGCGAGGTCGCCTTCGACCCCGAACACGTGGTGCGCGACCACCTGACCATCACCGGAGTGCACAATTACGAACCTCGGCATTTGGTCCGCGCGGTCGAGCTTCTGGCGCGCGACCCGCTCTGGGAGGAGCTGGTCGAAACGCCACTGCCGCTGACGCAGCTGCACGACGCGCTGCTTGAGCCCGCTGCAGACCCCCGTGTGCTGCGGCGCACCGTGGCAGCTGACGCTCAGAGCTGAGGATTCGGGCGTCGGAGGCTGCGGGCACCCGCGACCACGCCCGCCGGAACCCGTTTGCCGGGCGTTCACCTTTGCCAGCTAGCCTGCGAGCGACAGTGCCTAGGGTTCCGGTGCATCGCGCACGACTGGTCCGAGCGGCACCACGACGGTCGCCATCGAACGTCGTCATCTGACAGGACAAAAGCCCGGAGGAGCCCGTTCGGCGCGCCCGCGCCGTGCAGTTGGGTTCCCGTTTTGTCTCTCTTCGCCATCGCCCTCATCACCGTCGGTGCACTCGCCCACGCCGCCTGGAACCTCATCTCGAAGCGCGCGGCCGCCGGAGGCGTCGCCTTTCTGCTCGTCGGCGCGCTGGCGTCGACCCTCGTGTGGGCGCCCGTCGCGGTCTGGACGCTCGTCGTCACCCCGACCTCATGGACTGCTCTGTTCGTCGGCAGCGTGGTCTCGGCGCTGCTGCACATCGGCTACATGCTGCTGCTGCAGCACGGCTACCGCGTGGGCGACATCTCGGTCGTGTACCCGACGGCACGGGGCTCCGGGCCGCTGCTCTCGGTGATCTTCGCGATCGTGCTCTTCGGCGAACGGCCCGGCGCATCGGCGCTGATCGGCGTGGCGCTCATCATCACCGGCGTGCTCTTCATCGGGCTGAGCGACCTGCGTACGACGAACGCCGCACGCACCCGCGTCGGCGTCGTCTTCGGTACGCTCACCGGCGTCACCATCGCCATCTACACGATCTGGGACGCCCACATGGTCAACGGCGCAGGGGTGCCTCCGGTCGCGCTGATGGTCGGCTGCAGCCTCGGCGAGTCGATCGCCTTTCTGTGGATGCTGCTCGGTCGCCGCCCATCACGCCCGGCCCGCAGCGCGGATGCGTCGTCGACCAGTGACGCAGGCAGACTCTCGGCACTCGCCGGCGGCATGCGAGACCGCCTGCGCGGACAAGCGGACGACGCCCGACGTCAGGTCGCCGAGACGGTGCGGAGTTCATGGCGCCCGGCGCTCGTGTTCGGCGTGCTCTCGCCGCTGTCATATGTGGCTGCGCTGATGGCCATGCGCATCGCACCGGTGTCGCTCGTCGCACCTGCCCGAGAGGTGAGCGTCGTCTTCGTCGCACTCGCCTCGTGGCTGATCTTTCGCGAGCCGAGCCCGGTGCGCCGGCTGATCGGCGCGATGGTCGTGCTCGCCGGTGTGATGGTGCTGGCGTTCTGACTCCCTGTGGCCGTCGACCTCACGTCCCGAACAGCACCTCGGCATCGTCAGCGGTACCCCGTCAGGTTCACCCGGCATTCACCTCGTGACGTGCCCCGTTCACTTTTGCTGCGGTGTGCGTTCACTCCTGCGGTGAGGTCTGTTCACATGGCGTCCTTAGATTCGAGTCGTTCACCAGCAAGAGCGCGCCCTGTGGCGCAGATCGGATGAGGATTCTCCATGAAGAAACTGTTCACCAAGGTCGCGGCATTGGGCTTCGCTGCCACCGCGGCACTGAGCCTGGCAGCCTGCTCCAGCTCATCGGACTCGGCTTCGTCGTCGAATGCCGGTGGCAGCTTCGCCGAGAACTCCGACACACTCGTCTTCGGAGCCGTGCCTGACTCAGCCGATACCGAGACCAACTACCAGCCGCTGATGGACTACATCGCCAAAGAGACCGGCAAGAAGGTCGAGTACAAGCAGTCGACTGACTATGCAGCGCTCATCGAGGCAGCGGTCTCGGGCAAGATCGACGTCGCATCGTTCTCTGGCTTCACCTACGTGACCGCCAAGAACAACGGTGCGGAGCTCACCCCGATCTCGTCGATCGTGACCAAAGAAGGCCAGGAGCCCGGCTACTACTCTGAGGCCATCGTGCCTCAGAACTCGTCGATCAACAGCGTCGCCGACTTCAAGGGCAAGAAGGTCTGCTTCGTCTCGCCCAGCTCCACCTCGGGCTTCCTGTTCCCCAGCTATGAGCTGCTGAACCAGAACATCAAGGTCAACGCCGACGACCCGTCGCAGTCAGATGTCACCGCCGTGTTCGCGGGCAAGCACGATGTCAGCGTGCAGAAGGTCTCAGAGGGCACTGAGTGCGAGGCGGGCTTCGCCGAGGACAGCGAGGTCGAGAAAGCCGGTGACAAGGTCAGGGTCATCGACAAGGTGCTCGTGCCCGGCGCTCCGATCGTGATGAACGACGCGCTGCCTCAGGATGTCAAAGACTCGCTGACCAAGACGCTCAGCGACGTCACGATCAAACAGATCGCCGACGCCGGCATCAAGGATGCGACCAGCGAGGGCTTCGCCTCGGCGTTCTACGAGACCAAGCCGGTCGACGACAAGTACTACGACACGATTCGCGACATCTGCTCGAAGACCAACGCGAAGCAGTGCCAGGGCTGACTCCCTGAGCTCTGATCACGACGGCGTCGGCCGGTGCGGCTCTCCGCCACCGGCCGACGCGCTCGTGTCTCAGACACCGACGCAACAAGCATCCATCGACGACCGCGCGAGACAGATCTCACTCGGCGCAGACTCAAGGAGAACACGATGACCCGCCAATCCGCTCTATCGCACCGGCCGCACGCCGGCGAGACGGTCGTCGAGGTGCGAGACCTCACGAAGCGCTTCGGAACGAACACTGCCCTGCATGACGTGAACGTTACAGTGGAGCAGGGCGAGGTCGTCGTGCTGCTGGGCCTGTCGGGCTCGGGCAAGTCGACGCTGCTGCGTCACCTCAACGCGCTCGAAGAGCCCACCAGCGGCACCGTCACGGTGCTCGGACAGCAGGTGAGCTCGCTCAAGGGCAAGGCACTGCGGTCGCTGCGCGCTCGTGTCGGCGTGATCTTTCAGCAGTTCGAGCTGGTCGGCTCGCTGACGGTGCTCGAGAACGTGCTCACCGGTGCGCTCTCGAAGATCAAGGGCCCTCGACTCGGCCTCTGGGGGTACCCCAAGCAGCTGCGCCTCAAAGGCCTCGTGCATCTGGAACGCGTCGGTCTGCTCGAGCGCGCGTACCAGCGCGCCGACACGCTCTCGGGCGGTCAGCAGCAGCGCGTCGCGATCGCCCGGGCGCTCATGCAGGATCCCGAGGTGCTGCTTGCCGACGAGCCGGTCGCCTCACTCGACCCGGAGTCGAGCGAGCAGGTCATGAACCTCATTCGCGAGATCGCCCTGGACGAGGGGCTCACCGTGATCTGCAGCCTGCACCAGGTCGACCTCGCGCTCAGCTGGGGCGACCGCATCGTCGGCCTGCGTTCAGGTGAGATCGTGCTCGACACCCCGGCCGCAGGCCTCGACAAGGCCGAAGTCATGGAGATCTACGGCCGCGTGGTCACCTCGACAACTGAGCTGCACGCGATCGAACACGAGCTCATCGCGACCGGTGTGGCGGCGAAGCCCGACGAGTCGCATCCGCTGGCCGACAGCACTCCTGAGGGCGTGCGCTGATGACCGCGCTCACTCCAGCCTCGGTCCGGGCGACGCTCAGCGAGGCCGACGCCCAGACGCTGCGAGATCGGGCCCGTGGCTCACGCCGCCCGCTGTCGCAGGCGCTCTCACAGGGCCTCGCCATCACCGCGCTGGCCGTGTTGCTGGTGCTGGCCATCGCCTCGATCTTCGGGCTGAACCTCTCGGTCAGCACCTTTCTCGAGAGCGGCCCCAACGCTCAGCGCTTTCTGCGTCGGGTTGGGTCGATCACTTTTCCCGCGCCCGACCGCCTGCTCTTTCTGACCGGCATCACCCTCGGCATCGTCATTCTCGGCACACTGATGGCGGCGCTGATCTCGGTTCCAGTCGCATATCTCGCCGCGTCGAACACGGCTCCGAACCGCTTCTGCCAGGTGCTCGGCCGGTTCATCGGTGTGTTCGCCCGCGCGCTGCCGGATGTCGTGCTCGCGATGGTCTTCGTGCTCATGTTCTCGATCGGGGCGCTTCCCGGCATCCTCGCGATCGGTCTGCATTCGGTCGGCATGATCTCGAAGATGTTCGCCGATGCGATCGAGCAGATCGATCCGGGGCCGGTCGAGGCCATCCGCGCCGCCGGCGGCGGACGCATGCAGCAGTTCGTCTCGGGCATTCTGCCGCAGGTCGCCCCTTCATGGGTGGCCACCACCCTGCACCGCAACGACATCAATCTGCGCGGCTCGGTCATTCTCGGCTACGTCGGCATCGTCGGTCTCGGCTACGACATGGCGAACTCGTTCTCGCAGCTCGACTACTCCAAGGGCGTCGGCATCGCGATCGTGATCTTCGTGCTCTGCGTGGTGATGGAGATCATCTCAAGCAGCATCCGCAGAGTGATGCTGGGCGCGGCAGCTCAGCGCCGCAGTGTGATCGACCGTCTGCTCGATCGAATCGTCGGGTCGAGAACGCAGCCGACGACGTCACGGGCCGGCGGCGTTCAGGCGGGGGAGAGCGGGGTATCCGCCGTCGCCGAGCCCGCCGGGTCGCTGCGCCAGCGTGGTGCCAGCCCGACGGTCGTTGCAGCGCTGCGGCGCCCGTGGACCCGTTCGCGGGTGCGCAACACGATTTGGGGCTGGGTCGCTGTCGTGGTCATTGTGCTCGCGGTGATCGTCAGCGACATCCAGTGGGGCGACTTCGCCACGTTCTGGGCCAAACTGCCGGCGACGTTGGCGAAGTTCTGGCCGCTGAACTTCGGTTCGTACGGGCCGCAGATCATCACCGGCGCGCTCGGCGAGACGATCGCGATCGCCCTCGCGGCGACGCTGATCAGCCTGCTCTTCTCGGTGATCATCGGCTCGCTCGCCGCTCGCAACGTGGCGCCGAACGGGGGAGTGCGCGGGTTCAACCGGTTTCTGCTGGTGGTGATCCGGGGCATTCCTGAGACGATTCTCGCGATCATGCTGATCATTGTCACGGGTCTGGGCGGCCAGGCCGGTGCGCTCGCGCTGGGCTTCTGCGGCATCGGCCTGCTCGGCAAGCTCATCGCCGACTCGTTCGAAGAGGTGGATGCCGGGCCTGAGCGGGCACTGTCGGCCACCGGTGCGACGCGCACTCAGGTCTACACGGCGGCTACGCTGCCGCAGGGGCGGCGCTCGCTGATCGCGCACACGATGTACATGCTCGATACGAACATCCGTGCGGGCACGCTGTTGGGTGTCGTAGGCGCCGGTGGCGTCGGCTACTACCTGCTGAACGCCTCACAGGGGGCGAACTACGGGCTGGTCGGAGTCATCGTGCTGCTGGTGTTCGGCGTCGTGCTGGTGGTCGAGGCGCTGTCGATCTGGCTGCGCCGGGTCTTTCGCTGATCTGCGCCACGGACGGCCCAGACGACGCGCGGCCGTCGGAACACTGATGTCTGTTGCGATCTGGGCGTGAAAACCAATAGACTGAATAGGTTGCAGATCTTCCACGTCTGCATCGCGTGATGCGGAACCCCGCATCACAGCCGACAAGAGATCTTGGGTGAGCGCCATCGGGGCGGTCACGGTACAGGAGGAAACCATGGCAGCAGTCTGCCAGGTGACTGGAGCCACGCCGGGCTTCGGACACAGCATCTCGCATTCGCACCGGCGTAACAAGCGCCGATTCGACCCCAACGTGCAGAAGAAGACGTACTTCGTGCCTTCACTGCGTCGCAAGGTCACGCTGAACGTCTCGGCGAAGGGCATCAAAGTCATTGACAGCCGCGGTATCGATGCCGTCGTGCAGGAACTGATCGCTAAAGGGGTGAAGCTCTGATGGCTAAGAAGTCTGATGTTCGTCCCATCATCAAGCTGCGTTCGACCGCAGGCACCGGGTACACCTATGTGACTCGCAAGAACCGCCGCAACAACCCTGACCGTATCGTGCTCAAGAAGTACGATCCGGTCGTTCGCAAACACGTCGAGTTTCGCGAGGAGCGCTAAGAAGCATGGCTAAGAAGAGCAAAATCGCGCGCAATGAGCAGCGCAAAGTGATCGTCGAGCGGTACGCCGAGAAGCGTGCTCAGCTCAAGAAGCAGCTGGTCGACCCCAACTCGACCGACGAGCAGCGCGAAGAGGCCCGCGTCGGCCTGCAGAAGCTGCCCCGCAACGCATCGCCGGTGCGCGTGCGCAACCGCGACGCCATCGACGGTCGCCCCCGCGGCCACCTGAGCGCCTACGGCATCTCTCGTGTGCGCTTCCGTGATATGGCTCACCGCGGTGAGCTTCCCGGCATCACCAAGTCCAGCTGGTAGCCTGATGATCCGCCGGTTCTGCAGCGTTTCGGCGCTGGACCGCGGATCTCAAGCACAGAACGAACTGTCCGTAGCCAAAATCGAACTGAACACTAGGGAGCACTCATGGCTGACAACACCCTGAACCGCAGCGAGCTCGTCGCTGAGGTCGCGAACAAGACCGGCGAGACCCAGGCCGCTGTGAACGGCGTTCTCGATGCCGTCTTCGCGACCATCTCGGAGAACATCGCCAATGGCGTCAAGGTGAGCGTGCCCGGCTGGCTCTCAGTCGAGCGCACCAACCGTGCCGCACGCACCGGCCGCAACCCGCAGACCGGCGAGACCCTGAACATCCCCGCAAGCAAGGGTGTCAAGATCTCGGCAGGCAGCAAGCTGAAGGCTGCAGTGAAGTAGTCTTCACCGCTTCGTTCGAAAGGGCGCATCCTCTGGGATGCGCCCTTTCTGCGTCTGCAGGAGGGCTGCACCCGATCTGCGTGCGTCTGCGGGTGGCACTAGGCTGGTGTGGTGCAGCGCAAGACCCTTCTCTCTCTTCTTCTCGGCGTCGTCGCCACCGGCATCGGGCTCGTTCTGGCCTTGGTGCATGGCGGTGCGGCGGCGACGTCCGTGCTGCTCGACCCCGGTGCGGTCGTGCGGTGGGGGCTGCCCGCGACCAAGGCTCTGAACAACATCTCGATCGGGGTCACGATCGGTGGCCTGATCATGGCAGTCTGGGCGCTGTCGCCGAAATGGAAGAGCGCCTACAACCGATCGCTGAACATCGCGGCGGTCGCCGCCGCACTCTGGACGATCAGCGGTGCGCTGTCGACCATCCTCACGTACATCTCACTCGACCCTGACTCTTGGGGTTCAGAGACCTTCGGGGCCAGACTCTGGCTGTTCCTCACGCAGGTGCAGGTCGGCCAGCTCGCTCTGTGGAGCATCTGCATCGCCGCAGTCGTCACGGTGCTGACAGCCGGCGTACGCGGCCAGATCGGCGTGCTCTTCGTGCTCCTCGCCGCGTTCGCCGGGCTGATCCCGCTGGCCTCTGCCGGGCACGCTGCGGGTACCGCAGGCCACAACCTGGCGGTCAGTGCGATGCTGCTGCACTTGGGCGGAGCCTCCATCTGGATCGGCGGTCTCGTCGTGCTCGCTGCGGTGTCGCCGAAGCTGGGGCGTCATCTGCAGGCGGTCACCGAACGCTACTCGTCGCTCGCCTTGGTCTCATTCCTGCTCGTCGCGTTCTCTGGCGTAGCCAACGCCGTGCTGCGCGTCGGAACCTGGGATCAGCTGTTCAGCACCGCTTACGGCCAGATCGTGATCTGGAAGGCGATCGGGCTGATCCTGCTCGGCGCCGCAGGTGCGGTCAACCGTCTGCGGCTGATCAGGCGACTGAACGCGTCTGAGACTGCGAAGCGGGCCTTTGGATGGATCGTGACCTGCGAGTTCGCGCTGATGGGAATGGTCAGCGGCTTCTCCGCTGCTCTCGGCCGCACGGCGACGCCGATTCCGCAGCAGCTGTCGAGCGATCCGACGCCGGCCGAGCTGCTCACCGGCGAGCCGGTGCCCCCCGAACCCACCTGGCTGACGTACATCACGGTCTGGCGCATCGACCCGATCTGGCTGGTCGTGTGCGCGTTCGCCCTCGTGCTGTACTTCATCGGCGCGTGGCGCCTGCATCGGCGGGGCGACCGCTGGCCGTGGCATCGCACGCTGCTGTGGAGCATCGGCGTGCTCTTCCTCTTCTGGGCGACCAATGGTGCGTTCAACCTCTACCAGACGTATCTGTTCAGCGTGCACATGACGATGCACATGATGCTCACCATGCTGATTCCGCTCTTCTTGGTGCTCGGGGCGCCGGTGACCTTGTGCATGCGGGCGATCACCCGACGCACCGACGGCTCCAGGGGAGGTCGCGAGTGGATTCTCTGGGCCGTGCACAGCCCGTGGGGGCAGTTCGTGGCCGGCCCTGTGGTCGCCGCGTTCATCTTCGCGTTCTCACTCGTGGTCTTCTATTACACGCCGCTGTTCGGCTGGGCCACTCGCGACCATCTCGGTCATCAGTGGATGATCGTGCACTTCCTGATCAGCGGCTACCTGTTCGTGCAGTCGCTGATCGGCATCGATCCGGGGCCGAACCGGCCGCCGTATCCCGTGCGGCTGCTCTTCTTGGTGGTCACGATGGCGTTCCACGCCTTCTTCGGCATCTTCATGATGATGGGCACGGGGCTGCAGGAGGCCGACTGGTACGGGGCCATGGGTCGCACCTGGGGAGACAGCGCGATTCGTGACCAGCAGATCGGCGGTGCCATCGCGTGGGGGCTGGGCGAGTTCCCGACGATCGTCCTGGCTCTGCTGGTCGGGCTGCTGTGGTCACGCAGCGATGCCAAAGAGCGCCGGCGCAGCGACCGCAATGCGGCTCGAACCGACGAGGCGGAGCTCAACGCCTACAACGAGATGCTGGCCGGTCTGAGGCACCCGGTCTCTGACGAGCCCGACAAGTCTGCTGACGAGGCGTCGGCAGAGGCTGAGAGCTCGAAGGGAAGCAGAGCATGAGCGACCCCGCAGCGAGCGAAGGCGCGACGACCGAGAGCAGCGAGGCAGACGACGTCGCGGCGACTGCGGTGAGCGCTGAGACAGAAGTCGAGACGGCGTCCGAGACGACGACCGGCGGGCGAGCCGGCTCGGAAGCCGACCCGACGACAGACGCGACCGGGGTGCATCAGAGTGCTGCGGCATCCGCCGACGGCATCACGCTCACCGGCGAACAGCAGGCCGTCATCGACGCTGCCATGCGCGGGCAGAGCGTGTTCGTCACCGGGCGGGCGGGCACCGGCAAGTCGACTCTGCTCGCGCGGCTCATGCGCGAGCTGCCGGGCAAAGTCGTGGTGTGCGCCCCGACCGGTGTCGCGGCGCTGAACGTGGGCGGTCAGACGATCCACTCGCTCTTCGGGCTGCGCGTCGGTGTGCAGGACGTCGCCAAGATCGCGCGGTACATGAGCCGCGAGACCCGCGAGGTGCTCGCTGCCGTCGACACCGTGATCATCGACGAGGTCTCGATGGTGTCGGCTGACCTGCTCGATGCGATCGACCGCAGTCTGCGGCTGGCCAAGAAGCGCAGTCGAACGCCGTTCGGCGGGGCGCAGATCGTGATGTTCGGCGACCCCTACCAGCTGGCGCCGGTGCCGCCGCGCTCGACCGACGAGCGCGCGTTCTACACCGAGCACTATGCGAGCCAGTGGTTCTTCGACGCTCACGTGTGGGCCGAGGCGACGGTGAGCGTCTACGAACTGACGAACATCCACCGACAGAACCACGACGGGTTCAAGCAGCTGCTGAACGCGGTGCGCGAGGGCACGGTGCCCGATCACTGGATCGCGAGGCTGAACCAGATCGGCCACCGCGACCCCGATCCCGATCAGCCGATCATCACGCTGGCCACCACGAACCGCATCGTCGACGAGCGCAACGCCACCGAGCTCGCGCGGCTGCCCGGGCGCACCAAGGTCGCGCGGGCGCAGATCGACGGGGAGTTCGGCAACGCGTTCCCGGCCGACCCCGAGCTCGAGCTCAAAGTCGACGCGCAGGTGATGTTTCTGCGCAACGACCCCGACGGCCGATGGGTGAACGGGTCGATCGGCAAAGTGGTGAGCATCCGCCCCGACGTTGTGGTCGTCGAGCTCGACGGCGAGGACGTCGAGGTCGAGCCGGTGGTCTGGGAACGCTACGAGTACACCTTCGACCCGAACGAGAAGACGATCGAGCAGGATCAGATCGGCGAGTTCACGCAGTTTCCGCTGCGGCTCGCATGGGCCGTCACCGTGCACAAGTCGCAGGGGCAGACCTACGACCGCGCGGTCATCGACTTAGGCACGCGAGCGTTCAGCCCCGGGCAGACCTACGTCGCGCTGAGTCGACTGACGAGCCTCGACGGGCTCTACCTGGCGCGGCCGGTGCGACGAGGCGACATCATCGTCGACCGTCGCGTGCTCGAGTTCATGCGCACGGCATCCGCTCCGATGTTCTGACCGGGCCGGCACACCGCGGAGCTACCCGAGACGGTGAATGACGTTCTGCGTCTGCTGCTCGGGCACGCGGGCCAGCAGCGTGTCGAGATTCACCAGAGTGAGGCCCGAGGCGCGCAGATCGTGCAGCAGCTTCGGCATCATCTCCATCGTCGGCTCGTGCACGTCGTGCATCAGCACGATCGACCCGGCCTTCGCCTCGCGCAGAATCTTGTCGTGCACGACGCTCTGTCCGGGCTCCTTCCAGTCGAGCGAGTCGACGTCCCACAGCACCAACGGGTGCGGTGACGCCTGCGCGACCGTGTCGTCGTAGAACCCGTACGGCGGCCGTACATGGGCTGGGCGCACCCCGCAGATGTGCTCGACCGCGTCATCGGTGCGGGTCAGTTGGTCGCGCACCTGTGCCGAGGTGAGATCGGTCAGTGCAGGGTGATCCCAGGTGTGGTTGCACACCGTGTGCCCCTGCGCGATCTCGTCGCGAATCTGCTGCGGGTAGATCACGGCATGCTGTCCCTCGACCATGAACGACGCGTGCGACCCTGCCGCGGCGAAGTCGCCCATGATCGTGTCGGTGTAGTCGCTCGGCCCGTCGTCGAAGGTCACCGCGGCACATGCGACGAGGTCGGCCGGCGTCGGCCAGACGTATGCGCTGGGGCGCACCGGCCCGTCGTCGTGCGGTTCGGCCTGCGCGCTCTGGTCGGCGCTCAGCGTGCTGACGGCGGATGCCAGGGTCACCTCCGCCGCAAGAGGTGCGACGAACGACACCTGCGTTCGAGCCGCCTGCGCATCGGTCGCGCCGGTGCGAGCCGGGCCCGACCATGGCATCCGCCCTACGGCCGCCTGCCGAACCACACGACCGAACTCGGTGCAGTCGTCGTCTGCGACCGCCACACGCACGGTCAGCAGGCCTGGCGTGGCGAGACCGGCCGCCCACTGCTCGCGCTGCTCGTCGCCGAGGCGCCCGGTCTCGACGGCCAGACGCAGCACGAGCTGTCCGCTGTGGTCGAACGAGACATCGTCGAGCAGGGTGCCACGGTCGATCGCGTCGCGCAGCGGGTCGTAGCCCGGCGCGTCTTTCTTCGACGAGCCGATGGGTGCATCGAGATCGGTGCCCAAGAGGGTGGCGAGGGCGGCGATGGCGCGATTGCGCCCGGCGGAGGTGAGCAGGCTGCCGCCGACTCCGGCGGTGCCGCTCGAGATGTCGACGAACACGCTCTGTCGCTGCTCGAAGAGCGTGTGATGAGCGTTGTCGACGGTGGCGGCGCGGGTGGCGCGCAGCTGCACGCCGAGCACGGAGCCGGTGGCCTGCGTCGTGTCGCAGCTGACGGCCAGCAGGTGCCCGTGCGCCTGTGGCTCGGGAAACTCGGCACGGTCGGTGAGCCTGGAGTTGGCATCGCTGCGCGTCGATCCGGGCAGCGGCACGGTGTCGAGCAGGCTGCCCGCGCTGAAGCCCACGACCTGGGCGGCGTCGGGGCGGCTCCAGGTCGAGCCAGCGGTCGAGGCGCCGGCGCGCAGTGCATCGGCGGTGTCGACCGCCTCTGCCGGTGCGACGTATGAGCCGTCGTCGGCATGGCCGGGCACCGGCGTGAGCACTGGAGAGAAGTCGCCGGAACGGGCGTACTCGTGGGCGTAGTCCTGCAGCGCCCGGCGAACCCAGGCCTCGACGCGGCCGTTGAACGCATCCTGCCCGGTGAGCACGGGCCAGCGGCCGGCGAACGACACTGAGGGATCGAGCGTGAAGGTGCGCTGCACACCGAGGCCGGTCACCGCTGCCGCGATCACCGGCACCGTTTCGCCGAATCCTGCGTCGACCACCGGCGCGGCGTCGACATCGGCAGTGTCGCCGGTCTGGACGAACCCGAGCGCGCCTCGCTGATGGTTCTGCACCGCGGTCACGACGCCTGCGGCGACTCCGGATCCGACGACGAGCGTGCCCACGACGAGCCCGAGAAACCGTCGCCGAGGAAGTTCCGGCTGGTCGGTGGACGCGTCGGTCGAGCTGTCGGTCATGTGTGAATCGCCTTTCGAATGCAGAAGCCATTCGAGCTCTGTGGTGGTGCTGTGCATGGGCTGCGCGTTCACGCGCGCTTGCATACATCAGCGTATCGCGCAGGGCAGAATGGAAAGACCGTGCACAGCAGGTGCTCAGGGAGCGAACGAGAGCAGAGAACGACGATGGACCTCACACAGGCGCAGACCTGGGTCGAGCTGGTGCCCGCCATGCTCGTCGCTGTCGCATTGCTGCTCGTGCCGGGCGCAGTGCTCGCCCGTGTGCTCGGGCTGCGCGGTATGGCTGTCTGGGGCTCCGCCGCGCCAATATCGGTCTCGGTGATCGCGGTCAGTGCGATCGTCACACCTCGGCTCGGCCTGCACTGGTCGCTGTGGTGCCTGCTGATCGGCTGGGCGGTCGCTCTCGCGCTGGTCGTCGTGCTTCGTCGTGTCATTCGGTGGATGCTGGCTCGTCGTCCGGCGTCGGCTGCGGTCGGTGCACAGCCCGTCTTTGCCGGGCCCGATGTGTCCCGGCCGATGACCGG
The DNA here is from genome assembly GCF_008831165.1 of Pseudoclavibacter sp. CFCC 14310. Lineage (NCBI taxonomy): Bacteria > Bacillati > Actinomycetota > Actinomycetes > Micrococcales > Microbacteriaceae > Pseudoclavibacter > Pseudoclavibacter sp. CFCC 14310. The sequence goes on along the minus strand of NZ_WBKC01000004.1, from coordinate 312,514 downwards.
GGCCTGGCGCCGCGGTGTGATCCCCGGGCTGCTTGCGCTCGTCGCCGCGGTGGTGCTGATCTCGACGACCTTCTTCAGGCTGGTGCCCGACGCCGAGTACATCATGCAGCTGTTCGACACGACGTTTCATCTCAACGCCGTGCGCGCGATTCTCGACAGCGGAGACGGCTCGTCGCTGACGCTGTGGTCGATCACGAACAAGGCCAACAACTCGTCGTTCTACCCGGCCGCCTGGCACGACGTGGTGGCCTTGGTCGCACAGCTCAGCGGAATCGGTGTGCCGCAGGCCACGAACGTCGTGGCGCTTGTGGTGAGCGCCGTGATCTGGCCGCTCGGCGTGATCTGGCTTGCACAGGCCATCGGTGGCCCAAACCTGGCAAGCAGCCTGGCCGGCGGTCTGCTGAGCGCGTGCTTTCCGGCGTTCCCCTGGCTGTTTCTGCACTGGGGGCCGCTCTACCCGAACCTGCTGGGCAACTCGCTGATCGCCGCGGCGCTGGCGCTCACACTCTCGATCTGCCGTCAGCGGCCTGACTTGGTGCAGCACCGTCTGAATGCGGCAGCGGCCCTGCTGCTCGTGCTGCCGGGGCTCGCTCTCGCACACCCGAACTCGCTGCTTGCCGCCGTGGGATTCGCCGCCATGATCGTCTTCGCGACGCTGGGACCGCAGCTGCGCCGACTGCGGGCCGGCGGCGCAGAGGCGGGAGTGAGCGGGGCATCCGCCGAAACGCTCGTCGACTGGCTGGGCGTGCGCGGCACCCGCATCGCGATCTGGTCGGTCGCCGGCGTGTTCGTGCTGCTGTGGGGCGTGCTGCGCACCGGGCTCGACGTGGCACCGTGGAAGGCTGACGAGAACCTGCGCGACGCTCTGGCAGACATCGTGACGAACGGGCCGGTCGACCGTCCCGCGGCCATCGCAGTCAGCGTGCTGGCACTGATCGGGCTGGTGCGCTGCCTGCGCTCGCGGCGGTGGTGGCCGATCATCGTGTTCGGCTTCACAGTGGTGCTGTATCTGGTGGTGGTGGCGTCGCCGATTCCGCTGCTGCGCGACGTGCTCACCGCCGGGTTCTACCGCGACCCGAAGCGCATCGCCGGGCTCACGGTGTTCGGCTTTCTGCCGCTGGCCGTCATCGGTTTCACGACGGTCTGGGCGTTGGTGACAATCGTGGTCATGCGCATCGGGCCGAAGCACTCTCATCGACTGTCACGATCGGCGCAGGCCATGCGGCGGGCGGTGGTGGGGGTGGTCCTGCTCATGCTGGCCGCGGTGCTCGTGCTGCCGATTCGCAACGGGGCGATCGCGCAGGTGGTGAGCTGGGCGCAGCGTGACTATGTCATCTCGCCCACGTCGAAACTGCTGAACACCGATGAGCGTGATGTTCTCGCACATCTTCGTGACTTCGTGCCGGCGGGGCAGACCGTGCTGGTCGACCCGGGCAACGGAGGTGCGCTCGCCTACGCCTTTGAAAACGTGCCGGTGACGCGCGTGCACATTCTCAGCGATGTGTCTGACGACCTGCAGACGCTGGACTGGCACTTGAGCGATGCCAGTTGGAAGGATCGCACGTGCCCGATCGTGCGTGCGAACGATCTGCACTTCGTGCTCGACTTCGGCGACGCGATCGTCGACAACGTGAAGAAGCCCGGGTTGAGCGACATTCCGTCCGAAGTGGGCACAGTGGTGTACTCGCAGGGGAGGGCGCGACTGGTCGAGCTGACCGGATGCTGGGAGTGAGCGGAGTGACTGCTTGGTACGAGCGCACCTGCGGAAACGATCTGAGCGGCTGCCCGATGCGAATGCTGCTGCTGATGGGGCGGAATGGAGCGGCTGACGGGAATCGAACCCGCGTATCAGGCTTGGGAAGCGTGCGCTCTACCATTGAGCTACAGCCGCATGGTCTGTGACCGCCTGTAAGGGTATCAGAACCGTGAGTCGCTCAGCCACCTGCGCGGTTTCTCTGGTCGCTCTTCCGGCAGTCGTGGCCTTGTACCTCAAACTTCGGCGTTTAGCTGCGCAACAGTTCAGATGTTCAGCTACAGGCCACTCTGTCTGCTCAGAAACTCGGTTGTTGAGCTGCCTCGGCTGGTCGGCGCCGCCACGGATTGCACGGAATGTAGGCGCACGGATTGCACGGAATACAGCCGCACGGATCGCCCAGAGTGTAGCCGCCACGGATTGCACGGAATGTACCGGGATCGCTCGAAAATGCCCCCTTTCTGCCAATCCGTGGCGGCGCGGTGCGATCGCGGCAGCTCCCGAGAGTGCAGAACCAGTGCTGGGCCCCGGGGATGCCGCCCCGAGAGTGCAGAACCTGTGCTGAGCCCCGTGGGTGCCTCCTCGAGAGTGCAGAACCTGTTCGATGTCGGCGAGAGTGCAGAAGACGTGCGTATCAATCGGTTTTGGCAGCGTCTTCTGTGCTCTCGATGCCCGAATCGCACTGATCGGTCGAAATACAGGTTCTGCAGCAGGGCCGCACAAGTGCTGTGCCCGAATCGCACTGAGACGACCTCGCCGACAACCGCACCGAAACCAGGTCCCCGAAATCTGCGCACAAGCAGCGCCCCGCGATGTAACGTGACGTCACACGTGTGGCGTCGGCGCAGCGACGCAGAATACGATGGAGCCACTATGACCGCCAGTGCGCAGCCCGCAGCAGATCGTCGACCCCAGGTCGCGCGGTCGAACGATGCTGCCGTCTCGACCGAGGCCAGCGCCGAAGAGCCTGTCGCCGAGCGCCGCTTCAGCGCGAGTCGCTTCGGTCTGTCGGTCGATGACGCCTTTGACGACGGTGACGATGCGGCGGATGCTCTGCACGAGCCCGCACCACACGTCGCGCCCGCCTGGGACACTCTGCCGACCGTCGCGGCGCCCACGCTCTCGCTCGAGGTCTTTCCGGCTAGGGGAGTGCCTCAGCTGCGTCGCAACGTGACCGCTGTGCGCAAGCTCCTGAAGCTCGGTCCTGACTTCGTCACGGTCACTTATGGCGCAGCAGGCAGCCGTCAGGCTGGCACGAAAGAGCTGGTCACCTGGATCGCACAGTCCGGGGTGCCCACCTATGCACACCTCACCTGCCAGGCCGCGTCTCTGTGTGAGCTCGACGAGACGATCGACGAGCTGCTCGAAGCCGGCGTCACAGGCATCCTCGCTCTGCGCGGCGACGCCCGCGACGACGGCAGCGGCCTGGTGCTGCCGCACGCCACCGACCTGATCGCGCGAGTGAGCCAGCGTGCCGAAGCGGCGGGGCAGCGCATCCGCATCGTCGTCGCAGCGTTCCCGACCGGGCATCCAGACAGCCGAGATCTGCGCGAAGACGCCGAAAACGTCGCCCGCAAACAGCAGGCGGGCGCCGACTTCGCGATCACGCAGCACTTCTTCGACGCCGAAGACTACGCACGCTTTCTCGACCTGGTCGCTGCGACGGGTGCGACGCTGCCGATCGTTCCCGGGCTCACCCCCACGACCACGGTGCGCCGTCTTGAGCGCATCTCAGAACTCTCCGGGCTGACCCCGCCGCCTGCGCTCGCTGCAGCGCTCGACGCCGCACCGGATGCACAGACTCGCCGCGACATCGCGGTGCAGAACACAGTTGAGCTGGCTGAGAAGCTGGCGCGAGCCGGAGCCCCGGGCATACAGCTGTTCACCATGAATGACGAGCCGACCGCGCTCAGGGTGTTCGACGCCCTCAGCTCTTCGCCTGCAGGCGCGCTCGGCCAGAACACAGGAAGAGAACCATGGCTACTCAACACACAGGGGCCGGCCTTGAAGGCGGCACTGCACTAGGCTACCCGCGCATCGGTCGCAGCCGAGAGCTCAAGAAGGCGCTCGAGCGCTACTGGGGCGGCCGCATCGAGGCACCGGAGCTGGCCGAGACGGCAGCCGAGATCCGTGCGACCAACTGGCGCCGTCTCCACGATCTCGGGTTCGAGGCGCACAACGCCAGCATCCCCAGCGACTTCTCGTACTACGACCAGGTGCTCGACGCCACCGTGCTCGTGGGTGCCCTTCCGAAGCGCTTCGACCAGTGGGTCGACGAAGACGGCAGCCTGAGCCTCGATGGCTACTTCGCCGCCGCCCGTGGGGTGGACCGCGTGCAGCCGCTCGAAATGACCAAATGGTTCGACACGAACTACCACTACCTCGTGCCTGAGATCGGGCCCGACACCACCTTCCGCCAGGGCAGCGATCAGCCGGCCCTGCTCTTCGCCGAGGCGCTCTCGCACGGGTTCGTGACCCGCCCGGTCATCGTCGGCCCGGTCACGCTGCTCGCGCTGGCGAAGCCGACGGCCGACGCCCCTGAGGGCTTCGACCCGCTCGACCGCCTCGACGACCTGCTGCCGGTCTACGCCGAGGTGCTTGCCGGCCTCGCCGAGCTCGATGCGCCGTGGGTGCAGCTCGACGAGTCGGCGCTGGTCAGCGAGCTGCTGCCCAGTGACCGCCCGAAGCTCATCGCAGCGGCGAAGCACGCCTACGAGGTGCTCGGCGCGCTCGAGAAGCGCCCGCAGATTCTCGCCCAGGCGTCGTACGCCGCTCTCGACGAGGCACTGCCTGCACTGGCCGAGGCCCCGATCGAGGGCATCGCGCTCGATCTGGTCGAAGGCGACGTGCCTGCCGCAGACACCCCCGGCGTGACCGGGCTCAAAGACAAAGTGGTGGTCGCCGGAGTGATCAACGGCCACAACATCTGGCGTGCCGATCTGGATGCCGCGCTCGCGAAGCTCGAAGAGCTGCGTCCTCTGGCGGGTCGAGTCGTGGCCTCGAGTTCGACGTCGCTGTTCCATGTGCCGCACACGCTTGACGACGAGTCGAAGCTGAGCGACGAACTGCGCTCCTGGCTGGCCTTCGCCGCAGAGAAGGTCGTCGAGATCGTCACGCTCGCCCGCGCCTACGACGGCGACAAAGCGGGGGTGCAGGCAGCGTTTGACGAAGCGGCTGCCGCGCTGGCATCCCGCGCTGAGCATGCCGGCGTGCACCGCCCCGAGGTGGGCGCACGCATCTCAGCGCTCACCGACGCCGACTTCACGCGCACACCGTATGCCGAGCGCGCGCAGGTGCAGCAGGCCGAGTTGGGCCTACCGCTGCTGCCGACGACCACCATCGGATCATTCCCGCAGACGCCGGAGATCCGCCGCACGCGCTCGCAGTTCACCAAGGGCGAGATCGACGAGGCCGCCTACAACGAGCAGATCAAGGGGCACATCGCCGACGTCGTGAAGCTGCAGGAAGAGATCGGTCTCGACGTACTCGTGCACGGCGAGGCCGAGCGCAACGACATGGTGCAGTACTTCGCCGAGAACTTCGAGGGCTTCGACGTGACCGAGAACGGGTGGGTGCAGTCGTATGGGTCGCGCTGCACGCGCCCGAGCATCCTCTGGGGCGACGTGGTGCGCCCGAAGCCGTTCACGGTCGAGTGGATCAGCTATGCGCAGTCGCTCACCGAGAAGCAGGTCAAGGGCATGCTCACCGGCCCCGTGACGATTCTGGCCTGGTCGTTCGTGCGCGACGATCAGCCGAAGGGCGTCACCGCCGACCAGGTCGCCTTGGCGCTGCGCGACGAGATCGCCGATCTCGAGGCCGCGGGCATCGACATCGTGCAGGTGGACGAGCCGGCCATTCGCGAGCTGCTGCCGCTGAAGCGGGCAGACCACGCCGACTATCTCAAATGGTCGGTCGGGTCGTTCCGTCTGGCGACCGCCGGCGCCGCCGACCGCACGCAGATTCACACCCACCTCTGCTACTCGGAGTTCGGCCAGGTCATCGACGCCGTCGACGGGCTCGACGCCGACGTGACCTCGGTCGAGGCCGAGCGCTCGAAGATGGACATCGTGCGCGACATCAAGGCCGCCGGCTTCAGCCGCGGGGTCGGGCCGGGCGTCTACGACATCCACTCGCCGCGCGTGCCCACTGAGGCCGACATCGAGGGGCTGCTCGACATCGCGCTCGAGTCGATTCCCGACCAGCTGCTGTGGGTCAACCCCGACTGCGGGCTGAAGACGCGTCGATACGAAGAGGTGGTGCCTGCGCTGACCGACATGGTCGCCGCCGCCCGTGCCGAGCGTGAGAAGCTCGGCGTCGAGGCCTGAGCGTTGGCCGGTCGCCTGATCGGCTGAGATGACAGCAGGGCCGCGACCCACATGCGGTGGGTGCGGCCCTGCTCGTCTTTTGTCGCCGTCTCTGCCGCGTCGTCTCTGCTGTCGCGGTCTGGACGGATGCGGTGGGTGCGCCGGCTCTGCGGCCTGCGGTCAGATAGTGGCGCCGAGGCGGGTGGAGCTCGCTCCGGTGCCTGCTCCGGAGCCCGAACCGCTGCCGTACTGACCCAGGTCGCCCAAATCGCCCAGGTCGCCGTAGTCATCGTTCAGATCGTTGTTGTACTGCCTGCCCAGGTCGCCGTAGCGCTTGCTGAGGTCGCCCAGTCCCGGCGTGTCGATCTTCATGTTCGAGGTGTCGATGCCCGAAATCTTCCAGCTGCCGCTCTCTTTGACCAGCTTGTAGTCGTACGTGCCTGAGACGGTGACCTTCGTGAGACCGGAGCCGGACTCGCCGTCGACGGCGTAGGTCACCGTGGCGGAGTCGCCGGTGATGTTCTCTGACGAGAAGTCGTTCGAGATGTTCATGCCGTTCGTGGTGCCAGAGCCCGAGCCGCTGTCGTTCAGACCGTTCGGCAGGCTGCCGATCTGGCTGCAGCCTGCCTTGAGCTGCGAGGCCATAGACGACGTGTAGTACTTGGCGGCGCCGTCGCAGTCTCCGCTCTCGGCCGATGCGATGGCTTTCGCGACGACCTCTTTGGGACTGCTCGTGGCATTGCCGATCACCGCGAACAGGCCGATGGTGATTCCGGCTAGAAGCAGCACACCGGCCACTGCGATGCCGACGATGAGCCCGGTCTTGCCCTTGCGCGGGGCGGGCGAGCCGTATCCTGGAGCGGCCGCCTGCTGGTCGGGTGCGGTGTGCTCGGTCCACTGGGAGCCGTCCCACCAGCGCAGCCAGCCGGTCTGAGCCGGGTCTGGATACCAGTTCGCCGGCGGAGTCGTCGGGTTTTCAGGGGGAACGGAACTCATCGTGATCCTTCTCATCTGGCGAACATGACGGACGGCATACGTCTCTGATCCACAGTGTATCGAAAGCCGTCGCTCGCAGAGCGCATCGCATACGACAGTATTCCTGTGCAAGAGCGTGGGAACGGTCATACTGTTGAGCACAGGGAACTGTGGGGTGATCGAGCGATCAGCTCCAGACACAGGCAGGAAGAGACCATGGCTGACAAGAGAAACCCCACACCGCATCACGAGGTCACCGCAGGCGAGCGGGTCGGTGGGTGGCTCAAGAAGACGTGGCCCGCGCTTGTGCTCGTCGTGCTCGCCCTGATCTTCATCTTCCAGAACACCTCGACGGTGACGCTGGTGCTCTTCGGCATGCAGATCAGCGGCTCCTTCTGGATCTTCACGGTGATCCTGCTGCTCATCGGCATTCTGATCGGCTGGCTGCTGGGCCGCGGCGGCAGAGCTGACCGAAAGAACTGACCAGCTGCCTGCTCTCACCCGCATCAGGTCGTCAGACGCCGCTGGGGTGGAGAGCACGGAACCTGAGACGGCGCTGCCAGACGAGCACGTCGGCAGCGCCCGGTAAACTCGACCTTCAATGACCAGCAGCGCACCGAAGACGGATTCGACCGAAGAGACGGCCGCGTCCCGGCGACCGAGACTCATGACCGTGGTCAGCAGAGTTGCCGCACGACCGACCGTGCTCATCGTGGCGTTCCTCGTGGTGCACCTCTGGCTCGCACTGAGCGGCCGCCATCAGTACGGCGCACCCTTCGGCGACGTCACCAGCGTCTATCACCTCTGGTCGTTCGACGCAGTCCGGAACGGCACCTGGTACGGCATCACGGACCCATGGGTCTATCCGGCGCTCGCTCTGGTGACGATGCTCCTGCCACTGACGCTCTGGGCCTCGACCGGGCTGGACTACACGTTCAGCTGGCTGATCATGGTCACTCTGCTGAACGTCGTCGCGCTCGGCGTCTTCACCGAGGGGTTTCGCAACGAGCGCCGCATGCGTGCCGCATGGTGGTGGGCGGTCTACCTGCTGCTGCTCGGACCGGTCGCGTTGGGGCGCGTCGACACGGTCGCGCTCGCCCTCGTCGTCATCGCGCTGTCACTGCTCGAACACCGCCCGGCGTTTGCCGGGCTGCTGCTGGCCGTCGGCACGTGGGTCAAGGTCTGGCCGGCGGCTGTGCTCGCGGCTGCCGTCTCGTCGTTCTGGGGGCGGGGCCGCCGGATGCTGCGCGCGCTGATCGCACCCGGCGTCGCGCTGACCGGAGGCCTCGCCGTCGTGGCCGCCATCGCATCCCTCGTCAGCGGGCGCGGCTTCGCAGACGTCGCCAACCTGCTCGGCTTCGTCGGCGGCCAGGCCTCGCGCAACCTGCAGATCGAGGCGGTCGGCGCGACCGCCGGACTCTGGAGGGCGCGTTCGGGCGACGGTGCGGTCGTCTACAACCACGAGATATACACCAACGAGCTGATCAGTGCGTCGTCACCCGTCATCGCGACGACCGTCACAGTGCTGATGGGCATCATGGTGCTGGCGATCGCGCTGCTGGCCTGGCGGCTGCAGCGCGTAGGCGTCGACCGGCTGCAGGTGTTCGCCTGGGCGTCGCTTGCGCTCGTGACGACCTTCATCGTGTGCAATAAGGTGGGGTCGCCGCAGTTCGAGGCGTGGCTGGTGGCGCCCGTGCTGCTGCTCGCCGCGGTGCGTCCTCCGCGCTGGTGGGTGCCGATGGCGCTGACGTCCCTGATCGGAGTGCTCACACAGGTGATCTACCCGTCATGGTACGGCTACCTGCTGAATCTGAGCGCGTGGATGCTGTGGGTGATCACCGTGCGCAACCTGCTGCTGGTCGCGCTGCTGATCTGGGCCGTGGTCGAGCTCAGGCCGAGAGGATCCGTTCGAGCTGCGCCCCGATCGCCTCTCGCTCGATGAGGAACGAGTCATGCCCGTAGGGGGAGTGCACCACGACCGCTTCGTCGCCGGCGATGTGCGTGCGCAGACCTGCGACGATGGCGTGCTGCTCGTCGATGCCGTAGAGGCGGTCGGAGTCGATGCCGACGACCAATGACTTCGCCGTGATGCTGCCGAGCGCTTCGACGACCCCGCCGCGGTCACGGCCGATGTCGTGCGAGTTCATCGCCTCCAGCATGGTGATGTAGGTGTTCGCATCGAAACGCCGAGTGAACTTGTTGCCGTGAAAGTCGAGATATGACTCAATGGCGAAGCGTCCGCCTTTGCCCAGCGGTGAGACGCCGGACTGGGCCGAACGGCCGAAACGGGTGTTGAACTCTTCGGCGCTGCGGTAGCTGGTGACGGCGACCCGGCGGGCGAGCGCGAGCGAATGCCATGGGCCGCGGCCCTCAGGAAGGTCGTAGTAGTCGCCGCCGAGGTAGTCGGGGTCGCTGCGGATCATGTCGACCTGCACCGAGTTCACGGCGATGCGGTCGGCGCTCGTGACCGCCGGCGCGGCGATGACCACGAGTCGTTCGACGTCGTCGGGGTACATGATCGCCCACTCCAGCGCCTGCATGCCGCCCATCGAGGGGCCGATCACGGTGTGCCAGCGGTCGATGCCGAGAGTGGTCGAGAAGTTGTGACTCGCGTGCACGATGTCGCGGATCGAGACATACGGAAACTGCGACCCCCACGGCTGGCCCGAGGGACGCATCGTGCTCGGGCCCGTCGTACCCTGACAGCCGCCGAGCACATTCGCGCACACCACATAGAAGCGATCGGTGTCGATCGGGCGCCCAGGGCCGATCTGATCGGCCCACCAGCCGGCGGTGTGATGCCCGAGTTCTCGCACGCCGGCGACGTGGCTGTCACCGGTCAGCGCGTGCAGGATGAGCACGGCGTTACTGCGGTCGGCGTTCAGCTCGCCCCACGTCTCGTATGCGACGCGCACGCAGTCGAGGCGCCCGCCGAACTCGAGATCCTGCTTGCCGACGTGCACGAACTGTCGGCGCCCCGGAGGATCGCCGACCAGCCAGGCCCCGGTCACCGGCGGCTTGCCGGCGACACGCGCGATCATGCGGTCGGTGACCGGCGAGAAGAGGTCGCTGTCGTTGTCGCGTGCCCGATCGATGCGGTGCGCGTGTGCTCGGCCGTCGCCGTACTGCTGCATGTGAAGGCCGCCTCTGCCGAATGGGTGAATCACCGTATTTTATCAAGTCGGCAATTCTGCGAAGGGCAGCATCTAGGATGTTCTGCATGACACCAGCGACTCCAGAACCGCAGGCATCCCATCCTCCGCTCAGCGCGAGCGTGGTCGAGCTCGACGAGACCGACGACCGACAGCGCACGGCACTGGTGACCGGCGCCAGCAGCGGCATCGGGCGCGCGACGGCGGCACTGCTGCGTGAACACGGCTGGCAGGTCATCGCCGTGGCTCGCCGTGCCGAGCGGCTCGACGAGCTTGCGGCGCAGACCGGAGCGATTCCGTTCGCCGCCGACCTGACGTCGCCGGCCGAGGTGCAGGCGCTTGCCGAGTTCGTCGACGAGCATGGTCGGCTGGACGCACTGCTGAACATCACCGGTGGAGCCATCGGCGTCGACCCGATCGAGCGCGGTCGTGTCGAAGACTGGGTGCAGATGTATGAGATCAACACCGTCGCGACGCTGCGCGTGACGCAGGCGCTGCTGCCGGTGCTGCGACGCACCGCCGCCGAGCACGGCTGGGCCAGCATCCTCACCCTGACCTCGACGGCCGGGCTCGGCGTCTACGAAGGCGGTGGCGGGTACACCGCCGCCAAGCACGCCGAGCAGGCGCTCGTCGACACGCTGCGGCTCGAGCTCAGCGGCGAGCCCATCCGTGTCATCGCGATTGCTCCGGGACTGGTGCACACCGAGGAGTTCTCACTGAAGCGGCTGCACGGCGACCAGGCGAAGGCCGACGACGTCTACGCCGATGTGGATCATCCGCTGAGCGCCGAAGACGTCGCTCTGGTGAACGTGCAGACGATCGAGCTGCCGCCGCACATCAACCTCGACTTGGTCGTGGTGCGTCCGGTCGCCCAGTCGGCGCAGCACAAGCTGCATCGGGGCCCGTTGCGCCCGAAACTGTCGTGACCGACCCTCAGCCGCATCCGGTCGCCGACCTCGTCGACCCGTCATGGGCACCGGTGCTCGCCCCTGAGACTGAGCGCATCGCGCACATCGGCGAGTTCCTGCGCGGCGAGGTCTTCGACGGGCGCCACTACGCCCCCGGCGGCCCCGACGTGTTCCGGGCCTTTCAGCAGCCGCTCGACGCCGTGCGGGTGCTGATCGTGGGGCAGGATCCATATCCGACGCCCGGTCATGCGATGGGGCTCTCGTTCTCGGTTCGGCCCGACGTGCGGCCGCTGCCGAAGTCACTGCAGAACATCTTCACCGAGCTGCACGACGACATCGGTGCGCCGGCCCCGGCGAACGGCGACCTCACGCCATGGGAGCGTCAGGGCGTGATGCTGCTGAACCGCGTGCTCACGTGCGAACTCGGCCGACCGGCGTCGCACCGCGGCATCGGTTGGGAGCAGGTCACGGAGCGCGCCATTCGGGCGCTCGGTGAGCGCGATCGCCCGCTGGTCGCCATTCTCTGGGGCCGCGACGCGCGCAGCGCGGCGCCGATGCTGCCGAACGCACATCTGATCGAGTCGGCACACCCCAGCCCGCTCTCGGCCTACCGAGGCTTCTTCGGATCGCACCCGTTCAGCCGCGCCTCAGACTGGCTGCAGCAGCAGGAGGGCCAGGGCGTCGACTGGACGCTGCCGGTCTGACTCTCTGTTACGAAGTGCGACGGCCGGTTCGTCGGGATGCCGCAGGCGCTCGATAGTCTGCGAGAGGCGCGCCGTTCGGCGTGTGCGAAGAGACCGGCGGAAGGCATCACGACATGGCTGAGATCCACGACAGCATCCTCTCTACAATCGGCAACACCCCACTGGTGCGCCTGCACAGGCTGCCGGGCGACAGCGCTGCCGACGTGCTCGCCAAAGTCGAGTTCACCAACCCCGCAGGCAGCGTCAAAGACCGCCTCGCCTCGGCGATCGTCGAGGCCGCCGAACGCAGCGGCGAGCTGAAACCCGGTGGCACCATCGTCGAGGGCACCAGCGGCAACACGGGCATCGGCCTGGCATTCGTCGGCGCTGCCAAGGGCTACCATGTCGTTCTCACGATGCCTGAGACCATGTCGGTCGAGCGCCGCGTGCTCGCTCGTGCCTACGGTGCCGAGATCGTGCTCACGCCCGGCTCCGAGGGCATGAAAGGTGCTGTCGCAAAGGCCAAGGAGCTCGTCGAGCAGAGCGACAACGCCATTCTTGCGAGCCAGTTCGCCAACCCTGCGAACGCCGCCGTGCACCGTGCGACCACCGGCCCCGAGATCGTCGAGGCGACCAAGGGGCGCGTCGACTACTTCATCGCAGGCATCGGCACGGGCGGCACGCTGACCGGCGCAGGCCAGATCATCAAGGCAGCCAACCCTGAGGCCAAGGTGATCGGCGTCGAGCCTAGCGATTCGCCGATTCTCAACGGCGGAAAGCCCGGGCCGCACAAGATTCAGGGCATCGGAGCGAACTTCGTGCCCGATGTGCTCGACACCGAGCTCTACGACGAGATCATCGACGTGGAGTTCTCCGACGCCACGGCGACCGCACGCGCGCTGGCCAGCGAGGAGGGCATCCTCGCCGGTATCTCGGCGGGGGCCGCGACATGGGCGGCGCTCGAGGTGGCCAAGCGTCCCGAGGCTGCGGGCAAGACCATCGTGGTGATCATCCCCGACTTCGGGGAGCGCTACCTGTCGACGTCGCTCTACAGCGACCTGCTCGACTGAGTCGATGCGAAGATGCCGGTCGTGACCGGTGCTGCGTCTGCCGAGTCGATTGACCAGGTCGACGGCACAGCAGATAGAGTCGTGGGCGTGTTCAGCAGACTTCGCGAAGACATCGACAACGCTCGTCGACACGATCCTGCGGCGCGGTCCGCGGCCGGCATCTTCTTTCTCTATTCGGGCCTGCACGCGATCTGGAACCATCGTCTCGCCCATTGGCTGTGGAACCATCACGCGAAGGGGCCTGCGCGGTTCGTCTCACAGCTGAGCCGTTTTCTCACCGGTGTCGAGATTCATCCTGGCGCACGCATCGGGCGTCGCTTCTTCATCGATCACGGCATGGGCGTGGTCATCGGCGAGACGGCTGAGGTCGGCGACGACGTGATGATCTATCACGGGGTGACTCTCGGCGGCACCAGCCTGGCAGCCGAGAAGCGGCACCCGACCATCGGCGATCATGTGCTGATCGGCGCGGGCGCCAAGGTGCTCGGGCCGGTGACCATCGGCTCGCACTCGTCGATCGGAGCCAACGCCGTCGTCGTCAAGGGCGCACCGCCCGACTCGCTGCTGGTCGGCATTCCGGCCAAACCGCGCCCGCGTCCGCAGACCCGACCGCGAGACGAGGGGAGTCTGCGCGACGGGCTCGGCGCGGCATCCGCGCACCGGGCCACGACCGACGGGCTCACCGGCGCAGCGACGGGGTCGGGCCGTTCGTCGGCGAACGTCGAACCCGAAGACATGGAGCAGTTCCGCGACCCGGCGATGTACATCTGAACGGTCAGACCCCTCGGTTAGACTGGTCACCGCCATCGTGGCGACCGGGAGGCAGGGATGAATTCGAATCAGACGGCTGCGAGACGACTGCAGCCAGTCATCGTCGGCGGAGACATCGGGGTGTACGCACTCGTCCGCTCGTTCCATGAGACCTATGGTGTGCGCTCAATCGTTCTCGCCGAGGCTGAGACCGGCGCAGTGGGGCAATCTTCGATCATCGACCTGCGCATCATCACGGTCGGGCAGCATCCCGAGAGACTCATCGACGCCCTGGTGGCCTGCGCACGTGAACAGCAGGAGGCGGCAGGCGCCGACCAGGTCGACTTGGTGCTGCTGACGAACTCGGACTGGTATGCACGGCTCTTGGTCGGCGCTCGCGACGAGCTTGAGAACGCCGGCTACAAGCTGCCGTTTCCGTCGCTGCAGACCTTCGAAGAGGTCTCGGACAAGCAGCAGTTCGCGCGGATCGCAGGCGAGGTCGGCATGCGTGTGCCCACCACTCAGACCATTGACTTCTCACCGGCCGACGACGCCGGTTGGCAGCCGGAGGCGGTGACTCTGCGCTACCCTCTCGTCTGCAAGCCGGCGGTCAGCTCGTATTGGCAGACAATGTCGTTCGACGGCAAGAAGAAGATCTACTTCGTCGAGACTGCGGAGCAGCTCGAACGACTCTGGCAGACCCTGCGCACGGGCGGCTTCCGCGGCGAGTTCCTCGTTCAGGAGCTCGTTCCCGGCGACGACACGACCCAACGGTCGGTGACCGCCTACGTCGACGGCGAGGGCCGGGTCACGATGCTCTCTGGCGCACGGGTGCTTCTGGAAGACCACACCCCGGCAGGCATGGGCATCCCCGCCGCGATGATCAGCGATCGCGACGACGAACTGCTCGACCAGGCCAGACGGTTTCTCGAGCACGTGGACTATCACGGCTTCGCGAACTTCGACGCCAAGATCGACCCGCGTGACGGCAGCGCGGTCTTCTTCGAGGTGAACCCGCGCATCGGTCGCAACAACTACTACGTGAGCGCCGGCGGCACGAGTCCCGCTGCCGCCGTCGTCCGTGACGTCATCGCCGGTGAGTCCCCGCAGAGCCCAGACGTCGTCTCGCAACGGGTGCTGTACACGACAGTGCCGACAGGTCTGTTGCTGAAGTATCTGACGGGGGCACAGTCTGAGGAGGTACGGCGGCTGCTGCGCACGAAACAGGTGGTCGAACCGTTGAAGTATCCTCGGGTGGAACGCTCGCTGAGGCGAGGGCTCTACCTGATGCTCGCGTCGGCCAACCAGCGGCGCAAGTATCGCAAGTATTACCCCGAGACGACTGAGACCGGATTCTGAACCATGACACATGTACTGCAGTCAGCTGCTTGGGCGGCCTTTCAGCGCAGCGAGGGCGTGAACGGCCTCACCGCTGCCGGGAACGACTGGAGCGTGAGCGGTCTGGTCGAGACCGGGCCAATGAGGACTCGGCGTGTGTACGCCCCCTACGGCCCCAGCTTCGCTTCGGCAGAAGGCCTCGACGCGGGGCTCGAGGCGCTCGAGAGTCAGAGCCGAAGCCGCGGCGCCGTCTTCGTGCGCGTCGAGCCGGTCGGCGTCGACGAGCAGGCCGAATCCGACGCGAAGCAGGTCTTGACGCGTCGCGGCTATCACCGCGTGCATCATGTGCAGCCCGAAGACACCTGGCGGCTGGATCTCTCGGTCGGTCATGATGCGATTCTGAAAGGCATCCGGGGCGGGCAGCGGCGCGCCTATCAGTCGGCCGAACGACATGGCGTGGTCGTGCGGGCTTCGACCGATCCGCACGACGTGCGTCTGCTGACCGATCTCATGGGGCAGGTCTCCGAGCGCAAAGACATTCATCTGCGCGACGCCGAGTACATCGCCGATCAGGCGGCCGCCCTGATGCCGTCGGGCACGGCCAAGCTGTATCTGGCCACCGTCGACGGCGCCATCGCCGCTGCCTCACTGGCCTATGACCACGGAGACACCCGTTACTACGCACATGCTGGTGCCGATTATCAGTACCGCAAACAGGCAGCGAACGTAGTGCTGCTCGTGCAGATGATCCTCGACGCCCAGGCCGACGGCAAGAAGTGGTTCGACTTCTATGGGATCGCGCCGGACGACGCGCCCGCGGATCACCCGTGGCAGG
This sequence comes from Pseudoclavibacter sp. CFCC 14310, assembly GCF_008831165.1. NCBI lineage: Bacteria > Bacillati > Actinomycetota > Actinomycetes > Micrococcales > Microbacteriaceae > Pseudoclavibacter > Pseudoclavibacter sp. CFCC 14310. The sequence continues at coordinate 296,746 of NZ_WBKC01000004.1, read as the reverse complement.
GATTCACCAAGTTCAAGAAGTCATTCGGCGGCCAGGCGCGGCACTACCTCGGCACCTGGGAGAAGCCCGTGAGGCCTCTGCACTACTGGATCTATGAGACAGGGCGAAAGCTGATCGCACACAAGTAGCGGCAACCCGGCGGGATCGCCGTCTCGTCAGCAGCTCAGCCCTACTGATCCAGATCGACTGAGTGCGCGTCTTCGGGATGAATGACCGGGAGCACTTCGGTGATGGGTGCGCGGGGGATCGACCCGCCGGTGCGCTTGGGGATGCGGTCGCGCAGATACGTGATCTCGGTGTAGCCATGGGGGGCAGGCTTGCCGTCGGGGCCGAGGTTCACGAACACGATCTCGTTGATGGTGAGAATCGTCTTGCGTGTGATCATGTTACGCACGATGCAGCTCATCGTCAGCGAGGTGCGGCCGAACTTCGTGGCGACCAGACCCATCTCGATCAGATCGCCCTGCCAGGCGCTCGAGACGAAGTTGATCTCGGAGTAGAACTTCGTGACACAGCGTTCGTTGCCGAGCTGCACGATCGCATAGATGGCGGCTTCTTCGTCGATCCATTTCAGCAGCGACCCGCCGAAGAGCGTGCCGTTCGCGTTGAGATCCTCGGGGCGTACCCAGCGGCGGGTGTAGAAGTTCATGTGATGGCGGTTGCCCAGCGGGCGATCGTCGTAGTGCTCGGCGTCGTGGGCGTCGAAGGCAGCGCCGGTGCCGCCTCGCCGCGAGGAGGCGTCGTGGTCGGGAGTCTGTGCGTTCATGCGGTTAAACCTAGCCCACACACGTGACGTTCGGATGAAGTCGTGAGCGCTGCACGAGCATCGACGGACGCCGCGGTGAGACAGCGGCGTTGAGCCGGGGCATGCCGGTGAGCGTATATCATCATCGACTGGTGCGGCGCTTCTCGGCAGCACGTGCTTAAATCGGGGTCATGAGCACTGTTCAGACGACACAGACAGATGTGCTGACCACTGTGCGCGGCCGCCTCGGCGAGATCCTGCTCAACCGTGAACGGGCCATCAATGCGCTGACCGCCGACATGATCGCGACCATTCACAGCCAGCTTGACGCATGGATCGACGACGACCGGGTGCAGGCGGTGCTGATTCGCGGTGCCGGTGCGCGAGGCCTGTGCTCCGGTGCAGACATCCGAGCGCTCTCGCAGGCATCCGCCTTCGAACGCTACGACTTCTTCGAGGCCGAGTACTCGCTCGACCTCTGCATCGCACGGTATCCCAAACCCGTCGTCGCCTTCATGGACGGCATCACGATGGGGGCGGGCGTCGGCATCAGCGCGCACAGCGCGTTCCCAGTGGTGACCGAGCGCTCACGGGTGGCGATGCCCGAGGTGCGCATCGGGCTGATGCCCGACGTCGGCGCCACCTGGCTGCTGGCCAGGGCTCCCGGGCGGCTCGGCCACCTGCTGGCGTACACCGCCGGAGAGATGACCGGAGCAGATGCGATGGCGATGGGCTTTGCCGGCCACTTCGTGCCGAGCGACTACCTTGGCGACGTCGTCGACGGTCTGATCGCCGGCGTCGGAAGCGGTGACGAGGCAGTCGAGAACACGCGTCGAATCATCGGCGCCTCGGCGGTCGAGCCGCCGGCATCGGTGCTCGTGCGCAACCAGGCCGGCATCGACGAGGCCTTCGCCGACCCGTCGCCGTCGAAGGTGATCGCCGCGCTGCACGACCACGGCGAAGACTCCGCCGACGAGGCAGCCGATCTGATCGCCGGCATGTGCCCGTTCTCGCTGATCGTGACCGAGAGGGCGCTGCGACTGGCAGCCGAGAGCACGCTTGAGCAGGTGTTCGAGACCGATCTGCGGCTGTGCGCCGGTCTGACGGCTCGGCCCGACTTCCGCGAGGGCGTGCGGGCCCAGGTCATCGACAAAGATCGCAACCCCGTCTGGAACCCGTCTCGTCTCATCGACGTCGACCAGGCCGACATCGATGCGCTCTTCGGAGACGCCGAGAGCTGACACTTGTGCGCAGCGGCCGGCGCTGCGACCATTGAGACATGTGTGCCCGGTCCTCCCCGTTCGTCGGGGGCGAGACCATCGTGCAGGTGCACGACCTCGGCGTCACATACCCGCAGCGCGCACAGGCTGCGCCTGACGGCGTCACCTTCGATCTGCATACCGCAGAGGTGGCCCTGCTGCTCGGGCCCTCCGGTGCGGGAAAGTCCACACTGGCGCTCACGCTAGACGGCCTGATTCCGCATGAAGTGTCGGCCACGGTCACCGGCTCGGTCACTGTGTCGGGCACAGACGTCGCCGGTGCTCGTGTCGCGCAGATCGCCACCGACGTGGCGATGGTCTTTCAGGATTCAGACGCGCAGATCGTCGCCGCCACCGTGCTCGACGAGGTCTGCTTCGGACTCGAAAACCTGCAGCGACCTCGTGCAGAGATCCTGGTCGCCGCAGAGAGCGCGCTGCGTCGCGTAGACCTGTGGGATCGCCGCCGCGACGACCCGGGCGACCTCAGCGGGGGAGGCAGGCAGCGGCTGGCCATCGCCTGCGCCCTGGCGCTCGGCTCACCGGTGATCGTGCTCGATGAGCCCACCGCAAACCTCGACCCGCAGGGCGTGGTCGACGTCTACGCGCTGCTGCGTGAGATCGCCGCTGAACGCACCCACGGCATCCTGCTGATCGAGCACAACCTCGACGAGGCGATGAGCATCGTCGACCGGGTGATCGTGCTCGACGCGGTCGGACGCGTGCGATTTGACGGGCCCGCACGCAGCGTCTTCGAGGCCCATGCCGACGAGATCGACCGACTGGGCGTCTGGCTGCCCGTCTCGACGGTGGCCGGTCGACGGCTCGGGCTGCGGCCGCTGCCGCTGACTCCGGCCGAGCTGACGGCCGCGGTGGATGCCGGGGTCGCCTCCGGCGCGCTGCCGGCAGAGCCGAGTGCGGCGTCGCAAACGGTGGAGACCCGCACTGCCGTCGGCGAAGACGCGGCCGCCGCCGGCGTGGCACTCGACGTGCGGCATCTGAGCGCACATGCTCGCGAACGTGACGAGCCGCTCGTCGACGACGTGTCGCTGCAGGTGCCCCACGGCTCGCTGGTGGCGATCGTCGGCCGCAACGGCGCAGGCAAGACGACGCTGCTGCACCGCATGGCCGGAGTGGTGTCGCCGCCGAAGGGCAGCGTGCGGATATATTCCGATCGGGGAATGCTCGATGTGGCGACGGCCTCACCCCGGAGACTCGCGCGTGAAGTGGGCTTCGTCTTCCAGAACCCGGAGCATCAGTTCATCACCCCCACGGTGCGCGAGGAACTCGCTCATGGCCTGCATCTGCAGGGACTCGACGAGCCCACGATCGCAGCGCGAGTCGACGCAATGCTGCGACGCCTCGGGCTCGAAGACCTCTGCGAGATGCACCCGTATCTGCTCTCGGGCGGGCAGAAACGCCGCCTCTCGGTGGGCACCGCGCTGATCACCGGTGCTCCCGTGCTCTGTCTGGACGAACCCACCTACGGGCAGGATCAGGCCAGGGCGGCCGAACTCGTCGCGCTGCTGGGCGAACTCGTCGATGCGGGCTCGACCGTGGTGATCGTGACCCATGACATGCAGCTCGTGACAGAGCAGGCGACCCACGTCGCGGTCATGAACGACGGTCGGCTCGAGGCCTTCGGCCCGACCGCCGAGGTGCTGGCCGGTGATGCGTTCGAACGTGCGGGTCTGCTGCGACCGCCGCTGGCACGAGCCATGGCCGCAGTGCGCGCTCCGGGCTGGCACATGGTCGCCAGGCTGCAGCAGCTCGAGCAGCTGCAGACAGGGCCGACCGGCAGGAACGGGCTCTCGCTGCCGGCAGCGGCGAGAATCAGCCGATCATCGTCGGGCCCGTCGCTGCCAGACGAGGCGACCACGGCATCCGCCGAACGACGGCCGCGACGACGGCCGCGGCCGCGACCGACCACGACCAGCATGTTCGACCCGGCCGTTCCGGCGAGCGAGCGACCCCGCTGGGCGCCGCTGGCCACACTCAACCCGGTGGCGAAGCTGATCGCGATGCTGCCGCTGACCGTCGTCGCCCTCGCCCTGCACGACATCGGTGCGCTGCTCGGCATGCTGACCGTGGTGCTGCTCGTCGTCATCGTCGGATCCGGTGCGGGCTGGCGGCGGCTGACTGCGGTGATCGGAGGCATCGTGGTGGGCATCTCGGCGCTCTCGATCAGCGTGGGGCTGTGGATGGATCCCACCAAAGCCGAGCAGCAGCAGACGCTCTGGCAGATCGGCGACTGGCGGTTCACCACCGGCATGTGGCTGATCGGCCTGGGCGTCACCCTGCGCGTCGGCACGGTGGCGGCGCTCGGCATGCTGCCGGGGCTGACGGCGACCGGCGTCGACACGATTCGGGCGCTGGTGCGGCGGCTGCACGTGCCCTATCGGCTGGGCTACACGGCGCTCGCCGCCTACCGTTTCGTACCGCGCTTCGGGCAGGAGCTGGAGCAGGTCAGGCGGGCGCATCGGGTGCGCGGCGTCTCGAACGGTCGCGGGCCGATCGCCGTGCTGCGTCGGGCGGCCGGGTATGCGCTGCCCCTGCTGGCCAGCGGCATCCGCCATGCCGAGCGCGTCGCCCTGTCGATGGATGCGCGCGCATTCGGTGCGGGATCTTCGCGCACCGAGCGATATGAGATTCCGTGGCGCACCCGCGACTTGACGTTCGTCGTCGGGTTCTGGGCGCTCGTCGTGGCCGGGCTGCTGACCGGCGCCGTGCTGCTGCCGATCTCGGTGTGAGCGGATCGTTCAGCGGGCGTTCATCTGCGTGTCGCACGATGCTGCGGTGAGCCCTGACGCCTGTGACTTCGACGCCGACCGCCCTGCTGCTGATGACTCGTCGTCTGACGACGCTGCCTCTGGTCACGCGCCCGCTCGCTCGACAGCTGAAGGCGGCGTCTGGGAGGTCGCTTGGGCGTTTCTGCACCTTGGGCTGACCTCATTCGGCGGCCCGGTCGCGCACCTCGGGTACTTTCGCGCCGACCTCGTCGAGCGCAGACGGTGGGTCAGCGATCGCGAATACGCCGATCTCGTCACGCTCTGTCAGTTTCTGCCCGGGCCGGCGAGCAGCCAGGTCGGCTTCGCATTGGGCGTGCGGCGTGCGGGGCTGCTCGGGGGCCTCGCGGCATTCGTGGGCTTCACGCTGCCCTCGGCTGCGCTGATGATCGCCTTCGCCTTCGGCGCACAGTGGTTCACGGGGCCGCTGGGCGCTGGGCTGCTCTCGGGGCTGAAGATCGTGGCTGTCGCGATCGTGGCTCAGGCCGTGATGGGCATGGCCCGGTCGCTGCTCGTCGACCGCCGAACCGTGGGCGTGGCGGTCGCGGCGACAGGATGTGCGCTGCTGCTGGCCGGGTCGCTCGGGCAGATCGTGGCGCTGGCGATGGGCGCCGTCACAGGGATGCTGTGGTGCCGTGACGCGGTGCGCACCACATCGACGGTGGGCGGGCTGCGTCTGTCGCGCCGTCTTGGGGCGGGCTGCCTGGTGATCTTCGCCCTGCTCTTCGTGCTCGGCCCAGTGGTCGCCATCACGACTGGGTCGGCCGCAGTGTCGCTCTTCGACGTCTTCTACCGGTCGGGTGCCCTGGTGTTCGGAGGGGGCCACGTCGTGCTGCCGCTGCTGCAGGCCGGTGTGGTCGACCCGGGGTGGGTCGACGGGCAGCAGTTTCTCGCCGGCTACGGTGCCGCGCAGGCCGTGCCGGGTCCCCTCTTCACCTTTGCCGGCTATCTGGGAGCGATCTCGTCGTTCGGCCCTGGCGGCGTGGCCGGCGGTGTGATCGCGCTGTCGGGCGTCTTCCTGCCGGGCATGCTGCTGGTGCTCGGTGTGATTCCGTTCTGGGATCGCCTGCGCACCCGTGCCTGGGCGGCCGGTCTGATGCGCGGTGCCAGCGCAGCAGTGGTCGGCATCCTCGCTGCCGCGCTCTACAGCCCGGTCTTCATCACCGGGGTGACCGGCCCGACCTCGTTCGTGCTCGCGCTGGTCTGCTTCGCACTGCTGATGACGTGGAAGACCCCGGCGTGGGCCGTGGTGATTCTGGGCGCAGTCGGGGGCATCCTGCTCCAGGCGATCGGCTGATCGGTGGAGAGCGATGGGGAATGCGCCGTCTACACTGGTGACATGCTGCTTTCCGATCGCGACATTCGCCGTCAACTTGCCGAAGGGCGCATCAAACTCGAGCCCAGCGAAGACAAACTGGTGCAGCCTGCGAGCGTGGATGTGCGTCTCGATCGATACTTCCGTCTGTTCGACAATCACAAATATCCAGTGATCGACCCGGCCGAGGAACAGTCAGAGCTGACCCGGCTGATCGAGGTCGATCGTGACGAGCCGTTCGTGCTGCACCCCGGCGAGTTCGTGCTGGGGGCGACATTCGAGCAGGTCACCCTGCCGAACGACATCGCCGCCCGGCTGGAGGGCAAGAGTTCGCTGGGCCGTCTCGGGCTGCTGACGCATTCGACGGCCGGTTTCGTCGACCCCGGGTTCAGCGGCCACGTGACGCTCGAGCTGTCGAACATGGCGACGCTGCCGATCAAGCTGTGGCCGGGCATGAAAGTCGGACAGCTCTGCTTCTTCAGGCTGTCGAGCGAGGTGGAGCACCCGTACGGCTCCAAGAGCTACGGGTCGCACTACCAGGGACAGCGTGGGCCGACGGCGTCGCGGTCATGGCTGAACTTCTCGCGCATCGACGTCAGCACGACCGATGCAGGTTCGCTCGGCGCCTGAGGTACTGCCAAGTCACTTGGTGCGAGCGGCTTGGCCCCCGAGGTCACTCGTCGTCGAGTGAGTCGTCAAGATCGTCGCCCTCGTCCTCTTCGGCATCGCGAGCCAGTTCGGCATCGACCGCCTGAATCAGGTCGTCTGGGTCGTCGGTGAGCAGCTCCTGGAAAGTGTCGTTGTCTTCCATCGCCTCAAGACCGGCCTCAATCGCGTCATCGACCGTCGAACCCTCGTCGACGGCGTTCCAGAGCACCTGCTTGTACCGGTGCAGGGCGTTCTCGACGGCTTCATCGTTGGCGTAGTTCTCAGTCATGCTCACATTCTTCCACCTCGTGGGCCGCTGAGCGCAAACGGCATGGTCGGCGGGCATGGCGTGGCGCACACGGTCACGGTCCCTGTGATCCAGTCATGCCAAATGTCGCTTGTCAGCCCCCACGACGCCCGGCTGGGGCATCCAGTCATGCCAAATGTCAGCCACAGCAATCGAGACATGGAACTTGGTATGTCTGGATGCGTGGGGGCGACATTTGGCATGTCTAGATGTGAGGGAGACGACATTTGGCATGTCTGGATGTGAGGGAGACGACATCTGCCATGTCTGGATGCCGGTCGGGGCCGGTGTCCGTCAACCATGAACTCTGAATCGTGAACTCTGAACTCTGAACCGTGAACCGTGAACCGTGAATTCTGAATTCTGAACGCTGAACGCTGAACGCTGAACGCACCTGCACCTGACGCTGGCGGGCTCCCGACTGCCGGGGCATCCCGAGTGGTCAGGCCAGACGCTGCCGTCGCGGTCGCAGATCGAGCCCGAACGACACAGACATGAACACCATGCCGCCGAGGGTCAGCCAGATGCCCAGCTGCAGCGTCGACAGATAGCCGGCGCCGGATGCCACCACGAGCCCGCCTAAGAACGCACCGATCGAGTTGGCCATGTTGAACGCCGCGTGATGGCTGGCCGCCGCGATCGTCTCGCTGCCCGGTGCGACCTGCATGAGCCTCGACTGGGCGGCCGGCCCGAGCATCGAAGACCCAATGCCCATGAGAAACACGAACGCGAAGAGCATCAAGAAGCTGCCGGTGTACTTCAGCCCCAAGACGAACTGACCGGCGAACATCAGCACGAGCATCAGCGCGAACGACGCGAGGATCGTGAAGAAGATGCTGCGGTCGCCGAAGCGCCCACCGAGGATGTTGCCCAACGTCATGCCCAACCCGGTGACCACCAGCACCGCAGGCACCCACACCGGCTCGATGCCGGCGACCTCTGTGGCGATCGGCGAGATGTAGCTGTAGAACGCGAACCATCCGCCGAACCCGACGGCACCCATGCCGATCGTCAGCCACACCTGCACACGGCGATAGGCACTGAACTCGGTCGAAAGACTGGCATCCGGATTGCCCCGGTCGCTGGGCACGAAGACGGCGATGCAGGCGAATGTGAGCGTGAACGTCGCCGCCACCACGAGATATGCCGAGCGCCATGAGGTCTGCTGCCCGAGAAACGTGCCCAGCGGCACGCCGATCACGTTGGCCACCGTGAGGCCGCCGAGCACGAACGCGCCTCCGCGCGACTGCGCTCCCGGGCCGATCAGTCGCGCGGCGATGATCGACGCCACCCCGAAGTAGACCCCGTGCGGCAGGCCCGAGAGAAAACGCGCGATCGCGACCTGCCCGAGCGTGGTGAGCAGTGCGACGGCAAGATTCGAGAGCACGAGCCAGGTCAGCACCACCAGCAGCAGACGCTTCTTCGGCCAGCGGGCCGTGAGCCCGGTGATCAGCGGAGCCCCAACCACGACGCCGGCCGCATACGCCGAGATGAGATGTCCCGCGCTCGCGTTCGCGGCCTCGGGGTCGCTGGCGGCGAGATCGGGCAGCAGGCCCTCGGCCAGCTGCGGCAGGATGCCCATGGTGACGAACTCGGTCATGCCGATTCCGAACCCGCCGAGGGCCAGCGAGAGCAGGGCGATGGTGCGCATCGGCCCGCTGAGCACACGGGTGTGCATGGGGATGTCGAACGCACCGGTCGTGGTCGGCGGCTCTGACGGCAGGGGAGCCTCTCCAGCGCGTTTTTGGGCGTCTGGGTTCTCAGAGAAGTTTGGGGGTGTGGAAGTCACCCGCCAAGTGTAGACCGTCGCTGTTACAGGTGTGGAAACGGAACAGACGAGACGGGGGCGGCGCGGATGTGCATCGCGGGCCGCCCCCGTCGGACGTGCTGAGAGACTGCGGTCAGGGGCTACGCAGTGAGTCCGAGCACCTCCGCCGTCGACGCGAACGTCTTCGCCGCCAGATCTGCGTCATCGCTCAGGTTCGTGCCGTAGGTGGGCACGAGGGTCTTGATCTGCTCGGCCCAGGCGCCGTCGAACTCAGACGGGAACGCCTGCTTCAGCAGTTTGAGCATGATCGGCACTGCCGTCGAGGCGCCCGGCGAAGCCCCGAGCAGGCCGGCGATTGAGCCGTCTGACGATGCCACGACCTCGGTACCGAACTGGAGCACGCCGCCTTTGCCCTTCTTCTTGATCACCTGCACCCGCTGGCCGGCCACGATGAGCTCCCAATCGTCGCCGTTCACCTCGGGGTAGAACTGGCGCAGGGCCTCGACACGTTTGGTGTGATTCTGCGCGACCTCGCCGACGAGGTACTTCACCAAGTCGAAGTTGTGCAGGCCGACGTCGATCATGGGCACCATGTTGCCGAAGCGAATCGAGCCGGGCAGATCGGTCCAGGAGCCGCTCTTCAGAAACTTCGGAGACCAGCCCGCGTACGGGCCGAACATCAGATGCTGCTCGCCGTTGACGTAGCGGGTGTCAAGGTGGGGCACCGACATCGGCGGTGCGCCCACAGCAGCCTGACCGTAGACTTTGGCGTGATGTCGCTTGGCGATCTCTGGGGTCTTGGCCCGCAGGAACTCACCGCTGATCGGGAACCCTCCGAAGCCGGCGATCTCGGGGATGCCGCTCTTCTGCAGCAGGTGCAGGGCACCGCCGCCGGCCCCGATGAAGACGAACTTCGCGGTGAACGTCTCGGTTGCACCGTTGCCGCGGTTCTTGACCTTGAGCGACCAACGGCCGTCGCCCCGACGCTGGACGTCGCGAACCTCGGCGTTGTACGTGATCGAGGTGTCGCGCTCGGCGGCGAACCTGAGCAGGCTCTTGGTCAGTGCGCCGAAGTCGACGTCGGTGCCGGCCTCGGTGCGCGTCGCAGCGACCTGCTGTTCGCCGTCGCGGCCCTTGATCAGCAGGGGCGCCCACTGCTGGATGGTGCGCTTGTTGCCGGTGAACTCCATGCCCTGGAACAGCGGGTGGTCTTTCAGCGCCTCATAGCGTGCCTTCAGAAAGTCGCTGTGCTCTTTGCCCATGACAAAGCTCATGTGCGGCACGGTGTGGATGAAACGGTCGGCCTCGAGGTGGCCTTCGTTCACGAGATGCGCCCAGAACTGGCGCGAAAGCTGGAACTGCTCGTTGACGTTGACGGCCTTGTCGATGCTGACGGTGCCGTCTGCGGCCTGCGGTGTGTAGTTCAGCTCGCACAGCGCCGAGTGGCCGGTACCCGCATTGTGCCACGGGTCTGAGCTCTCACGCCCAGCGCCGGGCAGGCGCTCGAACACCTCGATCGACCAATCGGGCTGCAGAATCTTCAGGAAGGTGGCGAGCGTTGCGCTCATGATGCCCGCCCCGACGAGAATCACGTCGCGGTCGTTGCGGGAAAGCGGTGTAGTCACTGACGGGTCTCCAGTTTCACTTCGGCCTCGTGCCGGCCTCTTCGCCGACGGGGTGTCGAGCACGCCGACACCTCATCCATCATAGCGCCGGGTCAAATCGCGCTGCTCAGGCGCCGAAGCGCTCGTCGGCGATCAGTTCGCCGATCTGCACGGTGTTGAGGGCCGCGCCCTTGCGCAGGTTGTCGTTGGTGACGAAGAGCACGAGGCCACGGTCGTCGTCGACGGTCTGATCCTGCCGAATGCGACCCACGAAGCTCGGGTCCGCTCCGGCGGCCTGCAGCGGGGTCGGCACCGCGCTCAGCTCGACGGCAGGCGCGGCTGCCAGAACGCGCTCGGCATCCGCTGGTGAGATCGGGCGTTCGAACTCGGCATGAATCGAGAGCGCATGGCCTGTGAACACCGGCACGCGCACGCAGGTGCCCGCCACACGCAGCTCGGGCAGCTCGAGGATCTTCCGGCTCTCGTTGCGCAGCTTCTGCTCTTCGTCGGTCTCGAGCGAGCCGTCGTCGACGAGGTTGCCGGCCAGCGGCACGACATCGAAGGCGATCGGCGCGACGTACTTCTGAGGTGTCGGAAACTCCACCGAGTCGCCGTCGAAGGTGAGCTGGCGGAAGTCCTGCTTCACCACGGCCTCGACCTGCGAAGCGAGCTCTTCGACGCCGCCGAGACCGGAGCCCGACACCGCCTGGTAGGTGCTCACGACGAGCTTCTTGAGCCCGGCCGCATCGTGCAGCGGCTTGAGCACCGGCATGGCCGCCATGGTCGTGCAGTTGGGGTTCGCGATGATGCCCTTGCGCAGCCCAGCCAGCGCATGCGGGTTCACCTCGCGCACGATCAGCGGCACATCCGGATCGCCACGCCAGGCCGATGAGTTGTCGACCACGATCGCACCGGCGGCTGCGAACTTCGGCGCGTACTCGCGTGACGCCGCGCCGCCTGCCGAGAAGAGCGCCAGATCGATGCCGGCGAGATCGTCGGCGGATGCAATGGTCACGTCTTCGACGATGATCTCGCGGTCGCGCCAGGTCAGGGTCTTGCCGGCAGAGCGTGGTGACGAGAAGAAGCGCAGCTGATCGACCGGGAAGTCGCGTTCGTCGAGCAGGCGTCGGATGACACCGCCGACCTGGCCGGTCGCGCCGACCACGGCGACGTTCAGCGGGCGGGTGGGATGTGTGTAGGTGCTCATCGTCCTGTTCCTCCGTAGACCACGGCCTCGCCGTTGGCGTCAAGGCCGAAAGCGGTGTGCACGGCGCGCACGGCCTCGTCGAGGCTGTCGAGCCGGGTGACCACTGACACGCGAATGTCACTGGTCGAGATCATCTCGATGTTGATGTCGTTGTCAGCCAGCGCAGAGAAGAAGCGAGCCGAGACACCGGGATGCGTTCGCATCCCCGCGCCGACGATTGCCAGTTTCGCGATCTGGTCGTCGTACTGGATCGACTCGAAGCCGAGCGCCTCCTGATGACGACGCAGCGATGCGACCACCCGGGGGCCGTCGCCGGTCGGCAGGGTGAAAGAGATGTCTGTGCGACCAGTCGCCGCGGCCGAGATGTTCTGCACGATCATGTCGATGCTGGTGCCCTCGTCAGAGACGACCTTGAAGAGGTCGGCGGCGCGACCGATCTTGTCGGGAACCCCGATGACGGTGATCTTCGCCTCGTCTTTGTCAGTGGCGACTCCGGTGATGATGGGTGCTTCCACGGTCTCTCCCTCTTCGGGCTCGGCGACGATGGTGCCGGCCTTGTTGCTGAACGACGAACGCACGTGCAGGGTCACGTGATGACGGCGGGCGAACTCCACGGCGCGAATATAGAGCACCTTCGCGCCCGACGAGGCGAGTTCGAGCATCTCTTCACTGGTGACGAAGTCGAGTTTGTGCGCGGTGGGCACGACGCGCGGGTCTGCGGTGAAGACGCCGTCGACATCGGTGTAGATCTCGCAGACGTCGGCGTGCATGGCCGCGGCCAGCGCGACGGCGGTGGTGTCCGAGCCGCCTCGACCGAGCGTGGTGATGTCGCCGGTGCTGCGGTTGAACCCCTGGAAGCCGGCGACGATGGCGATGGCCCCGTCTTCGATGGCTTCGAACACGCGCTTGGGCGTGACGTCGACGATGCTGGCGTTGCCGTGAATGGCGTCGGTGACCAGGCCGGCCTGCGACCCGGTGAACGACCGGGCCTCCTGCCCGAGGGCGATGATGGCCATCGCGAGCAGCGACATCGAGATGCGCTCTCCGGCGGTGAGCAGCATGTCGAGCTCGCGGCCGCTGGGAGTGACCGAGACCTCGTGTGCGAGGTCGATGAGCTCGTCGGTGGTGTCACCCATGGCGCTGACGACGACGACGACGTCGTTGCCGGCCTTCTTCGTCTCGACGATGCGCTTGGCGACGCGCTTGATGCCCGTTGCGTCCGAGACGGATGATCCCCCGAACTTCTGTACGACGAGTGCCACGCGGTCTTCCCTGCCTTGTCTGAGTCTGCGGTGGCCGAGATCTCTGCGCGCAGCGCCGTCGAGGCCCCACGCGTCGGATGACTGCCGAACTCCAGTCTAACCGGTGCTGCGCGCCCACGGCAGGGTGGGTCGTCGCACACGTCTTTCTCATACTGAGCAACTATTGTGATGAGGGGCATGACACCTGTGCCCCGAGAACATCGACGAGGCGGTGCCGAAATGTCGCAGCTGGAGTCACTGCGTGACATTCTTGTCGCGATCAACCCCTTCAGCGGGCTGCCTCCGATTCTTCAGACGGTCTACTGGGTGGTCTTCGTCACGATTCTGATATCGATCCTCTCGGAGCTGTGGCTGATGGCCAAGGGGGCTCGGGCGACCTCGCGCCACGGCTCTTCAGGGCCGGCCCAGGCGACCGACGACTACCTCTGGGTGTTCGTCGTTCCCGCACTCAACGAGGAGACCACCATTCGCGACTCGGTCACGCGGCTGCAGGCGGTCGACGTTCGGCACCGACGCATCCTCGTGGTCAACGACGGGTCAGAGGACGGCACAGGCGCGGTGCTCGACGAGATCACCTCGGCCTCTGACGACGTGCTGGTACTGACCAGAAGACCACCGAGTGCCCGCCAGGGGAAGGCAGCAGCGCTCAACGCGGCCTACCGCCATCTGCTGGCCGAGCGCAGTGACCCGACCTCGTCTCTCGCGCAGTTCGACGAGGCGCACACCGTCATCGTCATCGTCGACGCCGACGGTCGTCTGGAGCCTGACGCTCCCCGGGCGGTGACTCCTCATTTCGACGACGCGCGTGTCGGCGGCGTGCAGGTGCTCGTGCGCATCTACAACCGTGCTCGTGTGCTGCCCTGGGTGCAGGATCTGGAGTTCGCCGTCTTCGGCTGGGTCTATCAACGCGGCCGTTCGGCGCTCGACACCGCCAACATGGGCGGAAACGGGCAGTTCAACCGTCTGAGAGCTCTGCAGTCGATCGCCGACGAGTGCGGCCCGTGGCGCAACCGTCTGACCGAAGACCAGGATCTCGGCGTGCGTCTTCTGGAACAGGGATGGAAAGGGCGCCAGGAGAACTCGACGTGGGTGTCGCAGCAGGGGCTGTCTTCGCTTCGCCGACTCTACCGACAGCGTGTGCGCTGGTCTCAGGGCACTTGGCAGGCGCTTCGCCTGATCGCCCAGCCGCGCACCGGCATGAGGCCGCTCGCACGTGCCGACCAGATCTGGTATCTGCTCACCCCATGCACCCAGGCGCTCGTCGGAGCCACCGTCGCGCTCAGCGTCGTCTACGTCGCCATCGACATCGAGCATCTGCACATCGCAGTGATCACGGGGGTCATGTTCTATCTCATGTCATTCGCGCCCGGCGTGGCCGCCATGCTCGCCTCGCTGCGTGGAAACGGCCCGTGGCGAGTGCTGCTGGCCATCGCGCTGGCGCATTGCTTCGTGATCTACAGCTGGATAATCTATCCGGTGGTGTATCAGGCCGCCCTGCGGCAGCTGCTGCACAGACAGTCCTGGTCGAAGACGGCGAGAGAGCCGATCGACGACGACCCCGCGCTCAGTCTGTCCGTCTGACCGCGCCCTGGACGAGGCATCAGCCATCGAAAGGAATCCTCTCGCCATGACGCAGCCCGACCCGACGACAGTGACAGCGACTGCAGCGGCAGCTGACCATCCGCTGCGCGTCTGGGTGATCTACGGCACGCGGCCCGAAGGCATCAAAGTCGCCCCGCTCGTCCACGTTCTCGAACGTTCGCCGCTCTTCGCACCAGTCGCGATCTCGACGAAACAGCACCGAGAGATGCTCGAGCAGGTCAACGAGGTGCTCGATCTGCACCCGGCGCTGACAGACCATCTTGACGTGTTCCAGCCCGGGCAGGGCGTGAACGAGCTGTTGAGCAAGGTCATCGCCGGGGTAGACAGACTCATCGTCGAGGCGCCGGAACCGCCTGACTGCATCGTCGTTCAGGGCGATACGACAACGGCGGCGGGCACCGCGATCGCAGCCTTCAACAGGGATGTGCCTCTGGTGCACATGGAGGCCGGGCTGCGCAGCTGGGACATCCGCTCGCCTTTTCCAGAAGAGGCCAACCGGCGCCTGATCTCGCTCGTGGCATCGCTGCACCTGGCCCCCTCAGAGCGCGCGAGACACAACCTGCTGGAGGAGCGGATCCCAGCTGACCGCGTGATCGTCACCGGCAACACCGTGATCGATGCGCTGAAGTACATCACAGCCAAGGATCTGCCCGTCACAGACCCGCGGCTGCGAGCCCTGCTGGACAGCGGGCGCCCGTACATTCTGGTGACCACGCATCGCCGCGAGAACTGGGGCGAACCTCTGCGGCACATCGGGGCGGCGCTCGCGGCGCTGGCAGCGGCGCATCCTGAGATCGACATTTTCATTCCGCTGCACGGCAATCCGATGATTCATGCCACGCTTGCACCCTTCATCGACAGCTGCGAGAACATCATCGTCACCACGCCGCTCAGCTATCCCGATTTCGTGCACGCGATGAGCCGAGCCCATGTCATCCTCAGTGACTCTGGAGGGGTGCAGGAGGAGGCGCCGACCTTCGGCGTGCCGGTACTGCTGCTGCGCGAGACGACTGAACGCCCCTCGGCGGTGGCCTCGGGCGCGGTTCGGCTCGTCGGCACAGATCGCGACCGCATCGTGGCCGAGACCGAGCAGCTGCTGACCGATTCGCAGGCGTGGGCGAGGATGGCCCATGCTTCGAACCCCTATGGCGACGGGCACGCAGCCGAACTCTCGGCGGCTGCACTTGCCGACCTGCTCACTCGCACACGAAGCGAGTGAGCCAGTCGACGACTCTCGCCTCCGGCGACAGGCGGTGAGACGGACGTCTGCGCTGCGCGCTCACGAGGCCTGTGTGTGGCCGGGGCCTTGATGCGTCAGAGACTGCGTCGCCCCTCGAACGCGCGGCCGAGCGTGATCTCGTCTGCATATTCGAGATCGCCGCCCACGGGCAGGCCGGAGGCGAGTCTGGTCACTGAGATGTCGAGGTAGCTGAGCTGCCGGGAGAGATAGGTGGCCGTGGCCTCGCCTTCGAGATTGGGGTCGGTCGCGATGATGACCTCTTGCACGGTGCCGTCGGCGAGCCGAGGCATCAGGCTCGTGATGCGCAGCTGATCGGGGCCGACGCCGTCGATCGGGCTGATCGCGCCGCCGAGCACATGATAGAGACCGTGAAACTCGTGGGTGCGCTCGATCGCGGCCACGTCTTTGGGCTCTTCGACGACGCAGATCACCGTCTGGTCACGTCGAGCGTCGCTGCAGATGCTGCAGACGTCGGTCTCGGTGAGGTTGCCGCAGATGCTGCAGAAATGCACATGCTCGCGCACGGCCGCGAGCGTCTGCGCGAGCTTGGTCGGATTGTAGTGCTCGTCCTGCACGACAAAGAACGCGATGCGCTGGGCAGACTTCGGGCCGATGCCGGGCAGCTGCCCCAGCTCGTCGATCAGATCCTGGATCAGACCTTCGTACATGTGCTCCTACTGTTCGTGCTTCGTGACAGGTGACTCCCGGCGCGTGGCGGGCGCTCAGCGCTCGTCGATCGGCTTCGCATGCAGCATCTGGCGAATCACGGCTTCGCCATACTGCGCTCGGTGGTGTGGGGTGGTCGACTGCTGCGTCGGTGCAGGAGGCGGGGTGGGCGGTTCGGCCGACTGCGGGGTCTCGGAATCGAGATCGTCCGGGGCAGGAGCACCACCGTACTCGTCTTCGGGAGGTTCGGGCGGGAGCTCTTCTGGCCAAGGAGCGTCGGCGGCAGCGGAGGCGGGCTGCGGAGTGGTCGACGGCGGGGCCGAAGGCTCTGCGGAGTTCTTCGCTGGCGCCGTCGCTGTTGAGGGTGATGCGGCTGTATCGCCCGCTGTCGGACTCGTCGGCTCTGCAGGGGCAGACCCGGGGGTGCCGGCGTCGCGAGGGACGGGACTGCCGGTCACCTGCGGGGCGGGTCGGGTGCTGCCGCTGTGCGCGATGAAACGCATCCGGATGCCGAAGATCTGCTGCAGCGCATCGCGTACGCCGTCTGCGGCCGGGTTCGACCCGGTGCGGCTGCCGCGGAAGCTCTCGGCGTCTGTCGACGAAGCGAAGCTCAGAGTCAGGACGTCGTCGTGGAAAGCCACCGGTTTGGCATTAATCGCAACGATCCAAGCGCGACGGTTCGTACCCTCCAAATGCGCGAGCACCTGATCCCAACTGGCTCGAATCTGATCGAGCGTGAGCACAGTTGCCGGTGCGCTCGGCTGCTGCTGGGCGGTCGTGCTCTCGCCGGAGGCAGGGGCGGCAGCGCCGGCTGGGGGAGCCGGCGGCGTCGTCGAGGGCGCGGGAGCGCTGGCCGGGGCCGAGGTCTTGCCCGCTGGGCTCTCGGACGGAGCGGGGGAAAGCCGGGCTGACCCCTTCGGTTGCTCGGCACTCTGCGCTGGCACCGACTGTCGGGCTGCAGGCTGAGCCTCGGCCTGTGCCGCAGGCTGCGGGGCAGTCTCCTGCCCCGGCTGCGCCCTTTGAGGCGCTGCGGGCTCTGGCGAAGCAGTCTGTGGTGCACCTCCACGATTGCTCGGGGCACCATTTGCGGCGGCACCCTGCACGCCGATGCGGCGTTCGAGGCGGTCGATGCGGCTCAGGGCGCCGAGCTCGTTCGCATCGGCGGCTGGGACGAGCAGTCGTGCGCACATGAGTTCGAGCTGCATCCTCGGGCTCGTGGTGCCCGCCATCGTGTTCAGCGTGTGATTGACGATGTCTGCAGCGCGCGACAGCTCGGCCGTGCCGAACTCGCGAGCCTGGCGCTGCAGCACATCGAGCTCGTCTTGGCTCGTGCCGCGCAGAATCGCCTGCGCCTGGTCAGGGGCGGCCTGCACGACGATGAGATCGCGCAGTCGTTCGAGCACGTCTTCGGCAAAGCGCTTCGGATCCTGACCTGTCTGCACCACCTTGTCGACGCTGAGGAACAGCTGCTCGGCCTGCTGCCGCCCGATGGCGTCGATCACCTCGGCGAGCAGATCGCCGGGCGTGTAGCCGAGGAGTCCGATGGTGCGTGCATACGAGATCGTGCCGGTCTCAGAGCCCGCGATGAGCTGGTCGACCACCGACAGGGTGTCACGCACCGAACCGCCGCCCGCACGCACGGCCAGAGGCAGCACGCCGGGCTCAGCCGAGACATCCTCGGCAGACAGGATCTTCTCGAGAAACGGCAGCATCGTGGCAGGGGGCACCAGCCGGAAGGGATAGTGGTGCGTGCGCGACCGGATCGTGCCGATGACCTTCTCTGGCTCGGTGGTCGCGAAGATGAACTTCACGTGTTCTGGCGGCTCTTCGACGAGCTTCAGCAGCGCATTGAAGCCGGCTGCCGTGACCATATGGGCCTCGTCGATGATGAAGACTTTGTATCGGTCACGTGCCGGGGCGAACACGGCGCGCTCGCGAAGGTCGCGGGCGTCGTCGACGCCACCATGACTGGCTGCGTCGATCTCGATGACGTCGAGTGAGCCGGACCCGCCGGTCGCGAGTTCGCGGCAGCTGGCGCATTCGCCGCATGGGGTGTCAGTGGGGCCCTGCTCGCAGTTCAGGCAGCGGGCCAGAATGCGTGCCGACGTGGTCTTGCCGCAGCCGCGCGGCCCGGAGAAGAGATAGGCATGGTTCACACGATTCGTGCGCAGCGCGGTGGACAGGGGAGCCGTCACCTGCTCCTGACCGATGAGGTCGGCGAAGGTGTCTGGGCGATAGCGTCGATAGAGTGCGGTGACCACGTGTCAAGAGTACCCGTCGGGTACGACACGAACGGTGGATGCCGTACATCTGTGAGCGAACACGCGCACGTCGTACTGGTGTGCAGAGACGATGGCCGGTGTGCTGAGAAAAGAAAAGACTCCTCGCGCACCCGACAGAGCCCGGTTACCCTTGCTGCGTTTCCGCCCTGGGGGAATTGGCCTGGATGTCGTCACACGAGGAGCCGACTGCAACATTAGCACAGCGGAGGATAGGGGATTCGAACCCCTGAGGGCTTGCACCCAACTCGCTTTCCAAGCGAGCGCCATAGGCCACTAGGCGAATCCTCCAGGCGTCGCGCATCCGAAGACGGCAACTCTGCGAGTATACCCAATAGCCATACCCCGTGAATGACAGCTGTCAAGGCGGGGTGATTCTTGGGGTGAATTCTTCCAGAAACCGACTTCTGTTGGAGAACCGCTGCCTATTCTCATGCACAGTGCGTCTGCCCTCTCCGCAGCCGATGGATTCGGACAGTGAGGGCGCCTTGGCGTGCACGGGGATGGAATGAAGGACAAAGACATGGGCATAGGGGCGAAGAGGCACGTGCAGGAACAGCCTGCGACGAACGGTGGAAGGCGCAAACGCCTCCTGAGTGGGATGCTGGGAATCGTCAGTGCGTTCGCTCTCGTCGTCAGCGGCTTCGCGCCGGCGATCGGCTCGTTGGCGCAGGCACTGCCAGCGGTCGCTGACGAACTGCCCGAATACCTGGCCATCAGCAAGTCTGTCGACGGAGCAGATCTCAGGACGCTTGAGCCCGGCCAGTCATTCACCTATCAGATCGATCTCAAGTGCTCTGAGAGCAACTGCCTGAACGCTCAGGCTGTCGACCGACTGCCATCCGAACTCCAGGGCTTCAGAATCAATGGTGTCGAGGTGACTCCGAACGAGGTCGGCGGTGTGGTGACCTGGAAAGACGGTGAGAGCACCGTGCCACAGCCCCAGACTGTGGGCGCCGACACCGGATTCGTCCTCGACCTGAATCAGGCGTTCCCCGGTGGAAAGGGCCTGGCCGACGGCACGACCGCCCACATCAATGTCACGCTGCAGGTGCCGGCCGACTTCTCGCCCGACGACCCCCGCAACGGCCAGACGATCACCAACACTGCGAAGAGCACCGCCGACAACTCACGCGCTGACGAAGACTCGGCCGATGTCGTCGTCAAGGTCGATCAGAGAATCGATGCGGCAGTCGATAAGGGCTGGACGCCCGCCAAGGCCTCATACAACCCTGGTGATGCATCGACCATCACGCTCAAGTCGTCGAACACCTCCAACGTCACGGTCGACAGCCTCGTCGTGCAGGAGCCGCAGTCCTCTGACGCAACCGACGGCGCCGCTGCTCTCGCCGAGAACAATCCCTTCCGCATCACCGACTTCACGGGGTTCGGCACTTCTCAGAAACCGGCCGGGGCGGATACCGTGCAGGTCGATGCTTACGTCAAGGGCGAGGACGGACAGTGGCACTGGGTCACCGGCACACCCGGCGTCGACTTCGTGCTGCCCGCAGGTGTGACCAACGACGAGGTCGGCGGCCTGCGTTTCACCTATCAGGGTGCCCTCGCGCCCCGTGCGGCTGACGACATCCAGCTGCAGCTGGTGCAGCGAGCGACCGACCGCAACGACGACAGCGATCTGTCGACGAAGACGTCGACCATCGCCAACGTGGCTCAGGCGCAGACTGCCAAGGGCGACGCAAAGAGCGAGGTCAAGACCGATGACGCCACGTACACGGTGGCTCCGAGCGCGATCGCCACGAGCGTCGACAAGTCGTTCACGCCCAGCCGCCTGCCGGCCGGCAACACCACGACCGGCACGATCCTGGCGAAGAACACCGCATCACCGGTCAAGACTCTGACGATCTCGGACAACTCCGGGTTCTTCTCCGACACAACGAAGTTCTCCGGATTCACCGATCCGATCGCCTACCCCGACAGCGCCACAAGCGGCAAGGTCGTCTTCCACATGAGCGACGGCACGACGAAGGAGGTCGCCTTCGCCGACGGAGACACCCCGCAGACTCCGGCTGGCGTCGTCACCGGATTCGACGTCGTGTTCGGCGCAGAGACGAACAGCATCATCAGCAATGGTCAGACGACTGTGAAGTTCAGGGTCTCGACCACGAGCGACGTCGATTTCGGAGACGAGACCACGCTGACCTCGACCAATACCGCCACATCGAACGTCGAGGCGGCGAACGGCCAGACCGGCACCGATTCCGACTCGGCCGACCTGACCATCATCAAGCCCGCTGTCAACGTTCATCTCGACAAGACTCTGAAGCCGGCCGACAACGTCGAGCCGGGCCAGGAAGTGGTCGCCGAGATGAAGTCGACTGCCGAGTCGGGTTCTGACTACGTCAAGCCGACGAAGATCGTCGTCGAGGACTCATGGGCCGACGACAAACCTGCAGACGGCTTCTGGAACGCCTTCGACCTTGCCTCGATTCAGCCGACCCAGGTACCTGCCGGAGCATCGCTGACGGTCGAGGTGCAGAAGGCCGACGGGAGCTGGATCACCCTGGACACCAAAGACGCACAGACCGGCGCGTCGCTGTACCAGCTGAGCGCCGCCGATCTGGCGGCCAAGCTGAACGGAGTCTCCGCCGACTCTCTGACCGGCATCCGATTCACGTTCGAGAAGCCTGCCGATGATCCGTTCCCCGCAAGTGCCACAGTGCGCCCGTACGTGAGCTATACAGCCAGAGAGAACACGCGACTCGATGCTTCGACGCCGACGGATCAAACGGATGGCGACGACGACGCCCAGCAGAAGTCGACCAAGTATCAGAACTCGGCGACCACGAAGGGCACCGGAACGACGGACGACGGCACAGAGATCTCCGGCACCGACGACGCCCAGGCCGATACCGGCGTCATCGTCTACCCGGGAGACCACGGAACCGGGCCGGCCAGCCACATCAGCAAGGTGTGGGATCGTGACTCCGTTGCCGCACAGTCCGGTGACGTCGCCACCACGCATTTGAACTGGCGTGTCAGCAAGGGCATCACACAGGCGAGAATCACAGACCCGCAGAGTGACCTCGAAACGCCGAAGAACACCGTCTTCGACGCGTTCGACCTCACCGCTGTCAACGGCGTGCAGGTCTCGAACGACGCCTATTCCAACGGGTGGTTCATGAAGTACGACACGGTCGCGTCGATCGAGCTGTACTCCAACGGAGCGTGGCACACGGTCGCCCCGACGGGCGGCGCCTGGCAGCAGCCCGACGGCAGCTTCAAGGGCTACCGCCTGACCCCCGACGAGAAAGCGAACTCCACGGCCGTGCGGGTCACGGTCGTGCCGAACGACGTCGCTCGAACAGCAGCCCTTGAGAACGGTACCGACCCCTACGCCCCGGCACCGGGGTCGGGCGTGGCAGCATCGAGCGCTGATCGCACGTTCGACCTCGTCTGGACGCTGCGCAACAAAACTCGCTCAGACGGGTCGTTCGTCACGGCGAACAGCGCACTCAACAACGGCTTGGGCGCCGTCGACAATTCCGTCGCGATCGACGGAACGACGGCCAACGGCACCACGCACGACGAAGATGACGACACGATCGTCGTTCGAAACTACGATCCGTCAGTGGCGGTGACCAAAGACACCAGGGCTCAGCAGCCGATTCAGGTGCCTGCGCCGGCAACCGTTCCTGCTGCCCAGTACCCGACCAACAGCTACACGCTGACGGCTCACAACAACGCTCTGAGTCGTGCGTCATACGTGCGGGTGACCGACCCGACTCCCTGTGATGACACGAATCTCTCCGCCTGCCCGTCAGCGGGCGACGCGGCGGGCGCATTGGCGAATCCATTTCTGGACAACGCCGATGTGCAGTCTGGTGCGATGGACACCGACCCGGGCACGCCCAACCCCTTCAATCGGCAGAACATCACCAAGATCACCGTCAGCGCTTCGGTCGCCGACGAGGTGGATCTGACGAAGTCGAAGGTCTGGCTGCTGCACTTCACCCCCGGGGCTCCGGGCAGCGAGACCGGACAATACTCGTTCAGCGAGTCGACCGCGGCCGAGGTGAACGCGCTTCCGGCCGGGAGCCTCGCCGACGTCGTCGGGATCTCAGTGACCTATCAGGGCACCGACCCCGTCTCGACGGGCGGGACGATCAGCGCCGGCAACGCACTGTCGATCACGATCGACACGCAGGTGCGTGACACGCTGCGCACGACCGGTGCAGAATTCGTGCCGAAGGCGGACGAACTGAAGGTCTCCAAGAACCGTGTGTTCGCACAGTCATATGATCCGGTGCTCGCGCCAGACACGAAGACCGGTGACACAGACGATGCAACCGTGAACTACACCACCGGAACGATCGATGTGAAGCCGGGGAAGTCGATCACGAGCGGCAGCATCACTGCCGTTGATCCGAAGGCTGCCCAGACTGTGACGCTGACAGCAGATCAGGGGGCGTCATCCGTGTCTCCGACTCGCGTGGATATCACCGATCAGCCTGACGGAGACAACGGCTCGGACGGCTTCTGGACGAACTTCGACTTCACCGGGCTCGGCGCAGTCACATTCCCGGCTGGTGCCGATCGTGTGGTCGTCTCGGCCTACGGGCCGTTCGGCGCGGGCAACGTTCTGAGCTGGAAGGACAGCGAGCCGCAGCCCAAGACGGCGGGCACGTTCGCCGTTCCCGTCGACGCAGCCGACTACAGCGCGATTCAGGGCTTGAAGTTCACCTTCACGAGAGCCGACGGCTCGGTGTTCTCGACGACGACGCCGAACTGGAGCGCGGGTGCGACGTTTACCGCCGTGCTGCGTGACACCGTGCGTGGAGGAGATGCCGCTGTCGCCTTCCCGGACAGTGCAACAGACAAGGTGACCGCGCAGAGCACGGGCCTGCTGGACACCAGCGATGAGAAGCCTGCGACGGCTCCGGTCACCTGGACGACAGGCACCGCGAAGCTCGCGATCGACAAACTGGCGAATGGCGGTGCGCGTTCGGCGTCTGTCGGATCCATGGTGCCGTGGGACATCACGATCAGCAACGCCGGCACGGGCTTCCTCGATCTCACTCAGGTCGTTGACACGTTGCCAGCAGCGCTCAAATTCACCGGTTCGGGCAGTCCCGCAGATCCGGGGCATCCAGTGCAGTTCACCCCCGGAACCCTGCCGGACGGATCACCTGGATCTCTGAAGACTGCTCCGACCACGGATTCCTCCGCGGCAGGCAAAGTCGTGTTCACCTGGCCGCAGGGCGATTCTCGCCTGCAGCCTGGTGAGACAGCTGTGATCCGAATCTGGCTCGAACTGCAGCCTGGACCGGCATCCGGCGAGAGAGTCACCAACAACGTTTCGGCGTTCACCGAGCAGACCTTGGACAGCGTGAGCGACGCGAAGCCCAACAACGGTGCCGGTGCGGTCACTGCCGACGGAGAGGACGGGGCTCAGACCTCGGACTACGTATCGCCGACTCTCGGTGAGAACCTCTACGTGGTCAAGGGCGTCAACGGCGCTCTGGACGGAGCGGTGAACACTCTGGACCCGACGCAGAACTGCACGTCGTCTCTGCAGGGGTACAACGGGCGCAGCTACTACCGCTCACCGTGTGCGGCCAACAGCACGATCAACGGCACTGACCAATGGGTTCTGCACATGGTCAACGCGGGTACGACCGATGTGAAGCGGGCGCAGTTCTTCGACCAGCTGCCGGTTCCGGGTGACAAGTACCTGGTCGCCAGCGGCAACGACCGCGGCAGCGCATATCGCCCGCAGCTCCTGGATGATCTGCAGGTCATCGGCGCCCCGGCCGGTACGACGCAGACCGTCGAGGTCACAAGCGACGCGAATGCGTGTGTCGCCACCTGGGGAACCCTTCCCGCAGCGGGTAGCGCCTGTGCGGCCAACAGCTGGACAGCGGCCGACGGAGACACCGACTGGTCGAAAGTCAGCGGAATCAGAGTCACACTCGATTTCACGACCTCCTCCCAGGGCGCTTTGAAGCCAGGGCAGGGTGCCGACGTCACCTACTCGAGCCGCAACACGCCGAAGAGCGCCGCGGACGTCACTGGTGCCGCCACCGACATTCCTGCTCTCGACCAGTTCGCCTGGAACCAGTTCGGTCTGCTCTACACCGGTGACAAGACCGACAAGATCGCGCCGAGCCTCGTCGGCACACATCTGCGCACCGGATCGATCGAGGTGACGAAGGCGGTGACCGGCGAGGCCGGTGCCTACGCACCGAACGCGTTCACAGCGAACGTCGTGTGCACGATCCCGGCAAAGGATGGGCAGACGGAGGTACCGCTGACCTTCGGCGGCCAGACGTCCAAGCAGGTCACGCTCACAAAGCAGAGCGATGGCACCTACGCGGCTCAGCGCGTCTCGGGCATTCCGGTGGGAGCATCCTGCGATGTGAAGGAGGACGGCGAGGCCGGGCACTTCGGAGAGACGACGCGTAACCCGGCAGACGGCGTCTCCCTGCAGATCAGCGAACCGGATGCCTACGCCTCAGGATCCAGCGACAAGGGAGAGCCCACCAACAAGGTGCCGGCAGCTCAGGTCGCAGATCTCGCCAATGACTACCAGTGGTCAGGGCTGAGCGTCACGAAGAAGGTCGACACGCAGGCAGACTCCGGCACCTTCGGACCCTTCGCGTTCGCCGTGCGATGCACGACTTCCGATGGGCAGACGGTCAGGTTCGGCGACGCTGATCGGGTCGAGTTCACGCTCGAGCCGAATGGCACCTGGACTGCACCGGCGAAGACGATTCCGGCGCGCAGTGACTGCACGATCGCCGAGACCGACAGCGACAAGGCCGACAGCACCGTCATCACCGGTGACAACGTCAGGAAGAATGACGATGGTTCGGCGACTGTCAACGTCGGAACGGATGCTTCCGCCGTCGTCAGCACGCTGGTGACGAACCACTATGACGCCGGAACCCTCACAGTGGGGAAGAAGATCAACGGTCCAGGTGCCGAGAAATACGGCACCGGTGCATTCGAGTTCCATGCGATCTGCACGTACGACGATGATCAGACTCTCCTGGACGAGACCTTCTCTCTGCTGGCCGACGAGACGAAGACCTTCGGCGTCTACCCGGCGGGCACCGAATGCCACGTCGACGAGACCAAGACCGGCGCAGCGACAGCGACCAGTCTCGATCCAGATGGCGGCGACGTGACGATCGCTCATGGCGACGCAGTCACGAACGTGACCGCGACTGCGACGAACACCTATGACGTGGGTTCGCTTCAGATCGACAAGAGCGTCGTCGGAGACGGGGCCGAGCTCTATGGTGCCGGGCCCTTCGAAGCTCAGGCCATCTGCACGTACGACCGCGACGGGGAGCAGCAGACGATCGACTTGGCGAACGACGGCAGAGTCGCACTGAACGCTGCCAACGGCTACTCGGCGACCATCGGCAACCTGCTCAAGGGGTCGTCGTGCACGGTTACCGAGACGAAGTCTGCAGGTGCGACTGCGAGCGCCCTCGACCCGGCAGACGGCACAGTGGTCGTCGGTGGAGAGAACGATGACCCCGTCACCGTGAACATCACCAACACCTTCGAGGTCGGCAGCATCGACATCGTCAAGAAGCGCGTCGGCGTGGGTGCAGATGCGTACGGCAAGGGACCCTTCGAGGCTCAGGCCGTCTGCACCTATCAGAAGGACGGCGAGCAGACCCCGATCGAGCTGCCGAATGACGGCAGAGTCGAGCTGAGCGAACAGAACGGCTACCGGGCGAGCATCGACGACCTGCTCGTGGGCGCTGACTGCAAGATCTCAGAGACTGAGACCGGCGGGGCCGATGTCGTCTCGATCGACCCGCAAGACGGAGAGATCACCGTCGACGACCGGCCGGGGGCTCAGACCGTGACGATCACGAACGAGTTCAACACGGCGCCGCCGACAGACGAGGGCGGTCTCGCCCGTACCGGTGAGACCATCGGAGCGGTGCTGTTCGGAGCAGCTGTGCTGCTCGGCGGGGCGGGTCTGATGCTGCTGGCGCGCAGCCGTCGCAAGCATCTGTGAGGCGCAGGGTGATCTGACGCACGCTCAAAGGCCGGGCAGAGACATCGTCTCTGCCCGGCCTTTGAGCGCACAGGCGGCTCCGGCTGCCGCCTGTGGATCCGAACCCGGCCGGAAGTGCCCCTACCGACCGGCGAGAGACGCTTCGATCGCTTCGGTGATCTGTGGCGCGTCAGGCTCGGTGCGCGGCCTGAAACGGCGGATGCCGGGAGCCGCATCTGCGTCGTCTGCGGCCGGAGGGGTGATCAGAAACTTCTCGAAGTTCCACTGCACGCGCCCGGCCTTGCCGTTGTCGTCGGGCACCTCGGTGAGCACCTTGTAGAGCGGATGACGGTCGCGGCCGTTCACCTTGAGCTTCTCGAACATCGGAAAGGTCACGCCGTAGGTCACCGAGCAGAAGGCCTGAATCTGCTCAGCGCCGCCTGGCTCCTGGCCGAGAAACTGGTTGCAGGGAAAGCCCAATACGGTGAAGCCGCGTTCGGCATAGGTGCGCTGCAGCTCTTCGAGCTTCGCGTACTGGGGCGTCAGCCCGCACTTCGACGCCACGTTCACGATCAGCAGCGTCTGGTCGCGGTACTCGGCGAGAGTCGTCGGGGTGCCGTCCAGCCGGTGCAGGGGGATGCTGTAGATGTCGGTCATGGCGGCAGTCTAGCCGCGAGGGTGGGCGCTGTCAGCAGCGATCGCCGACTGCCGGACCGCGGCTAGAAGTCGGCGACGATCTCAAGCAGGGCCTCGCCGTAGGCGGCGAGCTTGGTCTTGCCGACGCCGCTGACCTCGCCGAGCTCGTCGAGGGAGTGCGGCTGGCGCGTGGTGATGCCGCGCAGCGTCGCGTCGTTGAACACGATGTATGCGGGCACGCCCTGCTCTTTGGCCGTGGCGGTGCGCCAAGAGCGCAGACGCTGATAAAGCGGGTCGAGCGCCTCGGGCACGGTCTCGGCAGGTGACGACCCGCGACCGCCACGCCGACGCGAGCCGCCT
Organism: Pseudoclavibacter sp. CFCC 14310; assembly: GCF_008831165.1. NCBI lineage: Bacteria > Bacillati > Actinomycetota > Actinomycetes > Micrococcales > Microbacteriaceae > Pseudoclavibacter > Pseudoclavibacter sp. CFCC 14310. Next base: position 269,087 of record NZ_WBKC01000004.1, on the reverse strand, counting down.
GATGCGGAACGCCCGATCAGATCGCGGCGCAGCTCGAGCGTCTGCTGCCCCTGCAGCACCGGCACCGCAGCCTGGGTGATCGACAGCGTGGCGTATTTGTCACCCGAGGTGCGCAGATAGCCGAGTGCCAGCAACTGACGGATGACGGCGCGCCACTCTGCGGCGGAGAGCTCGCCGCCGATGCCGAAGGTGGGCAGCTCGGCGTGACCGTACTGCTGCACGCGCTCGTTCTCATGTCCCAGCAGCAGATCGATCAGGTAGCCCGACCCGAAGCGGCGGTGGTAGTCGCGTTCGAGGCGCACCACGGTCGACAGCAGCTTCTGCGCCGGGACGGTCGCGTCGAACCGCTCAGGGGGCGTCAGACACGTGTCGCAGTTGCCGCAGGGCTCGCTGGCCTCGCCGAAGTGTGCGAGCAGCCGCACCCGGCGGCAGTCGAGCGTCTCGCACAGCGCCAGCATCGCGTCGAGCTGTCGGCGCTGCACCTCGCGATGCTGCTCGTCGCCGCTGCCGCGTTCGATCATCTGACGCTGCTGCACGACGTCTTGCAGCCCGTAGGCCATCCAGGCAGTCGCCGGCAGCCCGTCACGGCCGGCTCGTCCGGTCTCTTGGTAGTAGCCTTCGATGCTCTTCGGCAGATCGAGATGTGCGACGAAGCGCACGTCGGGCTTGTCGATGCCCATGCCGAATGCGATCGTCGCGACCATCACCAGGCCGTCTTCGCGCAGAAAACGAGCCTGGTTCTGCGCCCGCACCTCGGCGGTGAGCCCGGCGTGATAGATGAGCGCGGGGATGCCCTGGCCTCGCAGAGAGTCAGCCGTGCGTTCGACGCTCGCGCGAGACAGACAGTAGACGATGCCTGCCTCGTGCTCGTGTTCGCCGGTGATGAACTCGACGAGCTGTTCGACAGGCCGGCTCTTCTCGACGATGCGGTACTGGATGTTGGGTCGATCGAAGCTCGACACGAACTGTCGAGCGCCGTCGAGCTCAAGACGCTCGACGATCTCTCGTCGTGTGGCCGTGGTGGCCGTCGCAGTGAGCGCGACACACGGAACGCGCGGCCAACGCTCATGAAGCATGCTGAGACGCAGATAATCAGGGCGAAAGTCATGGCCCCACTGCGACACACAGTGGGCCTCGTCGATGGCGAACACCGAGATGCCGGGCCCTGAGGCCAGACGATCGAGCAACTCGACGGCCTGTTGGCTGCCGAGGCGTTCGGGCGCCAGATAGAGCATGTCGAGTTCACCGGCGAGAGCCTGCTGCTCGATCATGCGCTGTTCGTCGAGTGGCGCACTGGAGTTCAGCGCTGCAGCGCGAACGCCGTTGGCGTTGAGCGCAGAGACCTGATCTTGCATGAGTGCGATGAGCGGCGAGATGACGATGCCGACCCCCGGGCGCAACAGCGCCGGGATCTGGTAGCAGACGGATTTGCCGCCGCCGGTCGGCATGAGCACGAGTGCGTCGTGGCCGGCCGCGACCTCACTGACGATGTCTTCTTGCTGCCCGCGAAAGGCGTCGTACCCGTAGACGTCGTGCAGGATGCGACGAGCTCGTTCTCGCAGTGCCTTCTCGTCGGGCATACCCTGCCCGGTGGCGGAGGGCTGAGGCTGCACGAGGTCTGGAGAAGACATGTGGCCATGCTACGCGCCGCCTCTGACGTCGAAGGGCGACGACCGAGGTGTGCGAGGGCGTGCCGGCGGTCGTCCTCAGCCAGCTGCGCGGCATTTGATATACGTTCCGATCAGGCTGAGGCGCCCTGATCGCGGGACTGCTAGCGTGGCATCAAGATAGCGATCTCAAGGGGCCAAAAGGGGCGATATCCGCTGACGCACAATGCTGTGCGCCGGCAGAGCACGCTCGGGGGATCGATGGCGAAATGTCATCGAGAGGGCCTGAATCATGTCTGGTGAGAAGCGCAGTCAGCACCGCACGCACACACACCGCTCAACTCGGCGAAGGCGGCCGCACTCCCCGCCAGGCGGTGTGCGATCGGGCGAAGAGAGCTCCGAGCCGCTTCGGCTGAGACTCCTGCCTCGCATTGCGGCCATGGTCGTCGCCACGGCCGCAAGCTTCGCGCTGGTGGCGAGCGTCGGGTACGGCAGCGTCCCGGCCACCGCAGACCAGGTGACTCCGGCATCCTCGTCAGAGTCGGTCGATGCGGGAGTCGTGACCTCGCGGTCGGCGCAGGCCGTCACGGCTGAAGTGGACGCAGATGAGACGCCGCCTGGCGAGGCGTCAACGCCTCCGGCGGAGCAGTCAGGGTCTGCGGCGGAGTCCAGGGCGCCTGCGGCGACGCCGTCGCCGGCGTCTGGCGCTGCGGACGCAGGTGACAGCAATGCCACTGACGACCCGCCGGCGACACCCGATGCAGAGTCGGTCACGCCGCTGAGCGTGCCGACGCCGGGTCAGGGCGAAGCCGTCATCACCGTGAAAGTCGGCAGTGACCGGTCGGGCGTGCAGACGGTGTCGGTGCTCGCCGGCGTCGTTCTGCACCTGCGCACGGGCGGCGACAACGGCCCCTCGAACTCTCGCGCCGACGGGGTCGCGGGCGATGGCGCCGGATGGGCACGATGTGTCTCGGACGCCCAGGGCGACTGCAGCTTCGTGGTGCCGAACACCGGTAACGGCGGGCAGAATCGCAATGCACGCTTCTGGGTTGTGCAGCACGCTGCGCCCGATGGATACTTCGCGAACCAGACACTGCGCACCGGTAACGGAGATGGCAGCAACTCGGCACAGCAGCAGTACACGTTCAGAACAGGTGAAGTGCTGCATTCGGGACAGACGTACTCGTCGACCGACCAGTTCATGATCGCGACGAACAACGGCACTGCGACCGCGTCTGGCGGCGTCTGGCAGCAGTCTCGGGTCAACCCCTCCTTTCCCGCGAAGTGCGGGCTCGACGTCGGCTTGGTCCTGGACATCTCCGGGTCGGTCGGGCAGAGCATGCCTCAGCTGAAGGGCGCGAGTGACACGCTCGTCAACTCGCTGGTCGGCACCCCGTCGCGCATGGGGCTCTTCTCGTTCGCCACGGTCTCACCGGGGGGCGGTGCCACGCAGAACTATCCGTCGCTCGCTCCAGTGGCCACACAGGCACAGGCTGACTCGGTCAAGAGCCGGTATGCGGATTGGACCTCCGAAGGCGGGACGAACTGGGATCGCGCGCTCGCCGTGACGGCACAGTCGCCGGCGCACTACGACGTCGTGATCGTGCTCACCGATGGCAACCCGACCTATTACAACGATCCGGCCGTGGGCCCAGGAAACTTCACACGTATCCGCGAGGTCGAGAACGGGATCTTCTCTGCGAACGCGGTGAAGGCCAAGGGCACGCGCGTGATCGCACTCGGTGTGGGATCAGGCGTGACCACCCCAGAGACCGCGCTGAACCTTGCGGCGATCTCGGGACAGACGAAGTTCGACGGCAGCAACGCCACCGCTGCTGACTTCTTCCAGACCGGCGACTACACTGCGGCAGGCAATGCGCTTCGCGAGCTTGCGCTGGCCAACTGCAAGGGGTCGGTCTCAGTGGTCAAACAGATCGTGCCTTCGACCAACACCGGTGACGATGTCAGCGGCGCGACCACTGCCGGAGCCGGCTGGACGTTCGACGCGACCACGACATCCCCGGGAATCACCGGTCTGCCGAAGAGCGAGACCACGACGACCGACGGCACGGGCGCCGTCAACTTCCCGCTGACCTTCACCGGAGGCACGACGGCCGGCCCCGTCACCGTCACCGAGAATCAACAGCCGTCATACTCACTGGTCACGCCGGGCGGCAAGAATGCCGTCTGCCGCAACCTGACGACGGACCGTCCGGTGGACGTCACGAACGCCGGCGAACTCGGCTTCACCATCGACACCGCGGCCACGGCGGCGATCAGCTGCACCATGTTCAACCGAGAGGCGCTGCCACACGCAGACGTGAAGCTGAACAAGCGCTGGAAGGTCAACGGGGTCGAGTTCGCGAACGGCGCTCAGCCGGCGGAGCTCTCGGCAGCGGCAACGCTGACGGGGCCGGGTGACGGCGGAGCGACCGCGCAGGCCTGGGGGCAGGCACGCGGCGGTTACAAAGTCGGCGACGGCGTGACCTTCACCGAGAGCGTGACGCTGCCGAGCGGCGGGCTGTGCACGTCGACGCCAGAGGTCGTCTTCAACGGCACCGCTCTGCCGAATCCGGCAGACGGAGCGCTTTCATGGCAGGCGTCCCTGACGCAGCAGAGCAACGAGGCGACCATCACCAACGTGGTGACCTGTGAGAGCCAGCTGACACTGACGAAGACGGTGCAGGGCGGATCCGCCGCAGCGACAGACTGGACGCTGGGCGCGTATCTGCCTGACGGCACCACTCCGGTGATCTCAGGTGCGACGGGCAGCCCGGGCGTGACGGCACAGACTGTGACAGCCGGTCAGAACTTCGTGCTTCGCGAGACCGGAGGCGACCCACGCTATCGGCAGTACGACGTGCGCACCGAGCCGGTGCAGTACCCACAGGCAAGCGGGTCATGGCAGTGCCGCGAGATCGATGCCGACGGCAACACCGTTCCGGGCTTCAACCTCGGACTGAGCGGCGTGGTCGCCGTGCCACTCGGCAAGCGCATCACCTGTGACGCCGTCAACCAGACGGCATCGCTGACGCTGCTCAAGGCCGTGGTCAACGACAATGGCGGCACTGCGGTCTCAGGTGACTGGGACCTGACGGCCACTCCGGCGTCGGGCGTTGACGGCCTGCAGGCGAGCACGGTCGCCGGAGCCGACACCGCGTCGGCGGCCAACACGTTCAACGTTCGGCCAGAGCACACCTACACGGTGAGCGAGTCGGCCGGGCCCGCAGGCTACGCGAAGACGAAGCTGCAGCGGCTCGAGGGCGGCGACTGGGTCGATGTCGAAGGCTGGGACGTCAGAGTACCGGCCTTGGGCGATGCGACCTATCGCATCGTCAACGACGATCAGCCGCGTCCCTGGACGGTCAAGAAGTCATCGGATCCGGCGACGGGTTCGACGGTCAAGCCGGGTGACACCATCACGTATTCGGTCACGGCGAGTGCGGCGGATGCTCCCGGCGCGATTCGAGACGTGGTGCTGACCGACCGCCTCGACGATGTGCTCTCCGGAGCCGACTTCGTGAGCGGATCGGCGAAGCTGACCATCGGCTCGACCACGACCGACGTGGATGACCCCACAGATGAGCGTCTGCAGACCTCCGCTTTCGATCTGCCGGCAGGGTTGACTGCGACGCTGACCTACCAAGTCGTCGTCAAGGCGGATGCCTATGGCGAGACCCTGCGCAACGTGGCGACCGGCACGGGCGACGTGCCGCCGACGACGTGTCCGACGCCTGAAGGCGACGGGCCGGTCGACGGCCCGGAGTGCACCACGACCCACGTGACCGCGAAGTGGGCGCTGTCGAAGTCGTCTGACCCGGAGTCTGGAGCGCAGGTCGTGCCAGGCGCGACGATCGACTACTCCCTGACGGCGACCAACACTTCGGGCAACGGGGCGGTTCTCTCCGGCGCGACGGCAGTGGACGACCTTGGCGGTGTGCTCGATCACGCCGCACTGGTCTCACCTCTGCCGCCCGGGCTGACGCTCAACGACGACGGCAGAACGCTGACTTGGGCGGTGCCGACGCTGGCAGACGGTGCGTCAGCGACCACGACGTACCAGGTGAAGGTGAACTCTGACGCTGTGGGCGTGCAGGTCAGGAACCTGGCGACGCCGGGTGCTGGCGGCGAGTGCGTGCCGGTCGAGGGTCAGGATGTGCAGTGCGAGACGACGCATTCGGTGCCCACTCCGGGGTTCACCCTGGAGAAATCGTCGGATCCGGTGTCGGGTTCGACGGTGGCCCCGGGGCAGGTGATCACGTACACGGTGACGGTCTCGAACACTGGTGAGACGGTGCTGACGCCGGTGACGGTGTCGGACGATCTGACCGGCGTGCTGGTGCATGCGACGTTCGACCCGGGGTCGGCGAAGCTCGCAGTCGGCGATGCCGCGCCGATCGATGTCGCAGACCCGGTGGATCAGCGGTTGAGCAGTGGCGAGTTCGAGCTGGCGATCGGGGAGTCGGCGACGTTGACCTATCGAGTCACGGTCAACGGTGACGCCCATGGAGTCACGTTGAAGAACGTGGCGACGGCAGAAGCGACTCCCCCGGGATTCCCCCCGATCACCCCGCCCCCCGGTGAAACCACGCACAACGTGCCGCCGGTGACACCAGATCCAGACGATCCCGGCGCACCGGGCGATCCTGGGCATCCACATGACTCAGGCGGCACCGTCTCGACCTACCGCTCCTACGGCGGAGGCGGAGGCCTTGCGAGAACAGGCGTCGAAGCCGGAGGCCTCATCGCCCTCGCCGCGATGGCCGCCCTGTTCGGTGGGCTGATGGTGGTCGGCTCGCGTCGACGCCCGAAAGGAGCCGAACCCAGCCAGTCGTCAGCGAAGAAGGAGTGAGCTGACTGACGAGAGACCGCGGCGCTGAGTTCCCCTTGTCAGCGCCGCACCCAGAGATGCAGTCGTCGGGTATGACCCCTTTGCCCGGCGGCTGCATTTCGCTGTGTGGTGCGGTTCGGCCGGGCTGCTCTGTGTGGCTGATGCAGTTCTGCTGGGATGTGCACGCTTCTGCTGGGATGTGCACGGTTGGGCCGATCCCACATGGTTGGATCGAGATGTGCACGCTTCCGCTGAGAAGTGCATTGTTCCGCTGAGATCAGGGTGATTTGAGCAGAACGGCGTACATCTCAGCGGAACGGTGCGAGACAGATGCGTCTGCAGCGTCCGGCCGAGGCTACGCTGATGCCTATGCCATCTGCACCGTTCGCTCCCCGCGACGGCGTGTCAGCCACGCGCGTGGTCACCCCGCCACCGGTGCGCCAGACACCACCCGCGTGGCAGACCCCGCCACGCACGATCGGGGAGTGGCTGCGCGTGCGCTTTCCAGCATCCGTCGATGTCGATGCAGGCCTCGCCGACGGACGATATGTCTATGCAGACGGGCAGCCGGTCAACGCAGGCGATGTCTACCGCCCGCGCGCCGAGATCTGGTTCGAGCGTGACCTCCCAGATGAGGTGGAGGTGCCCGGCAGTATCCACATCGTGCACCGAGACGCCCGGCTGATCGTCATCGACAAGCCTCCGTTCCTGGCGACGATTCCGCGCGGGCAGCACGTGCGGCAGACGGTCGTGGCTCGGCTGCGCTCTGCGCTCGGCCTGCCAGAGCTGCAGCCGGTGCACCGGCTCGACCGGCTCACCTCGGGCCTCGTCGTGCTGACGACGGAGCGGCGCTGGCGCGGCGCCTATCAGACGCTGTTCCAACGGCGTGAAGTGCACAAGGTCTACCGGGCTCTTGCGCAGCTGTCCGCAGAGCGGGTGGCGCTGATGTCGCTGTGCGAGGGTGCGCCGCGCAGAATGGGGGATGCCGGTGTGCGCCCGTCCTGGACGGTCGGGCAGGCCATCGAAGTGCGCAGCCGCATCGAGAAGCGCCGTGGATGCTGGCAGGCTGAGGAGCTGCCGGGCGAGGCCAACGCGATCAGCAGCATCGTGCTTGAGCGCGTGCTTGAGCGCGCGGGCGCCGAACCCGCATCGGAGGAACTCTTTGGTTCCGGGGCGAATTGCGGCGGTGCCGAGGGCGTGACTGCTGGCGTCGGCGTCGGCGTCTTCCGACTGGAGCCCTCGACCGGACGCACGCATCAGCTGCGAGTGCACATGAACCGTTTAGGGGCGCCGATTCTTGGCGATCCTCTGTACCCGGTGGTTCGAGAGGCATGGCCCGGCGGGCCGCCTGCGGATGACTTCGAGCAGCCGCTGCAGCTGCTGGCGGCCGAGCTGTCGTTCACGGATCCGGTCGATGGCGTCGCCCGACAGTTCGAGGCGCAGCGGCGGCTGCCGATCAGCGTACAAGAGTGCGAATGAGGGCTGTTGGTCTCGTAAACTGCTTGGCACCTGCACCTGCACCTGCACCTGCACCTGCTTGGCACCGTCACCTGCTTGGCTTCGGCGTGCTGGCCTGGATCGGGTGACTCAGGCGCGAGCGAGTCGACTCAGGATGTCGCGATACACCTCAGGCCACTGATGCAGAATCTGATGATAGGTGTACCTGGCGCTGACGTATCCGGCACGCTCGATGGCAATATCCTTCGCATGATCACGCCGAAACTGCTCGGCGTCGCGATGCGTGCCTCCATTGAGCTCGATGGCCAGCACCCCATCGACGACGAGATCGATTCGCTGACGGTTGTCGAGCAGAACCTGTGATTCAACGTGGTGACCCGCCAAAGTCAAGAGCACCCGAGCAATGCTCTCAAGACCAGACTCAGCCTGGGCGTCGACGAGCGCGAGCACAGCGCGACCGCGAGGAGTGCGCCGCAACTCGGCCATGACATCCACAGTGCTGATGTGCAGATCAAGCTGGCGTCGCGCGCCGTTGCCTGGGCGCAGCGTGGCATGGCGCAGCAGTGAATCGACGACCGCGACGGTCTCGGGTATCGACACATCGTTCAGGCCGTGGCGCAGGGCGGTCACCGGAGGCACGACGCCATGCTGCAAGACGGTGCGATTGTAACGAGGGTGGGTGTGGGTTATCACCAAATGGCCTGATGCGGCGGGGCAGGTAGCAATGTGGTGTTGACGTGCAGGTGCATCTGAGCCTGATCTGGCAGCCAGATGTCTTTGTGCAGCAGTTTCAGCCGGTGGAGCCCAGAGAGATGCCCGCCGAACTTGACCGCTGCGACCACCCATGCGTTGGCGCCGATGGTCGCGAACCAGCCCTGTCTGAGCCGGACGAGCTCGTTCTGCCGCAGGAGCTGGTCGAGCCTGCGTCGCGAGATGCCGGCAAGCGCCAGGGCTCGTGTGTTGGATACTCCGAATGGTGTTGATGGAATGGCCATGTCGCCTATGGTCGTGCCCCGGGGCCTGAGGTGTCAGCGGGGCGGCTGCACTGTGGTGAAAGCGATGGTGCCCGCACAGCTGTGCAGAACTGGGTGCAGAACTGGGTGTGTCTGTGTCTGTGTCTGTGGGTGTGGGGCGGGCGTGGGTATGTGCAGTTGTGGCTGCGGGCGGGTTTGCGCGCGAGCGTGGGTATGTGCAGTTGTGGCTGTGGGTGGGTTGCGCAAGTGGGAGGTATTGAGCGTGTGATTGCGCTCAGCTGGTCGGTACGGGTGTGTACGGTTCCGCTCAGATGTGTACGGTTCCGCTCAGATGTGTACGGTTCCGCCGACATCGGGGTGATTTGGGCGGAAATGTGTACAGCGCGGCGGAATCGTGTGCATGCGGCGGAATCGCGCGGCCGTAGATCTGGGCTGGTTGGTTGGCTGGCTGGGCAGGGCTGGACTGGGATGGGCTGGTTGGCTGGGCAGGACTGAGATGGACTGGTTGGCTGGGCAGGACTGGGATGGGCTGGGTTGGCTGGGCTGGCTGGGCTGGTTGGCCGGTTGGCTGGTTGGCTGGTGGGTTGGTTGGTTGGTCGGCTTGGGCTGGCTGGTTGGGCAGCTTGGGCGCCTAGGCCGGGCGAGTTGGGGCGGCGGGGTGCTCGAGCTGTCGGCGGATGCGCAGAGAGAGCGGGTGAGAACCACCGCTGAGAGGTCGGTCGGGTTCGTTCCGTGCTCGTGTGATTGCCAAGACCTGTGAAACTTGAGTGAACTTTGCTCAACATTTCGGGAATAGCTTGACTAGGGGATGCCGTTGTGTAACCTTGAGCGTAGATGACTCAAGGGTGTACATCAGAAGCTGATGTGCAAATGACCTGGAGGTCATCGAAGAAGACTTATATTGCGCGGGTGCAGAGCCCGTGCATGCGTGGCTCGGTTCGCCGAGCAGAAAGGACACACAATGTCACGTGCAGTAGGAATCGACCTCGGCACCACCAACTCGGTCGTCGCGGTTCTGGAAGGCGGCGAACCCACAGTCATCGCGAATGCTGAGGGCTTCCGCACCACTCCATCAGTGGTCGCATTCGCCAAAGACGGGGAGGTGCTCGTCGGCGAGACCGCAAAGCGCCAGGCGGTGACGAACGTCGACCGCACCATCGCATCGGTGAAGCGCCACATCGGCACCGATTGGAAGACCGATGACATCGACGGCAAGAAGTTCACTCCGCAGGAGATCTCGGCTCGCATTCTGCAGAAGCTGAAGACCGACGCCGAGAGCTACTTGGGCGACAAGGTCACCGACGCGGTCATCACCGTGCCTGCGTACTTCAACGACGCCCAGCGTCAGGCCACCAAAGAGGCCGGTGAGATCGCAGGCCTCAACGTGCTGCGCATCATCAACGAGCCGACTGCGGCCGCTCTGGCATACGGCCTCGACAAGGGCAAAGAAGACGAGCTCATCCTCGTGTTCGACCTCGGTGGCGGCACGTTCGACGTCTCGCTTCTGGAGGTCGGCAAGGATGACGACTTCTCGACCATTCAGGTGCGGGCCACCTCGGGCGACAACCACCTCGGTGGTGACGACTGGGATCAGCGCGTCGTCGAGTACCTCATCAAGAAGTTCAAAGAGGCCAGCGGCGTCGACGTCTCGGGTGACAAGATCGCCCTGCAGCGCCTGAAAGAGGCCGCCGAGCAGGCGAAGAAAGAGCTGTCGAGCCAGACGACCGCCCACGTGCAGCTGCCGTACCTGTCACTGACCGAGAGCGGCCCGGCCAACCTCGACGAGACCATCACTCGCGCGAAGTTCGAAGAGCTGACCGCAGATCTCGTGCAGCGCACGGCCAAGCCGTTCACCGACGTGATCAAAGAGGCCGGCGTCAAGGTCTCGGATCTCGACCACGTGGTGCTCGTCGGCGGTTCGACTCGTATCCCGGCAGTCGTCGAAGAGGTCAAGAAGCTCACCGGCGGCAAAGAGCCGAACAAGGGCGTCAACCCTGACGAGGTCGTCGCAGTCGGCGCAGCCATCCAGGCCGGCGTTCTGAAGGGCGAGCGCAAAGACGTGCTGCTGATCGACGTCACCCCACTGAGCCTCGGCATCGAGACCAAGGGCGGCATCTTCACCAAGCTGATCGAGCGCAACACGGCCATCCCGACCAAGCGCAGCGAGACGTTCACCACGGCTGAGGACAACCAGCCGTCGGTCGCCATCCAGGTGTTCCAGGGCGAGCGCGAGTTCACCCGTGACAACAAGAGCCTCGGCACCTTCGAGCTGACCGGTATCGCACCGGCTCCGCGCGGTGTGCCGCAGGTCGAGGTCACCTTCGACATCGACGCCAACGGCATCGTGAAGGTCTCGGCTAAGGACAAGGGCACCGGCAAAGAGCAGGAGATCACCATTCAGGGTGGCTCCGGCCTTTCGCAGGAGGACATCGACCGCATGGTCAAGGAGGCCAAGGACAACGAGGCCGAAGACAAGAAGCGTCGCGACGCCGCTGAGGTGCGCAACAACGCCGAGCAGCTGGCCTACTCGATCGAGAAGCTCATCAAAGAGAACGAGGACAAGCTCTCTGATGAGGTCAAGACCGAGGTCACCGCTGATGTCGAGGCCGTCAAGAAGGCACTTGAGGGTTCGGACGACGACGCAGTGAAGGCTGCGTTCGACAAGCTGAACGAGTCGCAGGTCAAGCTCGGCCAGGAGATCTACAAGACCGCGCAGGAAGAGGGCGCCGCTGGCGCTGCTGACGGCGAGGCCAAGGCAGACGGCAAGTCGGGCGATGACGACGACGTGGTCGACGCAGAAGTCGTCGACGACGATGACGACAAGAAGTAAGGCGATTCACCATGGCTGACAACAACGTGGCTGGCACTCCGAACGAGTCAGGGCTTCCTGACGACGGGGCCCAGCCGACGAGCCAGCAGCCAGAGGCCCAGCCGAACGGGCAGCAGACCGAGGGCGCGCAGGGTGCTGACACAGCATCCGCCGCCCCCGGCCGGCCCGCCGGCGAGGCTGACCAGGCTGCAGGCGAGCATGATCAGGCGGATGCCGGCGCGAGCGCCGAGGGCGCCGCGGCAGACGCTGACGGCGAGGCCTCACGCGAGGACAAACTGTTGGACGAGCTGCAGCGTCTGGCGGCGGAGTACAAGAACTACCGCCAGCGCACCGAGGCCCAGCAGATTCGCGATCGCGAGCGTGCGGTCGGCGATGCGGCCAAACGACTGTTCCCGATCTTCGACGACCTCGACCGGGCTGAGAAAGCCGGCGATCTCGCAGAGGGCACGGCGTTCGCGACCATCGCGTCGAAGCTGAGGGCCGTCGGCGAGGGGCTCGGCATCGAGCGCTTCGGAGCGAAGGGCGAGCCGTTCGATCCGAACCAGCATGAGGCTGTGCTGCAGCAGCCCAGCCCCGATGTCGATGCGCTGGTCATCGGTGAGGTCGTCGAACCCGGCTACAAGCTGGGCGACACACTGCTGCGCGCGGCCAAAGTGGTCGTGCTGGCACCTGCTGAGTGATCGGTCGCATGAGAATGCGCCCGACGGGCAACGCGCCCCGTGGCGGGATGCGGATCCTCTCTGGATCCCTTCCGTCACGGGGCGCTCGACACATGAAGACGACAGAAGGAGGCGAGAGGCATGGCGAGTCAGGATTGGCTTGAGAAGGACTTCTACGCCGTGCTGGGAGTGTCGAAAGACATCTCCGACGCCGATCTGAAGAAGGAATACCGCAAGCTGGCGCGCAAGTATCACCCCGATGCGAACCCGGGCGACGCTGCGGCAGAGAACAAGTTCAAAGAGATCAGCGAAGCGTATTCGGTGCTCTCTGACCCCAAGCAGCGCAAGGAGTATGACGCGCTGCGGGCCATGGGCGGAGGTGCGCGCTTCACCGCGGGCGCCGGCGGCCAGGGCGGTCAGGGGTTCGAGGATCTCTTCGGCGGGCTGTTCGGCCAAGGTGCCGGGGCACCCGGCGGTCAGCGAGTGCGCTTTCAGACCGGGGGACAGCCCGGCGGCGCAGGTGCGGGCTACGAGGATCTCTTCGGCGGACTGTTCGGCGGCGGAGCCGGCGCCGGAGGGTTCGGCGGTCAGGGATACCGCGCTGCGCCGCAGCGCGGTCGTGACGTCGAAGCTCGTGCCCAGCTGACCTTTGCCCAAGCGGTGCATGGCGCGACGGTGTCGTTGGCATCGCCGCAGGGCAAGCGCGTCAAGACGAAGGTTCCGGCCGGAGTTCGAGACGGCCAGAAGATCAAGGTTCGCGGCAAAGGCGAGCCCGGTCAGAACGGCGGTCCGGCTGGCGACTTGATCGTGCGTGTGCACGTGGGCTCCCACCCGGTGTTCAAACGCGACGGCGACGACCTGCGGGTCGAGCTGCCGGTGACGTTCGCCGAGGCGGCGCTGGGCGCCACCGTTCAGGTGCCGACCTACGACGGCGAACCGGTCAAGGTGAAGATTCGCCCGGGCACCCCTTCGGGCCGCGTGCTGCGAGTCAAAGGCAAGGGCGTCAAGGCAGGTCGGCACACCGGCGATCTGCTGGCAGAAGTCCAGATCGTGGTGCCGAGCAAGCTCGACAGCGCGGCAAAGAAGGCATTGGATGACCTCACCGAGGCGATCGGTGACGCCGACCCGCGCGCAGAGCTCTACGCGCAGGCCAAAGAGAAGTAAGAGAGCAGGTGAGTCGCCATGATGGATGAGACGGAGCATCTGTTCAGCATCTCGGCGGCCGCACAGCTGGCGGGCATGCACCCGCAGACGCTGCGGCAGTACGACCGAATCGGTCTGGTGCAGCCGCAGCGCACTGCGGGTCGCTCCCGTCGGTACTCGCTGCGTGACATCGTGCAGCTGCGAGAGGTGCAGCGTCTCTCGAACGCCGGCGTGAGCCTAGAGGGCATTCGCCGCATGATCGATCTCGAGAACCAGGTGCACAGGCTGCAGAGTCGTGTGGCCGAGCTCGAGGCCGCTCTTGACGATGCACTCATCTACCGCCCCGGTGCTCGCACGTTCGCCGCCGGCATCGCCGGTGAAATCGTCACGCTCGACCAAGGTCGCCGTCGCGTCCAGGCGACGGGCGGCGAACTCGTCGTATGGCGGCCGGTCCGTCAGAACGGCCGGAAGCCGCCGTCAGAGGCCTGACAGCGCATCCTCACCCGCGCAGGGCGTCGAACGACCACTCGCGCTCGGTGAGCATGCGCGCGATGGTCAGCCCGACGGCCAGCGACACGATGGTCGCGAGCGCCTGCACACCATAGCCGCCAGCCTGCACGATATCGCCCTGGTTCAGGTACACCAGGGCGCGATAGGCGCTGGAACCCGGCACCATGATGAGCACCGCGGGCACGGTCAGCGTGATGCGTGGGGCCTCCAGACGCGAAGCGATCATGTAGGCGAGCAGCCCCACGAGCAGGGCGGCCACGACCGTCGACACCTGCGGCGGCCAGCCCATGTCGCCCGTCGTCAGACGGAACACGTTCGCGACCGCGCCGATCCAGGCTGCGCTCAGAGCGAGCCTGAACGGGGTGTTGAACATCATCGCGAATCCTGTGACGGCGACGAAGCCGGCGACGAGTCGTGATGCGATGACGATCCAGACCGGCCAGGTCGAGGGAGTCGGCGCAGCAGTCGGCTGCAGATCGAACATCATGGCGACCGCCCACGCGCCGAACGACACCGACATCAGCACCAGCCCGGCAAACGTGAGGCGGCCGATCGCCGAGTTGAGATCGAGCCGAGCCAGATCGAGGGTCGCGGTCACCAGCGGAAAGCCCGGCACGAGCAGCAGCAGCGCCGAGGTGAAGCCGGCATCGTGCAGCGGGCTCACGTGCCCGCTCACCGCCGACAGGATGCCGGTGAACAGCACGTAGCAGAGACTGGCGATGAGGCCGCAGACCGCATACATCGCGAGCTGGTTGATGCGCAGCTTCACCAGCGTCACGCGCAGCCACTGTGCGATCGACACGGACAGCGCGACTCCGACGCACTCCTGCCACCCGCCGTTGTTCAGAAACGCGAACCCCGAGCAGGCCATTATCGCGGCGATCAGCGTCAGCCACGTCGGATAGTGTCGAGGCCTCTTCTCGATGACGTCGAGACGCCGGTTCAGCTCCTCTGCCAGCATTCCCTGCGGCATGTGATGTGAGAGTCGCTCCAACTCGACGATGCGATCGGCATCGACCCCGCCGACTCGTGCCTCAGCGACACGCGTGCGAAAGATGGCGCCGCGAAAGAACGTGCAGACGATCTCTGTGGCGGTGATCTGCGTGTGCAGTGAGGTCATGCCCAATGCCTGGGCGGCGCGTGACATGGCCTGCTTGACGCGGAACGAGCTCGAGCTCGCCTGCAGCATCATCCGTCCCAGCCGCATGATCGCGTTCGACTTCTCGATCAGATGGATCGGCTCGAGCAGAATCTCGCCGGTCGGTGTCGGGTCGACTGGTGTCGAATCTGGGGAGGGCGAAGACGGACTCATACTTTCTATTGTGCCGCTTCCGCCGGTGGGCCGTTCTACGCGTTCCAATGCCGGAGACCACCCAGCGTGCGCGATTGCCGGTCGAGAGGCCTTCTGGCGAAGATGAGAGAGGATGTGCCTCCGACTTGCTTGCGGAAGGCAGGTCTCAGGAGGAACGATCAGTTCGTGGTGCTCTGCGAGTTCTGCTGCGGACCGGGCGCGCCTTGCCCCGGACCGCTCTGTGTCCCAGCCATCGGCGTGTCCGCAGCGTCATCGCCTTCGGTGATCGACTGAGCCATGATCGAGCCGTTCGACTCCTCGCCTTGGACGCGGATCGAGTCTCCGACGGCCAGATCCGAGACAGAGCCCTGCTGCGTGGTGGTCACTGAAGTGCCTGATCCGGTGTTGATCGTGGTCGTTTCGCCAGACTGCGTCTTGATCGTGATGGTCCCGTCTGAGACTCCGGTGATCGTGCCGCTGGTCAGCCCGCTGAGCATGCCGCCGGATGCGGCCTCGCCATCGGATGCACCCATTGGGGCTCCCTGTCCGCCGGTTCCGCCAGGCCCCTGCTGTATCGAACCGGCTGAGGTGGAGGCCGCCTGAGCGAAGACCGTGCCTCCGAGGAATCCGAGTCCGATGAGGATCACGGCGGTCAGCCCGCCGGTGAGCCACCTTCCGACCTTCGATCTCGACTGCGAGGTCGGCTGTGCGGTCTCGGGTGCGGTGGGTGGGGTCGAACGCGATTCGGCGCCGTCTACGTCGCCGAGCCGGTTGTTCGTCGTCGGGGTGGTCAAGGTTGCTCCTTCATCTCAAGGCGTGTCGGCCGGTGACCGATGAGTGCCGCTGGGCTGGTGATTCCCAGTGTTGCGGCGCACACTGTCCGGTGGATCTTCGACTGCTGTGTCGTCTCTGTCTCTCTCTTGTGGGGCAGCCAGCACCTCTCGTGCGAGCCAACCAGCGGAGCCAATCAGTGATGCCGTTGACTCGAAGAACGCCACCGCTACTCGGGCGCAATGGCAGTCGCCTGCAGACGTCGGTCGGCCCGCCGCGGGTGGTCTGCGACAGTCTGATGATCGAAGTCGAGGAACTTCACAGCTCGGCATCAGCCGGAGGCCAGCTGAACCGATCACACTGTGAAATGGCCACCATCGTCACGACAGGGAGGACCCCATGCAGATTCAAGAGTTCGCTCGCGCCTACCAGACGCCATACCGTGTGCCGCAGCGTCGCGGCAGCGAGATAGACACGATCATGCTGCCGGCGCGAACGTTCTCAGGTGCGTGGGGAGAAGTGCTGTGCCAATCTCTCGACGGGCAGCCGGAAGGGGCGCTGCGTGCGCGCGTGAAGACGCTGCAGACCGCGTACCAAGGGTGGTTCGAGACAGTGGGAGACGTGCTCATGCGGCAGCTGAGCCACACCCTCGAAGCATCTGACGCCGAAGTGATGACGGCGCTCGCCGAGATGGCTTTTCATCGTATGAACACGCATCTCGGCGCCGCGTGGCTGCGTCTTGCGAGGAGTGCCGAGAGCCGCGGGGCACGTCGGCAAAGCGGAGAGGGCGTGGCCGATGCGACGGCCAGCGCCAGAATTGCCATTCGCGCCGACATCGATCGGCTCAGCGGTGCCCACCGAGGCATCGAGACCTCGGGCGAGTTCGCGGCCGACGATGTCGCCGAGCTCGACGACTGGTATTCCGCGCTGGTGACGCAGATGCGCGCCTTCGACGATCTGCTCGAGGTCGCTCAGATCGATCCGGATGTCGTGGTGCTGCCCGCCCCGGTTCAGTTCAGCACGCAGGGAGCGGCGAGCTGCGACGTGGTGCTGGTGAACCCGGCCACTGATCGAGCGATCGGCGTGCGAGTGCCGCACCGGAGCGGCTGGCGATCCTCCCTGCGCAGCAGCGCTGGGATGCCGCGTGCCGGCCGCGTCGCCGCAGACCGATCTGCCGACCCGGGGAAGGAGGCTGCGGAGACATCGCCATCGGGCGTCGGCCAGCGCATCGATCACGCCCGCGTGCTTGAGATGGGCACGCTGCGCCCGGCGCAGATCGTGACCATTGCGCTGCATCAGCTGCGGCCGGTGGAGGCACAGGCCTGACTCCGGCGGAATCCGGCTGACCGGCGAGCACGGTCGGGATCAGTCGTCGAGCGCGGCGCTCGCCGAGGCGAGCAGCTCGTCTCGGGCCTCGCCGTAGCGGCCGAGCGCCTCGGCCCCGCGTTCACGGGCGCGCAGAGCGAGCAGATAGTAGGGAAGTGCAGCACGCTGTGTCGTGCGTGCTCGTTCGTCGTCTGCTGCCACATGCAGCACGTGGTCGGCGAAGAGCGCGTCGTCGCGGTGGTCGCCGAGCAGATCCTGCAGTCGTTTCGCCGCCTTCGCCAGGCGCTTCGCATCTGTGCGCTCCAGCACCCGCACCGGAGTGTCGGCGAGCCCGAGCGAGATCGCCTCGGCCGCATACCGGATGCGACGGGCGTCTTTGCGCACCTCGTGCAGGGCGTGCTCGAACCGCAGGCGTGCGCGCACCCCGGCTCCCGTGGGTGGGAGTCGATCCCAGACCTCGACCAAACAGTGGTCGTCTGCGACGAACGAAGCGACTGCCTCTGCGAGCTGTGCACGCAGCGCGGGTACGGCATCCGTCTGGCCCTCGGGTGAGGCCGCTTTGGGATCGGTCAGACGCCGAAGCTGCTCGGCGATGTCGTTGCGACGTTCGTCGGTGAGATCGGCAGTGAGCCGAGCGTGCTCCACGGCGTAGAGACGCCATGCCGGTTCTGACAGACGGCCGACCAGACGCCTCGCCGCGGGCACACCCTGCAGCTGCAGCACCTGCTGCTCGGCGTCGCGGGCACGCACCTCGGCGTCGCGGGCAGCACCGAGATCGTCGCCGAGACGTTTGAGGTGGCGGCGGGTGGCCCGCACGATCGCCGGGTCGACGAAGACACCGTAGACGTCGAGCAGACTGCGCAGCCGGCGGATGACGATTCGAGCCTGATGCACGCCGTCGGGTCGGTCGGCGATCGCGTCGTCGAGGCGCGAGTCGAGCTCGACGGCCAGCCCCTGCGCGATGTGCGCGACGGTCTGCGCGGCCGTCGCCTGTGCGCCTCGGTCGAGGCCGAGCGCGCGCTGCAGCTTCGCCACGGCCGACGAGGGGCGGGCTCCCGCTTCGATCAGACGATCGGAGACGGTCTGCAGCAGCAGTGCGCCGGAGCTGCCGGGAGCGTCGTCGAGGCGTTCGTCGAGCTCGGCCTCCCACTCATGCCACTGTCGCACCGAGCCGTCGCGCAGGTCGGTGGTGCGCACTTCGTCGTCGGCGATCTCGGCGAGCGGTCGTCGTTCGGCGTCACTCAGCTCGGTGGCCGTGCGTGTGGTCTCGATGCGTGCGACCGGGGCCAGCTCCTCGGGCTTGGCCCAGGCCTCTACCAGACGCAGTGCGCCGACAGGAATCTCGTCGGGGGCGGCCGAGTCTATGGGCCAGTGCCGCTCGATGCGCCCGTGCTCACCGGTGGTCTTCACGTGCCAGCCGGCATCGTGGCCGCCGGTGCGACGGCGCAGCGCCACTTTCGCCTGAATCAGCGTCAGCGAGGGGGTGTCGTAGTAGATGGCGTCGAGATGTGCTGGCTCTGGAGTGACCGCATGCGCCACGACGTCGATCACGGTGAGGTCGGGCAGAGCCGCGGCGCCGGGAACGTCGAACTTGCGCTCGATCTCGACGTGGCGTTCGCCAGCAGAATCGGAGGTTGCAGTCATGCTCCAAGACTAGCCGCGGCACCCGGGACGATGTCGCCTGTCAGAGAGTTGAGCGAAGCGCACTCAAGTTTGGAATAATGTCGATGACGCGACGTTGATACAGATGCAGCCGTCAAGAGGCGGTCGCACCGCATGATCGTGTCGATGACCCGGCGAGCGCCGGGCACCGAATCACAGACATTGACGAGAGGATGAAGCATCATGGCCATGGTTTTCGACCCGTTCCGCGAGATTGATCGTCTGGTGTCGAGCGCACAGCGAGGCCCCAAAGGCATGCCGATCGACCTGTATCGCAAGGGTGACCACTATGTGCTGTTGGCAGACATTCCGGGCGTAGAGCCCGATTCAATCGACATCGACCTCGACGGTCAGCAGCTGTCGATTCGAGCCGAGCGCAAGGCACACCGCAGCGGGGAGGTGCAGTGGATCGCGCAGGAGCGCCCCGCTGGCACCTATCTGCGGCAGCTGACTCTCGGCGACGGACTCGACGTCGAGCACATCACAGCCGACTACAGCAACGGGGTGCTCACGCTGACGATTCCGGTGAGTGAGAAGGCGAAGCCACGGAAGATCCAGGTCTCGACTTCGGCCGATGAACCCGGGTCGGCGACGGCCGCCGGTAATGCGGCGAAGGCCCCTGTCGAGGCCCCGAAGCAGGAGTGATCGGCCTGGCGGGCTGCGGTCTTCTGCGACCGTGGCCCGCCAGTCTCTCTCTGCGACAGACCCAGCGAAGGCACTGCGCGTGTAACATTCCCGACACCTGAGACTGAGAGACTGCTCAGTGTTCGCAGAACCGACGACATCCGATCCCCTCGTCTCAGCCGTTCGGCTCTGCAGGAGGGGAGACAGATGAGCGATCTGTTCGCCGGGTATCACACAGCTGCGGCACGGCATCCGTTCGGATCTGACGCTTGGGACGAGATGTTCTCGGTGCTGCCGGGCACGCCGGGAACCAGCGTGCAGGTGCGTGACGGGTACGATCGAGTGCTCAGCGTGCTCGAAGGCATGCCGCGTCGAGAGCTGAGCGCACGCATCGATGCGCTCGCGAACTCGTACCTCACTCAAGGCGTCACTTTCGACTTCGCCGGTGAGGAGCGTCCTTTTCCGATCGACCCGATTCCGCGCATCATCGAAGACGCCGAGTGGCGGCATGTCGAGGCCGGCATCGCTCAGCGCGTGCGTGCACTCGAGGCGCTGCTCGACGACGTCTACGGGCCGCAGAACGCCATTCGGGATCAGGTCATCCCCTCGCACATCGTGGCATCGTCGAAACACTTTCATCGGCAGGCGGCTGGCATCCGGCCGGCCAACGGGGTGCGCATCCAGGTCGCCGGCATCGACCTGATCCGTGATGCCGCAGGCACGCTGCGCGTGCTCGAAGACAATGTGCGTGTGCCCAGCGGGGTCAGCTACGTGATGTCGAACCGCAGCGTGATGGCACAGTCGCTGCCCGAGCTCTTCGGAACCCAGACGGTGCGGCCCGTCACGGAGTATCCCTCTCGCCTGCTCGCGGCCCTTCGCGCTGCGGCACCCGCTGACGTGGAGGATCCCACTGTGGTCGTGCTGACCCCGGGCATGCACAACTCGGCATATTACGAGCACACCCTGCTGGCGCGACGCATGGGCGTCGAGCTGGTCGAGGGTCGTGACCTGTTCTGCACCGGCGGTCGCGTGTACATGCGCACCACCGGCGGCCCGGAGCGCGTCGACGTGATCTATCGGCGCACGGACGACGAGTTCATCGACCCGCTGAACTTTCGGGCCGACTCGCTGCTCGGCTCGCCGGGGATCATGCTGGCGGCTCGCTTGGGGCACGTCACGATCGCCAACGCCGTCGGCAACGGCGTGGCCGACGACAAACTGATGTACACCTACGTCCCCGATCTCATTCGCTACTACCTGCACGAAGAGCCGATCATCCCCAACGTGCCGACGTGGCGTCTCGAAGACCCGGTGCAGCTCGAAGAGGTGCTCGATCGGCTGGACGAACTCGTCGTGAAGCCGGTCGACGGGTCGGGCGGCAAAGGCATTGTGCTCGGCCCCCAGGCGAGCCGTGACGAGCTCGATCAGCTGCGCCGGCGCCTGAAGAAAGATCCTCGCGGGTGGATCGCGCAGCCGGTGGTGATGCTGTCGACGATTCCCAGCGTGGTCGAAGACGGCATCCGCCCTCGGCACGTCGACCTGCGCCCGTTCGCCGTCAACGACGGCGAGGACGTCTGGGTGCTGCCCGGCGGGCTGACTCGCGTCGCGCTGCCTGAGGGACAGCTCGTGGTGAACTCGTCTCAGGGCGGCGGGTCGAAAGACACCTGGGTGCTCGGAGCACCCGCCCGATCGTCGCTCGCCGACGAACTCGTGCACGACGACCAGATCGACGCCCCGGCCAACGATCTGCTGAAGCTCGGCGGTGCGGTCGCATCCGGCGGCACCGGCAGCCTGATCGGGCCCGACCAGGGCCCGCGCAACGCGCCGGATCTGCGCCGCCAGCAGGAGCAGGAGCAGCAGCAGAGCCGGGATGCGCGCAAACACGGGGAGGTGCGTCATGCTGTCGCGAATCGCTGAGAGCCTGTTCTGGATCGGCCGGTACGTCGAACGGTCCGACGGCACCGCACGTCTGCTCGACGTGCACCTGCAGCTGCTGCTCGAAGACCCCTGGGTCGAGGAGTCGAACGCGTGCGAGGCGCTGCTCGGAGTGATGGGCAGCGCCCCCAAGACGTTCAGTCGCCTCTGCCGCGCCGACGTGCTGCGGCTGCTCGGCACGGATCGTACGCAGCCCTCGTCGATCGCGACGTCGCTGTGGGCGGCGCGAGAGAACGCCCGTGGTGCACGTGACGTGCTGCCGAGCGAGCTCTGGGAAGCGCTGAACATGACGGTCAAACGCCTGCCCCGGCAGGTGCAGCAGGAGCGGTCGCACGAGTACTTCAGACTGGTGCGCGAACGTGCGGCGCTGGTCTTCGGCATCATCGACTCGAACATCAGCCGTGATGACGCCTGGCGACTGATCACGCTGGGACGCTGCCTCGAACACGTCGATATGACGGCGCGCCTGCTCGCGACCCGCTCGCTGACGGAGGCCAGCGGGCCGTCTTGGTCGACCATCCTGCGCTCGTGTGGCGGGTTCGAGGCGTTCCAGCACACCTATCGCGGGCGGGCCAGCAGTCGTCACGCGATCGAGTTCCTGCTGCTCGATCTGCTGTTTCCCCGGTCGATGACGTACTCGCTCAACCGCGCGGTCGACTGCCTGCGCGGGCTCGACCCGATGCAGTCCCGAGTCTCGGTCGGCGTCGACTCCCTGCGCGTGCTTGGGCGAGTGCGCAGTCAGCTGGAGTACGCGCCCGTAGAGGCCCTGCAGGAGGATCTGCCGCGGTACATGGCCACGGTGCAGGCTGCTGTGCAAGAGGCGGCCGAGGGCATTCGCGACCGGTTCTTCCCAGTCAACCCGGATCCGACCTGGATCGGAGAGAACGTATGAAGCGTCTGCGCATCGAACATCGCACCGGCTACACCTATGACGGCCCGGCCGTCGCCTCGTACAACGAGGCCCGCATGCTGCCGGCGAGCGGCAGGTCGCAGCTGGTGATCAGCTCCGACCTGACCGTCTCGCAGGCCACGTCGCAGTTCGGCTACGTCGACTATTTCGGCACCAAGGTGTCGAGCTTCGACGTGCTGGGCCCCCACGACGAGCTGACCCTGGTCGCAACCAGTCTGGTCGAGGTGAGACCGCACTCCGACGGGCCGGGTGGGGCCACTTGGGAGCAGCTTGCCGATCACCGCAACGACACGATCGCGCTCAGCGAGCAGCTGCAGCAGACCGGTCGCACCCGACCGCCGGCAGAGGTGACCCGGCTGGCCAGGGGAGCCGTCGAGCAGACCAAGACTCCCGCTGAGGCCGCAGCCAGCATCCTCAGCGCGGTCGGCGACTCGATCGAGTATGTGCAGGGTGTGACGGCCGTGACCACGAGCGCGGCTCAGGCTTGGGACAAACGCAAGGGAGTCTGCCAGGACATCGCGCACATCGCGTTGGGCGCACTGCGCGCTGTGGGCATCCCGGCTCGGTATGTCTCCGGTTATCTGCATCCGCGACCGGATGCCGCCATCGGCGACGAGGTCGCCGGCGAGTCGCACGCGTGGCTGGAGTGGTGGGACGGCGACTGGCACGGCTACGACCCGACCAACCACACCGAGATCACCGACCGGCATGTGCAGGTGGGGCGCGGACGCGATTACGGCGACGTGCCTCCGCTGCGCGGCGTCTACTCGGGCGAGGGCGCATCGCACCTGTTCGTCTCAGTGCACATCACCCGAGAGGCGTGAGCGGCGCCGTGCAGAGCCTGTCGCTGAGGATACGGGCAGCAGCTCAGAGCAGAGAGCGCGACTGAGACCGGTGCCACAGAAGCGGCGTGTGCTCGGGCGTCTGCCAGGCCGAGAGCACCTCGAGGAAGGCGACATTGTGATCGCCTGCCTCGACCTCGCTGTGCAGCGAGCATTCGAGCGCGACCGGAGCATCGGTGAGCAGCAGCGCCCCAGCCTCGGTCGAGGTGGTCGCGATGCCGTCGAATCGATGGGCTCGATCTGATCCGGCCAGCTGACGCAGACGTTCGCTGTGCTGCTCGCCGAGGTATGAGATGCCGATGTGATGAGCGGCGCGGAGGTACGGCCATGTCTGCGAGTCTGCCTGCACGGCGACCGAGACGAGCGGTGGCTTGAGAGAGACCCCGACGGTGAACGACGAGGCCACCAGACCGTGCCGTTCGTCGCCTCGGTCGACGCCGAGCAGCACGATACCGCTGGGGAAGGCCCCGAAGAGCGTACGGAGCGTGGTCGGATCGAGTGCAGCTGTGGTGCTCATGCTCTCGCACGGCTCTCTTGGACGAGCAGCCGACCGAGATCGGTGCGTACTCGTGACAGGGTGGATGCCGAGCCGAGCTCCTGCGCAGCCTGCCAGTACCACTCGAGGTTCTTGCCGCGTTGCGTCGCCGACGCTCCGAGCTCGTCGAAGAATCGGGTGCTCACGAACGTGGCGGTCTCAGCTGCGCTCAGCCAGGCTCGGCGAATGTCGAGGTCGTTCTGCGAGTCGAGGGCGGCGCCGACCAACGACCGAGTCTCGGCGACCACCGTGTCGAGCTCGCCGATGATTGCCTGGATCTGGGGGTCGTCGGCGGTGACTTCGGCGTTGCCCTGCCAATAGCTGCGACGACGTGCGATCACCTGATCGATCGCTTCGATGTGTGCGGCAGAGGCGATGCCGAGAAGCGCCACGGCGTCGGTGAGCAGGTGAACCGGGTCGTCTGCGTGATCGTCGACGCTGTGCGGCTGTGCCGGAACGACGGCTGCAGCGGCGTCACGAACGGCGTCGACCTCGGGCTTTCGTCTGGCGATCGCCGTCAGCGACCGGAGTGGTGACGTGGTCACAGTCATGGATCCTCCTTGAATGGCTCAGAGCCGAAGATACGAGACTGACTGGGTCGACAGGTGATTGTTGCGGAATGTTCCGCCGCCGGTGGGAGCGTCGCTGAGATATTGGCGAGAATAAAGACATCATGACTTCCAGACCCGCGCAGAACGACACCACGACTGTGTCGACAGCAGACCTCGTAGCCCGATTCCGCCCGACACTGCAGGCTCTGGAGAGCAGCGCACTTCAGCGTGAGCAGGATCATGAGCTGCCGTACTCCGCGTATCGTGCACTCAAAGCCGAGGGCTTCGGCAAGGTGCGTCTCGGTCGAGACGACGGCGGAGACGACATCACCGTGCCGCAGCTGCTCGAGCTGATCGCGGCCGTCGCCCAGGCCGATTCCAACATCGCCCAGTCTTGGCGCACGCACATTCTGGCCGTCGAGCGCTTTCGCACGGCGCCCCAGTCGGCTCACCGAGACGAATGGCTGCGGCGCATCGCACAGGGAGACGTCATCGGTGGGGCCTGGACGGAGTCTGCGGATGTGACCATCGGCGTGTTCACGACGACGATCGCCCCAGACGCCGAGGGCGTGCTGCGGCTCAACGGGCGCAAGTTCTACAGCACCGGGTCTCTGCTCGCCGACTGGCTCGAGGTCGGGGCAGTCGATGCCGACGGCGAGTTCGTGATCGCCTCGATCCCGGCGCGCCGCGCCGGCGTGGAGCTGCTCGACGACTGGGACGGCTTCGGCCAGCAGCTGACCAGCAGCGGAACGACGATCTTCACCGACGTCGAGGTCGCGCCGGCCGACGTCGCCGGCTTCTCAGACAACCATGAGGGCTCACGGGGCTGGCAGCAGGTGGTGCTGCTCGCCATCCTGACCGGCATCGCTCGTGCCGCTGAGCACCTGGCCGTCACGCTCGTGCGAGAACGTGCGGCCGCGGTCGGCGACGTCGAAGAGGTCGACACTGCGGCGCTCGGCAGCATCTCGGCAGAGGTGCTGCGGGCAGAGACCGCGCTTCGCGCGGCCGGTGAGATTCTGCAGCGCGGTGACGACGCACTGATCGCCGCGGCCGCAGAGGAAGGCGGCCGCGAGAGTGTCGCATCGCTGCTGGGCGAGGCAGAGCTGCAGACCTTCCGTGCGCAGCTCAACATCGTCCCGGCTACGCTGTCGGCTCTGAACAGCCTGATCGGCGTCGTCCCTGGCGTGCGAGAGACTCGTCACTGGGCCCGCATCGACCAGCTCTGGCGCAACGCGCGCACGATATCGTCGCACAATCCTGTGGCGTTCAAACAGCGCATGGTCGGTGACCGCCTGGCATTCGGCGTCGACTTCGGGGCTCGTGCCGAAGACCGGCGTCGCGAACAGTAGCCACCGCATCGAGGGCGCTGCATATTCCCGCTGATGGTTCTGCGCCCTCTGCCACGGTTCAGAAGATGTGGCTGCGCTGCTCGGGCCCGTTCTTCTCGGTGTGTGAAGACAGCCCGGCTGGCGCGTAGGCGCTCTTCCCGAGGTCGGTGAGGGCGCCTCCGACGGCAAGCCCGAGTCGTTCTCTCAGCGACTCCGGCTCTGGCCCCCGCTCTCGACTCGGCTGCGCACCTGCGAGCGCACTGATCACGGCGGTCACAACCGCGAGATCTGTCTCGGCAGGCAGCGAGACCAGGACAGACGCCCCGCCGGCCTGCACGTCGCGGGCGTTGTCCAGCCGGCGGGCGAACAGCTGCTGATCGTCGGCCGGATGCGGCACCTCGACCGTCTGCCACACCTGCGGAGCTGCACCCGCGGCGATTCCGGCCGGTCGTGGCGCATCGTTCGTGTTGGGGAGCCGGATGACGAGGTCGGTTCCCGGGGCGGCATGGTCGACTGTTGCGACGACCGGATGCCCCTGTGTCGAAGACGGGACGTTCAGCGGGCCTCGTGAGCGAAAGAGTCCGTCGTGGTCGGCGAAGCGGATCTGCTCCGATTCGATGAAGACTCCACGTGTACGATCTGCCACGATGGCGGCGCGGGGCCAGGTGTGCCACAGGGCGATGGCAGCGGCGACGGCGTCGGCGGTCAGCTCTGAGCCCGGCTCGGCATGGGCCCAGACGCTGCCGCCGGCGGTTCTCTCTGCATCTCGATCAATCGCCAGCCAGCCGATGCGACCGTTCGAGACCGAGTCGAGCGAGCCGATGCGTCGAGCGATGTTGTACGGGTGCTCGCGTTCCGCTGACAGGGCGACGAGCAGACGCAGACGCGGGTGGCGGCTCTGCAGAGCAGCAGCGGCGATGCTCGGATCGAGAACACGGCGCACCGGCCGTGTGCCCGGAAGCCCGAGCACGACGAAGTCGACGGGGGCGTCTTCGATCGAGGACCAGAGCGCTTCGGCAGCCGAGGGGCTGTTCCAGACCACCGGGAGCGCAAGTGCAAGACGATTGTTCGGTGTGGTCATCAGTCTCCTGTCAGAGGGCGAGGTTCGACGAACGGTCGGCCGAAGACGCGCCCGCGCAGAGTCGAGTCTTCGTACTCGGTTCGGAACAGACCCCGACGTCGAAGCAACGGCACGACCTCGTCGACGATGATCTGCAGGTCGCGGGGGAAAACGCCTGGCATCAGGTTGAAGCCGTCGGCCGCCGAGGTCGAGTACCAGTGCTCGATCGTGTCGGCTGCCTGCTCCGGGGTGCCGATCAGAATCCGATGGCCGTAGCCGCCGGAGCCTCGCAGAACGTCGCGCAGCGTGCCGCCGCTCTCTCGGGCGAAGCGGATGAAGGACTCGCGGAAGCCCAGCGACGCCCGAAAGTCGGCCGGTGGAGCGGCGTCGAGCAGGCTGGCGGGGATCGGACGATCGAGCGGCAGGTCGAAGACCTCTGGCCCGAGGAATCCGGAGATTCTGCGCAGCCCGTAGCCGTGCGGACCGCGTCGCTCGAGATCGTCATAGAGTTCGATCGCCTCATGCTCGGTCGAACCGAGTATGAGAGACAGACCGGGAAGGATGCGAATCGCATCGCGCTCCCGGCCTGCGTCCTGCGCGAGATCCTTGACCTGCTGGTAATGCTGTCTGCCGGCCTCATGGTCCATCTCTGCCGAGAAGACGAAGTCGGCCACACCGGCTGCGAGTCGTCGGCCGTCAGGAGAGCCGCCGGCCTGGACGATGAGTGGCTGTCGCTGAGGCGACGGCGGCGCGTCCAGACTGCCTTCGTAGTCGAAGTGAGCGCCGTGGTGCGTGACACGTGGGCCACCGGACGCGCTGCGCCAGAGCGCCTTGACCAGACCGACGAACTCGGAAGCACGTGCGTATCGCTCATGACGATCCGGAAGCGGGCCCGTTCCGAAGTTCGCGCCGGCCGCGTCACCGATGGTGGTGACGACGTTCCAGGCGAAACGGCCGTTGGAGACGGTGTCGAGACTCAGAGTGCGACGCGCCCATTCGACCGGATCGTTGTACGTCGTCGTGGCCGTCGCGATGAGGCCCAGCGCCTCGGTGTGCTGACTGACGACCGCTTCGATGACAGTGGGATCAAGATTGCCTGCCGGGCGCAGTGCGGGGTCGTCTTCGAGCCGTGGAGCATCGGCGAGAAACAGCGCGTCGAGCCGGCCGCGTTCTGCAAGCTGGGCGATCTCCACCCAGTACGGTGCCTCGAAGAGTCCTGTCGGTCCGTGATCGTCGAACTGCCAGGCCGCAGGCTGCTGGCCGACCCCGAGCACGTTCACATTCAGAATCACATGACCGTCACGTTGAGCTGACATGACCTGCGCCTTTCTGCCGTTGCCGTTGCCGTTGCCGCCGAATGAGCTGGTCAGTTGCCGAGCACCTTCTGTGACGGCTGTACGAAGCCCTGGTAGGTGTCTTTGATGAAGGTGGCAATCTCATCACCGGTGAGGTACTCGGTGAGCAGCTTGATCCGAGGGTCGTCAGCCTTGCCGGCCGTGGTCGTCAAGACGTTCGCATAGGGGTTGTCGTCTGCCGACTCCAGCTTGAGCGCGTCATTGGGGTTGATGCCGTTGCTGAGCGCGATGTCACCGTTCACGAATGAGGCGTCGACATCGGGGAGTGACTTCGCTCGCTGCACTGAAGCGGTGGCCACGAGATTCAGGTGCTTCGGGTTGTCGACGATTGACTGCTCGCTCACGCCCAGAGCAGCGGCTGAGCCGTCTGCGCTCGCGACGTTGAGCTTCAGCAGCCCGAGATCCTGCAGCAGGAAGAGCGCTCGCGGCAGGTTGGTCTGTTCGTTGGGTACGAGAACGGTGGCCCCATCAGGCAGGTCTGAGGCGTCGGAGTGCTTCTCGGAATACAACCCGAAGACGTTGACCAAGACCGTCGCCTTGTTGACGAGGTCGGTGTCCGGATGCTTAGCGACCCATGAGTTGAAATACGGCTGATGCTGGTAGAAGTTCGCGTCGAAGTCGCCGCCGACAAGCTGAGCGTTCGGATCGACCGACTCTGTGGCGCTGGTCGTGACCTCGAGTTTCAGCCCACTGCCGTCTTCGTCAGCAAGCTTCTGCACCTGCTTCAGGACGTCACCCTGGGGAACGGCTGTGGCGTAGATCTTCAGCGGCGAACTGTCGACTTTCGACCCGTCTGCGGGCGTTGAGGAGCTGCCTGCGCAGCCGCTCAGGGCCAGGGCGGCCACTGCGGCGATCGTCACGGTGCTCAGAACTCTGCGGATGGGATGAACTGACATGGGGTTCCTTTTCTGATTGAGGGCGGGTATCGATTGAAGGCCGGTCTGGTGGGTCAGGGCGAGCGTGTGCTCAGCGCTTGTGCCGACGCAGTCGGATCCAGATGTCTCCGGTGAGCTGTATGGCCTGCACCATGATCACCATGGCCAGCACGGCGAGCAGCATCAGCTCCGGATAGAACCTCTGATACCCATAGAGCAGTGCGAAGTCTCCGATGCCTCCGGCGCCGACGGCACCAGCGACTGCGGTGCCGTCGACCGTGCCGACGAGAACGATGGTCGCCGCCGAGAGCAACCCTGAGAACGACTCGGGCAACAGCACGCGAGTGATGATCTGCCACTTCGTCAGGCCGATCGTCTTGGCGGCTTCGATGCGCCCCTCATCGACTTCGCGCAGGGCAGACTCCACGAGACGCGAGAAGAACGGGGTGAACCCGATGGTGAGCGGGACGATGGCTGCGAAGACACCCACCGAGGTGCCGACCAGAATGCGAGTCAGCGGGATCAGCAGAACGATCAGGATCAGAAACGGGATGGATCTCCCGAGGTTCACGATCGTCGACAGCGCGTGGTAGAGCACCGGATGAGGCGTGAGCGACCCTGGTGCGCTGATGTGCAACAGGGTGCCGATTGAGAGTCCGAGCACGAGAGTGAGGCCGCCCGCGATGGCGACCATGAACAAGGTCTCGCCGATCGCAGCCCAGTACTCTGGCAGGTAGGTGCTCCAGTCAACGAACATGTGCGTTCTCTCTGATCTCGACGCCGGCTTCGGTCAGCGTCTGTCGAATGCTCTCCAACGGCACGCGGCTGTCGTCCTGCGACGTGAACCGAACCAGAAAACGCGAGTAGGTTGCGCCCCCGATGTGCTCGATGCGACCTGATCGCAGCTCGACGTCGACCAGAAACTCCCGTGCCAGTCGAGAGAGCACTCGGCTCTGCTGCGAGCCGGATGCGAACACGAGATCGAGGTCGGCGTCACTCGTGTCATCTGCGCCGCCGTTCGCGGTCTCCTCCCCGTCGGCAGGCAGCAGCATCGGGCCGAGCTGTGACGCGGGGTCTTCCAGCAGGTCTCGAACGCGCCCTGCCTCGATCAGACGTCCGTGCTGCATCAGGGCAACGGAGTCACAGGCGTAGCGCACGACATCCCAGGAATGTGTGATGAGCACCACGGTGAATCCGAGTCTGCGCTTCAGATCCTGCAGCAGGTCGAGGATCACCGCCGTCGTCGCAGAGTCGAGAGCGCTCGTGGCCTCATCGCAGAGCAGTACTTCGGGGTCGCTGATCAGCGCGCGGGCGATGCCGACTCGCTGTTTCTGGCCGCCGGAGAGCTGAGACGGATAGGCCTTCTCTTTGCCGTCGAGGCCGACGAGCTCGATGAGCTCTCTCGCCCGACGAAGCCGCTCGGTTCGAGGCACTTTGCGCACGGTGAGCGGAAATGCGATGTTCTCGAGCACTGTGCGTCCGTGAAAGAGATTGAAGCTCTGAAAGACCGTCGAGACTTTGAGCGAGTAGTCGCGAAGCGCTCCAGAATCGAGGTCGCGAAGGGGCCTGTCGCGAAACAATATAGTGCCCGAGGTCGGGGAGTCCAGAAGATTCAGCATTCGCAGCAGCGTGCTCTTCCCTGCTCCCGAAGTTCCCACGATCCCGAAGAACGCACCTTCCGGTATGTCAAGAGAGACGTCGTTCAGCGCGAGCACCTCGCCCTCCTTCGTCCGAAAGGTCTTGCTGACCTGGTCGACACGGATGATGCGCGGCATAGTCTCTCCTGTTCTTCATCTGAAGGGTGCTTGCGGTGTCGTCGCTCGGGGCGAGTTCGCAGACAAGGCCGCGGCGGTGCCGGGTCTGGAGTGAGCGTAGACGCGCGCCTCGAAAAATGTCATAGGGGCCCGACATGTTTCGTCATCCGCCCACCGGTCGGGCCAGCGAGTCAGTATCAATAGGGGGAACGGCGGCGGCGTGACGTCGGCGTCGACGTCTCTCTGGAAGGAAGACCACAGTTGCCTGATGACCTCTTCTTCGATCAGACGGTGCCCGATGTGCACCAGCCCTACGTCGCAGCTCCGGATCGCTACACGCATCTCGGCTATCGTCGGGTCGGCGATTCCGGTCTGCTGCTGCCTCCGATCTCGTTGGGGCTCTGGTGGAACTTCGGCGACAACCGCCCGTTTGACCTGCAGCGAGAGGTGCTGCGGTTCGCGTTCGACCAGGGCATCACCCACTTCGACCTGGCCAACAACTACGGTCCGCCGCATGGTGCGGCCGAAGAGAACTTCGGTCGGGTGCTGCGCACGGACTTCCGCCCGTATCGCAACGAGCTGATCGTCTCGACGAAGGCCGGGTGGCCGCAGTGGCCGGGGCCCTATGGCGACTTCGGGTCGGCAAAGTACCTTCGGGCCAGCCTGGACGAGTCTCTGGCGCGTCTGCAGACCGACTATGTCGATGTCTTCTACTCGCATCGCGTCGACTCCTCGACGCCGATCGAGGAGACGATCGGCGCTCTCGACGCCGCTGTGCGACAGGGCAAGGCGCTTTATGTCGGCATCTCCTCCTATTCGGCAGAGCGGACCGAGCGAGCGATCGCGGTGGCGCGCGAGCTGCACACGCCATTGGTGATTCACCAGCCGGCCTATTCTCTGCTGAACCGCTGGGTGGAGCATGGCCTGCTCGACGTACTCGGTCGCAGCGGGCTCGGAGCCATCGCCTTCACTCCGCTTGCTCAGGGGCTGCTCACCAACCGCTGTCTGCAGCAAGGGCAGGTGCATGCCTCCGGTGGCCGAACGACGCTGTCGGACGCCGATCTCACAGCAGAGAACCTGGAACGGCTGCAGAGGCTCGCCGACGTTGCCACGAGACGTGGGCAGACACTCGCTCAACTGGCGATCGCCTGGCTGCTGCACAACGATCGGGTGACGTCTGTGCTGCTGGGAGCCTCGACGGTGCAGCAGCTCGCAGAGAACCTCCAGGCTGTGCACAACACAGGCTTTACCGAGGCGGAACTGGCCGAGATCGATGAGATCACGGCTGCTGACGCCGGTGTCAACATCTGGGCGCAGTCGTCCGATCTGTGACGATGCCGCCCTGCACACAGCACTGGCTGCGGCGCGTGCCGCAGAGAGGAACACCTGATGACTTCTGAACAGAGCGAGCACACGCTGCGCCGCCTGCTCGCCTCCACCCCGTTCGGCATCGCCTTCAGCGGCGATGCGGCGCTTTCGCTCGTCCCCGGAGCCGCACCGGGCGAGCGCAGGGCGGTGCAGGCACTTGCCCGTCGTATCGATTTCGCAGTGCTCGGAGCGGAGCGGCTCTCCGGCTCAGGAGCGCCGCCGGAGGCCCCACGTCTGGATCCGACGAGTCTGGCGATCAGTCTCGCCAGCGATCATGCCCTTGGCGTGTTCGTCGCGCAGACTCCCGAGCACGATCATCCGTACAACGCCGCTCGACGTCTGCTGACGGCTGACAACCTCACTGGCGGAGCGCTGGGCGTGGTCGTGGCCCACAACGACGTCCTGACACCGGCGCCGGTGCCCGCGGCCTGGACCTCCGAACTGACGGGGCCGAGAACGACGGCTGACTTCACCGAGGTCCTGCGTGATCTCTGGAACAGCTATCCGCGTGACCTGCTCATCGCAGATCGGCAGAGTGGAGTATTCGGCCGGAGCGAGCAGATCCGAGCCATTGACCATTCGGGAGTGTACTCGGTGGCAGGCCCCCTGGGCATTCCCTCCAGCGTGCAGGGAGAGCCTGTGCTCGCGTCGTGGGCAGCCGACCCTGCCGATGACTTCCCGGCTGCCGAAGTTCTGGTGCTGCCTGTGCGAACGCTCGACGACTGGGCGTCAGCCGCACGGGGGGCGCTGGCGGTGATACCCGTTCTCACCGCAGGCGACGAAGGCGACGTTCGCTCCGTGCTCGACAGCTGGGCTGCGCTGCTCGACGCCATCTCTGGCGAGACGCACGTGGCTGCCGTGGCGATCGAAGTAACGAGCAGGCTCGGCCTCGCAGCGACGTCTGCGGCCGGCGTGCTGACCGCACTGCTTCCGGAACGTCCGCAGACGGGAGCGCGCACCCTGCGCGAGCGCTTGGGGTTCGCACCGCGGTCGAGAGATCTCAGCGATCGTCCCAGCCCGTTCTCAGAAGAGCAGACCTCCACCGACCCCCTCTCGACGACCAAGACGAAGGTGCACGAATGAGTGACGTCCAGCGCACGCTCAGCGAAGATGACGTACCGAACAAGTACGGCCATGCACGCAGCCTGATACTCAATGTCAATCTGCAGGGGTACGGACAGCGCCCTGCCGCCTGGCGAGTGCAGGATGTGGTGCCTGACGATCAGATCACACCGGGATTCTGGAACCACCTCGCAGCCGTCGCCGAGCGCGGCCGTCTGGATGCGGCGTTCTTCGCCGATCACCCAGCCGGCGAGAACCCCAACCCGCGGCCGTTGGGGCTCAACGAGCCCTTCGCGCTGGCGGCGAGCATTGCGGCGAGCACCGAGCACCTCGGCATCGTGGCGACCGCGTCGACCACATACAACGACCCGCTGGAGCTGGCCGCACGGGTGTTGGGCACCGACATCGTGGCAGGCGGAAGAATCGGTTGGAACGTGGTCACGACGTACAGTCCGAAGGTCTCAGCGAACTTCGGAGTCGCTCAGAACCCGGATCGTGAGACTCGCTACCGTCGGGCGCGGGAGTTCACCGAGGCCGTGATCCGTCTCTGGAAGACCAGCGGCACCGACCAGAGCGTGGACTTCCACGGAGAGCTGGTCGACGTCGTCGGCCGACTTGACCTGCCGCATTCCCCTCAGCGGCATCCCGTGCTTTTCCAAGCGGGCGGCTCTGCCCAAGGAAGAGATCTCGCGGCACGTTTCGCTGACGGTGTCTTCGCGGTCGAGCTCACGAAGCAGGGGGCGATCGATCACCGTGCCTACGTGCGCGATCGGGCTGCGGCCTACGGGCGCAATCCTGACTCAGTGAACATCGTTCCGGGGCTCTCGCTCGTCATCGGCAGCACACAGGCCGAGGCCGAGAGGCTCTACGACGAGCTCGAGAGCCTTGTGCCAGACTCCTACACGATCGGCTCTCTGAACGCGATTCTCGAAGCCGATGTGAGCAGTCTGCCATTGGACGAGCCGATCCCCGACGACGTCCTCCATCGCCCTGTGGACGAATCCGCGCATGTGGCGTCGGCTGGCTACCGAGAGACCTTCCTCGACTGGATTCGAGACAACAACGACTCGCTGCGCGGCGTTCTTCGCAAGTTCGGCGGCTACGGCGCACGCATCATCGTCGGCACCCCGGAGCAGATCGCCGACGACATCGAAGACTGGTATCGGGCAGGCGCGGCAGACGGCTTCAACCTGATGATCGATCGCTTTCCCGCCGGCCTCGAGAAGTTCGTCGACGAGGTCGTGCCGCTGCTGCAGCGCAAAGGCATCTTCAAGCGCGAGTACCACGCCCAGACGTTGCGAGAGCGGCTCGGAGCGCACACACTGCTCGACTGAGTCGAAGCGTGTGACGAGGGCGACGGCACGAGTGAGACATCTGTCAGAGATGTCATGGGTGCGGAACGACGGAGGAACGGAACGTCGTTGCGCACCCGTCTTCGTCTCTGATCTGCTCGGCCTTCTGCAGGGCCTGCCGATATGCACAGAGTTCGCATAAATGCCACAACATGACGAGATCTTTCCTGATGCGAACGAGTGCGACGCCACGGGTCGCACCCGCTGGCGAAGTTTGAATAATCATCAACATGACAAACACAAAACTCTCTCTCCGCCGTTTTGCGACCGGTGTCGCGTTCACCCTGATCGGCTCGCTGGCGCTTGTGGGCTGCTCGGCGGGTGGAAGCGGCGACAGTGCGGACGGCACGCAGAAGATCGTGATCGGAACCGACGACGGCAATGAGCCGCACTGGACGGTTCTGAAGAACAAGCTCTCGGAGGAGGGCATTGACCTCGACGTTCGCACGCTGAACGACGGCGTGCAGCTGAACCAAGGAGTTCAGGACGGCGAGCTCGACGTCAACCTCTTTCAGCATCTGATCTTCCTCTCGCAGTTCAACGTCAACAACAACGGCACGCTGGTCCCGGTCGGCGCAACAGCGGTCTATCCGCTGGCGCTCTACAGCGAGAAGTACAAGAGCGTCGACGAGCTGCCTGAGCACTCGACGATTGCGATCCCGAACAACCCGACGAACCTCGCCCGCGGCCTGCTCAACCTGCAGCGCGCGGGGCTGCTCACGCTGAAAGACGGAGGCAACGCACTGTCGACTCCTGCAGACATAGAGACCTCGAAGGTCGAGCTGAAGCCGGTCGACAGCAACCAGACCGTGGCCGCGTTGAAAGACGGGAGTGCCCAGGCCGCCATCGTGAACAACACGCAGGCCCAGAAGGGTGGGCTCGGCGATGAGCTCATCATTTTCAAGGAAGATCTCAACAGCGCTGAACTGGCTCCGTACATCAACGCGTTCGTGACTCGAGATGACAAGAAAGACGACCCCAGGTGGCAGAAGCTGGTCGACGCCTACCACTCACCGGAGGTCGAGGCGGCAGTGACCGAGCTGAACCAGGGGAACCTGCTGTTCAAGGCGGAATGGACTCCGAGCCAGCTGCAGGATGAGCTGACACGTTTGCAGGATCAGCTCAAGGCAACCAAGTAGGGCTTTCGGCGGAAGCCTGATGACTCAGGGGCGTTGCGGTGTCGCCAGTCAGATCTCTGGCGACACCGCAACGCCTTTCGATCAGCACTCCGGTGTCGCCGGTGCAGAAATGGTGTGTAGAACATGACAACAGTTGTTGAGTTCGACAACGTCTCCAAGGTGTTCCCTGGGCCCAAGAAGGGCCAGCAGGTGAAAGCCGTCGACGAAGTCTCGCTGAAAGTCGAGGCCGGATCGATTGTGGGCGTGATCGGCTACTCGGGTGCGGGAAAATCGACGCTCGTCAGACTGATCAACGGGCTGGAGAAGAACACGGGCGGAAGCATCCGTGTGCTGGGCACGGATGTCGGCACAGCCAGCGAGAGCGAGCTGCGTGCACTGCGTGAGCGCGTCGGCATGATCTTTCAGCAGTTCAACCTCTTCACGTCGCGCACCGTTCGGGGCAACGTCGAGTATGCGTTGAAGCTGAGCGGCTGGAACAAGGCGAAGATCGCCGAACGTGTCGACGAACTGCTGAAGTTCGTCGGCATCTCGGACAAGGCCGGCGAATACCCGCGGAGACTCTCCGGCGGCCAGAAGCAGCGCGTGGGAATCGCTCGAGCGCTGGCGACCAGCCCGGAGATCCTGTTGGCCGACGAAGCGACCAGCGCACTCGACCCGCAGACCACGGTCGAGGTTCTCGAGCTGCTGCGGCAGATCAACCAAGAGCTGGGCACCACGATCATCATCATCACCCACCAGATCTCGATCGTGCATGAACTCTGCGACCAAGTGGTCGTGATGGAGAATGGTCGGGTCGTCGACAGCGGCGAAGCGTACGAGGTCTTCGCGAACCCGTCCAGCGAACTGACCGAGCGTCTGGTGTCGTCTGTCGTGCAGGGTGCCCCCCAGGGGCGCACACTCACACAGCTTGCAGCGGGGGGAGGGCAGCTGCTGAGCGTGGACATCAACGCCGAGGTCACCGGCGAAGAGGTCGCGAGCGTCTTCCGCGGCCACGGCATCGAGCGCTCAGTGGTGTTCGGCGGAATCACTGATGTCGCCGGGCGCCCGCTGGGCACGCTGACCTACCGGCTGCTGACCGATCAGGCCACGGCTGAGGCGATCGCAGACGAGTTGCAGCAGACGACGAAGGCTCGGGTGCTGGTGCCTGAGGAACTCTCAGTCATCACGAACAGCGGGCTGAACAATCCGGCGCGCGTCGAGAAGGGGAACTGATCATGGGCGGCAAGTGGGAGACTCTCTGGCCGGTGCTGCTGCAGTCTCTGCAGGAGACGATCTACATGGTGGTGGTGACCCTGGTCATCAGCGGCGTGGCCGGTCTGATCATCGGTGCGGTGCTGTATGCCACTCGTCCGGGAAACCTGTTCGAGAACCGGGTGATCTTCACCGTGCTGAACTTCATCATCAACATCGTCAGACCGATTCCGTTCATCATCTTTCTCACCGCGGTCGGTCCGCTCACGAAGCTGGTGGTCG
Organism: Pseudoclavibacter sp. CFCC 14310; assembly: GCF_008831165.1. NCBI lineage: Bacteria > Bacillati > Actinomycetota > Actinomycetes > Micrococcales > Microbacteriaceae > Pseudoclavibacter > Pseudoclavibacter sp. CFCC 14310. The sequence continues at coordinate 231,862 of NZ_WBKC01000004.1, read as the reverse complement.
GCACGACACTGGGCACCGAGGCTGCGATCGTGCCCATGGTCATCATGGCGGCGGTCGTGATCGGCCGAGTGGTCGAGCAGAACCTCGTCGCGGTCGACCCGGGGCTGGTCGAGGCGGCCCGGGCACTCGGCGCACCACGGACGCGAATTCTGTTCGGCATCGTGATTCCCGAGGCTCTGGCCCCGCTGATTCTGGGCTATACGTTCATGTTCATCGCAGTGGTCGACATGTCGGCGATGGCCGGGTACATCGGCGGCGGCGGTCTCGGCAACTTCGCCATTCTCTACGGCTACCAGCAGTTCAACCAGCAGGCGACCTGGGTGACTGTCGCAGTCATCGTGGTCATCGTGCAGATCGGCCAGCTGCTCGGCAACTGGCTCGCGCAGCGCGTGCTCCGGCGGTGAGCGGTGGCCGTCTTGACAGGTGAGCTGCAGCAGCTGCGACGTACGCTTCATCGCGTTCCCGAGGTCGGTCTGCACCTGCCTCAGACTCAGACGGTGCTGTTGGCCGAGCTGTCGGGCCTTCCGGTCAGCGTGACGTGCGGGCAGTCGCTGAGCTCGGTGGTCGCCGTTCTGCATGGGGCCCACCCCGGGCCGACGGTGCTGCTGCGCTCAGATATGGACGCGCTGCCGATTCGCGAGAGCACAGGGCTGCCGTTCGCCTCGCAGAACGGGGCCATGCATGCGTGCGGGCACGATCTGCACATGGCCGCCCTGATCGGCGCGGCCCGCCGGCTGGCTGCGCACCGAGAGAGGCTGCACGGCAGCGTGGTCTTCATGTTCCAGCCCGGTGAAGAAGGGCCGGGCGGTGCCGAGCGGATGCTGGACGAGGGCGTGCTGGAGGCGAGCGGGCAGCTGCCGGTCGCCGCCTACGGCCTGCATGTGTGGACAGATCTGCCGCGCGGACGCTTTCTGCTGCGTGAAGGAGCCATCATGGCCGGGTCGAACTCACTGCTCGTCGACATCGTCGGGCGAGGAGGGCACAGCGCAGCGCCGTGGAACGCCCTCGACCCGGTCGGTCCGCTGTGCGAGATCGTCACTCGTGTACGGGCCGCGGTGGCCGCCGCAGAGGCCGATGACGATGCAACTCGGGCGGGCAGACGGATCTCGCAGGGTGTGCGCCTCGGCAGTGGAGAGCTGGAACCGATCGTGCTCTCCCCAACGCAACTGTGCGGCTCCTCTGTGCGCAACGTCATTCCGGACACCGCCGGGTTCGGCGCCTCGCTGCGAACTCTCTCGGCAGAATCGGCAGGCGTGGTCGAGCAGCTCACACGTCAGATCGTCGACGACGTCACCACACCGGCGGAACTCTCCAGTCGGGTGAAGGTCACCTCGCACTATCCTGCGACCGTCAACGACTCTGCCGAGACCGCCAACGTCGCTCATTGGCTGGGCGAGGCCTTCGGGGGGGATCGAGTGTCGACGCTCGACGAGCCGCTGATGAGCTCAGAGGACTTCTCGTATGTGCTGCAGCGAGTGCCCGGCGTGTTCTTCATGCTCGGTGCCGCCGCAGCCGATGTGCCGGAACCCGCTTCGAACCACTCGGCTCGCGCGGTCTTCGACGACAGCGTGATCGATGACGCGGCACGAGCTCTGGCGACGCTGGCCTGGCGCAGAGTGCATCAGTGACGGCGTCTCACTGGCCGGGGCGGCCCCAGCCGTAGTCTGGCTCCGAGTCGGTGAGCAGTGTGCTGCCGACTTCACGCACGCGGAATCGGTGGGGATTGTGCTGTGCCACGGTACGGGCGTTTCGCCAGTGCCGATCGAGGGCAGAGCGCCGTTCGATTTCGGTGGCGCCGCCGACGTCGAAGATCTTGGTGGTCACTGCGAGCGTCGCGTCGACGATCACCGCCTGCGCCTGAAAGACCGAGAGGCTCAGTCGGGTCAGCGCGGCAGGGTACTCGGGGGAGTCAGTGGGGATGCCGTGCACCTGGTCGTAGAGACGGGTGACGTGTGCAAAGGCGCTTTCGGCTGAGAAGGCCAGACTCGAGGCCTCTCCGATGACGCTCTGAATCACTGGATCCTCAGCCGGACTTGCCGACAGACCGTGGCTGAAGTTGTGGTCACGCGCACGCACATACGCGACGGCGTCGTCGACGGCCGACTGAGCGATGCCGACCTCGACGGCGAGCAGAACCAGCTGCCAGAATGCGAAGATGACCTCTTGAACGCCGGTGGCTTGTTGTTCCACCCTGCGTGTGGTCGCTTCGTCGAGTCGCACCCCAGCGAAGGTGATTGACCCGCTGCCGCTGCCGCGCTGGCCGAATCCGCCCCAGTCCGGATGAACGGTGACGCCGGGAGCATCGGTCGGTACGAAGAAGACTTCGACGGTGCCGTCTTCGGTGACGCCGCTTGCGCTCGTCCAGTCAGCGAACAGCGACCCGGTGGTGAAGTACTTGGTTCCGTTGAGCACGCGATCGCCCGACGGCGAACGAGTGATGGTGCTGCTGACCCGTGAGACGGCGCCATGCCGTTCGTTCGATCCAGAGCCGAAGATTCGCCCCTGTGCCGCCTGCGCGTAGATCCAGTTGGTGTTTGCGTCCTGGCTCAGGAACGCGCTTTCGATCGCGTTGACGTGAGGGCGGAACGCATGGGCGATATTCGAGTCGGCGCGCGCGAGAGCGACCAGCACGGCGAGCACCTCAGAGGGCAGCAGGCCGTCGCCACCGAACTCCCGCGGAACGCTCAGGCGACCGAAGCCCTGCTCGACCAGGCCGGCGATGGCCGCGTCAGGCTGTTCTCCCTCGGTCTCGCGTGCCGCGGCAGTCGACTTGATCTGGGCGAACTCCGGTGCGAACCGCCGAATCGCGTTGTCAACTCGACTGCCGGCCTGCGGGCTCCAGCTCTTCTGGGCGGTGAGCGGGGAGGCAAAGCGGTGAGGGCGCTCGAGGGGCACGGCGGACATCCTTAGTCGATGGGGCAGAGCACCCGATGGCGCTCTGATCGAGCCCTGGGCGCATGCTGCGTCTTGGCAGGTCTCAGCGTAGGCGGCCGATTCGCGAGACCGACCTGCATGTCCGACTGTGACGCCGGCCGGTTTCTCAAGACGCTGCGTCGTCAGCAGGCGGGTGCACACATGACGGTGCATGAAGCCCGTGCTTGCCGTGTCGCTGCCGTTGCGAGACTCTACGCACGCAGCAGTCGCATTCGGCGACGAGAGGATTGGTCATGGCGCAAGAGAAGTTCGGTTTCGAGACACGGCAGATTCATGCCGGGGAGGAGCTCGACAGCGACTACCGCGCGCGAGTGACTCCGATCTATGAGACCGCCGGGTATGCGTTCGCCGACTTTGACGACGCCAGACGTCACTTCGAGCACGTCGACCCACGAGACTTCTACGGACGCACCGGCAACCCCACGAATCACGTCGTCGAACGGCGTCTGGCCGACCTCGAGGGCGGCACGGATGCGGTGGTTCTGGCCAGCGGACAGGCTGCGATCAGCGGCACGCTGCTGGCACTGGTCTCTTCGGGGTTCGAGTTCATCGCCACGTCGAGCCTGTACGAGGGCACGAAGGTGCTCTTTCGAGACGCACTCTCACGACAGGGCATCACCGTGCGCTTCGTCGACGCGGAGGCGAGTGACGACGTCTGGGAGCAGGCCTTCACCAACGGCACTCGCGCGGTCTACACCGAGACGATCCCGAACCCGAAGAACGACATCGTCGATCTGCCGCGGATCGCCGAGATCGCTCATGCGCACGGTGTGCCGCTGATCGTGGACAACACCGTTGCGACTCCGTACCTGTCTCGTCCGATCGAACACGGCGCAGACGTCGTCGTGCACTCCACGTCGAAGTGGCTGAGCGGGCATGCGAACATCATCGGAGGCGCCGTGATCGACGGCGGCACGTTCGACTGGAATGCGCATGCCGACGCGTTCAGACACCTGACCGCTCGAATTCGGCCAGACCGACCGTCCTACGTCGAGGCGTACGGCACCTCCGCCTTCGCCGCCTATCTGCGCTTCGGCGTGGTGGGCAACTACGGGCAGTCCTTCTCGCCGCACAACGCCTCGTTGCTCCTGCTCGGAATCGAGACGCTGTCGCTGCGCATCGAACGAGAGGTTGCGAATGCCCAGCGCATCGCCGAGTATCTCGAGACGCATCCGGCAGTGTCGAGTGTGGACTACCCCGGGCTTCCGTCGAACCGGTGGCACGAACGTGCCAAGAGACTGCTGCCGCTTGGCGCTGGTGCCGTGGTCTCGTTCGATCTGGCCGGCGGGGTGGATGCCGCAGCACGGTTCTACGACGCGCTGCGGCTGGTCTCGCGAATGACGCACATCGGAGATCTGCGCACGCTCGCGATTCACACCGGCTCGACGATTCACCGGAATCTGACCGAACAGCAGCGCGTGGAGGCCGGCATCACCCCCGGGCTCATCAGACTGAGCGTCGGGCTCGAGACCGTCGAAGACATCATCGCCGACCTGTCGCAGGCCCTCTCGTCGATCGACGAAGCCGACCACGGCCGTCACGATCGGTAATACGGAGCGAGGGGTGAAGCCGAGTTGCTAGATTCGACTTCACCCAACAGTGCTCAGACGTGTGCGAATGAGCCGTGCAACAGAGAGAAGAGTCATGACTCAGCGGTCTTGCGGCCGAACGGGTGAGCATGCTCGCCCTCCGCTCGAACCAGAGGCCTGCATCCGTCGGCTCTGGCCGGAAGCGAGCACGACGGCCCGCAGAGACTGCGCTGTCGGCTTTCTAACGGCAGCGCTATGACGCGAACGCGCGGACGACGGCCGAGGCCGCGCACGAGCTTCTGGCGGCCGGTCGCGCCGCCGCCGACCTCGTCGCCGATCTGCGAACTGCGCGCGAGACAGCTCACTGGCACGTCTGACCAAGCCCCCGTTCATCTGTGAAGGAGAACCCAGCATGACATTGCTCAATGACACGAATTCGCCGGAAGGTATTGAGACCTCGGCCGAGCGGGGCGCGGGCGTCAGCACAGCACCAGAGATCTTCGTCATCCATGAGAACCCAGAGTGGATCCCGCCGTTCGCTGCGGCCTTCGCACGGGCGGGTCAGCCCTTCCGCGAATGGCTGCTGACCGACGGGTCGATCGATCTTGACCGCGAGCCGCCTGAAGGCGTGTTCTGGTCGAGGCTCAGCGCCTCATCGCACAGTCGTGGGCACGAGCACGCAAAGGAGTACGGTCGCGCAGTGCTCGCGTGGCTCGAGTCGTACGGGCGACGGGTGATCAATGGCTCGTCGGTGCTCGAATTCGAAGTCAGCAAGGTGCGACAGTACCTTGCGCTGGCCCGGGCCGGGTTCCGCGTTCCGCAGACGGTCGCCGTCTTCGACCGCGGTGACCTGAGCGCTCGTGCTGCGCAGCTGCAGACGCCGTTCATCACGAAGCACAATCAAGGCGGCAAAGGGCTCGGCGTGCGGCGTTTCGACAGTCACGCAGAGTTCGCCTCCTACATCGCGAGCGAAGAGTACGAAGAACCGGTGGACGGCATCACGCTGCTGCAGGAATACGTACGCTCGGCCGAGCCGTTCATCACGCGAGCCGAGTTCATCGGCGGGCGCTTTCACTACGCGGTGCGGGTCGACACCTCTGCGGGATCGTTCGAGCTGTGCCCCGCTGATGCATGTGAGATTCCGTCTCAGAGCACGGCCGAGGAACTGCCTGCTCTGGCGGGTGCGGCCTGCGACGTGCCTGCGGCACCAGGCGCCTTCACGGTGCGCCCCGAGATCACAGCGTCGCATCCGCTGATCGAACAGCTGACTCGCTTTCTCGACGACAACGGGATCGAGGTGGCCGGGGTGGAGTTCATCGAGACCGCTGACGGCGATCTGGTCGTCTATGACATCAACACCAATACGAACTACAACAGCGCCGTCGAGCTCACCGTTCACACGCCGGCTGCAGATCGCCTGGTCGAGTTCCTCACGGCGGCGGCCGTGACTCAGCGACATGTGTCACGAGCGCACGCATGAGGTTCGGCTTTTGGACGCCGGTCTTCGGTGGGTGGCTGCGCAACGTCGAGGACGAACAGACCCCGCTCACCTGGGAACATCTGAAAGAGATCGCGCAGACAGCCGAGGCGATCGGCTACGACCTCACCCTGATACCAGAGCTGTATCTGAACGACATCAAGGGGCCTTCCGGGCCGACGTTCGACGCCTGGGCCACCGCGGCGGCTCTGGCGGCGTCGACTGATCGTCTGGAGATTCTCACGGCGATCCGGCCGAGCTTTCATCCGGTCGCTCTGACCGCCAAACAGATCGCGACGATTCAGGCGATCGCCGGCAATCGGCTCAGCCTCAACGTGGTGTCGGCCTGGTGGCAGGAAGAGGCCCGTCAATACGGCATTGACTTCGAAGACCACGACCACCGATACGCGGTCACTCAGGAGTATGTCGATGTGCTGACCGGGCTGTGGCGGGAGACCCCGTTCACGCACCATGGCCGCTTCTTCGATTTCGACAACACCTCTCTCGAGCCCAAGCCCGAGCAGCGGCCCGTGATCTACGCGGGAGGCGAGAGCGAGGCGGGTCGGCAGGCCATTGCGAACTTCGCTGACGCCTATCTGGTGCACGGCGGCACACCCCAAGAGGTGCAGGCGAAGATCGCAGACCTGCAGCGGCGGCGCGTCGAGGTCGGCCGGCAGCCGTTCCAGCACTTCGGCATGGCGGCCTATGTCATCGTGCGAGACACCGAGGCGCAGGCGCAGGCCGAGCTGGAGCGGATCACCCGTGTGCAGGCGGGCGCCGCGTATGACTCCTACCGAGATTTCGTCTCGAAATCGCAGTTAGACACCCAGGTGAGTCTGCATGACTACTCCGTCTCGAATCGGGGGCTGAGACCGAATCTCATCGGCACGCCCGTGCAGGTGGCCGATCGCATCCGGGCCTTTCACGAGGCCGGAGTCGACACCCTGCTCATTCAGGCCTCGCCCGTTCTGCCCGAGCTGCAGCGCATCGCCGAGCAGGTGTTTCCCCTGGTCGATCGTCAGGGCTGACCCGCCGGCCGCCCTGGCGCTGGCACGGCCGAGTCAGCTGCACGCATGGTCATGCGTCGTCGTGACATGCCGTTCCGGGCCCGCAGATAACACAATGTGACGCCTTCTGACCCTTCGTTACCGGTCGACGTGAGACGACTCGGTCGTGACCCTACGCTGAACGCAGCAGAGCGCAGCTCACCGTCGTCGAGAGGTCCACCCCACGGCCTCGAGCGCGGTGACGAATTCAGGAGGCCGCAGACATGACCGAAACCCATCTCATCCACATCGGCGTCGCACTCGAAGGCGCCGGCTGGCACCCGGCGGCGTGGCGTGAGGCCAGCTCTCGGCCGACCGAGCTCTTCGACGCCGGCTACTGGCTTGATCTGGTGCGCATCGCCCAGCGGGGAGCTCTTGACTTCGTCACGATCGAGGATTCGCTCGCTCTGCAGTCGTCTGACCGGCTGCGCCCCGACGAGCGAACTGACGAAGTGCGGGGGCGTCTCGACGCGGTCGTGCTGGCTTCGCGGCTCGCACCCGTCACCGAGCACATCGGTCTGATTCCGACGGCGACGACCACGTTCACCGAGCCCTTCCACATCTCGAAGGCCATCGCGACCCTCGACTTCACGAGCCGGGGGCGCGCAGGAGTGCAGCCGAAGCTCTCGCTGCGTCACGACGAGATCACGCATGTGGGCCGGCGCGAAGAGGAGTTCATCGCCGCGCTCGAACGCATCGACACCGTCGATCAGCTTCGCGACGAGGCTGACACCGCCGTGCGTCAGGCGTTCGACGAGGCGGCCGACTTCGTCGAGGTGTTGCGCCGTCTCTGGGACTCCTGGGAAGACGACGCCGAGATCCGAGACGTCACGACCGACCGTTTCATCGATGCAGACAAGCTGCACACCATCGACTTCGAGAGCGAGGCGTTCAGCATCCGCGGGCCGTCGATCACGCCGCGCCCGCCGCAGGGGCAGCCGGTGGTCGCATCGCTCGCGCATGCGCAGGTGCCGTATGAGTTCGCCGCGCAGCAGGCCGACGTGATCTTCACCACGCCCGATGCGGAGGCTGGTGCCGCAGGCGGGTCGGGTACCGCTGAAGAGGTGCTCGCCTCGGTGCGAGCGGCTGAGCGTGAGACGCAGCGCGGCGGCGAGCCGCTGCGTGTGTATGCCGATCTCGTGATCCTGCTCGACGAGGCCTCTGCCGTCGGAGAGACGGGGTCAGCTCGTCTGCAGAGACTGGACGCACAGGGTCGTGCTCTGCGCAGCGATGCGCGCATCGTGACGGGATCGGCAGCCGAGGTGGCCGACCTCATCAGTGCGCTGTCGCAGGCCGGCTACGACGGTGTGCGTCTGCGACCGGGAGTCGTGACCGACGACCTGCCGGCGATCGTCGACGTGCTCGTGCCCGAGCTGCGCAGCCGCGGGCTGTTCCGTGACGCCTACCCGGAACATGAGACGCTGCGCTCTCTGCTGGGGCTGCCGACCGACGTGCCCAGCCGCTATGCCGGCCAGCCGTCGCACCTCTCGCCTGCTCCGCAGACGGCACTGTACTGAGCGCTGCCCAGCGATCACGACTCACGCCACACACCCTTCCACCGCAGCATTCGAGAGGAACAGCACATCATGAGCACTCCGTCAGACTCCACACCACGCAAGCAGATCATCCTCGCCGCACACGTCGGCGGGGTCAACGAGCACACACTCTGGGAAGCCCCCGGTGCGGGCAGCCAGATCGAGTTCGAGACCTTCGAACACGTCGCCCAGACCGCCGAACGCGGCTTCTTCGACTACTTCTTTCTCGCCGAGGGACTCGCGCTGCGACAGCACGGTGACGCCCTGTTCGACCACGACATCGTCGGCAGACCAGACACCATTCCCGTGCTGGCGGCGCTCGCCGCGGTCACCGAGCACATCGGTCTGATCGGCACGCTGAACTCGACGTTCAACGAGCCCTACGAACTCGCGCGTCAGTTCGCGAGCCTCGATCAGGTCTCGAACGGCCGGGCCGGGTGGAACGTCGTCACCTCGTTCGACGCCTTCACCGGTGCGAACTTTCGACGCGGCGGCTACCTGCCTCGCGAACAGCGCTACGAGCGGGCCGAGGAGTTTCTGCAGACCGTGAGGCAGCTCTGGGACTCCTGGCCCGAAGATGCGATCGTCGCTGACAAAGAGACGGGGCGGTTCCTGGCCTCGGCCGAGGCCGGCGCCTTCGCGCACCACGGTGAGCAGTTCGACGTCGAGGGCCGATTCACGGTGCCGCGCAGCCCGCAGGGACGGCCCGTCATCGTGCAGGCCGGCGTTTCGAATGACGGCCGCGACTTCGCCGCCGCCAACGCCGATGTGATCTTCTCGCCGTTCCACGAGGCGGGTGAGGCCAAGCGCTTCTATGCCGACATTCAGCAGCGACTCGTGAAGTTCGGACGTCACCCCGGCGATCTGAAAATCGTGCCCTCGGTCGGTTTTGTCCTGGGAGAGACCGAAGCCGAGGCGCAGGAACGTGCCCGCGAAGTCCGGCATCAGGTCTACACGCCGAAGACGGTGCAGGTGCTCGCCGAACAGATCTGGAACCGAGATCTGTCGAACTACGACCCTGACGGGCCGCTGCCAGACCTCGACCCTGCCCTTGACGCGCCGAGATTCGTCAACGGCCGCACCTATCACTGGGACAGAACGGCAAAGATCGCCGAGCTGCGCGCCTATGCCGATGCACACGGCACGACACTCCGAGAGACGTTCGAACAGCTGCACGGCCGTCTCGACTACGTGGGGACGCCGGAGCAGATCGCCGACGCACTCGATGACTTCGTGCAGCAGGGGGCGGCCGACGGGTTCGTCATCGCTCCGCCGGTGATTCCGTCCGGATTCGACGAATTCGTCGACAAAGTCGTTCCGCTGCTGCAGGAACGCGGCTCACTGCGCACGGAGTATGCGGGCACCACACTCCGCTCGAACCTTGGGATTCCGGTGCCCGAGCGCGGAGAGCAGGCTCCGGCAGTGTATGCCTGAGCGGCCGGGACCCGCAGCGGTCGATGCTGCCGATCGAATCCGAGGCAGCATCCTCGAGCTGATCGGTGACACCCCGCTGGTCGAGCTCTCTCGTTATCGGGGGCTGCACGGTCTGGGCGGGCGTCTGCTGGCAAAACTCGAACGCGCGAACCCGGCAGGCAGTGCAAAAGACCGCATCGCGCTCTCGATGATCGAAGATGCCGAGCGGCGCGGCGATCTCAGCCCCGGAGACACCATCGTCGAACTCACCAGTGGGAACACCGGCATCGGCATCGCCGCCGTCGGAGCGGTGAAGGGATACCGCGTCAAGATCGTCATGGGGTCTGCGGTCAGTGCGGAACGGGCGAGGCTGGTGCGCGCATACGGCGCCGAGGTTGTGATCCTCGACGAGGACGAGTTCGCAACCGGCCCCGCCCGCCGTGACGAAGCAGACCGCATCGCTGCTGAGACGGAGCGGGGTGTGCAGCTGATCCAGAGCAGGAATCCCGCGAACCCTGCGGCTCATCGGCGCACCACCGGCCCTGAGATCTGGCGCGATACGGCGGGTCAGGTGGATGCGCTGGTCGCGTCGGCAGGCACTGGAGGCACCCTCAGCGGCACCGCTTCGTTCCTGCGCGAGCACAACCCCGATCTGCATGTGGTGCTGGTCGAGCCCACCTGGGAGTCGGTCCCCACACCTGAGCACACGCACCCGTCACATCGGATCGATGGCGTGCATCGCATTTCGGGCGAAGACGAAGAGACGCTGCCGTGGACGCTCGACCGCGACCTCGTCGACGAATCGATCGAGGTCGCGGTCGACGACGCCTATGCGGCCGCCCGTGAACTCGGTGCTCATGAAGGCATTCTGGTGGGCACCTCGTCAGGAGCGGCGCTCTGGGCCGCGGCGCAGCTGGCGGGCCAGGAGCGGTTCCGCGGACGCACTGTCGTGGTCATTCTGCCCGACACGGGCGAACGCTACCTGTCCACGCCGCTGTTCGACTGAGGCGATCCGACCTGTGGTCTCTCGACGACGAGGCAGGGAGCAGCGGAGTCACACTCTGACACACGATGCATCGGCGGGCGCGAGCACCGGTAGATTCTGCTCGCAGGGGTACTGATCACGCAGGTTCGGTTGTCGTTCGACCGGGCAGTGGCCAGGCCGTCCCCACAGACCGGACAGTCAGATCCGAGAAAGGTCGGGTGTTCTCCATGCCCAACAGCCCTCATACAGTGATCGTCTCGGGGACGCTGAGCACCCCGTCGAAGACCACGGCGTTGGGCGAGGCCATCGGAGCCTCGCTGGTCGAGCATCACGGCGGTGACGTCCAGACGATTGAGGTCGCCGCGCTGACCGGAGAGATCGGGCGGTCTCTGATCACGGGACACACGACCGAGGTGCTGCAGGATGCCGTGCGGCGCATCGAGCATGCCGATCTGCTGGTCGCTGTGTCGCCGGTGTTCAAAGGCAGCTACTCGGGGCTGTTCAAGCACCTCTTCGACTTGGTCGACCCCTACGCCCTCACCGCCAAACCGGTAATTCTCGGCGCGACCGGCGGCAGCCAGCGGCATTCGCTGACCGTGGACTACGAGCTGCGACCGCTCTTCACCTACTTCAACGCCAATGTCTCGCCCATCGGCGTCTATGCCACCGGTGACGACTTCGTCGACTATCAGGCGGTGTCGACGCAGCTGCTCCAGCGCATCGACCGCGCTGCCTCGACGCTCGCAGTGGGCGCTTCGGCGGCTGACGGCGGTCTGAACCGTGTGCCCGAGGCTGCTGCGGTCGCACTCGGCTGAGCCTCCGCTCGCTGGTGTCTGCGTCGTTTGCGGCTCGATCCGGGCTGCACCATGACGTCTACTGTGTCGCAGTGTTGCGACTCGGTGAACGTCGACTCGGGGCGCCTGCATAACATGACGAGGCATTCGACAACTCAGAGCGCACAGAAAGACGAACGACGGAACGACGATGACAGCAGATCAGCAGCGGGATCACTCAGCCGGCACCGGCACCGTACCGGTGGCGGGCGTGATCACTGCGGGGTCATATCCCGCGGATGATCCAGTCACAGGGCTCAGAGAGGTGCTCGAGCTCATCTCCTTCGTCGAGCAGCTGGGATTCGACACCGTCGGCGTGCGCCAGCGCCACTTGGAGCGGGGCATCTCATCGGCGCTGACCTTCTTGGGCGCCGCTGCAGAGCGCACGAGTCAGATCACACTGGAGTCGAACGTCGTGCCGCTCGGGTTCGAGACTCCGTTTCGGCTGGCCGAAGACTTCGCGACAGTCTGGGCCCTGGCAGCGGGCCGTCTGCACATCGGCGTGAGCTCTTCGGCGCCGCACGCCGACCTGCTCGCCGACCTCAACCGACCTGACGCAGACCCGAAGACCGACGCGTACGAACTCATCGCCCGATTCCTGGAGGCGCTTGAGGGCAGAACCCTGAGCGACCAGGGGCTGCAGACGCCGTATGGCATCGAGGAGCGACCGCACGTGCAGCCGAACATTCCCGGGCCGAATCGCCCAGTCTGGCTGGGCGGCGGGTCGAACCGCTCAGTCGACTGGGCCGCCCAGCACGGCCTCAACCTCTTTCTCGGCAACCTCACCGATGCCGAGGGTGACGCAGACTTCGGAACGTCGCAGTTCGCTCGGGTTCGTCGTTTCCGACGCGCAGCGGCGGAAACGACGTTCGGTCGAGAGCGCTCGGTGGCAGTCGAACGCGTGCTGCTGCCGACAGACACCGCTTCGGCCGAGCAGCGCGCGCACTATCGTGAGTTCGCCTCCTCACGCGAGGCGCGCACACACGTGGCCCATGGAGCCCGGCGCACGCTGATCGCGCGCGACCTGCACGGTTCGGCTGCAGAGATCGCCGAACGACTGGCCGCAGACCCGGTCTTCGACGGGTCGACGCAGCTGCGAGTGTCGCTGCCATACGGCTTCGAACTCGCCGAGTACCGACAGATTCTCACCGACATTCGCGAACGCGTGCTGCCGCTGCTCGGCTGGGAGGCACACTGATGCCGCGGTTCATTCTCGGTCGTCTCGGCCAGGCGCTTCTGGTGATCTTCGTGGCCTACACTGTGGCGTTCCTTCTGCTCTATGCGCTGCCGAGCGACCCGATCTCTCTGCTGCTCGGCACTGATGCCGGCGACGTCACCGAAGCGCAGCGTGCCGAGCTCGCCGCGCAGTACGGGTTCGACCAGCCGCTCATCGTGCAGTACTGGCATCATCTCACCAGCCTGTTGACCGGAGACCTCGGGTTCTCGGTGCAGCAGAGCAGAGACGTCGTCGCGATTCTGCTCTCGGCGATCGGCCCGACGCTGCAGCTTGCCGCCTTCGCATTTGTGCTCGCCCTGGTGTTCGGCCTCGGCCTCGGTCTCTGGGCAGCGGGAACGCGCACGTCCTGGCTCTCGCAGATTCTGCTGGGGCTGCCGAGCCTGGGCGTTTCGATTCCGGCCTTCTGGTTCGGACTGGTGCTCATCCAGCTCTTCTCGTTCCGCTGGCAGATCTTTCCCGCGTTCAACGCCGAAGGCCTGGCCGGGCTCATTCTGCCCGCTGCGACGCTCGCGCTGCCGACCGGCGCCATGGTCGCGCAGGTCTTCGCCCGGTCGCTGATCAATGTGCAGCGTCAGCCGTTTGCGACCACGGCACGTTCAAAGGGCGCGGGTCATCGCTATGTGCTTCTTCGCCATGTCTCGCGCAATGCGCTGCTGCCGGTTCTGACGATCACCGGGTTGGTCGTCGGCCAGCTGTTCAGCGGCACCGTCGTCACCGAGACGGTCTTCTCACGGCCGGGTCTCGGCCGCGTCATCGCGTCGGCTGTGACGAGTCAGGACATCCCGGTGGTGTTGGGAGCGGTGCTCATCGGAGCGCTGCTGTACACCCTGACCAACCTCGTCGTCGACCTGATCTACCCCCTCATCGATCCTCGCCTGCGCGCGTCGATCGGAGCGCGGTCGAATGCGCGTCGAAGGAAGAGTGCTTCGCCAGCCGGAGCGTCCGGAGCTGCGGTCGCCGCATCCCCCGACACGGTCTCGCTGCAACCAGGCGAAGTGAGCAGCGACGCAGAGACCGACTTCGCGGTGAAGGCGACCCACGCATGAGCACATCGACAGTGACGACTTCTGCTGCGAATGCAGCGACAACGCCCGCATTCGGCGTCTGGCAGCGCCTGCGCACCTCTTGGGCGGCCAGCCCCACGGTGATCGTCTCTCTGGCCTGGCTGCTCGTGGTGCTCGTCTCGGCGGTCGCACCTGCGGTGATCGCACCGGGCGACCCGCTGACGGGCGAGGTCTCTGAGAAGCTGAGGCCTCCGAGTCTCACACATTGGTTCGGCACCGATCAGCTGGGCAGAGACCTGTTCACCCGGGTGGTGCATGGCTCCGGTCTCACCCTGCAGGCCGTGCTGATCGCACTGGCTCTCGGACTCATCGTGGGCACGCTGTTGGGGCTTGTGGCCGGCTTCGTCGGGCACCGGACGGACGCGGTCATCATGCGCATCGCCGATGTCCTGCTGGCGATTCCCAATCTGCTTCTCTCGCTTGCCGTCATCGTGGCCTTGGGCTTCGGAACGGTCAATGTGGCCATCGCCGTGGGCGTCACGAGCATCGCGTCGGTCTCGCGCGTGATGCGGGCAGAGGTGCTCAAGGTCAAGCAGTCACCGTACATCGAGGCGGCCCGCGCCGGCGGAGCCCGTTGGGGGCGGATTCTGCTGCTGCATGTTCTGCCGAACGCCATCGCACCAGTCGTCGTGCTGGGCGTGCTCGAGTTCGGATCGGCGATTCTGGCCATCAGCGCTCTCAGCTTCTTGGGCTACGGTGCGACTCCACCAGCCCCGGAATGGGGTGCGTTGGTCAGTCAGGGACGCGACTTTCTCGCGGCACAGGGCTGGCTGTCGACGCTTCCAGGCCTCGTGATCGTCGCCACGGTGCTCTCGGCCAACCGCATTGCCAATGCGCTGAACGACAGGACAGCCTCATGACACAGGAATCCTCAGCGCTTCGTCACGACGCTGCAGCGAAGCCGCTGCTGGGCGTCAGAGACCTTCGGCTCAGCTACCAGACGAGCCGTGGCCCGGTCGCGGCCGTGCGCGGGGTCTCGTTCGACGTGCACGCCGGAGAGCGTGTCGCCTTGGTCGGCGAGAGTGGCTCGGGCAAGTCGACCATCGCCTCATGCGTCATCGGCCTGCCTCCGCGAAACCTGCAGATCGACGGCGGCAGCGTCGTCTTCGACGGGCAGGAACTGCTCGGTGCGAAAGACCGAGTGCTCAATGCGATTCGCGGCCGTGACATCGGGTTCGTGCCGCAGGATCCGACCGTCTCGCTGAACCCGGTTTTGCGTGTCGGCGAGCAGGTCGCAGAAGTGCTGAGACTGCATCACCTGCAGCCCCGCGACCGAGCGAGGCTGGCGGCGCTCGACGCGCTCAGACATGCCGGGATCGACGATGCGGAGCTCCGAGCCTCACAGTATCCGCATGAACTGTCTGGCGGGCTTCGCCAACGAGTGCTGATAGCGATCGGTCTGATCGCCGGGCCGCGCCTGCTCATTGCCGACGAACCGACCAGCGCCTTGGACGTGACCGTGCAGAAGCGCATCCTGGACCACCTCGATGCCCAGGTGGCCGAAGCCGATCTCGCCGAGCTCTTCATCACTCACGATCTCGGCGTCGCCGCCGATCGCACCGACCGCATTCTCGTGCTGCGCCGTGGCGAACTGGTCGAAGACGGTTCGCCCGAGCAGGTGCTGCATGATCCGCAGCATCCGTACACGCGTCAGCTGATCGCCGACGCTCCGAGTCTGCACGCGGTGCGCCGAGCGACGCGGGTGCGCAGCCGTGCGGATGCGGACGCGACCTCCGAGACGCACGACAGCGCGCAGCAGCCCCAGAATGCGTCGGCACTCGAGTTGAGGCACATCGTGAAGGAGTACGAGCTGCCGAACGGCGCCGGGGCCTTCCGGGCCGTGGACGATCTCAGCCTCAGCGTCGTTCGCGGGCAGACCACAGGTCTGGTCGGCGAAAGCGGTTCGGGCAAGACCACCACAGGGCGTATCGCACTTCGGCTCGAGACGCCGACCTCAGGAGAGGTCATCGTCGATGGCACGGACATCGCTCAGTGGCGGGGAGAACGGCTGCGTCAGCTTCGCCGTCGTATCCAGGTTGTGCAGCAGAACCCGTACGCCGCCCTGAACCCTCGCATGAGCATCTCGCACATCGTCAGCGAGCCGCTCGCCTCGTTCGGCATCGGCAGTCGCGCCTCTCGTCGAGTGAGAGCCGCAGAGCTGATCGATCAGGTGGCGCTGCCGAGCACAGTGCTGGACCGCTCGCCGAGTGAGCTGAGCGGGGGACAGCGGCAGCGAATCGCCATCGCACGGGCTCTGTCCATCGAACCGGCGCTCATCGTGCTCGATGAGCCGGTATCGGCACTTGACGTCACCGTTCAGGCGCAGATCCTGGATCTGCTCATCGATCTGCAGCAGGAGCATCGACTGAGCTATCTGTTCATCTCGCATGACCTCGCCGTGGTGCGAGACATCGCTCACGAGGTTGCGGTGATCAGGTCAGGGCGCATTCGCGAGAGCGGAGAGACCGAGCGCATCTTCGACCAGCCGCAGCATCCGTATACCAGAGAGCTTCTCGACGCGATACCGGGCCGATCCTTTCGCGCGACCGTGAGCTGAACCAGACGCCCAGAGACGTGGGCGCCCGGATCGGCCTCGAGCGCCGTTCTGCAGAAGCACAGATGACCTTCGCCACCGCACAGGAAGAAAACAGGAGACAAGATGTCACGAAAACGAACTCAGAGAGCCCTCATCGCCGCGGCCGCGGCGGGGCTGGCGCTGTCCCTTGCGCTGACCGGGTGCGCCAGCGGGGGAGGAACCGCATCGAACGACGCCGGGCCGGTCGACGGGGGCACCCTGAAATTCGCGATCGGCAACGATCCGATCAGCTTCAACCCGACCGGAGTCGGCAACGGCAACGACACCTGGTACGTGACGCGACAGGTGTATGACTCTTTGGTCTATCAGAATCCGGATAGCCAAGAGATCGAGCCTTGGCTGGCGAAGTCATACTCGGTGAACGACAACGCAACGGAGTTCACTTTCAACTTGAGAGACGACGTCACCTTCTCAGACGGAAGTCGGCTCACCGCCACGACGATCAAGGCGAACCTCGACGACGCGAAAGCAGCCGGGGCCGCGTCATCTGCGGCGAGCTATCTGGCGAGCTACACCGGAACCGATGTGACGGATGAGCATACGGCGGTCGTCAAGTTCGCCAAGCCAAACGCTTCCTTCCTCTCAAATGCAGCCACCGTGACACTGGGCATCGTCTCAGACAAGTCGCTGACGGTTCCCTTCGCCGATCGCTCGGCCGGCACGAACATCGCCGGCTCAGGGCCGTTCGTCCTCAAGTCGTACACGAAAGATCAGTCGACGACGCTCGCCAAACGCGACGGCTACACGTGGGCACCCGCATCGCGTGGCAACACCACTGGCGCTCATCTCGACGCGGTCGAGTTCTCTGTCGTGCCGGAGAGCGGCAACCGCACCGGCGGCCTGACGAGCGGTCAGCTCGATGTGGCCGGCGGCATCGCACCCAACGACATCGACACCGTTGCCGCCTCGAACAACACGGTCGAACGTGCGAACCCGGGCACGGTCTTCGGCGTCTACTTCAACGAACACCAGCCGGTCATTGCCGACGAGAGCGTTCGAGAGGCCGTCGGCTACGCGGTCGACGCCCAGGAGATTCGCGACGGAGCGCTGAACGACCACTTCGCTGTCGCTGACAGCGTGCTGTCTCAGACCACACAGGATCACGAAGACGCCTCGTCGGTGATCCCGGCACACGACCCCGAGAAGGCCAAACAGGTGCTGGAACAGGCCGGCTGGACCGAGGGCTCCGACGGGATCCGTGAGAAAGACGGGCAGAAGCTCAAATTCCGCATCTCGTACATCAACAACTTCGGCCCGAACGCTGACAGCATCGCCTTGCTGCAGCAGCAGCTGAAGGCCGTCGGCATCGATTCGGTGCAGATCAGCGGCACCGTGCCCGAGTTCCAGGAGACGATCAAGTCAGGAGACTACGAGGTGGCCTGGCGCAACCTCTCCCGCGTCGACGGCGATGTGCTGCGCACCGACTTCAGCAGCGCAGGCACGAGCAACTGGCCGGTCGACGACGCTGAGCTCAACCAGCGACTGCTCGACCAGGTCAGCATCGGCGATCAGGCGCAGCGCAGTGCTGAGATCAAGTCGCTGCAGAAGGCGCTGATCGAGCAGTATCATTTCGTTCCTGTGCACGAGCTCACGACGGTGCTCGGCACCACGAAGAGCGTGCATGGCGTCTCGCTCGGGGCAGACTCACGTCTCGACCTGCTCGTGAACGCCTACAAGGCGAACTGAGCGAAGCGCTCGCACGGTGCAGACGGCCGTCGGTCAGCAGCAGCAGCTGCGCCGACGGCCGTCTGTCGTTGACGGCAGCGATGCCGCGGTGACCGGTCTCCGGGCCGCTCGGTGTCCCTCGTAGACTGGTGCCGAGAATCCCTTCGCCTGAGGAGTGCAGCAGGATGCCCGACGAGTGTTCGCGACTGGCCCGCAGTCTGGTGCGTCACGGCATGCGTACGGTGCTCGTCGACGGTCGATCAGGCAGTGGCAAGACCTCGTTCGCTGCCGCCCTGAGAGCTGCATGGGTGGCCTCAGACGTGAATGCTTCCGCTGCGGGCGCCGCACCGGTCTCTGTGTGCTCGGTCGTGCACCTCGACGACGTCTATCCGGGGTGGGACGGCCTTCGCTGGGCCAGCGATCATGTGCGCGCCGACCTGCTCGAGCCCCGTGCCCAAGGTCGACCAGGCCGCTGGAGACAATGGGACTGGGCGACGAACCGCCCCGGGCCGATCCATGTGGTGCCTGCTGACGTCCGGCTCATCGTCGAGGGCGTCGGCTCGCTCACGTGCGCATCACGTCGTCTCGCAGACGTCGCGTTCTGGGTCGAGGCGCCGACCAGCGAGCGACGCATCCGGGCACTGCGACGTGACGGTGAACTGTATGCGCCGCATTGGGCGCGATGGAGTGCGCAGGAGGACGCATTCATCGAACGCGAACGCCCCCGTGACTATGCCGACGGGATCGTCGACAACGCTGCGACTCGAGATATCGCAGCCGCGTCGAGTCGCTGGGTGGTCCATTCATCCATCGGAACCGCCCCGAGCGAACGGTAGAACTGAATCGACGGTTCGTTCCAGTCGAGCACAGTCCACTCCACTCTGGCGTATCCTCGCTGCTGGGCGAGCTGCGCGAGATGGACCAGCAGGGCGAGTCCGTATCCCCGCCCGCGTTCTTCGGGCACGACGAACAAATCCTCGAGCCAGATTCCGGTCAGGCCGGTCCATGTCGAGAACGATCGGAACCAGATCGCGATGCCGATTACGTCTCCGTGCTTCTCGATCACCTGTGCACGAGCCGGAGCGTCGGCTTCGAACAATGCGGCGTGCAGCTGCTCTGCGGTGGTCCGAACGGCGTTCGGCTCTTTCTCATACGCTGCAAGGTCGCGGATGCGGTCAAGAATGCCGAGAACATCGGCGGGTGTGGCGTCGCGAAGAGTCGCATCGTCGGCAAGGGAACGGGGCGACAGCGAGGTCTCTGACATATCAGACAGCGTACTGCACGATCTGCCCGAGCGGCGTCGCGATGAGAGCGGTTCGATCACATGCGCAGGGCCTATCATGACCTGCCGGTCGGCTGACATGCTGCGGTCCTTGGGTGCAACAGTCTGTCCTCATACGGGGTTCAACGAGTGCATCGCCCGGTGCACCAGACGTTCAGCCTTCGAGAAGAACCCGGCGGACTCTGTGCACATCAGATCATGATCGGCCCCTGCCCCGGAGACGAATGAATGGCGATGCGGGGGAAGACGATCTCGTAAGATGTTCAGTGTCCGAAAACTCACCAGTATCCCCCGACGAATGAGAGACCCGAAGATGGCACGCAGACCCGCGAATCCAGACCGCACTTATGAAGTTGTTCTCGAAGAGTTCCGCGTCGCACGCGCCCATGCCGACGAGCTGAAAGAACAGAGCAAATCTGCCAACGCGGCGGCCGCGAAGCTCAAGGCAGAGGCCACCCGTCTGAAGAGGCGCGCCGTGTCAGAGGCCGAAAAGAAGCTCGAGAAGGCGAAAGAGGAGTACGAGAGGGTGATCGACCTCGTCGAGCACCCGGAAGACTGATCGGCCATTCGTGGGCCGCGATCAGGCGCAATGTGACGAGAGATGACCTCGTGTTGCGCCTGAGCGGGTTCACCGAGCACGAGCAGCATACGCTGCACGCATGACCATCACGAAGAGGCAGTCGCCTGCGCTTGACCGAGCGCAGTACATCGCAGACTGGGAGGCCTGGCACCGCGGCCAGGAGAGCCGACGATCAGACGACCACGGTTTTCTCGCTGTGACCACGATCGTCTGGCTCGACGAGCAGCCACAGCGCATTCCTGGAGTGCCCGGTCGCTGGGCCTCCACTGCGCTCGGCACGGTCATCGAGATCGATGCCGAAGGCGACGACCTGCTGCAGAGCGCGACGTCGGAGACGACTTCGCCGGCCGCTCTGCAGGTGCCGAGCGGTCACCAGCGAGAGATCACGCCGCAGGGAACGATCGTGTACCGACTCGGGCCAATCGCCGAACGATCAGGCCTGACGCTGACGTTCGGAGACATCGAGATCGAGGTCGCGACTCGTGGGGGCCGCACCATCGTACGCCCACGTGATCCGCGCAACGACCTGCTTGTGCAGTATCGGGGCACCCCGGTCTACCCGCCGAACCCACGGTGGATAGCCAGCGGCAGATTCGTGCCGTTCGACGAGCCGAAACCTGTCACGGTGGGGTCGGTGTCTCCAGAGATCGAACATGTCTACGAGGCTCCCGGAGTCGTCGAGTTCTCGCTGCGTGGCGAGGAGTTCACCCTCACGGCGTTCAACGGCCGAACCCCGGGCAGTCTGCTCGTGCTCTTCACCGACGCCACCAGCGGGCTGACGACGTATGCGGCCAACCGGAGTCTGCACATCGATGCGCCGGATGCATCCGGTCGTGTGACGCTCGACTTCAATCGGGCGGTCAACCTGCCCTGCGCCTACACCGACCATGCGACCTGCCCACTGCCTCCCGCAGGCAACCGTCTGCCAGTGGGCATCGAGGCGGGCGAGAAGACGCCGCTCGAGAGGGGCTGACCTCGATGAGATTTCAGATTCTCGACATCGTGCCGCATCGCGTCAACCCGGTCACCGGGCGTTTCGTGGCCCTTGCCGATCGGCTGGAGCAGACGCTGCTGACGGCACGACGATCCGAGCAGCTCGGCCTGGACGCCTTCGCCGTGGGCGAGCGTCATGCCGGTCATTTCCTGTCGTCGTCGCCGACCGTGCTCTTGGGCGCGATCGCAGCCGAGACCAATCGCATCCGTCTGAGCACCGGAGTCACCGTGCTCAGCATTCTCGACCCGATTCGCGTGGCCGAAGACTACGCCACGGTAGACCAACTCTCACGCGGCCGTCTCGAGATCACGATCGGCAAGGGCAACGAAGTGCAGCAGTACCCGCTCTTCGGGCTCGAGATCGACGACCAGTGGGATCTGCTCGCCGAGAAGTACGAGCTGCTGCGCACGCTCTGGTCGCACGAAGACGTCACGTGGCCCGGGTCAGCACTCACCCGGCCGCTGACGCATCCCACCACGACGCTGCCGCGACCGTTCGCCGGCACACCTCGCGTCTGGCACGGGTCGGCGACGACGCTCACCTCGGCCGCATTGGCCGCTCGCTGGGGCGACCCGCTGATCAGTGCCAACGCCATTCAGCCGCTGAAGAACTACACCGTGCTGGTCAGGCACTACCGTGACGAGTACGCTCGGCACGGGCATGACCCCAGACTCGCCTATGTCGGCGCCGGTGCCGGCGCGCTCTTCATCGCAGATACCACGCAGCAGGCGAGGGAACTCTATGGGCCCGTGTACGAGGCTCTGGTCAGAGCGACCAATGTGCCTGGCAACAACACGCCGTTCCGAGACATCGATCACGCGATCGCTGAGGGCCCTGCGCTGGTCGGCTCTCCGCAGCAGATCATCGACAAGATCGGTCGATTCCATGATGGCTTCCAGCACGACCTGCAGTCGGTCTCGCTGCCGACCACGGTGCCGTTCGAACATCAGCTCGACATTCTCGAACGCTTCGCCCATGAGGTCGTTCCCGTGGTGCGCGACGAGTTTCCGACCACACTGTGGGGAGCTGACGATCCGTGGGCATCTCGGGCTGCGTTCGCCGGCGGAGTCGGTCAGACGACGGGCGTCACGGCAGGACATGCCCCGACGGGTGCCGCCGCAGGGGCAGAGCGCCGCCAGACGACCCGCTGACGTGGTGCGAGAGGGCGATCGGGCGAGCACGAGAACAGGCGAACGGGGCCGACACGAGTTCGTCGTCTTGGGCTGCTGTCTGGGCGCCGGCTTCGGCACGCTCATCGACTCGTCGTCGGTCAACTACGCGGTGCCCAGCGTGCAGGCGTCTCTGGGCGCGAGCACGCAGCAGATTCAGTGGTTTCTCGCTGCGTATTCTCTGACGTTCGGGCTGGGCCTCGTTCCGGCAGGGCGCATCGGAGATCGCTGCGGCCGCAAGATTCCGCTCGTCCTGGGCCTCCTGTGCTTTCTGATCGGCGGCGTGATCGCGGTGGCCGCAGGCAGCGTCTGGTGGAGTGTGGCCGGTCGTGCGATGCAGGGGATCGGCGGGGGGACCATCAGCGCGCAGGTGCTCGGCATCATCCAAGACGAGTTTCGAGGGATGGCGCGCATCCGTGCGCTGTCGGCCTACGGCATGGCTTCGGCTGCGTCTGCGTTCGCCGGGCCGCTGCTCTCAGCGGCCGCCCTGCAGCTGCTGCCGCCGGAGTGGTCATGGCGGGGCATTCTCGCGCTGAACATGCCGTTCGTCGCGGCCACGCTGGTGCTCGCCTGCCTCTATCGGCCGGAGACGACGTCGTCGCATGCGCGGGCCGCGCCAACTGGCTCGCACCCCTCGCCTCGGCTGGTCAGCCTCGACCTGCCGGCGGTCGGACTGCTCGGAGCCCTCGTGGTCGTTCTGACGCTGCCGGTGATCGATCCCGTGCTGAGCCGACATTCTCTCTGGCTGCTGCTGATCGTGCCGGTTCTGGTCGTGACGCTGGTGCTGTGGGAGCGACACTATGCGGCGACCTCGCGTCTGCCGCTGTTCGTGCCCGAACTGATGCGCTCTTCCGGCTATGTCAGGGGCAGCGTGGTGGCGATGCTCTGGTTCGGGGCGATTCTGGCCAAGTCGACCGTGCTGACGCTGTACCTGCTGTCGACGACCTCGCTGAGCCCGATCGGTGTCGCTCTGCTGTTTGTGCCTGGGGCGCTGGCCCGCCTGTGGAGTGCGAACTTCGGCTCTCGTGCCTACAGCAGACTGGGGGCTCGTGCCGTGCCGGCGTCGATGGGGCTCGAGCTGTTCGCCGCCGTGCTGCTGCTGGTCGCGACATGGGACTGGGGTGGAGGGCCTGGAAGCGCCGAGCCCAGACTGATCTGGGCCACGATCGCCTTCGGCGTGCTGTCGGGCATCGGGTCGGGCATCACCGAACCGGTGCTTCGGGCGGTCACGCTCGATCACGCTCCCGAGTGGGCGCATGGCGTGGCCGCTTCGTTCCTGCAGCTGGTGCAGCGCCTGGCAGCGACGTTCTTCGTGGCGCTTGCCACGGGACTGCTGCTCAGCAGGGATGACGCATTCGGCCTGACTTTGGGAGTGGCCGTGGGCGTGGGCGGCACGGCTGCGGCCTGGGCGCTGGCACTCGGATCGGCGTTCCGACTGAGAACAGCGCCTGAGCAGCACGCAGCCGCGTCCGGCACCGCTGTGGAGTCCTGACTGGGGCCAGACCGGTTCAGGCGCGGAACGGCAGCAGGTCGCGCACCTGCCGAAGCCATTCGAGGTGTGCCTCTATCCGTGTCGACACCGAGAGCCGATCAGGAACGTCGGCGACGACGACGGGTCGGGGATGCGAGGTCAGCAGCGGTGCGGGGGATGCCGTCTTCTTCTGTCTCAGCACGGGACGATGCGTCAGGACCGCGCCGACGAGCCTTCCGGTGGTGCGGTGCTCGACCACCCAGAGCTCGTGCTCGTGGGCCAGGCGGGCGAGAGCGTGCGCGGCAGCCGAATCGTCTGCCGTCGGCGACTGTGCCCACAACGCGGCCGCGTCGCCGAAATCCTCCGGCCGTGCGAGTCTGACGAGCAGCGGATCCGTCGAGGCGAAGTCGTAGACGAAAACGGCCAGCGGCCATCCGTTCGAGGCCGGCGTGGTCTCGCGTTCGAGCCGCCGTTCGAAGCCGAGACGGTGGTACAGGCGCTGCGACGTGAAGTTCGTCGGCCCGGTGTCGAGCACGAGAGTCCGCACGCCCCACGCTCGTGCACGACGAAGAGCCTCAGACATCAGCGACCATCCTGCGCCGGTGCCGCGGGCCTGTGGCAGAACCGCCAGAAGGCGCAGTTCCGCTTCGCCGGTGCGCGCCTGTCTCGTCAGACGTGCGCCCGGGCGCAGCAGGCTCGCCGTGCCGATCAGAGCGGGCTGCTCGCGCACGGGTGTCGACGATGTGGGCACCTCGCCGTGCGGTCTCCGGTCGGCGACCAGCAGGTCGCCCTGTGCGGCGCGGCCGGCCGCATCGAGCAGCAGCTGCCTGCGCTGCGCGTCGGGCTGACGCGCGCCGGGCAGGGCATGGCCGAAGCCTTCGAAGGTCAGTCGGCCGATCGCCTCCAACTCGTCGCGGCGGGCGGTTCGTATCTCGATCGCTGAGCGCGGAGTGACTGCGGCCGGGGGCTGTGGCGTGGAAAGTGCGTTCACACGCGCATTCTGCGGGCAGGCGGCTGCGGAGTCCAGTGGTCATGTCACGGGAGGTCGCAGAGTCGTCATGCGGTGCCATCTTCGGCAACAAAACGTTCGATTGACCCGTCGGCCTCGGCGCGCTGTCAGCATGGCCTACATATTCAACGCAAGGTCTCTGACCGACAGCAGGGAAACGAAGAGAGGAGGCGCATGATGACCGTCACATCACAGAAGACGCGGCAACAGCAGACAGAGCCGTCAGCGCCGAGTGGGCGGGAACCCGACGACGAGAGGCGAGAGGAACGACCGGCGAAGCGCAGTGCGCAGGGCGACCCGGGCACTGCAGACAGTCTGAGGGTCGTGCCGATCAGACATTGGGGGCGATGGATCGTCTCTGCGGTGATCCTGTTTCTGGTCGCCCAGTTCGTCTGGTCGCTGTTCACGAACCGGCAGTACGGCTGGGATGTCTTCGCCGAGTACTTCTTCAACGATGCGGTGATCAAAGGGCTGTGGCTGACACTGTGGCTGACCGCGATCTCGATCGTCGGCGGCTTCGTCATCGGCACCGTGCTGGCGGTCTTCCGCCTGAGCAAGTCGCCGCTGCTGAACGCATTCGGCTACTGGTACATCTGGTTCTTCCGCTCTGTGCCGCTGCTGGTGCAGATTCTGGTGTGGTACAACCTCGGCTACCTCTATCCGACATTGGGCTTGGGAACGCCGTTCACCGACAACTACTGGATCGTCGAGTTTCCGACCACCACACTGCTGACCGCGTTCGCCGCTGTGGCGATCGGGCTGACGCTGCACCAGGCGGCCTATTCTGCCGAGATCATCCGCGGAGGGATTCTTTCGGTCGACAGCGGACAGACTGAGGCTGCGGCCGCGCTGGGGTTGCCCGCGCATGTGCGCTTCTTCCGAATCATCCTGCCGCAGGCTGCGCGTTCGATCATTCCGGCTGGCTTCAACGAGGTCATCGGGCAGGTCAAGGGCACATCCGTGGCCTTCGTCGTGGCGCTGCCTGAGCTGTTCTACACCGTGCAGGTCATCTACGGGCGCAACCAGCGGGTGATTCCGCTGCTGCTCGTGGCCGTGGTCTGGTACGCGATCATCACGACGGCCTTGTCGATCGTCCAGTTCTACGTCGAACGTCACTACGCCAAGGGCACAGTGCGAGAGCTGCCGCCGACACCCATTCAACGACTCCGGCGAGGCGTGACCGAGTTCTGGCGGCGTCTCGGTGACGACGCTGCCAGCGACAGTCAGACCCCGAGCGCGAAGACTCAGAAGGAGACCGCATGACCACCTCATCTGCTGCAGTGAGCGGCACCGCCCAGACCGACGACAGCCAGAGCGTCGACCGAGCGCCGACCGAAGGATTGGTCGAGATCGACGGCGTCTCGAAGTCGTACGGATCAGTGCAGGTGCTCAGAGACATCAGCCTGACCGTGCTCCCCGGCGAGGTCGTCTCGCTGATCGGGCCTTCCGGCTCGGGAAAATCTACCTTGCTGCGGGCGATCAATCATCTTGAGACCGTCGATCGGGGGTCGGTCACGGTCGACGGGCAGTACATCGGCTATGAGCGTCGCAGCGGTCTGCTCTACGAGCTGCCGGAACGCGAGGTGCTGCGCCGACGCACGCAAGTCGGCATCGTGTTCCAGGATTTCAACCTGTTTCCGAACCTCACCGTTCTCGAGAACATCACCATCGCTCCGATCTCGCTGAAGCGTGCCGATCGCGCCGCCGCAGAGCAGGAGGCACATCAGCTTCTCGAACGCGTGGGACTGGGCGACAAGGGTGACCGCTTTCCCCGACAGCTCTCTGGCGGCCAGCAGCAGCGTGTGGCGATCGCACGAGCGCTTGCCCTGCACCCCAAGGTGCTGCTCTTCGACGAGCCCACGAGCGCTCTTGACCCGGAGCTCGTCGGCGAAGTGCTCGAGGTCATCCGAGGACTCGCCAGTCAGGGCCGCACGCTCATCATCGTCACGCACGAGATCGGGTTCGCACGCGAGATCTCTGATCGCGTCGTCTTTCTCGAAGACGGGCAGATCGTCGAGACGGGAACGCCGGACGAGGTGATCGTCAACCCACGAAATCCTCGGACTCGCGCATTCGTCAACCGCGTTCTCTGAGCCGTTCAGCACTCGGCCAGCGGTCTGTCTCACGGCAGCGGCATGGCCCCTCACAACTCCATCAAACGCACTTCTGCGGAAAACGAAAGGTCAACATCATGGCTCTCAGCAAGAAACAGGGCGGGGTGCTGCTCGGCGCAGTCGCCGTCATCGCCGTCGCGGGCGTCGCCGTCGGCATCGGTCTCAGCGGGGCTCGGGGAAGCAACTCCGACACCGCCACAGAAGAGCAGGTCGCCCAGAAAGTGCAGTTCGACCTCACCTCGAAGAATGTCGAGGGGCGGCCGCACATCGACCCGGTGCCCGAAGCCGTCGCGGCGCTGAAAGAGAGTGGCTTCTCTCCGATCGAGGCAGGCAAACTCACTGTGGTCGGCACCGCTGGAGCCGGCGGTGCGCCACTCGGCGTGACCGCTTCGGACGACAACACGACGCGCATCGGCAGTGAGGCGGACTTCGGTGCGCTCATCGCCCAAGGCCTCGGCCTGGAATACCAGCAGGCCGTGACTTCGTGGGCAGACTGGCCGCTGGGCATTCAGTCGGGAAAGTACGACCTCGTGACGTCGAACGTCACCGTCACCGATGAACGCAAAGAGGTCTATGACTTCGCCACCTATCGAGTAGATCTGCTGGGGTTCTATGTGAAAGCGGACAGCCCCATCGAGAAGATCGACGGAGCCGACGACATCTCTGGTCTCAAGATCGTGGTCGGATCGGGTACCAACCAAGAAGAAGTGCTGCTCGCCTGGAATAAGGAGCTCGAATCCAAAGGCAAAGCCCCGGCCGAACTCGTCTATTATGACGACGACTCAGCAGCCACCCTGGCCATTCAGTCTGGTCGCGCTGACGCCACGTTCGGGCCGAACGCCACGGGATCGTTCAAAGCCAAGTCGACCGGCGAGACCAAACTGGTCGGCACGGTGAACGGCGGCTGGCCGCTCACCGCAGAGATCGCCGCGGCAACGAAGAAGGACAACGGCCTGATCAAGGCCGTCAACATCGTGCTGAACAAAGCGATAGAAGACGGCCAGTATCAGCAGATCCTTCAGCGTTGGGGGCTGGAGGCCGAAAGCGTCGAGTCATCGCAGATCAACCCGCCCGGGTTACCGAAAAAGTCCAAATGACAGACTCCTCAGCGCTGGCCGAAGATCACTTCGGCCAGCGCTGTCGTCGTCAGACGCACCGATTCGACGTCGACCCGTTCGTCGTTGCCGTGCAGCCGACGCCGGAACTCGGCGACGTCGATCTGCTTCGAGAACAGCCCGAACCCGTAGACGTTCGTGCCCGTCGGCCGCAGAAAACGGCCGTCGCTGCCGCCCGGCCCGATGACTGACGCCGGCACGGCATCCGGATAATGGCGGCGGAAGACGTCGAGGATGCGCGCGTACATTGGCGTGTCGGTCGGAGTGATGTTGCCCGGTGAGAACTGGTCGCCGGTGATGCGCACGCAGTCTGCCCACGGCTTCAGCAGCCTTTCGAGCAGCCCGTCGACGTCTTCGGGCGTCTGGCCCGGCAGCACGCGTATGTCGAGATCGATTGTCGCGGTGCCCGGAATCACATTGTGCTTGTCTCCGGCGCGCAGAATGTTCGGCGAGACCGTCACTCGGGTCAGGGCGTGACCGAGGGGCGCCAGCGGGCCAAGCGCGGGCAGCGCACCGTCGAGGCGCGCCGGGTCGAGCAGACGCTCGGTGAGATCGGCGTCGAGCTGCAGAGCATGTACGAGACTCGCCCAGTGCGGCTGTACCACCGGAGGCGCCGGGTTGCGCAGCAGCTCGAGCACGATCTCGGCGGCGATGCCGGCGGCGTTGCGTGATCCCCATGGCACCGAGCCATGGCCGGGCACACCGGTGATGAGCAGGCGACGTGCAGCCTGCCCCTTCTCTCCGACGCCGACGGTGATGCCCGAGGTTGCGCTCTCCGGCCGCAGCAGCACGCCGCCCTGCTCGGTCAGCGCCTCGTCGGCGTGCAGCAGATCGGGCCGATGCTCGCTGATCCATTCGGCTCCGTACTTGCCGCCGGCCTCTTCGTCGGCGACGGCGGCGAGCACCAGATCGCCTGCAGGGCGGTGCCGTGGGTCGGCCGCGTGCCGAAAGACAGTCGCCATCGCCGCGGTCAGGGTGAGCATATCGATGGTGCCCCGACCCCAGACCTCGTCGTCGATGAGCTCGCCCCCGAACGGGTCGTGCTGCCAGTGCTCGGCATCGGCCGGCACGACGTCGATGTGCCCGAGCAGACACAGTGATCTTGCGTTTGGGTCGCGTCCGGGAATGCGTGCGATGAGGGAGGCCCGACCGGCGTGCGGCTCGACGACTTCGCTGACCACGCCGGGCTGCTCGAGCGCGTCGCGCAGAAACGCCTGCAGCGTGCGCACGCTGGTGAGCTCCTGGCCCGAGTCGGGAGTGCCGTCGTTCACGGCGGCGTTGCGGACGAGACGCTGCAGCAGCTCGAGCGACTGCTGAGACATGGCGGAGAAGTCGTTCATGACATCTCACGATACCCTGCCGGTTGTTGCGCACTGTGACCGGTCGTTGCGGTGTGTGACCACAGGTCGGTGGTCGGTCGTGAGCCTGGTCTAGCCTCGCCGGAGGCATTCGAGAGACGACGAAAGGGAGCACACTCCATGAGCAGCACGTTCACCGTGGGTCTGCACATCGACGGAGCCGGTTCACACCCGGCTGCAGCCGCCGACGCGCTGGAGGCCGGCCATGACATCCTCAGTGCACGATGGGCGACACAGATCGTCGATCGTGCCGAGACCGCCGGGTTCAGCTACGCGACTTTCGCCGGTTCGCACCTGCCGCCCGCAGGTCCGGGCGCGCCCGCGACGACCGGGCGTATCGATGCGGTGCAGCAGGCCGCGTTCTCCGGGCCGCTGACCTCGCGAATCGGTCTGATTCCGCAGGTTCCGGTCACGTATCTCGAGCCGTTCCACACCGCCACACAGCTGGCGAGCGTCGACTACGCCTCTCGGGGCCGAGCCGGCTGGCTGGTCTCGGCCGAGAACTCCGTCGAGGCGGCCGCGCAGTTCGGCCGCACCGTGCTCGACGACGCGACGACGCCAACGGGGGAGTCTGAGCTGCAGCATGAGCTGCGCGACGTGGTGGCCGTCGGCCGGCGCCTCTGGGACACCTGGGAAGATGACGCCGTGATCCGGGACCTGCCCACAGGCCGTTATCTTGATCGCGACAAGGTGCACGACGCCGATTTCGCCGGTGCCTCGTTCAGTGTGCGGGGTGCTTCGATCGTTCCGCGGCCGCCGCAGGGCCAGCTGCCCGTGCTGGTGCCGGCGGCACGTGCCGCGATCGGCACGGAGCACGCGGTGTCGGCGGATGCCGTGCTGCTGCCCGCCTCGCGAGACCTCGCCGAGCAGGCACGTCGGCTGCGCCAGCAGGCCGCCACCGCATCCGCGGCGCCACAGATCATCGCCGATCTGCAGGTCGTGCTCGACTCCCGAGGCGAGTCGGCCACCGATCGACTCGCGCGACTCGACGGCGCCGCCGTCTGGGGCGACCCGGACGGCGCGCGTTTCGTCGGCACCGCAGACGAGCTGATCGAGAGAATCGAGCAGCTGGCGCACGTGGTCGACGGGGTGCGACTGATCCCGGCCGAGCTCGGGGCCGACCTCGACGAGCTGCGCTACGCGGTGCTGCCTGCGCTCATCGCGCGCGGAGTGGTCAGTGCGCCCACAGTCGGCACGACGCTCCGCGAGATCTTTGGTCTGCCGGCGGCTCATAACGCATTCGCGGTCGAACGCGATGGCGATCTGGCCGGCGACGACATCCGCATCACTGACAGTGCCGCGCTCGCGGGAAGGAACTGACCCATGACCAGCATCGCACCAACGGCGACACGGCATCCTGCCACCAAGCAGATCCAGTTCGGCGTCTTCTTTCAAGGCGTGAACTTCTCGACCATCTGGCATTGGCCCGAGAGCGGCGACCAGGTCGCCTTCGAATCGTTCCGCCGCGTCGCGCAGACCGCAGAGCGAGGCAACTTCGCGGCACTCTTCGTCGGCGAGGGGCTTCGTCTGCGCGAGCATCTCGGTCGGCTGCATGATCTCGACATCGCCGGTCGCCCGGATGCACAGACGCTCGACGCGGCGCTCGCCGCGGTCACTGAGCGCATCGGTCTCGTCGCGACCCAGAGCACGACGTTCAACGACCCCGCCGATCTTGCCTATCGTCTGGCCAGTCTGAACAGACTCAGCGGTGGGCGCAACGCCTGGAACATCGTCACCACGCACAATGCCTGGACCGGTGAGAACTTTCGCCGCGGCGGCTACCTCGACGGTGCCGACCGCTACCGGCACGCCGAGTCGTTCGTGCGTGCGGTCAAAGCGATCTGGCGGGCCGGCGGCGACCCCGATGCGGTGCCGGTTCGCTACCGAGACGAGTTCTACGACATCACGGTCGAACGCACGCTGCCGCTGGTCCGCGGCGGTCGCCCGGTGCTCTTTCAGGCCGGAGACTCGCCAGAGGGCCGCGACTTCGCCGCGCGACATGCCGATCTCATCTTCTCGGCGCATCCTGAGTTCCATGACGCCACGGCGTTCGCCGCAGACATCGCACACCGAGTCGAGGCCGCCGGCCGGCCGGCCGGGGCCGTGCGTGCGTTTCCCGGTTCGACGTTCGTGATCGGAGACACCGACGCCGAGGCCAGAGAGAAGTACCGCGAGGTGCGGCTTGCGCAGATCACCCCGCAGACGGCGATCGCCTATCTGGAGCAGTTCTGGGGGCGCGACCTGAGCGCCTACGACCCGGACGGGCCGCTGCCCGAGCTCGACCCGGCCGTCGAGGTCTCGAACGAGACGCGTGGTGCGGGCTTCCAGAACGCCCGAGCCCGAGAGGTGGCTGCCGAGTGGCGCAAGCAGGCCCACGAGAACGACTGGAGCATCCGGGACTTCGTCATTCAGCACACGGCTCGAGGCAATGACGACAACGGCTTCGTGGGCAGTGTGCAGACCATCGCCGACAGCCTCCAGCGTTACGCCGAGACCGGCATCGTCGCAGGCTTCAACATCACGCCGTACCTCACGCCGACGGGTCTCGACGACATCGTCAACAAACTCGTGCCCGAGTTGCAGAGCCGCGGCGTCTATCCGTCTGAGTACGCCGGCAGCACGCTGCGCGAGCATCTCGGGCTGTCGCCCGAGTTCGCACCCGAGCTCGTCGCGGTCTGAGAGCTCCTCGACAGCCGCACGGCACAGCGCTCGAAGAGCGCGTCAGCGTTTCGGCTGCGGCGCCAGGTGCCTGGCGAGATATCGGCCAGTGAGCGAGTCAGGGTCGTGTGCGATCTGGTCGGCGGTGCCGCAGGCGACGATGCGTCCGCCCGCCGTGCCGCCGCCCGGCCCCATGTCGACCACGAAGTCGGCATTGGCGATCATGTCGAGGTCGTGCTCGATGACGATCACCGTGGCTCCGCGCGCGGTCAGCCGGTCCAGCACGTGCAGCAGCGTGCGCACGTCGAGCGGGTGCAGCCCGACGCTCGGCTCGTCGAGCACGAACACGGCGTCTGACTGGTCGCGGTGCAGCTGGTTGACGAGCTTGAGCCGCTGCGCCTCGCCGCCCGAGAGCGCCGGCGTCGCCTCGCCCAGCGTGAGGTAGCCCAGGCCGAGGTCGTCGAACGCCCGCAGTCGCCGGGTGACCTTCGGCAGACTCGTCACCGTCGTGATGGCCTCGCGAATGGTGAGACCCAAGAGGTGCGGCAGCGACTGCCCGTCGATCAGGTAGCCGTCGGCGGCCGGGGCGAAGCGCGACCCGTGGCAGTCGGGGCAGGGGATGTCGATGTCGGGCAGAAACTGCACGTCGAGTGACACCTGACCGGTGCCCTCGCATCGCGGGCAGGCGAGCGAGCCGGTGTTGTATGAGAAGTCGGATGCGGTGCGGCCGTCCGCCTGCGCCCGCTCGGTGGCGGCGTAGGCCTTGCGCAGCTCGTCCATCACGCCGGAATAGGTGGCCACGGTCGAGCGCACGTTGATGCCGATCGGCGTCGCGTCGACGACGTGTGCGGTGGCGATGCCCGGCGCCGAGATCGCGCGCACATGCGCCGGCAGCCTGGTTCCGGCGGTCGAGGCCGCGATCGCCGGCACCAGCGACTCGAGCACCAGTGTCGTCTTTCCCGACCCCGAGACCCCGGTGACGGCGGTGAGTCGCCCGCGCGGAATGCGCACCTGGAGAGGATGCACGGTGTGGACCGCCTCAGTGGCCATCTCGATGGCGCCGAGGGCGAAGACGTCGCCGGCGGCCGGTCGCTCGCGCACGACGACCGGCTCGGCGCCGGTCAGAAAGCCGGCGAGCCGAGACCCACGCCCGATCGGCTGGTCGTCGTCATGCGGGCCGCCTGCGGCATCCGTCGTCGCCGCCTCGGGGCGCTGCGAGGCGACCAGATCGTCGACGCTGCCCTGGGCGATCACACGACCGCCCTCTCGGCCCGAGCCCGGCCCGATCTCGATCAGCTGCGAGGCTTCGCGCAGCACCTGCACGTCGTGATCGACGAACACCACCGAGTTGCCGTCGGCGAGCAGATCGTGCATCACGCCGACGAGACCCTCGACGTTGGCGGGATGCAGCCCGATCGACGGCTCGTCGAGCACGTACAGCACGCCGGTGGTGCGATTGCGCACGGCGCGAGCCAGCTGCACGCGCTGGCGCTCGCCGGTCGAGAGCGTCGACGCCGCCCGGTCGAGCGTGAGGTAGTCGAGGCCCAGCTGCATCAGGCGCTGCGCCATCTCGGCGAGGGTGTCGATCAGGCTGTGCGCCATGGGCTGCATGTCATCGGGCAGGGTGTCGAACACGTTCGGCACCCAGTCGAGCACCTCAGCCAGCGTCATCCCGGTGACCTCGGCCAGGTTGCGCTCGCCGATGCGCGGAGCCCGTGCGGCCGCGCTCAGTCGGGTGCCGTGGCAGTCGGGGCAGGTGCGTTCGGTGAGAAAGCGAGCGACGCGTTTGAGGCGGCGCTCGTCGCTGGCCCGTTCCAGCTCTTTGGTGACAGTGAGACGCGCGTTGCGAAAAGTGAAGTCGAGCTCGTGCACGCCTTTGCGGCTGGTGACCGTGATGTGCTTCTTCTCTTCGGGGCCGGTGAGCACGATCTCGCGCTCGTGGTCGGTCAGATCGCGCCAGGGCACGTCGGTGCGCACGCCGAATTCGCGGGCGATCGCAGGCTGCACGTTGAAGCCGAACATGTTCCACGGCACCACGGCACCCTCATCAAGGGTCTTGCCGGGGTCTGGCACCAGAGCATGGTCGTCGACGTCGCGCACGACGCCGGTGCCCTGGCAGCGCGGGCAGGCTCCAGCCGAGTTGAAGGCGAGCGCCTCGGCACCTGGAGCCTGGACGGTCGCGCCGCACACGGGGCAGACGATCGGCCGTTCAGCCGCGACGTCGATGGTCGGCGGCACGTGGTGGCCGTTGGGGCAGACGTGACTGGCAAGACGCGAGAACATCAGTCGCAGTACGTTGAGCAGCTCGCTGGAGGTGCCGAAAGTCGAGCGCACGCCGGGAACGCCGGGACGCTGTCGCAGCGCGAGCGCGGCGGGCACGTGGTCGACTGCGTCGACGGCCGCTCGCGGGGCCTGCGACATGCGCCGCCGCGTGTAGGTCGAGAGGGCCTCGATGTAGCGACGTGAGCCTTCGGCGTAGAGCACGCCCAGCGCGAGCGACGACTTGCCCGAGCCCGAGACGCCGGCGATGCCGATCAGTTGGTGCAGCGGTACGTCGACGTCGACGTCGCGCAGGTTGTTCACGCGTGCGCCGCGCACGCTGATGTGATCGGGCAGCTCGGCGAGCGGTGCGAGGAGGCCTCGGTCGCGCCCGTCGTGGTGCCCGCTGACTGTTTCGCTCGCGTCATGATGCGCGACGGCATGCTGAGAGGGCTTCATCGACTTCACGATAGTCACGAATGCTCTGTGCGGCACCCGCGAAATCGAGACGGCCGGCCCGCTCGCTGCGGGGAGTCGCTCAGTGCGTCGGCTCGGTCGCAGCGAGGTCGTCGAGCCGCACCGCCGGCGCCGGGTGGTACTGCTGCGCCCAGACGATGCGCTCCAGCTGCTTCGCCTGCCTGCCGCGATCGCTCTCGCTCAGATCACGCACCCGCGGTCCCGTCGGCACGATGCGCTTCTCGAAGGCGAGATGCACGACCTTCTCAGGGTCTTCGTCGACGTCGAACAGCGGGGTGAACCCGGTGCGCAGGTAGAGCTGCTTCGCCTCGGGCTGTCGCGGCCCGGTGGTCAGGTAGACCCGGGAGTAGCCGCGTGCCGCGGCCTCGACGTCGAGCGCGGCGAGCACACGTCGCGACAAGCCCTGTCGGCGGTGCGCCGACGAAGTCCAGATGCGTTTGTACTCGACGGTGCGGTCATCGAGGTGCATGAACGCACCGCCGGCGACCGGCACGCCGCTGCGCACGATCAGCAGGGCGAGGCCGAGCGGCGGTTCGAAGACGAACGGCGGGTACAGCTCGATCTCGCTGGGTGCGTCGCGGGGCTGATCGAAGCCATGATAGTCGGCGTAGCGCGTCGAGTACTCGTGGTCGAGCTCGTCGAGCAGAGGCTGCGAGATCGGGTCGGCCAACGAGACGACGACGATCTGATCGGTCTGCACATCTGTCATGCAGGGAATGCTAAACGGCAGACGGGCCTCGAACTCGGCGTGTGACGCTGCGTGTCGTCTCGACTGGGGAGCACCGCTCGACGCACATAGCCTTGGGCTGTTCTCGCCGCAGACGCCCTCGGCGAGCGCGTCGAAAAGAGGGGAGCCCCATGAGCGCACATCGCACGCTCGTGCTGATCGGCGGTGGCCCGCGAGCCATCGGCGTTCTGGAACGCCTGGTCGAGAACGGACGCCGTGACGCCGCGGCCTCGACGCTCGACGTGCACCTCGTCGACCCGTATCGCATCGGTCCGGGGCGCATCTGGCGCCGTGAGCAGTCGGCCGAGCTGCGTCTCAACTCGCTCGCCGGCGAGGTCTCGCTCTTCAGCGACCGCTCGTCGACCTTCGCCGGGCCGATCGCCCCCGGCCCCAGCCTGTACGAGTGGGCTCATCAGGTGCATGCGGGAACCCTTCGCCTGTCGGCGGCGCTGACCGCCGACATAGACGACGGTGTGCGCGCCGAGATCGCACGGATCACTCCGCGCAGCTTTCCCAGCCGCCGACTGCAGAGCCACTACCTGCGGTGGTTCTACGAGCGTGCGCGCGACCGGGCGCCGAGCGGCTGGCGCGTGATCGAGCATCGCGGCACGGTGGTCGGCGTGCATGATGCGGATGCCGGCGCCGGCCACGAGCTCGACGTGACAGTTGCCGAGGGCACTGGTCGAGATGCAGACGTACGTTCCGTGATCGCGGCAGACGCGGTGCTCTACGCGATCGGCCACGTTGACGCGCAGGTTGCACCTCGGCATCGTGCGATTGCACAGCAGGCCGCGGCACACGGGCTGCGCTACCAGCCGCCCGGCTATGCCTCAGACGTCGACCTCGACGGCCTGACCGCACACGACACGGTGCTGCTGCGAGGCGCCGGGCTCAGCTTCATCGACCTCGTCGTCAGGCTCACCGTCGATCGAGGCGGCCATTATGCGTTCGATCCCGACAAACCGCTCGGCCAACGGGTGACCTACGTCGCCAGCGGTCGCGAGCCTCGCATCCTGACCGGATCACGTCGAGGCGTGCCCTATCATGCCAAGACGACCTCACGGGTGCAGGGTGAGGATCACGGCTTCGCGACGACGTTCTTCACCACAGAGTGGCTGCGACACCATCTCGATGCGCACCTCGAAGCGTGGCAGCGCGTCGACTTCGTCGCCGACGTGTGGCCATGGGTGCAGGGCGAGTTGGGGTATGCCTACTACCGCGAGCTGTTCAGCGGTCATCCCGATCGTGTGCGTGGCAGCTGGGCTGAGCTGCGACAGCTCGTGCAGGCGGCCGGCGGCGTCGGCACCCCGGTTGTCGACGCCTGGCTGCGTGCACGGGTCGACGACGACGACCGACTCGACCTGGCGCGGCTGCAGCATCCGTTGGCAGAGGTGCGGGCCGAGAGCCCCAAAGCGCTCGGCGCCCGTCTGCGCACGTATCTGCTTGACGACCTGCGGAGACACGAGACCGACGAACACAGCGAACAGACCGCACTGGTGCAGGCGATCATCGGCTGCACCTTCGTGCTCGCCGAGACGCTCGACCACCCGGCTTGGAGCGACGCCGCGCAGGCGGCGCAGTTCACCGGCTTCTGGCAGAACCTGTTCAGCTTCATCGCGAGCGGCCCACCCGGCGAACGCCTTGAACTGCTGCTGGCGCTTGCCGACGCCGGCGTGCTGGAGTTCCTCGGCTCTATCGATGATGTGCAGCCGACCGCCGGCGGGTATGAGGTGCACAGCCGTACGCTCGACGAGCGACGCACGGCCGACGTGCTGATCGAGGCGTACCAGCCGCAGTGCTCGGTGTCGGCCTCGGCGAACCCGGCGCTCGGCGACCTGCATCGCACCGGTCTCGGCCACGAACGTCGTCTGCGCGTCGACGGTCGTGCGGCGACCAACGGCAAACTCGTCGTCGCGCCGGCGTCGTTCCGTGTGGTCGCAGCAGATGGCCACGCGCTGCCGAATCGGTGGGCGCTGGGGGAGTTCACCGACGTGGGGCGGCCGGCCGCCTTCGCACGCCCCGACACGAACGCGCCGAGCTTCAGATATAACGACCGGGTCGCACGGGCGATGCTCGCATCAGTCGGTCTGCTCGACGCGACCATGGCATCCTCATGTGACTCAACGCATTCGACGAGCATAAAGGAGACCACACACCATGACCGACAACCTACCGCTGCGACGCCTGGGCTTTCTCACGATCGGGCTCTTCGACGAGAAGAACCCGCGCGGCGGGCATGAGACCACGCTTGAGGTGATCGAGCGCGGCGAACGGCTGGGCTACGACAGCGCTTGGCTGCGACAGCGTCATCTGCAGTACGGCATCTCGTCGCCGGTCGCGGTCATGGCCGCTGCGACGCAGCGCACCTCGCGCATCGAGCTGGGC
Source organism: Pseudoclavibacter sp. CFCC 14310 (assembly GCF_008831165.1). Taxonomy (NCBI): domain Bacteria; kingdom Bacillati; phylum Actinomycetota; class Actinomycetes; order Micrococcales; family Microbacteriaceae; genus Pseudoclavibacter; species Pseudoclavibacter sp. CFCC 14310. The sequence goes on along the minus strand of NZ_WBKC01000004.1, from coordinate 193,950 downwards.
ACCGCGGTCATCCCGCTCGGCGCAGAGAACCCGCTGCGTCTGGCCGAAGATTTGGCCACCGTCGACGTGCTGTCGGGCGGTCGGGTGAACCCCGGCGTGAGTGTCGGGCGGCCGTTTCACTATGATGACTGGAAGCACGCGCTCTATCCAGACACCTTTGACGATGAAGACTTCACCTATCGACGCGTCGAACGACTGATCGAGGCGGTGCGTGGCGACCGCGTCAGCGAGTTCTCGGGCGCCGACGGCATCGTCGAAGAATACTCTGATCACGTGCAGCCGCATGCCGCGGGGCTCGTCGATCGGCTCTGGTACGGCGCCGGATCGGAGCGCTCGGTGCGCTGGGCGGCCGAGCACGGCCTCAATCTGCTCACGTCGAGCGTGATCAGCGGCGAGCTCGGCGACAACTTCGACGAGAACCAGCGGCATCAGATCGAGGTCTACCGCGAGAACTACCAGGGAACCGGGGCGCCCCGTGTGTCGCAGGGGCTCGTGGTGATTCCCACCGACAACGCGACGTCGGATCAGGTGCGCAAGTACGAGGAGTATGTCGAGCGACGACTGCCGCGCACGACCTCTGGGCACGGTCCGAAGAACACACTCTTCTCTCGCGACCTGGTCGGCACCTCGGCGCAGATCGCCGAGCGGTTAGACGAACTGCAGGCGTTTCGACTTGTCGACGAGGTGGCATTCGCACTGCCGTTCAGCTTCGAACAGGCCGACTACGACCAGTTGATTGAAGACATCGCAGGCGAACTCGGCCCGCGTCTGGGCTGGCAGCCCCGCGTCTAGCAGATTCCTGTGAACACGAGCGGGCCTGCGAAGGCCACGGAATAACGGGGCCGTCGACTCGTTCAATTTCTTGAAGCATCAACAATTTCTGACAGAAAGGCTCGTCATGACGACCATCAGCATCTTCGGCGGAACCGGCTACACCGGCGGAAACATCGCGAAGGAAGCCGCATCACGCGGCATCAGCGTGATCTCGTACTCTCGCCACCTGCCGGCCGACGACGCTCGCACAGACGGCGTCGACTACCGCACCGGGTCGCTCTTCGACGAGGCCGTGGTGCGCTCGGCAGTCGATGCGAGCGACGTGGTCGTCGTGGCGCTGCCGGCACGCGAGATCGACGGGCGCAAGCTCATCGAGGCGATTCCCGAGGTGACCGCGGCTGTGGCCGCCGCAGGCAAGCGTCTGGGCGTCGTCGGCGGCGCCGGGTCGCTGAACGTCTCAGAGGGCGGCCCCAAGGTGCTCGACACCCCGGAGTTCCCGGACGCCTTCAAAGAGGAGGCCGGTAACCACGGGAAGGTCCTCGATCTGCTGCGCACAGAGCCGAACGACGTCGACTGGTTCTACCTGAGCCCTTCGGGCGAGTACGGTTCGTTCAACCCCGGCGAGCACACCGGCACGTTCCGCCTCGGCGGCGACGTGCTGCTCACCACCGACGACGGTCACTCGTTCATCTCGGGTGCTGACTACGCACAGGCCTTCGTCGACGAGATCGAGCATCCGGCGCACAGCCGTCAGCGTTTCACCGTCGGGTACTGACAGCGGCCTCGACATCTCAGCGCTGTGTGCACACGTGGTGACCGGGCGACCCCGTCAGGTCGTCGTTCGGCACCACGCCCGTGCGCTGTGAGCGTACCCGGTGGAAGGTCGTCGATCGCAGCGATAATCTTTTGCTGGGAATCCACGGCCACGGTCGCATGAGCACCCGCACGCCGCGTCACCTGTTCAGAGAAGAAGAGAGGCCCACCAGACATGTCCATTGCAACCGTCAACCCCACCACGGGTGCCGTCGAGAAGTCGTTCGACGAGATCGACGACGCCGAGCTCGAACGCCGCCTGCAGGTCGCGCATGACGCCTGGCTCGCTCATCGCAAGACCACGTTCGCAGAGCGCTCGGCGTTCCTGCTGAAGGCCGCCGACCTGCTCGACGCCGATGCCGAGACGCTCGGCCGCACCATCACCGTCGAGATGGGCAAGCCGCTGGCGCAGGCCGTCGGCGAGGTGCACAAGTCGGCCAAGGCGCTGCGCTTCTACGCTGAGAAGGCTGAGGGGTTCCTCGCCCCCGAACCGCTCGACGATCCGTCGATCGTCGACGCCAAGCAGGCGTTCTCGGTCTTTCAGCCGATCGGCCCCGTGCTTGCGGTGATGCCGTGGAACTACCCGGTCTGGCAGGTCATCCGATTCGCGGCTCCGGCCATCATGGCCGGCAATGTCGGGCTGCTGAAGCACGCATCGAACGTTCCGCAGACCGCGGTGTACCTCGAAGAGCTCTTCCTTCGCGCCGGCCTTCCCGAGGGCGTCTTCCAGACCCTGCTGATCGGGGCACGCCGCGTCGAGAAGGTCATTCGTGACACTCGCGTCGCCGCTGTCACGCTGACCGGCAGCGAGCCTGCGGGCCGTTCGGTCGCCTCCATCGCCAGTGACGAGGTTAAGAAGAGCGTGCTCGAACTGGGCGGCTCTGACCCCTTCGTCGTCATGCCGTCGGCCGATCTCGACCAGGCGGTCGCGAGTGCAGTGACCGCACGCGTCTCGAACAACGGCCAGGCCTGCATCAACGCGAAGCGCTTCATCGTGCACGCCGATGTCTACCATGAGTTCCTTGAGAAGTTCGTTGACGCGTTCTCCAAGCTGCGTCTCGGCGACCCGCTCGACGCCGCCACCGACATCGGTCCGGTGTCGACCGAGCAGGGGCGCGAAGACCTGGTCGAGCTGATCGAGGATGCCAAAGCCAACGGCGCCAGCGTGCTCGTCGGCGGCAGCGTGCCCGAGGGCGACGGCTGGTTCGTCGAGCCCACGGTGATCGCCGACCTGACTCCCAAGGCGCGTCTGTTCTACGAAGAGGCGTTCGGCCCAGTGGCATCGGTCTACAAGGTCTCGAACCTCGACGAGGCGATCGATCTGGCGAACGACACGCCCTTCGGTCTGGGCTCCGCGGCGTGGACCAACGACGAGGCCGAGCAGCAGCGTTTCATCGCCGAGCTCGATGCAGGTAGCGTCGTGATCAACAGCTCGACGATCTCGTACCAGGAGCTGCCCTTCGGCGGCACGAAACGGTCGGGCTACGGCCGCGAGCTCGCCGCAGAGGGCATCCGCGAGTTCACGAATCTGAAGTCGGTGCGCGTCTGCTGATCTGAGTCGGCCGCATCCGAACGCCCCGTGGCGTCGGCATCACATGATGCCGGTGCTGCGGGGCGTTCTCTGTGAGGGGTCGACAGAGGTACTGTCTCGCCCCGCAGGTCACAGTGGTTCGCCCCGCAGATCACAGTGGCGGCACAGCCGGCCGCCCTAAAGTTGCAGGTACAAACAACGTGCATGCGCGGTCTGAGACAGCGAGACATGATCAGGCTGCTGCCCGACGAGCAGAAGGAGCACACGATGCCCGCCACCTCCTCCCATGAACCGACTCCGGCATCCGACGAGGCCTCAGCAGATGGCCAGTCGAAGACGAGTCCCATACGTCGGCGCCGGGTGTGGGGCTGGACGATCGGCGTCGTCGTCGTGCTCGCCGCCGCCGCACTCATCTGGGGTCCGTCGGTCTATCGGGCGGCATTCGTCGCCCCAGCTGCCGAGAGCCCGATGGACGAGCTGCAGAACGATTCGTCAGGTGTGCAGGCCTCGCCGGTCGCAGCCGGGCAGTGGTCGGTCGCATCCGGGTCATACGCCGGCTACCGCCTCGACGAGGTGCTGCGGGGCGAGAACGTCACCGTGACCGCACGCACCCAACAGGTCACCGGCACGGCCGAGATCACGGCGACGCAGCTCACGGCAGCGCAGCTCAGCGTCGACGTCGGCTCCATCGCGAGCGATGCCGATGCGCGCGACCGCTACTTTCGCACGCAGGCCGTCGACGTGAGTCAGCATCCGACAGCGACGTTCACCCTGACGCAGCCCGCCGACATCGCCGACGCAGGCGGTGCCAGGCAGGAGTCGGTGCGACTGCATGGCGATCTCGAGATCAACGGCGTTCGACAGGCGGTGACTGTGGATGCCACCGTCGCCTCTGATGGCACCGGTGTGCGCGTCGCCGGGCAGATTCCGATCGTGTTCGCCGACTACGGGGTGCAGGCGCCGAATCTCGGCTTCGTCGCCGTCGAAGACCACGGATTCGTCGAGTTCTCGACCGTGCTGAGCCACGTCAGCTGATCGTCTCGGCGCTCTTCGGTACTCTTGAGGGCGTGACTCAGACGCCCCACGACCCACCCCTCCGCATTCTCATCGGCTGCGACACCTTCTCACCCGATGTGAACGGCGCGGCGAGATTCACTGAGAGGCTGGCCGCAGGGCTCAAACAGCGCGGCTACGACGTGCACATCGTCGCCCCGGCCACCAGCCGTCGCACCGCGGGCACGTCGACCGAGGTCATCGAGGGAGTGCCGATGACGGTGCACCGGTGGCCGTCGTGGCGGTGGTACCCACACGACTGGCTGCGTTTCGTGTGGCCGCTCACGATCAGACGTCGGGCGCGTGCGCTGCTCGACGAGGTCAAACCCGACGTCGTGCACTTTCAGTCGTTCATCATCGTGGGCCGCGGGCTGGCCATCGAGGCGCACGCCCGGGGCATCAGGGTGATCGGCACCAACCACTTCATGCCCGAGAACGGCGTCGAGTTCACCGGTCTGCCGGCGAACCTCGATCGCAAGCTCATCGATGCGGTCTGGCGCGAGGCCCGCAAAGTCTTCGCGCTGGCGCAGTTCGTGACGACGCCGACGCAGCGGGCCGCCGACTACCTCGAGCGGTGCACCGGCCTGCGCGACGTGCTGCCGGTCAGCTGCGGCATTCGCGCCAGCGACTACACGCCCCGGCTCGTCGCGGACGACCCGGGCGTCGATCAACGGCTGGTGTTCGTCGGCCGGGTCACCGAAGAGAAGCAGATCGACGTCGCGCTGCGGGCGCTCGCCTCACTGCCGCCCGAGCTGCACGTGGGCTTCGACATCGTCGGCGGCGGCGACCAGCTCGACCGTCTGAAGCGGCTGGCAGTGGTGCTGGGGGTGAGCGACAGCGTGGTCTTTCACGGCCGGGTGACCGACGAGCACCTGCTCCGTGTGCTCTCTGAGGGCAGCGTCTTCGTGATGCCCTCGATCGCCGAACTGCAGTCGATCGCGACGATGGAGGCCATGGCGTCAGGGCTTCCCGTCGTCGCCGCAGACGCGATGGCGCTGCCGCATCTGGTGCACGACGGTGAGAACGGCTACCTCTTTCGCGCCGGCGACGTCGCAGACCTCACGGCCAAGCTCACCACCGTGCTGCGGCAGAGTCAGGCTGAGCGTCTGCGCATGCAGCGCGCCTCTCTGCAGGGCGTTCGCGTGCACGACATCGATCGCACGCTCGACGTCTTCGAGCAGCTCTATCACGGGCATCGCCCGAAGACGCAGCCGGCGGACGAATCGAACGAACCGCGCTGATCATGCATGTGCTCATCGTCACCGACCAGCACGCCGACTCCCTCGGCGGGGCGCAGGTGTCGATTCGGCAGCAGCAGGCGGCGCTGACCGACGCCGGCCATCTCGCCACGGTGGTGGCCCCACGTCTGCACCGGCCGCATCCGCCCCGCGCTCATGACATCGACCTGCCCTCGATGCGCATCACCTGCGACGGCGAGTACGGCATGTCCTGGCCAGGGCGCCGCATCGACCGATTTCTGCTGCAGCGCCTTGGCCAGCTTCCGCCGGTCGACATCGTGCACGTGCAGGGCGACTTCTGGGGCGCGCTGATCGGCTACCGCATCGCACGACTGCTGCACGCGCCGGTGGTGCACACGCTGCACAACGACGTCGACTCCGGCACGCGCGCAGTCACGCCGCTGGCAGGCCTGGTGTTCGTCGCGCTGCGTGCCTGGCGGCGGATGCTCCTGGGGCGTTCGCTGCCCGTGTCACCTCGCGCTCGGGGGGCGTGGCGATATCTCGCCGAGCTCACCGCCGCGGCCCGAGTGGTGATCTCTCCCAGCGCGCACTTCGCCCGACGGCTGCACGAGCATGGGGTCGAGGGAGCGATCGTGATGCCGACGGGCGTCGACGACCGACTGATCGCGCAGGCCCAGACCGGGGCAGAGCCACAGGAGTCTGCGCCGGTTCGGCTCGTCTGGCTGGGACGCATGAGCAGCGAGAAGCGCATCGTCGAGGCCGTCGAGGCGTTCGCCGCAAGCGAGCGCGCAGCCGCAGCCTCGGCCGAGCTGCACGTCTACGGTCACGGGCTGCTCGAAGCGATGGTGCGACGGCGCATCGACGAACTGGGCATCAGCTCTCGGGTGCGGCTGTACGGCGCTGTGTCGCATCCTGAGGCGCTGCGCGCGATCGCGCGGTCAGACGCACTGCTGCAGACCTCCGTGGGGTTCGAGACCCAGGGCATGACCGTGTACGAGGCCTCGGCACTCGGCACCCCGGTGGTGTTCTGTGATCGTGCGATCGCCGACGAGGTCGACGTGCAGCCGAGCTGGGTGACGGCTGGCTCGTCGACCGCCGATCTCGTGCGAGCGATCGACGAGGCCGTCGCCGCGATCGCTCAGAGTCGAGCCGATGGCCGTGAGCTGCGCGTCACCGACGTCGATCGCATGCGCTGGCTGCAGAGCCGGCTCACCGAGCAGATGCTGCGACGGTATCGAGCCCTCATCGACGAGCGAACGACCGTGCGACGCTCAGGCGCGGCGGCGTCGAGCGATCACGAAGATCGTTCGGCTGACCAGGGCAATCACTAAGAAGACCACGCCGATGACGGTGGCCAGCGTCTGCAACGGCATCGTCACGCTGGTGAAGAGCGGCTGTGCGGCGTCGCCCAGCTGGCGCTGCAGCAGATTCGCCATCAGCCAGGCACCGGCACGCGCGAGCGCGAAGGTCGCCGCACACGCGACCACCAGCCACGTGGCCACGCGACTCAGCGCTCGCATCCGCCCGCCGGCCGCGAGCGCAACGCCGGCGACCAATGCGATGACGACACCGGCGATCAGCGGAGTGGCGTACTGATCGGCGATCGCCACGACGGGCTTGGCCTTGTCGATCGACCCGGTCGGGCCGATGGACATCGTGATGTCGGCATCAGGCAGCATGGCGGCCAGCGGTGCGTTGATCGTGGCCAGCTGGGTGCGTGCCTGGTCGACGAGGGGGCCGAGCTGCAGGGTGAACGAGTCGTCGGTGGGAGTCGTCTCGCCGCGCAGGGCCGCGACGTTCTGCTGGTGCGACGCGGAGAGCAGGGCACGCCACGTCTGCTGCATGGTGTCCGGGGCGAGGGCGGCGTCGATCCCGGCTCGCAGATCTTTCTGCACCGCGTCGCCGATGACGGCCTGTGCCCCGGCGGGCAGGGTGACCCGTGCCTTGATCGTGTTGGTCGCTTTCGTCACGATGGCGTCGCGAACGTTCGAATCGTTGATCAGATCGGCGTTCTGGGCCACGAACGCGTCGGTGTCGAGCAGATCGTGCTCGAGCCACCAACCTCCCATGGCCAGCGGCGAGGCCAGCACGGCGAGGGTCAGCAGCAGGCCTGAGAAGAAGCTCGCCCAGCGTGAGCCGATGCTGCGGCGCTCCCGCGTGGGGGCGTCTTCGGCGTCTCCGACGAGCTCGTCGAAGCTGACGGACTGGGCATGCTGTCTCGACATGGGGGCCTTTCCTCGTCGGGCTGCGCCGACTTCGCGGCGGCGCTGTGACCGACTGAATGGTGCTGCGCTCTCTGCATCACTGTAGTGGTGACGCAGCGGATGTCGCCGGTGACCTGCGCAGCGCAGGTGTTCTCGGGCGCTGTGCTGCTGGTGCCGACCGCCGGGCTTCGCATCAGCTGTGCGAATCAAAGTTGAGTGGAATAGACTCAAGTTGTGAGGAGTTGTGAGAGATGTGAACGTGAGAGTGGGGTCGCGGTGGCGGCCCCAGGTATCGCACATGTCTGACTGAGGTTTCACCGCAGGTGCGGACGAGACGACAGGGCTCGCCGCACGAAAGGAGACAGCATGGCACAGCAGCCACAGGGCCAACAGCCCAATCAGCAAGAGGAGAAGTCGGCGCTCGAGCAGTACGGCACCGATCTGACCGAGATCGCGAAGAGCGGAAAGCTCGACCCGGTGATCGGTCGTGACGCCGAGATTCGTCGGGTGTCGCAGGTGCTCACCCGTCGCACGAAGAACAACCCGGTGCTCATCGGCGAGCCCGGCGTCGGCAAGACGGCCGTCGTCGAAGGGCTCGCACAGCGCATCGTGAAGGGAGACGTTCCCGACTCGCTGAAAGACAAAAAGCTCATCTCGCTCGATCTGGGCGCACTCGTCGCCGGTGCAAAGTATCGCGGCGAGTTCGAAGAGCGGCTGAAGAAGGTGCTCGCCGAGATCAAGGCGAGCGAAGGTCAGGTCATCACCTTCATCGACGAGATCCACACGCTGGTGGGTGCGGGCGCCGGTGACGGGCAGGATGCCGCGAACATGCTGAAGCCGATGCTGGCTCGTGGCGAGCTGCGCCTGATCGGCGCGACCACCCTGAACGAGTATCGCGAGTACATCGAGAAAGACTCCGCACTGGAGCGTCGCTTCCAGCAGGTCTATGTCGGCGAGCCCAGTGTCGAAGACACCGTGGCGATCCTGCGCGGCCTGAAAGACACATACGTGAACTTCCACGGGGTGCGCATCACCGACGGCGCACTCGTCGCCGCCGCACAGCTGTCGAACCGCTACATCCCCGATCGTCAGCTGCCCGACAAGGCTATCGACCTGATGGACGAAGCGGCCAGCCGACTCAAGATGGAGCAGGAGTCTTCACCTGAAGAGATCGACGCGCTCAACCGTGAGCTCGCACGACTGAACATCGCCGAGGCCTCGCTGAAGAAGGAGTCCGATGCGGCGAGCCAGGATCGTCTGAAAGACGTGCAGAAGAACAAAGCGAAGGTCGAGCATGATCTCGACGAGCTGAAGACGCGCTGGGAGTCGGAGCGCCAGGTCTTCCAAGGCGCAAAAGAGCTGCGCGAACGCAAAGCCGACCTTGAGAAGCAGCAGGAGCGGCTGCTCAACGAGCAGCTCGCCAGCGGCAGCAACGATCCGGGCGTCTGGAAGAAGCTGTCTGAGATCGAGAGCAGGCTTCGTGCCATCGAGGGCCAGCTGAAACAGGCGGAAGAGGCCGAACAGACAGCCGAGCACAATGGCGAGCGCATGGTCAGCACCGAGGTGACCGAAGACGACATCGCCGAAGTCGTGGCCGCCTGGACCGGCATCCCCGTCGGCAAGCTGCTGCAGGGCGAGACCGAGAAGCTGCTGCACCTCGAAGACGAGCTGGGCAAGCGTCTGATCGGGCAGAAGGCCGCCGTTCACGCGGTCGCCGAGGCTGTTCGGCGCACCCGCGCAGGCATCGCCGACCCGAATCGTCCGACCGGATCGTTCCTGTTCTTGGGGCCGACCGGTGTGGGCAAGACCGAGCTGGCGAAGGCGCTCGCCGAGTTTCTCTTCGACGACGAACGCGCGATCGTGCGCATCGACATGTCGGAGTACGGAGAGAAGCACACGGTCTCCCGTCTCGTCGGAGCTCCTCCGGGCTACGTGGGCTACGAACAGGGAGGCCAGCTGACCGAGGCCGTGCGGCGCCGCCCGTACTCAGTGGTGCTGCTCGATGAGGTCGAGAAAGCTCATCCCGACGTCTTCGACGTGCTGCTGCAGGTGCTCGACGACGGTCGCCTGACCGATGGCCAGGGTCGTACGGTCGACTTCCGCAATACGATTCTGATTCTCACGTCGAACTTGGGCAGCCAGTTCCTGATCGACGCATCGCTCGCCGACGACGTCAAGCGCGAGCAGGTCATGCAGGTCGTGCACCAGACGTTCAAGCCGGAGTTCCTGAACCGCCTCGATGACATCGTGCTCTTCGATTCGCTCACCAAAGAGGAGCTCACGAAGATCGTCGATCTGTACATCAAACGGCTCGGCGTTCGCCTGGAGTCGCGCCGGCTGCGCCTGGTCGTCTCGCCCGAGGCGAAGACCTGGCTGGCCGACAAGGGGTACGACCCGGTCTATGGGGCTCGCCCGCTGCGTCGTCTGGTGCAGAAACAGGTCGACGACCAGCTCGCCACGAAGCTGTTGGCCGGCGAGGTGCGTGACGGGCAGAGCGTGCGCGTCACGGTGAAGCCTGACGGAGACGGCTTGGAAGTCGATGCCGAGGGGGTCGTCGAAGGGTGATGTGAGACCGCTGCGGTGACAGCGCCGTGGGTCGCGGATGTGGGGTCGAGTCTGAGGGCTCGGCCCCATATCTCTTTCACCAGGTAAAGAAGTCGCGGCGCAGTGGCGTACACTGCTTGGAGCACAATAGAACGCGCGTGATCGCGACGGGCTCTGCTCCGCGGTCATTCGTATGGTTGTCGTAGGGGCGTGCGAACCGCGCACGTATAGTCTCACTGATCGCCGCCATGAAGGCCAGGCTTGATCCGGTGAGTGTCTCAGACCCGCGGCAACCCGTTCGCGACACTCGGCACGACGTCTGAGCGCCACGCATTGCAGCGCCAGCTCCCGACGACGTGCCACGGAGGTGAGCATGACGTCTGCCGTGATCGAAGTCGAGCATCTGTACAAGGTGTTCGGCAGAAAACCCCAAGAAGTGATTCGGCGCCTCAAAGAGGGCGCCGACCGCAGCGAGCTCACCCAGCTCGGCACAGCCGCGGTCATCGATGCGAGTTTCACCGTCGATCGCGGCGAGTTCTTCGTCGTCATGGGGCTGTCGGGTTCGGGCAAGTCCACGCTGATCCGCATGCTGAACGGGCTTAACGAGCCGACCGCAGGGTCGGTCAGCATCTTCGGCCATGACTTGAGCGATCTCGATCCCAAAGAGCTGCGCGCGCTGCGTCGCAAACGCATCTCGATGGTCTTCCAGCACTTCGCCCTGCTGCCCAACCGCACCGTGCTCGAGAACGCCGCATACGGCCTCGAGGTGCAGGGCGTCGACCTGGCCGAACGCACCGAGCGGGCCATCACGGTGCTCGAACGCGTCGGGCTGCGTGACTGGGCGAGCAAGTATCCTGGCGAGCTTTCGGGCGGCATGCAGCAGCGCGTCGGGCTGGCGCGTGCGCTCGCCGCCGACACCGACATCCTGCTCATGGATGAGGCGTTCTCGGCTCTCGACCCGCTGATTCGCCGAGAGATGCAGGAGCAGCTGCTCGACCTGCAGGAAGACCTCAAGAAGACCATCGTGTTCATCACACACGACCTGAACGAGGCGATGTTCCTCGGCGACCGCGTCGCGGTGATGCGCGACGGACGCATCGTGCAGAGCGGCACGCCCGAAGACATCCTCACTGACCCGGCGAACGACTATGTCGCGCAGTTCGTGCAGGACGTCGACCGAGCGCGCGTGCTCACCGCGCGCAGTGTGATGGAGCCGATCCTCGGTCAGGTGCAGATCGGTTCGGGCCCGCGCACCGCGCTTCGGCTGATGCGCGAGCAGCAGATCCCCTTCGTGTTCGTGCTCGACCGCGGCCGCAAATACCGCGGAGTGGTCTCGGACCGCGACGCGACCCGTCTCATCAAAGACGGCGTCACCGATCTCAGCTCGGTCGTGCAGCCCTCGATCACCGTCGGCCCCGACGAGCTGCTGGCCGATCTGGTGCGCCCGTCGGTCATCTCGAAGATTCCGCTCGGCGTCGTCGACGACCACGGCCGGCTGCTCGGGGGCATCCCACGCGCCACGCTGCTGGCCTCGCTCGGCAGCGTGCCGGCGACGACACAGGCGATCGACGTGATCACCCCGGAGGTGCGGGCGCTGGCCGAGGGTGACACTCTGACCGAACAGGCGCACGCAGCGCTGCAGGGCGCCATCGGCAGCGAAGGCGAGCCTCGCGAGTCGGTGAGCATCGGCACCGGTGCGACGGCGGATGCCGTGGCTGCGCCCGAAGCGGCGGCTGACGACCGAGAGGAGGCCAACTGATGGATCCCATCGTTCGCATTCCGCTCGGTGACTGGGTCGCCGACTTCATCTCCTGGATCACCGACGTGCTCGGCTGGTTCTTCACCGGCATCGGCGTCGGCTTCGGCGGCATCTACGACGGCCTCGCCTGGCTGCTCGTCACCCCGCCGTTCTGGGTGGTGATCCTGCTGCTGGCCGCACTGGCCACGTGGGTCGCGACCTGGCGTCTGGGGCTTTTCTCACTGGTCGGGCTCACCCTCGTCTACACGCTGAATCAGTGGTCGAATGCGATGGACACGCTCGCGCTCGTGATCGTCGCGAGTCTGATCGCCGTGATCATCGCCGTGCCGCTGGGCATTCTGGCGGCGAAGTCGCAGACCGCCTCGAAGATCATCAGACCGGTGCTTGACTTCATGCAGACGATGCCTGCCTTCGTCTACCTGATTCCCGCGATCATTCTCTTCTCGGTCGGCGTGGTGCCGGGCATCGTCGCCGCGATCATCTTCTCGCTCGCTCCCGGCGTGCGTCTCACCGAGCTCGGCATCCGCGGCGTCGACGCCGAAGTCGTCGAGGCCGGGCGGTCGTTCGGAGCCTCGCCCTGGCGCATCCTCAAGCAGATTCAGCTGCCGCTCGCCCTGCCGTCCATCATGGCCGGTGTGAACCAGGTGATCATGCTGAGCCTCTCGATGGTCGTCATCGCGGCCATGGTGGGCGCCGACGGGCTCGGCAGCCCGGTCGTGCAGAGCCTGAGCCGCATCGACGTGGCGCTCGGCTTCGAAGCCGGGCTGTCGGTCGTGATCCTGGCCGTCTACCTCGACCGCGTGACCTCGGCCATGGGGCGTCGCGTCTCGACGTCGGCGCGCCCCGTTTCGGCGGATGCCGGCGCAGGGGAGTCGGTCAGCCCGGCTGCCAGTCACACGCGTCGCAACACGCTGATCGCGTTGGGCGGGGTCGTGGTGCTGGTGCTGGCGAGCATCTTCAACGGCGGTCTCTCCGGGCTCGGCTCGACGCAGAAGACTGTGCGCATCGCCGTCATGAACGGCTGGGACGAGGGCATTGCGGCCTCGTGGCTGTGGAAGCAGGAGCTCGAAGGCAAGGGGTACAAGGTGCAGCTGACCAATGTCGACCCGGCCGCCGCCTACACCGGTGTCGCGCAGGGCAGCTTCGACTTGGTGCTCGACACCTGGCTGCCTGAGACCCATCGCGACTACATCGAGCAGTACGGCGACAAGATGATCGACCTGGGAGCTTGGAACGACGAGGCCAAGCTGACCATCGCCGTCAACGAGGATGCGCCGATCACGTCGCTCTCCGAACTGGCGGCGAACGCCGACGCGTTCGACAACCGCCTGATCGGCATCGAACCGGGCGCCGGGCTCACCCGCATCACCAAAGAGGCGGTGATCCCGCAGTACGGTCTGCAGGGCATGGACTACACGACGTCGTCGACCACAGCGATGCTCACCGAGCTGAAGAACGCGACCAGTGGCGGCAAGAACATCGTGGTCACACTGTGGAAGCCGCATTGGGCGTACGACGCGTTCCCGATCCGCGATCTCGAGGATCCACTGGGCACACTCGGTCAGGCGGAGCAGATTCACAGCTTCGCCCGGGCCGGTCTCGAAGACGACGACCCAGATCTGGTGCGCTGGATGCGCGGCTTCCGGATGGATACCGCGACGCTCGCCTCGCTCGAGAACGCGATGTTCAACAGCGGCGTCGACGGCAATGACTACACGCGTCCCGTGCGCGAGTGGTCTGACGAGAACCGCGAATACGTCGACCGGCTCACGCAGTGAGCAGTCGCCGGTTCGTCCGGCCGCGATGATCAGGCCGGCGGCACCTCAGCGCAGGTAGCCGCCGGCCCAGCGGGCGATCGAGTCGAAGGCGGCCTGCCGCACCCGAGGTCGTGACAGAAAGATGTCGTGCAGGGCGTCTTCGATGCGCACCACTGTGACCTCCGGCCCCAGGCCGAGGGCTCGCTCGGCGACGTCGCGAACGTTGAGCACGCTGTCTGTGCGAAGCATCGCATCGTTCCACGTGGTCGACAGCGTGCTGTGCGCCGAGGTCATGGTGAGAATGGGGATGCGTACGTCGAGCCCGGCGGCGACGCGCGCGTGCCCGGCGAGCACCGCCGACAGCCAGATCGCCGGCATGTCGCAGCCGCGGGGCAGCCGCCACTCTTCGTTGAACGTCCACTGTCCTCGGCCCTCGGCGCTGACCGAACGGTTGTAGTAGCCCAAGTCGATCGACGGCAGCGTGTTGTGCGGATCGACTCGGGACTGCAGCTCGAGCATCGGCGCGATCACCTGTCGCCCGATGGCCTTCGCCTGCAGCTCGAGCCAGGGGCTGTTGAGCAGCAGAGCGTCTGCCTGACCGGCATGCCGATCTGCCCAGAGGCTGAAGATCAGACCGCCGGTCGAATGTCCGAACAATGCCAGTCGACGCTTGTGAGCGTGGTGGCTGCGTGCGGGAGTGAGCAGGCTCGCGATCTCTTCGAGCGGGCGTCTGGCTCGTGTCGGCTCGAACGGATCGTCTGCCATCGCCTCGAGCGCCGCAGCGATGTCATAGTCGTATTCGCTCAGATTCGAGATCAGCCCATGCGTCTGCCCGGGACGCAGGCTTCGGCCGTACTTGCGCAGGTCGAGCGCATAGAAGCGCGCCCCGCGTTCGGCGAACCATCGTGCGACGTGAGGATGGAAGAAGTAGTCGTTCCAGCCGTGCACATAGAGCACGTCCCATCCGGCGAAGATCTGCCCGACGGCGGGCAGACGTCCGGGCTGCGGGCTGCGGGCGGCATCCTTCGTCCGATATCTGACCAGGGTTGCGAAGACGTCGCCTTCTGCGTCGACGCCCAACGGCAGGGTGCGCTGTTCGAAGTCGTCGCCGAGCACATCCGGGTGCCAGCGACCGTCTGGCGGCGTGAAGGTCTGCATGCCTCACATTATGGTCGAGTGGCGGGTGTCATTTCGTGTCATCGAGATGGGATAGTGTGACAGGTGTGAACGTCAGCACTGCCACCGGGATACCCATTAAGGTGGTCGGGCTCGCCCCCGACCTCGTCGACTACCGCGAGGCCCTCGACCTGCAGGAGCGAACCGAGGCCGCCGTGAAGGCGGGCGACAGCCGTGGCGACGTCTTTCTGCTCGAGCATCCGGCGGTCTACACCGCAGGTCGTCGTGCAGACCCCGCAGACTACCCCACAGACGGCACGCCCGTCGTGCCGATCAACCGCGGCGGCAAAGTGACCTGGCACGGGCCGGGCCAGCTGATCGGCTATCCCGTCTTCGAACTGCGCGAGCACCTGCGACTGGTTCCCTACGTGCGGTCGGTCGAGCAGGCGCTCATCGACTCGCTGGCCGAGATCGGCATCGACGGCTTTCGCGTCGAGGGTCGGTCAGGAGTCTGGGTCAACACAGGGCTGCCGACCGACGAGAAGATCGCGCAGATCGGCATCCACGCCTCGCGCGGCGTGACCACGCACGGCTTCTCACTGAACTGCAGCACTGACAACTCCGTCTTCCACACCTTCGTGCCCTGCGGCATCACCGATGCCGGTGTGACCAGCATCACGCAGGTGCTCGGCCGCACCGTGACGCCCGCCGACATGGTGCCGATCGTCACCCCCCATCTTGAGAAGCTCATCGAGGAGGTCGCCGTCTCATGACTCAGCCTGTTCCCGATCATGTCGCCCGAATGCTCGCAACTCGTGTCGAGACCGCGCCGGGCGCGGCGGCGCAGGACGCCGGCTGCGCCTGCGGGGGCTCGCATGAGTCGAATGCTGACGCGGCCCACGCCGCTGGCGGCTGCGGATGCGGCTCTCACGGTGCCAGCGCATCCGCCGGCCCGGCCAGTCTCGGCATGCCTACCATGCCGGCACGCACCGCGGGGCCGTCGCGTGGCAACCTGCGCAACCTCAGACAGGACGGCGAGCGAAAGCTGCGCCGCGTCGAGCGCCGCAACGCCGAGACCCCGATCGAGAAGAAGCCCTCGTGGATCAAGACGCGAGCGCACTTGGGCCCCGAGTACCAGCAGCTGCACGGCCTGGTGAAGAACGAGGGGCTGCACACGGTCTGCCAGGAGGCCGGCTGCCCGAACATCTTCGAATGCTGGGAAGACCGTGAGGCGACGTTCCTCATCGGCGGCGCGATCTGCACTCGGCGCTGTGACTTCTGCGACATCATGTCGGGCAAGCCCGAGCCGCTCGACATGGACGAGCCGCGTCGTGTCGGCGAGTCGGTCGCGCGCATGGATCTGCGCTATGCCACGATCACCGGTGTCACCCGCGACGACCTGCCCGACGACGGCGCCTGGCTGTATGCCGAGACCATTCGCCAGATTCACGAGCAGAACCCGGGCACCGGCGTCGAGGTGCTCGCCGACGACTTGAGCGGCAGGCCAGAGCGCCTACAGCTGGTGTTCGACGCGAAACCCGAGGTGTTCGCGCACAACCTTGAGACGGTGCCGCGCATCTTCAAACGCATTCGCCCGGCGTTCCGCTATGAGCGCTCGCTCGATGTGCTCACCCAGGCGCGGGCTGCCGGCATGATCACGAAGTCCAACCTCATTCTCGGCATGGGCGAGACCCGTGAGGAGATCTCGCAGGCCATGCACGATCTGCATGAGGCCGGATGCGACATTCTGACCATCACGCAGTACCTGCGGCCGTCGAAGCTGCACCACCCGATCGATCGCTGGGTCAAGCCGCAGGAGTTCGTCGAGCTCAAGGCCGAGGCCGAACAGATCGGCTTCCCCGGGGTGCTCTCCGGGCCGTTGGTGCGGTCGTCGTACCGGGCCGGTCGGCTGTGGGCGCAGACCATGCGCAAGCGCGGGCGTGCCATTCCTGCGCATCTGCAGCACCTTGCAGACAAGGCGGATCAGCCGGACGCGTTCCGGCAGGCCGTCTGACCATGCATCCTGGAATCAGCTCGTGAGCGGGGTGCTCGTCGGCTTCGGCGTCATCACGGTCATCATTCTCGTCGGCTTCGGTCTCGGGCGTGGCGGGGTGCTCGGGCCTGAGGCTCGGCCGGTGCTGTCGAAGCTGATCTTCTATGTGGCTCAGCCCTGCCTGCTGTTCAGCCTGATCGTCAAGACGCAGCCGCAGGATCTGCTCACCCCGGCTCTCGGAGTGCAGATGATCTCGGTCGCCGCGGCGATCGTGACCTATCTCGCCGTGGTCGTGCCGATCTGGCGCCCCAAGGGCGGCGAGACGGTGATCGGAGTCATGTCGGCGTCATACGTCAACATCGGCAACCTCGGTATTCCGATTGCGGTATATGCGCTCGGTGACTCCTCGCAGATTGCTCCGATCATGCTCTTCCAGATGGCGCTCTACACGCCGATCGCGATGATCTGTCTCGACGTCGTGACCGGCGGAGGAGACGGCTTGTGGCCCACCCTCAAACACGTGCTGCTGAACCCGGTGCTGATCGCGAGTGTCGTGGCCATCGCGGTGGTGACGATCGGCATTCCGGTTCCCGATGTGATCTATGAGCCCGTTCACCTGATCGCCGGCATCTCGGTGCCGACGATGCTGATCAACTTCGGCATGTCACTGGCCGCGAAGCGTCCGTTCTCAGCAGGCAGCCCGATCGGGCGCATCACGGTGGCCGTGCTGGTCAAGAGCTTCGTGCAGCCGGCGATCGGGTGGGTGCTCGCCGTGCATCTCTTCGGTCTGTCGGGGCATGCGCTCATGGTGGCCGTGGTGATGGCCGCGCTGCCGACGGCGCAGAACACGTACAACTACGCGACGACCTATGGTGTGGGGCAGACGCTTGCGCGAGACACCGCGTTCACCAGCACGCTGATCTCGGTGCCGGTCGTCGCTGGCATCGTCGCGCTGCTCTACTGAGCCTCACCCCGCCGGCCTGCTCACCAGTATCTGCACCTGTCTGCTCCTGCCAGCCCTACTTCACCCCGCCCCAGCCCATCAGCCACCTGCCCACCACTCAGCACCTGCCTGCCCGCCTCAACATCCGCACCGGCCTGCTCCTGCAGAGCGCGCACCTGCGCGGATTGCAGCTGGCCGCCACGGATTGGCGAAAATATGGGGGATTCTGGCCAATCGAGGTGTACAGCGTGCGAATTCGGGTGGCGTCGCGCTCGGGCAGCTCATACAACAGGAGCTGCAGACGTGTCAGTGCATGGTGAGCAGTCGCAGAATGTCGGCATAGACACCAGCCCAGTTCTGCATGATCTGCGGATAGCTGTATCTGGCCAGACGGTAGCCGGCAGCGCGGATGTCCGCCTCTTTCGCGCGATCCTGCAGCGTGCGCTGGTGCCCATCGTGTGTACGCCCATCGACTTCGATCGCCAGGATTTCGTCGACCACCAAATCGATGCGCTGACTGCGTACGATGACCACCTGAGTCTCAACATGGTGGCCGGCTAAGGTCAGCAGCACTCGTACGATGCTCTCGAGCCCCGACTCGGCAGCCGAGTCGGAATGCGCGATGACTCGGCGTCCGAAAGGCGTACGCGAGAGCTCTGCGAACAGATCGGTGGGGCTGAGCGTGAGGGACTGTCGGTTGCGCTGGGGCTTCGCCAGCGTGCAGAATCGAGCCAGTGAGTCGACGACCGCGACCGCCTGTTCAAGCGGCTGATCCGACAGCCCATGACGCAGCGCGATGATCGTCGGGACCACGCCGAACTGCACATCTGGGCTGCACAGTCGGGGCCAGCGGTGGCCAACCCATCCCTGGGCGTGAGCAGGGTGGTGCGTGTACATGTGAGGTGGTGAGTTGGGCGGCAGCCAGATACCGTCGGCGAGGAGTTTGAGACGGTGGAGTCCGCTCAGCACCCCGCCGGCCTGAACCGCTGCCAGAACGGCGCTCTCTGCGTTGCGTTCGGCATGCCAGCCCTGTCCGCACCGTTGTGAGCGTGCCGTCGGCGTGCAGGCTTCTGATCTGCCACCGTGAGATGCCTGCACGGGCGAGCGTCGCAGTCGTGCAGACGCCGAACGGTGAGAATCTGTGCGGTAACGGCATGGCTCTGATGCTCGCAGCAAATGGCAGCTCGCTATAGGGGCGTTTCGCCGTTGTGGAGAATTCCGGGTCTGCCTGCCCAATGTGGAGAACCCAAAGTGGAGAACCCAAAGTGGAGAATCTGTCACGTGCTCTGCGCCTCGCACTCCGTCTGAGCGCTTTATGAGACGACCCCGCCGGCAGGCTTTCGCACACAGCCCAGCTTGCGCGGTTGACCCAGTGTGCCTGCGGGGATTGCACCTCGCCGCCACGAATTGGCAGAATACGGGCGATTCTGAGCAATCGCGGTAGACAGCCTGCAATCTCCGTCAGTGTGCCGCGCTCAGAACGCCATCGGCCGGTCGTCGTCGAAGGTGCCGGGCACATCGATGTCGACGACCACGGGTACATGGTCGCTGGGCTGCACACCCTCGCGTGCACCGCGGTCGACGAACGCGTTCTCGACGCCCGCGGCAAACGCGGGCGACCCCATCACGAAGTCGATGCGCATGCCTTCGTCGCGGATGAAGCGCAGCTGCTTGTAGTCCCAATACGTGTACCCGGGCGCGTAGGGGCGCACGACGTCAGAGAACCCCGCGCGTTCGAACGAGGCGAAGGCGTCGCGCTCCGGCTGCGAGACGTGCGTCTTGCCCGCGAACGCCTTCATGTCCCACACATCCGTGTCGCGCGGAGCGATGTTCCAGTCGCCGACCAGCGCGATGCGGGCGTCAGGGTCGTCGGCAAGCCAGCCCACGGCATCCGCATGCAGCTGACGCAGCCAGGCGAGCTTGTAGGCGTAGTGCGGGTCGTCGAGCTCGCGGCCGTTCGGCACATAGAGGCTCCAGACGCGCACGCCGTCGAAGGTCGCGCCGATTGCTCTCGCCTCGACCACATCGCGAAACTCCGGCTGCCCGGCGAAGCCGCGCTCGACGTCCTCGGCAGGAATGCGGCTGACCAGCGCCACGCCGTTCCACTGGTTGAGGCCGTGCATGTGCACCTCGTAGCCGAGCTCCTCGAAGCGACCGAACGGGAACTGCGACTCCTTGCACTTGATCTCCTGCAGGGCGAGCACGTCGACGTCGTTCTCGTCGAGCCATTCGACGACCCGATCGATGCGGGCCCTGATCGAGTTCACGTTCCAAGTTGCGATGCGCACGGGGTCACTTTATCAACGTCGGGGGATGCCGGAGGCGCGCTGGGGCTGTGAGCCGCGCGCTGGTCGGGTGTGCAGGGCCCCGCCGGGGGGGCGCACGCCCCGCTGGCCATCAGCGCCAGAGCCACTCGCCGCGCACACGTAGAATGGCGGCATGACTTCTGCGCCCGCAATCGACGACGTTCGCCGTCAGCTCATCTCGTACATCAACTCCGACGCGGTGTTCCATGGTGACTTCACCTTGGTCAGCGGTAAGCATGCGACCTACTACGTCGACATGCGCAAGGTGAGCCTCGACTACCGAGTGTCACCGCTGATCGGCCAGGTCATGGTCGATCTGATCAAAGACGTGCCAGACATCTATGCGGTGGGCGGGCTGACCCTCGGGGCAGACCCCATCGCCACCTCGATTCTGCATCAGGGCGTCGCGGCGGGGCAGCACTATCACGCCTTCGTCGTGCGCAAAGAGCCCAAAGACCACGGCCGCGGCCGTCAGGTCGAGGGTCCTGACCTCACGGGCAAGCGCGTGATCGTGGTCGAAGACACCTCGACGACCGGAGGGTCGCCGCTGAAGGCAATCGAGGCCCTGAAGAAGGTCGGCGCAGAGATCGCCGCGGTGGCCGTGGTCGTCGACCGCCATACCGGTGCGAAAGAGGCCATCGAGGCTGAGGGCATCCCGTATCTGGCTGCGATCAGCGTCGACGAACTCGACGTCTGAGATCTCAGGTCTGGCGTCGTCTTCTGCCGCATCGCCGGATCCGGCGTCTGCCCAGAGGCCTGCGCACGGCGAGCTGAACAGACGCTGAACGCGCCCGTCACCCTCGCGCGTCTGTGGCATTCTGGAGTCATGAGCGAAGACCTGCAGCCCGAGTCACCCGTCGAGCCGGAACGGCGCTCGCGCATCGTCTCGTGGCTGACCGACATGGATGGCGTGCTGGTCAAGGAGGGGCGCGCCCTGCCTGGCGCGGGTGAGCTGATCCGCAGCTGGCGAGCGGCCGGTCGACGCTTCTTGGTGCTCACCAACAATTCGATCTACACGCCGCGTGACCTGAGCGCACGGCTGCACTCGATGGGCATCGACGTCGCCGAAGACGAGATCTGGACCTCGGCGCTCGCCACCGCGCACTTTCTGAAATCGCAGATGCCCGGCGGCAGCGCCTATGTGGTCGGCGAAGCGGGGCTGACTACGGCGCTCTACGAGGCCGGGTTCGTCATGACCGATCGTGACCCCGACTACGTGGTCGTGGGCGAGACCCGCACCTATTCGTTCGAGGCGATCGCCAAGGCGATCAGGCTGATTCTCGGCGGCGCTCGTTTCATCAGCACGAACCCCGATCCGACCGGACCCGGCCCTGAAGGGCCGCTGCCCGCCACCGGCGCGATCGCCGCACTGATCTCGAAGGCCACGGGCGGTCACGAGCCCTATATCGTGGGCAAGCCGAACCCGATGATGTTCCGCTCGGCGATGACGCGCATCGGCGCCCACTCGCAGACCACCGGGATGATCGGCGATCGCATGGACACCGACGTGGTCGCCGGCATCGAGGCCGGCCTGCACACCGTGCTCGTGCTCACCGGAATCTCAGACCGTGCCGAGGTCGAGCGCTACCCGTTCCGTCCCGACGAAGTGCTCGACTCGGTGTCAGACCTGATCTGACGGCCTGCGGCGCTACACTCGTCGGGTGAACGAGCAGAGCAACGCAACCGACAGCCGACCTGACGCGCAGCAGTCTGAGCCGCGCACGGCATCCCCGGAACGCACCACGCACGGTGTCGGCCCGTGGCCCGGCGGTCAAGCCAGCTGGCCCGACGACCCGCGCTACGACCCTGAGCTGCTCGAGCACGGCGACTCGCGCAACGTGATCGACCGCTACCGGTACTGGAATATGGCGGCCATCGTCGCCGATCTCGATCAGCATCGGCATCCGTTCCATGTGGCGATCGAGAACTGGCAGCACGACATGAACATCGGCTCGATCGTGCGCAGCGCCAACGCGTTTCTGGCCGAGCGCGTGCACATCATCGGCAACCGACGCTGGAACAAGCGCGGTGCGATGGTCACCGATCGCTACCAGCACGTCGACCATCACGCGACGATCGAGGAGTTCGTCGACTGGGCGCATCGCCTTGAGCTGCCGATCATCGGCGTCGACAATGTGCCGGGGTCAGTGCCGGTCGAGGGGCTGCACCTGCCTGAGCGGTGTGTGTTCCTGTTCGGGCAGGAGGGCCCCGGGCTCAGCGAGGCTGCGATCGAGGCGTCGGACGAGATCGTCAAGATCACGCAGTTCGGGTCGACCCGGTCGATCAACGCGTCGGCGGCGGCTGCGGTGATCATGCATGACTGGGTGCGGGAGCACGCCGTGATCCCGGGAACGGCCGCTTCGGCACACTGAGATCACGCGGATGCCGTGCGCGGCGCGCGCCCCTCGTCTCACGGTGCGTCTCACAGCGCGTGTCTGGTCTCTGACGTGGAGCGGACGCTCGGTCGGTCACCGGTTCGCACAAAATATATTGCCGGTATAGTGTAGGTCTTGCAGGGCCAACGGCGTCCCCCTGAAACACCTCAGCTATCAATGAAGAGAGTCGAATTCCATGGTTCAGCACAATGAGTCCGTACGCCAGTGGGTCGATCAGTTCGCAGAGATTCTGCAGCCTGATCGCATTGAGTGGGCTGACGGCTCGCAGGAGGAATGGGATCGCCTGACCCAGCAGCTCGTCGACGACGGCACCTTCATTCGGCTGAACCCCGAGAAGCGTCCGAACAGCTTTCTCGCTCGCACCGACCCCACCGACGTGGCACGCGTCGAAGACCGCACCTTCATCTGCTCGAAGCGCGAGGCAGACGCCGGGCCGACTAACAACTGGCGTGACCCCGACGAGATGCGCGCAGAGCTCAAAGAGGCGTTCACCGGCGCCATGCGCGGCCGCACCATGTACGTCATCCCCTTCTCGATGGGCCCTTTCGGCGGCGACATCTCGAAGGTCGGCATCCAGCTCACCGACTCTCCCTACGTCGTGGTGAGCATGCACCTGATGACTCGCGTCGACAACGACAAGGTCGCCGAGCAGATCAACGCCGGTGCCGAGTGGGTTCCGGCTGTGCACTCGGTCGGTCACCCGCTGCGCGACGAGGCGGGCAACGAGATCGCCGACGTGCCGTGGCCGTGCAGCAAGAAGAAGTACATCGTTCAGTTTCCCGAGACCCGCGAGATCTGGTCGTTCGGCTCGGGCTACGGCGGCAACGCCCTGCTCGGCAAGAAGTGCTACGCGCTGCGCATCGCCTCGGCGATGGGGCGCGATCAGGGCTGGCTCGCCGAGCACATGCTGCTGATTCGCGCCACCAGCCCGGCAGGCCGCAGCTACCACATCACCGCGGCGTTCCCCTCTGCCTGCGGCAAGACGAACTTCGCGATGATGCGCCCGACGCTGCCCGGCTGGAAGGTCGAGACGCTCGGTGACGACATCGTCTGGATGCGCCCCAAGGCAGACGGTCGCCTGTACGCGATCAACCCTGAGAACGGGTTCTTCGGCGTTGCTCCGGGCACTGGCGTCACGACGAATCCAAATGCGATCGAAGCGCTCAGCGAGAACGTCATCTTCACCAACGTCGCACTGACAGACGACGGCGACGTGTGGTGGGAGGGGCTCACCGAAGAGGTGCCCGAGCACCTCACCGACTGGCGCGGTCGCGAGTGGACTCCGGCCAGCGAGACGACTGCCGCGCACCCGAACTCCCGCTTCACGGTGCGTGCCGACCAGGCGCCGTCGCTCGCTGATGACTGGGATGCCCCGGAAGGCGTGCCGGTCGATGCGATTCTCTTCGGTGGTCGCCGTCGTACCAACACCCCACTCGTGGTCGAGTCGAACTCGTGGCGTGACGGCGTCTACATCGGGGCCACCATGGCCAGTGAGCAGACCGCCGCCGCTGAGGGCACCGTGGGGCAGCTGCGCCGAGACCCCTTCGCGATGCTGCCGTTCTGCGGCTACAACATGGCCGACTACTGGGGGCACTGGCTTGAGATAGGCGAGACGCTCGGTGAGGGTGCTCCGCGCATCTTCGGCGTCAACTGGTTCCGTCGCAGCGCTGACGGATCGTTCCTCTGGCCGGGCTTCGGCGACAACTCGCGCGTGATCGACTGGATCGCTCAGCGCCTCGACGGTGACGCCGAGGGCGAGAGCAATGTTCTCGGTGTCATTCCCCGGCAGCAGGAGTTCGCGCTGGAGGGCACTGACGTCACCGATGAAGACTGGCAGGCGCTCTTCGCGCTCGATCCGAAGGCCTGGCTGCACGAGACCGACGACGTCGAGAGCTATTTCAAGATCTTCGGCTCCCGCGTGCCCGTGGCGCTGCGCGAGCGTCTGGGCGATCTGCAGCAGCAGCTCGAAGAGGCTGCCGATCACTGATCGCGTGACCTCCGGTCGGGCGAAACACATTCGGTAGGGTGGAGGCAGGTCGCACAGGTCTGCTCCGCTCTGCCGAAGGGAACCCCGATGACGAATCCCGCGCTCGAACACGAGGTGCGCGATCCTGCCACCAGCGCTGCCAGACTCGCCGAGATCGCCGTGGCAGAACCTGGCCTGGGGTCGCTGATCGCTCGGCATCCGAACGTCTATCCCGGACTTCTCGACTGGCTGGGCAGCGAAGGCGACCAGCGAGCCAGAGCAGAGGTCGCTCGACTTCGCTCGACCGAGGCATCCGGCCGGCAGGCTGCAGATCTGGCGACCAAACCGGCCACCGGTGAAGGCGGGCCTCCGCCACGTCTGCCGCACAACACCCCACCAGCCGGATCCGCACTGCAGCCAGCGCAGCCCGAGTGGTCCTCGTCGCAGCCGACGACACCAGAGCGGCCAGGAGCAGATGAGCCGCCCACGGCCACCAAGAAGGGGCGTCGCTGGATCTGGATCACTGCGATCGTGGTCGTCATCGCACTGGCGATCGGCGGGGGAGCCTGGTGGGCGGTTCGATCGATCGTGGGAGGCGGCCACTCGTCTCCGGAAGCCGCCGCGGTGAGTCTGATCGACGGGCTCTCCGCGAAGAACCCGGTGAAGCTGCTGGAATCGGTGGCGCCATCCGAGGCCGCGGTGCTCACCCCGCTGGTGCAGCAGTCCGCAACCCACGCCAGCGACTCCGGTCTGGGCGCAGAGGCGACAGACGTGCTCCAGAGCCTGCAGCAGGTGGTGCAGCTGATCGATGTCGAGCAGAAAGACGTCTCGACTCGTCAGGAGTCGATCGCAGACGACGAAGTCTCCAAAGTGACGTTCGTGTCAGGCACGCTTACAGTCTCGACCACCGACGAAGACGCACTGGCCCAGCGACTGGCCGATCTCAGCAACAGCGTGGCCGCCATGCAGGGTAGGCCTGGAAGACAGACCACACCAGAGCAGATGCAGCGGCAGATCGACCTGCCGCAGACGATCGATCTGGCGAAACCAGACGAGCACAGCACCCTGCCGCTGTCGATGGTCACCGTCAAAGAGTCTGGGAAGTGGTACTTCAGCCCGCTGCTCACCGCAGGCGAAGCAGCGCTCGGATCGTACAACGAGCAGCATCCCAGTGCTCAGGTGCAGCGCGGGAGGGTGCTCTCGGCGGCCGAGGCCCCCGGCGCGTCCAGCCCAGAAGAGGCGCTCTCGACGACGACCAAGGCTGTGGTCGACGCGATGCAGAGCGGTCGCTACGACGATGTGGCCAAGAGCCTGCCGACTGCTGAGCGACGAGCGTTCAGCCTGTACGGCCAGCCGTTCGCAGAACGACTCGGCCGGCCGAGCTCGAGCCCCCAAGTGCGATTGGGGCAGACCCCTGGGTCGAGCACGGTCAGCGGAGATCAGGCTCGCGTGATGCCCGACGGCTATGTCTTGGACTTTCCGATGTCGGGCCAGTACGTCCGCTTGGAGATCCGCCAGCTCAAGGTGACTATGACCGTGCAGGGCCGGCCGGTCACGATCGACTTCGGGGAGCCTCCGCAGGCCGGCGAGCTGGGCATCGACCAGTTCTCGTTCATCGCGGTCAAAGAGCAGGGCGGCTGGTACTTCAGCCCGCTGTCGACCATGGCAGACGTCACCAGCACGATTTCTGGAAAAATCATGCGGCTGCAGGACGAAGACCGTCTCGACAGCGTGCTCCAGGATTACGGCCGGGCGATCGGCGAGCAGGTCTCTCGGTCTTCGGGGTCGGGGTCACGGAGCTACTGACTCCGTCAGACCCGTGCACTACACTGGGAATGTCGTGCCTGCTGACGAACGCCATGTTCCTAGGCCGACGGCGCACAACAGCGAACAAGTGAGAGGTGCCGAATGCCTGCCATCGTTCTGGTCGGAGCTCAATGGGGCGACGAAGGAAAGGGCAAGGCCACTGACCTGCTCGGTTCCAGCGTCGACTATGTGGTCAAGTACAACGGCGGCAACAACGCCGGCCACACCGTGGTCATCGGTGACGAGAAGTACGCCCTGCACCTGCTGCCCTCGGGCATTCTCAGCCCCGGCGTCGTGCCGGTCATCGCCAACGGTGTGGTGGTCGACATCGAAGTGCTCTTTCAAGAGCTCGACGCGATCGAGGCTCGCGGCGTCGACACCTCGAAGCTTCGGGTGAGCGCGAATGCGCATGTCATCACGCAGTATCACCGTGTGCTCGACCGTGTGAGCGAGCGCTTTCTCGGCAAACGCCAGATCGGCACCACCGGTCGCGGCATCGGCCCCGCCTACGCCGACAAGATCAACCGCGTCGGCGTGCGCGTTCAGGATCTCTTCGACGAGAACATCCTTCGGCAGAAGGTCGAGGGTGCGCTCGAGCAGAAGAACCAGCTGCTGGTCAAGCTCTACAACCGTCGCGCCATCGACGCCGAAGAGATCGTCGACGAGCTGCTCGGCTATGCCGACCGACTGCGCCCGATGGTGCATGACACCTCGCTTGAGCTGAACCAGGCGCTCGACGCTGGCAAGACCCTGCTCTTCGAGGGCGGTCAGGCGACCATGCTCGACGTCGACCACGGCACCTATCCCTTCGTCACCTCGTCGAATCCCACCTCGGGCGGTGCAGCGACCGGTTCGGGCGTCGCCCCCAACCGCATCGACCGCGTGATCGCCGTGGCCAAGGCCTATGTCACACGAGTGGGAGCCGGGCCGTTCCCGACCGAGCTCTTCGACGAGAGCGGTGACTACCTGCGCAAGACCGGCTTCGAGTTCGGCGTCACCACCGGGCGCCCGCGCCGCACCGGCTGGTATGACTCGCTGGTGTCGCGCTATGCCGCGCGAGTCAACGGGGTCACCGACTTCGTGCTCACCAAGCTCGACGTGCTCACCGGCATCGAGAAGATCCCTGTGGCCGTGGCCTACGACGTCGACGGCACGCGCTTCGACGAGATGCCCGTCAACCAGAGCGACTTCCACCACGCCAAGCCGATCTACGAGTACTTCCCAGGCTGGAGCGAAGACATCTCCACCGCGCGCGAGTTCGACGATCTGCCAGCGAATGCCAAAGCCTACGTCGAGCATCTCGAAGAGCTCTCCGGCGCACGCATCTCGGTGATCGGCACAGGTGCTGCTCGTGACGCGATCATCGAGCGTCACAGCATGCTGCACGACTGACCCGAACCGGGCATCCGCATGACCACTTGGGCCGACGTCGAACGCGAGACGCCGCTCGCGCGCACCCGCCGTGCGCGAAAGATGGGGCGGATCCTCGCTGAGACGTATCCAGAGGCTCACTGCGAGCTCGACTTTCGCTCGCCGTACGAGCTGACGGCGGCGACGATTCTCTCGGCGCAGTGCACAGACGCCCGGGTGAACATGGTCACCCCGGCGCTGTTCGCCCGGTATCCGTCGCCGCAGGCGCTCGCCGAGGCCGACCCGATCGAGCTCGAGTCGATCATTCGCTCGACCGGGTTCTTCCGAGCCAAGTCGCGCAACCTCATCGGCATGGCACAGGGCGTCGTCGAGAATTTTCATGGGGAGATCCCGCATCGGCTGAACGAGCTGGTCACGCTGCCCGGGGTCGGGCGCAAGACGGCCAACGTGGTGTTGGGCAATGCGTTCGGAGTGCCGGGGCTGACGGTTGACACCCATTTCGGGCGGTTGGTGCGGCGCTTCGGCTGGACGAAGCAGAAAGACCCCGTCAAGGTAGAGTTCGAGATCGCGGAGCTGTTCCCGAAGAAAGACTGGACTCAGCTCTCACACCAGCTCATCTGGCACGGGCGACGCATCTGCCATGCGCGCAAGCCGGAGTGCGCCAGCTGTCCGCTCGCGCAGCTGTGTCCGTCGTTCGCGCCGTGAAAGGCGTGCTGCGCCGGCGCTTCCGGCTGTGCAAACATCGGCTGTAGGTCAGGCAAGGCGGTGCTCGCGGGCGCTGTGACTCGACCGTGGATATCGTGGTCGTATGAGCATCGTCACTTCCATCCTGGTCTTTCTGCACATTCTCGGCGCGGCGGCACTCGTCGGCGGGTGGCTGGCAACGTTCAAGACCCCGACGGTGACGCAGTGGCAGCTCATCGGCGCACTCGTGCAGCTGGTCAGCGGCATCGCACTGGTGGGCCTTGCCGAAATGGACGGGCACACGATCAACTACATCAAGATCGGCGTGAAGCTGGTGCTCGCAATCGTGATCGCCGCTGCGGCGTTCGTGGGCCGCGGCAAGGCAGTGCGCGGTGAGACCGTGCCGGTCGGCCTGGCGCATGCCGTCGGCGGGCTCGCGCTCGTCAACGTCGCGGTCGCGACGCTCTGGCACTGATCAGACCATACCTCAGCTCGCAGCCTGCCTGACCGGCTACTCGGACGCCTCACCCTGCAGTCTCTTCATGAACTCGGGGTCGAAGATCCTGCCGTAGTCATCGGTGTGCCGCGACAGCCATCCGCGCGCATACGGGCACGTGGCCTTCAGTCGCGGTTGGTCGGCCTCAGCCGCGAAGTGGTCGGCTGCGGTGCGCACGAGCCGCCCGGCGAGCCCACGACCGCCGTACTCCTTGTCGACCTCGGTGTGATGCAGATCGATCACGCTGTCTGACCCCGTCCCGTCGCGCGCATAGTCGATGCGGCCGATACGAGCGTCGCCGTCGTAGAGAGCGAAGGCGTGCTCGTCGGGCAGGTGTCTGATGTCGACGTCGTCATGTGGATGCTGTTGGTGCTCGCTCATGCCGTCACGCTACGTGATGGTCGTTCAGAAGAGCCAGCGAACTTATACGATGCAGCTCGGCCGGCGAGATGTCACCGCAGTGACTCGTTAACGAGCGACAGCGCCGACGAACGGGAAGCCCCGTCGGTCGGCGCTGTCGCAGCGCAGCAGCCTCTTAGCCGAAGTAGCGGGGCAGCGTGCCCTGATGCGCAGCCCGGAGCACGTCGACGCCCATCGAGAACAGCCCCTGCACCTCGAGGCCCACGGTCTGGTCGGTCACGCCGATGCGGATCACCGGGTAGTCCCGTGCCGAGAGCATGCCCTCGAACCGAACCTGGTCTTCGCGAGCGACCGAGACCAGCACGCGGCCCGTCGACTCAGAGAACAGCGCAGCCGTGGCATCCACCTCATCGCGCGACATGATCTCGTCGAGCCAGACCCGCGCACCGACGCCGAAGCGCATCACGCCCTCGGCAAGCGCGACGCCCAGGCCGCCCTCGCTCAGATCGTGCGCCGAGGTGACCAGACCCTCGCGGGCGAGCGAGGCGAGAATCTCGCCGAGCTTGCGCTCTGCCGCCAGATCGACTGTCGGTGGCACACCGCCGAGGTGGTCGTAGACCGTCTCAGCCCAGGCCGAACCGTCGAGCTCGTCGTAGGTCGTGCCGAGCAGATACAGGTTGTGGCCCTCATCCTGCCAGCCGCTCGGCACTCGGCGCGCGACGTCGTCGATGATGCCGAGCACGCCGACGACGGGCGTCGGGTGAATCGGAGTGTCACCGGTCTGGTTGTAGAAGCTCACGTTGCCGCCGGTCACCGGGATGCCCAGCTCGCGGCAGCCCGCGGCCAGCCCGGCGGTTGCCTCGGAGAACTGCCACATGACCTCGGGGTTCTCGGGGCTGCCGAAGTTCAGGCAGTCAGTCACCGCGGCGGGCACAGCGCCGCTCACGGCGACGTTGCGGTAGGCCTCTGCGAGCGCGAGTCGGGCGCCGGCACGCGGGTCGAGCTGCGCGTAGCGTCCGTTCGCGTCGGTCGCGAGAGCCACGCCCAGACCGGTCTCCTCGTCGACGCGGATCATGCCGGCGTCTTCGGGGAACGAGAACGCGGTGTTGCCCAGCACGTAGTAGTCGTACTGGTCGGTGATCAGCGCTGTGTCGGCCTGGTTCGGGCTTGCGATGATCGACAGCAGTGTGTCGCCCAGACCCTCGCCTGAGTTGTCGCGCTCCAGTGCGGCCGCAGTGTCGGCCTGCAAGTCGTCGATCCATGCCGGATGCTGCACCGGTCGGTCGTAGACGGGCCCGTCAACGGCGACCGTGCGCGGCGGCACGTTCACGATCTCGACACCACGCCAGTTGATGATAAGACGGTCGCCGTCGGTGACCTCGCCGATGACCGAGGTCTCGACGGCCCACTTCTCGGCGACGGCGAGGAACGCATCGAGCTTCTCAGGCCGCACCACGGCCATCATGCGCTCCTGCGACTCGCTCATCAGAATCTCTTCGGCGGTGAGCGTGGGGTCGCGCAGCAGCACGCTGTCGAGTTCGACGGTCATGCCGCCGTCTCCGTTGGCCGCCAGCTCGCTGGTCGCACACGAGATGCCCGCCGCACCCAGGTCTTGGATGCCCTCGACGAGATCGTGCTTGAACAGCTCGATGCACATCTCGATGAGCAGCTTCTCGGCGAAGGGGTCGCCGACCTGCACGGCCGGCCGCTTCGTGGGCCCGCCTTCGCTGAATGTGTCAGAGGCGAGGATCGACGCACCGCCGATGCCGTCTCCGCCGGTGCGCGCACCGAAGAGCACGACTTTGTTTCCGGCGCCCTTGGCGTTGGCCAGGTGCAGTTCGTCGTGGCGCAGCACGCCCACCGCGAGGGCGTTCACCAGCGGGTTCGCCTGATACACCTTGTCGAAGACGGTCTCGCCGCCGATGTTCGGCAGGCCGAGGCTGTTCGCGTAGGCCGAGATGCCGCGCACGACTCCGTCGACGACGCGGCGGGTGTCGGGAGCGTCGATCGCGCCGAAGCGCAGCTGATCCATCACCGCGACCGGGCGTGCGCCCATCGAGATGATGTCGCGCACGATGCCGCCCACGCCGGTGGCCGCACCCTGGAAGGGCTCGACGAAGCTCGGGTGGTTGTGGCTCTCGACCTTGAACGTGACGGCCCAGCCCTCGCCGATGTCGACGACGCCGGCGTTCTCGCCGATGCCGACCATCATGCGCTCGCGCTGCTCCGGAGTGGTGTCGCCGAACTGACGCAGGTACTTCTTGCTCGACTTGTACGAGCAGTGCTCGCTCCACATCACCGAGTACATTGCGAGCTCGCCTGAGGTGGGGCGGCGCCCGAGAATGTCACGGATGCGCTGGTACTCGTCGGCGGTCAGGCCGAGCTGGTCGTAGGGCTGTGCGACGTCGGGCGTCTCGGCGGCGTGCTGCACGCTGTCGGGCTGGGGCACGGCTGGGTTCTGTGTGGTGGTCATTCGCGAATCCCTGCGTCTGCGGTGTGGTGCTCTGGTGCGTGTGAGGTGGGCACCACATCGTCGACGGGTGCGATGCCCAGATGCGTGAGCACAGAGGTGAAGAAGGTCAGGCCGTCGGTGCCCGAGCGCATGCGCTCGGCGGTGTCGGGGCCGAAGCCGGGCACGATCGCGTGCTCGGGGTGCGGCATGAGGCCGACGACGTTGCCTGCGGCGTTGGTGATGCCGGCGATGTCGTGGGCCGAGCCATTGGGGTTGCCGTCGATGTAGCGTGCGATGATGCGGCCGTCGTCTTCGAGCTGCTGCAGCGTCGTCTCGTCGGCCACGTAGCGGCCTTCGGCGTTCTTCAGCGGAATGACGACCTCTTGGCCGCGCTCGTAGCCGTTCGTCCACGCGGTCTCGGTCGACTCGATGCGCAGGCTCTGATCATGTCGAATGAAGTGCAGGTGCTCGTTGCGCACGAGCGCACCGGGTAGCAGGTGAGACTCGGTGAGCACCTGAAAGCCGTTGCAGATGCCGAGCACGGGCAGGCCGTCGTTCGCCGCCTCGATGATCGAGCGCATGATCGGCGACTGCGTCGCGAGCGCGCCGGCCCGCAGGTAGTCGCCGTAGCTGAACCCACCCGGCAGCACGATGGCGTCGACGCCTGAGATGTCGGTGTCGGCGTGCCAGAGAGCGACGGCCTCGGCCCCGGCGAAGCGCACCGCGCGGCGGGCGTCGCCGTCGTCGAGCGTGCCGGGAAAGGTCACGACGCCGATGCGCGCCGGCCGTGCGGGGGATGCTGTGGTCGCGTCGGCCATCAGTCCTCCTTGGCGGCGGCGACGCTGACGACGTCTTCGATCACGGGGTTCGAGAAGACGTCGGCTGCCACTTCGGCCACCTTGGAGAGCAGCTCGTCGCTGACCTCGCCGTCGACCTCGACCTCGAAGCGTTTGCCGATGCGCACGCCCGTGATCTGCTCATGGCCGAGACGCTGCAGCACCCCGGCGACCGCTTTGCCCTGAGGGTCCAGAATCTCTGGTTTGGGCATGATTTCGACAATGATCTTCGACACTGATACTCGCCTTACCGTGTGAGTGATTGTTGCGCCTGATGAGACAGATCAATTCTAGTCTCAGCAGACTGGAGCCCGCATCTGAGCCGGTACCCTGCAACATATGACATCTGTGTTGAACGGCGCCATCTTGGGCTCCACTGTCTGTGATGAACGAGACAAAGCAGCTGCTCGGCAAGCTGCTGTCATGGCTCAGATCGGATTTGGTCTCCTGAGTGTTGTGTTCGTCATCGTGCTTTGGGTGAAGGGGCTGCCTGTTCTCACTTGGATGCCCGTCGTGTTTTCTGCTGGGGGAGGCATTGCTCCCATGGTACGAACCATTTTTCGACGACGAGCATTGCGCCGTGTCAAATCTGATTCCGACGATGCCGTTGATTCTGACACGAGTTCCTTCCGCGGTCTTCGGCTGGTGCCTTTGAACCGGGATATGCTCCATCTCACGGACGTGCCGATGTGGATGGCAGACTTAGTGGCAGGGCTGTGGATCGTCGCAGCTGTCTTGGCGATTGGCTTGGACGACTTGATCGCTGTCATTCTGATCTTCTCGCTGCCGTGCGTCTATGGTGGGGCACTCGCGTGGCGCTACCGGCCGTTGCACGGGTGGTTGCGCATGTTGAAGCTGTGGGCTGGCCCGGTGATTCTCGACGCGCTGCTCGTCTTCGGGCTGGTGATAGCTTCAGATGCAGGGCGTCATGATTCAGACGGGTTGGGCATGATTGCCGGTGCCGCTTTGATCGTCTTGCCGAGCACATACTTCGGTATGCGTTTGAGCGATGTGCGTGAACGATCGACTGGTACGCGTCCGCAGCTGCTGAGAAAGATCTGGCGCGATGTCGATGTCGTTGAACCAGCTGAAGTCGATTCGACCCCCATACGTTTCAATGTGCAGGCGCTGCAGAGCCGAGTGACTCAGGCCGAAGTCGCTCAGACCAAACGTGAACACCCGAGTACCTTCGAACCTCTGTTGCGCGTTCGCCAGCTCGCGTTCACCGGTCTTGCGTGGACTGTGCCATGTGTGGTTCTCATCATGCTTGTCACTCTGTCTGGGGAGGTGATAAAACACGGCGAACCGATCTTCGGGTCTCAAACGTTGGGCTTGGGCGCGTTCACCTTGCTCCTTGCGGTCGGAGGAGTGTTTTTTGCATCGTTCAGCGCACGTCAGAGTGGCCAGGTCACATCGGTTGCCGATCACATGCGTTACGGCAGGTTTGCCGACGACAACGGATTCGATTACTCCCCGCGAGGATTTCGAACCCTCGGGGACGATCTGCGTCTGGTTCGTGTGCTGCGCCGACGCAGGGGCCGCCCGATGATGATCGCCAACACGGAGCGCAGCGGCGATGGTACCGATGGGCAGGGGCAGTTTGGTGGTATCTGCGAGGTTCACACCTCAGTTAGCCTGCCGAATGTTCTGCTGCGACGTCGGCGCCGGGGATGGCCGGCCTTCTCGTCATTTCTGGCACCAGCTCAGACTCAGCGGCTATCTCTTGAAGGCGATTTCGACCGGCATTTCGACTTGTACTGTCCAAGCGGTTACGAGCGAGATGCGCTGTATCTGATGACCCCCGACGTTATGGCCTGGTTAGTGGATGACGTGCACGGCTTTGACGTGGAACTCATCGATGATCGCGTCGTGCTGCGCAGCAAGTACGATGTCGTGACACGGGATCCTGCGACGTGGGTTCGGCTGTCTGGTGCAATAAGTGTTCTGGAACGCCGAGTGCGGCGCTGGGAGAGATGGCGGGATGAGCGGCTCTGGCCGACTGCTGCCCTGACCCGTGGGGAGCAGACAACTCGACACATGCATGTGTCTCAGCCCGGACGTCGGCTGCGCACGGTGATGAGCTCGAGTGCGATCATCATCGCCGGACTGATTGTGCTCTACGTCGGGCTCAGCCTGGCATCAATGGCTGCGTCACGCTGATTGAATCGCAACGAGGCATGTCGAGCCGACGAGCGACGGCCGCACGATCGACAAGAAGAACTTCGACCTGCCGCTCAACTGAGTGCTGTCGGCTGAGCGCTGCTCCGTCAGCGCTCAGCCGGCGCGCTCTCGCCGGTGAGCTTCTCGAAGAGCTCGCGGTAGCGGGCTGCGGTCTGCTGCACGATCTCTGCGGGGAGCTCTGGCGGAACCCCGGTCTTGTCCCAGTTGTCGCTCAGCCAGTTGCGCACGATCTGCTTGTCGAAGCTCTCGCGGCGGCGGCCCTCGGCCCATGCCTCGCGACTCCAGTAGCGGGACGAGTCAGAGGTGAGCACTTCGTCTGCCAGCACCAGACGGCCGAGGTCGCTGCCGAACTCGAACTTCGTGTCGGCGATGATCAGGTCGTGCTGCTCGGCGATGGCCGCACCCTGCTGGTAGAGGTTCAGCGAGGCGTCCCGAATGGCCTTTGCCGCCTCTTCGCCAACGAGATCGATGCTCTGCTCGTACGAGATGTTCTCGTCGTGCTGGCCGGCAGGAGCCTTGAACGCCGGAGTGTAGATCGGTTCGGGCAGCTTGTCTCCGAATTCGAGTCCGGCGGGCAGCTCGATGCCGCACACGGTGCCGCTGCGGTGGTACTCCTCCCAGCCTGATCCGGCGATGTAGCCGCGAACGACCGCCTCGAGCGGGTACATCTTGAGCCGCTTCGCGATGATCGCACGACCGGCGACGGCGTCTGGCACGTCGGTGCTGAGCACGTGGTTCGCGAAGTCGAGCTTCTCGAACCACCACAGTGCCATCTGGCTGAGCAGCTCGCCCTTGCCCGGGATGGGCGGTTCGAGCATGTGGTCGAAGGCGCTGACGCGGTCTGAGGCCACCATCAGCACCTGTGTGGCGGTGTCGAGCGACTCTGCGCTCAGAGGAATGTAGAGCTCGCGCACTTTGCCGGAGTAGACGTGCTTCCAGCCGGGCAGCTCAAGGGCAGACGAAGACATGGTCACCTTTCCAGTGGTTCAGTTGTCGTCAGGCGTTCGGATCGGTCAAAAGGTCGGCGCGGGTGCGGCTCGCAGCGGCGATGTCGCCGCGATGGTGCTCGCCTTCGAGTCCGATGCGCTCGATGCCAGCATACGCTGCGGCCCGAGCCGCCTCGAAGGTGTCGGCGACCGCGACAACGTTGAGCACCCGGCCGCCGGTGGCGATCAGATGGCCGTTCTCATCGGCGGTCGCCGCATGGATGACGCTCACACCGGGCAGCTGCTCGGCCTCGTCGACGCCGGTGATCACCCGACCGGTGAGTGACTGCTCGGGGTAGCCCTCGCTGGCCATGACCACGGTGATCGCGCGCTGGGGAGAGAAACGAGGTGCCGGCACAGAGTCGAGGCGGCCTTCGGCGGCGGCGAGCAGCAGCTCGCCGAACTCGCCTTCGAGGCGGGGCAGCACGACCTGCGTCTCGGGGTCGCCGAAACGAGCGTTGAACTCGATGACGCGGAGGCCCTTCGGCGTGATGATCAGGCCGCAGTAGAGCAGACCGCGAAACTCGTCGCCCTGTTTCGCGAGCTGGGTGATCGTCGGCTGGGCCACCGTGTCGCGCACCTGCGCCACGAAGTCGTCGCCCACCCAGGGCAGCGGCGAATAGGCGCCCATGCCTCCGGTGTTCGCGCCCTGGTCGTCGTCGTCGACGCGTTTGTAATCCTGCGCGGGAGAGAGCGGTGCGACCCGGGTGCCGTCGGCGAGAAAGAAGAGCGAGACCTCCTGCCCGCTGAGAAACTCCTCGATCAGCACGCTCTGGTCGATCCAACGGCTCGCGTGTGCGACGGCCGCATCCCGGTCGTCGGTGACGATGACGCCCTTGCCTGCGGCGAGACCGTCGGCCTTCACCACATAGGGTGCGCCGAATTCGTCCAGTGCGGCCTCGGCCTCGGGCAGGGTGCTGGCGCGAACCGCGCGCCCGGTGGGCACCCCGGCGGCCTCCATGACCTGCTTGGCGAAGCTCTTCGAGCCTTCGAGTCGAGCCGCGTCACGGTCGGGGCCGAACACGGGTACGCCCAGCGCGCGCACGGCGTCCGCCACACCCGCGACCAGAGGCGCCTCGGGGCCGACGACGACCAGATCAGGTCGGTCGCGCTCGACCTGCGCGACGACGGCCGCACCGTCAGCGGCGTCGAGGGCGACGACGGGCACGTCTGCCGCGATGCCGGCGTTGCCGGGAGCCGCGACGATCTCATGGGTGGTCTGGTCGGCCAGCAGCCGACGGATGATGGCGTGCTCGCGCGCGCCCGAGCCGAGTACGAGAATCTTCACTCGCCCAGCCTACCGAAGCCGACCCGTAGAATCGCCCCGTGGCGATGAAGAGAATCGAAGAACGCGACGGCATCAGTGCGTTCGATGCGGCGCTGGCCGGCCTGAGCGCGGGCGAGGGCGATGCGGATGCGCCGGTCGAGCCCGCAGGCGAGGGCGCTAACGAGCGGGGCACGATCGCGGCTCCCCGTGCGACGATCGCGACGGCCGTGCGGTTCACGCTGCAGACACTCGCCGACGACCACCCGGGCCATTCGGTCGAGGTGCGGGTGCCGCCGTACGGCGCTGTGCAGTGCATCGAGGGGCCGCGGCACACGAGAGGCACGCCGCCGAACGTCATCGAGACCGATGCGGCGACCTGGCTGGCGCTCGCGAGCGGCCGGCTGCTCTGGTCCGAGGCGTTGTCGTCCGGTCTGGTCGATGCCTCCGGCGCCCGGGCGCATCTCGACGGCATGCTGCCGATTCCCGGTCTGCATCGGGTGCGCAGAGGGCAGCCGCACAAGTGAGATAGGGTGTCTGGGTGAGGCGAGAGACCCAAGAGGTGCAGGTGCAGGTGCGCCAGGCACCCAAATATCTGACGTTCGCGATGTTCGGAGCGGTCATCGGCCTGGTGATCTCTGCAGTCGTTTCGCTGATCGCGATGGCACAGCCGCGTGACCCGGCAGACGACGGTGACCCGACGCGACAGATCAGCCCGATGCAGGCCTTCCTGCTGCTGGGGCTGACGCTCGCCGTGGTCTGCGCCTTGGTCATGCTCGTGATCGCCCTCGTGCTCGACCGTGTGATGGCGCGCCGGGCCCGCCTGGCCAGCGCTGTGCACGAGAAGTTCACGAGTGACGGCGAAGAGGCTGCGGCGGATGCCGTGGCCGCGCCCGCCTCCGAATCTCCCGCTGGGGGTGGCCTCGCCCGGGGTGCCGGTGCGACAATTGACGCTGAGGCGTCTGACGGGGGAGCCGACGCCTCGTCTGAAGACCGCACGAACTCCGCCTCGGGTGGAGAAGACAAGGAGTGACCGTGGCTCGCGGTGACGGCATGCTCAACCACGACCTTCTGCCGAACGAGAAGGGGCCGCAGGATGAATGCGGTGTCTTCGGAGTCTGGGCGCCTGACGAAGAGGTGGCCAAGCTCACGTACTTCGGTCTCTTCGCCCTGCAGCACCGCGGCACCGAGTCGGCTGGCATTGCGACCTCCGACGGCGAGCAGATCATGGTCTACAAAGACATGGGTCTGGTCTCGCAGGTCTTCGATGAGTCATCGCTCAACACGCTCACCGGGCACATCGCGGTCGGGCACAACCGATACTCGACGACCGGCCGCTCGACGTGGGCGAACGCTCAGCCGACGCTCGGCAAGACCGCCAACGGCACGATCGCACTGGGCCACAACGGCAACCTGACGAACACCGCCGAGCTGCTTCGGCTGCTGCACGACCTGCATCCCGACCAGACGTTCGGCGAGCTCTCGCATGGGAACACCACCGACACCGCAGTGCTCACCGCACTGCTCAGCGGTGACGCCGACCACACTCTTGAAGCCACCGCGATGCAGATTCTGCCGAAGGTGCGTGGGGCGTTCTGCCTTGCCTTCATGGACGAGCACACGCTCTACGCCGCACGCGACCCGCAGGGCGTGCGCCCGCTGGTGCTCGGCCGACTCGACCATGGGTGGGTGGTGGCCAGCGAGACCGCCGCGCTCGACATCGTCGGCGCCTCGTTCGTGCGCGAGGTCGAGCCGGGCGAGCTGCTCGCGATCAACGAGAGCGGCATCCGCAGTCAGCGCTTCGCGCAGACGAAACGAGCTGGATGCGTCTTCGAATACGTCTACCTGGCGCGTCCCGACACCACGATTCACGGCCGCTCGGTCAACGCATCGCGCATCGACATGGGCAAAGCGCTGGCGCGTGAGTATCCTGTCGAAGCCGACCTCGTGATTCCCACTCCCGATTCGGGAACGCCGGCGGCGATCGGCTACTCGCAGCAGTCGGGCATTCCCTATGGGCAGGGTCTCGTCAAGAACGCCTATGTCGGGCGCACGTTCATCCAGCCGTCTCAGACGATCCGTCAGCGCGGCATCCGTCTGAAGCTGAATCCTCTGCGCGAGGTGATCCGAGGCAAGCGTCTGGTCGTGATCGACGACTCGATCGTGCGAGGAAACACCCAGCGTGCGCTGGTGGCGATGCTTCGCGAGGCCGGTGCCGCCGAAGTGCACGTGCGCATTTCGTCTCCGCCGATCACCTGGCCGTGCTTCTACGGCATCGACTTCGCCTCGCGTGCCGAGCTGATCGCGTCAGGCGCCTCGGTCGAAGAGATCCGCAGCATGATCGGCGCCGACTCACTGGGCTACCTGAGCAAAGACGGCATGATCGAGGCCTCGCAGCAGCCCGAGAGCGAGCTGTGCACCGCGTGCTTCACTGGGCAGTACCCGATCGAGCTGCCGAGCGACGACGAGCTGGGCAAAGACCTGCTCGAGCAGGCAGGAGCGAAGGCCCCGGCAGCCTGCAATCCCGGCCCCGA
Organism: Pseudoclavibacter sp. CFCC 14310; assembly: GCF_008831165.1. Classification (NCBI taxonomy): domain Bacteria; kingdom Bacillati; phylum Actinomycetota; class Actinomycetes; order Micrococcales; family Microbacteriaceae; genus Pseudoclavibacter; species Pseudoclavibacter sp. CFCC 14310. The sequence goes on along the minus strand of NZ_WBKC01000004.1, from coordinate 154,626 downwards.
CTCCGAGCTCGACCGGCTGGTGAGCGGGCAGAGCGGCATTACGCACGGCGCGCTCTCGACCCCGAAACGCTGACTCGATCGAGCCCTGCCGCATCCCGCACCGACACCATCCAGCACCGACCAGCGATCCCATCATCGAGAGCACCAAGGAGAACCTGTGAGCCTCTACGCGCAGTCCGGAGTCGACACCGAGGCCGGCGATCGCGCCGTCGAACTGATGAAGGCGGCGGTTCAGGCAACCCACGGCCCTCAGGTGATCGGCGGGGTCGGCGGCTTCGCCGGCATGTTCGACGTGTCGGCGCTGAAAGAGTTCGACCATCCCGTGCTGGCCACGTCGACTGACGGCGTCGGCACCAAGGTCGCGATCGCTCAGGCGATCGACAAGCACGACACCATCGGCCAGGATCTCGTCGGCATGGTGGTCGACGACATCGTCGTGGTCGGGGCGAAGCCGCTGTTCATGACCGACTACGTCGCCACCGGGCGGGTGATTCCCGAGCGCATCGCCGAGATCGTCGGCTCGATCGCACGCGCCTGTGCCGAGACGGGCACGTCGCTGGTCGGCGGGGAGGTCGCGGAGCATCCCGATCTGCTGGGGCCCGACGAGTACGACCTTGCGGGCGCCGCCGTGGGGGCGGTCGACTTCGAGCTGCGCCTCGACCCTTCGCGGGTGCGTTCGGGGGATGTCGTGCTCGCTCTGGCCTCGAGCGGCCTGCACTCGAACGGCTACTCGCTCGTTCGACGCGTGCTCGCCGATGCAGAGCTTGACTACACCTCGTCGATCGCAGACTTCTCACGCTCAGTGGGCGAAGAGCTGCTCGAGCCCACGCGTCTCTACGCCGGGCCGGTGGTGAGCGTGCTCGAGAACCCAACGACCAAGGGTGCGGTGCACATGCTCAGCCACATCACCGGTGGAGGCATCGCGGCGAACATCGCTCGGGTGCTGCCCGCCGGTCTGTGGCTCGAACTCGATCGCTCGACCTGGCAGCCTCCGCAGGTCTTCCGCGTGCTCGCCGATTTGGGAGGCTTCGCACTGGGCGAGGTCGAAGACACCTGGAACCTGGGCATCGGCATGGTGGCTTTGGTCGAGGCCGATCGCGCCGAAGCCGTGCAGCAGGCCTTCGTTCAGCTGGGCATCCCGACCTGGCAGGCCGGTGTGGTCAGCGATGCCCAGCGCGATCTGGCGGCTGACGGATTCACCGTCGGTGCGAAGGGCGTGCATGCGGGCGGTGTTCGTCTCGTCGGAGACTTCGCCAGCTGAGCTCGGGGCGAGCCGCGTGCTGTCGACGCAGCATCGCGGCTCGGCGCCTGCACCACGCCGCGTTCTGGCAGCGTTCGACGCTCAGTGTGAGTGTGAGAGAACAGGGGTGTGCAGGAGCGAGCGCAGTGCTCTGCTCAGCGCTCGGAACTCAGCGTTCGTCTTCGTCGCGCTCGTCGTCGGCGGGGTAGTGGTACTCGCTCCAGTCTTCGCTGGAGCCCTCGTCGTGATGAGCACGGCTGCGCAGCTCTCGCTCGAGAGCCTCGTAGTCAGTTGCAGGAACGTTGTATTTGAGTTCCCGGGCGACTTTGGTGTGTTTCGCCTTCTGGCGGCCGCGTCCCATGAACGAGACCTCCTGTCACTGTCATGATTCGTTAAGACGGCGCGTACGACCACTGTCACGTGGATTGCGCACATGCTGGCCGCAAGTCTATCACGGCTGTGGCCGATGCGGCCTGGCCGAACCTCTCAAACAGGTGTGAAACAATGCACCAAGCGGCCCGACTCCCGGAACCCGTCAGGTAAGGAAACATGTCACGACTGACTGCTCTCAGCATGCGTAACCGAGCGCTGATCGCGCTGATCACCATCGTGGTCGCCTTCTTCGGCGTGTTCTCGATGACCGGCGCTCGACAGGAGCTCATGCCGAGCATCGAGCTGCCCATGGTGGTCGTGCAGTCGTCGAGCCCGGGCGACGCCCCAGATGTGGTCGATGCGCAGATCAGCGCACCGATCGAAGCCGCGGTGCAGAGCGTCGAAGGCATCGAGTCGACGTCGTCGACGTCGAGCACCGGGGTTTCGATGGTGACGGCCAAGTTCGCCTTCGGCACCGATCGCGTCGGTGCCGAGCAGAAGGTGCAGCAGGCGGTCAACCGCATCTCGAGCCAGCTGCCGAAAGACCTCGATCCGATCATCGCGACCGGTTCGACGGACGATCTGCCGGTGATCATGCTCTCGGCCGCCTCGTCGCAGGTTGCGCCGGTCGACATTGCTGAGCGGCTGCGCTCCACAGTGACCAACGATCTCGAACACGTTGACGGCGTCGCCTCGGCCACGGTGGTCGGCGGGGGCAGTCGCGAGGTTCGGGTGGTGCCCGACCAGACCGAGCTGGCCCAGCACGGGCTGACCGCAGCTTCGATCTCGCAGGCGCTCGCTGCCAACGGCACCGTCGGCGGTGCCGGCAGCATCACTGAAGGAGACCGAGATCTCTCAGTGCGCGTCGGCGACTCGTTCGCCTCGACAGACGACCTGGCGGCGCTGCCGCTGCTGCCTGCCGCCGGTGGTGCGAGCCAGTCTGCCGCCGGTGCTGCTGGTCAGTCTGCCAGCGCTGGTGCGAGCCAAGGCGCCACTGCCGCCGGTGGGGCGGCGCAGTCCGCTGCGATTGCGCCCGTGCGGCTGGGAGACGTCGCCCAGGTCACGCTGACCGAGGCGCCGGTCACCGGCATCAGCAGAGTCGACGGTCAGCCGGCCGTGACCATTCAGGTGACGAAGCGCCCGACCGGCAACACCGTCGAGGTGTCGAAGCAGATCAACGCTCAGGTGGACGAGCTGCAGGCGAAGGTCGGCAACGACATCACCCTCTCAGTGATGTACGACCAGGCGCCGTCGATCGAGCAGTCGATCGAGTCGCTGACAACCGAGGGGCTGCTGGGGCTGGCCTTCGCGATCGTGGTCATCCTGCTCTTCCTGCTCTCGGTGCGCTCGACGCTGGTCACCGCAATCTCGATCCCGACCTCGCTGCTCGTGACGTTCATCGGCATCGAAGCCGCCGGGTACTCGCTGAACGTGCTGACGCTCGGCGCGCTGACGATCGCGATCGGCCGAGTCGTCGACGACTCGATCGTGGTGATCGAGAACATCAACCGTCATCTCGCCCTGGAACGGGGCGAGCGCAAGTCGGCGGTGATCCTGCACGGTGTGCGCGAGGTGGCCGGCGCGATCACCGCGTCGACGCTCACCACCGCGGCTGTGTTCCTGCCGGTCGGGTTCGTCACCGGCCTGGTCGGCGAGCTCTTCAAACCGTTCGCGTTCACCGTGGTCATCGCACTGATCGCCTCGCTGCTGGTGTCGCTGACCATCGTGCCGGTGCTGGCCTACTGGCTGCTCCGGGGGCCCAAAGAGTCGGATGCCTCGGTGGGCGAAGGGGAAGGGGAAGGCGACGCGCTGCCGCGTGGGGAGTCGCGGCGTCGTCAGCGTACGCTCGGAGCGACCGACGCGCTCGCAGACGAGCCCCGCACCCGCCTCCAACGCTGGTACGAGCCGGTGCTGCGCGGCACGCTGCGGCATCCCGCGCTCACGCTGGTCGGTGCGGTCGTCGTCTTGGGCGTCACGCTGGCGCTGACGCCGCTCATGCAGACCAACTTCATCGGCGACTCGGGGCAGAACACGGCGAGCATCTCACAGGCGCTCAGGCCGGGCACGAGCCTCGAGAGTGCGACGCAGCGTGCGCTGCCGGTCGAGCAGGCGCTGCGCGACGTCGACGGCGTGCAGACCGTCTCGACCACTGTCGGCAGCTCCGGCGGTATCAGCATGGCCTCGTTCGCCGGCGGCGGTGCGGGGCAGAGCACATTGTTCCAAGTGGCGTTCGCCGACGGGGCCGATGCCGCCAAGGTGCAGCAGAAACTGCGTGACGCGCTGAACGCCCAGCCTGACGCCGACGATCTCTCGCTGTCGACGTCGGGTGGCGCCGGAGTCTCGAACGACATCGCGATCGACGTCGAGGCACCTGACGACCAGCGCCTTGAGGACGCTGCGAATCAGCTGGTCTCGGGAGCACGCGAAATCGACGACGTGGCCGAGGTCACGAGCAGCCTGAGTTCGACGATTGACACGCTGCATGTCGCCGTCGACCGTCAGCGTGCGGCGGAGCACGGCATGACCGAATCTCAGATCGTCCAGACCCTCGCCCCGGCGATGAACCCCCAGCAGGTTGCGAAGGTGACGATCGACTCGAAAGACGTGTCGGTGGTGGTGCGCAGCGACGAGCAGCCCAAGACCGCAGACGAACTGCGGGCACTGCCGGTGACGACGCCCACCGGCACGGTTCGCCTCGACGCGCTCGCCGACGTGCAGACGCAGCAGGTGCCGCAGTCGATCAGCTCGGTGCGGGGCAGCCGTTCGGCGACGGTGACGATCACCCCGGCAGGCGAGTCGCTCAACACCGTCTCTGCAGGAGTGACGAAGCTGCTGGATGACACCCAGCTGCCCGCTGGCGTCACCGCATCGATCGGCGGGGTGCTCAGCGATCAGGCGTCGGCGTTCAGCAGTCTGGGCCTCGCTCTGCTCGCCGCAGTGCTCATCGTCTACGTGATCATGGTGGCGACGTTCAAATCGCTGCGACAGCCGCTGCTGCTGCTGGTCTCAATTCCGTTCGCCGCGACAGGCGCGCTTGCCGCCCTGCTGATCAGCGGCACGCCGCTGGGGGCGGCCTCTCTGGTCGGGCTGCTGATGCTTGTGGGCATCGTGGTCACCAACGCGATTGTGCTCATCGACCTGGTCAACCAGTTCAGGGCCAAGGGCGTGGGCACGCTCGAAGCGATCGTCGAAGGCGCCTCTCGTCGTCTGCGGCCGATTCTGATGACCGCTGCGGCCACGGTGTTCGCACTTGTGCCCATGGCCCTCGGCATCACCGGGCATGCCGGATTCATCTCGCAGCCGCTGGCGCTCGTGGTGATCGGCGGCCTGGTGTCGTCGACTCTGCTGACGCTCATCGTGCTGCCGGTGCTCTACTGGGCGGTCGAAGGGCACCGCGATCGTCGTGACCGGGCGCGGTCACGACGGCTGTCGGCGGAGGCCTCGACCGAGAGTGCGCCTGCCTAGACTGGTGGCATGACTTTCAACCCCAACGCCAAGCTCGACCCGTCTCATGTGCGCCGATCGTCGGGCGCTCGGGGCACCGCCATCGCGGGTGGAGGCGGGCTGGTGGTTCTGCTGCTGGTGTTCGTGATCTCACAGCTGACCGGCATCGACCCGGGCACGCTCGAATCGGCCACCGGCCAGTACGGCGGCCAGATTCGCACGACTGACGGCAGTTCGGCGCCGATCGACGACTGTCTGACCGGCGCCGACGCCAACGCGCGCGACGACTGTCGCATGGTCGGTGCGGCGAGCTCCATCTCGGCGTACTGGAAAGACGAGTACCCGCAGTTGGATGTGCGCGGCACGTATCACGATCCTGACATGCAGCTCTTCTCGGGTGCGACGTCGACGGGATGCGGCAGTGCCACGTCGTCGACGGGGCCGTTCTACTGCCCCGCTGACGAGACGATCTACATCGACACGTCGTTCTTCCAGGTGCTGCGCTCGCAGTACGGCGCCAGTGGGGGGTCGCTCTCTCAGCTCTACATCGTGGCGCATGAGTGGGGCCACCACATCCAGCAGCTGGGCGGCCTGCTGACCTCGCAGCGTACACAAGACGTCGGCAGAACCGGAGGCTCGGTGCGCACTGAGCTGCAGGCCGACTGCTTCGCCGGAAGCTGGGTCGGAGCCGCCTCCACGACTCGAGACGAGAACGGTCAGGCGTATCTGGAGCCACCCACCTCGGCACAGGTGGCCGATGCGCTCAACGCCGCAGCATCCGTCGGCGACGATCACATCCAGGAGCAGGCACAAGGCCACGCCGACCCGGATTCCTGGACGCATGGCTCGTCTGAGATGCGTCAGCGCTGGTTCACGGCTGGCATGCAGCAGGGGCCGCAGAAATGCCTGCAGATCTTCGATGTGCCCGACCGACAGCTCTGAGGCAGCCGGTCACCGGACTCCGCGCGTCGACGGCGAATCCGTCTACACTTGGTCACGAGGTTTTTGTTTGATCGCCGTACCGCAGGTCGGGCTGCTCATCGCCGGCCCAACTGTTCTGTCGGAGTGCAAAGCAACACCGCACAAGTCGTCGTGAGAGTCTCGGCGCAACAGCAAGAAAGAGCAGTGATATGGCAACCGGTACCGTGAAGTGGTTCAACGCTGAAAAGGGCTACGGATTCATCTCGCCTGACGACGGCAGCGCAGACGTGTTCGCTCACTACAAGAACATCCAGTCTGAGGGCTTCCGCTCGCTCGACGAGAACCAGAAGGTCGAGTTCGAGGTCGTGCAGGGCCCCAAGGGGCTGCAGGCAGAGAACATTCGCACCATCTGAGATTCGTCAGTCGGCGCTCTGAACGCACCTGACCTGGCCCCGCACTCTGTGCGGGGCTTTTTCATGCCCAGGTCAGCGCTGCACTTCGAGTCGGTTGTCCGGGTCGAGCTTGGAGAGCAGACGCGAGCAGATCTGGTCGAGCTGCACGACCTGCTCGGCAGTGAGCTGATCGAAGACCGTCGCGCGCACGTTCTCGACATGACCGGGCGCCGAGGCGACGACTTTGTCCCACCCTGCGTCGGTCAGGCGGGCGATCGTGACACGGCGATCGGTGTCGCACGAGGAACGCTCGACGAAGCCGCGACGCTCCAGTCTCGAGACCACATGCGAGAGCCGGGGCAGTGTGGAGTTCGTCGAGGCAGCGAGCTGCGTCATGCGCATGGCACGATCGTCGCGCTCAGAGAGTTTGGCGAGCACCAGGTAGTCGAAGTGCGTGAGCTGCGCGTCGCGCTGCAGCTGTGAGTCGAGTGCCCCGGGCATGAGCTCGACGACGGCCTCGAAACGCATCCACGCGTTGAGCTCGATCGGGGAAAGCCAGCGAGGTTCGGTCATGTGCCGATTGTAGCAGCATAACTTGCTGCTACAACGAATTCTGGGCGGCCCTGAAGGGGATCGAGCGATGAGGGTGTGAAAGGAAGATATAGGCGCAGGAGGAATGTGGTGGCTCCGACGGGCGTCGATCCCGTGACCTCACGATTTTCAGTCGTGCGCTCTACCAACTGAGCTACAGAGCCGGGGCGCGCTCACACGGCCCGATCGGTGAAAGAGCCCTTCCAAAAGGAAGGGCTCCTGTCGCCGAAGCGACCCTGACGGGACTTGAACCCGCGACCTCCGCCGTGACAGGGCGGCGCGCTAACCAACTGCGCTACAGGGCCATGCAGTGTACTGCCGATACTGCCTGTGGAACTATATCATGCTGCCGGCACCGCTTTGTGACCCCAACGGGATTCGAACCCGTGTTACCGCCGTGAAAGGGCAGTGTCCTAGGCCACTAGACGATGGGGCCGCTTGTTCTGGCGTTTCTGATGTTTCCGAACCCGCAGTACCGACGTCATACATTACGGAATTCCGACGCCGAGTGCAAAACGGATTCGTCGGCGGGGTGTGTCGCGAGCCTAGCGTGCATCGTCCGGAGCGCGGAAGATGCGCACCGGTGAGAGCGAGCCGCCTCGGCGGGTGTCGATGCGCCGATACACAGCAGGGGGCTCGGCGGGCGAGGCCGCAGAGCTGCCGTTGTCACTCGTCTCGCCGTCGCTGGGAACCACGACGAGATCTCGATCACCGTGATCGTTGGCCGCGTGAACCGCCTCGACGAGATCGTGCTTCACCACTGCTTCGAAGATGCGCTCGTGATCGCGCAGCTTCTCGTCTGCAGGCGATGACTTGACTTTGCCGTCGCGGATGCCGAGCTTCACCGCATGTGCGAGCCCCTGATAGAGCTCGGTCAGCAGTGGGTTGCCGCTGGCCTGCACCAGCGCGACATGAAACGGCCCCGGTGGGTCGAGTGCCTCGGTGTGGCCGCTTTGAACGTGTTCGCGCTCCTCCTCGAGGGCGCGGCGCAGGGCGTCGATGTGCTCGTCGCTCAGGTCGAGGGCGGCCTTTCGGGCCGCCTCGATCTCGAGAGTGCGGCGGATGCCGAGCACGTCCGAGATCTCTTTCTCTCCCAAGTAGTCGGTGAGTACGGCGCTTACCGGGCTGCTCGACCGGACGAAGGTGCCTCGGCCGGGAGCAGTCTCGAGAATGCCCAGGCTGGCCAGCGCGCGCACCGCCTCGCGGACTGTGCTGCGCCCGACGCCGAGCTGCTCAGTGAGCTCTGGTTCGGTGGGGATCTTCGTGCCGATCGGCCATGCTCCGCTGGTGACCTGCTCGCGAAGCCAGGAGATGACTCGCGCGGCCCGTTTCGATCCTGTGGTCGGCATGCTGCTCCTCAATAGGTTCCTGAGTAACCAGTCTAGAACCGCTGATATTGCGCGAACGAATCGTGGTGGCCTCCCAGACGCGCGCAGGTGTGCCGTGTAGGCTGGCGAAGGTCTACGTGAAGGGAGCATGATGCGCGCACTGCGTCGAGTCGTCATCGGCACGGCACTTTCCGTGGCTCTGGTCGGGGGACAGAGTCTGGTCGCCCCGGTGGCTCCGAGTCAGGCTGCGAACTATCCGTCGTGGGATGACATCAACAACGCTAAGAACAACGAACAGGCGAAGCAGAGTGAGATCGCTCGCGTTCAGGGACTCATCTCGGATCTGAACGGTCAGCTCGACTCCGCTCAGGCCGCCGTCGACTCCGCTCAGGCCGCGGCAGACGCCGCACTGCAGCAGGTGGCAGATCAGCAGTCGACGTACGACACGCTCCGAGTGCAGCAGCTCAACGCTCAGGCACGCGCCGACGAGTCGAAGCGCGCTGCCGGGGCGAGCATCGCGCAGCTGTACCGCAGCGGCGGCACCAATGCGAGCATGAACATCTATCTCTCCGGCGACGGTGCCGACGAAGTGCTGTATCAGCTCGGAGTGATGGGGCGATTCGGTGAGAGCAGCGATGAGACATACCGTTCTGCGATCGCCGATGCGAAGACCGCCGAATCGTTGAAGAACCAGTCTGACGCCGCGCTCACGCAGCTTCAGGATTTGGCCGACGACGCCGCTGCGAAGTCGCAGCAGGCCCAACAGGCGCAGCAGCAGGTCGACAGCACGCTGAAAGAGCAGCAGACGCACGCTGGCGAACTGACGGCTCAGCTCTCGGCGCTGCAGGGAGAGACCGCAGAGCTGCAGCAGCAGCGGGCTGCCGGGGTGCAGGCCGAGGCCGAGGCTCGTGCGAAGGCGATTGCAGCTGCGCAGGCGGCTGCAGCGGCTGCGGCCTCGGGAGGAAACGACTCCGATGGTTCGTACGCGCCGGCGCCGGCAGGCGGCTCCCGTCCGTCGGGCGGCGGCGGTGGAGGCTCGCCCGCTCCGAGCCCCAGCAGCGCGATCGGCTTCCCACTGCCGTATCTGAAGGGCTCCAGCGGCTACGGCATGCGCATGCACCCGATCTATCACGAGCCGCGGTTCCACTACGGCACTGACTTCGCCGTGCCGCAGGGCACTCCGATTCTCGCCATTGCCGACGGCACGATCGTTGGCGCAGGGTTCGGCTCGTCGATGGGCAACTACGTCGACGTGCGCTCAGTGGTCGGTGGGCAGACCATCATCGCGCGCTACTTCCATCTCAGCCGCATCGGCGTCTCGAACGGCCAGCGGGTCAGCAAGGGGCAGAATCTGGGCGCCAGCGGCAACACGGGCGCCTCGACCGGCGCGCATCTGCACTTCGAGATACATATCGGATCGATCGGCTACGGCAGCCCCATGTGGAAGACCGCAGGCAACACGGTCAACCCGGTGACGTGGATGGCCAGCCACTGATCGAACTCGTCATGCCGATGAGATGACTCAGGGCCCGACCGCACGTGTGAGTTCACACGGCGGTCGGGCCCTGAGCTTTGCGATGCGGCAGACTACTTCGCCTCTTCGGCCTTCAGCCGATCGAAGCCCTCCTGAACCTCGCGCTCGGCGGCCTCGACGCCCTCCCAGCCGCCCAGCGTGACCTCTTTGCCCTTCTCGAGGTCCTTGTAGTGAGCGAAGAAGTGCTCGATGCGATCCTTGAGCTCCTGGGGCACATCGTCGATGTCCTGGATGTGGTCGAAACGCGGATCCTTCGGCACGGCGATGACCTTGGTGTCGATGCCCGCCTCGTCTTTCATGTTCAGCATGCCGACCGGACGAACCTTGACGCCGACCCCGGGGAACACCGGGATCTCGGTGAGCACCAGCACGTCGACCGGATCGCCGTCCTGACCGAGCGTGTTCTCGAAGAAACCGTAGTCGGTGGGGTAGACGAAGTTGGTGAAGAGCACGCGGTCGAGAAAGACGCGGCCGGTCTCGTGGTCGACCTCGTACTTGTTGCGTGAACCAGCGGGGATCTCGATGATTGCGTCGTAGATTGCCATGGGTTGTCTCCTTGTGCGGCGTGCCCTGGTGCGCCGGCTGTCGGCGTCGGGGCGAGCGCCCGTGTCTTTCGGATGTCGAGCGGTGGCCGATGCTGCGTGCGACACCGTGACTCAGCAGTCGCTCGGCGTCGCTCCGACCCCCGCACTAGATTAGTGCACATGCCTGAACAGCGCCCCATGGAGCGTCGCCCGTCGCTTGACGCGGCCACCGCTGCGATCCGACACGATGTGCGGCGGATGCTGCAGCAGTCTGTCTCATCGGCGCCGGCTGGCATCGGGCGCGTACTCGTCGGAGTGAGCGGCGGGGCCGACTCGCTGGCGTTGGCGGCGGCCGTCGCGCACGTGGCGCCACGACTGGACATCGCCTGGGGAACGCTCACCGTCGATCATGGGCTGCAGCAGGGCAGCGCAGCCGTGGCGAGACGGGCGCAGGCCGAGATGCTGGCCCTTGGGGCATCCTTCGCCCATGTGAGTCGAGTCGAGGTCGGCGACGCAGGCGGGCCCGAGGCCGCAGCTCGTCGGGCCCGGTATGCGGCACTCGAAGGCGAGCGGGTTGCCACGCAGAGCGATCTGATCCTGCTGGCGCACACCATGGACGATCAGGCCGAGACGGTGCTGCTCGGGCTCGCCCGTGGTTCGGGCGCCGCCTCGCTGCGAGGCATGCGCCCGCTGGTGGGAAGACTGGGGCGTCCGCTGCTCGGCCTGCGTCGCGAGACCACACGTGCCTCGTGTCGGGCGCAGGGCATCGACTCATGGGACGACCCGCAGAACCACGACGCCTCATTCGCTCGGGTGCGGGTGCGTGACCGGGTGCTGCCCGTGCTCGAACGCGAACTCGGCCCGGGTATCGTCGCGGCGCTCGCCCGCACAGCCGACCTGCTCGACGAAGACACAGCCGTCCTCGATGCGCTGGCGATCGACCGGCTGAACGCGTGCGAGCCGGGAGCGCTGCCGGTCGAGATGCTGCGCGGCCTGCCGGCCGGCCTCGCGACTCGGGTCGTCAAGGGGATGCTGGAACGAGCCACCGGGCGCGCTCCTGCACGTCGGCATGTGCGTGAGACGCTGCGCCTGGCGACCGATTGGCATGGGCAGGGGCCGCTCGACGTGCCTGGCGGTCGCGTGTGGAGGGCAGAGGGCGAAGTGCGGGCGTGCGCTCGTGCGCACTAGAGTGGTGAACGGGTTCCGACCCGTTTCCCGATCACACCCCTGAGGAGTCGAACACACATGGAGCTTGCTGACATCCAGAACGATCTGAAAGAGGTTCTGCTCACCCCGGAGCAGATCAGCACGCGGGTTGCCGAGATGGCGCGCGAGATCGAAAAGGACTACCAGGGCAAGGACGTGCTGCTCGTCGGCGTGCTCAAGGGCGCGGTGATGATCATGGCTGATCTCTCCCGCGAGCTGAAGCTGCCGGTGACGATGGACTGGATGGCCGTCTCGTCATACGGTTCGGGCACGAAGTCGTCGGGTGTGGTGCGCATTCTCAAAGATCTGGACACCGACCTGCACGGCAAACACGTGCTCATCGTCGAAGACGTCATCGACTCGGGGCTCACGCTCTCGTGGCTGCAGAAGAATCTGCGCTCGCGCGGCACCGAGTCGATCGAGATCTGCGCGCTGCTGCGCAAGCCCGAGGCGCTCGCGGTCGACATCGACGTGAAGTACGTGGGCTTCGACATCCCGGTCGACTTCGTCGTCGGCTATGGGCTCGACTACGACGAGCGCTACCGCAACGTCAAAGGCGTGGGCATCCTTAAGCCCGAGGTGTACAGCTGATTCTGCGTCTGCCGTACGCAGGCGGCTCGAACGCCGGGGTGCTCAGACGCCGACCGGGGCGAGTGCTCACAGCGAACACGCAGAACGCCGCAGAACACCTCAAGTACTATTAGGCTCTATCGCACCAACGTACGGAAGGATTCGGGGGCTGCCCGCAATCTATGAACGCTTTGAAACGGTTGACCAAGGGCCCGATCTTCTGGATTGTGGCGGCTCTCATCATCGTGCTGATCGGCATGAACATCGCCAGCATGTTCGGCGGCTATCAGAAGATCACCACCTCGCAGGGGCTCACTCTGCTGCAAGAGAACAAAGCCAGTCAGGTCGAGATCAAAGACGCCGAGCAGCGCGTCGACATGACCCTCAACGATGACTTCGAGGATCACGGCAAGAAGGTGCAGTTCTACTACGCCCAGGCCCGTGGCAGCGATGTGGTCAAGGCCGTCAACGACGCGAACCTGAGCGACGGCTACGACGACACCGTGACGCAGCCGAACATCTTCACGAACATGCTGATCACGCTGATCCCGTTCCTGCTGATCGGCGTGGTGTTCTGGTTCCTGCTCTCGCGTATGCAGGGCGGTGCCGGCGGCGGTGTGATGAACTTCGGCAAGTCGAAGGCGAAGATCGTCACCAAAGACCACCCGCAGGTCACGTTCAAAGACGTCGCAGGCGTCGACGAGGCCCTCGCCGAGCTCGAAGAGATCAAAGACTTTCTGCGTGAGCCCGAGAAGTTCCGTCGAGTCGGCGCGCGCATCCCCAAGGGCGTGCTGCTCTACGGCCCTCCCGGAACCGGTAAGACCCTGCTCGCTCGGGCCGTGGCCGGAGAGGCCGGCGTGCCGTTCTTCTCGATCTCGGGTTCTGACTTCGTCGAGATGTTCGTCGGCGTGGGCGCCTCGCGTGTGCGCGACCTGTTCGAGCAGGCCAAAGAGAACGCCCCGGCGATCATCTTCATCGACGAGATCGACGCCGTCGGCCGCCATCGCGGCGCAGGCATGGGCGGAGGCCACGACGAGCGCGAACAGACGCTGAACCAGCTGCTGGTCGAGATGGACGGCTTCGATCCCAACCAGAACGTCATCCTGATCGCGGCGACGAACCGCCCGGACATTCTCGACCCCGCGCTGCTGCGCCCCGGTCGCTTCGACCGTCAGGTCTCTGTCGAGGCTCCCGACCTCGCCGGCCGCAAGAAGATCCTCGAAGTGCACGCGCTGAACAAGCCTCTGGCCGACAACGTCGACCTCGGGCTGGTCGCCAAGCGCACCCCGGGCTTCACCGGAGCCGATCTCGCCAACGTGCTCAACGAGGCCGCCCTGCTCACAGCGCGCTCGAATGCCCAGATCATCGACGACCGAGCCCTGGACGAGGCCATCGATCGTGTGATCGCCGGCCCGCAGAAGCGGTCACGCGTGATGCGCGACCACGAGCGTCTGGTGACCGCCTACCACGAGGGCGGTCACGCCCTGGTCGCTGCCTCGCTGAACCACACCGACCCGGTCACCAAGGTGACGATCCTGCCGCGCGGTCGCGCGCTGGGATACACCATGGTGCTGCCCATGGACGACAAGTACTCGGTCACACGCAACGAGCTGCTCGATCAGCTCTCGTACGCCATGGGCGGCCGCGTGGCCGAAGAGATCGTGTTCCACGATCCGACGAGCGGTGCCTCGAACGACATCGACAAGGCGACTGACACGGCTCGCAAGATGGTCACCGAGTACGGCATGAGCTCGAGGCTCGGCACCGTGAAACTCGGCGAGCCCGACGGCGAGGTCTTCATGGGCCGAGGCATGGGCGGCGGTCGCGAGTACTCAGACGGCGTCGCCGAACAGATCGATCTCGAGGTTCGTCAGCTGCTCGATGCGGCCAACACCGAAGCCTGGAAGGCACTGACGCAGAACCGTGCCGTGCTCGACCGCCTCGCCACCGAGCTGCTGGAGCGCGAGACGCTGAACGAGAAAGAGATCGCCGAGATCTTCGCCGACGTGCAGAAGCTGCCAGAGCGCCCGCAGTGGCTGTCGAACACCGATCGCCCGGTGTCGACCCTGCCGCCGGTCGCGGTGCCGCAGAAGGTGCAGGCCGACACCGAGCTGAGCGCTCAGAGCGATGACCAGACTGCCGCAGACCAGCCCGGCGAAGGACAGTCGCCCGAAGGCAAGTGATGGTCGACCAGGTCGCCGCGCAGCAGGCGGTGCGCAGCTTTCTCATCGCCGTCGGGCTGGACCCTGACGACGACGTGCTGCGCGACACGCCAGCGCGCGTCGCCAAGGCAGCCACCGAACTGTTCGCCGGTGTGTCGGCAGACCCCGCCGTGCTCTTCGAGAAGACCATCGTCGCGCAGTCGCATGATCTGGTCGCGATGACGGGCATCACTGTTCGCTCGCTGTGCGCGCATCACCTGCTGCCGATGTATGGCACGGCTTCGATCGCGTATCTGCCGAACGAGCGCATCGTCGGGCTCAGCACGCTGCCGCATCTGGTCGATCTGCTGGCCTCGCGGCCGCAGGTCCAGGAGACGCTCACCGCTCAGATCGCCGATGCGCTGATGACCGGCATCGACGCACGCGGTGCGCTCGTCACCCTGCGTCTGCACCAGGACTGCGTCAGCGCGCGCGGAGCCCGTCAGCATGAGGCCGTGTCGATCACCGTCGCCGCACGGGGCGAGCTCAGAGAGCCCGCAGGGCAGACACAGGCGTTGGCAGCGCTGTCCGATCTGTCGACGGAAGGCCAGCGCCGTGAGGTCTGAATCGGCCCGTCCCAGAATCATGGGTGTGCTCAATGTCACTCCAGACTCGTTCAGCGACGGCGGATGCTGGCTCGAGGCGGCAGACGCGGTGCGCCATGGCCTCGACCTCACGGCGCAGGGCGCCGACCTGATCGATGTGGGCGGCGAATCGACCCGACCCGGCAGCCAGCGCGTGCCGGTCGAGGTCGAGCAGCAGCGCATCCTGCCAGTGGTGCGACCGCTCGTCGAGGCGGGCGTCACGCTCAGCATCGACACTATGAACGCCGCGACGGCCCTGGCGACGGCTCGGGCAGGCGCCGGCTACATCAACGACGTCTCGGCCGGTCTTGCCGACCCTGACATGCTCGATGCCGTCAGCGACACCGACGCCAGGCTCATCCTGTCTCACTGGCGCGGCCTGCTCACCCCGGGGCACGCACCCGCGCACTACGACGACGTGGTCGGCGAGGTGCTCGCCGAGCTCGAGCAGCGCGTCGAGGCGGCGCGTGACGCGGGCATCGACGACTCACGGCTCATTCTCGACCCGGGTCTCGGCTTCAGCAAGAACGCCGAGCACAACTGGCAGATCATCAACGGGTTCGACCGACTGCTCGCGTTCGGACTGCCGGTGATGATCGGGGCGAGCCGCAAGCGGTTCGTCGGACGGCTGCTGCCGGCGGCGC
This sequence comes from Pseudoclavibacter sp. CFCC 14310, assembly GCF_008831165.1. NCBI lineage: Bacteria > Bacillati > Actinomycetota > Actinomycetes > Micrococcales > Microbacteriaceae > Pseudoclavibacter > Pseudoclavibacter sp. CFCC 14310. The sequence continues at coordinate 139,075 of NZ_WBKC01000004.1, read as the reverse complement.
TGCGTGAACCAGATGCCGATCCTGCAGCGGTGCTGCGGGCCAAGGACGCTGCCACGGCTGCGATCTCGGCGTTGATGGCGCACCGCGGAGTGTGGGGGTTTCGCGTGCATGACGTCGCATCGACTGCCGCAGCGTTGACCGCGGCAGACCTGTTCGACCCGACAGAGGGGGAGCTCCGATGAATGCAGAGTCAGCGCAGACGAATGCGGTGGAGTCGCCAGACCTCATCCGGCTGAGCGGCGTGCGCGCCCGCGGACGCCACGGGGTGTTTCCTGCCGAGCGCAGAGACGGGCAGTGGTTCACGGTCGATGCGGTGCTCGAAGTGTCGACACGTGCTGCGGGGCGCAGCGACCGACTCGATGACACAGTCGACTACGGGGTGGCCGCCGAGCTGATCAATGCACGCATCACCGGCGAGCCGGTCGATCTGATCGAACGCCTCGCCGAGCTGATCGCCGGCGATCTCTTGGCTCTGCGCGGGGTGCAGGCGGTCGAGATCACGGTGCACAAACCGCAGGCGCCGATCACCGTCGCATTCAGCGATGTGACTCTGACCATTCGCAGGCAGCGCTGATGAACGAGAACTCGCAGCCTTCTGCGTCCCGTGCTGCGGTGATCGCGCTGGGCAGCAATCTCGGCGACACCGGAGCGACTCTGCAGGCGGCGGTGCGCGATCTCGGCGCGACGGCGGGCATCACTGTCGAACGCATGTCCCGCATCCATGAGACGGTCGCGGTCTCGCTGGACGGACCCGATCCGTCGCGCCCGCGCTTCGCGAACGCAGTGGCGCTCATCTCGACGACGCTTGAGCCACTGCCGCTGCTGCACGCGCTGCAGGCGATCGAGCAGCGTCACCACCGACGCCGTGATGTGCGCTGGGGCGATCGAACGCTCGATCTCGACATCGTCGACATCCCGGGGGTGCGACTGCAGACCGCCGAGCTCACCGTGCCGCACATACGCGCGGCCGAACGGGACTTCGTGCTCGCGCCTTGGGCCGAGATCGATCCCACTGCCACGCTCTCGGGCACACCGATCGTCGAGCTGCTCGCCCGCGTGCGGTCTGAGGGACAGGAGAGCTGATGGGCACCACCCGCATTCGCTCCCTGGTCCTGATCGCCGGCATCTTCGCGGCGCTGGGCTGGGCCGGCCAGGCGAGTCTCGTGCAGCTCGGCCAGCGTCAGCTGCTGCCACCGTGGACCCTTCCGGGGGCGCTGATCGTGATCGCGCTCGTCGTGTTGGGCATGGCCTGGAGAGTGCGGTCTCGCACCCGAGCCCGTGACCGCGAGCTGCGAGAGCACGGCAGCTCGAACGTCGAGGCGATCGATCCGTTCTTCGCCACACGCGCACTGCTGCTGGCCAAAGCCAGCTCGGTGAGCGCCTCTGGGCTGAGCGGGGTGTTCGTGGGCCTGCTGATCTTAGCGCTCATTCCTCCGGCGACGCCGAGTGCGAGCATCGTGCTGCCGCTGGTCGTCACAGCGGGCGCATCGCTCGTGCTCGCGATCTGCGGCGTGGTCGCCGAGCTCTGGTGTCGGCTGCCGCCGAGCGACGGCGACGACCAGGGCCGCGGAGGCACCCCGAAGTCCGGCACTCCGGCGACCGGGCCGATCGATCCGGCGCCCGCGCGCACCAGGAGCCGACTGTGAGCCAGGCGCCCAGACTCGACGTCGGTGTGGTCGGCGCAGGCGCGGTCGGCATCGCGCTGGGGCTGGCCCTGGCCGGAGCCGGCCATCGCATCGTTGCCGTCTCGACCTCGTCAGAACGGCATCGTGATCGTCTCGAGACCGCGATGCCGCAGGTGCCGGTCGTCGATGAGGCGCAGGTGATTGAACGGGCCGATCTGGTCGTGCTCGCCCTTCCCGGTGATCAGCTCGCCGTCTTCGTCGAAGGCACCGCCGCTGCGCAGCTGTGGCGTCCGGGGCAGCTCGCCCTGCACACTGCGCCGCAGTTCGGCGAACGCGTGCTCGATCCGATCGCACGGCAGGGCGTGATTCCGTTGGCGGTGAGCCCGGCGGTGCAGCTCACCGACACCGGGCTCGATGTGCAGCGGATGCACGGCGCGGCCTTCGCGGTGTCGGCGCCTCCCGCGGTGGCTCCGATCGCACAGGCCCTGGTGATAGAGATGGGCGGCGACCCGGTGCCGATCAGTGACGCAGACCGCTCGGTGTATGCTGAAGCGCGTGCGGTCGCAGGCGATTTCTCGCGTGCGATCGTCGATCAGTCGACGGGTCTGCTGCGCGAGATCGGTGTGCAGAACCCTGCCAGGCTGATCCGTTCGGTGATTCAGTCATCGGTGGATGCGGCCCTCGACCGATCCCAGTGGCCAGACTCGAACCCCGGTCTGACCGACCTCCGCCCAGACGAGAGATGAGCGTTTTGTCCACGTCACCCGAAGAAGCCGGCACCTCGATCCCAGCGGATCCAGTCAGCGCCGATGTCGCCCGACCGCTCGGGCCGGTCGTGATGCACCGTCTCGCCGAGATGCATGCCTACGTCAGCGCCCTGCGCGAACAGGGGCTGACGGTCGGGCTCGTACCGACCATGGGTGCGCTCCACGCGGGTCACCTCTCGCTCGTCGATGCTCTGCAGCAGGAGGTCGACACGGTGATCGTGTCGATCTTCGTCAACCCCACGCAGTTCGCACCGGGGGACGACTATGACTCCTATCCGCGCACGCTGGATGCCGATGTCGAGCTGCTCGCCACCGTCGGAGTCGACGCGGTGTTCGCCCCCACGCCCACCGAGATGTACCCGCAGGGCGAGCTGCGCACCAGCATCCTGCCTGGTCTGCCGGGGCGCTATTTCGAAGGCAAGACGCGACCGACGCACTTCGCCGGTGCACTGACAGTGGTCAACAAGCTGCTGAACATCGTGCAGCCTGATGTGGCCGCCTTCGGCGAGAAGGACTTTCAGCAGCTCGTGCTGGTCACGAACATGGTCGCCGATCTGAACCTGCCCGTGCGCATTCTGCCGGTGCCGATTCGCCGTGACACCGACGGTCTGGCGCTGTCGAGTCGCAACGCCCGGCTCAGCGAGACCGAACGTGTCACTGCGCTGTTTCTCTCGAAGGCCGTGCTCGCCGTGCAGCGGCAGTGCGTCGACGGGGCTCTGCCGAGCGAGGCCAAACGTGTCGGTCTCTCTCTGCTCGAGGCACAGCCGGGCATCGAGGTCGACTATCTCGAGATCGTAGAACCACAGACTTTCGTGCCGGTCGCAGACGATGTCGCCGGCGCCGCCAGAGTGATTCTGGCCGCACGTGTCGGCCAGGTGAGACTTATCGACAACGCTGCGGTAGAGATCGCCGGGCCATCAACGGAGGAGAACGCATGACCGAACACGATGTGACCGGCGAGCAGGGGCTCAGCGCCGAACAGCAGTTGGCGGCTGACTCGAACGAGCAGCGCGAGGTGCGTCTGGCCAAGCGCGATCGTCTGCTGGCCGAGGGCGACGCCTACCCGGTGAGTGTGCCGGTGACCACGAGCATCCATGCCGTGCGTGAGGGCCATGCCGATCTCGAGGCCGGTGAAGAGACAGACGACATCGTCGGCATCGCCGGCCGCGTCGTCCACGTGCGCAACACCGGGCGTCTGTGCTTCGTGGCGCTGCAGGCGGGCGACGGGGAGCGCATCCAGGCGATGCTCAGCCAGGGCGAGGTGGGCAAAGAGTCACTCACCGCGTTCAAAGAGCTGGTCGATCTCGGCGATCACCTCTTCGTGCACGGCAGGGTGATCGCGTCGAAGCGCGGCGAGCTGTCGGTCTTCGTCGACCGCTGGCAGATCGCCTCGAAGGCGATCCGCCCGCTGCCGAATCTGCACAGCGAGCTCGGCGAAGAGTTCCGCGTGCGCAACCGCTACCTCGATCTGATCGCGCGTGACGCGGCCCGCGAGATGGTGCTCACCCGCGCGCACACCAACGCCTCGCTGCGCCATACCTTCGCCGAACACGGCTTCGTCGAGGTCGAGACGCCGATGCTCCAGACGGTGCACGGCGGTGCCTCGGCGCGTCCGTTCGTCACGCATTCGAACGCCTTCGACATGGATCTCTACCTGCGCATCGCCCCCGAGCTCTTTCTCAAGCGTGCCCTCGTGGGCGGCATCGATCGCGTGTTCGAGATCAACCGCAACTTCCGCAACGAGGGCGCCGATTCGACGCACAGCCCCGAGTTCGCGATGCTGGAGGCCTACGAGGCCTACGGCGACTACAACAGCATCGCCGATCTGACGCAGGAGCTGATTCAGAACGCGGCGAAGGCATCCAGCCCGACCGGCGACGAGACGGTGGTCTGGAGCGACGGCACGGCGCACGACTACTCGGGTGACTGGGATCGCATCGACCTGTACGGCTCGCTCAACGAGCAGCTCTCCGCTCAGTGGGCCGGCACCGGCAGTGCTCCGCAGATCACGGTCGAGACTTCGGTCGCCGAGCTGTCGTCGCTGGCCGACGCCGTGGGCATCATGCTCGATCCGAAGACCGCCACGCACGGCAAGTTCGTCGAAGAGCTCTGGGAGCACTACGTGAAGCCGGGGCTGACGCGTCCGACGTTCGTGATGGACTTTCCGCTCGACACCAGCCCGCTCACGCGCGCACACCGCTCGAAGCCCGGTGTCGTCGAGAAGTGGGATCTCTACGTGCGCGGGTTCGAACTCGCCACCGGCTACTCCGAGCTCGCCGATCCGGTGATTCAGCGACAGCGCTTCGTCGAGCAGTCACTGCTGGCCGCAGCCGGTGACCCCGAGGCGATGCAGGTCGACGAAGACTTTCTGACCGCCATGGAGTACGGCATGCCGCCTGCAGGCGGTATGGGCATGGGCATCGATCGCCTGCTGATGGCTCTGACCGGCCTCGGCATCCGCGAGACGGTGCTGTTCCCGCTGGTGCGATAAAGGGGATGCGATGAGTGCGCAGGAATGGATGACGGCGGCCCTGTGGGCGATCACACCCACGGCGCTGGTCGGCGTGCTGTTCTGGTACACCTTTCGGTCGGTGCTGCGAGCCGACCGCACTGAGCGCAAGGTGCGCAAGAGCGTGGAACAGCAGGAAGAGGCCCGGTTTGCCGAGCGCTATGGTGCGCTCCCGGACAGCGATCGGCAGGCGAACGCAGTCGCGCGCCCCGCTTCGTCGGCTGACGCACAGGCTCGGCCGAAGCATCCGTCTGACGCAGACGCAGCCACCGACCGCTGACCTGACTCTTCTCGTCGCCGAGCAGGACGCGAGCGGAGACGCAGTCGCCGGTGTGCGCTTAGCCCACGGCGAACACGCCCCGATCTGCGGCGGGTTTCTGGTTTGATGTTCATAACCGGCAAACCGCGAAGGAGATGCCATGTTCGAACGTTTCACCGACCGCGCCCGCCGCGTGGTGGTCTTGGCCCAGGAAGAGGCCAAGATGCTCAACCACAATTACATCGGCTCGGAGCACCTGCTGCTCGGGCTGCTGCACGAGGGCGAGGGTGTCGCAGCCAAGTCGCTGGAGCAGGTCGGCGTCACGCTCGACGAAGCTCGTGAGCAGGTCGAAGACATCATCGGCGTCGGCCAGCAGCCTCCGACGGGGCACATTCCGTTTACCCCGCGTGGCAAGAAGGTTCTCGAGCTCTCATTCCGCGAGGCTCTGCAGCTCGGCCACAACTACGTCGGCACCGAGCACATCCTGCTCGGGCTGATCCGCGAGGGCGAGGGCGTCGCCGTCCAGGTGCTCGTCAAACTCGGCGTCGATCTGACGCAGCTGCGTCAGATCGTCGTGCAGCAGCTTGCGGGCTACCAGAACGGCAAAGACGCGCAGCTCGCCGGCGTGGGCGCCGAAGGAGGCACGCAGGCCAAGGGCTCGCAGGTGCTCGACCAGTTCGGCGAGAACCTCACTCAGAAGGCCCGCGACGGCAAGCTCGACCCGGTCATCGGGCGCGAGCGCGAGATCGAGCGCGTGATGCAGGTGCTCAGCCGCCGCACCAAGAACAACCCGGTGCTCATCGGCGAGCCGGGCGTCGGAAAGACGTCGGTCGTCGAGGGGCTCGCACAGGCCATTGTCTCGGGCGAAGTGCCCGAGACGCTGAAAGACAAGCAGCTCTACACCCTCGACCTCTCGGCGCTGATCGCGGGTTCGCGCTATCGTGGCGATTTCGAAGAGCGACTGCGCAAGGTGCTCAAAGAGATCAAGAACCGCGGCGACATCATCATCTTCATCGACGAGATTCACACGCTCGTCGGCGCTGGTGCCGCAGAGGGCGCGATCGACGCGGCCAGCATCCTCAAGCCGATGCTCGCCCGCGGCGAGCTGCAGACCATTGGAGCCACCACCACTGACGAGTACCGCAAGTACTTCGAGAAAGACGCCGCTCTCGAGCGCCGTTTCCAGTCGGTGCAGGTGCGCGAGCCGAGCCTGCAGCACTCGATCCAGATTCTGAAGGGGCTGCGCGAGCGCTACGAGAAGCACCACAAGGTGAAGATCACCGACGGTGCGATCGTTGCCGCGGTGAATCTCTCGGCCCGATACATTCAAGATCGGCACCTGCCTGACAAGGCCATCGACCTGATCGATGAGGCCGGTGCTCGTCTGCGCCTCAGCGTGCTCTCCGCTCCGCCGCAGCTGCGTGAGTTCGACGAGAAGATCACCGAAGTGCGTGCTGCCAAAGAGCAGGCCATCGAAGACCAAGACTTCGAGAAGGCCGCCAGCCTGCGCGACCAGGAGAAGAAGCTGCTAGGCGAGCGGCTGAAGTCTGAGAAGGAATGGCGCAAGGGCGACAAAGAGGTGCACGCCGAGGTCGACGAGGGGCTCATCGCCGAGGTGCTGGCTCAGGCCACCGGCATCCCCGTCTTCAAACTCACCGAAGAGGAGTCGTCGCGACTGCTCTTCATGGAAGAGGAGCTCGGCCAACGCGTCATCGGGCAGAAAGAGGCCATCAAGGCGCTCTCTCGCAGCATCCGCCGCACGCGCGCCGGTCTGAAAGACCCGAAGCGCCCCAGCGGGTCGTTCATCTTCGCCGGGCCCACCGGCGTCGGCAAGACCGAGCTGGCCAAGGCGCTCGCGAAGTTCCTGTTCGACGACGAAGACGCGCTCATCTCTCTCGATATGTCCGAGTTCGGCGAGAAGCACACCGTTTCACGTCTGTTCGGTGCCCCTCCGGGCTTCGTGGGGTTCGAAGAGGGCGGACAGCTCACCGAGAAGGTGCGACGCAACCCGTTCAGCGTCGTACTGTTCGACGAGATCGAGAAGGCTCACCCCGACATCTTCAACTCGCTGCTGCAGATTCTCGAAGAGGGTCGCCTGACCGACGGTCAGGGCCGCAGCGTCGACTTCAAGAACACCGTCATCATCATGACGACCAACTTGGGGTCGAAAGAGATCTCGGGCGGGCCCGTGGGCTTCCAGGTCGAGAACGACCAGACCGTCAGCTACGAGATGATGAAGGGCAAGGTCAACGACGAGCTGAAGAAGCACTTCAAGCCCGAGTTCCTGAACCGCGTCGACGACATCATCGTCTTCCCCGCCCTCGACAAAGAAGAGCTGCTGCAGATCGTCGATCTGTTCGTCAAGCGTCTCAACGACCGACTCTACGATCGTGACCTGCGCCTCGAGCTCAGCGTCTCGGCCAAAGAGAAGCTCATCGAGATCGGTTACGACCCCACTCTCGGTGCGCGCCCGCTGCGTCGTGCCATCTCGGTGCAGATCGAAGACCAGCTCTCTGAACGCATTCTGCGCGGCGAGATCTCGGCCGGGCAGAAGATCGACGTCGACGTCGACGACAAGAACGACTTCACGTTCACGGTCGTCGATGGCGAAGGGCCTGAGCCGGAGCAGGGCAAGATCGCTGCGACACAGGTGCTCTAGACGCACGATGCCGAGTCTCTGAGACGGGACGCGGTGCTGCAGAACAGAGGAGCCATGCCCTCCAGGGGTTATTCTGGGGGGCATGGCTCTTTTGATTCGCTCCGCCCGCACCAGTGACATTCAGGCCATTCGCGACCTGATCACTCCGTACGTCGAGGAACGCGTACTGCTCGGCAAAGAGCTGGTGGTGCTCTACGAGGCGACGCAGGAGTTTCTGGTCGCCGAGCTCGACGGCCGCGTCGTCGGCGCGGGCGCTCTGCACATCTTCTGGGAGGATCTCGCCGAGATTCGCACCCTCGTCGTCGACCGCACCGCGCAGGGGCACGGTATCGGTCACAAGCTGGTGTCAGCGCTCATCGAGCGCGGCCGCACGATCGGGGTGTGGCGCATCTTCTGCCTGACCTTCGAGGTCGACTTCTTCACGCGCAACGGCTTCACCCGCATGCTCGATCCCGGCGTCGACCCCGACACCTACGTCGAGCTCGTGCGGTCGCCCGACGAAGGCGTGGCAGAGTTCCTCGAGCTGCAGCGTGTGAAGCAGAACACCTTGGGCAACACCCGCATGATCCTGCACCTCGACCACGACTCGTCGAACGGCGATGAGCCAGCCCAGCAGGGGCGATTCGAAGACACCGCCGATCGGTAGTCTGAAACCATGCATGCCACGTCGAAACGTCCTTCCCCCGCGGTCTATCGTCGCAGGCGTCTCGCAGCACTCGTTCTGCTGGTCGTCATCGTTCTGCTCGTCGTCTGGGCGGTGAGCTGTGCCACGAGCAGTGGCAGGAATGGCAGCAACGATGCAGACTCGGCTGCACAGACCTCGCAGACGAGCGAGCCGCAGAGCACAGGATCTGCAGACCCCACGAGCGACGACGCAGCGAAGAGCGCAGATGCGCAGAAGACCGAATCTGCTGCCTCGGCCACGCCGTCGGCAGATCCCGGCTCAGTGCCGACCTGTGACCCCGGCGAACTCTCGGTGAGCGTGAAGACCGAGAAGGGCCAGTATTCGTTCTCACAGCAGCCGGTCTTCGTGTACGAAGTCTCGAACATCACCTCCGCGCCGTGTTCGGCCAATGTCGGCACGTCGCAGCAGGAGCTGGTCGTGGGCTCCGGGCCAGCCGAGATCTGGAAGTCGACGCCGTGCATCGCGAATCCCTCTGACGCCATGAACGTGCTGGAACCAGGCAAACCGCTGACCGGAACGGTCTCATGGGACCTCTCGATGAATGACGGCTCGGCCTGCTCGAAAGACCGTCACGCGTCAGTGACCGGCACCTACTGGGTGCAGGCCACGATCGTCGGCCGCTCGTCTGAGCAGTACGCGTTCATCATGCAGTAGGGCGCCCACATCACACCCTGCGGGGCTGCAGTGCTCTCGCCAGTGCCTCGTGCAGGCTTGAGACGCTGCGGTCATCGAGATGGGTGGCGTATCCAAGGCGCACGGCCTCGTCGGCGCGCTGGGCCGACTGCGCGGCGCGGCGCACCTGACCGGCGAGGCTGATCTCGCCGTAGGCGACGGTGTGTTCGTCGATCGCACGCCCGGTGGCGGCGGATGCGATGGCCAGTGCGATGGGCAGGTCGGCGGCCGGGTCGGTCACCTTCACCCCGCCCACAGTTGAGACGTAGACCTCCATATTGCTCACGGTGATGCCCGCACGACGCTCGAGGACGGCGATCAGCATCGAGACGCGCGATGAGTCGAGCCCGTTGGTGACCCGACGTGGCTGCGGCGCAGTCGACGACACGACCAGTGCCTGAATCTCGACCGGCAGCGCGCGGCGACCCTCCATCGCGATGGTGACTATCGTGCCCGGCACGTCGCTGCCTCGGGTGAGGAACAGCCCTGAGGGGTCGGGCACCTCACGGATGCCTTCGCCTCCCATCTCGAAGCATCCCACCTCGTCGATCGAACCGAAACGGTTCTTGTGCGCACGCAGAAATCGCAGTGAGGTCTGGGGGTCGCCCTCGAACTGGCAGACGACGTCGACGAGATGCTCGAGCAGACGCGGGCCGGCGATCGAACCGTCTTTGGTGACGTGGCCGACGAGCAGCAGCGGGATGCCCCACTGCTTCGCCGCACGGGTCAGGGTGTGCGCGACGGCTCGCACCTGAGCCGTGCCGCCGGGGATGCCCTCGATGCTCGCATCGGTGATCGTCTGCACCGAGTCGACGATGACCAGTGACGGCTGTGCCGCCTCGACCTGCGCGAGCGCGGCCGTGAGGTCGGTCTCGGCGGCGAGCAGCAGATGCTCGTGCACGGCTCCGGTGCGTTCGGCACGCAGGCGCACCTGCCCGGTGGACTCCTCGGCGGTCAGATAGAGCACGGTTCGCTCTTCGGCAGCCCAGCGTGCGGCGACTTCGAGCAGCAGGGTCGACTTGCCGACGCCGGGCTCACCGCTGAGCAGAATGGCCGCACCCGGGACGATGCCGCCGCCGAGCACACGGTCGAGCTCGCCGATGCCGGTCGGTACGTGTGTGGCATCATGCGACGAGAGCTCAGTGATCGGCCGGGCGAGGCGGTCTGCGTCGAGCGTCGGCAGCGCGCCCAACGCATCGACCATCTGCACCGACCCGCGGCGGCCGCTGACGATGCCGGTCTGCGTGCCGACCTCGACGACGGTGCCCCAAGCCTGGCATTCGGGGCATCGGCCGACCCACTTCGACGCCTTGAAGCCGCACTCTGTGCAGTGGTACGGAGCAATTGTGTTCTTCGCCATGCGTCCACAGTAGGCGACCCCACTGACATGGAGAGGGCTGGGGCGTTCCCACCTGCGCTACTCGTTGCGCAGCAGGCTCTGCGCGGCGTGTGCCACGACGGTTTCGCTGAGCAGCTCCAGCGCGTCGGAGGGCAGCTTCCACCGCTGCCAGTGCAGCGGCACGTGCACTGCAGAACCGGGCATGAGCTCGACGAGTCGGCCCGCGCGCAGCCACTCGTCGGCCTGCTGGTCTGGGAGCAGGCCCCAGCCGAGACCGAGCACGATGGCGTCGCCGAAGTCCTGCGCGGCGGGAACATAATGGCTCGGTGGCTGGGCGGCCTTGCCCAGCACTGAGTCGAGATAGCGCTGCTGCAGCATGTCGGAGCGGTCGAAGTTGATCATCGGTGCGAGCCGGCGCAGAGGCCAGCCGCGCGGGCTGTCGGCTGTCGTGTCGTCTGCATCTCGCCGCCATCGCTCGGAGAAGCCGGGCGAGGACACCGCCCGGTAGCGCATCATTCCGAGAGGTGTGCTCGTGCAGCCCTGCACCGGTTTCGCCGTCGTCGTGATGGCCGCCATCACCTCGCCTCGACGCAGCAGTCGAGTGGCGAGCTCCTCGTCTTCTCGGCGGATGTCATACACCGCGTCGATTCGATCGCGAGTCGCGGCCAGCGCACCAAGGAACCAGGTCGCGAGACTGTCTCCGTTCGCTGCGATCGGAATGGTGATCGTCAGGTTCGAGGCCGCATCCCCGGCTTCTCCGTCGCCGCGCCGCGCCGCCGCCGGGCCGCCGCCGTCGAGGCGGAGCGCACGCGCTGCATCCGCGCTCACCAGCAGCAGCTGACGGGCGTAGCGCAGAGCCACGCGGCCAGCCTGCGTCGGCTCGACCGGCGTGGTGCGCTGGACGAGCACGCTGCCGACGGCCTCTTCCATCGCGTGGATGCGCTGCGAGACTGCCGAGGGAGTCACATGCAGAGAGCGGGCCGCACGTTCGAAGCTGCCCTCGTCGACGAGAGCCACGAGGGTGGCGGCGTGGTCGAGTTGAAAAGACATCATGTATGAAGAGTATCTAATGCAGGTTTAGATGGATTAGCTGGACTTGATCTACGACTCGGGTGACGATCGAAGCATGCAAAACTCACTCCTGCTCTCGTCGGCGCTCGGCTTAATGACCGGTCTCTCGCTGATCGTCGCGATCGGCAGTCAGAACGCCTATCTGCTGCGGCTGGGGGTGACTGCGAGTCGGTCGGTGATGCTGCCGGTCGTCACCGTGTGCGCCCTGTCGGATGCTGTGCTGATCATCGCGGGTGTGGCCGGGGTCGGCGCGTTGGTGCAGTCGCTGCCGGTGGTGATGACGGTGATTCGCGTGGTCGGTGCGGCGTTCCTGATCGGGTACGGCGCGCTCGCGGCGAAGCGGGCGCTGAAGCCGACGGCGATGGCCGTCGATGCCGGGACAGAGGCAGTGACAGGTGCTGACGACACCGATGCTGAGACCGATGCAGCCCACGGTCGCCGCTCGCTAATCTCGGTGCTGCTCACCGTGCTGGCGTTCACCTGGCTGAACCCGCACGTCTACATCGACACCGTGGTGCTGCTCGGCTCGCTCGCGCAACACCAGACGCACCCGTGGTGGTGGGCCGCCGGGGCGATCCTGTCGAGCTTCATCTGGTTCTACGCGCTCGGGTTCGGTGCGCGGATGCTGCGGCCGCTCTTCGCGAAGCCGAGGGCCTGGCAGATCCTGGACATCTGTATCGCCGTCATCATGTTCGCGCTGGGGCTGCGGCTGCTGCTCGGATTCTGACGTCGTCTCTGTCGGCTGTGCCTCGGGCGATTTGGCGAGTCGGCCCGACTCCGCTATATTTGCTTGCGGTGACGTGTCTGAGCGGCCGAAAGTGCATCACTCGAAATGATGTGTAGGGCAACCTACCGCGGGTTCAAATCCCGCCGTCACCGCCACAGGTCGAAGGCCCTGTATCCAGTGTGTTAACTGGGTGCGGGGCCTTCGTCGTCTGTTCGCCTTGGCAGAGTACAGTGCTCACATGACTGCCATCTCACCGCTGCCGCAGCACCTGCTCGGCCACCGCATCCGCCTCGACCCGCTCACCGAACAGGATCTGCCCGCCCTGCACGCGGCGATCGGGCGCCCCGAGATTTTCGCAGACGGCTATGGCGGGGGAGCAGCCAACTATCATGCCGACCTGCCGAGTTTCATCGAGTGGGCGCGAGGTTACTATCCGTGGCGGGTGGGGCTGCCGTTCGTCGTGCGGGTGCTCGACGGCCCTGACGACGGGCACGTCATCGGCACCAGCTCTCTGACCGACTTCGAGCTGCATAAGGAGCGCCTGCACCTCGGTTGGACGGCCTACCATCCGCACGTCTGGGGCACCTCGGTCAATGCCGAGACGAAACTGCTGCTGCTCAGCCTCGCGTTCGACCACGGCTTCGGGCGAGTGCGCATTCAGGCCGACGCCCGCAACGAGCATTCGCGGCGGGCGATCCTCAAGCTGGGCGCCACCTTCGAGGGCATCTCGCGGCGTGATCAGCCGCGTGCTGACGGCAGCTGGCGTGATGCGGCGATCTTCTCGATCGTCGCAGCCGACTGGCCCCGGGTGCGTGAGGGGCTGCAGGCCCGTGTGGATGCTGCACCGGCGGAACCGATCACGCTCAGCGGGCCGGCGGCGTGAGCGGGCTCAGCCCTCAGCGGCCTGCATCAGCTGCCGCACCACGACGATCGCCGACTCCATGTCGCGCTGGGTCGGAGCGAGCTGCTGCGCGGCTGGCACCTGTGAGAGCGCCGAGCCATAGTAGATGCCGTCGCTGATCAGAAGAATCGTGCGAGCGAGATCTTCGTCGTGCACCGTGTTGCGCAGCAGGGTCAGCCAGCGCTGGTTGACGTCGTGAAGGGCCTGCTGCGCCGCCTCGCTGCCCTGCGCAAGACGAACGGTCGCGAGCAGAGCCCGATCGAGCGGAGTGCCGGCGTTGTTCGACGTCCGCAAGAAGTTCTCGACGGTCTCGAGCGCGGTGCCCTCCAGGCTGTGCACGTCTTCGTCCATCAGTGCGTCGAGACGTTCGAGCAGCCCGCGCTCGAGGTCGCTCTTCGACGCGAAGTGATACAGCAGCCCGCCCTTCGAGACCTCGGCGCGCTCGGCGACGGCCTCAAGCGTCGCAGCGCGCTCGCCGGAGTCGAGCAGCAGGTCGATGTATGCGTCGAGCACCCGCTCGCGGGCCGGTCTGTCACTCACGTTGATCTTCGCTCCTGTGGTCGGTCTGGTGGATGTCATACTCGACGTCCTGCGAGTCATCGGCTCGGTCGTATGCGTCGTTGCCGGTTTCGCCACCAGTGTCGTCGTCTGCTCAGCTCACTCCATTGTGCCCCTATGGCAACTATACCGTCCGTACGGTACAGTATCTCGTGTGAGGCAGCACGAATCCCCTGAAGCAGTCAGAGAAACCGACCACCGCGCCGCAGGCAGTCTGCGGGCAGAATCGGTCGAGACGCCCCCGCTCGCGACGGCTCGAGACTGGATCGCGCTGGCGGTGCTGATGCTCCCGGTGCTGCTGGTCTCGATCGACAACACTGTGCTGAGCCTCGCGCTTCCGCACATCGCCGAGGCACTTGAGCCGGACGCCGCACAGCAGCTCTGGATCATCGACGCCTACTCGATCGTGCTCGCCGGCCTGCTCGTCACGATGGGCAGCCTGGGAGACCGCATCGGCCGTCGCCGCCTGCTGCTCATCGGGGCCGCCGGGTTCGCCGTCTTCTCTGTTGCCAGCGCATTTGCGACGACCGCGCTGGAACTGATCCTGCTGCGCGGCCTCACGGGAGTCTTCGGCGCCATGTTGATGCCGTCGACGCTTGCCCTGATCCGCGGTATCTTCCGCGACCGCAACCAGCGCCGAGTCGCGATCGCCGTGTGGGCAGGATGCTTCTCGGCGGGCTCAGCCGCAGGCCCGCTGGTCGGCGGCGTGGTGCTGGAGCACTTCCACTGGAACGCGATCTTCCTCATCGCACTGCCTGTGCTGCTGCCGCTGTTCATCCTGACGCCGCTGCTCGTCAGAGAGTCCCGCGACCCGCATCCGGGCCCCATCGACGTGCCCGGAATGCTCGCCTCGATCGTCGCGCTGGTCGCCATCGTGCTGGGCATCAAGGAGTTCGCGGCTCAGGGCTTCGGTCTGCAGCCGATCGTCTCGATCGTGGTCGGCTTCGCCGTCGGCGCCTGGTTCGTGCGCCGCCAGCTTCGTCGCCCCGTGCCGCTGCTGGACCTCACGCTGTTCCGCAACCCGCTCTTCAGCGGCAGCATCGCAGTTAACCTGCTCAGCGTCGTCTCGATGGTCGGCTTTCTCTTCTTCGTCAGCCAGCATCTGCAGATCGTCGTCGGCCTCACCCCGCTGGCGGCAGGGGTGGTGCTGCTGCCGGGCATCGTGCTGATGATCATCGCGGGATTCGCCGTCGTGCCGCTGTCCAAGCGCGTCACGGCGCGCGTCATCATCACGGGATCGGTGCTGCTCTCGGCAACGGCCTACGTGCTCATGGCTGCGTTCGGCGCCGGATCCGCCTGGCAGATCGTCCTCATCGCCTTCGTCATTCTCGGCGTCGGCGTCGGCATGGCCGAGACGCTCTCGAACGACCTCATTCTCTCGGCCGCACCCAAAGACCGAGCCGGGGCGGCATCCGCACTCTCAGAGACGGCATACGAAGTCGGAGCCGTGCTAGGCACGGCGCTGCTCGGCGGGCTGCTCACGGCGCACTATCGCGGCGCGCTGGTCGTGCCTGGCGGAGTCGATGCGGATGCCGGCGCACGCGCCCGAGAGACGCTCGCCGGCGCCGAGCAGGTCGCTGCGTCGCTGCCGAACGATCTCGGCGCGGAGCTCATGCGCGTGGCCAATGCTGCGTTCGAAGGAGGCGTCACCATGACGTCGGTCATCGCTGCGGTGCTGATGCTGGCGGCGGCTGCGGCGGCCTGGTTCGTGCTGCCGAAACGCTGAGACCCGACCACAAGTATCTGACCCGATATCAGCATCTAGACTGTAGTTGCACGTTGGTTGCCTGAAGGCCGCTTGAGGTTTTCCTTCCCGTAACCTTAGGGGCGCAGACTCGGCAATTGCAGTCGACGAATCGTATATCGGGGGAAGTTCCCGGAGACCTCGTCGAGACAATCATGTATTGGTCTCTCAGAAGGGAACCACGAAGCTCAGATGGATGCTTCCACAATCATCGTCGTCGTGCTGGTCGTCGCCACGGCGCTGACATTCGACTTCACGAACGGGTTCCATGACACGGCGAACGCCATGGCCACCTCAATTGCCACTGGGGCGCTCAAGCCCAAGACCGCAGTCATCGCCGCTGGCATTCTCAATCTGATCGGCGCCTTCCTGTCGACCGAGGTCGCCAAGACGATTTCGGGCGGCATCATCAACGAGGGCGACGGCGGGGTGGTGATCGGACCTGAGGTCATCTTCGCCGGTCTCGTGGGTGCCATCATCTGGAACATGCTGACCTGGCTGGTGGGCCTGCCCTCCAGCTCATCGCACGCGCTCTTCGGTGGCCTCGTCGGTGCCGTGATCGTTGCGGTCGGCACCTCGGGCGTGAACTTCTTCAACGTGTTCACGAAGGTGCTGCTGCCGGCGTTCGTCTCGCCGGTGGTCGCAGGTCTGGCTGCGTTCTGCGCGGTCAAGATCATCCTAGCGATCGTGCGCAAGATGGATGCGAAGAAAGTCGAGAGCGGATTCCGCCACGGCCAGACCGCGACCGCTCTGCTGGTCGCCCTCTCGCACGGCACGAACGACGCGCAGAAGACGATGGGCATCATTACGCTGACGCTCATCGCAGCGGGCATACAGCCCACCGGCAGCGGTCCCGAGTTCTGGGTCATTGCGGCCTGCGGTCTCGCCATCGCACTGGGTACGTACACCGGCGGCTGGCGTGTCATCCGCACGCTGGGCAAGGGCATCACCGAGATCACCACGCCACAGGGCTTCGCCGCCGAGGCGAGTTCGGCGACCACCATCCTGGTCTCTTCCCACCTCGGTTTCGCACTGTCGACCACGCAGGTCTGCTCCGGGTCGATTCTCGGTGCCGGGCTCGGACGCAAAGGCGCCAGAGTCAGCTGGGGAGTCGCCGGCCGCATGGGCATCGCCTGGCTGGTCACCTTTCCCGCAGCGGCGCTGGTGTCGGCTGCGGCGTCGGCGCTCGCTCACACCGGCCTGATCGGCACCCTCGGCGTCGCGGTGCTCGCCCTCGCGATCGTGTGGGGCATCGTCCGGCTGTCGCATCGCAACCCGGTGACCGCTGACAACGTGAATCACGAGACCACCGGTGAGCCGGTTCCGGCCACTGTTCCGGCTGCGTAGTCTGAAAGGAACAGAACACAACAATGCCTTCTCTCATCAGCTTTCTGACCGTCCTCGTCGTCGCAGTCGTGATCGCCAGCGTCGTCAGTGCTCTCTACGCCACTGCACTGCGGCTCTGGGAATCGGGTCAGGTCGACAGCACCGGCGACGCACACTTGATCGCCCGCACCGGATCAGTGGTCTGCTTTTCGCTCTGCGTCGCCATCGTACTTTTCACCCTGTGGCTCATCGTGCCGCAGTTCCACTGAGCCGTACACGACTCGTCATCACACAGACTGCACCCGGGACGACTCTGTCGAGCCCAGCCCTGGGCCGTTGGACCAAGGAGTAACAATGACCACCATCCTCGTCGGCATCGACGGCACCGTGCGCGGTGAACGCGCACTCGCATGGGCACTGGCTCAGGCCAACTTCGTCACTGACCCGCAGCTGCACCTGCTGACCGTGGTTGACCCGCATGCGCTGCGGGGCACTGGCGTCAGCGAGACGGATGCGACGCAGGCTGCCGAGAACCTGATCGCCTCAGTGCAGCGCACTGCCGCGGAGTCGAATCCGGACCTCGGCATCACGGCATCGGTCACTCGCGGCGGCATCGTCGACGCGCTGGTAGACGCGGCCGACCAGAGTGATCTGATCGTGCTGGGATCGCACCACGGAGCATCGTTCGGCGAAGCGGTCGGCGGTGCCAAAGGCCTGCGCGTCTCGGTGTCGACGAACGTGCCGACCGCGGTGATCCCGTCAGACTGGACGCCGTCGGCCGCTGATCACGCCGAATCCGGAATCGTCGTCGGCGTGGGCCCGGACAACGTCAGCGAAAAAGCGGTCGAGTTCGGCGTCACGCAGGCGCTGGCCACGGATCAGCCGCTGGAGCTCGTCTCTGTCTGGGGGCTGCCGCCGGTGATCAGCCGGCCGGCAGAGGCAATGGGCGGAGGACTCGCTCCGGTGGGTCGCCAGTTCCAGGAGCAGCTCGACGCACGCGCCCTGCAGCTGCGCACGAAGAACGAGGATCTCGACGTCACCGGGCGCTCGGTCGAAGGCGCTCCGGCGTCTCAGCTGACTGCGGCCGCGGCCGGTCGACGCATGCTGGTGCTGGGCACTCATTCGCGCACGGTGCTCGGACGTGCGCTGTTCGGCTCGGTATCGCACGGCGTGCTGCTCGATCTTCGTGTGCCGACGGTCGTCGTACCGAACGTCTGAGCGAGACTCTTCGCGGGGCCGGCCCGCTCAGCGAGTTTCTCTGGCCTGCCGCGCTGCTGCGACGTCGCGGGCGTTGTCGATGAGCACATTGATGCGCTGCAGCAGGCTGCGTTCGTCGATGCCGGTCAGTAGAGCGTTCTCGAAGGTGTCGAGACCCTGCCACGCTTCGGTCAGTCGGCGTGCACCGCGTTCGGTGAGGGCGACGCGCTGCGTGCGACGGTCGTTCGGGTCTTGGTACAACGACGCGAACCCGACCTTGACCAGCGTTCGAGTGCGTGTGGCGGCCGCTGCGCGGGAGATGCCGAGCTGCTCGGCGATCTCTCGAACGCTGAGCTTCTCTTTGCCGGCTGCGGCAAGGGCCATCAGCGCATAGAACTGAGTGGCCGGAAGCTGCCATTCAGCACGCAGGTACTCATCGATCAGGCGATCGAAGAGCGAAGTCGCGTAGTGCAGACGAAAGCCGGCATCGGTGATGCGGGGCAGAGGGCCCTGGGAGTCTTCGTACTGCTGCGTCATGGTATCTGCAGTGAACCGCTTTCCTCTGCACAAGTCAAGGACATCGCGCGGGCGTCGCGGATTGTCCGCGAGGAGTTCTCCAACACGACATATGCGGTTGCAGGCATATCTCAGCGGCGGTGCGCCAGTTCCGCGAGATCGATGCCCCGCAGTCGAGCGAACTCCGCGGTCGGGCCGGTGATGAGCACATCAGTGCAGGCAAGGGCCGCCAGGTCGGCCGCTCCGAGCAGCGTGAGCAGAGTCTGCACCTGCTCCTTCCATGCCTCCAGCTCGGCCGTCAGAGCGTCGACCCCGTCAGAGACGAGCACGTGCAGAAAGTGGCCGCTGACCCCGACGGCGCGAGCACCCAAGGCGAGCGCGCGTACGACATCCAGCGGATTGCGTACGCCGCCGGAGGCGATCGCCTCGACCGGCAGCGCAGGCACCGCGTGCAGGGAATCGAGCAGGCACTCGACGGCGGACTGTCCCCAGCCCGACAGGTAGTCGTATTCGCTGCGCTGACGCCGACGGTTCTCGATCGCGATGAAGTTCGTGCCGCCGCGTCCGCTGACGTCGACGGTGCGCACACCGCGTTCGAGCAGCTGCTCGACGCTGTGCCTGCTGAGTCCGAACCCGACCTCTTTGACCACGACCGGCACGCCGACGTCGGCCACAATCCGCTCGATCCGGTCGAGCCAACCGCGAAAGTCGCGGTCGCCCTCGGGCATCACGAGCTCTTGGGCCGGGTTCACATGGATCTGCAGCGCGTCGGCAGAGAGAATCCCGACGGCTCGCTTCGCCTGCTCGACGGTCATCTCGGGGCTCACATTCGCGAATACGAATGCTTCAGGGGCGTTCTCACGGATCACCCGAAACGTCGATTCCAGGCCCGGGTCGCGCAGCGCAGGGCTCACCGAACCACTGGCGATCGACACACCTGCAGCCGCGGCAGCCCGTGCGAGGTCGGCGTTGAGCGCTCCGGTCATCTTGCTGCCGCCGGTCATCGCGTTGATGTAGAACGGCACCGGCCAACGCCGACCGGCCACGGTCGTGCTGATGTCGACCGCGTCGCGCGTCAGCTCGTTGAAGGTGTGGTGAAGAAACCGCACGTCGTCGAAACCCGAACCACGCTGTTCGTCGCGAAGCTCCTCGGCGAGGCGAACGTGCTCGTCTTTGCGCTCACTGCTCATGCTGCTCTGTGTCCCTTCATGTCTGCGACATCCCGTCTCGAGCTTGAACCGCAGAGCACGACGCCCGCCGAGCGACCTGCGGGGCCATGCCCTACTCGACCGTGCCCTCCGGCTGGTGCACCCGCAGATTCAGCGGCCTGATGTCGGCCCGCTCCCACGCTGCGAGCATGCCGTCGATGTCGGCGTCGCGATCGATCAGCACGATGCCGCAGTCTCCGCCACCCGCACCCGAGGTCTTCGCCGCACCGCCGCATGCCTCGGCCGTCTCGATCAGGCGCTGCAGCTTCGGAGTCTCGATGGTGATGCCCGAGTGCTCGCCCAGCCCGCGCAGCAGTTCGCGGTTGCGGCGGATGCCTGCGGCGATCCCGACGCCGTCGTCGCGTCCCAGCGCTTCGGCCAGTTCGGTCACACACGAGCGGCTCTCCGCGAGGAAGCGGCTGTAATGCACGCTGCGCTGGCCTTTGCGGGCCTGCACCCCGCTGACCAGGCGAGCGGTCGAGGCGGGCGAGCCAGTCCATCCCACGACGAGGCGAAGACGATCGGGCGGCACGATGCGGCTCACCTCGAGACCCGGCCAGTCGATGGCGAGCATCTCGGTGAGCGGTCGGGCGACGCGCTCGGCGCGCACCCACTCCCGATCGAATGCCCGGTATACGATCCAGCCGCCGAACATGCTCGCCGCCACGTCGCCGCCCGAGCCGCTGCGCTGCACTTCGATGCTTGCGATCAGGGCCAGTTTGAGCTGCTCCATACGGGTCAGATCGAGACGATAGTGCTCGCAGAGCGCCCGCACTGTGGCCACCGTGACCGCGGCAGACGACCCGAGGCCGAACTTTCGACCGGCATCATCGTCGAGCTCGCTCGTGATGTCGAGGTCGTACAGCTCGAGTGACGCGCCGAGCCCGACTGCGGCCTCCTCGACCACTCTGATGGCGGCGAGCACGAAGTCGAAGGGCGTCTGGTCAGGCTCGATCACCATGTCGTTGTCACGTCGATGCCACTCGAGCGAGAGGCTCGCGTACTGGTCTGAGGTGATGTGCCCGGTGTCGCGGGCGGGGCTCACCCGCACCTGCACATAGCGGTCGACGGCGATCAGCACCGCCGGGTATCCGGCTTCGACGACGGCATACTCGCCGGCGATGTAGAGCTTGCCGGGCGCGCGCACGACGGTGGTGCGGGCCGGAACGGCGACGTCATGGGCAGCGCACATGTCTAGAGACCTCCTGCATGGTTCGTCGTGGCGGTGTCGAGAACTGAGGTGCTGGGCACGCCGACCTCTCCCGGCCAGACCTGCAGGCCCGGGCCTGACCGTGCCACCACGGTCTGCAAGCCCGGCACACTCGGCTCCAGCCGCTGCCGCAGCCAGGATCGCACCTGCTCAGATGCCGAACCGCTGGTGAGCACCTTGACGTTGGCTCCGGCATCCATGGTCGCCCAGGCCGGCAGGCCGGCTGCGCGGGCCTCGCGCACGGCCTGCAGCGCTTCGATGCTGGAGGCGTTCAGATACTGCACACGAGGCTCTGCGGCGAGCATCGTGGCGTGCATGCCGAAGGCGTTCGCCTCGGCTGCCTCGCCCAGCCGGGGCAGGTCTGCCTGTGCGATCGCGTCGAGCGCCTCGGCCAGATCTTCGTGGCTGCGCCGCACCCAGGGCTCGTACTCGATCGATGTCTCGACGGTTCGCCGCATGGCCTCGCGGCTCGAGACCGCCTTGCGCCCTGAGTCGATCACGAGCACGACGATCGCCAGATCGAGATCGCTCGGAAGCGGCTCGGCATACGAGGATTCGTGGTCATGGCCGGCATGCCAGACGGCCAGGCCGCCGAACACCGACCGTGATGCCGACCCCGACCCCCGTCGTGCGAGCCTGGAGAGGCCGCGATCGTCGAGTTCGAGACCTGCTGCTGCGGCGGCGGCCCCGGCCAGCGCGGCGAATCCGCTGGCAGAGCTCGCGAGCCCCGCCGCAGTCGGCACAGTGTTGTGTGTGACGACATCGGCCGCGGAGGTGATGCCAGCACGCTCGCGCACGATGTCGAGAAAATCTGCGATGCGCCGCAGCGACTGACCGGTCAGCGGCCGGCCGTCGAGCACGGCACGGTCACCCGCGCCGTCGTCGACGAAACGCACTGTGGTGACCGTGTGCAGATCGTCGAGGGTCAGTGACAGGCTCGAGGTGCGCGGCAGGATCAGCCGTTCGTCGGCTTTGCCCCAATACTTGATCAGCGCGATGTTCGCGTGCGCCACAGCAGTGGCCACGCCGGGAGCCGCTGCCACCGGTTTCGCGCGATCCGTCACGCGGCGACCTCGTAGGCGTGCGGTGCGTAGACCCACGTGCCGGTGGCCCCAGCCATCCCGAGCGCAGCGGCGATGCGCTTCGCATCAGCGCTGGTGCGGGCGAGGGCGATCACGCAGCCGCCGCGTCCCCCGCCGGTGAGCTTCGCCCCGACAGCGCCCGCACTGCGCGCCGCGGCGGTGAGCTGGTCGAGGCGTGCGTTGCTCACGCCCAGCTCGGCCAACAGCCGGTGTGCGTCGTTCATCTTCTGGCCGAGCCCGCTGACATCGCCGGCGCGCACGTCGTCGACCGCCTCGGCGGTGATGCGCCCCAGCTCGGCCAGCCGTGGTCGGGTGACCTCGGGGCAGCGCTCGTGCTCTTCGCGAATGTGCCCGACGGTCTCGCGGGTGCTGCCGTGAATGCCGGAGTCTGCCACGACGATCCACGCTGAGAGATTGATCTGCACGGCTGTGGTCGCGCCAGCCTGAAAATGGATCGGCGACTGCGACGAGGTCGCGGTCGCATCGAGCCCGGACGGATGCCCGTGTGCGATGCGCTCGGCCATCTGCGTCAGGTCGAAGAGGTCTTCTGGCTCGGCGTCGACGTCGAAGGCGCTGAGCACGGCCCGGATGACCGCACCGGCCGCTGCAGCGGACGATCCAAGGCCCCGTTCCGGCGGGAACTCCGCGTGCGTCTCGATGCGCAGGCGGGCGTTCGGATGCCCCGCGAACTCGAGCGCCGCATCCACCGCCCGAACGATGCTTGCGAACCTCGCCGGCGCCTCGTCGAGCGGACCGACCCAGCCCAGGCTCGACAGCTCTGACGGGCGTGTGGTCGGTTCGACGCGGGCGATCATGCGCAGATTGCGCAGCGGCATCGCGATCGCCGGGTAGCCGTAGACGACAGAGTGCTCGCCGAAGAGGATGATCTTCGCGACGGTCTGACCGACGCCTGCGTGCATCGGAGTGTCGACCGATGAGCGGTCTGAGGGGGAGGGGTCGCCGACCTGCACAGTGAAGAAGCCTTTCCCGGTGCATGCGCACCGACGCACAACGCTGCCGCTCAGAGCAGGTTCTGCACGATCCATGGCGCGGCGTACAGCGTCATGAACTGCACGCCGTAGCTGACGCCAAGCTTATTCAGGGTACCGCAGGCGACGCCGACGAGCAGCACGCCGAAGATGTTGGCCACCCCGGCGTCGAGATAGGCGAGCAGCAGAATGAACCCGATGAAGAGCCCGAGCACGGCCTCGTGCGGGATGTAGCGCATCACGAAGTAGGTGATCTGGTACGAGTAGCGCACAGCGATCACATAGGTCAGCACGAGTGCGAGCAGAGCGCCGACGACCACCGCGGTGATGAACTGGCCGGTGCTCAGCAGCTGGTGCAGGTTGTGGTCGAGCGAGAAGACCGGTGGTGCGTTGAACAGCGCCTGCGCCGGGCCGATCGCGACCGGCGAGAGCGGAATGCCGACGGCCAGCAGCGGGATGATCACCCCAGACAGGTAGGCGGCGTGTGCGACGCCGTTCATGCTCGACACCGCGCGGTTCGCGTGCTTGAGCCTGTCGCCGCTGCGACCGGCAGAGGCCTCGCCGATCAGGAAGGTCAGGCCGACCGGGCTGAGGAAGAACAGCGGGGTGGTGATCAGCGAGGCGAGGCCGGTGCGACCCATCTCGTCACGAGTGAGGATGCGGCCGGGCGCGAGCGACTGGCCGCTCAGATCTCTGCGCGAGATCTCGACGGTGGTCGGCGCGTACCTGGGCAGACTGTCGCGGCTGCGCTTGTTGAGCAGCCCCAGGATCGAGACCAGCAGCGGGCCGATGGTGATGCCCAAGAAGAACGAGACCGAGATGTTGCCGTCTTTGGGTATCACCTCCTGCGTCCGGTAGAGCGAGAGCAGGCCCTGGAAGAGCAGCGCCATCGGGATGATCGAGATGAGCGAGAGCAGTCGATTGCTGCCGAGCAGCGCGAGCAGCACGGCGCCGAACACGAAGAGCAGTGAGCCGTACTGGCGCAGGGTCTCGGCATAGGGCGTGATCGCCGTGGCGATGGCGAGGCTCACCGGAATCGCGATGATCGTGCCCACGGCGCTGCCTGCTGCCATCTTCTTGATCGTCTCGGCGGCGCGTCCCTTGCTCTTGAGATAGAGCGAGTGCTCCATCATCGGAGTCGACATCACGCCCCCGGGCAGGCCGACCAGGGCTGTGGGAATCGCATTGGTGAGATTGAGCGTCACGATCGCGGCGATGAAGAAGGTGAGCACCACGATCGGTGCGACGCCCGCGAGCACCAGCGCCAGGGTGACGGGCACCAGCACGCTGGTCTCGTCGGTGCCGGGAATGAACCCGATGAACGAATAGAACATGATCGCGCCGATGGCGGCGATCAGCATCTGAATGATGATCGAGACGTCCATCAGCGGTCACCGGCCTTGTCGGTGTCTGCGGCGACATCGGCTTCGGCCCTGATGTGGATGCTGTGTTCGAGCCCGTCGTCGGCGCTCACGATGCGCACGTCTCGTTTCGGCGTGAAGACGAAGGTGCTGATGACGAAGCCGATGACCGAGCCGCCGAGTCCCCAGAAGAAGACGTTGAACGAGAGCAGCGTTGCGATCAGCAGCGCGGCTGCGGTGGTGCCACCACAGATCAGAAGTGCCCACGTGAGGTCTCGCGGAGAGACCAAATCGTTCCACACTTCGATGTACCGCGCCTGATCGTCCGATTGACGGTCAGTGGAAGTCATGCTTCCTGATGCTAGACGGTCGGTCGGAACAAAGAAAGATATGCGCCGCAGCGATCAGTTGATGCCGCGGATGACGATCGTCTCGGTGCCCGGGGCGTGCGCCGCCTCGTCGGCCAGGATGGCGTCGATGACCGACGGGTCGCTGTCGGTGAGGAACGTGTGCACGCGATCGACCTCGTCGGCTTCGCCGATCAGCTCGGCGGCTTTGCCCAGCTCGAAGAGCGAGAGCAGAAAGCCACGGTTCGGCTCGTGCGACCACGGAATCGGACCCTGCCCCTTCCATCCGTGTCTGCGCAGAGCGTCGAGGCCGCGGTGATAGCCGGTGCGAGCGTAGGCGTATGCGTTCACATAGTTGCCGTGTGTGCGAGCCTGCTGTGCGAGCAGCGCCCAAGGCAGTGACGCTGCGGGGAACGAGGCCGCCACGCGGTTGAGCGGCTCGTCGGCGAGAGCGTCAGCGAGACCCGGCACCTCATCGAGGAACGTCGGTGGAATCGAAAGCAGATTGTTGTCGCCCATGCCATCCAGTATGCCTGCTGGCGCCAGCAGTGTCGATCAGGTCGCAGACACCTGTCGGAGGGATACGATCACGCCGGTCGTGGCGCGTCCCGACGAGCAGCACAAGCCGCTCAGCGACGGCCGTGCTCGAGCGCGAAGCGGCGCAGCAGACGGTGCGCCGGGGTGGTGTCGAGGCCCAGCGTCGCCTGCTCGATGGCTGCGATGTGGCCGGCCGGGTAGTAGCCGTGCCCGTCGTAGAGCGTCGCACGCCGAATGAACGCAGACCGGTCAAGCTCGGGATGGAACTGCGTCGCGTAGCCGCGCTCGCCGACGCGGATCATCTGCACCGGAGCAGTCGCCGAGGTCAGCAGCAGTTCGGCGCCCTTCGGCACCTCGAGCAACGACTCATGGTGCCCGACGAACGAAGAGATCTGCGCAGGCGCGTCATCCAGCAGACGATCGGATCGGCCGGCGGAGGTGACCTGCAGGGTGACGGCTCCGGCATCCTCGGCGAAGTCAGGACCCAACGGGGTCTCAAGCACCGTGGCGACCGCGCCCATTCCGTAACAGGCCCCGAAGAACGGAAAATCGGCATCGAGAATGCGGCGTACCAGGGCGAACACGTCGTGCTCGACCCGTCGCTGCAGCGGGTCTTTGCGCTCGGGCGGGGCCGACCAGTCATAGGGGCTGCCACCGAGCAGCACTCCGCTGAGCTCGGTGAGATCGATCTCGGGCAGCGGTGCACGGTCGAGTCGGTGGTGCACGAGGGCGTCTGACCCCAGCCCGGTGTGCTCCAGCATCGAGGCGCGCTCGGCCGCAGTGGCATCGTCACTCGTGCGCGCGCTCAGATACAGGAATGGCTTCATGCGTTCAGCCTATTTGCGCCGGAGTCCAGACGCCATATTGTGACGCTCTGCGACGAATGCCCGCAGAAGACCCTGAGCCGCAGGCAGATGGCAAGATGGACGGGTGAACTTCAGCTTCGACATCGACACCCGACTCGACGATCAGCCGAGAGGCGGGCGCACGGGGGTCATCCACACGCCGCACGGCGACATTCGCACCCCGGCGTTCATTCCGGTCGGCACCAAGGCGGCCGTCAAAGCGGTGCTGCCCGAGTCGATGAGCGACCTCGGGTCACAGGCGCTGCTCGCCAACGCCTACCATCTCTACCTGCAGCCGGGACCCGACGTGCTCGACGCCGCCGGCGGTCTCGGTCGCTTCATGAACTGGCCGGGGCCCACGTTCACCGACTCCGGAGGCTTCCAGGTGATGAGCCTGGGCGTGGGGTTCAAGAAGGTGCTCGCGATGGACACCAGCGGGCGGCAGTCCGACGACGTGATCGCGAAGGGCAAAGAGCGGCTCGCTCATGTCGACGACGACGGCGTCACGTTCAAGTCGCATCTGGACGGCACCATGCATCGGTTCACCCCGGAGGTCTCGATGCAGATTCAGCACCAGCTGGGTGCCGACATCATGTTCGCCTTCGACGAGCTCACCACGCTGATGAACACCCGCGGATACCAGGAGCGTTCGCTGGAGCGCACCCGTCTTTGGGCCGAGCGGTGCCTCGCCGAGCATCGGCGCCTCACCGACGAACGGGTCGGCAAGCCGTATCAGGCCCTCTTCGGTGTGCTGCAGGGCGCGAACTATGAGGATCTGCGCCGCAAGGCTGCTCGCGACCTCGGCAGCATGGAGATCGACGGGCAGCGCTTCGACGGGTTCGGCCTCGGTGGGGCGCTCGAGAAGCCGCGCATGGCCGAGATCATCGGGTGGATGGCCGAGGAGCTTCCCGAGGATCGGCCGCGTCACCTGCTCGGCATCAGCGAACCAGATGACATCTTCGCCGCGGTGGCAGCAGGGGCCGACACCTTCGACTGCGTCTCGCCGACGCGTGTGGCACGGTCGTCGGCCGTGTACTCGCGCCACGGGCGCTACAACCTGAAGCAGACGAGGTTCCGCATGGACTTCTCGCCGATCGACGAAGGCTGCGACTGCTACACCTGCACGCACTACACACGGGCGTATCTGCGGCACCTCTTCAAGGCGAAAGAGATGAATGCGGCGACTCTCTGCAGCATCCACAACGAGCGATTCATCGTGCGTCTTGTCGACGACATCCGCGTCGCGATGCAGGAGGGCACGTTCGACGAACTCCGCGAGGAGTTCTTGGGCCGCTACTACGGTGGTGGGGCGAAGTCAGGCGCTGCAGAGGTATGAGCAGATCAGAGCGACCGAAGGCCGAGGGCATGGGCGCAGCCGCTGCCGTGCTGATCGGCGTCGGTCTGCTGATGACTCTGGCCGGACTGATCTGTCTGCTGGTCTCGTATCCGAGCCTGCCCGAGGTCATTCCGACGCATTTCGGGATACACGGTGAGCCCGATGCGTGGGGCCCTCGTGGATCGCTCATCGGACTCGGTCTCGTCTGGCTGCTGCTGTCGGCGCTGGTGGCAGGGTTAGCGCGTTACCCGCATGTGGCGAACTACCCGGTCGAGGTGACTGGCCAGAACGCCGAGCGGCTCTACCGCATCGCTTCTCAGCTGCTGGGGACCACACTGCTCGGCGTCGGCGCTCTGATGTGGGGCATTCTTCGGCTGACCGTCACTGGCACGTCGCAGATGCCGCTGTTCGTCGTCGGCTTGGTGCTGCTCTTCGGCGGCATCATCGTCGGACTCGTGCGCATGGTGCGTGCGGGGTGACCGCCTGGTCGAACGCTGGGCTCCGCTGAGCCGCCCTCGTCGAGAGAAGGTTCAGTGTGCGGAAGTCAGTAGATGCGGTTGTGCACCCCTCGAGTGCGCAGAACTTGCTGAATGCCCTGTCGAGTACCGCCGTGCCCCTCGTCGAGTGTGCAGAACCCGCTGAATGTCTTGTCGAGTACCGCAGGACACCCCTCGAGTGCGCAGAACTTGCTGAATGCCCTGTCGAGTACCGCCGTGCCCCTCGTCGAGTGTGCAGAACCCGCTGAATGCCCCGCGAAAGTGCAGAACTTGCGGGTTTCAGACTCTGATGGTCGCACTTTCTGTGCTTTCGCGTGCGGTCGTGTTCGGGGGTGGGGCAAGCTCACGAGCGTTCTCACTGGGCCTCGGCACCTCGATCATGCAGGACCTGCTGAACGTCTTTCGCCTCGAGTGTGCAGAACCCGCTGAATGCGCTGTCGAGTACCGCCGGACGCCCCTCGAGTGTGCAGAACCCGCTGAGCGCCCCGCGAAAGTGCAGCACCCGCTGAAATCCCGCTCAGCTCGCGGCGGGCTCGCCGGCGCCCACCGGGCGGTAGTCGGGCTCGTGCCGCTTCACCCAGGCGATCACTCGGTAGGTGAACGGAAGCAGTGCGGCCTCGACCGCGGTCTTGTATACGAACCCGAGCGCCACGTAGATGGCGAAGTCGGCCGGCTCGGTGAACCCGAGCACCGGCGCTGCGATCAGACAGAAGATGAGGGTATCGGCGAACTCCCCGACGACGGTCGATCCGAGCAGTCTCGCCCAGAGCTGGCGTTCGTCGCGGCGGCGGCGCTTCATCCACGTCACGACCCACGCGTTGAGCGTCTGACCCACGAGAAAGCCCAGCACCGACCCGAGCAGAATCTGCGGCACGCTGAGACCGAGCAGTGCGTTGAACGACTCCGTGTCGGTGCCCTCCGACTTCGGCAGGGCGATCACGAACTGGAAGTACAGCATGGCCCCGATGGCGATGCAGAACGACACGATGGTCGCCGTACGGGTCCGCTTGAACCCGTAGACCTCGCTCAGCACATCGCCGAGCACGTAGGCCAGGGGGAACAGCAGGAACCCACCGTCAGTATTGATCGGGAATCCCCAAACCGGACCGAACACCACACCCTGTGTCGCTGCGATGTTCGAGACCAGCAGCAGCGAGGCGAAGATCGCGACGATCACCGCGTAGAAGCGGTAGCTGGGCCGCACCGATCCTCGGCCCTGCACGTCTGAACGCTGCGCTGTCCCACCGGCTTCGGACGAACGGGTCGAAGCGGTCTCTGGGGTGGCATTCGGGCGTGAAGCGGTCATGAGCACCGATTGTACCGAGTCGTCTGCGCCGCCCCGGGCAAATGCGCCATAATCAGACCATGAGCATCGTTGGCACGCCCGACCCGCAGGATCCAGACGATGACGTCATCGGCAGCAACGGTGGCGCCGACTCCGGCTGGCTGACCGACTCCGAGCTGGAAGAGGCCAGGCGGCACCTGCCCATGCTCTACGTCGAAGCACTCCCTGTGCGCCTGACCGGCAGTGGCAAAGTCGCGCAGATCGGCCTGCTCATGCGCGTCAGCGACACTGACTCGATCACCCGCACCATCGTCTCGGGCCGTGTGCGGTTCGGCGAGAGTCTGCGCGAAGCGCTGCTGCGCCATCTCGAGAACGACCTCGGCCCGATCGCCTTCCCACAGCTGCCGCTGTCGATGTCGCCGCAGACGGTGGGCGAGTACTTTCCAGTGCCCTCGACCACGAACGAGCTGTTCGACGGCCGCCAGCATGCCGTCTCGCTGGCCTACGTCGTGCCGGTCACCGGCACCTGCCAGCCACGCCAAGACGCCCTCGAGCTCGCCTGGCTCACTCCGCAGGAGGTCCGGGATCAGGGTGTGCTCTCCGACCTCGAAGGCAACCGCGGCGTGCTGGTCGAACGTCTGCTGGCCTCGGTCAGCTGCTGAGTGGGGCCGACGCCGACACCTTCCCGCCTGCGTCACGCAGAAGAGCAGTCAGTCGATCTCGACCCGCATGCCCTCCGCGAAGCGGTACGGCGCGGCAATGATCACCGGCCCCAACGCCCGCCGAATCCGACTGACCTCGGCACGCACGGTGACCGTGTGCGTGCGGTCGCCGAAGATCGCCTCTGAGAGATCCGCCGCGCTGACGCCGTCCTGGTGAGCATTGATCTGAGCGATGACATCGACTTGCCGAGGCGGAATCTCGACGCTCCAGTGCACGTCTCCGGCATCCATCGTCACGTGCGCACCGGTCGACGTGCGGGTGATCTGCAGCCGGTTCTCACCCGGCTCGGCTTCGACGACGGTCTGCCCCTGAATGAACCAGCCGCCAGGTAGTGAGGCCGCCTTCGCGCTGCCGAACTCGGGCAGCCAGAGCAGGTCGCGATCAGGATGCTCAGGCAGCGTGAACCGGCTGCCCGCTGAGGCGCTGTTGGTCGCGGCGACCCAGCCCAGACGGTCGGTCACTGCCCACGGTTCGTCACCCTGCGTGTGCTGCATCGGCCAGCTGATGGTGCGCAGTCGTTCGAGCTCGTGCTGGTGAGCCTCATGGAGCTCCATCTCGAGGGTGTGCGCGAGCAGTGAGGCCAGCGCGAGCATGGCCGGATGTGCCTCGGCGACAGTGCACGAGATGTTGACGATGCCCAGGCAGGCGCGCGAACGCGGATCGATGATCGGTGAGGCTGCGCAGCTCCACTGCTGGTGCGCGAGGCAGAAGTGCTCGGCACCATGCACCTGCACCGGGTGCCGAACGGCGAGCGCGGTGCCGATCGCGTTCGTGCCCACCGTGCTCTCGCGCCACAGGGCGCCTTTGACGAAGCCGATGCGGTCGGCGCGCTGCCGTGCCTCGGTCGACCCGTAGCGCCATACGATGCGCGCCTCGGCGTCGGTGAGTACGACGAGGTAGTTACCGTTCTCGAACATGCCGTTGTCGTGCTGCGGCAGCGTCTGCTTGAGCAGTGGGATCAGCTGGCGAGTGGTCGATGTTCGTGCTGGTGCGCGGCGTGCCCGCACGGGCGAGTGCATCGGGCACCGGCAGACATCGGGCTTGAGCCCGGCACGGCGGGAGCGCTTCCAAGATGCGCTGATCAGCGGGCGAGGTCGAGCCGGGGCCCGTTCTCCTCGTGAGGTCGCCCGAAAGACCTCCTGCAGCAGGTGGTCGTATTCGACGGGGTCTTCCCCCGTTGAGAACGACGATTCCAGCTCATTGGCCATCGCGTGTGCACCTCATTGTCTCTGGCCGTCGAACGGCGACCCGAAGCGGCCAGCCGTTGCGTCCGGTTGCATGAGGTATTTTCGCGCGAGTTCTCGCGGTTGGCAAGGTCTCCCTTATCTGACACGCTGACTCACAGCGCGCACCTGACTTACAGTGACTGCCAGATGCACCGCACACCAGAAGAAGGCGTGTGGAGGATGGCCTCGACGCGAGGTCATTTGCACGACATCGCGAAGAGGAAGGATCTCCCATGAGTGATCAGAAGGTTGCGCTCGTTACCGGCGCTGGGCAGGGAATCGGCCGCGGCATCGCACTGCAGCTGGCCAAGGACGGCTTCGACATCGCCGTCGCCGACCTGGATTTCCAGCAGGAGAAGGCAGAAGCCGTCGTCAAAGAGATTGAAGCGCTCGGCCGCAAGGCATTCTTCGTCGCCGCTGACGTGTCGAAGCGCGACCAGGTGTTCGCCGCCGTCGACGCAGCAGCTGAGAAGCTCGGCAGCTTCGACGTCATCGCCAACAACGCGGGCATCGCACAGATCAAGCCGCTGAGCGACGTGACCACCGAAGACCTCGAGAAGATCTTCAACATCAACGTCTTCAGCATCGTCTACGGCATCCAGGCTGCTGAGAAGAAGTTCGCCGAGCTGGGCAAGGAGAAGGGCAAGATCATCAACGCCTCTTCGATCGCCGGCATCAAGGGCTTCCCGATTCTGGGCGCCTACTCGGCGACCAAGTTCGCCGTGCGCGGCCTGACGCAGGTCGCCGCACAGGAGCTCGCTCCCCGAAACATCACCGTGAACGCCTGGGCTCCCGGCATCGTCGGCACGGGCATGTGGGATCTCATCGATGAAGAGCTGGGCAAGCTCAACGGCAAGGCCAAGGGTGAGAACCTGAAAGACAACGTCGAGTCGATCGCCCTCGGGCGCATCGAGACTGCCGAAGACGTCGCCGGTGTGGTGTCGTTCTTCGCGAGCGACAAGGCTGACTACGTCACTGGCCAGACCCTGCTGGTCGACGGTGGCATGCTCTACAACTAAGTCGAAAGCGACTCGGTCGAGGCCGTTGGCGGGGTCGGGCATCTGCGTGGGCTGAAGCTGCGCAGGCCCGACGCTGCCAGAGCCTCGTGCAGGCGGATGGCGTGGTGACGATATGTCGTGACCACGCCATCTCTGTGTCTGCGGCCAGACCGGGCGCTCTAGTGCCGTCGTCGAGTCGGGCTCAGGCCACCAGTGCCTTGGCACGGGTGATGGCCTCAGGCGTGGTCGCGAAGACCTCGCCGTCGGCCCACAGCGCGTCGAGCTCGTCGACGCTGCGCAGCACCTGCTCATGCTCGGGCCGCACAGCCGAGAGCAGCACGACGACGTCTCGATCGTGCAGCTGTCGCACAGCGGTGCCGATCGCCTGCGCGCCGGTGGCGTCGACCGTGCTCAGGTGCCCCATGCGCAGAATCACCACGCGCACCTCGCTCACCTCGGTCAGGTCGATCAGAAAGCGCTGAGCGACGCCGAAGAACAGCGCCCCTTCGAGCCGGTACGGCACGATGGCCTGCCTGAGCAGATCCCGTTCGGCCTCGCTGTGATCGGCGGGATCGAGCGGCTCCGGTTTCGCCTGCGTCGCGTCGCTCACCGCCTTCAGCGTGACGAGTGAGGCGAGCGCGAAGCCCACGATGACGGCCGTGATCACGTCGACGATCACCGTGGTCGCGAAAGTGGCGAAGAAGACGAGTGTGTCTCCGCGGGTGGCGCGCACGACGCTGCGGATGCTGCCCAGCGAGACCATGTTCACGCACGTCGCGAGCAGCACACCGGCCAGCACGGCCAGCGGGATCGCAGCGACGACGGTGCCG
Organism: Pseudoclavibacter sp. CFCC 14310; assembly: GCF_008831165.1. Lineage (NCBI taxonomy): Bacteria > Bacillati > Actinomycetota > Actinomycetes > Micrococcales > Microbacteriaceae > Pseudoclavibacter > Pseudoclavibacter sp. CFCC 14310. The sequence continues at coordinate 106,046 of NZ_WBKC01000004.1, read as the reverse complement.
GCGACCAGAACGACCCCGAGCAGAATCAGCGAGTGCGTCACCGCCGAGGTGCGTGACCGTGCCCCGGAACGAACGTTGACCGCGGTGCGTGCGATGGCGGCCGTGGCGGGAACTCCGCCGAAGAACGGCACGACGATGTTGGCGAGGCCCTGACCGAAGAGCTCGCGATCCGGGTCGTGCTGTTCGCCGACCGTCATGCCGTCGGCCACACTTGCGCTGAGCAGACTCTCGAGTGCTCCCAGCGCCGCGACGGCCAGAGCGCTGGGGATCAGCCCGGCCACCGCATCCCACTGCAGAAAATCATGGTTCGGGGCGGGAAGCCCGGTCGGCAGCTCGCCGATGCGCGCCGTGGGCAGTCCCAGCCACCAGGCGAGAGCCGTCACCACCGCCACCAGCAGCAGCGGCCAGGGCAGCCCGGGACGCAGTCGGCCGGCGATCAGGATCACAGCCGCAGTGCCCAGCGCGACAAGCGGCTCGAGCCAGTGCGGTTCGGCGGCCCAGCGCATCAGCGCCTCTCCGGCGGCGGCCCAGACCTGCTCATGCTGTCCGGCCGGCACCCCCAGCGCAGTGGGCACCTGCTGCAGGGCGATGACCACCGCGATGCCCGCGGTGAAGCCCTCGAGCAGCGAGGCGGGCAGCATCTGCACGTAGCGTCCGACGCGGGCGAAGGCGACGACTGTGAGCATCACGCCGGCCATCAGCCCGACGGTCAGCACGCCGCCGACGCCGTGCTGGTGCACGATCGGCAGCAGCACCACGGTCATCGCTCCTGTGGGGCCGGTGACCTGCAGGTTGCTGCCGCCGAAGACCGCGGCGATGATGCCGGCGATGATGGCGGTCGTCATGCCCGCAGCGGCGCCGACGCCCGAGGCGACGCCGAAGGCGAGTGCGAGGGGCAGCGCGACGACGGCGACGGTGGCGCCCGCCAGCAGGTCGGTGCCCGGGCTGCGTCGTGCGTCGATGAGATCCTGCCGTTCGGGCAGCAGCGAGCGGATGCGATGGCCGAACCCGGCTTGAGCGATCATGACGTTCCCCCGTCTCGCAGGGCCGGCGCATCAGTGCCCGGCGCTCGCTGCAGAAATCGTACAACACGTACATGTTTATCTGCTGCGTCGTATACGTCGGTCAGCGAGAGCCGCGATGGGGCGTCGGGTGAGTGTGCAGACGGGGTTGTGTTGCAGGTCTGGACATCGCGTGCTATATGACGTATGCTGAATCTCTGCGCTCGACGGTGTCTTCTTCATGCCCGCATATGGCGGTGGGCAGGTGGTGTGTCATATTGCGGTCACATTGCACTCGATCCACGTCGGCTGCGGATACAGATTGTATCCCCGGTCGAGGTGTCGTATCGGTGTGGATGCTGGCGAGTCGCGGTCGAAGTCAATGAAACGACAAGCCCCACCAGGCTTTATTGGAGGAATCCCTTGGCTGCTGCGCGCAACGCATCCAACACCACCGTCAACTCTCAGGGCCGCAATTACAAGCGCCTCTCCTTCGCCAAAATCACCGAGCCGATCAACGTTCCCGATCTGCTCGCCCTGCAGACCGAGAGCTTTGACTGGCTGATCGGCAACGAGGGGTGGAAGAAGCGTCTGGCCGACGATCAGGCTGCGGGGCGTCACGACGTTCCGGTCAAGAGCGGCCTGGACGCGGTCTTCGAAGAGATCTCGCCCATCGAGGACAACCTCGAGAAGATGCACCTCAGCTTCGCCAACCCCACGCTCGAGCCGGTGCGCTACAGCATCGACGAGTGCAAGGAGCGCGGCAAGACCTACGAGGCTCCGCTCTACGTCGAGGCCGAGTTCATGAACTACGAGACCGGCGAGATCAAGACGCAGACGGTCTTCATGGGCAACTTCCCGATGATGACCCGCAAGGGCACCTTCATCGTCAACGGCTCGGAGCGCGTCGTCGTCTCGCAGCTGGTGCGTTCGCCCGGTGTGTACTTCGAGCGCCAGTTCGAGAAGAACTCAGACAAAGAGGTCTTCTCTGCTCGTGTGATTCCGAGCCGCGGTGCGTGGCTCGAGTTCGAGGTCGACAAGCGTGATCAGGTCGGCGTGCGCATCGACCGCAAGCGCAAGCAGTCGGTCACGGTGTTCCTCAAGGCTCTGGGGCTGACCGCCGAAGACATCCAGGCCGAGTTCGCCGGGTACGACTCGATTCTCTCGACACTTGAGAAAGACACCATCGCCACCAAAGACGAGGCTCTGCGCGACATCTACCGCAAGCTGCGTCCGGGCGAGCAGGTTGCCGCCGAGGCGGCCCGAGCCCTGCTCGACAACTTCTACTTCAACGACAAGCGCTACGACCTCGCCAAGGTCGGTCGCTACAAGATCGACCGCAAACTCGGCATCGATGCGCCGATCCAGCAGTCGGTGCTGACCGTCGAAGACATCGTCAAGACCATCAAGTACCTCGTCGCGCTGCACGCCGGCGAGGCGACGGTCGAGGGTGTGCGCGAGGGCAATGAGGTCGAGATTCCCGTCGACGTCGACGACATCGACCACTTCGGCAACCGTCGCATCCGCGCAGTCGGCGAGCTCATCCAGAACCAGGTGCGCACCGGCCTCAGCCGCATGGAGCGCGTCGTTCGCGAGCGCATGACCACGCAGGACGCCGAGGCGATCACGCCGCAGACTCTGATCAACGTGCGCCCCGTCGTCGCTGCGATCAAGGAGTTCTTCGGAACCAGCCAGCTGTCGCAGTTCATGGATCAGAACAACCCGCTGGCCGGCGTCACGCACAAGCGTCGTCTTTCGGCGCTGGGCCCCGGCGGTCTGTCACGTGAGCGCGCCGGCGTCGAGGTGCGAGACGTGCACCCCTCGCACTACGGCCGTATGTGCCCCATCGAGACTCCTGAAGGCCCGAACATCGGTCTGATCGGCTCGATGGCGACCTTCGCCCGCATTAACTCGTTCGGGTTCATCGAGACCCCGTACCGCAAGGTCGAGAACGGTCGCCTGACCGACCAGATCGACTACCTCACCGCATCCGACGAAGACGAGTTCGTGGTCGCGCAGGCCAACGCGAACGTCGACGAGCAGGGCAACTTCATCAGCGACCGCGTGCTGGTGCGCCTCAAGGGCGGCGACGTCGAGCTGGTGCCGGCCGATCAGGTCGACTACATCGACGTCTCGCCGCGTCAGATGGTGTCAGTCGGTACGTCACTGATTCCGTTCCTCGAGCACGACGACGCGCACCGCGCCCTCATGGGTGCGAACATGCAGCGTCAGGCGGTGCCGCTGCTGCGCAGCGACAGCCCGCTGGTCGGCACCGGCATGGAGGCCTACACTGCGGTCGACTCCGGTGACGTCATCACCGCCGCACAGGGCGGCGTGGTCACCGAGGTCTCGGCCGACCTCGTCGTCGTCGAGAACGACGAGGGCGGGATCGACAGCTACCCGACGCGCAAGTTCGATCGTGCCAACCAGGGCACCTGCTTCAACAACCGCGTGCTGGTTCGCGAAGGCGACCGCGTCGAGGCCGGTCAGGTCATCGCCGACGGCCCCGCCACGCAGGGCGGCGAGCTCGCACTCGGCAAGAACCTGCTGGTCGCGTTCATGCCGTGGGAGGGTCTGAACTACGAGGATGCGATCATCCTCAACCAGAACCTGGTCAAGAACGACACGCTGACCTCGATCCACATCGAGGAGTACGACGTCGACGCTCGTGACACCAAGCTGGGCAAAGAAGAGATCACTCGCGACCTGCCGAACGTCTCGCAGGACATGCTCGCCGATCTCGACGAGCGCGGCATCATCCGCATCGGCGCCGAGGTTCGCCCCGGTGACATCCTCGTCGGCAAGGTCACGCCGAAGGGCGAGACCGAGCTCAGCGCCGAAGAGCGTCTGCTGCGCGCCATCTTCAACGAGAAGAGCCGTGAGGTTCGCGACACCTCGCTGAAGGTGCCGCACGGCGAGCGTGGCACCGTCATCGGCGTTCGTCTGTTCGACGCCGAAGAGGGCGACGACGAGCTCGGCAACGGCGTGAACCAGCGCGTGGTCGTGTACATCGCCCAGAAGCGCAAGATCACCGAGGGTGACAAGCTCTCAGGCCGTCACGGCAACAAGGGCGTCATCTCGAAGATCGTGCCCGCCGAAGACATGCCCTTCCTGCCCGACGGCACGCCGGTCGACATCATCCTGAACCCGCTGGGCGTGCCCGGCCGAATGAACTTCGGCCAGGTGCTCGAGCTCCACCTCGGGTGGGCTGCCAAGCAGGGCTGGAAGGTCGACGACAACGCCGAGTGGGCCAAGGAACTCCCTGAGCGCGCCCGTCAGGCCGAGCCGAACACGAAGGTCGCCACGCCGGTCTTCGACGGTGCGTCCGAAGACGAGATCTCGGGCCTGCTCGACTCGACGCTGCCGAACCGCGACGGCGATCGTCTGATCGACCACAACGGCAAGGTTCAGCTGTTTGACGGTCGTTCCGGCGAGCCGTTCCCCGACCCGGTGTCGGTGGGCTACATGTACATCCTGAAGCTGCACCACCTGGTCGACGACAAGATCCACGCGCGTTCGACGGGCCCGTACTCGATGATCACGCAGCAGCCGCTCGGTGGTAAGGCGCAGTTCGGCGGTCAGCGATTCGGCGAGATGGAGGTCTGGGCGCTGTACGCCTACGGCGCTGCGCACGCGCTGCAGGAGATGCTCACGATCAAGTCCGACGATGTCACCGGCCGTGTGAAGGCGTACGAGGCCATCGTCAAGGGCGAGAACATCCAGGAGCCCGGTATTCCTGAGTCGTTCAAGGTGCTCATCAAAGAGATGCAGTCCCTGTGCCTGAACGTCGAGGTGCTGAACTCGGCCGGCCAGGCCGTCAGCCTGCGCGACAGCGAGGATGACGCCTACAACGCCGTCGAAGAGCTCGGCATCAACATCTCGAAGCAGTTCGAGAACGGTCCGATCGACGAGATCTGACCCGGCTGATCAACAGACACACAGAGACTTCCAGAAAGAGAGACAAAGTGCTCGAGACTACGACTTTCGATGAGCTGAAGATCGGCCTGGCCACCGCAGACGACATTCGTCACTGGTCGCACGGCGAGGTCAAGAAGCCCGAGACCATCAACTACCGCACGCTGAAGCCTGAGAAAGACGGCCTCTTCTGCGAGAAGATCTTCGGCCCGACCAAAGACTACGAATGCGCCTGCGGCAAGTACAAGCGCATCCGCTACAAGGGCGTCGTGTGCGAGCGATGCGGCGTCGAGGTCACGAAGAGCTCGGTGCGCCGTGAGCGCATGGGGCACATCGATCTGGCCGCCCCCGTCACGCACATCTGGTACTTCAAGGGCGTGCCCTCACGCCTCGGCTACCTGCTCGATATGGCGCCGAAAGACCTCGAGAAGGTCATCTACTTCGCCGCCTACATGATCATCTCGATCGACGAAGAGGGACGTCACGAAGACCAGGCCACTCTTGAGGCCGAGCTTCGACTCGAGGCTCAGGAGCTCGAACAGGCTCGTGAGTCCGAGATCGCCGAGCGCATGAAGCAGCTCGAGAACGACCTCGCCGCACAGGAGGAGTCGGGCGCGAAGGCCGACGCCAAGCGCCGTACGCGTGATGCCGGTGAGAAAGACATCGCCCGCATCCGCAAGTCGTTCGACGAGCAGATCGCTCGACTCGACCAGACTTGGGAAGTCTTCCGCAACCTCAAGGTCGGTCAGCTCCTTCCCGAAGACGCCGTGTACCACGAGCTCGAAGACCGCTTCGGCGAGTACTTCGAGGGGCACATGGGCGCCGAGGCGATCCAGCGTCGTCTGCAGGACTTCGACCTCGAGTCCGAGGCAGAGAGCCTGCGTCTGCAGATCGAAGAGGGCCGCGGTCAGAAGAAGATCCGCGCCATCAAGCGACTCAAGGTGGTCAGCTCGTTCCTGCACACCGGCACGTCGCCCGCATCGATGGTGCTCGACGTGGTCCCGGTGATCCCGCCGGAGCTGCGTCCGATGGTCCAGCTCGACGGCGGTCGCTTCGCGACGTCAGATCTCAACGACCTCTACCGTCGCGTGATCAACCGCAACAACCGTCTGCGTCGTCTGCTCGACCTCGGTGCTCCCGAGATCATCGTGAACAACGAGAAGCGCATGCTGCAGGAGGCCGTCGACGCACTGTTCGACAACGGCCGCCGTGGCCGCCCGGTCACCGGCACCGGCAACCGCGCCCTCAAGTCACTGAGCGACATGCTCAAGGGCAAGCAGGGTCGTTTCCGTCAGAACCTGCTGGGCAAGCGCGTCGACTACTCGGGCCGTTCGGTCATCGTGGTCGGCCCGCAGCTGAAGCTGCACCAGTGCGGTCTGCCGAAAGAGATGGCGCTCGAGCTGTTCAAGCCGTTCGTCATCAAGCGTCTGATCGAGCTGGGCTACGCGCAGAACATCAAGGCAGCCAAGCGTAAAGTCGAGCGTTCGAACCCCGACGTCTGGGATGTTCTCGAAGAGATCATCAAAGATCGGCCGGTGCTGCTGAACCGCGCACCTACGCTGCACCGTCTGGGCATCCAGGCGTTCGAGCCGCTGCTCGTCGAGGGCAAGGCCATCCAGCTGCACCCGCTCGTCTGCTCGGCCTTCAACGCCGACTTCGACGGTGACCAGATGGCCGTGCACCTGCCGCTGAGCGTCGAGGCGCAGGCTGAGGCCCGCATCCTGATGCTCTCGAGCAACAACATCCTCAAGCCGTCAGACGGCCGCCCGGTCACCCTGCCCTCACAGGACATGGTCATCGGTCTGTTCACGCTGACAGATCACATCGAGGGCGCTGCCGGCGAGGGACGTTACTACTCGTCGATCTCGGAGGCCATCCTGGCCCGCGACCTCGGCGACCTCGATCTGCACGCAAAGGTGCACATTCGCCTTGAGAACATCGCGTTCGAGCCGGGGAAGGAGCCGGAGGGCTTCGAGGCCGACAAGCCGTTCCTGCTCGAGACCACGCTGGGGCGCGCGATCTTCAACGAGCTGCTGCCCGACGACTACCCCTACTTCGAGGCACAGGCGGGCAAGGGCGAGCTGGCGCAGATCGTCACGAACCTCGCCGAGCGCTACCCGAAGGTGATCGTCGCCGAGACCCTCGACAAGATCAAGGACGCCGGCTTCCACTGGGCCGCTCGTTCGGGCGTCACCGTGGCGCTGAGCGACGTGGTGACTCCGGCCGAGAAGCCGAAGATCATCGCCGAGTACGAGAAGAAGGCGACAGAGGTTCAGGAACAGTTCGATCTGGGTCTGACGACCGAGATGGAGCGTCGCGCCGATCTGATCAAGGTGTGGACGGAGGCGACCGACAAGGTGGCCGACGCGATGAAGGCCTCGTTCCCGCGCGAGAACAACATCAACCGCATGGTCACCTCGGGTGCACGAGGCAACTGGCTGCAGATCCGTAACATCGCAGGCATCCGTGGTCTGGTGAACGACGCGAAGGGTGATATCTACCCCCGCCCGATTCTCTCGAGCTACCGAGAGGGTCTGTCGAACCTCGAGTACTTCATCGCCACGCACGGCGCTCGAAAGGGCCTCGCCGACACCGCTCTGCGAACGGCTGACTCGGGCTACCTGACGCGTCGTCTGGTCGACGTGGCACAGGATGTCATCATCCGCGAGGCCGACTGCGGCACGAAGAAGGGCATCGACGTCACCATTGCCAACGACGTCGACGGCACGCTGGTGCGTGACGAGAACGTCGAGAACTCGGTGTACTCGCGCACGCTGGCGACGGACGCCGTTGCGGCTGACGGAACGGTGGTCGCCAAGCGTGGCGCTGACGTCGGCGACGTGCTGATCGACGAGCTGATCCAGGCCGGCATCACGCAGGTCAAGGTTCGCTCAGTGCTGACCTGTGAGTCTGCGGTCGGTGTCTGCCAGGCCTGCTACGGTCGTTCGCTGGCCACCGGCAAGCTCGCCGACATCGGCGAGGCCGTGGGCATCATCGCAGCGCAGTCGATCGGTGAGCCCGGTACGCAGCTGACGATGCGCACCTTCCACACCGGCGGATCGGCTTCGGCTGACGACATCACCCAGGGTCTTCCTCGTGTGACCGAGCTCTTCGAGGCGCGTACCCCGAAGAACTCGTCGCCGATCTCCGAGGCCGACGGTCGTGTGCACATCGAAGACACCGAGAAGGGTCGTCGCGTCATCGTGACCCCCGACAACGGTGACGACGAGTTCGTGTACCCGGTGCTGAAGCGTGCCAACCTGCTGGTCGAAGAGGGGCAGCACGTCTCGCTCGGCGAACAGCTGCAGGCCGGCTCGCTCGATCCGAAAGAGGTCCTGCGCGTCAGCGGCATCCGTGCCGTCCAGCGTCTGCTGGTCGAAGGGGTGCAGGGCGTCTACCGGTCACAGGGTGTGCCGATTCACGACAAGCACATCGAGGTCATCGTGCGGCAGATGCTGCGCAAGGTCACTGTCGTCGAGCATGGAGCAACCAACTTCCTGCCCGGCGAGGTCGTCGACGTCGATGCCTACAACAAGGTCAACCGTCAGACGGTCGTCGAGAAGAAGCAGCCGGCAACCGGCCGTCGTGAGGTCATGGGCATCACGAAGGCTTCGCTGGCGACCGACTCGTGGCTGTCTGCGGCCTCTTTCCAGGAGACGACCCGCGTGCTCACGCAGGCCGCGCTCGATGGCAAGGCCGACCCGCTGGTGGGCCTGAAAGAGAACGTGATCATCGGCAAGCTGATCCCGGCCGGCACTGGCCTGAACGTCTACCGCGACGTCAAAGTCGAGCCGACCGAAGAGGCTCGTGCCGAGCGTTACCCGAACCGTCTGTTCAACGATTCGGTCGATTTCAGCCAGGGCGATCTGGGCTTCACCGATCTCGAAGACTTCGGGAACTTCGAGCCCGGAACGTACAACTAGGCGATACCGGCTCGATCGGTTGTCTCGTCGCTGCTGCCCACCCCGGGCGGTCGACTGAGACGGCTCGGTAATGCGCCGTGACGAAGAGGGCCGCATGCAGAAGAACTGCATGCGGCCCTCTTCGTCTTTCGGCCCGTCTCGATCTGTCCCGCAGCGCTGTTGGATCAAGTGCGGCATGGTGCCGCCACGATCGCGCACTGCTTGCCTGAACAGCGCTGTCGGTGTCGCAGCAGTGCCGTCGCTGCGGGAACGCCTGAGGCGAGGTGCGGGCGCAGACCGTGCAGCAAGGAGCGTGAAGAAGGATGCCAGGAGAGCATCCCGCGAGACAGAACGCCGACACCCGCCGCGCCAGCCGACGCCATGAGAACTCGGCACTACGCTGTAGATGATCATGACCAAGAGGGAACAGAGCACACCGGCAAAGACGCCCGACTCGGGATCGGCGAACACAGCTGACGTCCGGCGAAGCGGAACGCAGAGCTCCGCCGCACGAGCGACTGTGCATTCGGCATCGGCACCGCGGCGGCCGTCTGCTCCCTCGACCATTTCTGCTTCGTCCCAGACCTCGGCGAAACCGGTGAGAAAGCCCTCCTCTCGTCGCGTCCAACGGCCGACCGGTGCACCGGATGCGGCGCCGAAGTCTGCAGAGTCGAAATCATCCTCGACGAAGAGCCCAGCCCAGAAGACCGGGCCCGTAACCGCACCCGCACGCAGGCACGAAATCGAACCGCAGCATTGGCGTCCCGCTCCGGTGAAGAGCCGCGCCCCAGCCGCTCAGCGGCCTGCACCGGCCGTACCACGACCTTCAGCACCGGCCGAGCGGCAGGCGCAGACCGCACCGCACCGCACAGCATCCGCGCAGCCGCAGCCGCAGCCGCAGCCGCTGTCGGGCCCGGACCCACAGCCACAGCCGCCTGTTCCGCGGGCTCAGCCACCAGCTCCCCACACACCGTCGGCACCTCAGACGCCGATGCGCCCGACGCTGCCGGCAGCGCAAGCCGCTGCCCGAGCGCGGAAGACTCATGTCTCGCCGTCTCAAACGCCGACGCCGCAGAGCAGCCCCCGGCAGAGCAACCTTCAGCAGACCCAATCGCCAAAGGGCCAGAACCAGAAGACTCAGGGCCAGAAGACTCAGAACAAGAAGACTCAGAGTCAGAAGGCTCAGACACAGCGTCCAGAGGCAGATCAGCCGCAGCCCGCTCCCAGACGACGCCTCGGAGCCCTTGACGGACTTCGCGCGATCGCCGTGCTCGCGGTCATCGTCTATCACCTCGACACCTCGTGGCTGCCGGGCGGATATCTCGGCGTCGACGTGTTCTTCGTGCTCAGCGGCTTTCTCATCACCTCGGGTCTCGTTCGCGACCACGACGACCGAGACGGCATCAGCCTGGGCAGATTCTGGGTGCGGCGCCTTCGGCGGTTGATCCCCGCTCTCTGGGCGATGGTGCTCGTCTGTACGGCGGCGCTCGCTCTGTTTCCGCCCGACCTGCGCGCCGCGCTCGGCAGGCAGCTTCTCGGCGCGTTCACCTACACGTCGAACTGGCTGTCGATCGCCGCACACGACTCATACTTCGCCAAAGACACGCCGCTCGCCTTCGTTCACCTCTGGTCGCTCGCGATCGAAGAGCAGTTCTACCTGGTGTGGCCGCTGCTGCTCTTCGGCGTGCTTGCGCTGCGCCGCGCGGGCCGAGTGACCGTCGCCCTCGCACTGGCCATCGCATCAGGGGCGGGCATGGCGCTCATGTACGTTCCCGGCGCCGATCCGAGCCCCGTCTACTTCGGCACATTCACTCACCTCTTCGGGCTGATGCTCGGAGCCGCGTTCGCCTTCGCGCGACCCCTCTACAGCACCAGAGGGCTGGGCCAGCTCGGGGCGAGGCGTCCGCTGGCGGCGGGCGTCGTCAATGTCATCGCGCTCGTATCGCTCGCCGTGCTCGGCCTCGCCTTCGCACTGCTCGGCGACCAGCTCCCGTTCACCTATCAAGGTGGCATCTTCTTGGTCTCAGCGCTCGTCGTGGTCGTCATCGCCACGCTCGGCGACCAGCGATCGGTCGTCACCAAGGTGCTGCAGACGGCACCGTGCCGCCTGATCGGCCGGCTGTCGTATGGCATGTACCTGTGGCACTGGCCGGTCATCATCATGGTGCGTCATCTCGTCGGCGGCAGGGGAGAGCCGCTGCCAACCGCCCTGGTCGTCGTGATCAGCCTCGGTCTGACGACGCTCGCCAGCTGGCTCAGCTACCGCTTCGTCGAGCAGCCGATTCTGCGGCTCGGCTTTCGACAGTCCGTCAAAGCTGTGCACGCCCGCCTGGTCGAGACCGGGGGGATGCGTCGGCACGTCGTGCCGATCGGTGCGGCGGCGATCGTCAGCGTTCTCTGTGTCGTCTCTCTGATCAGCGCGCCTGACCGGTCGACGGCCCAGCAGTATGTGGACGGCGGGGCCGTATACGCCAACGCCGCTTCGGCGAAGGCGCCTGCGATCGATCCTCACGGTGCGCCGCCAGCCGAGCCGCTCTTCCCCTCGACACAGCCCATCGCGCAGATCCACGGCACCGACATGATCGCCGCCGGAGACTCAGTGATGCTCGCCAGCGCGCGTCAGATCACCGAGAGCTACCCAGGCATCCTCATCGACGCTCAGGTGGCCAGGCAGAGCGGAGACACCTTCCACGCCGCCCGTCAACTGCTCGCCGACAACCCAGATCGTCGCGTGCTCGTCGTGCATGCCGGTACCAACGGAGGCATCGATGCCGGCGCGCTCGAAGACCTCGTGACCTGGGCCGGGCCGAACCGGCGCATCGTGCTGGTCGACATCTTCGCGGCGCGCAGCTGGGAGCAGCCCGGCAACGCGACGCTGGAGTCGGTCGCGGCGCAGCATCCGCAGACGGTCGCCGTGGCCCACTGGCACGCGGCCGTCCAGGACCACGTCGACGAGCTGGCCGGTGATCAGATCCATCCCGGGGATGCCGCCGCCGGCAGGTACGTCGCATCGGTGACGGATGCGCTCGGCCGGCTGGGTGTGACCGTCGTCGGCTGATCGGGCGGGCGCGACACTGGGGCCGGCCCAACTGCTCGCCATGCGTCGAGTGCCGCAAGGTGGGATACTGAGCAGTGGCGCATTCTCAGTGCCGCACCAGAGTCACGAGCAAGGGGAAGAATGAGCAAGGGCAAACTGCCGAAGAAGGTCTATGAGTCAGAGCTGCGTCGTCTGCAGGCCGAGCTCGTGAACCTGCAGCAGTGGGTGAAGACGACCGGTGCGCGCGTGCTGATCATCTTCGAGGGGCGTGACGCCGCAGGCAAGGGGTCTGCGATCAAGCGCATCACCGAATACCTCAACCCGCGCTCGGCGCGCGTGGTGGCACTGCCGGCTCCGAGCGAGCGTGAGCAGACGCAGTGGTACTTTCAGCGCTACATCGAGCATCTGCCCGCCGCCGGTGAGATCGTGCTCTTCGACCGGTCGTGGTACAACCGTGCCGGCGTCGAACGCGTGATGGGCTTCTGCACTTCAGAGGAGTACCGTCGGTTCCTGCACCAGACGCCCATCTTCGAGCGACTGCTCGTCGAAGACGGCATTCTGCTCTTCAAATACTGGTTCTCGGTCAGCGACGTGGAGCAGGAGAAGCGGTTCCGCTCGAGGCTCAACGACCCGATGCGTCGCTGGAAGCTCTCTGACATGGACCTGCAGTCGATCACTCGGTGGGAGGACTACTCGCGTGCCAAAGACGAGATGTTCGTGCACACCGACATCCCCGAGGCACACTGGTACACGGTCGAGAGCGAGGACAAGAAGCGCTCAAGACTGAATGTGATCCACCACCTGCTCAGCTCGATTCCCTACACGGTGCAGGAGCCGAAGCAGATCGTGATTCCCGATCGGCCTGAGCGAGCCGGCTACGAGCGGCCTCCGCGCGAAGAGAACATCTATGTTCCGGACTTCGCCCAGACGCTCGTCGACCGGGCTGAGAACGAGTCATCGGGCAAGAAACACACCGGCAAAGACAAATGACCGACATTTGACGCGCCTAGGGTGTATTGACTAAGCTCAGTCGATGGCGCATTAGTGGTGTGCCAAGAGAGTTCAGATGTTCGCGCGGGTCAGCAGTGAATGCCGGACTCGCCGCATCGTGAAGATGTCGACTCGACAGAGTTTGCGCCGCAGTGCGCGTCAGACGTAGAGAGCAACGAATACAAGGAGAAGTTGTGCCAACAATTCAGCAGTTGGTTCGCAAGGGGCGCAAGCCGAAGGTGACCAAGACCAAGGCTCCGGCCCTGAAGTCGAACCCGCAGCAGCGCGGCGTGTGCACTCGTGTGTACACGACCACCCCGAAGAAGCCGAACTCGGCACTGCGTAAGGTCGCACGTGTCAAGCTCAGCAACGGCATCGAGGTCACCGCGTACATTCCGGGTGAAGGCCACAACCTCCAGGAGCACTCGATGGTGCTCGTCCGCGGCGGTCGTGTGAAAGACCTCCCCGGCGTCCGTTACAAGATCGTCCGCGGTGCGCTCGACACCCAGGCAGTCAAAGACCGTCAGCAGGCTCGCAGCCGCTACGGAGCGAAGAGAGAGAAGAAGTAATGCCACGTAAGGGTCCCGCTCCCAAACGTCCCGTCGTCGCCGATCCGGTCTACGGCGCTCCCGTCGTCACGCAGCTGGTCAACAAGATCCTGCTCGACGGCAAGAAGGGCCTCGCCGAGAACATCGTCTACGCCGCTCTCGAAGGCACGCGTGAGAAGAACGGCGAAGATCCGGTCGCCACGCTGAAGAAGGCGCTCGACAACGTGCGCCCCACGCTTGAGGTTCGTTCACGCCGCGTCGGCGGTTCGACCTACCAGGTGCCGGTCGAGGTCAAGCCTCACCGCGCCAACACGCTGGCTCTGCGCTGGCTCGTGACCTACGCTCGCCTCCGCCGCGAGAAGACCATCACCGAGCGCCTGACCAACGAGATCCTCGATGCGTCGAACGGTCTCGGTGCCGCGGTCAAGCGCCGTGAAGACACGCACAAGATGGCCGAGTCGAACAAGGCCTTCGCACACTACCGCTGGTGATCATGGCTGTCGGCGGCCGAGGCATGGAGTCTCGGCCGCCGACAGATCATTGCTCTCGACATCAAACACTCTTCACACACTCTCTCGGAAGGAACCATCGTGGCGCTCGAAGTGCTCACGGATCTCAAGAAGGTTCGCAACATCGGCATCATGGCTCACATCGATGCCGGTAAGACCACCACCACGGAACGCATCCTGTACTACACCGGTATCACCCACAAGATCGGTGAGACTCACGATGGCGCTTCTCAGATGGACTGGATGGATCAGGAGCAGGAGCGCGGCATCACCATCACGTCTGCCGCGACCACGTGCTTCTGGCACGACAACCAGATCAACATCATCGACACCCCCGGACACGTCGACTTCACCGTCGAGGTCGAGCGTTCGCTGCGCGTGCTCGACGGCGCCGTCGCCGTCTTCGACGGCAAGGAAGGCGTCGAGCCGCAGTCTGAGACCGTGTGGCGTCAGGCTGACAAGTACGACGTGCCGCGCATCTGCTTCGTCAACAAGATGGACAAGCTCGGCGCTGACTTCTACTACACCGTGCAGACCATCAAAGATCGTCTCGGTGCTCGTCCGCTCGTGATTCAGCTGCCGATCGGTGCCGAGAGCACCTTCGAGGGCGTCGTCGACCTGGTCGAGAACCGTGCTCTGACCTGGCGCGGCGATGTCGAGCTCGGCACACACTACGAGATCGAAGAGATCCCCGACGATCTCAAAGAGAAGGCCGCCAAATACCGCGAAGAGCTGGTCGAGGCCGTGGCCGAGACCGACGATGCGCTGCTCGAGAAGTTCCTCAGCGGCGAAGAGCTCACCATCTCCGAGATCAAGGCAGGCATTCGCAAGCTGACGATCTCGAGCCAGGCCTACCCCGTGCTCGCCGGCTCGGCGTTCAAGAACAAGGGCGTCCAGCCCATGCTCGACGCGGTGGTCGACTACCTGCCGTCGCCGCTCGATGTGCCCGACATGGTCGGCTATGTTCCCGGCCACGAAGACGAGCAGATCACTCGCAAGCCTGAGGCCTCCGAGCCGTTCGCGGCGCTGGCGTTCAAGGTCGTGGCGCACCCGTTCTACGGTCGTCTCACCTACATCCGCGTCTACTCGGGGCATGCCAAGTCGGGCGAGCAGGTGCTCAACTCGACCAAGGGGCGCAAAGAGCGCATTGGCAAGCTCTTCCAGATGCACGCCAACAAAGAGAACCCGGTCGAAGAGATCACTGCCGGACACATCTACGCGGCGATCGGTCTGAAAGACACCACCACCGGCGACACGCTGAGCGACATCCACAACCCGGTCGTGCTCGAGTCGATGACCTTCCCGGATCCGGTCATCTTCGTGGCCATCGAGCCCAAGACGAAGGCCGACCAGGAGAAGCTCGGCATCGCGATTCAGAAGCTCGCCGAAGAAGACCCGACGTTCAAGGTCAGCCTCAACCCCGAGACCGGTCAGACCGAGATCGGCGGCATGGGTGAGCTGCACCTCGACATTCTGGTCGACCGCATGAAGCGCGAGTTCAAAGTCGAGGCGAACGTGGGCAAGCCCCAGGTCGCCTACCGCGAGACGATTCGCAAGACCGTCGAGAAGTACGACTACACCCACAAGAAGCAGACCGGTGGTTCAGGTCAGTTCGCCAAGGTGCAGATCAAGCTCGAGCCTATGGAGGTCGAGGGCGACAACACGTACGAGTTCGTGAACGCCGTCACCGGCGGACGCGTTCCTCGCGAGTACATCCCCTCAGTCGACGCGGGCATCCAGGATGCCATGGCGTCAGGCATCATCGCCGGCTACCCGGTCGTCGGTGTCAAGGCCTCGCTGCTCGACGGCCAGTACCACGACGTCGACTCGTCTGAGATGGCGTTCAAGATCGCCGGTTCGATGGCCTTCCGCGAGGCGGCAAAGCTGGCCAAGCCGGTTCTGCTCGAGCCCGTCATGGCTGTCGAGGTGCGCACGCCCGAGGAGTACATGGGCGATGTCATCGGTGACCTGAACTCACGTCGCGGCCAGATCCAGTCGATGGAGGACGCCACCGGCGTCAAGGTCATCAAAGCGAACGTTCCGCTCTCTGAGATGTTCGGCTACGTCGGCGACCTGCGGTCGAAGACCCAGGGTCGTGCGATGTACTCGATGCAGTTCGAGACGTATGCCGAGGTGCCTCGCGCCGTGGCAGACGAGATCGTCCAGAAGTCAAAGGGCGAATAAAGCTTGGGGTCTCGCGGCACGGTGCTGGTTACGGCACCGTGCCGTAGGCTGTAAGATAGGTAAGTACGCAAGAATCAAATCGTAGGTAACTCTCCGAGACAGAATCGGGTTGAGCCAACTACATGAGAGTCCTGAGGAGGACCCACAGTGGCGAAGGCAAAGTTCGAACGGACAAAGCCCCACGTCAACATTGGCACGCTTGGTCACGTCGACCATGGTAAGACCACGTTGACGGCGGCGATCACCAAGGTGCTGCACGATAAGTACCCCGATCTCAACCCGTTCACCCCATTCGATCAGATCGACAACGCTCCTGAAGAGCGCCAGCGCGGCATCACGATCAACATCTCGCACGTCGAGTACCAGACCGAGAAGCGTCACTACGCACACGTTGACGCCCCCGGCCACGCCGACTACATCAAGAACATGATCACCGGTGCTGCTCAGATGGACGGCGCGATCCTCGTGGTCGCTGCGACCGACGGCCCCATGCCCCAGACTCGCGAGCACGTGCTGCTCGCTCGCCAGGTGGGCGTTCCGTCGATCCTCGTCGCTCTGAACAAGACCGATATGGTTGACGACGAAGAGATCCTCGAGCTCGTCGAGGAAGAGGTCCGCGACCTCCTCGAGAGCCAGGACTACGATCGTGACGCTCCTGTCGTGCGCGTCTCGGCGCTGAAGGCGCTTGAGGGCGACGAGAAGTGGGCTGCCACTGTGGCCGACCTCATGGACAAAGTTGACGAGTACATCCCGGATCCGGTGCGCGACACCGAGAAGCCGTTCCTGATGCCGATCGAGGACGTCTTCACGATCACCGGTCGTGGCACCGTCGTCACCGGCCGTGTTGAGCGTGGCATCATCCACATCAACGAGGACGTCGAGATCGTCGGCATCCAGGAGGTCACTCAGAAGACCACCGTCACCGGCATCGAGATGTTCCGCAAGCTGCTCGACGAGGGTCGTGCGGGCGAGAACGTCGGCCTGCTGCTTCGTGGCACCAAGCGCGAGGACGTCGAGCGCGGCCAGGTTGTGGCCAAGCCCGGTTCGGTCACCCCGCACAAGGAGTTCGAGGGCAGCGCCTACATCCTGACCAAGGATGAGGGCGGCCGCCACAACCCGTTCTACTCGAACTACCGTCCGCAGTTCTACTTCCGCACCACGGACGTCACCGGCGTCATCACGCTGCCTGAGGGCACCGAGATGGTCATGCCCGGTGACACCACCGACATGAAGGTTGATCTGATTCAGCCTGTCGCCATGGAAGAGGGCCTGCGCTTCGCCATCCGTGAGGGTGGACGCACCGTTGGCGCCGGCACGGTGACCAAGATCATCAAGTAGTCCTCACCGACCGCTTGTCTGAAAGACCCCGGAGAGATCCGGGGTCTTTCTGCGTGTTCGGGCGGATCTGTAGAGTTGTCTGTAACGGGCCCCTACCGGTGAGGCCCAACGAGAAAGGGATCCGCCATGGGACTCGAAGATCTGGTGAACAAGGCGAAGAACGCTGCTGGCGGCGTCGCGGGGCAGGCCGGAGGGCTTGCCGACAAGGCGAAGCAGGCGATGCAGAGCGACAAGGCCGAAGAGATCTCAGACTCGCTGCTCGACAAGGCGGCCGATCTGGCGAACAAGGTCACCGGCGAGAAGTTCTCGGATCAGGTGCAGCAGGCCCGTGACGCCGCGGACAAGACGATCGGCAACGAGTGACCTGTCGCCCGTGAACGAATCGAGCGTCTGACAGAGCTCTCTTCTGATGTGTCGACACGAGTCGTCGGCAGCAGGGCGCGAGCATGAAGGCGGGAACCCACTCATGGGTTCCCGCCTTCATGCGTCCTGCCACAGACACAGTGTGTCGGACGCGGACTGCGTGGAGACTACTTGAGCTGCGCTCGAGCGTCCTTGACGTTGAGCACGACGCGGCCGGTGATCTTGCCTGCGCGCATCTCGTCGAACACCTCGTTGATCTCGCTGAGCGGTCGCTCGGTCGCGATCGTGTGCACCTTGTCGCGCGCGGCGAAGTCCAGCGCGTTGGCGAGATCGAGGCGCGTGCCGACGATCGAGCCACGCAGAGTGATGCCGCGCAGCACGGTGTCGAAGATGTTCACCGGGAAGTCGCCGACGGGCAGACCGTTGATCGCGACGGTGCCTCCTCGACCCACGATGTGCATGGCCTGCTCGAACGCGATGTTGCTCGGTGCGGTGACGAGCACCCCCTGGGTGCCGCCCAGCTCGTTCTGCAGCACCTCGACCGGATTCTGCTCGCGGGCATTGACCGTGATCGAGGCGCCGAGCTCCTTCGCCAGCTTGAGCTTGTCGTCGCCGACGTCGACCGCAGCCACGTTGAAGCCCATGGCGACCGCGTACTGCACGGCGAGGTGACCCAGGCCGCCGATGCCGCTGATGGTCACCCAGTCGCCGGCCTTCGCATCCGTCGACTTCAGGCCGCGGTAGACGGTCACGCCGGCGCAGAGAATCGGGGCGATCTCGATCGGGTCGACTCCGTCTGGGATCTTGCCGACGTAGCGTGAGTCGACGATCATGTACTCCGCGAAGCTGCCGGCCACCGCGTAGCCGCCGTTGACGACGTCGGGGCACAGGTTCTCGTCGCCCGCGAGGCAGTACTTGCACTCGCCGCACGCGCTCCACAGCCATGCGTTGCCGACGCGATCGCCGACCTTCACGTTCGTGACGTCGGGCCCGACCGACACGACCGTGCCGTGGCCTTCATGACCGGGGATGAGCGGGAGATTGGGCTTGACCGGCCAGTCACCCTCGACCGCGTGCAGATCGGTGTGGCAGACGCCCGTGTAGTCGACTTTGACCAGGGCCTGATACTGACCGGGTTCCGGAATCGGCACCTCTTCGATGCTGAGACGGTCTCCGAAGTTGTGTTGGACGGCAGCGAGCATGGTGTCAGACATGTGTGGCTCCTTCTTGTGTGGTTGTCGTCGCCCCGCTGGAGGCGCCGCATTCTCGTGGTAAACCACAAGATTCGGCCAGCCTATGAATGGTCTCCTCAATGTGGCAAGTGAAACGTCTGATGATATTCTTTGGCTTGTGACCGCCCAGAATTCCTCAAGTTCAGATACCCTCGCAGACAGCGCACTCAGCCCGTACGACGCCATCCTGCTGCTCTCGTACGGCGGCCCGAACAAACAGGAGGACGTCCTCCCGTTTCTGCGCGACGTGGTCTCTGGAAAGAACATCCCGGACTCGCGGCTCGAAGTGGTCGGCGAGCACTATCGTCTCTTCGGCGGCCGCAGCCCGATCAACGGCGAGAACCTCAGACTCATCGCCGATCTGCGCGCCGCCCTCGACCGCCGAGACATCGACACCCCGATTCTCTTCGGCAACCGCCACTGGAATCCCTACACGGTCGACACGCTGCGCACCGCAATCGCCTACGGTGCCCGTCGCATCCTGGTGGTCATCACCGCCGCGTACATCTCGTACTCGGGTTCGCGACAGTACCGTGAGCACCTGGCTGAGACGATCGCCGCGCTCGAAGCCGAGACGGGTGTGCGACTCGACGTCGACATCCTGCGTGCGTTCTACAACGATGAGGCCTTCGTCGACGCCAACGTCAACGCAGTGCGCGAGGCAGCCAGCGAACTGCCCGTCGGCCAGCCGCTGCACATCGCCTATGTGACCCACAGCATCCCTGAGACGATGAACGAGGCCAGCGGCGCCACAGGGCCGACCTACCTTGAGCAGCACCAGCTGGTCGCCGCCGAAGTCACTCGGGCGGTCGAGGGCGAGTTGGGCGACCGTCTGCTCGGCACCTCGCTGTCGTTCTGCTCGCGGTCGGGCAGTCCGCATCAGCCGTGGCTCACTCCCGACATCAGCGATCGGCTCGACGAGCTCAAAGCGCAAGGCGTGCAGAACGTCGTGATCGCACCCATCGGCTTCATCGCAGACCACATGGAGGTCGTCTTCGACCTCGACACCGAGGCCGCAGCGCACGCCGACGAGATCGGCCTCGAGATGCGTCGTGCGACCACGGCGGGGCATCGCCCCGAGTTCGTCGAGGGCCTCGCCGAGCTGATGATCGAGCGCGCAGCGGTCGAACGCGGCCATGGCACACGACGTCCGGTCATCGGATCGCATCCGATGACGCCTGATGTGGCACCGCCGAACAGCTGCCGTCAGCGCGCCGGCGTGGTCACCGGTCTGCCGGTCGTCGCGGGCGACGACGACTGACGCGACCGGTCGCACACTGAGCACAGACATCCACGAGGCACAGACATCCACGAGGCACAGAGCAGAAGAGGCACTGAGAACGATGACCGCAGACAATGCGAACCAGAGCACGACGAACAACGCCACCGCCAAGGTGGAACGACCGAACGTGGCGAAGCCCGAGAGCTTCGCGCAGAAGGCCGAGCGCATCAACTCGACTGTGACCTACACACAGTGGGCGGTGTTCACCGTCGATGAGCCGTTCGACGAGGATGCTGCTGTGCGTGCGGCTGCCGCGCGTGAGACGCTGGAGGCGCTCGACGAGATCGAGGGCCTCACTGTGCGTGGGTTCTACGACGTCGCCGGATACCGTGCCGAAGCCGACCTGATGTGCTGGTGGTACGCCGAGAGCCCCGAGACGGTGCAGCGCGCCTATCACCGCTTTCTCACCACGCCGCTCGGACAGCACCTGTCGCCGTACTGGTCGAACGTCGCCGTGCATCGTCAGGCCGAATTCAATCCGCGGCACATCCCGGCGTTCCTGGCAGGGGAGCAGCCCCGCGACTACCTCTGTGTGTACCCGTTCGTGCGCTCCTATGAGTGGTACCTGCTGCCCGATGAGGAGCGCTCGACGATTCTGCGCGAGCACGGGCAGTATGCGGTCGACTACCCCGACGTGCGTGCGAACACCATCGCGTCGTTCGGGCTCGGTGACTACGAGTGGATTCTGGCGTTCGAGGCCGACGAGCTGCACCGCATCGTCGATCTGATGCGTCATATGCGCGGCACGAAGGCACGTCTGCATGTGCGAGAAGAGACGCCGTTCTTCACCGGCCCCCGCGTCGAGCTCGAGCAGTGGGCCGGGCTGGTGGCCACCGGTCGCTGAGCGTGAAGGGCGTCTGCCGGCGGGGTGACGGCGCGAAGCCCGGGTGCCGGTTCTAGGGCGTCGGGAAGGCGCCCGCAGCGACTCGCCCAGGGCGACACGCCCGGGTTGCTTAATGGTCCAACTCTGTGGCAAACTTGTTCAGTTCCAGAAATTCCGCGTTCGCGCGGATCACTGCCAGTATGTGTCGGATCTGAGATTCGGCCGCTTGCAGCAGAACACGTCGGTACGAACAGTGCGTCCAGCCGTGAACAACGGCAGTGATGCGGTTTTTGCCGTTGAGACCTCACAACACGACAAGAGTTCGGGTGCCTGCGTGCCCGCCCCTCGGTCGTTGTGGGGGAGTTCACACAGGCAGTGGACGCAGCTTTGACAGAAGAACAGTGGTGCGTGAATGAGCGAGAGCTCACAAGCGTCCTGACGGAGTCAAGGCGTCAGGCAGACACAGAACAGTGTCGGCGAGACGTCGAGACCTCGGAAGCAAGGTCGGCACAATTGCCGAAACGATGAAGGCAGTATTGCCTTGGAATGAAGATGGGAGTCAGCGATGGCGGGACAGAAGATCCGCATTCGACTGAAGTCGTATGACCACGAGGTGATCGATTCCTCTGCACGCAAGATCGTCGACACGGTGACCCGTGCCGGTGCGACAGTGGTCGGCCCGGTGCCGCTCCCCACTGAGAAGAACGTGATCGCTGTGATCCGTTCGCCGCACAAATACAAGGACAGCCGTGAGCACTTCGAGAAGCGCACCCACAAGCGCCTGATCGACATCGTCGATCCGACGCCGAAGGCTGTCGACTCGCTGATGCGTCTCGACCTTCCTGCTGACGTGAACATCGAGATCAAGCTCTGAGGAACACGAGAGAATGACTACTGAAACCAAGACCCGCAAGGGCCTGCTGGGCATCAAGCTCGGCATGACCCAGGTGTGGGACGAGGAGAACAACCTCGTGCCCGTCACCGTCGTCGAGGCCACGACCAACGTCGTGACCCAGATTCGCGACGCCGAGCGCGACGGCTACCAGGCCGTCCAGATCGCCTACGGGCAGATCGACCCGCGTAAGGTCACCAAGCCTGCTGGCGGTCACTTCGCCAAGGCAGGCGTGACCCCGCGTCGCCACCTCGTCGAGGTGCGCACCAACGACACCGATCAGTACAGCATCGGTCAGGAGCTCACCGTCGAGCAGTTCGAAGCCGGCCAGAAGGTCGACGTCGTCGGCACCAGCAAGGGCAAGGGCCTCGCAGGTGTGATGAAGCTGCACAACTTCCGTGGTGACAACGCATCGCACGGTGCGCACCGCAACCACCGCAAGCCGGGTTCGATCGGTGAGGCCTCGACGCCGTCGCGCGTCTACAAGGGCCTCAAGATGGCTGGCCGCATGGGAGCCGAGCGCGTGAGCGTTCAGAACCTCAAGGTGCAGGCCATCGACGCCGAGAACAACCTGCTGCTCATCAAGGGCGCAATCCCCGGCCCCAAGGGCCAGGTCGTGTTCGTCCGCAACGCTGTGAAGGGGGCCTGACCATGGCTGCCACCAAGATCGATGTGCTGACCGCCGAGGGCAAGAAGTCCGGCAGTGTCGAGCTGCCCGCCGATCTCTTCGACGTGCAGCCCAACGTGCCGCTGATCCACCAGGTCGTCGTCGCACAGCTGGCCGCCGCCCGTCAGGGCACCGCCAAGGTGAAGAACCGTGGCGAGGTCTCAGGCGCAGGCCGCAAGCCGTTCAAGCAGAAGGGCACAGGTAACGCCCGACAGGGTTCGATCCGTGCTCCGCACATGACCGGCGGTGGCATCGTCCACGGGCCGGTGCCGCGCGACTACACGCAGCGCACCCCGAAGAAGATGATCGCCGCAGCTCTGCGCGGTTCGCTCAGCGACCGTGCTCGCAACGGCCGCGTGCATGTGATCACCGACGTCGTCTCAGGCGAGACACCGTCGACGAAGGCAGCGAAGGCTGTGCTCGCACAGTTCGCCGCCGACGCAAACATCCTGCTCGTCGTCGATCGCACCGATGAGCTCACGATCAAAAGCGTGCGCAACCTGCAGAACGTGAACAGCCTCGACGCCGGCCAGCTCAACGCCTATGACGTGCTGGTCGCCGACGACGTCGTCTTCACCAAGCAGGCCTTCGAGCAGTTCGTCGGCCGCGCCGCGCAGAAAGGTGATGCAGAATGACTGAGCTCAACAAGCACACACACGACGTGGTGATCAAGCCCATCGTCTCTGAGAAGAGCTACAACCTCATCGACCAGGGCAAGTACACGTTCGAGGTCGCTCCTGACGCCAACAAGACCGAGATCAAGCAGGCCATCGAGGCCATCTTCAACGTCGAGGTCGATCAGGTTCGCACCCTCAACCGTCAGGGCAAGACCCGTCGTACCCGCACCGGAACCGGCAAGCGCAAAGACACCAAGCGTGCCATCGTGTCGCTGAAGTCGGGTTCCATCGACATCTTCTCGGCAGCGAACTAGGTCGGGGAAAGGCTAAGAATCATGGCTATTCGCAAGTACAAGCCCACGACCCCGGGTCGTCGCGGTTCATCGGTGGCTGACTTCGCCGAGATCACCCGCTCGACGCCTGAGAAGTCGCTGCTGCGGCCGCTCTCGAAGACCGGCGGTCGTAACTCGACCGGTCGCATCACGACGCGTCACCACGGTGGCGGGCACAAGCGCCAGTACCGCGTGATCGACTTCCGTCGTGCGGACAAAGACGGCATCGTGGCCAAGGTCGCTCACATCGAGTACGACCCCAACCGCACCGCACGTATCGCGCTGCTGCACTTCATCGATGGAACCAAGCGCTACATCCTGGCTCCGAACAAGGTCAAGCAGGGCGACGTCATTGAGTCCGGCGCCAGCGCCGACATCAAGCCCGGCAACAACCTGCCGCTGAAGAACATCCCGACCGGTACCGTGGTGCACGCCATCGAGCTGCGCCCCGGCGGCGGAGCCAAGCTGGCCCGTTCGGCCGGTTCGAGCGTTCGTCTGGTCGCGAAGGACGGCGCCTACGCACAGCTGCGTCTGCCCAGCGGTGAGATCCGCAACGTCGACGCCCGCTGCCGTGCCACGATCGGCGAGGTCGGCAACGCCGAGCAGTCGAACATCAACTGGGGCAAAGCTGGTCGTAACCGCTGGAAGGGCATCCGCCCGACGGTTCGTGGTGTCGTGATGAACCCGGTCGACCACCCGCACGGTGGTGGCGAGGGTCGCACTTCGGGTGGTCGTCACCCGGTCAGCCCGTGGGGTCAGCCTGAAGGCCGTACCCGCAAGCCGAACAAAGCCAGCGACAAGCTCATCGTGCGTCGTCGCCCGTCGAGCAAGAAGCGCAAGTAGGAGATAGACAAGAATGCCACGCAGTCTGAAAAAGGGCCCCTTCGTTGACGAGCACCTGCTTCGCAAAGTTCTCGCTCAGAACGAGGCCGGCACGAAGAATGTGATCAAGACCTGGTCACGCCGTTCGCTGATCATTCCGGCGTTCCTCGGCCACACGATCGCCGTTCACGACGGTCGCAAGCACGTCCCGGTGTTCATCACCGAGGCGCAGGTCGGCCACAAGCTCGGCGAGTTCGCGCCGACGCGCACCTTCCGCGGTCACGAGAAGGACGACAAGAAGGGCCGCCGACGCTGAGGCGTCGGCAGCTCCTGAAAGAGAGGTCATGATGGTAGAAGCAACCGCGCGTCTGCGTCATATCCGTGTTACGCCTCAGAAGGCCCGTCGCGTCGTCAACTTGGTTCGCGGCAAGCAGGTCAACGAGGCTCTGGGAATTCTGAAGTTCGCCCCGCAGGGTGCTTCGGAGCCGGTCTACAAGCTCGTCGCATCGGCCGTCGCCAATGCGCGAGTCAAGGCAGAGGCTTCGAACAGCTTCCTCGACGAGGACGAGCTCTACATCGCCGAGGCGTATGTCGACGAGGGCCCGACCCTCAAGCGCATCCGTCCCCGCGCTCAGGGCCGTGCCTATCGGGTGCTGAAGCGTACGAGCCACATCACTGTGGTCGTCGCCACGCCTGAAGAGGCAGCTGGGGCAACCGAGGCATCAGCGAAGAAGGAGAGCAACTGATGGGTCAGAAAGTCAACCCTTACGGCTTCCGTCTGGGCATCACCACTGACCACGTGTCACGGTGGTTCTCCGACTCGAACAAGCCTGGTCAGCGTTACAAGGACTATGTCGCCGAGGACGTCAAGATCCGTCACTTCCTGACAGAGAACCTTGACCGCGCCGGCATCGCGAAGATCAACCTGGAGCGCACCAAGGATCGCGTGCGAGTGGACATCCACACCGCGCGCCCTGGTATCGTCATCGGGCGTCGCGGCGCTGAGGCTGAGCGCATCCGCGGCGATCTCGAGAAGCTCACCGGCAAGCAGATTCAGCTGAACATTCTCGAGGTCAAGAACCCCGAGGCATCGGCTCAGCTGGTCGCTCAGGGTGTCGCAGAGCAGCTCGCTGCTCGCGTCGCGTTCCGTCGTGCCATGCGCAAGGGCCTGCAGGGCGCCATGCGCGCAGGCGCCAAGGGTGTTCGCATCCAGGTGGCCGGTCGTCTGGGCGGCGCCGAGATGAGCCGTTCCGAGTTCTACCGCGAGGGTCGTGTGCCGCTGCACACGCTGCGTGCGAACATCGACTACGGCTTCTACGAGGCACGTACCACCTTCGGCCGCATCGGCGTGAAGGTCTGGATTTATAAAGGCGAGATCACCGATCGTGAGCTGGCGAGCCTCGAGGCTTCGCGTCCCAGCCGCGGTGATCGTTCCCGCCGAGCCCCTCGCGGCCAGCACGGCCAGCAGAAGGATGCTCCGGTGGCAGCAGGAGCGGAGGCGTAGAACATGCTCATCCCACGTAAGGTCAAGTACCGCAAGCAGCACCACCCCAAGCGCTCAGGGCGTTCGAAGGGTGGCAACGAACTGGCATTCGGCGAATACGGCGTTCAGGCTCTCGGCCCCGCCTACATCACCAACCGTCAGATCGAGGCCGCTCGTATCGCCATGACGCGTTACATCAAGCGTGGTGGCAAGGTCTGGATCAACATCTTCCCGGATCGCCCGCTCTCGCAGAAGCCGATCGGAACCCGAATGGGTTCTGGTAAGGGCTCGCCCGAGTTCTGGGTCGCCAACGTCAAGCCCGGGCGTGTGCTCTTCGAGCTGAGCGGTGTTAGCGATGAGATCGCTCGCGAAGCGCTCACTCGTGCCATCTACAAACTTCCAGTCAAGGCGCGCATCATCAAGCGCGAGGAGGGTGACGCATAATGCCGATCGGATCCAAAGACCTCGCTGTCGACAAGCTCGAGACGCTCGAAGAGGCTGCCCTGGCAGCCGAGCTGAAGAAGGCCAAAGAAGAGCTGTTCAACCTGCGCTTCCAGTCGGCCACCGGTCAGCTCGCTTCGGGATCGCGTGTTCGCGCCGTCAAGCGCGACATCGCACGCATCTACACCATCATCCGTGAGCGCGAGCTCGGCATCCGCCAGCAGCCCGCCCCGGCTCCGGCCGAGAAGGCGTCGAAAGCCAAGGCCAAGACGTCGAAGAAGGCCGCCAAGACTGACGAGGAGGCTCAGGCATGAGCGAGAACAAGCAGGAGTCGCCTGTCGCCGAGGAGCGCGGGTACCGCAAGAGCCGTCGCGGCTACGTGGTGAGCGACAAGGGCGACAAGACCATCACCGTGGTCGTCGAGGATCGTGTCAAGCACGCCCTCTACGGCAAGGTCATGCGCAAGTCGTCGAAGGTTCGCGTGCACGACGAAGAGAACGCCGCTGGTGTTGGCGACCTCGTTCGCATCGACGAGACCCGTCCGCTGTCCGCCACCAAGCGCTGGCGCCTGGTTGAGATTCTGGAGAAGGCCAAGTAGGCCTGAACCTACCCAAGGAGAATTCACATGATTCAGAACGAATCGCGACTGAAGGTTGCCGATAACACCGGCGCCAAGGAGTTGCTGACGATTCGTGTGCTGGGCGGTTCGAACCGTCGGTATGCAGGTCTCGGCGACACCATCGTGGCGACCGTCAAGGATGCGATCCCCGGTGGCGGTGTGAAGAAGGGTGAGGTCGTCAAGGCCGTCATCGTTCGCACTGTCAAAGAGACGCGTCGTCCGGACGGCTCGTACATCAAGTTCGACGAGAACGCCGCAGTGCTCCTCAAGGGCGACGGCGAGCCTCGTGGTACGCGTATCTTCGGCCCCGTCGGCCGTGAGCTGCGCGACAAGAAGTTCATGAAGATCGTTTCACTGGCACCGGAGGTGATTTGAGATGGCGAAGATTCGCAAGGGAGACCTCGTCGAGGTGATCTCGGGCGCGAGCCAGGATCGCGGCGGTGACCGAGGCAAGCAGGGAACTGTTCTGCGCGTCATTCCCGAGACTGACCGCGTCGTCGTCGAAGGCGTGAACATCGTGAAGCGTCACGTGCGCGCCGGTGTGAACGGCGAGCAGGGCGGCATCAAGGAGTTCGAGGCTCCGATTCACGTCTCGAACGTCGCGATCGTCGATCCCGAGACCAAGAAGCCGACCCGTGTCGGCTTCCGAGTCGAAGAAGTTGAGACCAATGGCGTGAAGCGCACCGTCCGCGTTCGCTACGCCAAGAAGTCGGGTAAGGACATCTGATGACTGAGACTGCAGAGACCACCACGGTTGAGAAGGTGACCCCTCGCCTCAAGGTCAAGTACCGCGAAGAGATCATTCCGGCTCTTGAGAAGGAGTTCGGCTTCACGAACCTGCATCAGGTTCCGAAGATCGTCAAGGTCGTCGTGAACACCGGTGTCGGTGAGGCTGCCCGCGATGGCAAGCTCATCGAGGGTGCTGTGCACGACCTCGCGGCCATCACCGGTCAGAAGCCGCATGTCAACCACGCTCGCAAGTCGATCGCTCAGTTCAAGCTGCGCGAGGGCCAGGCCATCGGTGCGCACGTCACGCTTCGCGGCGACCGCGCATGGGAGTTCCTGGATCGTCTGATCAGCCTGTCGCTGCCGCGTATTCGCGACTTCCGCGGTCTGAGCGACCGCCAGTTCGACGGCAACGGCAACTACACCTTCGGTCTGACCGAGCAGTCGGTCTTCCACGAAGTCGATCAGGACCAGACCGATCACGTGCGCGGCTTCGACATCACGATCGTGACGTCGGCTGACAACGATGATCAGGGTCGCTCGCTGCTGCGTGCCCTGGGCTTCCCCTTCAAGACCAAGACCACCAAGTAACACCGATTGCCGAAGGTCCCCGCTCCGTGTACGGGGCGGGGATACCTGGCGAGAACAGGAAACACTGCACATGACAATGTCAGACCCCGTTGCCGACCTGCTGACGCGGATCCGCAACGCGAACAACGCGCACATCGAGCGCGTCGCGCTGCCTTCCAGCAAGCTGAAGCGCAGCGTCGCTGAGATCCTCAAGCGTGAGGGCTATGTCGGCGAGGTCAGCGAGGAGCCCGCTCGCGTGGGCAACACGCTCACCATCGATCTGAAGTACGGCTCCGATCGCCAGCGTGCGATCGAAGGCATCAAGCGAGTCTCCAAGCCCGGTCTGCGCGTCTACGCGAAGTCGACCGAGCTGCCCAAGGTCCTCGGCGGCCTGGGCATCGCGATTCTGTCCACCTCCTCGGGTCTGCTGACTGACCGTGAGGCCAAGGCGAAGGGCGTGGGTGGGGAAGTCCTCGCCTACGTGTGGTGATCGAACATGTCACGTATCGGTAAGCTTCCCATTGAGATTCCTGCAGGCGTCGACGTCAAGATCGACGGTCAGCACGTCGCAGTGAAGGGCCCGAAGGGTCAGCTCGAACTGTCACTGCCGAAGCCGATCACGGCTTCGGTCGACGGCAGCCAGGTCATCGTCGCGCGTCCGGACGAAGAGCGCGAGTCGCGTTCGCTTCACGGGCTCAGCCGCACGCTGATCCACAACAACATCATTGGCGTCACCGAGGGCTATTCGAAGCGCCTCGAGATCGTCGGCACCGGCTATCGCGCCGTCGCCAAGGGCAGCTCGGTGGAGTTCTCGCTCGGTTACTCGCACACCATCGTGGTCGACCCGCCCGAGGGCATCTCGTTCGAGGTCGAAGGCCAGAACAAGGTCATCGTCAAGGGCATTGACAAGCAGTCTGTCGGCGAGACCGCCGCGAAGCTGCGCAAGCTGCGCCTTCCCGAGCCGTACAAGGGCAAAGGCGTGCGGTACGAAGGCGAGCACGTGCGGCGCAAGGCTGGAAAGGCTGGTAAGTAATCATGGCTTCACGCAACAAGAGCAGGCAGGCAGCGCGTCAGCGTCGTCATGTCCGTGTGCGCAAGCACCTCAGCGGCACCGCTCAGCGGCCCCGTCTCGTGGTGAACCGCTCGGCTCGCCACGTCTTCGTGCAGGTCGTCGACGACACCCGCGGCGTGACCGTCGCAAGCGCGTCGACTCTCGAAGCAGACCTGCGTGTCTTCGACGGTGATAAGACGGCGAAGGCCAAGAAGGTGGGCCAGCTCGTTGCCGACCGCGCCAAGGCGGCCGGTGTCGAGGCAGTCGTCTTCGACCGCGGCGGCAATCAGTACGCCGGTCGAGTCGCAGCAGTCGCTGACGGCGCACGCGAAGGTGGGCTGACACTGTGAGCGAACAGACGAAGACCGAAGCATCAAAGGAGCAGCAGGTGAGCGCAACCTCAGCTGAAGGCCAGGGCAAGAGCCAGCAGGCCACCGACCCCAACGAGCGCGAGCGTCGTCACGGGTCGCGCGAGCGCCAGCCCGGTCGCGATCGCGGCGATCGCGGCGGCCGTGACAAAGAGAGCCCGTTCCTCGAACGCGTCGTGACCATCAACCGTGTGTCGAAGGTCGTCAAGGGCGGTCGTCGCTTCAGCTTCACGGCGCTGGTCGTCGTGGGCGACGGCGACGGACTCGTCGGAGTCGGCTATGGCAAGGCCAAAGAGGTTCCGGCCGCGATTGCCAAGGGTGTTGAAGAGGCCAAGCGCAACTTCTTCCGCGTGCCGCGCATCCTCAAGTCGATTCCGCACCCTGTGCAGGGGGAGGACTCAGCCGGCGTCGTCCTGCTGCGTCCGGCGTCAGCCGGTACCGGTGTTATCGCCGGTGGCCCGGTGCGCGCCGTGCTCGAGTGCGCCGGCGTGCACGACGTGCTCAGCAAGTCGCTGGGGTCGTCGAATACGATCAACATCGTGCGTGCCACCGTTGCCGCACTCAAGCAGCTCGAGGAGCCGCAGGCCGTGGCAGCACGTCGTGGTCTGCCTCTCGACGAGGTCGCACCCGCGGCGCTGCTCAAGGCTGACGAGAAGGTGAGTGAGTGATGGCCAGCCAGCTGAAGGTCACCCAGGTCAAGAGCAAGTACGGGGCACGGCCCGAGCAGCGAGACACGCTTCGCTCACTCGGCCTGCGCCGCATCGGTCAGACAGTCATCAAGGATGACAACCAGGTGAACCGCGGGTATGTCAACGCGGTTCGTCACCTGATCAAGGTTGAGGAGATTTGAGCATGGCTGACAAGAAAGCGCCACAGGAAGAGGCGAAAGTGAGCCTGCTCAAGGTTCATCACCTTCGCCCCGCTCCTGGTGCCAAGAAGGATCGCACCCGCGTGGGTCGCGGTGAGGCGTCGAAGGGCAAGACCGCAGGTCGCGGCACCAAGGGCACCAAGGCTCGTTACCAGGTGCGTCCCGGCTTCGAAGGCGGGCAGATGCCGCTGCATATGCGCACCCCGAAGCTGCGTGGCTTCAAGAACCCGGCTCGCGTCGAGTACCAGGTCGTGAACCTGGTTCGCCTCGCGGCACTCTACCCCCAGGGTGGCCAGGTCACCGTTGACGATCTCGTCGCAAAGGGCGCCGTGCGCGCCGGCGAGCCTGTCAAGGTGCTGGGAACCGGTGAGATCACCGTCAAACTCGATGTTCGCGTTGACAAGATCTCGGCCTCGGCAAGCGAGAAGATTCTTGCTGCCGGTGGTTCGGTAGAGTAGTAAAGAATGTGTCGTCTCTCGACCGTGGCGTACGTCACGGTCGAGAGACGTCTCAACTTGACAGGAGCCTGAGGTTTGTCGAACGCCGTCGTCCGTATCTTGAAGACGCCTGATCTTCGAAAGAAGATTGGTTTCACGTTATTCATCGTTCTGCTGTTCCGCTTGGGCTCCTTCGTTCCCACCCCCTACGTCGATTACAGCGCTGTCAAACAGTGCATCAATCAGACATCGCAGACCTCGGGTCTGTACGAGCTCGTGAATCTGTTCAGCGGCGGTGCGCTGCTGCAGCTCTCGGTGTTCGCAATGGGCATCATGCCCTACATCACGGCCTCGATCATCGTCCAGCTGCTGCGTGTGGTCATCCCGCGTTTTGAAGAGCTGCACAAAGAGGGCGAGTCGGGTCGCGCCAAGATGACGCAGTACACCCGTTACCTCGCACTTGGCCTCGGTCTGCTCCAGGCCACCACACTCGTCACCGTCGCACGAACCGGCGCACTGTACGGCACAGCCTGCAGCGAGTCGCTCATCGTCAACGACCAGTGGTACACGATCGTGCTCATGGTGCTGACCATGACCGCCGGCACTGGCCTGATCATGTGGTTCGGCGAGCTCATCACCGAGCGTGGCATCGGCAACGGCATGTCACTGCTGATCTTCACTTCGATCGCCGCGCAGTTCCCCAGCCAGATGGGTGCCATCTGGAACGGCAACGGCGGGCCTCGTAACTTCTTCTTTGTACTGATCCTCGCATTGGTGCTCGTTGTGGCCGTGGTCTTCGTCGAGCAGTCCCAGCGTCGCGTTCCCGTTCAGTACGCCAAACGGGTCGTGGGGCGCCGCACCTACGGCGGCAACACCACGTACATTCCGATCAAGGTGAACATGGCCGGTGTCGTGCCCGTCATCTTCGCCTCGTCGCTGCTCTACCTGCCCGCACTGATCGCACAGTTCAACCAGGGCGACGGGTCACAGGAGCCACCAGCCTGGGTGCAGTTCATCTCGAACTACCTCACTCGTGGCGACCACCCCCTCTACATGGCGCTGTACTTCCTGCTGATCGTCGGCTTCACATACTTCTACGTCGCCATCACGTTCAACCCCGAGGAGCAGGCCGAGAACCTGAAGAAGTACGGCGGCTTCATTCCGGGCATCCGCGCCGGACGCCCGACCGCTGACTTCCTCAACTACGTGCTCAGCCGCATCACGTTCCCCGGCTCGATCTACCTTGGCATCGTTGCGCTGCTGCCGCTGATCGTTCTGGGCGGCCTCGGCGTCGGCCAGAACTTCGCCTTCGGCGGTACGTCGATTCTGATCATCGTCGGCGTCGGCCTTGAGACGGTCAAGCAGATAAACTCGCAACTGCAACAACGTCACTACGAAGGGCTACTCAAATGAGCAAACGACTGCTTCTCATCGGTCCGCCAGGAGCCGGCAAGGGTACGCAGGCCGCACGTCTGACGAAGAGTCTCGGTGTTCCGGCGATCTCGACCGGAGACATCTTCCGCGAGAACGTCAAGAACCAGACTGAGCTGGGCAAAGAGGCGAAGCGCTACATGGACGCCGGCGAGTATGTTCCCGACTCTCTGACGAATGCGCTCGTGCGCTCACGCCTCAACGAGGCAGACGCAGCCGAAGGGTTTCTGCTCGACGGCTACCCGCGCACGGCCGAGCAGGTCAAAGAGCTCGATGACATCCTCGGTGACGCCGGAAAGGCGCTCGACTCGGTCGTGCTCATCGAAGCCGATCAGAACGAGCTCGTCGAGCGGCTGCACAAGCGCGCCGTCGAGCAGGGTCGTTCGGATGACACCGAAGACGTCATTCGTCACCGTCTTGAGGTCTACGCAGAGCAGACGGCTCCGCTGATCGACACCTACCGCGAACGCGGCCTGCTCGTGACGGTCGACGGTCTCGGCGCGGTCGACGAGGTCACCGATCGCATCCTCGCCGGTCTCGGCGCGAAGTGATGTTTCGTCGACCCACTTTCGACTACAAGACTCCGCAGCAGATTCTGCAGCTGCGTGATGCGGCGATGGCCACTCGTCATGTGCTCGACGAGGTCACGAAGGCGATTCAGCCGGGAGCGACCACGCGACATCTGGACGACGTCGCACTGCGCACGCTCGCATCCGACGGCGCCACTGCCAACTTCGCTCTCGAAGACGACTACGTCGACGCGATCTGCGTCTCGATCAACGAACAGATCGTCCACGGCATCCCCGGCGACCGTGTCATCGAGCCCGGCGACCTGGTCTCAGTGGATGCCGGAGCACTGCTGAACGGATGGAACGGCGATTCGGCCGTCACTGTGCTCGTTCCCGGGGGAGACCCCGAAGTCAGTGCACGTCGGGCTGAGCTCAGCCGCGTCACTGAGCAGTCGATGTGGGCAGGGGCCGCAGCTCTGGCTTCGGCGAAGCATGTGAACCAGGTCGGCACGGCGATCGAGGACTACATCCTCGGTCAGGGCGACTATGGCATCCTGCGCGAGTACATCGGGCACGGCATCGGTCGCGAGATGCACGAAGATCCGCCGGTGTTCAACTACCACATCTCGGGCCGCGGTGCGAAGGTGCAGCCCGGGCTGGTCATCTGCATCGAGCCGATGCTGACCGCCGGCACCGAAGAAACCGTCATCGCTCCCGACGGATGGGCGATCTCGTCTGCCGACGGGTCTGACGGCGCACACTGGGAGGTGCAGGTTGCCGTGACCGATCGCGGCATCTGGGCGCTGAGCTACGCAGATGGCGGTGCGGCAGGGCTGGCGCCGTTCGGCGTCGTGCCGACTCCGCTGACAGCCTAGGTCGCATTCGCGACACGCCCGGTCTGTACAACCATCAAAAAAAGCCATAAGATGTTTAACTGGTGTCTTTTGGCATCGGTGTATCCACTCTAGAGATCAAGGCGGTAAGGCATACATGGCGAAAAAAGACGGTGTCATCGAGATTGAAGGTTCAGTCGTCGAGGCCCTCCCCAACGCCACGTTCCGCGTCGAGCTGACCAACGGGCACCTGGTGCTCGCGCACATTTCAGGCAAGATGCGTCAGCACTACATCCGCATTCTGCCCGAAGACCGCGTGGTCGTCGAGCTCAGCCCCTACGATCTCAGCCGCGGACGCATCGTCTACCGCTACAAGTAGGCCGAAGCACCACAATAAGCAGCATCGCTGACGAGAGTCAGCACACCCCTAGTCGGAGGCTGGGGCCGTGGAATCGTCTGAGCGATCAGGTGGACTCACGGAGATGCTGCCCGACACCTCCAATGCACCATAAGGAGCAGCCGCATGGCACGTCTAGCAGGCGTCGATCTGCCTCGCGAGAAGCGCGTGGAGATCGCACTCACCTACATCTTCGGCATCGGGCGCACGAGCGCGCTCAAGATTCTGGAGGCCACCGAGATCAGCGGTGACATCCGCGTCAAGGATCTGACCGACGATCAGCTCGTCGCACTGCGCGATTTCATCGAGCACAACTACAAGACCGAGGGTGACCTTCGCCGTGAGGTTGCCGCCGACATCCGCCGCAAGGTCGAGATCGGCAGCTACCAGGGTCTCCGCCACCGTCGTGGCCTGCCCGTGCACGGTCAGCGCACCAAGACCAACGCGCGTACGCGCAAGGGTCCGAAGCGCACCGTCGCAGGCAAGAAGAAGTAGTCCACAGGATTCAGGAGACAGAGCACAACAATGGCAGCACCGAAGTCAGCCGTGGCTCGTAAGCCACGCCGCAAAGACCGCAAGAACATCGCCGTCGGCCAGGCACACATCAAGTCGACGTTCAACAACACCATCATCACCATCACCGACACCACCGGGGCGGTCATCGCCTGGGCATCTGCCGGTGAGGTCGGTTACAAGGGCAGCCGCAAGTCGACGCCCTTCGCCGCACAGCAGGCGGCTGAGCACGCTGCGAAGCGCGCTCAGGATCACGGCGTCAAGAAGGTCGACGTCTTCGTGAAGGGCCCGGGGTCGGGTCGCGAGACCGCGATCCGTTCGCTGCAGGCCGCCGGCCTCGAGGTCGGGTCGATCAACGACGTCACTCCGCAGACGCACAACGGGTGCCGCCCGCCGAAGCGTCGCCGGGTCTGAATCGCTGCACGTTCGCGTCACCGGCGGCGTTCGCCCTAACGTCGCCGGTTTCGTGGTCATCATCCCAAATACCGGTCCTGGGAGGATTCCCAGAACACGCGAGTCGTCATATGGCGGTCGATTCGCCGAAAGGAAACACACGTGCTGATTGCACAGCGACCCACACTCACTGAAGAAGTCGTCTCAGAGAACCGCTCGCGGTTCGTCATCGAGCCGCTGGAGCCGGGGTTCGGCTACACGCTCGGCAACTCCATGCGCCGCACGCTGCTCTCGTCGATTCCGGGCGCGGCCGTCACCAGCATCCGCATCGACGGCGTGCTGCACGAGTTCACCACGGTTCCCGGTGTGGTCGAAGATGTCTCAGACATCATTCTGAACATCAAGGAGCTCGTCGTCTCGAGCGACCACGATGAGCCCATCACCGCGTTCCTGCGCAAGCAGGGTGCAGGTGAGGTCACAGCTGCCGACATCACCGTGCCGGCCGGCGTCGAGGTCTACAACCCCGATCTGGTGATCGCCACGCTGAACGCCAACGCGAAGCTCGACATCGAGCTGGTCATCGAGCGCGGCCGCGGCTATGTCACGGCGCAGCAGAACCGCAGCGAGTACGCCGAGGTCGGTCAGATCCCGGTCGATTCGATCTACTCTCCGGTCATGAAGGTCACCTACCGCGTCGAGGCGACTCGTGCCGGTGAGCGCACCGACTTCGACCAGCTGGTCATCGACGTCGAGACCAAACCCTCGATCTCGCCCCGCGACGCTGTGGCTTCGGCCGGCAGCACGCTCGTCGAGCTCTTCGGCCTGGCCCGCGATCTGAACACCGAGTCAGAGGGCATCGAGATCGGTCCGGCACCGGCAGACGTGGTGGCTCCCACCGAGCTGTCGACGCCGATCGAAGATCTCGATCTCTCAGTGCGCTCGTACAACTGCCTGAAGCGCGAGAACATCAACTACGTCAACGAGTTGGTGGCTCTGAGCGAGCAGCAGCTGATGAACATCCGAAACATCGGTCAGAAATCCGTCGACGAGGTCAAGGACAAGCTCGAAGAGCTCGGCCTCTCGCTGAAGGATGCAGTGCCCGGCTTCGACGGCGCCCACTTTTACACGGGCTTCGAAGACGACACGCAGGCCTGACCACACTTATAACTTTCTGACCGAAGAAGGAGACCACAATCATGCCGAAGCCCGCTAAAGGCCCGCGTCTCGGAGGCAGCCCCGCACACGAGCGGCTCATGCTGGCGAACCTGTCGATGCAGCTGTTCGAGCACAAGGCCATCACCACCACTGAGACCCGTGCCAAGCGACTGCGTCCGTTCGCCGAGCGTCTGGTGACGTTCGCGAAGCGCGGCGACCTGAAGTCGCGCCGCAAGGTGCTCGCGATCATCCGCGACAAGTCTGTCGTGCACGAGCTCTTCACTGAGATCGCGCCGCAGGTTGCCGACCGTGAGGGCGGCTACACTCGCATCGTCAAGCTCGGCTACCGCAAGGGTGACAATGCGCCCCTGGCGCGTATTGAGCTGGTGCTCGAGCCTGTCGTCAAGAAGAACCGCGGCGGCAAGCACGCGGCTGACGAGGCCGTCGAGGTCGCAGCCGACGTCGACGAGCAGATCAAAGAAGAGACCGTCGCCGTCGAGCCCGACACTCAGGTGCAGGGCTCAGAGTCGCAGATCGAGGCTGAGGCTCAGGCCGAGGCTGAGGTCGCCGAGGCCGCCGAGCAGGTCGACGAGGCCATCGAGGCTGATGAGACCAAGAAGGCTGACGCCAAGTAGTCGATCAGACTGATCTGAGAAGCCCGTCGTTCCGGTGATCCGGTTCGGCGGGTTTTTCGTCGTCTGCGGGCGTGGCAGCATGGTGTCGGCAGCACCGACGGATGAAGCAACGAGGCAGCCGGACATGGCTGAGCCAGGAACTGACGAAGACAGGAGCACCATGAGCGACCGAGGCGACAGCACCCGGGTGCGCATCGACCTCGCCTACGACGGCACCGACTTTCAGGGCTGGGCCGCGCAGCCGGGGCGGCGCACAGTGCAGGGTGTGCTCGAGGATGCCCTGGCGCTGATCCTGCGTGAGCCCGTCCGCACTGTGGTCGCGGGACGTACCGACTCCGGAGTGCATGCGACCGGTCAGGTGGTGCACGTCGACGTGCCGGTCGGTGCACTCGAACAGCTCGCGCGCGCCGACCATGCGAAGCGAAGCGCACGCCGAGCCGAGGCGTCGTGCGACGTGGGCGAACCGCTGCCGGAGCGCGCGGCACCTGTGCTGTGTTCTCGGCTGCGCAGCGTTCTCGGACGGGTGCCCGACCTGCTCGTCCGCAGTGTGCGCACGGCTGCTCCTGGCTTCGACGCCCGCTTCTCTCCGATCTGGCGCCGCTATGAGTACCGGGTCAGTGACGACTGGGGCACGCGCGACCCGCTGCTGCGACGACACGTGCTGGCATGGCCGCAGCGCGTCGACGTCGAACGCATGAATCGTGCGGCGCAGACTCTGCTCGGGCTGCATGACTGGGCAGCGTACTGCCGTCCGCGTGAGGGAGCGACGACCATTCGCGAGCTGCAGCGTTTCGAGTGGCGTCGCGACGCAGCCAGAGCCCCTGCCGTGACGTCTGCGGCGACGCCGAACGGCATCCTCATCGCGACGGTGCAGGCTGACGCATTCTGCCACCATATGGTGCGCTGTCTCGTCGGGGCGACGCTCGCCGTCGGCGCAGGAGATCTCGAGATCGACGACCTCGTGCGCCTGCGCGACCGAGGCAGCCGCGGTACCGAATACAAGATGGTGCCGGGCCACGGGCTGGTGCTCGCAGAGGTCGGGTATCCTGCTGACGCGGAGCTGGCGGTCCGGGCCGAACAGACTCGGGCCCGCCGAGACGGGGTGCATCCTGGCGGGTCCGAGTCGTTCAGCGACTGAGGGGTCGAAAGGTCTGGTGGCTCAGCAGCAGCGCGCCCCCGGGTTGGCCTCCTGTTCGCGTGCCTGCTCGCGCCAGAACTCGCGTTCGCTCATCACTGGCTTGCCGGGGTGCACCCGCTGACGGTGCGCGACGTAGTCGTTGTACGCGTTCGCCCCGAGCATGCCCCGCAGCAGACGGCGGATGCCGTTGAGCCAGACGAGCACGGCGTTCGTCGTGTGTGACGTTGCGCTGCTCATCCGCTCACGTGCACTTTCAGCTTCTCGGGGGAGACCTGCTCCCATTCGTGATTCAGATCGCTCTCTTCGCGTGACGCGATCAGCCCCGACGGTGCGTAGGTCTCGCTGGCGACCGGCGCCGGTTCGGTCGTCGGCAGCCCGTTGCCTCGCCAGGCCTGCACGATCTTGGTCAGCGCCGCGACGATCACGATGACGGTCAGCACGGCGAAGAGAATAGACAGCGAACCTTGGACTGCGGTGTTGCGGATCGTCGCCTCGAAGCTGGTGATCTGCGCGGCGACCTTCTCTTCGGCGATGGCGACGCCCGCGACCGTGCCAGACTCGCGCAGCTCGGCGAGCTTGCCCCGTGTCGCAAAGTGATTGGCCCAATAGCCGATCGTTGCGTTCGACGAGAAGATCTTGTACCACGAACCGGTCAGCGTGACGACGAGATCGAAGACCAATGGGATTCCGGT
The DNA here is from genome assembly GCF_008831165.1 of Pseudoclavibacter sp. CFCC 14310. NCBI lineage: Bacteria > Bacillati > Actinomycetota > Actinomycetes > Micrococcales > Microbacteriaceae > Pseudoclavibacter > Pseudoclavibacter sp. CFCC 14310. The sequence goes on along the minus strand of NZ_WBKC01000004.1, from coordinate 67,333 downwards.
GATCCACAGGTACTTGAAGTACTTGCGGCCCTTCTTCGCGAAGATGGCGGTTGCGACGGCGAGGGCGATCGCGGCGAGCAGCTGGTTGGCCACGCCGAAGAGCGGGAAGAACGTGTTGATGCCGCCCAACGGATCGGTCACACCCAAGATCAGGATGTAGCCCCAGCCGGCGACCATGATCGCGGTTGCCAGCCACACACCCGGTCGCCAGTTGTTGTCTTTGAACCGTGGCCAGAAGTTGCCGACGGCCTCCTGCAGCTGGAATCGTGCGACACGCGTGCCGGCGTCGACCGCGGTCAGGATGAACAGCGCCTCGAACATGATTGCGAAGTGGTACCAGAACGCCTTCAGCCCGGGCGTGATGTTGTGCATGATCTCGGCGATGCCGACGGCCAGGGTCGGTGCGCCGCCGGTGCGCGAGACGATCGAGTGCTCGCCCACGTCGTCGGCGACCTGCTGCAGCATGCTGCCCTCGACGTGCACGCCGTTGAGACCCAGCGAGTTGACGAATTTGGCTGCGCCCTCGACCGTGCCTCCGGTCGCCGCGGCCGAGGAGTTCATCGCGAAGTAGATGCCTCGGTCGATCGAGAGGGCAGCGACGAAGGCCATCAGAGCGACGAGTGACTCCATGAGCATGCCGCCGTAGCCGATGAATCGAGTCTGCCGCTCTTTGTGCACCATCTTCGGGGTGGTGCCTGAGGCGATCAGCGCGTGGAAGCCGGAGAGCGCGCCGCATGCGATGGTCACGAAGAGGAACGGGAAGAGCGGGCCGCTGAACACCGGGCCGTCAGAGCGTGAGGCGTACTCGCTGAACGCCGGGACGTTCAGCTCGGGGCGCACCACCACGATCGAGACGGCGAGCAGCAGGATCACGCCGATCTTCATGAAGGTCGAGAGGTAGTCGCGCGGGGTCAGCAGCAGCCAGACCGGCAGAACCGCGGCGACGAACCCGTAGATGATGATCGCCCAGGCGATGGCGATGCGATCCATGTGGAAGATCGACTGGCCCCAATCGGTGTTCGAGACCCAGCCTCCGCCGATGATCGCAGCCAGCAGCAGGACGATGCCGATCACCGACACCTCCATGATCTTCCCCGGGCGCAGGTAGCGCAGGTACACCCCCATGAACAGGGCGATCGGAATCGTCATGCCGACGCTGAACACGCCCCAGGCGCTCTCACCGAGGGCGTTGACCACGACGAGCGCGAGAATCGCGACGATGATGATCATGATCGTCAGAGTCGCGATGATGGCCGCCGTGCCGCCGATGCGGCCGAGGTCTTCGCGAGCCATCTGGCCGAGCGAACGGCCGTTCCGACGTGTCGAGACGAAGAGCACGACGTAGTCCTGGACGGCTCCGGCGAAGATCACTCCGAGAATGATCCAGAGCGTGCCCGGCAGGTAGCCCATCTGCGCGGCGAGAACGGGGCCGACCAGCGGGCCGGCGCCGGCGATCGCGGCGAAGTGGTGGCCGAAGAGCACACGGCGGTCGGTCGCGACGTAGTCTTTGCCGTTCGCCGAGTACTCGGCGGGTGTGGCGCGGCGGTCGTTCGGACGCAGCAGCTTGCGCTCGACGTATTTGCTGTAGAACCGGTAGGCGATGAGGTATGAGGCGACGCCGGCGAAGACGAACCAGATGCCGTTGATGGTCTCACCGCGGCTGACCGCGAGAATCGTCCACCCGATCGCGCCGACGGCAGCGATGAGAATCCAGGTGATGACCTTGGCTGGGGTCCACTTCGGTTTGTCGAGAAGTTTGGGGTCTACCGCCGTGGGCGGCAGTGCAGGGTCTGAGACGAGCTTCGATTCATCCCACTCTGGTGGCGGTGTTGCGGCGGATGCCGCAGGCTGCCCGCCTGCAGTCGGCCGTCCTGAGGGTGTCGTCGTGGACATGGGGCATTCTCCTTTGAATGTCTCAGTGGTACCAATGTCACGCGAGCACATGCCGTGCCACCGGTACGCAGAATGATAGGGGATTCCTCGGACATTCACAGCTGGTTGTGACAGCGTGGGCGCGTCGGGCGGGGTCTGGCGGCATCGACGGCCGCACCCTGGACCCAGCGCCACACAGGTTGCTGTGGCTGCGCGCATTCGACTAGACTCTCTCTTTGGTATGCGCGGCTGAGCCTTGTGCAACAGCTGTGCTGCCCGACTTGAGCCCTCCACCGTCTGTATTCACACGACTGAGGATGCTCCAAACGTCTCGTTCGACTGGTCACGCATCGCGTGGACGATGTCGACTGCGGGGCGCGAGGGTGCATTCGACGCGCGGGAATCGCATCGGAGTGGGATTCACGAACACCTCAAATCGAGAGAGAGAAGCTAGTGACACGCACATACTCGCCGAAAGCCGGCGAAATCAAGCGCAACTGGGTCATCATCGACGCCACCGACGTGGTGCTCGGCCGACTGGCCAGCCACGCTGCCGCCATCCTGCGCGGCAAGAACAAGCCCACCTTCGTTCCTCACCTGGACACAGGCGACTACGTCATCATCATCAACGCCGAGAAGGTCGTGCTGAGCAACGGCAAGGCCGACAAGAAGATCGCCTGGCGCCACTCGAACTACCCGGGCGGCATCAAGGGAGTCAAGTACAGCGATCTGCTGCGCGAGAACCCTGAGCGCGCCATCGAGAAGGCCGTTCGCGGCATGCTTCCCAAGAACACCATCGGCCGCGAGCAGCTTGGCAAGCTCAAGGTCTACAAGGGTGCCGAGCACCCGCACGCCGCGCAGAAGCCGGTGCCGTACACCTTCAGCCAGATCGCCCAGTGACCGGCGCCGAGAGACTTTCACAGGAGAACACCGTGGCAGAGAACACAGAAAACCTCACTTCGTACAGCACCTCGACGCCTGAGGGCGCAGAGGCCGTTGAAGAGCGCGCACCGCGCAACCTCAGCGTGCCGGGTGCCGCAGTCGGCCGTCGCAAAGAGGCCATCGCTCGCGTGCGCCTGGTTCCGGGCAGCGGCGAGATCACGGTCAACGGCCGTACCCTCGATGTCTACTTCCCGAACAAGCTGCACCAGCAGCTGATCAAGGATCCGCTCACGCTCCTCGGGCTCGAGAGCGCGTATGACATCACCGCGACCATCAACGGCGGCGGCCCCTCGGGCCAGGCTGGCGCACTGCGTCTGGCCATCGCCCGCGCACTCAACGGCATCGATGCCGACAACAACCGACCCGAGCTCAAGAAGGCCGGCTTCCTGAGCCGTGACGCCCGAATCAAAGAGCGCAAGAAGGCCGGTCTCAAGAAAGCCCGCAAGGCTCCTCAGTACTCGAAGCGCTAAACCGCTCGAACTGGGAACGTCATGCCTCGACTTTTTGGCACCGATGGGGTGCGAGGACTCGCCAACCGCGACCTCACCGTCGAACTCTCGCTGCAGCTGGCTCAGGCCGCTGCGCGGGTGCTCGGCGCTGAGGCGCGGGCGGCGGGTCGTCGTCCCATGGCCGTCCTCGGTCGCGACCCCCGCATCTCCGGTGAGTTCATCGGCGCTGCGGTCGCGGCGGGGCTGGCCAGCGGGGGAGTCGACGTGCATGACGCGGGCGTGCTGCCCACGCCGGCGACGGCGTTCCTCGTGCAGGATCTGCAGGCCGACTTCGGCGTGATGATCTCTGCATCGCACAACCCCGCGGCAGACAACGGCATCAAGTTCTTCGCCAAGGGCGGTCTCAAACTGCCTGACGAGGTCGAAGACAAGATCGAGGTCGAACTCGACCAGCCGAAGCTTGCCCCAACCGGTGTCGACGTGGGGCGCATCTCCACGTTCGCAGACGCAGAAGACCGGTACCTGCTGCACCTGCTCGGCACTGTGCCCAACTCACTTGGCGGCATTCGTCTGGCGCTCGACTGCGCGAACGGAGCAGCAGCCGGTGTCTCGCCCCAGGCGTTCACCGACGCCGGTGCCAAGCTCGTCAGACTCATCGGTGCAGATCCCAACGGGGTCAACATCAACGACGGCGTCGGTTCGACGCATCTCGAGAAGCTGCGAGAGGCGGTCATCGCAGATCGTGCACAGGTCGGCATCGCCCATGACGGCGACGCAGACCGCTGCCTGGCCGTCGATGAGAACGGCCGTGTGATCGACGGCGATCAGATCATGGCGATCCTCGCCACTGCGCTGCACCGGCGGCGCCAGCTGCCCGGCAACACGCTGGTCTGCACTGTGATGAGCAACCTCGGCCTGCACCTCGCCATGCAGAAGGCGGGCATCGAGGTTCGTCAGACCGCCGTGGGCGACCGCTACGTGCTCGAAGAGCTCAACCGGTCGAACCTCGGTCTCGGCGGCGAGCAGTCCGGGCACGTCATCTTTCGCCGCTACGCCACCACAGGCGATGGCCTGCTGACCGGCCTGCAGCTGCTCTCGGTCATGGCCGAGACGGGCAAGCCGCTCTCGGTTCTCGCCGACGAGGCGATGACGGTGTATCCGCAGACCCTGATCAACGTGCGCGGCGTCGACAAGACCGCACTGTCGTCGAACGCCGTGATCAAAGACGCGGTGACGGATGCCGAAGCCCAGCTGGGTGACCAAGGTCGCGTGCTGCTGCGGCCGAGCGGCACTGAGCCGCTCGTTCGCGTGATGGTCGAGGCGACGTCAGAGCGTGTCGCACACGACTGGGCAGAGAAGCTCGCGGCCGTCGTGCGCGAGCAGCTCACCGTCGCCGCCGCATAACGCCGCATAACGCCCCAGACAGATCGCAGAGAACGTCGCACCGAGCCGATCGTCACTCCAGCTCACCTCCTGAGCACCTTCGCCCTCCACGGAATCGCCCGTCACGTTCGACGCCGGTCGTCTCGGTGGGCTAGTCTCATCAGTACCCCTTACTCACTGCAAAGGCGCACTGAAGGAGACAGAATTGGAACGGTCCAATAGTTCGGTCGGAGACTCGGCTCCCCCCACGAGCCCTCACAGAGGCACAGATGCAGACACCGGCGCCGGCACAACGCGTCCAGCTGGCTCAGCCTCGTCAACTCCCGACGTCGTCGCACTCGGGCGCCTCGGCGTCGACGTCTACCCGCTGCAGAACGGCCTGGGTCTCGAAGAGGTCACCAGTTTCGGCAAATACCTCGGCGGCTCGGCCGCGAACGTCACCGTTGCGGCGGCCAGATACGGGCACCACCCAGCGCTGATCTCGGGAGTCGGCGACGACCCCTTCGGCCGATATCTGCGGCACGAGCTTCAGCGCCTGGGCGTCGACTCGACCGGTGTGCGCACAGTGGCTGAGTACCAGACTCCAGTCACATTCTGCGAGATATTTCCGCCCGACGACTTTCCCCTCTACTTCTACCGAGAGCCTAAAGCCCCCGACCTCTGCCTGCTGCCCGAACAGCTCGACGAAGTGCTGCCCGAGGCGTCGTCGAAGTCGACATCGCTGAAGCGACCACGTCTGGTCTGGCTCACCGCCACCGGGCTCAGTGAGCAGCCGAGCTTCGACACCCATCTCGAGGCCCTGCGACGGGCAGGCGGCGGCGGGGACGAGCCGACTGTCGTGCTCGACCTCGACTACCGTGCGCAGTTCTGGCCCAGCTCGGCCGTGGCGCACGAACGCATCGCGCAGATCCTGCCGCAGGTCACCGTGGCCGTCGGCAATCGCGAAGAGTGCGAAGTCGCCGTCGGAGAGACCGATCCCGATCGCGCCGCGGAGGCGCTGCTGGCGACCGGTGTGCGGCTCGCGATCGTGAAACAGGGCCCGAAAGGCGTGCTCGCACGCACTGCGACCGAACGCGTCGAGGTCCCGCCGACGCCGGTCGTGGTGGTGAACGGGCTGGGTGCCGGCGACGCGTTCGGCGGGGCACTCATCCACGGGCTGCTCAATGACTGGCCGCTCGAACGGACTCTGCGCTTCGCGAACGCCGCCGGCGCGATCGTGGCATCGCGCCGCGAATGCTCGACCGCGATGCCGACCGAGTTCGAGGTGGATGCGATGCTCGGCTCGACCGGTCCTGCGGGTGCCGCGAACCATGCAGACGACGCACACAGTGAGGTACGCGCATGAGTGCGATCCCTGACGACGACTTCGCCGCAGTACTCGCCGAGCTTCGCGAGGTGCGCGCCTGCGAGCCGCACCGCATCGATATGTCACATGCAGATCGCGTTCGCCGGCCGCTGTTGCAGGATGACGGCCGTCTGCTCATCGTGGCAGCCGATCACCCGGCACGTGGAGCGCTCGGCATCGGCGACGACCCCATGGCCATGTCGAGCCGAGACGACCTGCTGCGGCGTCTGGCGGCTGCACTCGAGAACGACGAAGTCGACGGAGTGCTCGGCACCCCCGATGTGCTCGACGACCTCGCGCTGCTCGGGCTGCTTGACGGCCGGGTGGCGATCGCGTCGCTGAATCGAGGCGGGCTCGCGGGCGCATCCTTCGAAATGGACGACCGGCTCACCGCACACCGGCTGGCCGACGTGCTGCGCGACCGACTCGACATGGGCAAGGCGCTCGTGCGCATCGACCTTGACGACCCGGGAACCGTGCGCACCCTTGAGACGATCGCCGCTGAGGTGAGCGCCTTCGCGCAGGCAGACGTGCCGATCCTGTTGGAGCCGTTCATCAGCCGGCGCGTGCCCCAGGGGCAGCGCACGCGCGTCGTCAACGACCTCAGCACCGAGGCCGTCGTGCGCTCGGTGGCGATTGCATCTGGGCTCGGCGGGTCTTCGCGCAGTACCTGGCTCAAAGTGCCGGTGGTCGACGATATGGCCGCGGTAGCGGCGGCGACGACGCTGCCGATGCTTCTGCTCGGTGGCGACACCAGTGCCGACCCAGAGGGGGCGTTCCGAAGCTGGGCCGACGCGTTGGCGCTGCCGGGCGTGCGCGGCTTGGTCGTGGGGCGCTCGCTGCTCTACCCACCCGACGGCGATGTCGAGGGTGCGGTCGCTCGTGCCGTCGAACTGGTGCACGGCAATCCTGTCGGCGAGACACCTGCCGAGGCGGCTGATGAGGCGGCTGACGTCGCGGGCGTGAGGGGAGCATCCGCATGACCCGAAAATGGACCTATCGACCCGGCGAACTCGCTCGTGACGGCTGGGGCGACGTGGTCGACCGCGGCGTTCCCGGTTGGCGTCACACCGCGCTGCGCATCGCCGATCTCGACCGGGGGCCGGTCAGCGAGCGGGCGAGCGGGCGTGAGTCGATCATCCTGCCGCTGACGGGTGAGTGCGAGGTGCGCTACAGCGTGCCCGGCGCAGCGCCGGATGCTGCCGTGGAGCTGCGCGGGCGGGCGTCGGTGTTCGACGGGCCGGCCGATGCGCTCTATCTGCCCATCGACGCCGAGTACACACTCACGGGCCACGGTCGGGTGTCGGTGTCGCAGGCGTACACCGATCTGCGGCTGCCGGTCGAGGTGATTCGGCGTGAGAGCGTGCCGGTCGAGCTGCGCGGCAGCGGCAACATGAGTCGACAGGTGCACAACTTCGGCACGCCGGCCCGGCTGCGTGCCGGGGCGATCATCGCGTGCGAGGTGCTCACCCCCGGCGGCTGCTGGTCGTCGTACCCGACGCACAAGCACGACCGCGACGTGCCCGGTGTCGAGACGGCGCTCGAAGAGATCTACTACTTCGAGGTCGAAGTCGAGCGCGGGCTGGGCGGGGTCGCCGATGCCTCAGCTCGGGCTGTCGACGCTGGAGTGGAGGCGGCGGGTCACGAAGCCGATCCGTTCGCGCTGTTCGCGACGTATCCGTCGGATCGTCGGCCGATCGAGATCAGCGCCATGGTGCGCACCGGTGACATCGCCTTGGTGCCGTACGGCTATCACGGACCGGTGGCGGCCGCGCCAGGCTACGACGCGTACTACCTGAACGTGATGGCCGGTGCGGGCGAGCGCGAGTGGCTCATCCAGGACGACCCGGCGCACGGATGGCTGCGTGAGACCTGGGATGCCGGGCAGATCGATGCGAGGCTGCCCTTCGGCGGGTGAGGGGATACGCCGCGAGTGCGCCGAGCGGGCCGAGCGGGCCGAGCAGACCGGCAGGGAAGAGTGGGCAGATCGGGGAGACCGAGCAGATCGAGCGGGCCACGACGCGCGGCGAATGCTGCGATGATGAATGTGGCACCAAAGGGGGCATCATGGGGCAAGGTCGAAGAAGTGGGCCGACGATCAGAGACGTGGCGGCCGAAGCCGGCGTGTCGAAGTCTCTCGTCTCGATGGTGTTCAATGACGATCCGCGGGTCAGCGATGTGCGTCGAAAGCTCGTGCTCGATGCGGCGCAGCGGCTCGGCTTCTCACCGAACTGGATGGCGCGTTCGTTGGCGGCTGGCGACGGAGACTTCGTCGGAGTGATGGTGCCCGACCTCGCGAACCCGATCTTCGCCGAGATTCTGGAGGGAATTCGCGCCGAGCTGCGCGGCGCAGGGCAGCGCACACTCGTGTCGAGTGCGCTGTTCACCGACGCCGGTGGCAACCGGGAGTTCGACGATCGTGTGCTGCCCGTGCTGCGTGACATGCACCCGAGCAGCCTGGTGGTCATCGGATCGGTGCCCTCGCTCGACATCGTGCAGCCGCTCATGGAACGCATACCGACGGTCGTCGCCAGCGGCACGGCAGATGATCTCGAGCACGTCTATGTGGTGCGCAACGACGATGTCATCGGCATCGATCTGATCGTCGATCATCTCGTCGAGCGCGGGCACAGACGCATCGCCCATGTCGGCGGTGCCGGCGGCGGCGCAGCTGTCAATCGACGTGACGCGTACGAAGGCGCGATGCATCGCCATCGACTGGCCGAGCACATCGAGGTCGAACTCTCTGACTACACGACGGAGCGCGCGATCGAGGTGACGCGTCGTCTGCTGACGCGTTCGCCGGGGGATCCCGGCGGGCGAGCCGGTGCGGTGGGGGATGCTGCGGTGAGGAATGCTGCGCCGACAGCCGCTGGGACGGGAGCTGCGATCGGGACCCAGGCCCTGCATCCTGATGATGTGCGCCCCTCGGCGATTGAGAATCTGACTCTGCGCCCTGCTGGGGAACGCCCCACCGCGATCGTGGCGGTGAACGATCTGGCGGCGCTCGGCGTGATCACCGCAGTGGAACAGCTCGGCCTGCGCGTGCCCGAAGACATCGCGGTCACCGGATACGACGACACGGCGCTCTCGGGCATCGATCGCATCTCGCTCACCACGGTCGATCCACGCAACGAGGAGATCTCGCACGAGACCGTGCGTCTGCTGCTCGACGCCGACGGGCCGTTCGAGGGGCATCGCGAGCGGCTGGTGATTCCGCGACTTGTCGTGCGCGGTTCGACTGCTGCGTGACACCAGCCTGACCGCGGCGAAGCGGCCTCGCTCGGCGCGAAGGCGACGGCGCGGGGAGCTGCTGATCTGCTGTGCGCGTGAACTTAAGAGCCCGTATGGAGTGGTCGGTGTGCAGGGCTCGTGTGCAGGGTTTAAGGGGCGGTGCTCAGGTCCAGATTTCGTGTGCAGGGCGCATGTGTAGGTTTTGTTTGCATGGTTCGTGTGCAGGGCTCGTGCCCAGATTCTGTGCGCAGGGTCATGTGCGGGGCTTAGGGGCGGTGATCGAGTGCCGAGCGGCGCTGGCCGTGGACAGCTCTGTAGGTGTGCACGGTTCTGCTGAGATGTACACGGTTTTGCTGAGATGTACACGGTTTTGCTGAGATCGGGGGGATTTTAGCGGAACCGTGCACCTGCCAGCGCAACCGCGTGCAGCGAAGTCGATGCGCAGGGCAGCCAGAGTGAGCGCCGGCGTGAGTCAACGGCAGTCTCGCCGAGGATTTGCTGAGAGTGGGGGTCAGTGTCCCGGCGCGCGAATAGAAACCCAGGTCGGTACAGGTACAGAAGCCCAGGTCGGCGCAAGAACAAAGCCTGGCTCGGTACAGGTACAGAAGTTCAGCCCGGCGCACGACGAGAGACGCAGATCGTATATCTGGGCCGCAGCACTTGTCAGTCACCTGGGTCTTATGCCTAAAGTTGGACCGGTCCAACACTGAGGTTGGACTCGAATCGAGTACGACCGCATGAAGCTGAGCGGCCCCGGCCTCTGAAGAAACCGAGATGAACGAGTTTCAGACGAGACTGCTTTCGGACGAGGCCGCGAGCACCGGCGTCAGAAGAGCCGACAGCAAGGCCTTCAGCGGCCACAAGCTCGAAACGAACGGTGAAGCGAAGGAATCGTGACAATGGCGTCAGCAGACAACCCGCAGGGCGCGGCAGAACTCGCACACGCAGGGCAGCTGCTCATCGGCAGCCAGTGGCAGCCGGCGAGCGCTCAGAGCGCGGTCGAGGCCGTCACCAATCCCTACACCGGCCAGACCGTAGCCGAGATCACCGCCGCTGCAGCCGAAGACGTCGAAGAAGCCGTCCGCGCCGCAGAAGCCGGTGCCGCCCGTTGGCGTCGCACTCCAGCACACGAGCGCTCGGGCATCCTGTTTCGCGCTGCCGAGCTCGCCGATGAGCGCGTCGACCGCATTGCGGCGATCCTCTCGGCTGAGAACGGCAAGACGCTCGCCGAGGCCACCGCCGAGTGCTCGCGCAGCGGCGAGCTGATCCGCCTGGCCACCTTCGAAGGCACCCAGCTCTACGGCGAGACGCTGCCACTCGACGCGAATCCCGGCACCGGCCTCGAGAAGGTGGGATTTACCGTCCGCCAGCCCGTCGGCATCGTCGCCGCGATCACCCCCTTCAACTACCCGTCGCTGCTCGTGCTGCACAAGATCGCCCCGGCGCTCGCAGCGGGCAACGCTGTGATCCTCAAACCCGCCCGCACCACACCGCTCACCGCGCTCGCATTGGCCCAGTGCTTCGTCGACGCAGGGCTTCCCGAGGGTGTGCTCTCCGTGCTCACCGGTGCCGGCTCGCTGATCGGCGACCTGCTCGTGAGCGACCCGCGCATCCGAAAGATCTCATTCACCGGCTCGACCGGAGTGGGCGAGCGCATCACTCAGATCGCCGGTGTCAAGAAGCTCTCGCTCGAACTCGGAGCCTCGTCGCCGACCGTGGTGCTGCCGGATGCCGACCTCGAGCGTGCTGCCGAGGCAGTCGCAAAGGGCGGCTACGCGAACGCGGGCCAGGTCTGCATCTCGGTGCAGCGCGTGGTCGTGCACCGTGACGTGCACGCCGATTTCGTGGATGCCCTGGCCGCGAAGGTCTCGCAGCTGCGGGCCGGCGACCCGTCGAGCGCGTCGACAGACATCGGCACGCTGATCACCGAGGGCGAGGCCGAGCGCGTGCACGACAGCATTCGGGATGCGGTCTCACGCGGCGCCCGACTGGTCACCGGCGGCGACCGTGACGGTGCGGTCGTGCAGCCGGCGATCGTGGACGGTGTGCGGCTCGAAGACCCGCTCTCGCAGCAGGAGCTCTTCGGCCCGGCAGTCGCGATCACCGAGGCCTCTGACCTCGACGACGCCCTCGCTGTGGCGAACGGCACCCCGTACGGCCTGGCAGCGGGCGTCTTCACCGGCAGCGTCTCGACGATCACGAAGGTCATTCGCGAGGTCGACGCGGGCTCGGTGCACATCAACTGGACGCCGCTGTGGCGCGCAGACCTGATGCCCTACGGCGGGCTCAAAGCCAGCGGCATCGGCAAAGAGGGGCCACGCGCCGCGGTCGCCGAGATGACCGAGGTCAAAACCATCGTGCTGCACGGCTGACCAGGCTGCACGGCAGACGCCCGCACACACCCCAACAGACCAGCGTCGCGCTTCGACACCGCTCGAAACGAGACGACTTCAGGAACACGAAACCCGCAGAGAGGAACCCGACATGGTTCACGGAGCATCCGGCAAGACGGTGCGGCTCACCGTCGCGCAGGCCATCGTTCGCTACATCACCGCGCAGCACAGCGTGGTCGACGGCGAGCGGCAGCGCTTCATCCCCGCGGCTCTGGGCATCTTCGGCCACGGCAATGTCGCCGGGCTGGGGCAGGCCTTCGCCGCCAACCTCGATCAGCTGCCCTTCATCCAGGGCCGCAACGAACAGTCACTCGGGCACATCGCCGTCGGCTACGCCAAAGCGGCCAAGCGGCGTCAGGCGCTCGCGGTCACCGCATCCATCGGTCCGGGAGCGACCAACACGCTCACCGCAGCGGGCCTCGCCACGGTCAACCGACTGCCGCTGCTGCTGCTGCTCGGCGACACCTACGCGACCCGTCGCCAGGGGCCGGTGCTGCAGCAGCTCGAGAATCCCGCGGCGCCCGACACCACGGTGAACGACGCCTTCCGCCCCGTTTCGCGCTTCTTCGAACGCATCAGCCGCCCCGAGCACCTGATGACGGCGCTGCCGCAGGCGTTCCGCGTGCTGGCGAACCCGGTCGAGACGGGTGCCGTCGTTCTCTCGCTGCCGCAGGACGTCCAGTCGCATGCACACGACTGGCCCGTCGAGATGTTCGAACCGCGTGACTGGAAGATCCGTCGTCCGCTGCCCGACCCCGCCGAGATCGGCGAGATCGCCGAGCTGATTCGTCGGGCCGAGCGCCCTCTGGTGATCGCTGGCGGCGGTGTGATCTACTCCGACGCCCAGCGCGAGATCACCGATCTCGGACGTTCGACCGACCTGCCGATCTCTGAGACCTTCGGCGGCAAGGGCGCCGTGCTCGAGCCGGGCCCCTTCCAGGTCGGCGGCATCGGACTCGAGGGCACCCCGGCGACGAATCACTTGGCGCAGCATGCCGACCTGATCGTGCACGTCGGCACCCGCCTGACCGACTTCGCCACCGCCTCGCAGTCGCTCTTCGCGGCCGACGCGCGTTTCGCCTCGGTGAACGTCAGCGAGTTCGACGCGATCAAAGAGGGCGCGGTCGCCGCGGTCGCTGACGCGCAGCTCGCGCTGCGGGCGCTGGCCGACGAGCTGGGCGACTACAGCATCCCTGCGGCGTGGCGTGAAGAGATCGCCCGTGAGCAGGATGCCTGGGCACCGAAGCGAGCAGCGGCTCTCGACCCCGATCGGGCGTTCGTTCGCACCGATCACCCGGATGCGCCGGTCACGAACGCCGTGATCACGCAGGGGCAGCTGATCGGCGTGCTGCAAGAGCACGCACGCAGCGGCGACACCATCATCGCGGCGGCGGGCAGCCCTCCGGGAGACCTGCAGAAGGTGTGGGATGCGACCGACGGCCGCCATGCGCACCTCGAGTTCGGCTTCTCGTGCATGGGCTACGAGCTGCCTGCGGCGATCGGCGTGCGCCTGGCCGACCCGAACCCGGAGCACCGGGTGACCGCGTTCATCGGCGACGGCACCTTCCTGATGCAGCCCACCGAGATCGTCACCGCAGCCGCCGAGGGCATCGGGTTCACACTGGTGGTCTCTGAGAACCACGGCTTCCAGGTGATCCGTCGTCTGCAGATGGGCAAGACCGGCCGTCACTTCGCCAACGAGTTTCGCTATCGCGACGAGTCCGGAGCCTCGCTGCACCAGGCCGTCACAGAGGTCGGCGAGACCAAGCCGGGCCGACTCGAGGGCGACTACCTGAAGATCGACCTGATCGAGATCGCGCACGGCCTCGGTGCCGAGACGCACTATGTCGAGACCGCCGACGAGTTCCGTGCGGCGCTTGACAGCACCCGCGGGGCCACACACCCGGTCGTGATCGTGGTGGCCACCGTGCCGCAGGTCGACCTGCCGGGTGCCGAGGTCTGGTGGGACGTCTCGCCCGCCGAGGTCAGCGGTGACAAAGTGGTCGAGGAACTCTACGACGAGTACCTCGAGGGCCGCGCAGATCAGAAGTGGCACGGATGAGCGCCGCTCGGGTATCACCCCTCACGGTGAACGCAGAGCTCAAGCAGCGCTTCGCACGCGGCGAGACGACCGTCGGGCTGTTCATCGGCCTGGGGTCGACGATGGCCGCCGAAGTGGTCGCCGCGTCGGGCGCAGACTGGCTGCTGGCCGACCTCGAGCACGGTGGCGGCGACGAGTCGCAGATCGGCGACATCGTGACCGCTGCGGCCGCCTACGGCGTGCCCACCCTGGTGCGGGTCGAGACACCGGAGCGCATCCGCGTCGGTCGCGTGCTCGACTCGGGGGCGGCGGGCGTGATGCTGCCGCGCATCACCTCTGCCGAGCAGGTCGCCGAGGCTCGTCGCGGCCAGCTCTACCCGCCTGAGGGAATTCGCGGGGTGGCCTCGTACAACCGGGCCGCCCGCTGGGGGCAGGACCGCGAGGCGCTCGATCGCGCCAACGACGACACCATCACGGTGGTGCAGATCGAGACGCTCGCTGCGCTGGAGACGGTCGATGAGATCGCCGCGCAGCCCGGAGTCGACGTGCTCTTCGTCGGGCCGCTCGATCTCAGCTACGCACTCGGGGTGCCGCGTCAGTTCGACGCCCCGGTGTTTCAAGAGGCGCTCGACCGGGTGCTCGAGGCCGGTCGACAGCACGGCGTCTCGGTCGGCATCCTCGCTGCGAATCTCGAAGCTGCGCGGGCCTACCAGCGGCGCGGTTTCACCTTTCTGACCATCGGCTCTGACTCGACTCTGCTGGCCCAAGCGGTGCACGACACCGTGACCGGGCTGCGGGAGCAGAGCTGAACCGACCCCCGCACCCCCCCAGTTTTGACGAACACTGAGCACTCAGAGACGAGGAGCACACCAATGACCGACACACCAACGACGAACCCTCCGCGACAGATCGGCGTCGGCCTGATCTCGGTGGGATGGATGGGCAAGCTGCACAGCCGTGCCTACCGCAACCTGCCGCTGGTCTACCCGGAGCTCGGCATCTCGCCACGCCTGGTGCACGCCGCAGACACCGCCGCCGACCGCGCCGCCTACGCACACGACGTGCTGGGCTACGAGAAGTTCACCACCGACTATCACGACGTGCTCAACGATCCCGAGGTCGACGTGGTCTCGATCTGCGCGCCGAACTTCTTGCACGCCGAGATGGGCATCGCCGCGGCCAAGGCAGGCAAGCCGTTCTGGATCGAGAAGCCGGTCGGCCGCAACGTCGACGAGACCCGCAGTGTGGCCGAGGCCGCAGACGCCGCCGGCGTCGTGACCTCGGTCGGCTTCAACTACCGTCACGCACCGGTGGTCGAGCACATCCGCCAGCTGGTCGCCGACGGCACCCTCGGCCGCATCACCAACGTGCGCGGTCGCATGTTCGCCGACTACTCGGCCGAGCCCAACGGCGCGCTGTCGTGGCGGTTCATTCGCAGTCTCGCCGGCTCGGGCGTACTCGGCGACCTGATGGGGCACCTCATCGACCTGGTGCACTACACCGTCGGCCCCGTCGCCGAGGTCAGCGCCGTCACCAAGACGGTCTACACAGAGCGCCCGGAGCTGCCGATGGGCTCGGCCACGCATTTCGCCGTGATCGAAGGCGGCGTCATGAAGCCCGTCGAGAACGAGGACTACGCCGGCATGCTGATTCGCCTCGCCGGCGATGCGGCCGGTGCAGACGCGGTCGGCACACTCGAGGCCTCTCGCGTGGCCGTCGGTCCGCGCGCCAGCTACGGCCTTGAGATCTACGGCACCGAGGGATCGGTGCGCTGGGACTTCCAGCGCATGAACGAGCTCGAGGTCGCTCTGGGGCGTAGTGCCGCAGAGTTCGGCTACACCACCGTCTACGCCGGTGACGGCTATGGCGACTTCGGCCACTTTCAGCCCGGCGCGGGCACGGCCATGGGCTACGACGACCTCAAAGTGATCGAGGCGCGCAAGTTCCTCGAGGCCGTCACCGGAGCAGGCCAGGCCAACTCGAACATCCACGATGCGGTCGCGGCGAACTCGGTCGTCACAGCCGCCGAGCAGAGCGCCGCCGACGGCCGCTGGCAGCAGATTCCCGACGAGGCGGGCAGCACCACCGTCGCGGTTCGCGCGAACGCTCCAGAGCAGGTGCGACATGGCTGACATCAACGGTGGGCAGCCGGTCGTCGTGGGCCTCGGCCCGGTCGATCCGGCGCTGGTGACCGAATGGCTGGGCGACGACGTGCGCCTGGTGACCGATCCGAGCGCAGCCGATCTGGCCGAGGCGCAGGGTGCGATCGTGCGTGCGGCCTACGTGGTCGACCGTGCGGCGCTGGATGCGATGCCGGCGCTCAAGGTCATCGCGCGCACCGGCGTCGGCGTCGATCGGGTGGATGTCGCGGCGGCCACCGAGCGTGGCATCCCGGTCGCGATCACCCCGCGCAGCAACGCCCGCGCAGTGGCCGAGGGAGCGATCACGCTTGCCGCCGCACTCGTCAAGCGTGTGCCGCAGGAGCACCGCCTGGTGAGCACAGGACAGTGGGGCACCGCACCCATTCCGACTCCCGGCGATCTGCTCGGCAGCCGCCTCGGCGTGGTCGGCTACGGTCGTATCGGCCGCATCGTCGCACAGCTCGGTCAGGCGCTCGGCTTCGAGGTGAGCGTGCACGACCCGTACATTCAGGCCGACGACCTGCCCAACCGGTCGCTCGCCGAGCTGGTCGCCGAGAGCGACGTGCTCACGCTGCATGTGCCCGAGACCGATCGGCCGCTGCTCGACCGCGATCTGCTGTGGAGCGCGAAGCCCGGGCAGGTGCTGATCAACTGCTCACGTGCCGGGCTGGTCGACATCGATCTGCTTGACGAGGCTCTCGAGGCCGGTGTGCTCGGCGGCGTCGGGCTCGACGTCTTCGCCAGCGAACCGGCACCGCATCATCCAGTCTTCGACCGCGACAACGTGCTGGTCAGCCCGCACGTCACCGGCCTCTCGGTCGCGGCCAGCGAAGCGACCTTCCGCATGGCTGCGCAGGCCGTCGCCGCCGTGATCGCGGGCGGTCGCCCGGAATTCGCGGTGAACGCCGCAGAACTGGTGGATGCCAGCCGGTGAACGCATGAACGTGAGACACAGCATCTGAACCACCGCACGGAACCGAGAGACATCACAGAACCGAGAAACACCAGAAACTCCGCAGTACCAATCGAATATCGAATCGCAACAGAAACCGAATCACAACGAAGTGAGGACAACATGAACACCACGACAACGACGCCGGGCAGCCCCGGCGCGGCTGCAACCGCACCTCGTCGGCGACGCAATGGCATCCGCAGGATGCTCGCGCTGCTGATCGCCGTGATCGCCGGTGTGTCCCTGGCGGCGTGTTCCGGCCCGGCAGGGGCCAAGAGCGCGAACGTCGACACACCCCGTCTGAAGATCGCCATGGTGACGTCAGCCGCTCCCGGCGATACCTTCTGGGACATCGTCCGCAAGGGCGGCGACACCGCCGCAGCGAAAGACAACGTCGAACTGCTCTACTCGTCAGACCCTGACGGCAGCCGACAGGCCCAGCTGGTGCAGCAGGCCGTCGACCAGAAAGTTGACGGCATCGTCGTGGCACTGTCGAAGCCAGACGCTGTGGGCGGCGCAGTGAAAGAGGCTGTGGCCGCAGGCATCCCCGTGGTGTCGATCAACGCGGGCGAGAACCAGTTCGCAGATCTGGGCATCTCGGCTCACTTCGGGCAGAACGAGACTCTCGCTGGTGAGTCGGCGGGCAAGCAGCTCAACGAGGTCGGCGCCAAGAAGGTGCTCTGCATCGTGCACGAGCAGGGGCAGATCGCTCTCGAACAGCGCTGTGAGGGCGTGAAGTCGACGTTCACCGGGCAGGTCGAACAGATCTACGTGAACATCGCCGACATGGCCAGCTCTGCGTCGACCATCACCTCGAAGCTGCAGACCACGACCGACATCGACTACGTGATGGCCCTGGCCGCTCCGATCGCCATGAGCACACTGGACTCCGTGCAGAGCGCAGGCAGCAGTGCCAAAGTCGCGACCTTCGACATGAGCGCCGACGCCATCACCGCGCTGCAGGACGGCCGACTCGCCTTCATCGTCGATCAGCAGCCGTACCTGCAGGGGTACTTGAGCGTTGAGAACATCTGGCTGCAGAAGACCAATGGCAACACGATCGGCGGCGGCAAACCGGTCTACACCGGCCCGAACATCCTGACGAAGGACGATGCCGACGCAGTCGCAGAGTTCGCCAAGAACGGCACACGCTAGTCTGCCCGATTCATTCTGAAGCTGAGGAGCACATCATGACCACCTCGACCACTGCGGTGGGGCCGGCGAAGACCGGCCCCACCCCGGGCAAAGACGAACGTGTCGCCCGATCAAGCGTGTTCGTACGCATTTTCTCGAAGCCTGAGTTCGGGGCCGGATCGGCAGCCGTCGTACTGTTCATCCTGTTCGCCTCGGTCTCTCAGACGTTCACGCAGCCGTCGTCGATCGCCACGGTGCTCTACGGCGCCTCGACGGTCGGCATCATGGCCGTCGGAGTCTCGCTGCTGATGATCGGCGGCGAGGTCGACCTGTCGGCCGGCGTCGGCGTGATCAGCAGTGCGCTCAGCGCCTCGCTGTTCACCTACTGGTTCGGCACGAATGTCTGGCTGGGCGTCGTCTTCGGCCTCGTCTTCTCACTGGCGGTGGGCGCCCTGAACGGGTGGCTGCTGACCAAGACGAAGCTGGCCAGCTTCATCATCACGCTGGCCACGTTCTTCATGCTGACCGGTCTGAACCTCGGTGTCACCAGGCTCATCACCGGCGGAGTCGCCACTCCGTCGGTGCAGGGCCTGCCGGGGTTCGACTCGGCCGAGGCTGTCTTCGCCTCTGACATTCCGGTCTTCGGCGTGAACGTGAAGATCACGGTCTTCTACTGGATTCTGCTGGTCGTCGTCGCCACGTGGCTGCTGAAGCGCACCAAGGGCGGCAACTGGATCTTCTCGAGCGGTGGTGCACCTGACGCCTCTCGTGCGGTCGGCGTTCCGGTCGCTCGCACGAAGATCATGCTCTACATGGGCGTCGGCTTCTGCGCGTGGCTGCTGGGCATGCACCAGCTGTTCGCGTTCAAGACCGTGCAGTCGGGCGAGGGCATCGGCAACGAGTTTCTCTACATCATCGCGGCCGTCGTCGGCGGCTGCCTGATGACCGGTGGTGCAGGCAGCGCCATCGGCGGCGCCATCGGCGCACTGATCTACGGCATGGCGCTCAAAGGCGTCGTGTATGCCGAATGGAATCCAGACTGGCTGAAGTTCTTCCTCGGCGCCATGCTGCTTGGCGCCACCGTGCTGAACCTCATGCTGCAGCGTCGCGCTGCGAAAGGCGGAGGAAAGAAATGAACACGACCGCAACCACCACGGCCTCGACCACGGCGACCACCGCGTCCGCGACAGGCACGCGCACCCAGGCGGGCGGGCACACGCCGCTCGTGAAGCTCGAAGACGTCGGCAAACGCTATGGCAACATCATCGCGCTGCAGGGCATCGACCTCGAAGTCGGCGCCGGCGAGGTGACCTGCGTGCTGGGCGACAACGGCGCAGGCAAATCGACGCTGATCAAGATCATCGCCGGGCTGCACAAGCACGACGACGGCGTCTTCTCGGTCGAAGGTGACCCGGTGCACTTGGCGTCACCGCGCCAAGCGCTCGACCTCGGCATCGCCACGGTCTACCAGGATCTGGCCGTCGCGCCGCTCATGCCGGTGTGGCGCAACTTCTTCCTCGGGTCGGAGGTCACGAAGGGGTGGGGGCCGTTCCGCCGCCTCGACGTCGACTTCATGAGGCGCACGACGAAGCAGGAGCTGCTCGACATGGGCATCGACCTGCGTGACGTCGACCAGCCGATCGGCACGCTTTCGGGTGGCGAGCGTCAGTGCGTCGCGATCGCCCGCGCCGTGCACTTCGGTGCGAAGGTGCTCATTCTCGACGAGCCGACGGCCGCCCTGGGCGTCAAGCAGTCGGGTGTGGTGCTGCGCTACATCATCCAGGCGCGCGAGCGCGGGCTTGGCGTGGTCTTCATCACGCACAACCCGCACCACGCCTACCCGGTCGGCGACCGGTTCCTGCTGCTCAAGCGCGGCCGCAGCATCGGCTACTACCGCAAGAACGAGGTCACCCTCGACGAGCTGACCAGCATGATGGCCGGCGGCGCCGAGCTCGAAGAGCTGGTGCACGAGCTGGCGCAGACCGACACCGACACCGGTGTGCTGCGCACGATTCGCGACGACATTGAAGAGGACTCGACGGTCGACGTGCCGCATCTCACCGTGACCCGCCCGACGACGATCATCGACGAGTCGCAGACCGCTGCGGCCGACCACGGCCACGGCGCAGAAAGCGGTCGTCATGGGTGAGGCCCGTGCCATCGAGCAGGGCCGACCGCTCGGCCTGGCCGTGCTCGGGGCCGGCCGCATCGGTCAGGTGCACGCCGCAGCGGCGGCGGCCCTGCCCGACATCGAGCTGCGGTGGGTGCAGGATGCCGTGCCCGCCGCGGCCGAGCGGGTCGCTGCGGCGAACGGCGCCCGTGCCGCGGGCACTCTCGAAGAGGTGCTGGCCGACGACGGCGTCGACGCGGTCGTGGTCGGCACGCCGACGCCGACGCACCTGGAGTTCATCGAGCGTGTGGTCGAGACCGGTCGCCGTGTGCTCTGCGAGAAGCCGCTGCATCTCGATTTGGCCTCGGTGGATGCCGCTGCGCGCCGCCTGGGGCCGGCTGCGGCCCGTGTGATGGTCGGGTTCAACCGGCGCTTCGACCCCGACTTCGCCGAGCTTCGGCGCCGCATGGGGGGTGCCGAAGCAGGAGAAATCGGTCGCATCGAACAGGTCGTGATCACCAGTCGCGACCCTGCGCCGCCGCCGCAGGAGTACTTGGCGGTTTCGGGAGGCATCTTTCGCGACATGACGATCCATGACTTCGACATGGCCCGGAACCTGGTGGGTGAGATCGTCTCGGTCAGTGCATCGGGAGGTGCGCTCTTCGACGACGGCGCTCGTGCGGTCGGTGATCTGGACACGGCGATGACCACACTGACCTCGGCCAGCGGCGTGCAGGTGCTGATCGTGAACTCGAGACACAGCGCCTCGGGCTACGACCAGCGCATCGAGGTCTTCGGCCAAGACGGCACGCTTCGGGTCGAGAACCACCGCACCTCACGGGTGCGCCTCGACACTGCAGCGGGCACCGACCAGGGCTCGGCGTGGGAGGAGTTCTTTCTGACTCGGTATGAGTCCGCCTACCGTGCCGAGCTGCAGAGCTTCGTCACCGCAGCACGCGAGGGGCTGCCGTTCTCGCCCGGCTTCGACGACGGACGCCAGGCGCTCGCGCTCGCAGTCGCCGCTCAGCGCAGCCTGGAAGAGGGCCGCGTGATCACCGTCAACGAAGTGGACCCCGCCGCTGAGGTCGATGCCCCCTCTGAACTTGATGCTGCCGGGCCCATCCCACTCACCAGAGAGGCACACGTATGAAGAATCTGCTGCAGGACAGAGTCGTCCTCGTCACCGGCGGCACACAGGGCATCGGCGGCGCGACCGCCGTGGCTGCCGCTCGCGAAGGAGCGCGCGGGGTCGCCATCGTGGGCCGTCACGCGGAGAAGGCCAAACCAGTGCTGGACGAGATTGAACGGCATGGCGCGGAGGCGCTGATGATTTCGGCAGATCTGCTGCAGCCGGGCGAAGCCGAGCGCTCGGTGGCCGAGACCATCGAACGCTGGGGCCGGATCGACAGTCTGGTGAACGCAGCCGGGCTCACCACCCGCGGCACGATCACCGACACCACACACGAGCTGCTGCAGCAGCATCTGCAGCTCAACCTCGCCTCGCCGTTCTTCGCGATGTCCCGCACCATCGACAACCTGCGTCGACGTGGCGAACCAGGCACGATCGTGAACGTGATCTCGATCTCGAGCCACGCGGGGCAGCCCTATCTCGCGCCCTACGTGGCTTCGAAGGGCGGTCTGGCTGCGGCGACGAAGAACGCTGCGTTCGCGCATCGGTTCGACCGCATTCGCATCAACGGGCTGAACATCGGCTGGGCGCAGACTCCGGGCGAAGACGCCATTCAGCGCGCCTTTCACGGTGGTGAGGAGGGCTGGCAGAAGAGTGCCGCAGCCGCGCAGCCGATGGGCCGTCTCGGCCAGCCGGACGAGATCGCAGATGCGATCGTGTTTCTGCTGAGCGAACGCAGCGGGGTCGTGACCGGGTCGGTCATCGACTGGGATCAGAACGTCATCGGAGGCTACGAATGAGCGATCAGCAACTACGAATCGGCGTGATCGGAACCGGGGTCATGGGCGCCGATCACGTGAAGACCATCACCGAATCCGTGTCGGGGGCACGCATCGCCGCGGTCGCCGACATCGACCTCGACCGCGCCCGTGCGGTGGCCGAACCCATCGGAGCCGTTGCGAGCGGCGACGCACTCGACCTCATCGCAGGCGGAACTCTTGACGGGGTCATCATCGCATCCGCCGATCGCACCCATGCAGAGCTCACGCTCGCGGCCATCGCCGCTGGGCTGCCGGTGCTCTGCGAGAAGCCGCTGGCGCCGACCGTCGCCGAATGCGAGGCGATCGTCGCTGCCGAGCAGGCGGCCGGACGACCCCTCGTGCAGGTGGGGTTCATGCGACGGTTCGATCCGTCATACACCGACCTGCGTCGGCGCATCGCCGCTGGCGAGATCGGGGCGGCCCTGCTCGCGCACGCCGTGCACCGCAACGTGTCGATGCCTGCGGGATGGGACGCCACCGCAACTATCGTGAACTCGCTGGTGCACGAACTCGACGTGATGCCCTGGCTGCTCGACTCACCTGTTGTCGAGGTGCTCTGGCTCGCGGCGCGGGAATCGACGAGAGTGCACTACGCAGACCCGCAGGTGACCCTGCTGCGTCTGCGCAACGGCGCACTGGTCACCGTCGAGGTGACGGCCAACGCCGTCTACGGCTATGAAGTGCGCTGCGAGACGGTGGGGGAGCTCGGAACACTTGAGCTCACCACACCGGTCACCGCGGTGCAGCGTCGTGGCGGCGGGGTGCGGCATGACCTCGCCGCAGACTGGCGCCCCCGTTTCGCCGAGGCCTACCGCATCGAACTGCAGCACTGGGCGAACGCGATTCGCGACGCTCCGGAGCACCCCGTCGCCGGCCCCGGCAGCTCTGACGGGCTCGTCGCGGCTCGGCTCACCGAAGCGGTGCTGCGCTCGCGCGAAACCGGCGGCTGGCAGGCCGTCCCCACTACTGCCACCACAGCATCCCCCGAATCAGGAGACCCAGAATGACGACCATCACCGACCGCATCGCCGCAGCCCCGATCTCATGGGGAGTATGCGAAGTGCCCGACTGGGGCTACCAGCTCAACCCCGATCAAGTGCTCGGCGACATGCGCCGCCTGGGCGTCGCAGCGACCGAGTTCGGCCCCGAGGGCTTTCTGCCGCAGGCTCCCGCAGAGCGCGCTCAGGTGCTGAGCGGCTGCGGGCTGAAGGCCGTCGGCGGGTTCTTCCCGCTGGTGCTGCACAAAGCCGGCCACGACCCGCTGCCCGAGATCGAGGCCGAGCTCGACGCCTACGTCGCCGCCGGCGCCACCACCGTCATCTACAGTGCGGTGAGCGGCGAAGACGGCTATGACGAGCGCGTGCAGCTCGACGACGATCAGTGGGACGTCTTCTTCGCGAACCTCGACCGCGCTCGCGAGGCCGCCGAGTCGCGCGGCATCACGGCGACGCTGCATCCGCACGTCGGCACGCTGATCGAGAGCAGCGACGACGTCGAGCGTGTGCTCGAACGGTCGACGATCGGGCTCACTCTCGACACCGGGCACCTGTTCATCGGCGGCACCGACCCGCTGCAGCTGGCTCGTGAGCACGGCGACCGCATTCGCCACACGCATCTCAAAGACGTCGACAACGCGATGGCGCAGCGCGTGCGCGATGGCGATCTGACCTACTATGAGGCCGTCGTGCAGGGCATGTACCGACCGCTCGGGCAGGGCGATGCTCGCATCGGCGACATCGTGCGCGCGCTCGAAGACCAGGGCTATCAGGGGTGGTACACGATGGAGCAGGACACTGTGCTGCCAGACGTCGAAGCCGTTCACGCAGCGGTCGCCGACGTCGCCGAGAGCATCGAGTTCCTGCGCAGTCTGGACCGGCCATGAGCGCGAAGCCGCTGCGCATAGGGTCGATCGGCGCGGCTCGGATCACAGTCACCGCTGTGAGCGATCCGGCCCAAGAGACCGGGGATGCGCTGGTCGCCGTCGCCGCCCGCGACCCGGAGCGTGCGCGGGCGTACGCAGACACGCACGGGTGGCAGGATGTGGCTGCGACCTATGACGAGCTGCTCGCTCGGCCCGACGTCGATCTCGTCTACATCGGCCTGCCGAACGCTTTGCACGCGCAATGGGCCGTTCGCGCGCTCAAAGCGGGCAAGAGCGTGCTGCTCGAGAAGCCGTTCGCCGCGAATCTCGACGAGTTCGATCAGGTGGCCGAGGTGCTCAGAGACTCCTCCGGATGGCTCTGGGAGGCATGGCACTATCGGTTCCATCCGCTCTTCGGCGACCTGCTGGCGCAGGTCGGCGCAGGTCGTCTTGGGCGAGTCACAGGACTCGACGTGCATATGCACATGCCCGAGCCTGCCGAAGACGACCCACGCTGGAGCTTCGATCTCGCAGGCGGCGCACTCATGGACGTCGGATGCTACGCGCTGCACGCCTCGCAGCGGCTGGCCGAGGCGCTAGGGCAGGGCCTCGACAGCGACGGGCTCGCACATGGACGGGTGCGGCGTGCGAGCGCCGACGTCTGGAGACTCGACCCCAGGGTCGACCAACGGGTGACGGCAGAGCTCTCATTCGGCGAGCTGCCCGTGCACATCGAGGCAAGCATGGCCGACGACGTGCTCAACGCGGGCGGCGGCGAGCATGGCGACGGATTCGACTTCAGCATCACGGTGCACGGCGAGCGCGGCACCGCGCGCGTGCCTCGCTTTCTGATGCCCGAGGTCGACGACCGAGTCATCATCACCGATGATGCCGGCGAGCACATCACGCACGCGGGCACGAGACACACCTACGCGTACCAGCTCGATACGGTGCGTGCCGAGCACGCGGCGAATCGGCGTGACGGCGACGAGCTCGCCCGCTCGCGCGAGGTGATGCGTCTGATCGACGAGGTGTACCGCGCCACCGGCCTGCCGCTGCGTGCGGGCGCCCTCGACACGGCATCCGCATGAGTTTTCAGCGCCACCCTGACACGAACATCGCACGTCTTCGCCTGGCTCGTTCATCGCGGGCCGACACACAACGATCGAAAGAGAAAGGCATCCACCGATGAATGCACAGACCGAGACCCACACCGACCTGCCCACCGTGCCGCACTGGTACGACGGCCACGCGGTCGAACAGCCGGGCGCGCGAACGTCGCCCGTCTACGACCCCGCGCTGGGCGTCGCGACGAAACAGGTGCCGCTCGCCACGCAGACCGAGATCGACGCTGCGGTGGCTTCGGCGCAGACGGCGTTCCCCGCCTGGAGCCAGCTGTCGCTCGCGCGTCGGCAGGCCGTGCTCTTTCGCTTTCGCGAGCTGCTGAACGAGCGCAAGGGCGAACTGGCCGAGATCATCACCAGCGAGCACGGCAAGGTGATCGACGACGCCCTCGGCGAGATCAGCCGCGGGCAGGAGGTGGTGGAGTTCGCCACGGGCCTCGCGCACCACCTGAAGGGCGAGTTCTCTGACCAGGTGTCGTCCGGCATCGACGTGTACTCGATTCGCGAGCCGCTCGGCGTGGTCGGCATCATCAGCCCGTTCAACTTTCCCGCGATGGTGCCGTCCTGGTTCTTTCCGATCGCGATCGCGGCCGGCAACACAGTCGTGGTGAAGCCGAGCGAGAAAGACCCCTCGGCGTCGATCTGGATGGCCGAGCTATGGAAGGAGGCCGGCCTGCCCGACGGCGTGTTCAACGTGCTGCACGGCGACAAGGTGTCGGTCGACGGCCTGCTCACTCACCCTGACGTGAAGGCGATCTCGTTCGTCGGCTCGACGCCGATCGCGCAGTACGTCTACGAGACCGGCACGGCGCACGGCAAGCGTGTGCAGGCGCTCGGCGGGGCCAAGAACCACATGCTGGTGCTGCCCGACGCCGACCTCGACCTGGTCGCGGATGCTGCCATCAACGCCGGGTTCGGCTCGGCCGGCGAGCGGTGCATGGCGATCTCGGTGCTGGTCGCCGTTGACCCGGTCGGTGACGACGTGGTGAGCCGCATCAAAGAGCGCATTGCGAAGCTGCGCATCGGCGACGGCAGACGCGGCTGCGACATGGGGCCGCTGGTGACCGAAGCACACCGTGACAAGGTGGCGTCGTACATCGACATTGCGGCGGGCGACGGCGCGGTCGTCGAGGTGGACGGTCGCGACGTGAACCCCGACGGCGATGCCAACGGATTCTGGCTCGGACCGACGCTGCTCGACAAAGTGCCGACCTCCTCGCGCGCCTACACCGAAGAGATCTTCGGGCCGGTGCTGGCGATCGTGCGGGTGTCATCGTTCGAAGAGGGCATCGATCTCATCAACTCGGGTGCCTTCGGCAACGGCACGGCGGTGTTCACCAACGACGGCGGTGCGGCGCGGCGCTTCCAGCGCGAGGTGCAGGTCGGCATGATCGGCATCAACGTGCCGATTCCGGTGCCGGTGGCGACCTTCTCGTTCGGCGGGTGGAAGCAGTCGCTCTTCGGCGACACCAAGGCGCATGGCGCCGAGGGCGTGCGGTTCTACACGCAGACCAAGGCCGTGACGTCGCGGTGGCTTGACCCGAGCCACGGCGGGATCAACCTGGGGTTCCCGCAGAACGACTGAGTTGGGGGCGGGCGCCTGTGCACGGTTCTGCTGAGATGTGCACGGTTCTGCTCAGACGTGCACGGTTCTACTGAGATGTACGCGGTTCTGCTCAGATCGAGGTGATCTCGGCGGAACCGTACACATGCAGCGGAACCGTGCACTGCAGCAACCGTGCCCTGTGCTGTGCTGTGCTGTGCTGAATATGGAGGATGCTGTCCGCGCGCCGATCGCCGAGCGCACCGGCCGTGACCCTACCCTGAGCGAAGAAACGGGAGTATCTTTGGCCGTGGGCCGCACGACCTCGTGACTGGCCGGTGCGTGTTCACCGGTTTCAGACTCAATGAGGAGACACATGTCAGGCCACGACATCCTGCTGCTGTGCACCGACTCGGTGTGTCATTTTGGTGAAATTCGCTTATGCTACACTGCTCACCGTCCGACTAGGTCTGTGAATACTCCTAGGAAGATCTTGGCGTGACAGACGGGGGCAACGCAGCCAATGAATGATTCCGAGTTTTTCGATCCGCGCGAGGTTCGGTCGGCCCATGCGCAGCCAGCTCAAGAGCAGAGCGCTGTGTCACAGCCCGCATCTGCCGTGCCCGAGGTTGCTCCGCCGGAGCCTCCTCAGTATTACCAGCCGGCACCTCCACAGCAGTATCAGCCGCTGCCTCCTCAGCAGTACCAGCAGTATGCCCCGCAAGCTCAGGAGCAGCAGGCGCCCCAGCAGCAACGCCAGGTTGACCCGTACACGCAGGTCGAGCAGCAGTCGCCGGCTGAGCAGGAAGCTCAGCAGCGAAACTACGCAGCCGCACAGAGACACGCACCGAAGACCTCTGGGGGATTGCTCGCACTCGCTTGGATCAGCTTGGTGCTGTCGGTCGTCACTTTCTGGGTGCCATCCATCCCTATGGCACACATCGCATTGCACAAAATCAGGGCAGGCGGCACGAGACAGGGCATGATTCCCAGCATCATCGCGTTGGCGCTCGGGTACTTCTGGGTTCTCGTCACGATCATCAGCGTGTTCCATAAGTAGTGCAGGCATTCCGGCCACGGACGGCCGGTAACAGGGGATAGCCAGTTCCAGGGGGAAGAATATGTTCGGTGTACTGCATGCTGCGATGGAGTTGGGAGATCAGGCGTCCCTGATCTTCATCGTCTCATTCGCCGTCGTGTCAGCGCTTCTCGCCCTCGTCTGGGGGCAGTTCACCGGCATCAATCGCATCGTCGCCGTACTTCTTGCCGGGCTGATCCCCGGCCTTGGCCTCATCACGGTTTTCGTCTGGGGACTTGTCGCCCGAGGCGGCGGGCAGGCCCAGTCTCTGCCGCAGCAGCAGAACAGCCGATTTGTCGCAGAAACACCCAGCGTCGCACCGGCACCATGGCAGACGTCGACGGCTGGTCATGGCTACAGCGCTTCGCAGAGCCCGTTTGGGCAGACGTCCTCGGCTGGCCAGAATACTCAGTCTGCACAGGCGGCGCAGCGGCGCGACGGGGCGGCGGGTGCGTCGCCATTTGCTTCCGCGTCGACATCATCGGGCTTCCCCTCCGCTCCACCCGTCGCTGGGGCATCCATGCGGTTCAATGCACAGGCAGACGCCGATGGTCAGAACCTTGCCGCAGCCTGGGGTGCGCCATCGCAGCAGCCGCAGGCATGGGGTTCCCCAGACACCTCAGCGAACCAAGGGTTCGAAAGGCTCACCAGCCAACGACGACTGTCCTCACTGGTCACATGGACTTCGGGGCTTGCCGCCGTCACTCTCGTCTGCCTGATCGTCTGCTTCTTCGTGCCTGTCCTGACCATTCGCTCTTCCGGCGTCCAGCAGGTCACGCTGACCTCAGGTCAGGTCGGTCTCGGCCTCATGATCGGCTTCGGCGTGGTGCTTCTGGTGGGCATGGTCGTCGTCGAGCGAACGACGCCTCTGTCACTCGTCTCCGCAGCATTCGGAGCTGTGGTCGTCGGGGTCTGGAGCGGAACAGCCCTGATGCTGCATGTGATCGTCGGCCATGTGCAGACGGCTGCCGAATCGGCCGCGAACACCGGTCAGCCGCTTGACCAGGCGCTGTCTGGGGTCATTCCCGGTGGTGATGCAGCGATGCGTCAGCTGACCGACGAGCTTGACCAGGCCGGCGTCGCAGGTCAGCTGGGCGACTTGGGACAGTTGGGAGACCTGGGACAGTTGGGCGACCTGGGCCAGCTTGGCGACCTGAACCAGGTCGGTCAGGCTCCAGGTCTCTCCCCGCTCTCGGTGCAGGTCGTCGAAGGCGGTGTCACATGGATGCTGCTGGCCGCAGCTGTGCTGGTGGCGGCTTGGGTCGTGGCTGTGACGTTGCGGTGGAGACCGAGCACACGAGCCTGAGACGACCACAGCACGGATTCACGAGACGGGGAAGAGAGATCATGAGCAACGCATTCGGCGGCTGGGGGTCGTCCACGAACGACGGCCGGGAGCAATCCACCGGACAGACAGAACCCCGGTTCGGTGCGAACCCGTTCGGTGAGGCTCCGTCGGTGGGCGACCAGACACAGAGTCCCTTCGGCGCCTCTCCTGCAGGCGGCCAGCCGCCGTTCGGCGAGAAACCGTTCAACGAGACGCCGCCGGATGCCGGTCAGTCGCCGTTCGGCGGTGCTTCCGCTGCAGGCGGCCAGCCTCCGTTCGGTGCCGCACCCGGACTCGGCGGCAGCCCGTTCGGCAACGCCCAACCTGCTCAGAGCCAGAACCCTTTCGGCACGTCGGCTGTCGCGTCTGCAGCGAGCACTGCGACGCAGAGGCCAGGAAGACCACTGCTCTGGCTGGGCCTTTCCTGCCTTGCCAGTGTTCTCGGTGTGTTGGGAGCACTGCTGCTGCCTGCATCCTTGGTCTATCTGCTTCTGGCCTGGCTGTTCTGCGGTCCGATCGCCATTCTGCTCACAGCTGTCTATGCGACTCAGGACACGAAGATGCGCACCCTGATGACCTATTCGCCGCCTGCGTGGGCACGAATCGCGTACTGGTGCACCTTGGGGCTGAGCTTCGCCAGCATCCTTGTCGTGTCGCTTACGTTCGCTCTCTGGGCAGGAAGGCTCTGAACGATGAACAGCACTCATAGGGTCAAGACCTCGATGTTCCGAGGTGCTGCCGCGACGCTGGCCGCCGCAGGGCTGCTCGTCCTGCCGTCGTTGGCCGGTTGGGGCGGCCCGAGCGACCTGGCCTCGGCCTCTGAGACGCAGCAGGCGGCTGCTTCCTCCGCAGCCGCATCCGCTGGTTCTGCCGGGCCCGACGGCCTTGCCGCCTGCGCCGCCGCTGGCGGGCAGGTCGACGTGCTCATGCTCATCGATGAGTCCGGGTCACTCACAGAGAGCGACCCGGATGGCGCGCGCGTGCGCTCTGCCCAATACCTGGTCGACAGGCTGGCCGACAACGCCTCAGACCAGAGCCGTGTCGATCTGTCGCTGATGGCCTTCGGCGACCGTCAAGATGAGCTTCGTGGATGGACTCGGGTCGACCAGCACACCGGAGACTCCCTCAGAGGTGACATCGAGTCGCTGCAGCAGCGCTCAAACGGAGTAGACACCGACTACTGGAGCGCTCTGAACGCGGCCAATTCGGCGCTGGCGTCGAAGCGGGCGTCGGCCCCTGAAGGCGTGCGCAGCTGCCAGACCGTGCTGCTGTTCAGCGACGGCAAGCTCGACTTCTACCCGAGACAGAGCATCGTCTCACAGCAGCGCTACGGCACGCAGCGTGATTTCGCGCCGGGCCTGAACATCACGAGTCCAGATGCAGCCGCTCAGGCTGCAGACCGTGCGAAGTCGGATCTGTGTCGTGCTGGCGGGTTGAGCGACCAGCTCAGAAACGCAGGCGTGACCGTCTACGCTGTCGGACTCAACGCCGGGTCGTCGTCTGCCGACGACTTCTCACTGCTCAAATCGATCGCGACCGGCAAGACCGACGGGGGCGAGTCGTGCGGCGAGCATGTCGACCCGGTTCCCGGAGCCTTTTTCCTGGCCTCGAACATCGACGGCCTCCTGCTCGCGTTCGACTCACTGGCCGATCCTGCGCACAAACCCATCGAGAGCAAGAGCGGCATCTGTCAGCACGAAGCCTGCCTCGACAAGGCACACCACTTCGTTCTCGACGATTCGACCCCAGGAGTCACGCTGCTGGGCACGGCCGACACCAGTGACGTCGAAGCGACGATCATTCAGCCTGACGGCCAGGAGATCAAGCTTGACAAGGGCGCATCCGATGCGCAGCAGATCTCGGCCGAAGGCGTGGCCGGCACGTACCGGTGGGAGTCGTCGAGCACGGTTCTGGTCAAGCTGACCGCGAACGATCCCCATTCCTCCAGCTGGGCGGGCGAGTGGTCGCTGGCATTCATCGACCCGAACGGTGCCTCACCTGACGGCACATCGCGCACCAACATCCACATCGCAGGCGACCTGAGACCAGCGCTGGCGTCACCAGAAAAGCCGGTCTTCACCAAAGGCGCAGACGGGCCGGAGCTCACGGTGCAGATTCGAGACGGCAAGGGCGGCGTGGTCGATCCGAACTCGATCAAGGGCGACGTCGACTTCTCGCTCACGCTGATCGATCACACCGGAAAGTCACACGAGCTGTCGCATACTGCCGACAAATCGCAGATCGGGGCTCCGATCACCGCGAACACCGGCGACTTGCAGGTCGGTACCGGCACGCTGCAGGGCTCGCTGACCATCACGACTGCTGCGACACAGCGCGCAGACGGCACGCCAGTCGCTGGGACGAAGCTGGCACCCAGCACGTTCGAGAACACGGTCGATCTGCGTATGCCTGCGAACTATCCGACGGTGTCGTCACATCTCGACTTCGGATCGGCGACCGGGCCGGTCGATCTGCAGAGCGGGCTCGAGGTGTCGGGCAACGGGTGTGTCTGGGTCGATTCGACGGACGCCGCAGAAGTGACGTCGCTGGCCACCGGTCTCGATTCTGTGCAGATCGTCAGTGATCAGGCCAATGATCAGTCGTCGTGTGCGAAGAGCGGAACCCTTCCGCTGCAGCTGAAGAGCGACCAACAGGGAAACGGCAGCGTTGACGGCACCGTGACCGTGCATCTCATCCCTGAAGGAGACGGCGAGCCCACGACTGTGCAGGTGCCCTTCACGGCATCGGTCGAGAAGCCGCTCAACTCGACGAACTTCGTGCTCGTGCTGATCGCGCTCATCGTGCTGGGAGTAGGGCTGCCGTTGCTCGTGCTCTATGCGGCCAAGTGGGTCGCGTCGCGCATTCCCAGCCAGTCGCTGATCGGTTTCATCGTCGATGTGACGGTGGAGAACGGCAGCGTGCTCAGTAATGGGCAGCAGTATCAGACCACGCTGGAGCAGCGACGCAACATGCTTACGATTCCCAAGAGGGGCACACGTTCGCTGCAGGTGGGCGACGTCACGCTGCAGACGACGATAGGGGCATCGCCTTTGGGCAGCGGATTCGTGCGGGTGAACGCTCCCGGGCGTTCGAGCGCGTCGAGCGGCCGGCCCTCGACGGATAAGACCGAGCTGTCTGCGGTGCTGCCACTGTCGCTGCAGGATCACTGGGTCGTGCTGCACACGCCAGGTCAGCCTGACGGCCAGGCCCAGGTGCTCGTGCTGCTGAGCGGACTCGCCACGGATGAGCAAGTGCGTGACTTCGATCAGAAGCTGTCTCAGGATCTGCCGAAAGTCTTCGAACGCCTTACTCGGGCCGAACAGGGTCGAGAAGCCTCAGGCCCGCACCGCTCGCCTTTCGGGCGAGGCGGCAAAGACTCAGCACCCGTGCAGTCCGCTGCAGCTCCGGCGTCTCCGTTCGCGGATACGGCGGCAGCGTCGCCGTTCGGCAGCGGTGCGAGCCCGTTCGACACCGGTACCTCCTCGGGCAGCGGTGCGAGCCCGTTCAGCGGAGGGTCCACGACGCCCGGTGGTCAGAGTCCGTTTGGGGGGGAACCGTTTGGCGGGGAACCGTTTGGCGGTGCGGCGAATGCAGACAGAGGTCAGAACCCGTTCAGTCAGAACTCGTTCGGTGCGGCTGTGCCCCCGCCTCACTCTGAAGGCCAGCTGCCTTTGCCCGGTGGCGCATCGGTGCCTCCGAAGGGCGGAGCTGCCCCTTCGGAGGGTCGCCACAGCGGGCCGCCACCTCGTCTGAACGGGAACACACAGCATCCTGATCAGGACGACGAGAGCCAGCCGCCGTTCGGGCAGAAGCCCGGATGGTAGGCGTACACCGACGGGTGCGCGACGGTACGCCGTGCAGGCCAGACGAATCAGCAGTCAGAGAGCTCGCAAACGTGAGAGAGGCGAAGTAGATGTACAAATTCTTAGTGGTCGGCTGTGGAGGTTCCGGAGGCTCGACCCTGGCCTACATGATGGATCAGCTGAAGGCACAGCTTCGCCCCGCAGGCTTTGACAGACTTCCCGGCGGCTGGAAGTTTGTGCACATCGATGTGCCCAACGCCCCAGACACACGGATCGGTGGCATCGGTAACGTTCGCACGCAGGGCGGCAGCTACATCTCGACGGCTCCGCAGTCGGGCACGTTCGGCGTTCTCGACAACGCGCTCTCGAAGCGGCTGGCCGACAACCATGCGCTGGGCGAGTACGCCACTTGGGCGCCCCGTGCTCCGGAGCAGATCACTGTGCCCATCGGCAACGGCGCGGGACAGATGCGAGCTGTGGGACGCGCCATCACGCTGGCGCGCGCGACCTCGGTCTTCCAAGGGCTCAGCCAAGCGGTGCAGGAGCTGAACACCGTCGAGGCGAACAATGAGATGCAGGCCGTCGCACTTGCTGTGCCGTCAGTCGGTAAGTTTGACTCGGCCAGCAGACCGGTCGTGCTCGTCGTCTCGTCGATGGCCGGCGGCGCCGGTGCGTCGATGGCGCTCGACGTCTGCCGAATTCTCTCGTTGGTGCCCGGCATCGACCCGGGGCTGGTCGGCGTCTTTATGGTGACGCCAGACGTGTTCGACCAGCTGCCTTCGTCGGCACGCGGCGGCGTGCGGGCGAATGCGCTGGCCATGCTCGGCGAGATCATCGCGACGCAGGCGGGGTCGGCCGAAGAGCACGATGTGAAGATTCTCTCGGCTTTGGGGCTCCAAGTGGAGCGCACGCACAAGCCGCCGTTCGGCCGCGTGTTCCCGGTCGGTCGATCGGTGGGGGCTGAGAAGACGCTTTTCGGCGACGGCTCTCAGCAGGCTGTCTACCGTGGACTCGGACGAGGTCTCGCCGCGTTGATGTCAAGCGGCAAGGCGTCAGGCGACTTTGTCGAGTTCGACCTGGTGAACGCCTCTGACCCGACCCCAGCAGACCCTGACTTCATCGGCTGGGGCACCCCTGCCGGAGCGCTGCCTTGGGGCGCCTTCGGATTCGCCACACTCTCGATGGGCCGAGACCGCTACCGGCACTACGCCGCTCAGCGCCTGTCCCACTTCGCCGTCGACAGGCTGCGCGAAGGCCATCTGCAGCCCGGCAATACCGCGTCGAGCCTCGATCAGCTGCGCCGACTCGCCGAGGCGACGTGGGGGCAGGTCGTGGAGACGGTCCAGCTGCCCCTCAGCCAGACAGGCCAGCGTCTCTCACCCAACCAGATGGCGCAGTGGATCTCGAGTACGGCCTACTCTCCGAACCAGGTCGCGCAGGATTCGACGAGCATCGTGCAGGAGCTTTCGATCGGGCTGCCACCGGCCGCTGGCGACGCGAAGAACTGGGCGATGACCGTCTCAAGCTATCTGGGGCAGCGCCGCGGGGACGCCACCAGCGCGGTGGCCCGCGAGGTCTATCAATGGGCTTTCAACTGGAGTGCGTCCATGCACCAGCATGTGCTCGACGCAGTCACCCAAGGTGTTCAGACATACGGTCTGCCCTACGGGCGTGAGCTCGCCAAGCGCCTCGAGCGCGCCATCTCGGATGAGATCACACCGGTCTTGGGCGAGGTCGGCTCGTGGCAGGTCTCCGGGGTGGGCACACTGCCCCAGGGGATCAGTGAGGCCGTCGCGAAGATGAAGGGAACGATCGCGAACGGCCCGGCGATGACCAATCAGCTGCAGAGCGAGCTGCAGGGGCAAGTTCGCGAGATGCTGTACGTGCAAGCATCGGCGATGGCGAAGACTGTTCTCGAACAGTTCGCCGCCGATGTGCTGCGTCCTCTGCAGGACTCCATCTCTGAGACGCTCGCGCTGCTCGATCAAGCTGTGCAGGAGACCCCGTCTGCCTCTGGTCTGGCGAACGTGGCGACTGAGCAGTACGTGGCCTGGCCAACCGAGAACGACGAACGTGTGCCCGAGCGTTTCGGCGTCGCCGACAACGAGATTCTGCTCACCCCGGTCGAGACCTTCAGCCAGCAGTTCGCCTGGGATCTGCCCTCTGCGATCGATCCCAAGGCCCGTGCCGGCAATGCGCTGCCGCTACAGGATGCGCTGCAGCAGGCGTCGCAGCTCGTGATCAGCGGTCTGTGGCCGGTCGCATCAGGCAGACAGGCTCCTGGCGGCCTGATCGAGACCCAGGCGCAGTGGCGGCCCGCGGTGCTCAACCGCGACCCGATCAGCAACTCGCCGCTGACGCCGTCAGAAGGTCACTACCGGTACACGGTGAAACCCTCTGAGGTGCTGGAGCGTGCGCTGGCCTTCGTCGGTCGCGAAGGAGAGTCGTTCGAGCAGTTCTGCTCAGTGTCGCTCAAAGAGTACGCACTCGGACGTGATATCAACGAGGCGCAGCGGCCTCAGCGTCGTCAGGATCTCATCGAGAAGTTCGGACAGACGCTCGCGCGGGCTTTGCCGCTGAGCAGCATCAACTCCGATGTCGTCAACGCTGTGCACGGCACTCCCACTCAGTACCGCTACAAGTTCTCTTCGATTCCGTTCACGAGCGCCCCATCGCTGGTCGAAGACCTCGAGAAGGCGATCAACGGCAGGCAGAACCTCGCTGACGAAGTGCAGTCGATCTTCAAGAAGAGCCTGACCGATGACGAGAACGTCACGAGCATCGACGTATTCGGTTCGTACCGCAACTATTCGCCGCTGGTGTTCGACGCGCTGCTGACTCCGGTGGCTCAGCAGTGGGCCGGCACCTCGGCGCAGGGCCGGCACCAGTTCTGGGACAACCGCCGCAGCCGACCTCTGGCGGCCGCGATTCCCGCAGGTCGGGACGAGCGCCACACGATGATTGCAGGCTGGTACGTCGGTCAGCTCATCGGTGAGCTGAAGCTGCCGCAGGCTCTCTCTGATCCCGTCGAGATCTGGGATCCTGAGACCCGAGCATGGACGCACTTTCCAAACCCGCTGCTCACGCCTCCGGGGGAGTTCCTCGGACAGTCGATCGACTGGATGCCTGCCGTGCTGGAGTCATATCTGCTCGCCATCTCCCGAGCGCACGAGGCACCGGTGCTCCATTCGCTGCGCCCCTACCAGCTGCTGCGACGGCTGTCTGACAGCAATCAGCTCGGCCCCGCTCAGAACCTTGTGCCGCGTGAGGCCAAGGTGCTGCTTGGCGAGTGGATGCGCGACGGCAGCACACGAAGCGGCGCTGATTCGAGAGTGGCCGGGGCGACGCCGGAGGAACGTGCGGAGCAGGCGAAGACCTGGCTGACGACGATTCGGACGTACACTGCTGAGAATTTCGTGCCCACCGGAACCAGCCATATGCGCCCCGGTGCGTTCAGCGAGATTCCGAACCGACGCGTCGCCTCGGCCACGCCGATCTTCCGAGATCTGGCACAGGACATCCTGGCAGTCACCAAAGACCTCATCGAGCTGCTGCCGGCAGCGCTGCAGAGAGCGACCACGGCTGCAGAACAGCACGCCGATGTGAGCAATCTGCTCGGAGACGACAACGGCGGCGCCTCAGCTCCGCTGCTGCCCGATTCTGGTCTGGGAGCGTTCTGATGTCGACTCACACCATCATCCTGAGCCCAGGCGGCATCGTCGACGGGCTCAAAGACGTGCTGACTGACTGGTCTGCGGCCGGTCTGATCTCCGACTTCCACTGGGTCACCCCCGACATGGTCGCCTCCGACGGCATCGATGCGCTGCACATCTCACAGGGCCGCATCACCGCTGTCGAACTTTCGTCGCTCGTGGGCACGCGCGGCGTCGAGAGAGTGCGGCTGCTCTCACTGCTGCCGGCGCTTGCAGAGGACGATTCGCACAGTGATCTCTCGGACGAGATGCGACTGGCGCAGGCTTTGGAATCCGGGCTCGACAACGCAGCACTGACTCTCGCTCGCGTGATCGTCGCGCAGAGCGACGCCCCGACGAAGGTGCCGCAGCTCGCGCTGCCCGGGTGGCACACCGTGCTGCTGTCACCCGAGGACTCTTCGGAGCCCGGAGCCGGGCGAACCCAGGTACAGGGCCTGGACGACCCGGCAGAGATCGCACGGCCGCTGGCTCCGGCGCTTGCCGCCTTCGCCGGTCTCTGGCGTGGTGTCGAAGAGTCTCCGCTGGATGCGCGGCAACCAGAACCGGGACGCGTCCTGCGCCTGGGGCGCGGGTTCTATCGTCGTCTTGACGGTGCGGCGATCGAAGAGGCGCTGCGCCAGTCGGTCTTCTCGATGCATCAGGGGCTTCCGCTGCCTGTGGTGCAGGGGGCCTCGAGCGTCTACGTCGAAGACTCCGCGCTCGCGACCAAGCGCATGAGCGAGCAGTTCTGGGCGCGACATGGCGATGTGCTGAAAGGGCCGCGAGAGGAGCTGCCGAGTCAGGGCCCGACGCAGGTCGGTTTCGGGCAGGCTCTGAAGTACTTCTTCGGATTTCTGTGGGCGGCGCTCTGCAACGCCCCGCGAAGCTGGGCTGCCGGGGTCGTCAACGCGGTGAAGGCCAAGACTGCGGCCGGCGTGCACAGCCTTGTCTTCGGCAACGATCCGTCGGCCTATCAAGTCGTGGCCGGCGGCGTACGCAGCGATGGGCTTCCGGCCAACTGGCAGGAAGTCGACCAGGCACTCACCTCGATGGGGCAAGTGCTCGACGACGGTGAGCTCGACCACTATGCGCATCCTGACCTGCAGCTGTTCTGGAACGACTACCGAGCAGCATCGCTGACACTCGCCGACGGAGGCGACCGAGTGCGCGGGCTCGGCGCGGTCTCCATCGGATCGCGTCGAGGCGTGCTGAGATCACCGGAACAGATCGTTCCGGGGCCCCGCCACCGGTTTACCGAGGTGCCGCCGAATCTTGCGCCGAACGTGTCGCGAACCGTCGTGCAGCCGTACGACGTGCGAGGCATCAGCGATCTGAACTCTTCGCTGCAGATCGCCGCACAGCAGCCCGGGCTGGGCATGTCTGCGACGCAGGCTGAAGAGCGACTGAACTCCTGGCATGCCGCCTATCGCAACAGTTTCGCGCACCACGTCGCCGATGGCATAGTTTGGGGCCTCGCGAACGTTCAGCACGAGGTGCGTGGCCTGCTCTCTCGACTTGCACAGGCAGCCGGCGCAGACAGCGAGGCGGAGCAGGTCGCCGCCGAACAGAAGAAGCTTGCCCGCCGCATGATGTGGGTGAGTATCCTCGCGCTCGCACTCATCGCCGTGCCGATCGTTTTGGGCGTGATGCAGAGAATCGCCGTCAAGATGATGGTGATCGCACTCATCGTGCTGTCGGTCGCCTGGCTGATCACGCTGCTCGTGATGTTCTACAAAGGTCAGCGTCGGCTCTTCCATCTGCTCACCGCCCGCAGACAGCTGGAACTCGAACAGGAGGTGCTGCACCACAATCTGCGTTTCGCACTTGCAGATTGCAAGCGTCTGAGCCGGGTCTATCGAGACTTTCTCGACTGGTCTGTGGTGATCGGCAGCGTCTTGGACCAGCCTTTCGGCGCAGGATCCTCAGAACCTGCAGTGCGGGTGTACGACGTCAACGACCTGCCGCTGTCGACGCGGCTCGGCCGAGCCGTGGTCGACGACAGACAGCTGATGAACGTATCTGCTGCTCTGCGATCGATCGTGTATCCGACCCAATGGCTCGACTCCTGTTGGGAAGCCTGGGTGACTGACGCACGCGAGCGCGTGCAGCCGGTCGGCGCGCGTATTCCGTTGAACGGCGACCCGGGAGCGGTGTTCGCCTACGAGCTGAACGACCTTGGTGCGGCCTGGGCCGATCTGCTGAGCACAGCTCCTGCAGACAGCAGTGTCAGCGACCGTCGCTGGAGCGAAGTTCTGCGGTACGTCGACGACAGGCGGCCCGACCTGGTGAACGCGCTGCTGCAGCGAATCGTCGTGACGGAGCGGTCAGGGGAGTCGATCGTGCTGGCGCCGGACGACTTCTTCGGCGGTCTTGCACAGTCGGAGACCGCTGGCAGACAGCGTCTCGACAGCTCGCTGCTCTCCGATGAGGCGAAGACGTCGGGAGACAGCAGCGTCGACGTTTCCTTCCGTCGTGACGTACATCTGGGTATGAGCCGAATCATCGTTCTGGCCCAGCTCTCGCGTGCGGTCGAGGAGTTCCACGTGTCGCTGCTCGATGATTCGACGGCTGGGCCGGTGAGCTGGGGCGACGCGGCCGACCCGTTCGCGATGCCCGACGAGCAGACCGACGTGAGGCCTGAGGCGTCACCGAAGGCTCGCCGACGCGACCAAGGCCCGGCACCGCTGCCTGATGTCTTCGGCGGAGAGGCCTTCTGAGCCAGGCTCAGAAGGGAAATGGAGAGACTGAATGGACAACACACAGGCAATTGGTGCGCTGCAGAGCTGGCGTGAGTACGCCGCTACTCAAGACCCCCAGGCGAAACAGCTGAAAGACTCGCATCTGCGCCTCATCGTGAAGTCCGGCGTGCAGACCGTCGACGAGCTGCAGCAGCGCTTTCCTCCGATCGTGGGGCGATTCGCGCAGCAGATCGTCGACGTGCTCGACGGGCTCGACACCGACGGCGTACGCGGTGCCCATGCAGCCTCTCACGAGGCAGAAGAGGACATATCGCCGTTCGCAGTGCCTTCTCGAAGGTCTCAGCCTGAGCAGCCGCAGCCGTCGCACACTCCAACACCGGTGTCTCCGACGACAGACACCGCTGACAAAGTCGATCCCGAGGGATTCGCCAGGTACGACTACAGCATGATGGCAGAGGAAGTCTCGTCATGCGACTACCGGGAACTGCCTGCAGGCGGGCACCAACTGCGTTGGAAGCCGCTCGTCAGTGACGCGGCGTGCGTCATTTACCGCGTCATCAGTGCAGATGAGGCACAGCCGTTCTCACCCGACCAAAGCCGAGTGATCAGCGTGACGATCGGCACTCGCGCGATCGACGATGCGCCGTTCGAGCACGCGACGCGCTACTACCAAGTGTGGGCCAACGAAGGCGCAGACGTGGAAGACGCGAAGCTCGAGCAGCCGCGTCTCGTCTACGAGACCGCGGTGGTTGCCCCTGTTCAGAACGTCGACCTGCGCGAAGACGAAGGACGGGTCATCGGCCAGTGGGACGTGCTGCCGGGAACGACGAACGTGCAGGTCTTTCGCGTGCCGGTCGAGCTGTCCCGAATGGGCATGGGCAACCCGCAGTTTCGCATTAACGCAGATGACACGAACTTGGGAGGCTTCGTCGACGCGGCCGCTGAGCGCGGCAAGCACTACATCTACCAAGTGCTTGCTGAGGCCTCCGTGGTGCAGATGCAGCAGGGGCAGCAGAACCAGGTCAACCTGCTGTCGAGCCCTTTCATCAAGGACTTGACCATCTCGGTGCAGCATGAGCAGGTTCTCGATCTGGAGTTTGCGCTGAAAGACGGCGAGACTCCGTCGTTCGACCTTCGTTGGACGCCACCCCGCGGGGGACGTGTGCTCGTCTATCGCACGATGGAGCCGCCGGCGCCGGGGCTCGATCGTCAGCCGCGTGAGATGGGCGCGTTGGAGGCGTCGAGTTTCTCGGCCGATGACCGCCTTGGTCACCCGGTCATCATCGAAGACGATCACGCGCTCATGCGCGATGTGCCATGGCCGCGCGACTGGACGCGTGCGTACTTCACCGCAGTCGTCCTCATCGGCGACAAAGGATTCGTCGGCAATACGGTTCGTGGTGTGCGCGTCGGGACGGCCAGAGATCTCAAGATCGTCGAACGTGTCGAGCAGCAGATCGTCTCGTTCACTTGGCCCAAGGGCGCTGACACCGTCTACGGGTTCCGTTGCAGTGAGAACACGACCGACGAGCAGGCTCTGCAGGGTGCCCCGCTCTTCGAGATCTCGAGCAATGACTACCGCCAGTATGGCGGCTACTGGTTCAACCCCGGGCAGCTGGCGGCCGAACGATGTGACATCGTGCTCGTTCCGAGCGCTTTCGACGGCGGAAGGAGAGCGTACGGACAGCCGACGCGAACGACATACAGAGGGCTGACCCTTCTGCGGTACCAGATCGAGCAGACCGTCGTGCGCCGCGAGCCGGTGCTTCGCCTGCAGGTGACCTCGCCGTCGCCGATTCGGGCCAGAATCCAGTTCGCCTTGATCTATCGACCTGAC
Source organism: Pseudoclavibacter sp. CFCC 14310 (assembly GCF_008831165.1). NCBI lineage: Bacteria > Bacillati > Actinomycetota > Actinomycetes > Micrococcales > Microbacteriaceae > Pseudoclavibacter > Pseudoclavibacter sp. CFCC 14310. Next base: position 26,423 of record NZ_WBKC01000004.1, on the reverse strand, counting down.
CGCCTGCCGCTCTCGATCACAGATGGCACCGCGCTCAAAGTCATGCCCGATGTCGAAGGCGGTGGGCAGCCGAGTGCGCTGCTCACATATCAGCAGGTGTCGCCTCAGGCTGTTCCCGGCATGGGCTGGCGCACCTGCGGCGGAGACTTCGACCCGTCGCGCGGCTTCGTGAGGCTCTTTCTGCGACTGCAGAAAGAGGCACTGCAGACGGTGGCGCTGCTCGATCCGCCGGTATACGGTCTTCGCCTCACGCCGAAGCAGTCATGGCTGTCCTTCGGCGGGAAGGAGTGATCATGCCGTCGGTGGAGAACGGGGATGCTGACGGAATGCAGGCTGTGCCAGCGATGCCGGCACCGCCGGCAAGGGACCTCTCGACCGCTCTGGCACAGCCGCCGGCATCAGCGGCGCTGCCGAAGCCGCCCAAACCGTTGCAGCCGACGGCGCCCCGCTGGGCACAGCTCACCTACGGCTCGATGCAGACGGGCAGCAAGGGCGGCTGGCAGGTCAAAGAGACATCGGGCAGTCTGAGCGAGGCCGAAAGTGCGCAGCTCGTGTCGCAGATCGTCACAAGCTTCAACGCGGTGCGCCCGCTGCCGAAGTTTCCGACCGCAGACGACCGACGCGACCAGTGGCGTCGTCTGGTGTATGCGCCGATCAGCGCCACACAGGCAGCCTGGTGGCATGCGGTCGAATGCGGCGCTGACATCACTGGACGCCCAGGCAACGTCTTCACCCACGCTGTGCTCGACCGTGATGTCGACGCTGCACGCGCAGATCCGGCGGAGGAACCGGTGCGGCCGATCGAGCTGTGGCGCTCACCCGACCTGCTCACTCCGTTCGGGGTCAAAGAGGTCGACCAGGCAGCGCTGCCCGAAGGCCGTCCCGTACCGCGTGCGACCTACCGGATTGACACTGCCGGACTCGTCGGAGCATTCGAATCGTTCGAACGGCTGAGCCTGCTGTGCGTGCTGCTGGATGCAGTTCATGCGAGTCTGCGCGGCGGGAGCCGTGTGGTGCTCGGCGTCGACTCTCCCGATGACGCGGCCTTCTGGGTCGAAGCCCTCTCACGTCTGACCTCGCCGGTCGTCACCCGTCGCTTCGGATGGTCGCTGTTCGAACGTGCGCAGGGCCTCGAACAGGTGTGGCATCGAGGTGTGCACTTGGCGGCTGTCCCGCTCGAGGATCTCGACGCCGAGCGTCGCAGGGAACTGATCCGCACCTGTGTGGTGATCGGCGAGCACGACCAGATCTCACTCGGTGGTCTTGGAGGCTCGGGTGCCCCTGCGACCCCGCACCAGACGGCTGACGGTCTTGCGATCACCGTCACCGCATGGTCTGAAATGACGCAGTTGCTGTTCAGCGACCCCGACGAGGCCGTGACGGTGCTCGACGCCATCGATCAGGTGGCCGACAGGGTAGGCGATCTCGGATTGACCCCGGAGTGGCCGCTGGCCGCCACGATTCGACTGCAGGGCGGCGGCGTCGCCGACGATGCGATCGAGGTCACCTCGAAGGTCGTCGCGAGCTCGTCTCCAGACGCCATCAGAGACGACACCGAACTGTTCGAGACGGCAGTGCAGGCCATCGACTTCGAGGTCGCTGATTCCGCAGATAAGGCCTGGAAGAAGACGCTGACGACCGACTCCCGGCAGAACAGGCTGCTGCACGATCTGTGCAGTAACTCGTATCTGAGAGCGGCGGTTCGCGATCCGAGCTGGATTCTGCAGTCTCATGAGGGCGAGCACACGTCAGGCGCACCAGTCGCGGCACCACTCGAAATCAGCGATGCGGTCAACGCGGCGTTCCTCGAACAGCTGCAGGCGGCATCCGCCGAACGAGGAGTCAAGAACCCGATCTGGGGTCTGCGGGTGGCCGACTTCGTCATGCGCGCCTACAGCGCCGCGTCACTCGAGCCTGCACCACAGCTGCGCCGGGCCCTGGCCGACACAGTCACTCTCTGCCTCACCCTGGTCATGAATGCCGACGACGATCTACGGCGTCAGAGCATCGTGCGGATCGGATCCCTCAGCGCCCCGCTGACCGAAGAGCTGGTCTACGACGCGCTCGCGCAGCCACAGGTCTGGCCCGAGTTGGCGACCGGACGCATAGGGCTGGCCGCCGCACGCGAGGGTGGCAGACTGGTGAGCTGGCTGACGAACGGTGAGCTGAGCCCGCTCGGTCGCAGCCAGGTCGACAAAGAAGCGTTCGACGTCGCTCCGATCGACCGTGAGGTCGCGATCATGCGGCTCCGCTCCGGTCTGCCGATGGATGCCGGTGTCGCGTCGCTCGCTCTGCATACGCTGATCACGGCTCGGCCGCGGTCGCGGAAGAGCGGCGTTCAGGCGGTGGCAGGGGGTACTCCGGCTGCCGAGCACTGGTGGCAGACCGATGACCCACAGCTGAACCAGTCCATCGATGCCTACCATCCCCCGGTGAGTGTCGTCGACACCGTTGATCGGCTGCACCCGGGCAGCCTTCCACCGGCGTGGTGCATCGCCGCTCTGGCGTGCAGCCCTGCAGACGACGTATCGGCTATGCATCTGGCTGAACGCCTGGTCGCCGCGTCGAAGCCTCAAACGCCAAGCCGGCCTGAGCATACGCTGGCTCATCTGCGGCAGATTGCTCGCGCGGCCCGCGCAGGCGCCGATCTCGCAGCCGACCAGCCGGGCGAGCTGTTGCGGCTGCTCAACGGGTGGCCTCGAACCGCCGTCGACTGGGAGCTGTTCGCCCCGCTCTATCTGGCTGACGTCGTGTGGCTGCAGCAGTCCATCACAGAGCCAGCGCAGCGTCCGCCGCAGCCGGCCAATCCGTCTCAGCAGAATTGGGTGCTGATCGAACACGCGATGCGAGGGCTCAAAGACACCAAGCCTCTGCTGCACCTGTTGAAACATCGCATACCGGTTTGGAAGACGCAGGATGAGCTGAACAGCGCAGGAGGTTCCCTGGGACTGCTGTCGTTTCAGCACAGCGCAGAGGCCGAGGAACTGGGTGCCACCACATCGAGCGGCCAGTGGTTTGCCCTGGCTCTGCCCGGACTCACAGACGAACCGGTGCCGCTTTGTGATCTGCCGCTGCTTCTGCTGCTGCAGGAGGCCGCAGGTCGGTCGACGCAGGACAGAGACGACGCGGCAAGTGCAGTCACGGCCGCAGAACATGAGAAATCCGGCGGCAGACACAGACCCCCCGACGCAGAGCAGGTCATGCTCACAGCCGCCGACCTGAAAGACGCTCTGTCGCAGTACCTGACACCGAGGCTCGTGGCGCAGGGGTATGGCGAACGCGAACTGGCGAAAGCCCTGTCTCGGTGGGCGAAGCAGATCGAAGGCCGACGGTTTGACAAGCAGGCGGCCGGCGGGCTGTTCTCATGGGGCCGGAACGCACTTCGTACACATGACGCAAAGAAAGGGCGTTGATCGTGCCAACATACATACTCAAAGAGGGCACGCGCGCGACGCTTCGCCCCGCACCGGTCATGATGTCTGTTCGCGTCGAGGGAGACGGAGCCTCGCAGCTCGTCGCCCGCGGTGAGATGGGCGACCTCCCCGGTCTGGTGCGACCGCGCAGTGACATGCTCATCATTCCGAATCTGATCGGCAGCGCAGATGTGCTCATCGAACCGGTCAACGCCGCGTCGTTTCCATCGCCCTCCAAAGTAAGTCTCACGCTCACAACCGACGCCCAGGCGTCAGCGGACCCAGTGCAGGTTGTACTGAACCCGACGGATGCCGCGGGGCTGTCGAGCCTGCCGCTGTTGCATCTGGAGCGCACGCCCGAAGGAATCGTCGTCACCGGGCTCTCGACCAAAGAGACCAGCCGCGATCTCGGCGAACTCGGCGGGGCTGCTCGAGTCGTCGCCGCCAAGCTGCTGGGCACGACGCACTACTCAGGCGTCGATGCGTCCGGAATCACGCTCCTGGTCGACGACTCTGCGTCGATGCGGCAGTGGGCTGAGAGTGGTGACGCACGTGGCGCCCTCGAAGTGTTCGACGGCGTCGCAGAAGTCGTCGCAGGGTCGCTGCGGCGCACCTGGCTGCAGTCGGCCGACGATCGCATCGTACCTGTGCAGCTGGCTGCCGAACAGACATTCGGCTCTGCCACGAATCTCACGGCGAGCCCCTCGAATGCGCCGGTCGACTCGGGAGCGCCGAAAGCATCCACCGCAAGCTGGACGAGATCAGGGTTCTCGATCCAACGCTACGCGACGGCTCTGCAGATGCTGAATCCGGGTGAGCGCGTCTTCGTGCTGACCGACGCCCTGCCGGCTGACGCGCTGCAGACCGCTCGTCGTTCTGCCGGTCTGCGCATTCACTATCTGGTGCTCGGCGACCCCGCGGCCGTCGCGCTGCAACAGGACGCAGCCGGGCTGTGCACTGCGTTCGACTGTGTGCGACGGCGGCTGCAGCAGACGCTGAAGGCGCGTCCTGAAGAGCTCGGTCGCATTGTGCGGTCGTTGCTGGGGGCGGGATTCGCACTGAACGACGCGTCGGCCCGAGGAGGACGATCATGACGACCAAATGCCCGTACTGTTTCGCGACGATTGACGCAGACTCAGCGGCGTGGGTGTGTAACTCGGGGCTGTGCGAGGCAGCAGAGGACTTGGTCGCGTCACAGTTCAGCTTCGAGCCGGTGTACGTGGGGCCAATGCTGCAGCAGCAGCGTCCGCCGGACGCCCCACGCTCATGGAGCCTGGCGGATGGGGTCTGCTGTCGGTCGTGCGGCCACCCCATGCAGGAGGCCTGCGTGAACTGCCACCGCACGCTGCCGCCGAACTGGCGACAGACGAACACGGTGTGCATCTCGATGAGCGGCGCTCGAACCACGGGTAAGAGCCTGTACGTCGCCGTCGTGGTGCAGCAGCTGCGGGCTTGGGCACAGCAGGTGGGCACGGCGATGATGCCTGCAGACGAGAACACGCAGCAGAACTACAAAGAGATCTACGAAGACCCGCTGTATGCAGAGCGCGGGCTGATGCAGATGACTCCCAGTGCGAAGACGGGCACGTCGTATCAGCGTGAGCCGCTGATCTTCAGCTTGGGGCGTGTGCAAGGGGTGCCGTGGCATCTCGTGATTCGTGATGTGGCCGGTGAGGATATGGAGAACCCGCCTCAGGGAGACCAGTTCTCGTTTCTTGCGCACGCTGATGCGATCTTCTTCATGTTTGACCCACTGACCGTGAAGAACGTGCGCGACCGATTGATTGATCTGATTCCCGCCCCAGGCATGCTCGGAGGCGAGCCGATCAGCGTGTTGGCGAATCTGCTGCGACTGACGGAATACCGCCCGCAGAGCCTGGCGATCATTCTGTCGAAGTTCGATGCCGTTCAGGCGCTCAAAGACGTCGACGACGCCGATTTCAGTCCGATCATGTCGAACAGCGGGGCGGCGCTGTTCCGGGATCCCAGCCGGCTGTCACCGCAGTACGACCAGAACGACGGGGCGCTGCTGTCTGAGGAGGTGCGCAGCCTGCTCTTTCGGCTTGGTGCGCAGGACATCGTGTCGAGCGTCGAGAACTCGGCGACGGGACAGCCGATTCCGCATCGGTTCTTCGCGGTCTCAGCTCTCGGTGAGTCGCCTGAGGGTGAAGAGCTGAGCGAGCGCGGCATCGTTCCGTTCCGATGCCTCGACCCGATGAAATGGGCGATGAGCAACCAAGGGGTGCTCCCCGTGCGGTAGCAGTCAGGGGAAGCTCTGGTCTTGGGGAAGCTCTGCTCGTGGGGCTGCCCTGGTTTTGGGGCTGCCCTGATCGCGGGGAAGCTCTGATCGTGGGGCTGCCGGGATAGCGGGGATGCTGCGCTGAGGCTGCCGGGGCGGCGTCGTGGTGGGCGGCGCGGGCACGGTTCCGCTCAGATGTACACGGTTCCGTCGAGATCACCTCGATCAGAGCGGAACGGTGCGCATCTGGACGGAATCGTGCACTTTCGAGCAGAACCGTGCGCATCTGGGCAAAACCGTGCGCGTTTGTGCAAAACCGTGCGCACGGGGTAAAACCATGCACAGCAAGGGGGCGATCGACGGCACCGAGCCGGAGGGGAATCAGCAGCTCGGTGCCATCGACCTTTCAGCCCAGAATCGATAGGGGGGATTCGATCCGCCGCTGGAAGGCGGCGCTCAGCTGGGCTGCAACCGCGCCGTCGATGGCGCGGTGGTCTATTGAGAACGTGCACTCGATGACGGTGCCGATCTCGATCTGATCGTCGACGATCAGGGGCTTGCGGTAGGCGGCGCCGACAGCGATGATCGCCGACTGCGGGGGGTTCAGAATCGCACTGAACCGCTTGGTGCCGTACATGCCGAGGTTCGACACGGCGAGCGTGCCGCCGACCAGATCAGCGGGTGAGGTGCGGCCGGCTCGTGCCTGCTCCGCGAACCCGCGCACCTGCTCGTGCACGGCTCCGACGCTCAGCTGGTCGACACCGCGAACGACCGGAGTCACCAGGCCGCCGTCGATCGCCACCGCAACTGCGACATCCACCCGATCGAAGGTGAGCAGCCGGTCGCCGTCCCACAGCACGTGTGCCTCTGGAACGTCGCGCAGCGCGAGCGCCGCCGCCTTGACGATCAAGTCGTTGACCGAGACACGTCGCGCACGGTCGTCACCTGCGATCGTCTCGTTGAGTTCGGCGCGCAGCGCGAGCAGCCGGTCGACCCGACATTCCACATCGATGTAGAAGTGGGGCACCTGCGTCTTGCTCTCGGTGAGGCGACGGGCGATGGCGCGGCGCATCCCGGTGAGAGGAATGGCCGTGGCGCCGTCCGGCACCTCTCCGGCTGACGGAGATGTGCGCTGCACCGGGTTCGTGACTACCGGTGGTGCAGGCACAGCGTGGGGATGCTGGGTCGCGCCCGCGGCATCGCCTGCGGACGTCTCGGGATGCGTCGGAGCGGCAGCTGCATGAGCGCGATCGATGTCGCGACGCACGATGCGTCCGCCTGGGCCGGTCGGCTCGACGCGGTTCAGGTCGATGCCGCGCTCGCGGGCCAGTCTGCGAGCCAACGGGCTCGCGAATCGGCGCGAGCCGTTCGTGTGCGCATCGGCCTCGTGGGCCCGGTCGCTCGGCGCTGCCGCCGCAGGCTCGCGAACCGCTGGGGCCTGAGCGCTCGACGGTGTCTCGGAGAGGTCTGCGTCTGCGGCACCGTCAGCATCAGCAGCATCAGCATCAGCATCAGCATCAGCATCAGCATCAGCATCAGCATCAGCATCAGCAGGTGCAGGTGCAGGTGCAGCGGCCTGTGCCTCTGCATCTGCGCCGTCTGCCTCATCAGCGCCACCGCCCACTGCATCCACATCTTCGCCGGGCAGGGCGAGCAGCAGCATGGGGGTGCCCACGGTCACCGTCTCACCGGGCTCGACCAGGAGCCGTGCGACTGTGCCGGCCTCTTCTGCCTCGTACTCGACGACGGCCTTCTCCGTCTCGATCTCGGCGAGCGGCTGCCCGACCTCGACCGTGTCTCCGACCTGCTTGAACCACTCGTTGATCGAAGCCTCGGCTGCTCCGGCGAGCACCTCGGGCATGTTCACGGTCTTCGGCATCATCGACCTCCGAACTGCGCGCGCACCTGCTCGAGGCCGGCGACGACTTCTTCGTGCCCGGCGATCGCCGCGCGCTCGAGCACCTTGGAGATGCTCGGGCTCGCCTCGCTGCCGGTCACGCGCTGCACCGGCTGATCGAGCCAGTCGAACAGACGGCGCTGAATCTCGTCGGCCAGCCAGCCGCCGTACGAGGTGCCCTGAGCACCCTGCTCGACGATGAGCACGGCACCGGTCTTCTTCACACTGGCCTCGATGGTCTGCCAGTCGATGCTCGCTCGGTCGAGCCAGCGCAGGTCGATGACCTCGCCGTCGACCCCGGTCTCGTCGACTGCGTCGAGGCAGTGCTGCACCATGGAGAGGTACGACAGCACGGTGACCTCTGAGCCTTCGCGGCGCACTGCGGCCTTGCCGAAGGGCAGCTGGTAGTCCCAGTCGTCGACCAGCACCTCGCCCTTCTGCGCATAGAGGTCGACGTGCTCGATCACGACGACCGGGTCGTCGATGGCGAGAGCGGCGTTCATCAGCCCCACGTAGTCCGCAGGCGTCGATGCGGCGACCACGCGCCAGCCGGGTGCGGTGGCGAAGATGCCTGCCGGATCCATCAGATGCTGTGAGCCGTACCCCGACCCCATCGCGATCTTGGTGCGCAGCACGAGCGGCACTGCGCTGTGCCCGCCGAACATGTGGCGCGCCTTGCCGATCTGATTGAACACCTGGTCGGCCGCCACCCACAGAAAGTCCGGGTACATGAACTCGACGACGGGTCGAAAGCGCCCGTCGAGGGCGACGCCGCCGGCGAGGCCTGCGAATGCGTTCTCTGAGATCGGAGTGCCGAGCACACGGCCGTCGAAGCGCTTCGTGAGCCCTTTGGTCGCGCCGTTGGTGCCGCCGTTGAGCCGATGCACGTCTTCGCCGAGCACGATGATGCGGTCATCGGTCTCCATGCGTCGCTCCATGACCTTGGCCACTGCGTCGACGAACTTCATCGTCTTGGTCTCTGGCTGCGCTGCGTCGGCCGGGCTGGTCGCTGCGGTGTCGGCATCTGCATTGGTGCGGATGCCCGTCGCGGGAATGCCGAGCGCCACCGGATCGAGCGTGCGCGCGTCGGCGATCTCGCTGAGGTCTCCGCGCACGCCGATGTCCACGAAGCCGGGCTCGGGCCAGAGCTCCGGACGAATTCGAAGTGCTCCCGTCTGCGACTCGGGATCGGCCTCGGTGAGAGCTGAGACGGCCGCACGCATCGCATCCTGCGCCTGTGCACGCACCTGATCAACCTGCTCACGAGTGAAGACGTCGCGCTTGATCGCTTCGAGAGCGACCTTCTCAAGCGGGTCGCGCTCGCGCCATTCGGCCTCTTCGGCTTTGGTACGGTAGCCGAACGCGCTGCCGGGGTAGGGGCCGTTCTGATGGAAGAACCGATAGACGAGTGCTTCGATGACGACCGGCCCTTTGCCCGCACGCATGTGGTCGAGGGCGGCTTCGGTCGCGAGGTGCACGGCGAGCGGATCCATGCCGTCGACGCGCCATGAGGGAATGCCGAAGCCGGGGCCGCGCCCGCTGAGTCGCGACTCGCCGGTGACCTCGTCGACGTTGGTCGACACGGCGTAGCCGTTGTTCTCGATGAAGAACGCGAGGGGGATGTCCCAGGCGGCGGTGAGGTTCATCGACTCGAGGACCGAACCGATGTTCGTGGCTCCATCGCCGAAGTAGGTGAACGTCACATCGTCGGTGCCCGCATGTCGCTGCGCCCAGGCGTTGCCCGCGCCCAGCGGCACCCCGCCGCCGACGATGGCATTGGTGCCGAGCGCCCCGGCCTCGTGCCACTGCAGGTGCATGGAGCCTCCGCGGCCTTTGCAGTACCCCTGCGCCAGACCGAGGATCTCGGCGAGCGTGCGCTGCAGTACGTCCTGCGTCGCGTCATCGACGATGGCGCCGAGGTCGTACGCGTCGCGATGCACATGGCGCAGAGCCTTGGCGAGAAACTGGTGGTGGCCGCGGTGCGAGCCGTTGATGCCGTCACTCGAGCGCAGGCCGGTGATCGAACCGACGGCACCGCCCTCCTGGCCGATGCTGGAGTGTGCGGGGCCGTGGACGAGGCCCTGACTGGCGAGGTCGAGCACGCTCTCTTCGAACGCGCGAATGAGATGCATCTGTGCGAGCATGTCGCGCAGCAGCTGTGGGTCGGCTTCGTCCCAGTCTTTCGCGGTCGCGCGCAGCTCGACCCATGGCACGGCGGGTCTGAGATTGACAGTCTTGGGCATCGTCACTTTCTCCTTTGACAGTGCATGCATGGCGTGATCGAGCAGACGGATGATTCGTCGCCGTCGCTTGTCGACTGGGCATCACTCTAGAACGGTAATTGGATCCAATGCAAGTGCCCTCACGGATTCATATTCGATTATCGCGACCAGAAGGCCTCTCAATGTATCCAATAATGAGTGAAGGTCTGCGTCGTGCAGGGGCAAGCCTTGGTACACTCATGATGGTTTGCGCGCGATGTCGACAGCCTGGGCACCCTGGCCGGGACAGCCGCGGGATTCTGAGACAGTGAGTCAGCAGTCGCCCGGCCGTGAGGCGGGTGTGACGTCCAGTCGCAGGATCGAGGTTTGGGAGGAGCCTGGTATGGGGACGATGAAAGAGACATCGACCGGTCGTGTCGTCGACCAGCTACGTGCGTTGATCCTTGATGGCGATCTTCTGCCCGGGGAACGCCTGCGGCAGGAAGAACTGGCCGAACAGCTCGGAGCGAGTCGTGTGCCGATTCGCGAAGCACTGCGAGTGCTGGCTGGGCGCGGGCTGGTGCGCTTGGTGGCGAACACCGGGGCCTGGGTCTCTTCGCTGACGCATGACGAATGCGTCGAGCTCTATCGCGTGCGGGAACGGCTCGAGCCCCTGCTGCTCGAACAGAGTCTGCCTGGTCTGCGTGAGGCTGAGCTGCAAGAGATCGATGTCGCTCGAAGAGCTGTTGACGAGTGTCGCGACGTGCGCGAGTTCATAGCGCTGGATCGACGGTTCCACTCGTTGACCTATCAGGCGGCGCCAGACGGCTACGTCAAACGCGAGGTCGGGCAGCTCTGGGATGTGACACAGCACTATCGGCGTCGATTCACTGAGATGCAGGATGATCGGGGCAGGGCGCTGATCGCCAGTGAGCATGGGCTGCTTGTCGATGCGCTCATGCGGGGTGACTCGGTGGCTGCCGTGGCTGTCTTGGAGATGCACATTCGGCGCACACGTCTGGCACTCCAGCATGCCGTGCATGTGTTCGACAGCTGAGAGAGCAGTCAGAGTCGCTTACCGGCGATCTAAATATGTATCCAAAATCTCTTGATTATGGCTGAATCAATACGATTCTGGACTTAAGTTGCAATCGTTGGATCCAATCTCTTAGTGTGTGACCATTCGCACTACGGTGCGCTCACAACATGTTCGATTCAATGAGGAACACATGGCATCTCTCCCAGACCCCACATCACTCGCGCTTCCAGAAGTTCTGCGCGGACATCCCGTCGATCAGGTGGCCTTTCTGGTCCCTGACCTGGCTCAAGCCATCGAAGCGTGGAAACAGCTCGGCTACGACGAATGGAAGATCTACACATACTCACCCGACTCAGTTCCGGAGCTGACCTACCGAGGCCAGCCGGGTACCTACTCGATGCGTCTTGCTCTGAGCGGCAGCTCACCCCAGATCGAGCTCATCCAGCCGATGGATGGCCCCAGCATCTACCATGAGTGGGTCGAAAGCCGCGGATACGGTCTGCACCACGTGGGCTTCTTCGTCGATTCTGCTGCCGAGATCGTCGACGCCTTTGCTGAACTGGGCACTGCCCCAGCGCAGACCGGCAAAGGCTACGGTGCTGACGGCGACGGCGCGTTTGCGTACTTCGATGCTGTCGATTCGACGTTCGCCGTCGTGCTCGAAGCCATCGAGGTGCCAGCACAGCGGCGCCCCAGCGAGACGATCTGAGGGCCGAGATGAGCGTGACTTCAGAAACATCCGCAGCCACAGCATCCACTGAAAATGCTGTAGACCATGGCCACCTGCGCCGATCGCTCGCGGCCAGCGCCGTCGGTAACGCGCTTGAGTGGTTCGACTGGACCGTCTACGCGATCTTCTCGACGTACATCGCCGGAGCGCTCTTCGATCAGTCAGACAAGGTGTCAGCATTGCTCGGCACGCTGCTGGTCTTCGCCGTCGGCTTCATCGCCCGCCCGGTGGGCGGCATGGTGTTCGGTGCACTCGCGGACCGGTACGGGCGCAAGGTCGTGCTCGTGACCACCATGCTGACGACCGCAGGTGGCAGCCTGCTGATCGGCATCGCTCCCTCGTATGAGGCAGTGGGTGGTTGGGCCTCATTCGTCCTGCTGATCGCGCGCCTCGCCCAGGGGTTCGCACATGGCGGTGAGTCGACTGCTTCATACGCCTATGTCTCTGAGATCGCACCGCCGAAACGGCGTGGGCTGTGGTCGAGTTCGGTCTATGTGAGCATTGGTGCCGGTACTTTGTTGGCGACACTGTTCGGCAGCTTGCTGACCAGTTTCACGACCACCGAGCAGATGCATGAATGGGGCTGGCGTGTGCCGTTCATCGCCGGGGCACTGCTGGCAGTGGCGGTGCTGTTCATGCGTCGCGGGATGGTCGAGTCGCTGCCCGACGAAGAGTCGGACGAACAGTCGAACGACGCTCAGCCCGAGAAGACCCTGTCGTCGCGCACGCTGTTCGTGATCGGGTTGAAGATGTTCATCTTCGTCGGCGGCACCTCAGTCGTCTACTACACATGGAACTCGTTCGCATCGACCGTAGCGATCAGCCAGCGTGGTATGGACGCCCAAGCGGCTTTCACCGCCAGCCTGATTGCGCAGGTGATCGGAATCGTGGCGCTGCCCTTCGCCGGCATGCTCTCTGATCGCATCGGACGCAAACCGATGCTCGCCATCTGGGCCGCAGGGTTCGCTGTGCTGGCTCTGCCGCTGATGGGGCTCATCTCGACGCAATCATGGACGCTGCTGGTGGCGCAGGCGGTCGCGCTCACGCTGAATGCGTGCGCGACGTCGATCTTCGCCTGCGTGCTCTCGGAGCAAGTGCCGACTCGGTACCGTACGAAGGTGCTTGGTGTCTCGATGTCGTTGTCGGTTGCAGTGTTCGGTGGCACGACGCCATACCTGAACACGTGGCTGACGTCGATCGGGCTCGGCTGGGTCTTCAACCTCTACTTCATCGTGCTGTGTGTGGCTTCGCTCATCGTCGTTCTGTCGTGGCGTGAGACGGCTAAGCGCCCTTTGAAAGAGCTCGAAGACGAGATTCTCGCCGGTGCGGGACGCTGATCGCAGAACCTTGACAAAGCGCTGCACGACTGAGCGAGCACTTCGCTTGGTCGTGCAGCGCTTTGCGTTTTGGTCTGCACAGAGCCCTCACCCCGTGCTGGATTGTCGAGGCTTGTGGTCTGGTCGCCCTGGGGCAGTGGGGGATCAACTTGGTCTTCACACAGAACGGCTGAGGGTGTCGTGGGGCGGCACGTACATGGTTCCGCTCAGGTGTGCACGGTTCCGCCGAGATCACCTCATTCTGAGCGGAACGGTGTGCATTTGAGCGGAACCGTGCACGTGTGCAGGACCGTGCACGTGTGCAGGACCGTGAGTATGAGGGGAGTGCCGGATTCATGCACACTTGAGCGGGACTGTGCTCGTGTGCAGAGGATAGGCCGCCACTTGCTCACTACGAAGAGGTGCCGTCTCCGCTGAAGCGTTCGGCCTCCGTGCTCTGTCGTTCCTGTGCGAAGCCTCGCAGCTGTGCACAGTTGTACCCCGGGGAAATCCAACCGGGCTGCCGATAATGCAGCCAGTTTCGGCAGTGACTGCGGTTGTGTTTCTCAGGGCCGGTTGCATTCTCTCCGACGGATCGCGCGGAGTAGGAACGAAAGTCACGTTGGCAGACTCAGCCTCAAGCACTACTGCTGCCCGAACCTACCGCTAGAAACTAGGGGACAGAACCCGGGGCTCGCACCCCACTGATTGGGGCTTGAATCTGATTGAGGCTTGAACTCTCTGTCAGAGTACGAAGTCAGAACCTCCTGATTGACGCTAGAACCCACTGTCAGAACACGAAGCCAGACTCCACTGTCCGAAGCCACTGGCAGAAATCGCTACAGAAACGTTCGACCGGACCCACCAAATCCCCAGCAGAACGTCACGCGCGCCGGTCGCGCAGCATGATCTCGAGCGCCTCACGAAGCACCGCATGCTCGTGCCGCAGCTGCTGATTCTCGAGTTGCAGCTGATCGAGCAGCACGAACGGGTCGCTCGACCTCGGCACGCTGAAGACATCGGCGTCGGTCGGGCGGCCCAGATCGTTCGAACGAGCTGACGCAGGATGCTGAAGCAGGTCGTCCTCGCGAGTCGCCGGAGCCGCACTCGAGTAGGTCATGGTGGGCTCTGCTGAGGCTTCTGAAGAGAAGATGCCGAAATCAGTGGTCTCGAATTCACCGGATGCGAATCGTGCCGCCTGTGAGTCCGCAGACTCGAGCGGTGCGGCTGCTGCGGCGCCGATGTCGAACGATCTGGCGTCGAACTGGCCCGCGTCGAACTGACCAGGGTCGAACTGTCCCGTGCCGAACTGAGCCGCGTCGAACTGAGCCGCGTCGAACTGTCCCGCGTCGAACGACCCTCCGTCGGCATCTGCGGTGTCGAAGAGTGCGACGTCAGCCTCGTCGACGTGCGATGCAGCAGCCTCGGCAGAATCTGCGGCCGAGCTCGCCTCGGCGACCAAGTCGAAGATCGAGTTGATGGGTGCCGCAGCTGGGGTCGAAGCCAGATCCGAGGCGATAGGTGCGCTCGCAGGTCGTTGACGTGCAGACCGCGCATCGACCGAGCGTCTGGTCTGAACTGGAACCGCGAACGGATCCGACCAAGTCTCTTCGGTCTCGTCTGCAGCATCCGTCGAATCGGCGTCACCATCGCCGTGACCCTCGCCCAGGCCGGCAGCGGCGAGTTCGGCTGCGACTTCGGCACCGGCCCCGAACAGCGGACTGAGTGCGCCAGCCGATGTGGGGGCCAGGTAGTCGGGCACTGCACGCTCGGCAGCGGATGCCGCAAGCAGCTCGGCTGACAAGGCGGCGGTGAGGTGCGTGGCTGAGTCGGCCGCAGCCGACACCGGGGCCAGACCTGGCTGGGACTCCAGCCCCGACCTGACGAACCGATCGGCCTTCTCATCCTCATGCTGCTGAGCCTCGGCGGCGGCGGATTTCGCAGCCTGTTCGGCAGCATCCCGCTCGGCCTTGCGTGCGGTCTCGTTCGAGGTGCGGCGTGCTTCGTCGAGGGCCGCCTGCACGACATCCTGCTTGGGAAGGTGTACCTGATCGGCCTCGACCTCGAGCCGGCGCATCACTGCGCGCACGACGCGGTCGATGACGTTGTTCCAGTAGTCAGTGGTGTGCGCGGCCACTTTGCGCACGTCGACGCTGACATGCTGCAGCACTTCGTGCAGAGCTTCCACGCGCGCAGACGGCACACCTTTGACCGTCTCAGAGCGCGAGGCCTTCTCGAACGCAACGATCACAGCGTGGCTGTCGGTATAGAGAGTGACGTCGTGCGCATCTGGGTGCGCCATCACTGCAGCGATCGCTGCGAGCACTTCAAGCTGGTTCACCGACGGAGCCTTGCGCATGCCGACCCAGTGATCGGGCTGTTGGTTGTCGGAGCATGGGCTGACCCAGCCGTACACGCCGCGCTTCTCGTTCGGATCGAATGAGGCGTCGGTGTAGACAGTGATGCTCTGGCCGGCAGCGCTGGTCTTCTTGGGTCTCATCGCCTTAACAGTAGTCGGGTGCGTGCGGATGCGTGCGTGTAGGTGCTGCGGAGGCCTGACGGCTGTCGGCGTCTCGCGCGACGTCTGCGATCTGTTCGTCGCAGCCTGCGGCTATCGATGCACGATCTGCACCTTTTGTGGGAATCGGCGCGCAGAACCACAAAAATCGCTTATCAGAACCGTGTCTGCGGGGGCGTGAGCGGTTCCTGAGTACTCGACTGCCCCGCTTCTGTCGATTCAGTTTCAACCTCGGGCTCCGAGCTCGGGCGATCCGTACAGGACCGCACAGACAGCCCCGAGCGAGGCGGCCGAACTGCGGCTGAATCTGTGCAAACTCCACACGAAAACCACAGCATGACTAAACTATTGGCGGCATTGGCACGCATCCACCCCGACCAGCGGCTCATAAGGCATACAGTCGGCGGTTGAAAGGTGCGGCGTCGGCAGCCCACAAGGCAGAAGAAATACGGATGTGCGGGTCACGATCCGAGAAGATCCAGCGACCTGCGGAGCAGCGACACCGACCCCTGCGTTCGATCGCAGGAGGAATCGCCCGAATCACGACTGCAGCGCACCAGCACACTGCAGCGCACCAGCACACTGCAGCGCACCACAGCACCACAGCCGCCCGGGCCCCAGCCCGCCACCGGCACAAAGAGAGGATGTGACTCAGCAATGAGTCTTTTCGCGCGCAAGACGATCACACAGGTCAACGAGGATCTCGCAGATCCGGAACGGCAGCTCAAACGCGAGCTCACCGCTTGGGACATCGCGGTCATGGGCGTCGCGGTCGCGGTCGGTGCGGGCATCTTCTCGGTCGGTGCGCAGGCGGCGGCCAACTACGCGGGCCCGGCGGTCATCATCTCGTTCGTGATCGCTGCGGCGATCTGCGGCCTGGCCGTGATGAACTACGCCGAGTTCGCCTCGGCTGTGCCCGTCTCGGGTTCGGCCTATACCTTCTCGTATCTCACCATGGGCGAACTGATCGCCTGGATCATCGGCTGGGATCTGATCCTGGAGATGCTGATGGCCGCCTCGGTCATCTCGAAGTACTGGGGCATCTACGTGCGAAACGTGTTCGAGTTCGTCGGCTGGGATATTCCCACGGATGTGCAGGTCGGCCCGTTCACCGCATCCTGGCCGCCGATCGTCATCGTCGCGATCTTCACCACGCTGCTCGTGGTCGGCACGAAGCTCACCACACGAGTCAACAACATCTTCACCGTCATCAAAGTCGGCATCACGATCTTCATCGTGCTTGCCGGGGCGTTCTACGTCAAAGCCGCAAACTTCGTGCCGTTCCTGCCACCGAGCGAGCCCACCGCCGGCGGCAGCGGAGCCGCAGACGTCATGCATCAGTCGCTCTTCAGCTTCATGATCGGTGCCGACCCCACCCGTTATGGGGCCTACGGTCTGCTTGGCGCCGCCGCACTCGTATTCTTCGCGTTCATCGGATTTGACATCGTCGCGACCACGGCCGAAGAGACCAAAGACCCGCAACGCAACCTGCCGCGCGGCATCTTCGGCGGTCTCGGTCTCGTGTCGCTGCTCTACATCGCGGTCACCATCGTCGTCACCGGCATGGTCAGCTTTCGTGAAATGGCCGAGCAGCCTGAGCCGAGTCTCGCGACCGCGTTCCAGATCGTGGGTGCGAACTGGGTGGGCACGTTCATCACAATCGGCATCCTGGTCGGGCTCACCACGGTCATCATGGTGCTGCTGCTCGGCCTAGCCCGCATCGTCTTCGCGATGAGTCGCGACGGTCTGCTGCCTCGCGCCATCTCGCACACTTCGAAGCGCGGCACGCCGGCCCGGCTGCAGATCGGCTGCGGAATCATCGTCGCCGTCATCGCGAGCCTCGGCGACGTGAACGAGCTGAGCGAGATGATCAACATCGGCACGCTGAGCGCGTTCGTACTGGTGAGCTTCGCCGTGCCGGTGCTGCGCAAGCGCTACCCCGATGTGCCTCGTGGATTCCGCGTGCCCTGGTCGCCGACTCTGCCGATCATCTCGGGTGTTCTGTGCATCTGGCTCATGATGAACCTCGCGATCGAGACCTGGCTGCGTTTCGTGGTGTGGCTGCTGGTCGGCCTCGCGCTCTACTTCGGGTACAGCTACAGGCACTCCCGCGTGCGTCTCGAGGGCGGCCTCGGCTCCCTGCGCCATGCTGAGAATGCTCTGCTCGCGCCTGCCTCGGCGCTGCCCGTCGAAGAGTCGGCCGAGTCAGATGCGGCGGATGCCGGTGATGTCGCCGACCGCACGCGCGCGGCCGCGGATGCGACGGGGGAGGCGGACTCGGCTGCTGCATCCGCCGATGACAAGGCGAGCTCGAGCGCAATCACCGCAGCCGGCGCTGTGCTCACCTGGCTCGCCGCTGCGCTCGTGCTCGTCATCGTAGTGGGGCTCTTTACCGGGATGCTGACTGCGGCAGGCATGACCGGAGTGCTCGTCTGGGCGGTGCTGCTGTCGGCCATTCCGGGGCTGGTCGTCTCGCACGTGGCGCTGCACCGTGCTGAGAAGAACCATGATGAGCGGGTGGCGCTGGCCGCGGCGGAGTCGACGGGTGCTGTGGTTTCGCAGCATCTTCATGTGGCCAGCGGGGCATCGCGCACCCTGCTCGCCTCGCTGTGCGTCGGATACTCCACTGCGGCCGTCGCGGTCGTGGTGGGCATCGTGCACGTGGTAACTCTGTTCGCATAGAAGTGCCTGTGCACGCCACTTCGCGGCGAGATCTCGCTTCTGGAGCGGTGACGGTGATGGTGGCAATGTGACAGTGACGGCGCCGCGCGTCCGCCATCGGCGCGCGAGTGGTCTGTGCGTCCAGGCGGCGAAAGCACCTCTTCAGAACCGTTAACCCTCAATCTCAACGTGAAACTTTTTCGACACGCCGCCTTTGAGCTTGTCGTTCGGGACTGTCTAGACTAATGGCGTTGTAGTCATTTTCAGGCGCTCGAAGCAGTTGAATGCAGACTGTGTGCAGCGGTTGGTTGACGTACGTACACGTAATGAGAGGTTTGTCAGGGTACATGAAGAACCAGCTTGTTGTCGGTGTTCTGTCAGTCGGTCTGTTCGCGACTCTGTCGCTGACCCCCATTCCTGAGACTTCGGCATTTGGTGTGATCACTCCCGCTTATGCAGATGAAAACAGCGTGCAGACTCCCTCATGGGATGAGATCAATGCCGCCAAAGGTGACGAGAGCAAAACGGCAGACCTCGCACAGCGTGTGCAGGCGAGCCTCTCTGCGCTCGATGCGCAGTTCCAAGATGCTCAGGCTCAGGCAACGCAGGCGCAAAGCGCTGCAGGCGAAGTACAGACCAAGCTCGCAGATGTCGTCAATCGGTTTGTCGATCTGCAGTTTCAGGCGGATGCCGCACGTGAGAAGGCAGAGCAGTCCAAGTCATATGTGGGCACGATTTCAGTGCAGCTGTCACGTACTGGAGGGTTCGGCCTGGGGAGCATGAGCGCGATCTCGGGTGTGCAAGATGTTGACTCGGCGTTGTCTCGCGTTTCGAGTCTTGGGCAGCTCGGTGACCGATACAACGACGCGATGGCGCAGGCGCAGGCTGATGCGCAGCAGGCCGAGTCGCTGGCGGCGCAGGTGCAGGCGCAGCAGGATGCACTCCAGAGTCTCTCAGACGAGTATCAGCAGCGTTCGACTGCGCTACTCCAGGCGCAGAACGACGCCTACAGCCGATTCACCTCGCAGACGTCATTGGTGGCCGATCTGACCGCTCAACAGGCGACGCTTCGCGGTGAGCGCGAAGAGCGCGTCGAACAAGAGCGACAGGCGCTGATCCAGCAGCGCCAGGCTCAGGCCGCGAAACTCGCCCCGGTGCAGGCAGGCGATCAGTCGGCTGAAGAGAGTAAAGCTGCGGCCCCGGTTCGTCAGCAGGCGGCACCGTCTACTCCGACTCAGGCGTCTGCAGCACCTGCTCAGACTCCGGCGGCTGCAGCACCTGCTCCGACTCCGGCTGCACGGCCTGCAGTCACCCCACAGCCTTCACAGCCTGCAGCTACCCCACAGCCCTCACAGACCTCTCCTGCTCCGAGCAGCAGCGGGTCAAGAGGCGCAACGATCGTCAGTGCGGCGCTGGCGTACCAAGGTGTGCCCTACGTCTGGGGCGCCGCCTCGCGTTCTGGCATGGACTGCTCGGGGCTGACGATGCTCGCCTATGCAGCAGCGGGAATATCAGTTCCGCACAGCTCCGGTGCGCAGCGTTCAGCCGGTCGGGTCATCTCACAGGGGCAGGCCCAGCCCGGTGACATCATCTGGTGGCCGGGGCACGTCGCCATCTATCTCGGTGGCGGCAAGATCATTCACGCAGTTCAGCCGGGCGATGTGGTTCGTGTAACGCCGCTGTCGTTCATGGGTGGCACCCCTACCTTCCTGCGCTTCTGATCTTCGAACGCCATCTCGGCCGGGCGGCAGCTGGGGCGTGGCGGCTACAGGGGGCGAGAATCAGATCGGGGCTTGGCCGAAATTCCGCATATGGTGAGAATTCTGCGGAGCTCAGGCTATTTTTCTATCAGATTCATAAGAAATGAGGCTCTGAGGAAGACGTATTGCCCGGAACCCGCTACCATAATGAGCAGCCCGAGATTCTGTGTCACCCCCCCCGACCGGAGTCTCGGGCCTCTTCATGCTCGGCAGCCTCAGAGTAATTTCACCCTGAGAAATCACCTGAGCGCGCTCGGCATTCTCACCTCGGCGCGCCCGGCATGTTCACCCCAATCGTCGGCATGCATGTGATCGACCGTTCGGACGGGCATCGCCGACAGCGGCGAGCGTCATACGGGCATGCACGATACGATGACTTCTGATGTCACTGCTGATCGACAACGAGCCACGCGACTATGACTGGGGCACGCCCGGCGGCATAGCGCGTCTGCGAGGTGTTCCCTCTCGGCGATTCCACAGCGCAGGCGCCTTCGTGGCCAGCGAGGTCTCGGCGGCGCCGACAGCATCGGCAGCAGAGTCTTCCGCGCCGATGCCGGTCGTGGCTGAGCCCGAAGCCGAGCTCTGGCTGGGCACACACCCCACTTGGCCGTCTGTCGTCGTGGACGGCCCGCATGAGGGTGAGACGCTTTCTGAGGCGCTGCAGCAGCTCGGGCGCCCTGCCGACATCGGCTACCTCTTCAAACTGCTCGCGGTTGATCGCCCGCTGAGCGTGCAGGTGCACCCAGACGCCGAACAGGCGAACGAGGGGTTCGTGCTTGAGAATGCGATGAACGTGCCGCTCACGGCCGCTGTGCGCAACTACCGTGACCCGAACGCCAAGCCTGAGATGGTCTACGCCCTGAGCGAGTCGTTCGATCTGCTCGCAGGCTTTCGAGACCCCGAAGCCGTGATCGCCGACGTCGAGCTGATTCTGCGCAGCTGCCAGTCTCGCGCCGAAGAGATCATCTGGCTTGAGCTGCTGCATGCGCTGGTCGAAGCCGACCCCATCGAGGCTGCCGTGCGGTGGATGCTGCAGGACGACGCGGCGTTCGGACGTGCGTTGGCGAATCAGATGCATATTCGCTTCATGGGCGGGTTCGGAGTCTGCGCGAACGAACGCGACGAGGTGCTGCGTCGGCTCGACGAGCACTACCCGGGAGACCGCGGCGTGCCGTTCGGGCTCTTGCTGCGCCACGAGACCCTCGAACGCGGCCAGTCGATCTATCTTCGACCGCGCACGCCGCACTGCTACCTGCACGGCACCGGTCTCGAACTCATGGGGCCGAGCGACAACGTGCTGCGTGCCGGTCTCACCTCGAAACACGTCGACGACCACGAGTTTCTCAAGGTGTTGGACTTCGAGCCGTCTGCGCCCAAGCACCTGTATGAGTACCACAAGAACGACGTCGTCGAGGTGCAGGCCGAAGGGGCCGGGCTGCGGCTCACATTCACGCATGTGAGCGACGGGCAGCGCGCACGCGTACCGTTCCACGACGGAGACATCGCCTATGTGATGCACCACCACGGCGACGGGCGGCTGCTCATTCGCGACGCAGACGGTGCGCAGCTGACGGTGGGCGAGGGGCAGGCTGCAGCGCTGGTAGACGCCCGCGAGCTGCATATCGTGGCTCCGGAGCAGGGGCACGCCACTGTGGTGGTCGCCGGACGCGACAGCTGATCAGTCGCGACAAGGCGTCGGTCGGCGCTGTGTGCGCTGTTGAGTAGGCTGGCGACGTCGGTATTCGGCAGCCGAGCGTCGCTGCTCGAGCGCCGCTTGTATGTATGCGCAAAAAGGGGAGTGACACATGATGCCCGAGAACGAACGACTGAACACTGCCCGACCGCAGAGCGCGCCGCCGCCACGGCTGCCGCAGGCACCCGTGGCGCCCGAGGGCGCAGGCTGGAACGGGAACGGCGCGTGGAGCCAGGGCGAAGTCGTTGGCGCGCTGAGCTCCAGTGAGCTGCAGCAGCAGAGCCGCAGGCAGAAGCGTCGCTGGATCGTCATCATCATTGCCATGGTCTGCATCGGCCTGTTGGTCGCCGCCGGCTTCATCACACGTGCGGTCGGCAACAGCTCCACCTACGGCCCCGAGGCACGTGCTAAGGCATACCTGCAGGCCGTGGTCGACGGCGACGTCGATCACGCGCTCGAACTGTACCGGCCCAACTTGAGCACCGATCAGCGTGCGCTGCTGACCTCAGAGGTCTTCGGCGCATCCTCGGCCAGGCCGACAGCGTTCACAATCGACGGCACGGCCATCTCAGGCGATACCGCAACGGTGAGCGCCGACCTCACCATCGATTCCAAGAGCTACCCGGTCACGATCACGTTGCAGAAGCGCGGGAATCAGGCCGTCATCTTCGACGACTGGGCATTCGCCGATGGAGGCATGCAGAAGATCACTGTGAGCTCGCCAGAGGCAGTCGACACGGTCAACGGTGTGAAAGTGGAGCTCGGCAGCGCTGACGAGATCTCGGTGCTGCCGGGGGCGTACACCTTCGCCCCGAGGCAGAACAGCCAGTATGTGACTTTCGGCGACCCGGTAACGGTCAAAGCGTTCACTTCCGGTGATGGGGACGCCGGTTCGGTGGCGTTCACGGAGACCTGGTCGCAGCAGGGGCGCGACTATGCGATCAATCAGGTGAAGAGCCGCATCGCCGAATGCATGCAGTCTGACAAGTTCGAGCCAGAGGGCTGCAAGCATCTCAAGATGAGTGACCCGGGTTCGTATGCCGTCACTGGCATACGCCGATCCTGGTCGGGCCAGCCGACGATCACCTTCACAGACGAAACGGGGCAGCAGTCTTCCCGATCTGGCGGCTGGGCCGGCTCGTCGAGCTCGGGGCAGGTGCCGGGCGGCCAGGGCGGCCAGAGTAGCCAGGGCGGCCAGAGCGGCCAGGGCGGCCAGAGCAGCGCTGACAAGGCCAATGGCTCGACCGCTGGATCGGTCGTGCTGACCGGCGGCGACATGCACATCGACTATAAGTGGCGCTTTGAAGACGAGGACGACTGGCGCGATGACTCCCGGGTGAACACCGGGGTGTTCGACTACACCACGGTCGTGCCGGTGTCGATCGGCGCAGACGGCACACCGCAGCTCGATTTCAGCTCGTTCTGAGGTTCGCGGTGGGGGGGGCAGAGGTTCGCGATGGGGCATTGCCGTCGACACGCGGGCGTCAACACACTGAACGAACGACTGAGTAGTCACCCTCTTCATCCTTTGAGACGGCAGACGTCCGTTGCCGGCTGCACGCGCAGCACGGAGCGGGCCATGCGTCTGCGACCAAACGCACGAAACCGTCAACAGCGCTGGAACTTTGCGTCACTGGGGGTGAACTGTAGGGTGAATTTGCGCCGACGGGGGATGGGGATGATACTGGTTGTATCTCCGGTGTGCGCTCGGTTTTGTGCGGCCGGAATTCGTCTTTCTCGGTGAACGATGTGAGTATGCGGGGAGCTTCGGCCTCAAGCGATGCGGATGGGTGGTTGCGTGGCGATTTCGGCAGGCATTGATCCCCCGCGAGCGCCACTGCTTGATGCTGCAGAGCTGCTGGCCCTCGTAGACAATGACTCTGAGCTCGCCCAGCGTGTGACAGATGAGGCCGGTCTGCTGAGGCCAGTCGTCGAAGTCGTGCTCGGTCGCAGTCGTGCCGCCGGTACTGTCGATGACGCGGCACTGGGCGTGCTCACCAATCTGCATCTCTCTGAGCGTGAGATCGACTTCTTCGCCGCCATGACCCTGCCGGTCGCGCTGACACACAGTCTGGCCGTCGAACTCTGGCCCGACAACGACTTTCCTGATCTGCTCGCAGGCATGATCTCCAACGGGCTGATTCTGGCCGATGACGACGACGTCACTGTCATCGGCCGGATTCCTGCGGCGCTGCGAAGAGTCACCCGACAGGAATGCCTGCGACGTCATCCCGAGACGTACGAGCACAACATGCAGCGCATCCGCGAGGCGATGAAGAAGACGGAGCCACCTCCCGCAACACGGCTGCAGCAGGCCTTCGAAGACGAAGACATCGCCGGCATGATCGAGGTGCTGCGGCCGAACCTCTATTCCCTGACCAGTGAAGTGCCCAGTCTGATGTACCGCGCACTCGGAGCCCTGCCGACTGAGGTGCAGACCACTCACCCCGATCTGATGTTCTGTCGAGCCTTTCTCGCTGTACAGGCGAAAGTGCCCGTCACGAATGCAGACAGCACTGTGGTGAGCGAACTCGAAGAGTTCACCCGCTCGCCGTCACGAGAACTTCGTGTGCTCAGCAGCATCCTGGTTCTGCGCCTGCAGCAGAGCTTCGCCGAGAGCGACCGCGTCGCTGAACCCCTGCGAACCAGCACGACCGCGATATCTCGGCTGCATGCCGGTCTGTCTGCTCTGCTCGCCGGGCGCTATGCGACGGCCGCCCGAGACTTCGAAGCTGCACGGCAGATCGCCACTTGTGCCGGTGACCGCATGCTGTGTCGCGATGCCGAGAGCAAACTCGCCGTCACGCGTGTGCTCATGGGCGATTTGGTGGCCGCCGACCGACATCTGCGTCGTCTGCGCACGCTGCCCGAGCCGACCGGACGCATTCGCGAGATGGTGCGCTGCGGTGAGTATACGGCGGCGCTCTTCATCGCCGCCGAACGTCTGGACCGGGATGAAGTCGAACGGCTGATCGGTCTCACCCAGGCTCCAGCCTATTGGCATGACGAACTCTGGCCGTTCCTGCTGCTGGCCTATCGTCGCGCGGCACAGGTGCTTGGCGTGCCGAGCCTGCTGACGGCGATTCTCGAGGAGATTCGCCCCCTGCTGCCCGCAGCCGACGAAATGCCGGCTCAGATCGTCATGATCTGTCAGATCGAGACGATGATCTCTGCTCGTCATCTGGGGGCGGCACATGCGTTGGCCGGCCGCCTCATTGCGCCTGACGCTCTGATCGCCCTGCCGACGCGTGCCCGCCTGGCGTTGTATGCCGGAGAGTTTCATGAGGCTGCTGATCTGTCTGCGAAGATTCTGGCCTTCGACTTGCTCGGCCCGCTCGCTCGTGCTGAAGCGATGACGCTTGCCGCATGCGCAGCATGGTACACAGGGCGCAGCGCAGAGGCGCAGTCGATGCTGCGGGAGGCTGCCGCCATCGCAGATCTGCAGGGCGGGCGACGCTCGCTGGCCGTCGTTCCGGGCAACCTCATGGCACCGCTCTATGCGGCGTGTGAGATGGCAGCCCTGAACTCGTTGATTCCCGATGCGCTGCCTCGGCCGAAGCTGCCGCCGACGCTGTTGCATCTGGTACACCTCATGGCGCAGGGTCGGCCCAACAGCGAGATAGCGAAAGAGCTGCATGTGTCGACGAATACCGTCAAAAGCAATGTTCAGCGGCTCTACCGGGCGCTTGACGTGCACAACAGGGAAGAGCTGTTGACGGTGGCTGCTGAACGTGGTCTGCTGCGCTGACCGGGGTCGCCCTGAGGCATGTAGGCGGGCCAGCTGCTGAGACTGCCGCTCGGGTAGTGCCCAAACCGAGACGAACCCGCTTTACCGTGCGTCGCTGCTGGAGAGAGCCGTGGGAGCGGATGCCCACCTCGCTCGACTCCTGTGGGGGCTCTGACGAATCAGAGTGAGGCTGTGCTGACTCAAGCGCGCACGTCCAGTTGATATGAAACGTACTGGACTATCATGCCAGAGCTTATGCATCGTATATTTCGACCATGTTAACTCTGCGCGTATGGGGGAGATGGGTGGGAAACTGCAGAATCTAGCGCCAATTAAGGGGTTAGGATGTGCGATGGCGAACATGTGCACGATCATGTATGAATCATTCGGGCAGAAGTCATGTACATATATGAGTCGTAAAACCTGCACGTGTGTGCAGATAGCAATCGTAAATTGTGAAAGGTGCGTCATGCTAGGTTCTGGTTCTCGAGGGGTCAAGTCCCGTGGTGTGGTGTAACGGTTGGTGATCTTTCTGGAGTCGGTGTTGGTGTTGGTGTTGGTGTTGGTTAGGCGCTGAGTTCGTGGGTGGTGTCGGTCACCTCCTCGGGTTCGGTGTCGGGGACGAGGGTGAGTCTGCTCTTGGCGAGGATGTCGAGGCCGAGGTAGCGGCGGCCTTCGGTCCGTTCGTCGGTCTGTTCGGCGAGGACGGCACCGATGAGGCGGATGATCGCATCCCGGTTGGGGAAGATCCCGACGGAGTCGGTGCGGCGGCGGATCTCCCGGTTGAGGCGTTCGTTCGGGTTGTTGGACCAGATCTGTTGCCAGAGGCCTTCGGGGAACCCGGTGAACGCGAGGATGTCCGCGCGGGCGGTGTCGAGGTGGTCGTGCGCGTTTGGGAGCTTCCCGTCGACGTACTCCAGGAGCCGGTCGAACTGGGCGTTGACGGCGTCGGCGTCGGGTTGGTCGTAGACGGAGTGCAGCATCGCTTTGACGGCCGGCCACATGGCCTTCGGGGTCACGTTCATCAGGTTCGCGGCGTAGTGGGTGCGGCATCTTTGCCAGACCGCGCCGGGCAGGTTCGCCGCGATCGCCTCGACAAGGCCGGGGTGGGCGTCGGAGGTGACCAGGCGCACGCCGGCCAGGCCGCGGGCGACGAGGTCGGCGAAGAACGAGTTCCACGCAGCTCCCGTCTCCAATGTCGCGACCTGCAGGCCAAGGACCTCGCGTCG
>NZ_WBKC01000003.1:415448-499424 GCF_008831165.1 Pseudoclavibacter sp. CFCC 14310 | reverse complement strand
GAGGGGAAGGATCTGCAGGCTTCGGATGAGTGGTTCGGGTTCGGCACGACGACTGGTCTGACTGTTGTGAAGTCTGGCAATGGTGTGGCGAATGACAGCGCTGATCGTGCGGTGCATGTGCCTGCTGGCTCGTCGGTGAAATTCGAGTACACCGTCACCAACAGTGGTAATTCGGCTGTGACCGGTGTCTCGGTCTCGGATGACAAGTTGACCGGGGTGGCGGCTCCGGCTGGTTTCGATGGGACTTTGGCTGCTGGTGCGTCGGTGACGTTCACTGCTGATGGTCCGGTTGCTGCTGGTGATTACAAGAACACGGCGACGGTCACGGGTCAGTCCGAGGGGAAGGATCTGCAGGCTTCGGATGAGTGGTTCGGGTTCGGCACGACGACTGGTCTGACTGTTGTGAAGTCTGGCAATGGTGTGGCGAATGACAGCGCTGATCGTGCGGTGCATGTGCCTGCTGGCTCGTCGGTGAAATTCGAGTACACCGTCACCAACAGTGGTAATTCGGCTGTGACCGGTGTCTCGGTCTCGGATGACAAGTTGACCGGGGTGGCGGCTCCGGCTGGTTTCGATGGGACTTTGGCTGCTGGTGCGTCGGTGACGTTCACTGCTGATGGTCCGGTTGCTGCTGGTGATTACAAGAACACGGCGACGGTCACGGGTCAGTCCGAGGGACAGGACGTCACCGCGCATGACGATTGGTACGGCTTCGGAGACGATGAGGCGCCGACTCCCGCCCCGACGCCCACGCCGAGCGCCCCGACTGCCCCAGCCCAGCCGGTTGCTCCTGACCAGAATGACGGAGCATCCGACGGCGACTCGGCCCCGCACGAGCATCAGCTTGCTCGAACAGGAGCAGAAGTAGGCTCGATCGGAGCTGGCCTCGCCTTGCTGGCCGCTGGCCTCGCCACGGTCATCTGGTCTCGTTCACGGCGACGCAGCGAGTGACGCGGTCACCGGCCGCGTGACTTCAGAAGGTCTCGACCTCTCCCGAGAGGTCGAGACCTTCTTTCGTGCGACGAGACCAGCCCAGTGCAACGATGAAGGCTGCTGCGGCAGACACCTCTGAGCGGTATTAGAGCACAGAGCCTTCCCAGCGTCTCTCTGCTAGAATGCAGAATGGCTCGTTGAGAGCCACTCACAAATCAAAACCGTGCAGGTGAGCCGTTCAGGCGCTGATCTTCGGTGGTGAGTTTCGGAACGTCCGTCCGAGGTTTTCTACTGTTGATCAGCACCATACGTTGCTCGTGCCAGTCCTGCCTGCCTGCACGTATCAGGTAAAGGAGTACCCCTTGGAGGGTCCAGAAATCACGTACGCCGAGACCGTCATCGACAACGGCAAGTTCGGCAAGCGCACCATCCGTTTCGAGACGGGTCGTCTCGCCCAGCAGGCCGCCGGCGCCGTGCTCGTCACGTTCGACGACGAGACCACGCTGCTGTCGACGACCGCCGTGTCGAAGAAGCCGAAAGAGGGCTTCGACTTCTTCCCGCTGACGGTCGACGTGGAAGAGCGCATGTATGCCGCCGGGCGCATCCCCGGCTCGTTCTTCCGTCGTGAGGGTCGCCCCACGACCGACGCCATCCTCGTCGCCCGTCTGTGCGACCGCCCGCTGCGCCCCTCGTTCGCCGAGGGTCTGCGCAACGAGGTGCAGGTCGTCATCACCGTGCTGACCATCGCCCCCGACGAGCGCTACGACACGCTCGCGATCAACGCGGCCAGCGCATCCACCCAGATCGGCGGACTGCCCTTCTCAGGCCCGATCGGTGGCGTTCGCATCGCATTGATCGACGGCCAGTGGGTCGCATTCCCGAAGCAGTCACAGCTTGACCAGGCCGTGTTCGACATGGCTGTCGCCGGTCGCAAGGTCGTGACCGAAGACGGCAGCGAAGACGTCGCCATCATGATGGTCGAGGCCGAGGCAGGCGAGAACTCGTGGGATCTCATCGAGGCCGGCGCGCAGAAGCCGACCGAAGAGGTCGTCGCCCAGGGGCTCGAGGCAGCGAAGCCGTTCATTCGCCAGCTGGTCGAGGCTCAGGAGGAGCTCGCGCGTCAGGCCGCCAAGCCCGTCGCCGAGTTCACGCTCTTCCCGCCCTACAGCGCAAGCCTGTATGAGAAGGTCGAGAAGCTGGCTCACGACGAGCTCGCCAAGATCTACCAGATCGCCGACAAGCTCGAGCGTCAGGATGCTGACGACGCGCTGAAGGCAAGCATCAAAGAGCGTCTGGCTCCTGAGGTCGACGAGGCCGAATACGAGCAGATCGGTGCGGCGTACAAGGCCGTGACCAAGAAGATCGTGCGCGGGCGCATCATCAACGAGGGCGTGCGCATCGACGGACGCGGGCTGCGCGACATCCGCGCGCTCGACGCCGAGGTGGCCGTGCTGCCTCGCGTGCACGGCTCGGCGCTGTTCCAGCGCGGCGAGACTCAGATCTTGGGTGTGACCACGCTGAACACGCTCAAGATGGAGCAGCAGATCGACTCGCTGTCGCCCGTCACGCACAAGCGCTACATGCACCACTACAACTTCCCGCCCTACTCGACTGGTGAGACCGGTCGTGTCGGCAGCCCGAAGCGCCGCGAGATCGGCCACGGCATGCTCGCCGAGCGCGCTCTGGTACCCGTGCTGCCCAGTGTCGAGGAGTTCCCCTACGCGATTCGCGAGGTTTCTGAGGCGCTCGGGTCGAACGGCTCGACCTCGATGGGCTCGGTCTGCGCGTCGACGCTGGCTCTGCAGAACGCCGGTGTGCCGCTGCGCGCCCCGGTCGCAGGCATTGCCTCGGGGCTGATCAGCCACGAAGAGAACGGCCACACCGAGTACGCCGTGCTCACCGACATCCTGGGTGCCGAAGACGCGCTCGGTGACATGGACTTCAAGGTCGCCGGCACCGCTGACTTCATCACCGCGATTCAGCTCGACACGAAGCTCGACGGCATTCCCGCCTCGGTGCTCGCCGGTGCGCTGACGCAGGCCAAAGAGGCTCGTCTGACGATTCTCAAGGTGCTGAACTCGGCGATCTCTGAGCCGGACGAACTGGCTCCGACCGCGCCGCGCATCATCACTGTGCAGGTTCCCGTCGCCAAGATCGGTGAGGTCATCGGCCCGAAGGGCAAGATCATCAACCAGATCCAGGAAGACACCGGCGCTGACATCTCGATTGAAGACGACGGCACGGTCTACATCGCCAGCGCTGACGGACCTTCGGCTGACGCCGCTCGTGCCGCGGTCAACGCGATCGCGAACCCGACCATCCCTGAGGTGGGGGAGCGCTACCTGGGCACCGTTGTGAAACTCGCCGACTTCGGCGCGTTCATCTCGCTGATGCCCGGCCGCGACGGACTGCTGCACATCTCTGAGCTGCGCAAGCTCAACGACGGCAAGCGCGTCAACCAGGTCGGCGACGTGGTGCAGGTCGGCCAGAAGGTTCAGGTCGAGATCTCGAAGGTCGACGATCGCGGCAAGCTGTCGCTGATCCCTGTGGTCGAAGAGGATGCTGCGGCCGACGCTGAGTAGGAGCAGTCGCAGTCGTTGAATTCTCGACTGCTGACGTTGTTGTTGACCTCTTGACCGCTGACGTTGTTGTTCAACGCTTGACCGCTGACGTTGTCGTTCCTGTAGGGGGATAACGGCTCGCTACCGCAAGTGGTTGCGGCGAGCGGTTGCGGCAAAGATGTGTCGAGTACGACTCGGAGCCCCACCAGACATTGTCTGGTGGGGCTCTTTTGCGTCTCTGCAGGGTGCCGTGGGGTCGAGCGGCAACTGTCGCCGGTGCCGCCGGTGCCACCGTCGACGAATGCAGCCGTAGTCCAGCGCAGCCGTAGCCAAGCGCAGCCGTCACCGAGCAGTTTCTGCCTGAATGTCCAGGCGTCGGCCCTGAGAACGCGGTCTCTCTCCGTTCGAGGCATGGGAATTGCTGCCCGCATCCGTTCGAGGCATGGGAATTGCTGCCCGCATCCGTTCGAGGCATGGGAATTGCTGCCCCCATCCGTTCGAGGCATGGGAATTGCTGCCCCCATCCGTTCGAGGCATGGGAATTGCTGCCCCCATCCGTTCGAGGCATGGGAAATGCCGCCTCAACCGATCGAGACATGGAACTTGGCATGCCTCGAACTGCCTGGGTCGCATTTGGCATGCCTGGATGCGGATGCTGCACGACGAGGGCAGGGTAGAGCGGCATGTGTGGATGCGGGTGGTGCACGACGAGGGCAGAGCGGGGGCGGCGTGTGGATGCGGAGGGTCGGGGTTGGGGCGGTGGCTCTGGGCGCGGACACGGACAGGGATACGGACGCGGATGCAAGTTGGCGGGGTGGCGGTACCTCAGGTCTCTGATCGTCTGCGAGACGCCCACTGTTCGCCAGCGGCTGGGGCGTGCGACGTGCAGACCGCGCACTTGGGCAGAAGCGACACAGTGCCTGGGGGCGTGCGACGTGCAGACGGCGCACATGGGCAGAAACGACACAGAGCCTGGGGCGTGCGACGTGCACCGCGCACTTGGGCAGAGACGACACAGTGCTTGGAAGCACGCGATCGTCAGGGCTCAGACAGTGACTCGGTCGGCGACTCGCACAGCTACTCGCATAGCCACAGCGACTCGCACGGCGACACACGTCAGACCACACGACGGTTGACGAACAATACGATCGTTGCCTAAACTCCAAAGGTGCATCTGAGGTAAGCCTTAGATTGGTTGTGGGCCCCCGACTTGGTGATTCTCTGGATCGTCGTGCGCGCCCGACGAGTGCCGGACCGGAGAGAGAGACAGCGATGTGCCCTCAAGAACAGCGTGAGAATCCGCCTGTGAAGGCCGGATCTCGACGTCACGGCACAGCTGCTGTCAGGCCATTCACGCGCGTGATAGGGGCAACGGTCGTTGCTCTCGCGCTGGCTCTGTCGGGATGCTCTGTCGGGAGTAAGGCGACGACCGGTGAGCAGAAGGCTGGTGTGGCTAACCTTCAGCCGCTTTCCTCACTCGACACCCTCAGCAATCCGCGTAACCACTTCGGCGAGTCCACCGCCACAACGGCTCAGACTTCGATCACCCCGATCGAGAACGACCCGCAGCAGCAGCTGCCGGCGACCGTGACCGACACACAGGGCGCATCCGTCACGGTCACAGACACGAGCCGCATTCTGGCACTCGACCTCTATGGGTCGCTGGCGGCGACGGTCTTCGGCCTTGGCCTCGGCGACAGGGTCGTGGGCAGAGACGTCTCGACGGGATTCCCCGAAGCCGCAGATCTTCCGCTGGTGACGCAGAACGGCCACGAGCTCAACGGCGAGGCCATCCTCGATCTCGCTCCCACCGTGATCGTCACCGACACCACGCTCGGGCCGTGGGACACCCTCATGCAGATGAAAGACGCCGGCATCCCCGTCGTCTTCGTCGACTCCGAGCGCAACATGGGCAACGTCAGCGAGATCGTGATGCAGGTGGCCTCTGCGTTGGGCGTGCCCGAGACCGGGCACCGTCTCTCAGATCGCCTGTCTGCCGAGATCGCTGCGAAGACGCAGGAGGTCGCTGCGATTCGCCCGCAGAACGAGGCCGACCGTGTGCGCATGGTCTTTCTGTATGTGCGCGGGAACGCCGGCATCTACTACATGTTCGGCGAAGGATCCGGCGTCGACTCGCTCATCGATGCTCTCGGCGGGGTCGACGTCGCGCGCGAGGTCGGCTGGAAGGGCATGAAACCGATCAACGCCGAAGCGCTGGTCCAGATGAAGCCCGACCTCATCCTCATGATGACCAAAGGCCTGGAATCGGTCGGGGGCGTCGACGGACTGTTGGAGCGCGTGCCTGCGGTGGCCAACACTCCGGCAGGACAGAACCGCCGGGTCGTCGACATGTCCGACACCGAGATCATGAGCTACGGGCCGCGCACTGCAGACGTTCTCGACGCCTTGGCCCGCGCGGTGTACGCGCCGGATGCCAGCCCGGCCGCGGGGGCTTCAGACGGTTCAAGCCGCAGGGACGGCTGATGAAAGCCTCATCTTCTGCGCCCAGTGCGAAGCTCGAACAGACGTCACGGGCAGACCTGCGGGCCCACTCTGGACTGACCGCCGAACCACTCGCAGCCACGTTGCCGCACAAGGCTCGCACCACCGTCGCCATCGTGGTGCTGAGCGCCCTGCTCGCTGTCTTCGGCGTCATCTCCGTCGGCTCCGGGCAGCTGCATATCCCGGCAGGAGAGGTCATCCAGATTCTGCTGCAGGGTGTTGGCATCGACATCGGGCACGGCACGACGCATCCCAATGCCGCAGCCGCACTGTGGAGCATCCGCCTGCCGCGTGTCGTGATGGCGCTGCTCGTGGGCGCCGCGCTCGCCGTCGCCGGTCTCATCATGCAGGCGATCTTCGGCAACCCGCTGGCAGACCCGGGCGTCGTCGGGGTCTCGAGCGGTGCTGCGGTCGGCGCATGCACAGCCATCGTGTTCAACATCGCTCTGCTGGGCGAGTGGACCGTTCCGGTCATGGCGTTCGTGTCCGGTCTGGCGACGACGCTGATCGTGTACGCCTTCTCTCGATCGGGCGGCCGCACCGAGGTGGTCACCCTGATTTTGACCGGCGTCGCAGTCAACGCGTTCGCTGGGGCCGCACTCGCCTTTCTGACGTTCGTCAGCGACCAGTCTGCGCGCGAGCAGATCGTGTTCTGGCAGCTGGGCAGCCTGAACGGCAGCCGGTGGGTGCAGGTGGCGGCAGTGGCTCCGCTGGTCGTGATCGGCATCGCCTGCACGTTTCTCTTCACCCGTCGACTCGATCTGCTCTCGCTCGGCGAGCGTTCGGCACGACACCTCGGTGTGAACGTCGAGGCGCTGCGCGTGATCGGCATCGTGGTCGTCGCCGTTCTGACCGCTGCCGCAGTCTCGTTCGCAGGCATCATCGCATTCGTCGGGCTGGTCATCCCGCATCTCATGCGCATGCTGTTGGGGCCGGCGCACCGCCCGCTGCTGATCACCAGCATCCTCGGTGGCGCGCTGCTGCTCGAAGTCGCAGATCTGGTCGCGCGTACTGCGGTGACGTATGCGGATCTGCCCATCGGCATGCTCACCTCACTGGTGGGCGGTCCGTTCTTCTTCTGGCTGCTGCGGCGTACGCGGCGCACGTCAGGAGGGTGGGGATGAGCGGTCTGATGAGTGCTCGGATGATCGCTCTGCCGAAGCGCACGCCGATCGGGGAGACCGCTCTCGAAGCCTGCGATCTCTCGGTCGAGTTGGGCGGTCGCACCATTCTCGATCATGTGGATGCGGTGGTGCGCGCCGGCGAGGTGCTCGCGCTGGTCGGCCCCAACGGCGCAGGCAAGTCCACGCTGCTCGGAGCGCTGAGCGGCGACATCCCGTCGACCGGAGTGGTGCGCCTCGACGGACGCAGCATCAGCGAGTGGTCGCTCAGCGAACAGGCCCGCGCGCGAGCCGTGCTCACCCAGCACAACTCGCTGGCGTTCCCGTTCACCGTGCTGGAGGTCATCGAAATGGGGCGTGCACCGTGGCAGCGCACGCCTCGCGAGGTCGAAGACGAAGCCGCCGTCGCCGAGGCGATGGAGCGCACTGAGACGTCGGCCTTCGGCGCACGGGCCTTTCCCTCGCTTTCGGGAGGGGAGAGCGCACGGGTCTCACTCGCACGAGTGCTGGCGCAGCGTACCGGGGTGCTGCTGCTCGACGAGCCCACCGCGGCGCTCGACATCCGTCATCAAGAAGAAGTGCTCGGCATCGCACGCGAGCGCGCACAAGCGGGTGACGCCGTCGTCATCGTGCTGCACGATCTGAACCTCGCCGCCGCCTATGCCGATCGGATCGCGCTGCTCGAGCACGGCACGGTGACGGCAGTGGGAAGCCCGAGCGAAGTGCTCACGGCCGAACGCATCAGTCGTGTCTACCGGTACCCGGTCGACGTGATCGAGCATCCTCGCACGGGTCAGCCGCTGGTGCTGCCCAGCCGCGGGAGAGAAGCATCCGAACACACACGAGAGGAATCAGCGTGAAGAACTCAGCGCGTCCAGCGACACGACATCGACAGCGTCATGCCGGCCGCATCCTGCGAGGTCTCACTCTTGCCGTCGTCGGTCTGATCGCGGCGGGCACCGCAGCGGCACAGTCGACGGCAGAGCCCGCCCAGGCAGCCGGTCCGACCGTCGTCGCCACGGTCGAGGGGCGACCCGATCTGGTCAACGTCGCAGACAATCAGTATCTGACGACGCTCGACGTGTCAGGCAGCGGCTTCGTGTCGAAGAAGAACGGATTCGGCGGAATCTACGTGCTCTTCGGCTGGGCCGGGCAGAACTGGAAGCCCAGCAGCGGCGGAGTCGACGGCCTCGACCGCAAGTACGTCTACGACGACGAGTCCAACCCGACCGGCTACATGCTCTTCGTGAGCTTTCCCGGCAGTGAGACGCAGTACGCGGCCAACGGTGGCCTGCTGAACGCCGATGGCACGTGGCATGCGAAGCTCATGGTTCCTGGCCCCACGTTCGAGTACAGCGACCGTGACGGCAACAAAGGCAGTGTGAACTGTCTGGAGACGCAGTGCGGCATCATGACCGTCGGGGCCCACGGCGTCAAAGAGCCGTCGAACGAGTCGTTCACTCCCATCAACTTCCGGCATATCTCCGATTCAGGAACGAAGGTCGACGCACAGGCTGGGACGACCGGCCAGACCTCGGCGCAGGGCAAGGCGCTCGAGCAGCAGACCTCGGGCGGCGCAGCCGGTGTGGCAGCACCTGACGCGGCCGATGCTCGGCCGGCAACCGTGCCTGGAAGCCCAGATCTCGCGGCTCTGACCGATGACAAACGGGGCAGTCTTCAGGTCACCGTCGGTGACTCACAGCTGAAAGTCACCGATGCTGCGGCCGACCCTGCATCGTGGACGGGATTCTTCGTGATGTCCGACCCCCAGTTCACGGGATGGTCCAAGCCGAACTCCGCCGGAGAGTTCGACGTGCGACTGCCCGACGACATCACTGACGGAGAGCATCATCTCGTCGCCGTCAACGCACAGGGCGATGTGACCGGATGGACGACCTTCGACGCATCAGGTCAGACGGCCACGACCGAGGCGTCCGCCGACCAGAGCGGTTCGAACGGGGCGCTGGTCGCCGCCGCGCTCGCCGTCGGTGCCGTCGCAGTGCTGGCGATCGTCGTCTTGATCCTCGTGATTCTGCGCAGACGGCGAAACCTGCAGTCGAAAGAGGCCTGAACAGCCATGATCCCGAGCACCCATAGAGAAAAGAGAGCACACATGTACAGAACAGGACGACCGCGCCGTGTGCGTGGCCCGTTGGCAGTCGGCCTTGCGGCCGTTCTCGCCGTCGGCGGCACCATCGCCGGCACCACCTTCGCCTCGGCGGCGGATGACTCCAAGACTGTGTCCGATGCGACGTTCGCATGGGGGATGAACCACGAGTCAGGCAACGGCGGGTTCATGCCCGGCAGCTGCAACTATCTGGTCAAGGGCAAGATCCCAGACCCGGGGCAGGGGAACATCCAGCTCACCAAGGCCGGCTATGACTCCGCGACCGAGGCCGGAAACGCCAGCGTGCTGAAGCCTGATCTGCAGGGAAACCTGACTGCGGCGACGTGGGAGAACAGCTGCCTCTCGGTCAAGGGCAACAAGGTCGCACCTGGTGCGCACAAGGATGTGAACGACTTCAGCCTGAACGAGGTGCAGATCGGCAAGGGCACTGGCGAGATCGACTCGGTCAAGAACACCGCAGACATCAGCTGGAAGGGGTCGTGGACGGTCGTCTACTACAGCGGCCTCACGTTCTGGTATGCGAGCGACCCACACCTGACCGTCAGCAGCGACGGCAGCGCGAAGATCACCGCCACGGCCAGCGGGTTCGGATCGTCGATGGAGGACATGAGCCAGTGGACGAGCATTCCGGCCCAGCAGATCACCCTTGCCGACTTTGCCGCAGGCGCGGTGAAGGTCACCGACAAGGGGGTGACGACGAATGACGGCAAGCCGATCACGCCGCAGTACCAAGGCGTGCAGGTCAAAGATGCCGAAGGGCAGGTGCTCAATCCCACCGGCAATCCCCAAGGATCGTTCCCGCAGAGCTTCGTCGACTTCCAGAAGCTCACGGGGCAGAGCTCCTACTGGTATTCGTCAGGCGGCAGCGCTGACCCGAACAAGCCCGCGACGCCAGTGAGCATCGGCTACACCGCGCAGTCCAAGGGCGTTGCCCCGACGATCACCGCGCAGCCCGCCGACGCGACCGTGACCGAGGGCGGCGATGCGACGTTCACCGTTGCAGCCGCGGGCACTCCGCAGCCGACCGTGCAGTGGCAGTCCAAGGCCGTCAACGCTGACTGGGTCGACGTCCCCGGTGCCACGGCCACGACGCTGACGGTCAAGGCCGCCAAGCTCTCGGCCACTGGAACGCAGTACCGTGCCGTCGTGACCAACGCGATCGGAACAGCGACGAGCACTGCGGCAACACTCACGGTGCGTCAGGCGGCCACGCCGGTCACCACTGTCACGGTCGACTCAACCGATACGACTGGGCTCGGAATCACCGTCGCAGGCACGAACTACACGAATCTGCCTGACTCGTCAGTCGGTGCCTTCCTGAACAACGGCGTCTATGCCGCCGTGATCGATTCGACCACTGACCTGGCGACGATGGACCAGAACAACGGGTTCATCGGCGAGGCGAAATGGATCATGCAGAAAGACATTGTCGACGGGGCGTTCACAACCCAGCTGAAAGCTCCCGCCGCCAAACTGGATCGGACTCACACCTACCAGGTCGTGGTCTGGCGGGCACACGGCATGCCCACCGGTAACGCCGTGATCGCTCGTCAGAACATCTCGATGACCGAAGACCAGTGGGATCAAGTGTTCCCTGAGCCCGTGCAGATCACCGGACAGCCAGAGGCCGTGTCCACGCGAGCCGGACAGTCAGTGACCTTCGCGGCGACGGCTACCGGGCTGCCCCTGCCTGCGGCGAAGTGGCAGAGCAAGACGGGCGACGCCGACTGGACCGACGTTCCGGAGACTTCGGTCACCACGACGTCGCAGCGTCCGTCGGTCACCACTCATCTGAAGATCGATGCGGCGACCATCGCGCAGAACGACACAGAGTACCGGGCGGTCTTCACGAATCTGGCCAGCGCTGAAGGCGTGGCCACTGACCCGGCGAAGCTCCTCGTCAACGACGTGCCCGCAGCTGTCGCCAAGCCAGCTGTGACGAAGTCGAAGACCTCGGTCATCGAGGTCACCTGGCAGAAGCCCGCTGAGAACAACTCGGCCGTCACCGGCTATGCGGTCACGCTGACGCCGTCCGACGGCGGCAGCCCGAAGACGGTCACCGCAGCCGCTGATGCCACGAGCAGTGTGTTCGACGGCCTTGTCGCTCCCGGAGTGGCATACACCGCAACGGTCACGGCGAAGAATGCAATCGGTGCGTCGGCAGCATCCGCCGCCTCTGACCCCGTCATCGCGACCCCGAAGCTCGCCGCCAGCGTGACCGGCAGCGTCTCGACCGCGCCGGCGCAGAACATGCTGGAGGTCAAGGTCGACGGCACCGGCTTCGTCCCGACCGATCTTCCTCAGTACTGGAGTGATGGCAGCCAGGCATGGAAGGACTCTGCAGGCGTCTACGCTGCACTGGTTCCTGCAGACGTCGACCTGAGCGCGATCACCGCGACTGACGGCACCCTCGGCGTGCAGTACGTGACCAAGTACGGCCCCGGCGCTCTGACCGACGGCACGTTCGCGACGACACTGCAGGTGACGACGAAGGACGACCAGGGCAAGGCCAGGCTGTCGCGTGACCAGTCGTACAAGGTCATCGTCTGGAACGCTCACGGTCTGCCACAGGCACCGAACCAGCCTCTGGTACTGGCCGAGACTCCGGTCAGCATCACGACGGCGCAGTTCGATGCGCTCTACCCCGAGAAGCCCTCGGTGCAGACGCAGCCGACCGACCAGAAGGCCGCCGAGGGGCAGGATGCCACCTTCAGCGCCGAGCTCACCGGGGCCCCGGCACCGAAGCTGCAGTGGCAGCGTTCGACTGACGGCCAGACCTGGACCGATGTCGAGGGAGCCACCGAATCGAGCCTGACGCTCAAATCGGTGACTCTCAGCCAGAACGGCGAGAGCTATCGCCTCGTCGCGACGAACGACAGCGGCACAGTGTCGTCCGATCCGGTCACACTCACAGTCGAGGCCAAGAAGAGCGACGAGACCCCGGCACCGTCAGAGCCGGCAGCCGACGGGACGAGCGGCAAGCAGTCAGCCGAGAACGGTCAGCAGACCGGTGCCCAGACGAATGCCCAGACCTCGGACCAGCAGCAGCTGGCACGAACCGGTCAGGGAATCGCCGGGATCGCACTGGCGGCCGCGCTGCTGGCCGGCGGCCTGCTGCTGACACGGGCTCGCCGTCGTGACGATCAGGCGTCTCAGCGCTGATCGCAGCGGTCTCTGATCTGAGACCGGACAGATGAACGAGGCGGGGTGCGATCTGCGCTGCGGATCGCACCCCGCTCCTGGTGGCCGAGGGGGCGGCACTGGTCGCGCTTTCGAAGGAGCAGAACGGCTGATGGGCAGGCAGATGATTGAGTCGACGGGTAAGAAGTCAGAGACGAGCGGTCTCAGACGTCACAGACGCGGCGCGGGAGCGCGGCCGACCATGGGTACCGGGCGCCGTGGGCGTCGTGTCGCCGCCGTGCTGGCGCTGCTGGCTGTCGGAGTCGGCGGCGGCGCGTTTGCCCAGGCTGCGGTGACGGCGGCGACCCCCGCGAGCAATCTGGTCGAGATCAAGGATGCGAGCTTCGCATGGGAGATGAACAATGAGTCCGGCAACGGTGCGTTCATGCCTGGCAGCTGCAACTTCCTCGTTGCAGGAAAGGTGCCCGATCCCGGACGCGGCAGTCAGCAGATCGATGAGGCCGCCTACACTGCGGCTCGCCAGAACGACGTCGGCAATGTGCGTGTGACCCGACCGTCGGAGGATCGCACCACACGCGTCGACTCGACGTTCGCCAATCGCTGTCAGTCTGTGAAAGGCGCGA
Source organism: Pseudoclavibacter sp. CFCC 14310 (assembly GCF_008831165.1). Taxonomy (NCBI): domain Bacteria; kingdom Bacillati; phylum Actinomycetota; class Actinomycetes; order Micrococcales; family Microbacteriaceae; genus Pseudoclavibacter; species Pseudoclavibacter sp. CFCC 14310. The sequence goes on along the minus strand of NZ_WBKC01000003.1, from coordinate 486,415 downwards.
AGCTCGTCTCCGGCGTACACAAGGACGACGGAGACTATAGCCACAACCGCATCGACATCTCGGGCGGTACTGGCAGCGTCGACTGGCGCACTGGCGCAGGAACGATTCAATGGCAGGGCGCGTGGACCGTCGCCTACTACAACGGGCTGACCTTCTGGTACGCAGAGAATCCCAAACTCACCGTCAACGCCGACGGCAGCGCGAAGATCACTGCAACCGGAAGCGGGTTCTCGTCGTCGATGGAGGACATGACGCAATGGGGCCCCGTCGAGCCGAGAGAGATCACCTTGGCCACGTTCGACAAGGCGAAAGGCCGAGCAGCGCTCGCTGAGGGGGCGTTGCGCCGGGCAGACACGACTGATCAAGAAGCCAAGGGATTCGACATCCTCCCAGACTACGAAGGCATCAGCGTGAAGGACGACTCCGGCGCGGTGCTGAACGAGGCGGGCAATCCCCAGGGCTCGTTCCCTCAGGACTTCGTGAGCTTTCAGCAGGCCACCGGTCAGGGTGCGTACTGGTACTCATCGAACGGCGCGGCAGACCCGAACAAGGTGGCAGCCCCGGTCACGGTTCGCTATGGCAACGCCCCAGTCACTCAGCAGGTGACGGTGAACAGCGTGACCGGAGGCAGCGAGGGCGGGAACGCCGCCGCACGGCAGGCACCAGCACAGACCGCTGACGCACAGCGCCAGCCCGCGACGACGCCTCGGCGAACCGAGTCTTCGGCTGCCGCCGCGGCACCGATGGCAGACGCGCCGCAGGCGGCGACGCCGACGGAGCTGAAGACGATCGACGACCTCAGAGCGGCGATTGAGGACGGCCGAGTGCAGCAGATCGAAGGCACTGACGCCGGGCTCGCGGAGTCGTTCGCCTGGGGCGATCGGCTCGACATCGGCTTCGCCTGGCCAGAGGACGACGCGGATGCCACCGGGGGAACCGTCATGGCGTATCCGGATGCCCAGTATGTGGGGGCGTTCACTGTCACCGACGGGCAGGTTCGCCTGGCCATCGACTCGTCCGTGCTGCAGCAGGGCGACGATGGAGAGCGGTACTTCGTCTTCTTCGGCGACACCGGCAGGACGATCGCCGTGCACACGACACAGAGCGGAACAGCTGCTGAGTCATCGTCGCGGCGTGCCGAAGCAGAAGAGCCGCCTGCTGCCTCAGAGCGGCGCAGCAACGACTCGCTGTGGACCACACTGCTCATCATCGCAGGGGGAGTGATCGTGGTCGCCGCTGGAACCAGTCTGCTGATGGTCAGACGCGGTAATGGAAGATGACCGCATTGCGACTAAGGTAGAACACACACACGAACGTTGCTCAGCAGAGCGGGCAGGCGCTCGCGGTGCGAGCAGCCACACCACACAAAGAGACAGACGAGGTGCCATGACCATGACAGCGACGAGCAGGGAACGACCGGCGGCTGCGACTCCTTCAGCGCGACTGCGTGAGGCGACCGTCGCCGAGCATTCCGCAGCCGAGACGAAGACCTTCATCGCCGACCTGATCGAAGGTCGTCTCACCCTCGCCGACTACACGAGGTATCTGGCTCAGATCGCCTACGTCTACGAGGCGCTGGAGAACCGTCCGCCGAGGCCCGAGGAACCTGAGTTTCTGCACGATCCCCGTCTGGCCAGATTCGCGGCAGCCAGGCACGATCTCACAGAGCTGGGCGTTCAGGACTGGCGCGCTGAGCATCCCGCGCTCGCGGCCACTCGGCGATACGTCGAACATCTGCGCACCGTTGCGGCAGACGAAGACATGGTCGCCTACCTCGCCCAGCACTACACCCGCTACCTCGGCGATCTCTCAGGCGGGCAGGTCATCGCCACGATGATCTCGCGGCACTACGGCGCCACCGAAGACCAGCTCACGTTCTACCGCTTCGACCAGATCGACAAACTGGTGGGCTACAAACGGGCCTACCGTGAGCACATCGACCATCTCGGTCTTGACGCCGCCCAGATCGACCAGCTCATCGCAGAGTCGAAGCGTGCATACCAGCTGAACGCAGATCTGTTCGACGAGCTCGCTCGCACACGCTGACCGCTGCGGTCACAGCAGACGCTTCGTCTCGATGTCGTGCGGCGGCAGCGCGATGGCTCGATACTTCTCGAGCAGCGCGTGCGGGCGCTTGACGCCCAATCCCATGAGCGACCAGCTCCAGATCGATTCGGCCTTGTCTTCGAGGTCGACCATCGGCTCGAGCCGGTAGCGCAGCACGACACCGAGCGTGGCGTCGACGATGCCTTCGCTCGCCGTCTGCACCTCGATCGCACTGTCGATCTCGCGGTCTTCGAGGGCCTCGATCAGATACTCGGCCACGAGCTGTCGCGCGCTGAACGGCGGAGTGGGCAGCGTCACATCGAGCACCGGCGCGTCGAGCAGCAGTGAGATGGCGGCCCGCTGATACGGGCCGGTGCCGTGGTCTGCGAGAAAAGTGCGCATCATCGTGATGAGACCGGCGAGTCCGGTGCGGTTCGTGTCATCGACGAGCTCGTGCATCGTCTCCCAGCGCTCGAACTCGGTCTCGAGCAGTGCGGTCGCGATGTCTGCCTTCGTGTCGAAGTGATAGCGCAGTGCGGTCTTCGGCTTGTGCAGCACTGCCGTGATGTCGGCCAGAGACGTTGCCTCGTAGCCGCGTTCTCCGATGACAGTGGCAGCGGCGTGCAGCAGCTCGGCACGCGTTCGAGCGGCTTGGACGCTGCGGTGTGAGGCAGCGGCGGTGGGGCGGGCGCTGTGCGTTTCGACCCGTCGATAGGTGCGAGGTGTCATCTCATGCCTTCCGGATTCGAGCTGCCCCCATTGTAAAGGACTGACTTTTCCAGACGCGTGCGCGGTCAGCCTCGTGGCTGCCTCAGCTGCGGGGGATGCCGCCCAGCGCATCCAGCGCATCCAGCGCGTCCAGCGTCGATCGCGCGTTGAGCCGCCCCGCTCGCTCCGCCGTGATGGTACTGGCCTGCGGGCCGTACCCCGCCAGAATCAAGGCTGGGTCACGCTGTGCGACGCCGTCGATCACGCGGATGCCGCCGGCCTCCTCGCGCAGCCCCAGACCCGCGAGGTGTCTGAGATCGGCGCGAAACCCGGTGTCCCAGATGATGGCGTCCAGGTCGACGTGCGTGCCGTCGGCCAGTACCGCGCCCTGCTCGTCGAGCCTGCGGAACATCGGCTGTCGACGCAGCCCGCCCCTCTCGTGCAGGTCGCTCATATACGGCGTGATCGGCACATCGGTCGTGCTCACGATGCTGGGCAGCGCTCGGCCGGCGCGTGCGGCCGCATCGGCGGCGGCGACGGATGCTCGGCCGGCCTGGTCGGTGAGACCTCGCGTGGGCACGATGCGAACCGGGCGTCTGGTGAACCAGTGCGTCTGGGCGGCGACGCCGTCGAGTTCGGCGAGATGCTCGATCGCCGAGGTGCCCCCGCCGACGACGCCGACTCGCTGGCCGCGAAACTCCTCGGCTGAGCGGTAGCCCTGGGTGTGCAGCTGTCGCCCGGCGAAGACGTTCTGCCCCGGATACCACGGCAGAAACGGCGCACCCCACGTGCCCGTCGCGTTCACGACGACCTGCGCGCGGATGCTGAACGCTCCCGTCGCGCTCGTGCCGACGACCTCGAAGCGATCGGTCTCGAACCCTTCGGCAGGGGACGGGCGCACGACGTGGTCGACCCCGTGCCCGTGATGCACCTGCAGGCCGAAGTGTGCTTCGTAGGCGCTGTAGTACTCGACGACGATCTCATATGCGGGGCGATGATGATCGGCGGTCTCGAAGCTCAGCCCGAGGTCATGCATGCCCGGCAGATCGTGCACCCGATGTGCGTCGCCGAGGCGCATGGCCGGCCAGCGGTGCTGCCAAGCCCCGCCGGCATCCGCATCACGATCGACGATCACCATGTCGACGTTCGGGCGCAGCCCACGGCGCAGCAGCCAGTAGGCGGTCGAGAGCCCGGCCTGACCGGCCCCGATGATCACGACCGGCGCGCGCGAGGGCAGGGGCGTCGGCGGTGCGGAGGAGGCGAAGTCGGACACAGTTCATCTCAGCGACGAAGGCTGCGGTTTCATTCCGAGCCGGATCGTCGAGCCGGGAGACCGGACGACCAACTAGACTCAGCCAGATGGCTACTACCTCTCCTTTCCCTCTTCCACTTGACGTGGACGACTCCTCGTTCGAACTCGACGGTGGCGCGACCGTTCGCCGAACGGTGCTGCCCAATGGTGTGCGCGTGCTCACCGAGAACATGCCCGGTGCGCACTCGGTGACTTTGGGAATCTGGGTTCCAGCCGGCTCACGTGACGAGCACGAAGGCCAGTTCGGCTCGACGCATTTTCTCGAGCATCTGCTGTTCAAAGGCACGCCCACGCGAACGGCGATGGACATCGCCGTGGCATTCGACGAGATCGGCGGCGAGTCGAACGCGCTGACCGGCAAAGAGCACACCTGCTATTACGCCAAGGTGCGCGACGCCGACCTCGGTGTGGCCGTCGACGTGCTCACCGACATGGTGATCAGCTCTGTCATCGACCGTGACGAGTTCGAACGCGAACGCAAGGTCATTCTCGAAGAGCTCGCGATGAGCGAAGACGACCCCACCGACGTCGCACACGAGCTCTTCTCGTCGCTGGTGTACCGCGGCGAGAGTCTGGGGCGCCCGATCGGCGGCACACCCGAGTCGATCAACGCCGTCGGTCGTGATGCCGTCTGGGCGCACTACCGTGCGAACTATCGTCCTGAAGACATCGTCGTCACCGCAGCCGGGGCCATCGACCACGATGATCTGCTCGCCCGACTCGGCGAGGCGCTCGCAGCCGGAGGCATGGGCGCCTCCACACACGGTGCGCTGCACCCGAGGCGCACCCGCGGCGCGCTGCCGGCACTCGTCGAGCCGAGCTTCGAGGTGCGTCAGCGCGACGCCGAGCAGGTCAATCTGATCATGGGCACACGCGGCATCCCCGGGTGGGACGAGCGCCGGTTCACGCTCAGCGTGCTCAACGGCGTGCTCGGCGGCGGCATGAGCTCGCGCCTCTTTCAGGAGGTGCGCGAGCAGCGCGGACTCGCCTACTCGGTCTACTCGTTCTCGGGCACATACGCCGACGCCGGTTCGTTCGGCGTGTATGCCGGCACCCGCCCGGACTCGGCTCCCGAAGTCGCACGTCTAATGCAGGATGTCGTGGCCAGGTTCGCCGAGGAGGGGCCGACCGCGACGGAGCTCGCGCGGGTCAAAGGCCAGCTCTCGGGCGGCATCACGCTCGGATTCGAAGACAGCTCGCATCATATGACGCGCCTGGGCAAATCGGAGATCGGGCTCGGCGAGCTCTGGGATCTGCCTGCGACGATCGCGCGCATTCGCGACGTCACGGCCGAACAGGTGCGCGATCTCGCCGCGGAACTCGTCGCCGGGCCGCTGCAGATCGCCGCGGTCGGTCCGATCGACGCCGATCGGCTGCGGGTGAGTGAGCTCCAGTCGACGGTCTCGGCGGCACAGGCGCACTGACGATGACCGAAGTCAGCCGTCGAGGCTTTCTCGAGCGCACCGGTCTGATCGCCGTCGGCGCGTTGGGCATCAGTGCCTCGGGGGCGGCTCTCGCCGGATGCTCGCAGAGCGTGTCGACGGCCGACGCCGAAGCCTTCGTCAATGCGCTGCACATCCCGGCAGAGGCACCGGCGACCGTCGATGCGGCAGGCATCCGTCGATTCGCCCTACAGGCCCAACCCGGCAGCACAGAGTTCGTCTCGGGAAAGACCGCGCAGACGGCTGGCTACAACGGCGACTACTTGGGGCCGACGCTGCGGGCGAAGCCGGGTGAGCACGTCGCCGTCGACTTCGCCAACGGCCTCGACGAGGCGACGACCGTGCACTGGCACGGCATGATGCTGCCGGCTCGGATGGACGGCGGCCCGCACCAGATGGTCGACGCAGGCGGCGAATGGCACCCCGACTGGACGATCGCTCAGCCTGCAGCGACGCTGTGGTACCACCCGCACCCGCATGGCGAGACTGCTCAGCAGGTGTACCGGGGGCTGGCGGGCCTCTTTCTGATCGACGACCCCGCCGTGAGCCGGGCCGGCGTGCCGAGCACCTATGGCGTCGACGACGTCCCGGTGATTCTGCAGGATCGCTCGTTCACCAGAGACGGGGATCTCTCGACCTCCGGCGCCGACTCCGCGTTCGGCCTGCTCGGCGACAGCATCCTGGTCAATGGAACGCTGCTGCCGCAGTTCACCGCGACGACCACGCTCGTGCGCCTGCGCGTCGTCAACGGGTCGAACGCACGCGTCTATCACGTCGAATGCGACGACCAGCGCCCCTTCTCTGTGATCGCCACAGACACCGGACTGCTCGAGCACCCGGTGAGCGCGACGCAGGTGCTGCTCAGCCCGGCAGAGCGCGTCGAGATCGTCGTCGAGCTGCAGCCCGGCGAACGGGTGATGCTGCGCAGCGCCAAAGGCACCAACGACGTGCTCGACAACGCCGAGTTCAACCTGCTGCGGCTCGACGCCGCCGAGCAGCTGCGGCCCTCGCCACCCCTCGCGGCGGATCTTCCCGGTGCCCGAGTCGCCGCGACTCCGGCGGCCGGCAGCAAGGCGCGCGACTTCTCATTCGACAATGCCAACCGCATCAACGGGCTGTCGATGGATATGAACCGCATCGACGAAGTCGTGCCCGCAGCGGCGCTCGAGGAATGGCGGGTGGCGAACACCGTCGACCCGCACAACTTTCACATCCACGCCTGTTCGTTCCGCATCGTCGAGATCGACGGGGCTGAACCACCCGAATGGATGCGCGGGCCGAAAGACACGGTCTTCGTGCCGCACGCCACCAAAGTGCGCCTGGCGGTGCAGTTCGGCTCCGACACCGACCCGGCGACTCCCTACATGTATCACTGCCACCTGCTGCGGCATGAGGACGAAGGCATGATGGGACAGTTCGTCGTCGTCGAACCTGGAACCGAAGGGGGCGTGTCACTGCGCCTGCCCGCCGCTCACCAGCACTGATGGGCGGAGGGCAGGCCAGCGTCAGTCTTCGGTCATTCAGTCTTCGGTCATGTAGTCGTGCAGCGGCTGGCCCGTGCCGTCGGTGCGGTAGTTCGGTGCCTTCGCAAGAATGAGAATGCCCTCGACCAGACCCCAGATCGAGGAGACGATGGCCAGCATGCCGAGCGACAGCACCGTGATCAGCAGCTGTGCGACGCCGAGCCCGGTCTTGCCGAGGTAGAAGTTGTGCACGCCAAGGGTTCCGAAGAAGATGCCGAACAGGCCGGCGGCGATGCGGCTCTTGTACGGGGTGACCTGCTGGTAGGGCTGATACGGGGCCTGTCCCGGGCCTCCGTAGGGCGGGGGAGTCGGCGTCGGCTGGTAGGCGGGCGGAGCGAATTTGGGCAGATCCGGATTGGTCATGCCTCTAGCGTAGGAGAGCACGCAGCCGTGGTGCGTCAGAAAGTCAGATGCAGGCGAAAATAGTCTGGGTCCATCAGCGACTCGGCGTATTCGACCAGCGTGCCGTCGGCAGCGCGCGTGACGCATCGTGACACCAGAACGCTTGATCCCGCCGTGCGGTCGAACAGCTGAGCGTCGCGCTCGCCGAGTGTGCCGACGTCGACCCACTGCTCTCCAGAGGCTGCGACCAGGCCGGCCTTGCGCAGCGTCGCGATGATCGATTCGTCGACCAAGCCCTGCTCGGGCAGCCCGTCGAGCTCGACGACGGCCGGAACCAGCGAACGTTCCAGCGAGATCGTGCGCGCCCCGACCACCTGTCGTACGCGTTCGATGCGCAGCAGCCGCTCGGCCGGTGACACAATCGAACCGAGCAGGCCGGTCGGCAGCTCTGCGGCCGCCACTTCTCGAATCGAGAGCGTTCGAACGTGACCGACCGCACCCTTCTGCTGAATCGCACTGGCCCAGCCCAGCGCGGGCTCGGCATCCACCGGATGGAACGTCACGAACGAACCGACGCCCGGCCGCGTCATGATCAGACCCTGATCGGTGAGCGCGGCCAGCGCCTGACGCACGGTGTTGCGACTCGCCGCAAACCGTCGACCGAGTGCGGCCTCGCTGGGCAGCGGTTCGTCTGCAGCGAAGGTCCCGGCCTGGATGTCGGCTGCGAGCGCGTCTGCGATGCGCTCGTGTTTCAGCGGAACGGTACGGGGTCTCTGCATGCCCATCATCGTACCCGGCGACGTCTCTCACGCCGCGCCGCCCGCTTAGAATGAGCTGCATGTCAGACTTCGATCGCATCCTTGAGCGCTCGGCGCAGCTGCTCGACGGGCCGGCCACCGACGCGCGCATCACGACGCTGCTGCGTTCGCTGCCGCATATCGATCCTGCCCAGCTCACGCCGTGGGTGGGGCAGCAGACCCAGATCGCGACGCGCGATGCGGCGACCCCCGACGACCTGCGGCTGATCACATCGCTCATCGATCTGACCAGTCTGTCGGCTGACGACACCCCAGAGAGCGTCGCGGCGTTGGTGCGGCGAGCACTCGCACCCGAATCGGACCTCATGCACCCGGCAGTGCTGCCCGCGACGGCTGCGGTCTGTGTGCACGCAGACCTCGTCGTGCCGGCTCGGGTGGCGCTCGACGAGGCGGCGGATGCTCCGGTCGCGCTCGCCGCAGTGGCCGGCGGCTTTCCGCATGGTCGGTCGCCGCTCGCTGCGAAGGCCGCCGAGATCGAATACGCCGTGGCTGCCGGAGCAGACGAGATCGACATCGTCATCGACCGCGGTGCGCTGCTCAGCGAACGCTACGCGCAGGTCTACGACTGGGTGCTGGCCGCGCGGCGCCTGGTGGAACGAGGCGACGGCACCCGCGCACACCTCAAGGTCATTCTCGAGACGGGGGAGCTGCCCGACTACGACGCCATGTTCCATGCCGCGATCATCGCGTTGCTCGCCGGTGCCGACTTCGTCAAGACGTCGACGGGCAAGGGGCGCGCAGGTGCGACTCCCGAGGCAGCGGCCGTGCTGTTGCAGGCCAGCGCACACTGGCGTGAAGAGACCGGTGAGACCATCGGAGTGAAGGTCGCCGGAGGCGTGCGCACCGTGGATCAGGCCCGGGTCTATCTGCGGCTGGCGCGCGTGATCTGCGGCGACTCGTTCGTGGCCCCGGCGTCGATGCGCTTCGGCGCATCGGCACTGCTCGACGACGTGCTGCGCACCTTCGAGCCGCTTCGCTGACCGCATCGCCGGGTCGTAGAGCGCCCGCACTACACTGAACGCATGACTCTCAACATCTCTGTCACCGGCGCCACCGGGCGCATGGGGCGGCTCGTCGAAGACATCATCGAACACGACGACCGTTTCGCGCTGCACTCGACACTTGATTCGCACAGCTCGCTGAGCAAGATGGAGGGAGCCGACGTCGTGGTCGACTTCACGATCTATGACGCCAGCCGAAAGATCGTCGACCACGCGCTCGACCACGGCATCGACGTGGTCGTCGGCACGTCGGGCTGGAGCGCCGAGCGCATCGCCGAGGTCGCCGATCGGGCAGATCGCAGCTCTCTGGTGATCGTGCCGAACTTCTCGGTCAGCTCAGCACTGGCCACCAAACTCGCGCAGCTCGCCGCTCCGCTCTACGATTCGGTCGAGGTGGTCGAGGCGCACCCTGCCCGCAAGAAGGATTCCCCTTCGGGCACCGCGGTGCGCACGGCCGAGCTCATTGCGGCCGCACACGGCCCCTACGCGCAGCCGAACACCGACCAGACCGCTCGCGGCCAGCTGGTCGAGGGCATTCCGGTGCACTCGCTGCGTCTGCAGGGAGTCGACGCCGTGCAGCAGGTCATCTTCGGCGGCACCGCTGAGACGCTGACTCTTCGGCATGACACCCTGAGCATCGACGCCTACCGAGACGGCATCGCACGCAGCATCGTCTTCGCACACGAGCAGACCGGTACGACCGTCGGGCTCGCCGACGTCATCGGGCTCTGAGATGGACCGCGGCGCTCAGTCTCGGGCACTGACCCTGGCGATCGTCATGATCGTCTTTCTGGCCCTGTACATCTTCACCGTGTTCGAGCGCGCCTTCGTGCTGATCGGCCTGCATGATCCTATTGCGAAGACGATGGGCGCGTTCCTGCTGATCTTTCCGCTGCTCGGCGTCTATGTGATCTATGCCGAGATGCGATTCGCCGTGCGTGCCAACCGGCTCATCGCGAGGCTGTCGCGAGAGGGCGCTTTGCCCACCGACGACCTGCCGCTGCGACCGAGCGGAAAGGCCGACCGCGAGGTCGCCACGCAGCGCGTCGACGACCTGGCTGCGGCAGTCGAACAGGCAGGGGAGCGGGTGACCTGGCAGGACCTTCTGCGTCTGGGGCTCATGCAGGATGCCGCAGGGCATCGATCCGACGGCCGACGCACGCTCGTGCAGGCGATTCGCGTCGAGCGCAAGGCGCCGCAGGCAGAATCGGCTCAGCGAGACTGAGACACGCCGAAGAGCTGGGCGACGGCTGCTGCGATCGCTGCGGTTCCCTCGAGCGCGTCGATCGCGCGGCCGACGGTGCCCGGCTCGTCGAGCACCGCCTGCAGCAGCGCCGCGACATCGGCGCGTGCGATGCTGTCGGACGCTCCGCCCTCGGCCGTTCGCCGGGCGAACCCGGTGCCGAGAGCAACCGAACCGCAGGCCGGGTCGTCGGTCAGGCGGCCGGGTCGCACGATCGTCCAGTCCAGGTCGTCGCGGCTCTGCAGTGCACGATCCGCGTCTCGTTTGGCGTGGTGGTACGCGGTGAAGACCTCGTCGTCGAGGCCGAGCTCGTCCTGCTCGGCGCCGATGAACGAGATCTGGACGAAACGGCGCACCCCTGCCGCGACCGCTGCGTCCGCACTGCGAACAGAACCGAGGTAGTCGACGGTGTGCTTGCGAGCCACACCGGAACCGCCGCCCGCCCCAGCCGCGAAGACCACGGCATCCGCATTCTGAAACCTCTCGGTGAGATGTTCGACGGCGTTCGCCGCTTCGAGGTCGGCGAGCAGCGGGGTTCCGCCGCGCTCCAGCACGTCGGGCTCATGGCGGGCGTCGCGAACGACGTTGAGCACCGTGTGCCCGGCCGACGAGAGACGCTCCGTGAGCAGCAGCGCGATCTTGCCGTGCCCTCCGACGATGGCGATGGTCGACATGGTGGCTCCTTCGGTCTGGCTCTGCTCCGGTCGCATTGCGTTCGCCCATTCTGTCAGCAGAGACGCCGCTGCGCAGCAGAGGCCTGCGGCATGATTCGGCGCCGGTCACGCTCGAAATGTGGCCAGCCGCCTGCCTGCGGGGTAAACTGAGGTGATGCCAGAGACAGAGATCATCAATCAGCTCGGCCAAGTGCTGGTCGCAGTCGTCACTCCCATGCGCGCCGACGGTGAAGTCGACTGGGCCGGAGTCGAAGCGCTGATCGATGACTGCGTCACCCAAGGCGCCGATGGAATCGTCGTCAGCGGCACGACCGGTGAGACCTCGACGCTCACTGACGCCGAGAAGATCCAGCTGGTTCGCACTGCGAAACAGGTGGCCTCAGGCCGTGCCCGCATCATCTCGGGTGGGCCCTCCAATGAGACGGCGCACGCCATCCAGCTGGCCCGCGAATCCGAGGCCGCCGGGGCCGACGGCATTCTGCTCGTGACCCCGTACTACCTGAAGCCGACGCAGGCGGGCGTGCTCACACACATTCGCATGGTCGCAGACGCCACCGATCTTCCAGTGATGCTCTATGACATCCCCGGGCGTGCTGGCATTCCGCTGACGTACGAGACCATCTCGCGCGCCGCGAAGCATCCCAACGTGGTCGCGGTCAAAGACGCCAAGGGCGACTTCGCACAGGTTTCGCGCGTGCTGAACGAGACCGGCCTGGCCTACTACTCCGGTGACGACACCCATGCGCTGGCGCACGCCGCGCTCGGTGCGGTCGGCGTGGTGAGCGTGACCGCCAACATCGTGTCGGCCGCATACCGCAAGATGTTCGACGCCGTGAACGCCAACGATTTCGCGACTGCGCTCGACGTGCACCGTCAGCTCGAGCCACTGGTGCGGGCGACCATGACGCACATTCCGGGCACGGTGTCGACGAAGTACATCCTGCACGGTCTCGGCCGAATCGGCAGCCCGCGCGTGCGACTGCCGCTGGTCGGTCCAGAAGACGCCGAAGCCGCGCTCATCGAGGCTGACATCGACGCGGTCGAGAGCATTCCCGGTGTCGACTTCACAGATTTCCGCCCCGACCGCAATGCTGCGGCCGGAGGAGCACTGCCGCGCATCCCCGGCGCGGCACGGCGTAACGCCTGAGCAGCACGGCGTCCGCGCCCCGCGCAGCGTGACCAGCGCAGGCTGATCGCGCGACGTTCGCCTGCTCCGGTGACGAGAAGAGATGTACATGTCGTGCACGAGGCACGGCCATGAAGACGCGAGTCTCCACGTTGGAGCCGCACGAAGCACGGGCACGAGTGTGCCCACGGAAGGTCGGATTTGTCCGCTGTAGTCATCAATCAGCCACCGAAACTGCGCAAAGACACTCTGCGCATCATCCCACTGGGCGGCCTCGGCGAGGTCGGACGCAACATGACGGCGTTCGAGCTCAACGGACGTCTGCTCATCGTCGACTGCGGCGTGCTCTTCCCCGAAGACTCACAGCCCGGTGTCGATCTCATCCTGCCTGACTTCGCACCGATCGCCGATCGTCTCGACGACATCGATGCGCTCGTGCTCACTCACGGCCACGAAGACCACATCGGTGCCGTGCCCTACCTGCTCAAACTGCGCGACGACATTCCTCTGATCGGCTCACGTCTGACGCTGGGGCTCACCGAGGCGAAGCTCAAAGAGCACCACATCACTCCAGAGTCGATCGTCGTCGAGGCACGAGACAAACTGACCGTCGGCGAGTTCGTACTCGAGTTCTTCACGGTGACCCATTCGATTCCCGACTGCCTCGCCGTCGCCATGCACACACCGGCCGGCACGCTGCTGCACACCGGTGACATCAAGGTCGACCAGACACCCATCGACGGTCGCGTCACCGACTTCCAGGGCCTGGGACGTCTCGGCGCCGAAGGCGTCGATCTGCTGCTGATGGACTCGACCAACGCCGAGGTGCCGGGGCACTCCGACTCTGAGCGCAGCGTCGGCCCGGCGATCCGCCGTGTGATCAGCGAGGCGAAGCAGCAGGTGATCGTGTCGACGTTCTCGTCGCATGTGCACCGCGTGCAGCAGATCGCAGACGCCGCCATCAAGGCGAGACGCAAGATCGTGCTGGTCGGCCGTTCCATGCTGCGCAACCTGACGATCGCCCGCGAACTGGGATACCTCAACATTCCCGACAACGCCCTGGTCGATCTGAAGAAGGCCGGCAAGATGCCGCGCGAGAAGCTGGTCTACATCTGCACCGGCTCGCAGGGCGAATCGCTGGCCGCGCTGTCTCGCATCGCCAACGGCTCACACCCCTCGATCACCGTCGAGAAGGGCGATACCGTTCTGCTGGCATCGTCGCTGATCCCGGGCAACGAGACTGCGGTCTCTGGTCTGATCAACAACTTGATCGAGAAGGGCGCCGACGTCATCCACAAGGGCAACGCCAAGGTGCACGTCTCGGGCCACGGCAACTCGGGCGAGCTGCTGCAGTGGTACAACGTGGTGCGTCCCCACATGGCGATGCCGGTTCACGGCGAGGTTCGCCATCTGCACGCCAACGCTGGACTGGCGGCTTCGACGGGTGTGAACCCCAAGGGCATCGTCGTGGCGCACTCGGGGTCGGTCATCGATCTGGCAAAGGGTCGAGCGAAGATCACCGGTCAGTACCGCAACGACCACATCTTCGTCGACGGCTCGTCGGTGGGAGAGATCACTGAGGCCGACCTGCGGGATCGGCGCACGCTGAGCGCCGAGGGCTTCATCACGGTGATCATCGGCATCAACATGAACGACGGCCATCTGGTCGTCGGTCCCGAGATTCAGGCGCGCGGCCTTGCCGAAGACGACAAGGTCTTCGACGACGTCGTGCCACGCGTGGAGCGTGCGATCGCAGACGTCTACGCAGAGGGCGAGCGCAACCCGCACGTCATGCAGCAGGTCGTGCGCCGCACCGTCGGCCGGTGGGTCAGCCAGAGGCTTCGCCGCAAGCCGATGATCGTGCCGATCGTGCTTCCAGCCGAGTCGATCGACGACGTCGAGATCGTCACCGAGAGCGACTGATCCAGGGTCTGCCGCTCGGACTCTTCCTGGTGCCGCCAGCGTGTATGCGTGCAAGCGTCTGCGGCTGGCGGTACCGTTGAGGCCATGGCTCGACAACCCCGAACGAAACCCGCCGCGAAGACGGCGAAGACCCGCGTGCTCCAAGACGCGCAGAAGGGCCAGGCCAAGCGCGTGCAGACCGAAGGCGAGGGGTTCGGGCCGTTTGTGAGGCGTGCCTACATGGCGTGCGCGCATGGCGTGGGCGCCGCCGCACGCGCATTCGCTCCCGACAAGGTGCCGGCAGACGAACGCCGCGACGGGTTTCCCTTCGCCCTCTTCGTACTGGCGGTTCTCGGTGTCGTCGTCGAGTGGTTCCTGCCCACCTCAGCCGTCGGGCACGCGCTGCACACCGCAACGTTCGGGGCGCTCTTCGGAGGGTCTGCCACGCTGCTGCCAGTGCTCTTCTTTCTGCTGTGTCTCTGGCTGTTCCACCACCCGGTCAAGGCCGCTGAGACCGGTCGCATCGGCATCGGTCTGGGGCTCTTCGTCGCCATGCTCGCCGGGCTCTGGCAGGTTGCGGCAGGCAACCCCGTTCCAGCTGACGACGGCCTCGAACACGTCGCCCAGGCCGGCGGCATCATCGGCTTCACCGTCGCCTTCCTGCCGATCCGCCTCACGGTCTGGTTCGCTGTGCCGGTGCTCACCGTGCTGCTGCTGCTCTCACTGCTAATTCTCACCAAGACGCCGCCGAACCGCATCATGAGTCGGCTGCGCGAGGCCTATGCCTACATGTTCGGCCTCGATCACAGTGCTTCCCGCGAGGCCGACGAGGCCAAGATGACTCCGGGCGAACAGCTTCCGCCGACACGTCCGCTGCTGGCGAGCGACCGCTCCGAAGAGAGCCCGCAGCAGCCCGGTCGGCGCAGTCGCCCGAGCCGAGCCGAACGCCGTGCGAAGAAGGCCGCCGAGGCAGCCGAGCACGAGGCGATCGAAAGCGCCGAGACGCCTGCCGCAGACGAAGTCGCCGCACTCTTCGACATTCCAGACGAACCCGCCGCGACCGTGCATGCCGCTGACAACACCCACACCGAGGTGCTCAGCGAGGGGGAGCACGGTGCTGCTCCCAGTGACGAACCAGACACCTTTGAACCTGAGCCTGCCTCGTTTGACGACCCAGAGCATCCCTATCAGCTGCCCGAGATCGACCTGCTGAGCAAGGGGGCACCCGCACAGGCACGCACCAAGGTCAATGACGAAGTCATCGCACAGCTGACCGACGTCATGCAGCAGTTCGGCGTCGACGGCAAAGTCACCGGATTCAGCCGAGGCCCGACGGTGACTCGCTACGAGGTCGAACTCGGTCCGGGCGTCAAGGTCGAGCGATTCACTGCGCTCAGCAAGAACATCGCGTATCAGGTGGCCAGCGCCGATGTGCGCATTCTGTCGCCGATTCCCGGAAAATCGGCCATCGGCGTCGAGATTCCGAACCGCGACCGCGAGACGGTGCATCTGGGAGACATCCTGCGATCGCCGGCGGCGCAGAAGAGCCACCATCCGCTGACCATCGGCGTCGGCAAAGACGTCGAAGGCGGCTTCGTGCTGGCGAACCTCGCCAAGATGCCGCATCTGCTGGTGGCCGGCTCGACCGGGTCGGGCAAGTCGAGTTTCGTGAACTCGATGATCACCTCGATCCTGCTGCGGTCCACGCCGGCACAGGTGCGGCTCGTCCTGGTCGACCCGAAGCGTGTGGAACTGTCGAACTACGCCGGAGTGCCTCACCTGATCACCCCGATCATCACCAACCCCAAGCGGGCGGCAGACGCGCTGCAGTGGGTGGTCAAAGAGATGGATCACCGCTACGACGATCTGGCAAACTACGGCTTCAAACACATTGACGACTTCAACAAGGCCGTCGTCAACGGAGAGGTGCAGCCTCCTGCAGGCTCGAAGCGAGTGCTCAGGCCGTATCCCTACCTGCTGGTCGTCGTCGACGAGCTCGCCGACCTGATGATGGTCGCGCCGAAAGACGTCGAAGACTCGATCGTGCGCATCACTCAGCTCGCCCGTGCCAGCGGCATCCACTTGGTGCTTGCGACGCAGCGACCGAGCGTCGACGTGGTCACAGGTCTCATCAAGGCCAACGTTCCGAGCCGTCTCGCGTTCGCCGTGACCAGCGTCACCGACTCCCGCGTGATCCTCGACCAGGCCGGCGCCGACAAGCTGATCGGGCAGGGTGACGCGCTCTTCCTGCCGATGGGTGCCAACAAACCGGCTCGTGTCCAGGGCGCCTGGGTCGAAGAGGGCGAGATCCATGCGATCGTCGATCATGTTCGACAGCAGGCCAACCCGGACTACCGCGAAGACGTCACCGCTGCACCAGAGGCCGAGAAGAAGCACATCGACGCCGACATCGGCAACGATCTCGAAGATCTGCTGGCTGCGGCCGAGCTGATCGTCTCAAACCAGTTCGGCTCGACATCGATGCTGCAGCGCAAGCTGCGCGTCGGCTTTGCCAAAGCCGGGCGTCTGATGGATCTGCTCGAGTCGCGTGACATCGTCGGCCCCTCCGAAGGCTCGAAGGCACGCGATGTGCTGGTGACGCCAGAGTATCTGCCCAACGTCTTGGCCTACCTGCGAGGCGAGCGCGACAGCATCTACGACGCTGATGACGACGGTGCGACGCCAGCCGCGGGCGGCGACGCACCCAGCGGCGGGCATCCGACTGGCTCGGGCGGCGGCACGGCTGGGCAGTCCTATGAGAGCCGCAGCACCCAACACGAGGCGGAGTCAACCGCAACGCGCGGGCACGTCGCCGGCTATGGCGGTCCCGACAACCACGCACCGACGGGACCCGACGCCCGAGGTGTCGATCCCAGCAAACCGGTGCTCTCGAACGATCTTGACGACTTGGACGACGGCCGTCGGCATGGCGGCTCGAGTCAGGACGCCTGGCAGCTGACAGGAAGATGACCCAGATGACCACACCCACCCCGGCGCGCTCGAGCGACGCTCAGCCCTCACCCTGGAACCTGCCGAATGCGATCACGGTCGTGCGCATCCTCTTCGCACCCGTCGTCTTCGTGCTGCTGCTGGTCGACGCGGCCGGGGTGCACGGCGGCGGTCTGCGCTGGTGGGCGACCGTGCTGTTCATTGTGGCGATGGCCTCAGACGGCATCGACGGTCACCTCGCGCGCAGCTGGGGGCAGATCACCGACTTCGGCAAGATCGCCGATCCGATCGCAGACAAGGGCATGACCGGCCTGACACTCATCGGCCTCAGCATCGTCGGCGATGTGTGGTGGGCCGTGACAATCGTCATTCTGCTGCGTGAGATCGGCATCACGATCTATCGCGTCATCGCTCTGCGGTCGCACCTGGTGATTCCCGCCTCGCGTGCCGGCAAGCTCAAGACGGTGGTGCAGTCGGTCGCCATCGCATTTGCCCTCGCCCCCTTCGCGCTCCACGTCGCCTGGTTCCAGTGGATCACATGGGCGCTGCTCGCAGCAGCGGTGCTGCTCACTCTGTACAGCGGCGTCGCCTATGCCGTCGATGCCGTTCGCGGGCACCGAGCGCGCTCGTCTGCCGACGACACCACACAGCCAGGAGGCACCCGATGATGGCAGAACAGCCGATCAGCCGGCAGGGATTCATCATTCAGCACTACACGCGGCTCGGGCTCACCATCGCCGTCGCAGAGTCGCTCACCGCAGGTCTCGTCAGCGGGGCGCTGGCCGATGTGCCCGGCGCATCGAAGGTGCTCGCCGGAGGCATCACGGCCTACCAGACTCCGCTCAAGCACCGCCTGCTCGGCGTCGACAAACAGCTGCTCGAAGAACGCGGCGCGGTCGACCCGCAGGTGGCCGAAGAGATGGCGCTCGGCGTGCGTGAGCGGCTGGCGCAGGGGCCGCTGGTCTCGACCGTGGGCATCTCGACCACGGGAGTCGCCGGCCCCGACTGGCAGGACGACCAGCCTCCGGGCACGGTTTTCATCGGCCTGGCGTCACAGTCCGGCGTGACTCATTTCGCGCATCACTTCGGTGGCAGCCGTCAGGCGATTCGCGAGGCAACGGTCTCGGCCGCCCTCGATCATCTCTGGGAGCACATCGATCTCGGCATGCGCTGATCCGAGTCGCCCTGCTCGACACCCGCTGCACAACTCACCGACAAAGGAGTCATATGGCCATCGATCCGCTCATCTCGACTGACGATGTCGCGGCGCTCATCGACCAGCGCGGGCAGGCGGATGCTCCCCGCCTGGTGCTGCTCGACGTGCGCTGGCAGCTGGGCAATGATCGCACCCATGACGAGTATCTGGCAGGGCATCTGCCCGGAGCGATCTACGTCGACCTCGACGTCGAGCTCGCCGATCCTGCCGCACCAGAGCTCGGGCGGCATCCACTGCCCTCAACCGAACGCTTTCAGCGAGCTGTGCGGAGGTGGGGGCTGCGCCCCGAAGACCTGGTGGTCGTCTATGACGACGTCGGAGGCATCGCCGCGACGCGCGCCTGGTGGCTGCTGCGAGACGCCGGTTTCGAGAACGTTCGACTGCTCGACGGAGTGCTCGCCAAATGGAGAGCCGAGGGTCGGCCGCTGCAGGCAGGCGACGTCGTCGCCGGCGCCGACGGCACGGTGACGGTGCGCTTCGGCCATCTGCCGACCGTCACTATGGACGAGGCGGGCCGTCTGCCACAGCATGGCACGCTGGTCGACATCCGTGCGCGCGAACGCTACCGCGGTGAGAGCGAGCCGGTCGATCCGCAGGCGGGGCACATTCCGGGTGCGGTGAACGCCCCGACCGATGAGAACCTCGCAGACGACGGCACGTTCCGCTCGCCGAACGAGCTGCGCGAGCGCTTTGCCGGTCTCGGCATCGACGGCACGACCTCCGTGGCGGTGCACTGCGGATCTGGCGTGTCAGCGACACACACGATTCTGGCGCTCAGCCTTGCCGGAATCGATGCGGCGCTCTATCCCGGCTCGTGGAGTCAGTGGTCGTCGACGCCCGGACGCCCCGTCACGACTGGCCCGCTGCCCTGACCCGCCTCAGGCGACTGGTCGCCGGGCATCGTCGAACGGCGTCGATCGACGCCCCTGATGAGGCCGATGAGCCAGATCACCAGCGTGATGGCGATCGTGCCGAGCAGCTGCCAGCGAGTCTGTTCGTTCCAGAGCATCAGCCCGGCGAACGCGGCGAGCCCGATGAGCCCGATCCACGACAGCCACGGGTGCCACCACATGCGCAGACTGATCGACCCCTCGCGCTCGAGCTCGCGGTGCAGACGCAGCTGTGACGCGAGCATGCCCGCCCAGACGACCAGCAGCGCAGCGCCGACGAGGTCGAGCAGCACCGTGAAGACCTGACCGGGAATCCACCAGTTGAGGAACACCCCGACCAACGAGAGCACGATCGAGGCCAAGACGGCATTGGTCGGCACTTTGCGTTTCGACAGATGCAGCAGGGGAGCGAACCCCTCACCCTGCGCTGTCAGCGAATAGGCCATGCGCGAGGTCGCGTAGATGTTCGCGTTGAACGCCGACAGCAGCGCGAGGGCGGCGATGATCTGCATGACCGTCGCAATGGCCGGGATGTGAGCCAGCTGCAGCACTGCGACGAACGGGCCGTTCGGGCCGCTGACAGCCGGGTCGTTCCACGGCAGCAGCGTGGCGATGACGAGCATGCTGCCGATGTAGAAGATGAGGATGCGCCAGAAGATGCTCTTGGTCGCCGCGCGGATCGCCTCACGCGGGCGATCGGCCTCGGCAGCGGCGATCGTGATGATCTCGATGCCGCCGAAGCTGAACATCACGGCGAGCAGCCCGGCCGCGACACCGCTGAAGCCCTGCGGAGCGAAGCCGCCGTGTTCGAACAGATTCGAGAAGCCCACCGGGCCGTCGCCCACAACGCCGACGATCAATGCGACGCCGATGATCAGGAAGACCACGACGGTGACGACCTTGACCCCCGAGAGCCAGAACTCGAACTCGCCGAAGTTGCGAACGCCCCAGAGATTGACCGCCGCGAACGAGACCACGAAGATCAGCGCCCAGCACCACTGCGGCACTGCGGGAATCAGCGAGTTGAGAATGCCGGCGGCCCCGCTGATCTCGGCGATGAGCACCATGATCAGCAGAAACCAGTACAGCCAGCCGAGGGTGAACCCGGCCTTCTTGTTGAACGCCTGTGACGCGTAGGTGGCGAACGAGCCGGTCGAGGGGCGTGCTGAGACCATCTCGGCGACGGCGCGCATCACGATGAGCACGAGAACGCCGGCGACGGCGTAGGAGACGATGATCGCGGGCCCCGCCATCGCGATGCCTGCCCCGCTGCCGAGAAAGAGGCCGGCGCCGATGGCCGAGCCCAGACCCATCATGGTCAGGTGTCTCGTGCGAAAGCCGCTTCTCGCCTTCGTCGTGCTCGAGCTCGTCTCTGTGCTCGTCTGCCCGTCCTGCATTGGATTCCTCGTCTCTCGGTCGGCGCAGCCAGGCTGTCGGAGGCCGCGGTGAAGCTGGGAACGAGAGGTTCCGCTCCTCGGTGCGCCGCATGGATCTTGGACGAGTCTAGTGCCGGGGCAGCTGCGCGTGACCGGAGAGCGGCGCCGGCCCCGCAAGGGCGGCACACTGTTACGTCGTGCGTCGGCTCGACGGATGCCGGCTGACGTGTGCGGGTATGGTCACCGAGAACGAACGGAGAGGTGCAGGATGGCACAGCAGGAGAGCAAAGCCTACGGCAGGGTCTATCGAGAGAGCACCCCAGATGTGCTCAAAGCGTTTGGCGCGTTCAACGACACCGTGTTCTCGGTGCAGCGTGAGATCCCGGTCAAGTATCTCGAGCTGATCGCCCTGGGAGTGGCGTTCACAACTCAGTGCGAGTTCTGCATCGAGGGGCACACTGCACGAGCGATCGACGCGGGCGCGACCGACGTCGAGCTGGCCGAAGCCGCGTGGGTCGCCGCGGCTCTGCGTGCAGGCGGAGCCTATGCCCACGGCAGGCTCGCATTCCAGGCGGCCGACGCACACGGCCACTGAGGAGGGCTTGGAATCTCGTCCGGCATGCTGCTGCGACGGATTAGAGAGCACACGGGCGTTCCACGGCGACGAACTCGTGTCGCAGACGCGGGAATAGCGTGTGGTGCACCTTCGTTGTACCAACAGAACCCCATGGCCTTCAGTAATTGTGCATGAGCTGTCACTCTGCATACCTTGTAACAGGGGTGGGCTACTCTGGTTCGTAGCCGCAACAGCCAGGCTCAAGCGGGCCGGAGAGGAGAACCGATGGTATTGCTTCGCCAGGAGCTCGGTGATGTGCTCCGGGATCTGCGACAGGAACGGGGCCACACGCTTCGCCAGGTGGCCGGTCGGGCAAGCGTTGCGCTCGGGTACCTCAGCGAGGTCGAGCGCGGGCAGAAAGAGGCGTCGAGCGAGATTCTCGCGTCGGTTGCCGACGCGCTTGATGTGCCGGTCTCGCAGATCATGCGTCAGGTGAGTGATCGCATGGCCACGCTCGAGGGCATCACTGCGCATCCCTTCGACGATATGTCGGGCATCCCCGACACGATTCCTGACGAGCTGCTCGACGACGTCGATCGCTACGTTCCTTCAGCGCGCTGAGCTCAGCCGATGCGCAACAGCCAGTTCTGGGAGTTTGTCGAGAACGAGTTCGGCAGCGCGTACGGGCAGGTGCTGGTCGATGACCTTGTGCTGGGTGCCTGCGGCGACGTGACCGGCAGAGTCGCGTTGGCCAGAGGCGATGAGCCTCGTGAGGTCTGGCTGGCGCTGTGCGCCGCAGCAGACGTGCCCAAAAGCCGGTGGCATGGCGTCGACCCCAAAACGGCCAAGAATCGGATGCGCTCCTGACGCGCCGCCGTCTCGTGTCGAATCCTCAGGTCTGTGACGAGGAGTCGAACGCTGGAGACACGCAGAGTGGTCTTCGAACATATCTTCGAATCTTCTGCTAACGTTCTCTGCAGAGCGCGTCGTCGCCAGTCTGCTTCTCCACAGACAAGTCGACGTCGTACAGGAATGTCAGTGGTCGGCTCTAACGTGATCTTCATCACAGAATGTGAACGTCGACCAGAGATGAGGAAGCACATGGCTGCAGCAAATGATCGTCATAAGGCGCTTGACACAGCGCTGGCACAGATCGACCGCCAATTTGGCAAGGGGTCGGTCATGCGGTTGGGCAGCGACGAGCGTGCACCTGTCGAGGTGATTCCCACGGGGTCGATCGCACTTGACGCCGCGCTCGGCATCGGCGGGCTGCCGAGAGGCCGAATCGTCGAGATCTACGGCCCTGAGTCCTCGGGTAAGACCACAGTGGCTCTGCACGCACTCGCCAATGCGCAGAAGAACGGCGGCATCGCTGCGTTCATCGACGCCGAGCATGCGCTCGATCCTGACTACGCTCACAAGCTTGGCGTCGACATCGACCAGCTGCTCGTCTCTCAGCCCGACACCGGTGAGCAAGCGCTTGAGATTGCCGACATGCTGATCCGCTCGGGGTCGATCGACGTCATCGTCATCGACTCGGTGGCTGCGTTGGTTCCGCGAGCCGAGCTCGAGGGCGACATGGGCGACTCGCACGTGGGTCTGCAGGCACGACTGATGAGCCAGGCCCTGCGAAAGCTGACCGGTGCGCTTTCGCATTCGAAGACCACGGCGATCTTCATCAACCAGCTGCGTGAAAAAGTCGGTGTGTTCTTCGGCAGCCCCGAGACCACCTCAGGCGGAAAGGCACTGAAGTTCTATGCATCGGTGCGCCTTGACATCCGTCGCATCGAGACTCTGAAAGACAGCGGCAGCGCAGTGGGCAACCGCACACGAGTCAAAGTCGTCAAGAACAAGATGGCTCCGCCGTTCAAGCAGGCCGAGTTCGACATTCTCTACGGCGAAGGCATCTCTCGTGAGGGCGGTCTGATCGACTACGGTGTCGACAACGGCTTCGTGCGCAAGTCTGGGGCATGGTACACCTACGAAGGTGAGCAGCTCGGTCAGGGCAAAGAGAACGCTCGACAGTTTCTCAAAGACCACGCCGAGATCGCCAATGAGATCGAGACTAAGATCAAGGTCAGTCTGGGCATCATCGAAGCTCCAGAATCCGCAGAAGAGTCGAATGTCGAATCGCTCGACGACAAGCGTGTGGCAAAAGAGGCCTGATGAGCGACGACAACGTCGTCAGTCTGGGGGCTTGGCGTAGAGATGCCGACGACCGGTCTGAACAGACTGCGACTGCTTCCAAGCATCGGCAGCAGAGCGCTGACGCCTCTGTGGTCTCACTTTCTCCTCGAGTTCGCGCTGCGCAGGGCCGAGGTCAGGCCCACGCAGAGGCGCAGACGCAGACATCAGCTGCAGGCCCGACAGACGAAACCGAGCATCACGCCGACGAGCTCGAGGCTGAGGGTGCGCTCGCCGGCGCAGCCGACGCGGCGACAGCCCTCGGCGAAATGCTCGGAGCCGATCCTGAACTGCTGCAGGCCCGAGCCGAGCTCGACCGTCTGCTGACGCGTCGAGACCGAACGGAGTCAGAACTCCGCGGTGCGCTGTACGCACACGAGATCGCTCCGGCAGCGGTCGACGCCGTGATCGCCGAAGCACAGCAGCGCGGCGACATCGACGACCGTCAGATCGCTCAGGACATCGCAGAGCAGATTCTGCGCCGTCGAGGCCAGGGCACGATCGTCATCCGACGTGCACTCGAAGAGCGCGGGCTTGACCGCTCGGTCATCGACGACACACTCGCCGACCTCGACGGCGATCAGCAGGTCGATCGTGCTGAGGCGCTGGCCCGCAAGCGACTGCGCAGTCTGGGTGCCCAGACCCCCTCGGCTCAACGCCAGCGGCTTTCGGCGACGCTGCAGCGCAAAGGCTTCGACTCTGAGACGGTTCATCTTGCCATCGCCAGAGTGCTCGGCTAGGTTCGCCGAGGCGGCACCTCTGCAGAGTGTCTCGTGGTGTACGAGCCGCGCAGAACGGAGACGTTCTGCCGTACCACCGACGTCGCCTAGAATGACTTCATCATGAGCACCATCGAACAGAGCGCACCACACACCGACCAGCCCCGCACCTACGAGGTGCGCTCGTTCGGCTGCCAGATGAACGTGCACGACTCCGAGCACCTGCGTGGGTCACTCGAGGCTGCCGGCTATGTCGAGGCAGACGGGCAGGAGCCCGACGTCATCGTGCTCAACACCTGCGCTGTGCGTGAGAACGCCGACAATCGCCTCTACGGCAATCTCGGTTACCTGGCCTCGGTGAAACGGGAGCACGAGGGTATGCAGATCGCCGTCGGTGGCTGTCTCGCTCAGAAAGATCAGGGGCGCATCATCGAGAAGGCCCCTTGGGTCGACGTGGTCTTCGGCACTCACAACATGGGCTCGCTGCCGGTGCTGCTCGAACGTGCGCGACACAATCATGAGGCGCAGGTCGAGATTCTGGAATCGCTTGAGGTCTTTCCGTCGACGCTGCCGAGCAAGCGGGAGTCTCATGCGTCCGGGTGGGTCTCTATCTCGGTGGGCTGCAACAACACATGCACGTTCTGCATCGTGCCGTCACTGCGTGGCAAAGAGAGAGACCGCCGGCCGGGCGACGTGCTGAGCGAGGTCGGAGCTCTTGTCGATCAGGGCGTGATCGAGGTCACACTGCTCGGGCAGAACGTGAACTCATATGGCGTCGGTTTCGGAGACCGCAAGGCCTTCGGCAAGCTGCTGCGCACCGCCGGTGCGATCGACGGGCTTGAGCGTCTGCGCTTCACCAGCCCGCATCCGGCCATGTTCACCGCCGACGTCATCGATGCGATGGCTGACACTCCCTCAGTCATGCCGCAGCTGCACATGCCACTGCAGTCGGGATCAGACAGAGTTCTCAAAGCCATGCGCCGGTCGTACCGCAGCGCCAAGTTCCTGCGCATCCTCGACGATGTTCGCGACCGCATGCCTGACGCCGCCATCAGCACAGACATCATCGTCGGGTTTCCGGGCGAGACCGACGAAGACTTCGAACAGACTCTCGAGGTGGTGCGCAAGTCGCGCTTCGCCAGTGCGTTCACCTTCCAGTACTCGATTCGTCCCGGTACTCCGGCGGCCACTATGCCAGATCAGGTGCCGAAGGCTGTGGTCCAAGAGCGCTATGAGCGACTGGTCGAAGTGCAGAACCAGATCTCGCTCGAAGAGAACCGCCACCAGATCGGCCGCAGCGTCGAGGTGCTGGTCGCGCCCGCCGAGGGACGCAAAGATCACGCGAATCATCGTCTTAGCGGTCGCGCCGCAGACAACCGCCTCGTCCACTTCAGCGTGCCGGCCGGTGCAGATGCGCCTCGTCCCGGCGATTTCGTGACGGTTCCGGTGACCGACGCTGCGCCTTTCCACCTGCTGGCCGATCCTCGAGAAGACCAGTATCGGGTGCGCCGCACCGTATCCGGCGATGCCTGGGAGGCCGCCGAAGCCGATGCCTGCGCCGTCGACGACGGACGAGTCAGTCTCGGCATGCCGAGCATTCCGATCAGAGCGACCACCGCATCCTGATGGCGCTGACCGTCATCGCAGGCGCCACCGCCACAGGAAAGAGCGCGCTGGCCGTCGACGTCGCTCTCGCACTGCGCGAGCAGGGCATCCCCAGTGAGATCGTCAACGCCGATGCGATGCAGGTCTACCGTGGCATGAACATCGGCACGGCGAAGATCACGGGGCTCGAACGTCGTGGCGTGCCGCACCATCTGTTCGATGAGCTCGGCATCACAGAAGAGGCGACAGCGGCCTGGTTCCGCGAACGTGCCAGAGCCGTCATCTCCGAGATGCAGCAGCGCGGCGTTCATCCCATCATGGTGGGCGGGTCGGGGTTCTACATCGAGGCCGTCATCCATCAGCAGCACATGCCCGGAACCGACCCGGCCATTCGATCGCGCCTCGAGCAGCAGACAACAGATCTCACCGACGAACAGCTGCACGATCTGCTGCGTGAAGTCGATCCGATCGCGGCGGATCGCATCGACCAGCGCAACAGACGTCGCGTCATCAGAGCCATCGAAGTGTTTGAGCTCACCGGCAGACCGTTCAGCTCGTTCCGCGCGGATGCCGCCGAGCTGTGGCAGCCCACGAGGCTCTTCGTGCTCGAAGACGAGCGTGCCGTACTGAACGCGCGCATCGCCGAGCGCACCCAGGCGATGTGGCGCGGCGGGATGCTCGACGAGGTTCGCACCCTGGATCGGCAGGGGCTCGCCACCAGCCCGACGGCGATTCACGCCACGGGGTATCGTGAGGCGCTCGAACAGCTGCACGGCCGCTGCTCCGAGACCCAGGCCGTCGAAGACACCGTGCTCGCCACGACGAGACTCGTCAAGAAGCAGCGCACCTGGTTTCGGCGATACCATGATGCTGTGCGGCTGCACACCGGAGACCCTGGGAACATCCGATGCATCGCCGACGCTGTGGCTGACGACCTCGCACATGACGTCGATGCCCGGCCAGATCACGAAACGGAGTGACGATGACCACGATTGCGTTCACCAAGGGGCAGGGCACCGGCAACGACTTCGTGCTCGTCGAAGACGCCGACGGCACGCTCGAGCTGACCCAGGAACAGATCGCGCAGATCTGCCACAGACACTTCGGCGTGGGAGCAGACGGGCTGATCCGCGTGGTGCGCTCTGAACATCTGCCCGAAGGCCGCCCGCTGCTGGCCGAAGAGCCTCGTGCCGAGTGGTTCATGGACTACCGCAACGCCGACGGCAGCGTCGCCGAGATGTGCGGCAACGGCGTGCGCGTCTTCAGCCGTTATCTGACCTCTCGAGGTCTGGCCGAGATCATGCCGGGCAGCACGTTGCCGGTCGCCACGCGTGCCGGCATCAAAGACGTGCAGGCGTCGGCGGGTGGCTTTCAGGTCGACCTCGGACGCTGGGCGCTGGTGCCCGGAGACGTCACGGTCGACGACGAACTCGGCGGCGCGAGTCGGCCCGGTCTCGGCATTGACGTCGGCAACCCGCACGTGGTCGTTCTGCTGCCGGATCGCGCCACACAGCAGCGGCTGCAGCTGATCGAGCCGCCCGTGCTGAGCCCTGCTCCGCCTGCGGGCGCGAACGTCGAGTTCGTGGCGCTCGGCGAGCAGCCGATCGTGGACGGCGTTGGGCAGATCAGTATGCGCGTCTTCGAACGCGGCGTCGGAGAGACCCTTTCGTGCGGCACCGGCACTGCTGCCGCCGCACTGGCCACTCGTCACTGGATGGGGGAGAGCGCCCCGAACCTGTGGCGTGTGCAGGTGCCGGGCGGAGCGCTCACCGTGCGCATGTTCGCCGCCGAAGACGGTGAGCACGTCGCCTTGGGCGGGCCTGCCGAGCTGGTGTTCGAGGGGTCTTTCACGCTCGCGTGAGAGCACCAGTCTTGTCGGGCCAAGTCGGCGGAGGTTCATGTCGTGTTCACAGCGGCGGACACGACGCATGCGATAACGTGCACTCATGACTGAATTTCGGTATCTGGGCGACAGCGGCCTCAAAATCTCATCCCTCATCTTCGGCAACTGGCTCACACACGGCTCACAGATCGAGAACGATGCTGCGATCGCCAGCGTGCACGCGGCGCTCGACGCGGGAGTGACCTCGTTCGACACGGCAGACGTGTATGCCAATACGAAGGCCGAGTCAGTGCTCGGCGAAGCCCTGCACGGTCAGCGGCGGGAGTCTCTCGAGATCTTCACCAAGGTCTACTGGCCGACCGGGCCGAAGGGACACAACGACTGCGGACTGAGTCGCAAGCACATCCTCGAATCGATCAACGGCTCGCTCGAACGGCTCGACACCGACTACGTCGATCTGTACCAGGCGCACCGCTACGACACCGAGACTCCGCTCGAAGAGACCATTCAGGCCTTCGCCGATGTCGTCAGCTCCGGTAAGGCGCTCTACATCGGCGTCTCAGAGTGGACGGCCGACCAGCTGCGCGCCGGGCAGGAGCTCGCGCGTCAGGCAGGCTTCCGCATCATCTCGAACCAGCCGCAGTACTCGATGCTCTGGCGCGTCATCGAGGGGGAGGTCGTGCCCGCGTCGAAGGAGCTCGGCATCTCGCAGATCGTCTGGTCGCCGCTCGCGCAGGGCGTGCTCACCGGCAAGTACCTGCCAGGTGAGCAGCCGCCGGCCGGCAGCCGTGCCACCGACGAGCACGGGGGATCGCAGATGATCGCGCCCTTCCTGCACGACGATCTGCTCGCAGCCGTGCAGCGACTGCGCCCCATCGCCGACGACCACGGCATCACACTCGCGCAGCTGTCGCTGGCCTGGGTGCTGCATCGCGACGGCATCGCGGGTGCGATCATCGGCGCCTCACGCCCCGAGCAGGTCACCTCGAACGTGCAGGCCGCCGAGGTCGAGCTCGACGATGCGACGCTCGCTGCGATCGACGACGTGATTCTGCCCTTCGCCGAGACCGATCCGGCGAAGACGGCCGAACGGGCTCCGCAGACTCGTCCCTGCTGATCGTCAGGCCGTCTGCGGCTGAGCTCTGAACGAAGAAATCGATCAGTCGCTCAGCCGCAGCGTTCGGCGCAGCGCTCTCGCCTGCATGCGATCGAGTGCTGCGCCGCCGTCTCGCACCTCCGTGTGATGAACCTGGTAGAGGCGGCGCACCTGCGCCCAGCTGCCCCGATCGCTGCGATCCCAGCTGCCGTAGCCCAGAAACAGGTGGTCGGCGTCGTCATCATGATCTCGACTGGTCAGATACACCATCAGCAGGTCGCCGCGGTCAGAGACCGACCCCACCACGACGCAGGGGCGGTCTTTGCCGTGACCGCCGCGCTCGCCGAAGGGCACCCACGTCCAGACGATCTCGCCGAAGGCATAGCCAGTGGACGCGTTGGGCACGTTCGTCCACTCGGTGTCGGCCGACCGCAGCGCACGCAGCGAGACCTCGGCGCATCCGCCTGACGAGGAAGACCAGAACCCGCTCACCTGCGGCCGCCCATCAGCGGGCCCCCACGACCGACTCGTCGAGCGCCAGCTCTTCGGCGTCGAGTCCGGCCATCACCTCGCGCATCAGCTCTTCGTCGATGTGCCCGGCGTTGCGTTCGCGCAGCAGAATCTCGCGTCGAGTGCGCAGCACCTGACGGCGCAGTTCGGTGATGTGCCGAGACGCGAGTGCGGTCACCTCTTGATGTTCGGCGGCGTCGAGCTGATGCTCGATGCGGCTGAGCCGTGACTCGATGTTCGTGATCGCGCGGTCGACGGCTTCGTCGCCGAACTTCTTGCGCCAGTTGCCCTCGCGCTTTTTGACGAAGTCGGTGGCCTCGGCGAGGCTGGTGCGCAGCAGACGCTGCCGGGCGGCCCGGTCGCGCTTGGGCTGCTCTTTGTCTTCGACGTTGAGCAGGCGGATGAGCGCGGGCAGAGTCAGTCCCTGCAGCAGCAGTGTGCCGACCGTGACCACGAACGCGATGAAGACCAGCATGTCGTGCCCGGGAAAGCGCGACCCGTCGGCCATCACCACCGGAATGCTCAGTGAGGCGGCCAGGGTGACCACGCCGCGCATCCCCGTCCACGACAGCACCAACAGCTCGTTCCACTTCAGCGGATCCTGCGAGCTGCCGAACGCTCTCACCGTGTTCTTCGCTCGAACCGCGAAGCGGCGCGTCGAGCTGTTCTCCGGAGTCAGCACCATGATCGACCGGGTGAGCAGACTCGGATCACTTGGGACACTTTGCCCACCGGGTGGGGCGGATGCATCGGCTGAGTCAGGCGATCCGCTGTGTCGGCTTCGGCGCAGGCGCATGCCCAAGAGCTGCAGGCCGTACGTGGCGAAGACGAAGGCCGGTCGCACCAGGATCACGGCGACGAGCACCAGCGCGGCGACGCTGAGGCTCCACAGGATGCCACGCCCGCCGTCGACCAGGTTGGTGCTGACGCTGTGCAGCTGCAGCCCGATGAGGGCGAACACCATGCCCTCGAGCAGCACATCGATCGCTTTCCAGAGAGGTTCGTCCTGCAGACGGGTGCGGTAGTTGAAGGTCGGTGACGCATACCCGACCAAGAGACCGGCTGCCACGACGGCCAGCACACCCGAGCCGCCGAAGTGCTCGGCGCCGGTGTAGGCGAAGAACGGCAGCAGCAGGCCGAGCAGAGATTCGATCACCGGATCGTTCAGGCGTCGGCGCAGCCAGTTGTAGACCACTCCCATGACCACGCCCAGACCAATGCCGACGCCGACGGCCAGGCCGAAGATGCCGAGGTCGTCTGCGAAGGTGAGCGCCGCCCCGCCGACCAGTGTCAGCGCCACTTTCATCATGGTCAGCGAGGTGGCGTCGTTGATGAGGCTCTCGCCCAGCAGAACGGTCATCAGGCGTCTCGGCAGATTGAGCTTGCGGCCGACCGAGGCTGCCGAGACGGCATCAGGAGGCGCGATGATCGCACCGAGCAGCAGAGCCGCGGCCCAAGTCATATCCGGAATCACCATGTAGGCCACGAAACCGGCGACTGCGGCCGTGACGATCACCAGCACGACGCCTAGCATCGAGATGTCGCGCAGATTCTTGCGGAAGCTGATCACCGAGACGTTCAGCGCAGAGGAGTAGAGCAGCGGCGGCAGCACGAGCGTCAGAATCAGCTCGGAGTCGATGTCGAAGTGCGGAACGAAGGGCAGGAACGAGATCGCCGATGTCAGGATCACGATCACCAGCGGAGAGGACCAGCCACGTCTGCGTGCGAAGGCGGTGATGAGCACAGACATCGTGAGCAGAGTGAAGAGCAGCAGATGGTTCATTGGTTCCCTCTTCAGCGGTGTGGCGTTCGACCTTCGGCTGTGTGGCGTTCGACCGAGTCGCGGTGGAGATTGGTGCCGATGATACATCGTGTCTGCGCAAGAGCCGTGGCCGCGGCCTGAACCGATAGGCTAATGAAACATTTGATCATCGTCAGGGCGGCCTGAGCCGACGGCCTGGCCGGATGCCACCTGCGGCATCCGTCTCGACGATCGCTCGCTGGTTGCGCGCGCCGCGCTGTGCTCCCCGACACCTGTCGGGGTAGACTGAGCCATCATGACCACAGACCTTTTCTCTCACGCGACCGGTTCTGACATCCGCGTGCGTTTCTGCCCGTCACCCACCGGCACACCCCATGTCGGCATGGCTCGCACCGCACTCTTCAACTGGGCGTATGCGCGTCACGTCGGCGGCACGTTCGTCTTCCGCATCGAAGACACCGACGCCGAGCGTGACAGCGAAGAGAGCTACGCGCAGATCGTCGAGGCTCTGCGCTGGCTGCACCTCGACTGGGACGAAGGCATCGACGTGGGTGGCCCGCACGGCCCATACCGGCAGTCGCAGCGCGGTGACATCTACCAAGACGTCATCGAGAAGCTGAAGGCCGCCGGCTTTCTCTACGAGAGCTACGTCACGGGCGAAGAGATGGAAGCCCGCAACGTCGCACAGGGACGCAACCCCAAGCAGGGCTACGACAACTTCGAGCGCGACCTCACCGACGAGCAGCGCGCCGCCTACCGCGCTGAGGGGCGTCAGCCTGCTCTGCGTCTGCGCGTGCCCGACACCGACCTCTCGTACGACGACTTGGTGCGCGGCGAGATCGTCTTCCCGGCCGGCTCGTTCACCGACTTCGTCGTGGTGCGCCCCAACGGGCAGCCGCTCTATACGCTGGTCAACCCGGTCGACGATGCGCTGATGGGCATCACCCACGTGCTGCGCGGCGAAGACCTGCTGTCGTCGACGCCCCGTCAGATCGCTCTGTACCACGCACTGATCGAGATCGGGCTGACCACGTTCATCCCGCGCTTCGGTCACCTGCCCTTCGTGATGGGCGAGGGCAACAAGAAGCTCAGCAAGCGCGACCCCGAGTCGAACCTGTTCAACCACCGCGACAACGGGTTCATCCCAGAGGGCCTGGTCAACTACCTGGCTCTGCTGGGGTGGTCCATCGCCCCAGATCGCGACGTGTTCAGCCCGGCCGAGCTGGTCGAGCACTTCGACATCGTCGATGTGAACCCGAACCCGGCACGCTTCGATCTGAAGAAGGCCACTGCCATCAACGGCGATCATCTGCGCGCGCTCGATCCCGCAGACTTCGAAGCTCGACTCACTGAGTTTCTGCAGCACGGCGGGCTCGTCAGCACGCCGCTGACCGAGCGTGAAGCCGAGATCCTGCACGAGGCGTCACCGCTGGTGCAGCCGCGTCTCAACGTGTTGGGCGAAGCCCCCGATATGCTGCGCTTCCTGTTCATCACAGCAGACCAGGTCGAATACCAGGACGACGCGATGAAGCTCAAGGGTGATCCCGCAGTGGTCGTCTCGGCCGCGCGGGCTGCACTCGAGGCGCTGCCAGCCACCAGCTGGCACACTGATGCCATCCACGCCGCACTGCAGACGGCGCTGGTCGACGGTCTCGGCGTCAAGCCGCGCCTGGCATTCGGGCCGATCCGCACACTCGTGTCGGGGCGACGCGTCTCTCCGCCGCTCTTCGAGTCACTCGAGATTCTCGGCCGCGATGAGACGTTCGCACGGTTCGATCGCTTCTCCACGGTGCTCGCCGAGCGCGGGCTCTGACACACGGGGGCGTCCAACCCCCGTCGAACAGGCACGGTCACAGAGAGGTGAGCTGCAGATGAACAACTACGACTGCATCGTGGTCGGTGGGGGACCGGCCGGTCTGAGTGCCGCATTGGTGCTCGCCCGGGCCCGACGCGAGGTGCTCGTCGTTGACGGCAATCGTCCTCGCAACCGTGCGACCTATATGTCGCATGGCTTCATCACGCGTGACGGCACCCCGCCGATGGCGCTGCGCGAACTGGGGCGCGAAGACCTCGCGAAATACCCCAACGTGCACTTCCAGTGGGGTGAAGTGCAGCATGTCACGGGCGTCGACGGCGAGTTCACCGCGTCGATCAAGGGCGTGCGCGGCGGGCCGAGCGGCGAGGTGCAGGCCCGTAAGGTGCTGCTGGCCACCGGTGTGCTCGAGGCGCTGCCGCAGGTGCCCGACCTGATCAGCTACTACGGATCCACCATTTTCAGCTGTGTGCACTGCGACGGCTGGGAACGCCGCGAGCAGTCGCTGGTGGTCATCGGAGAGAACCCCGAACTGGTCAACACCGCAAAGCGTGCATCGCAGTGGGCCGACCGCGAGATCGTGCTCACGAACGGCTCGGGCATCATCGAAGAGCACCAGGCCGAGGTGCTGGGCAGACAGGGCATCGAGGTCGACGACACCCCGATCGCCGCGCTGCATGGTGACGGTGGCCGTCTCGAGTCGGTCGAACTCGCCGACGGCCGCGTGCTGCCGGCGACCGGCGGGTTCGTGCAGCCGGAGTGGAGCCTGCCGCAGGTCGTGGCCGATCTCGTGCCCACGGCAGGCGATCTCGGCGGGGTCAAGACCGATGAGTACGGCCGTTCGGGGGTCGACGGAGTCTACGCCGCCGGTGACGTGCGCGGCATCACGCCCTCGCAGCTGATCATCGCCGCTGGTGAGGGCGCTCGGGCCGGCATCGGTCTGAACAACGATCTGATCTTCGCGACGTTCGACGCGCCAGGTCGCTGAGGCCTCCGTCGCCGGCTGTGTACCGTACAATGGTCGCAACCTAATTCCCGGCGGTGCCGGTGTTCGGCACAGCCGACGACAGAAGGAGGTCTGCCATGCAGATCAGCGTCCTGGCACGGGGAGTGAAAAACTCCGATCGTTTCGAGAACTATGTCGATCAGAAGGCCGACAAAGTCACTCAGCTCTCTGACCGCGCACAGCGGTTCGAGGTGAAGGTCTCGAACATCAGCGACAAGACTCCCGATCTCGGCGAACGCGTCGAACTCACAGTGATCGCTCCGGGCCCGGTGATTCGTGCCGAGGCCGAAGGCGGCGACCGTTTCTCAGCGTTCGACCAGGCGTTGGGCAAACTTTCAGAGAGACTGCGGCGCAGCAAAGATCGTCGCAAGATCTCGAAGGGTCGCCCCAATCGCGTCCAGGTGAGTGTGGATGCCGGAGTCGTCGTGCCTGACGCGTCTGCTGCGCCCGACGCGGGTGTCGACGAGCAGCCGGAGTCGCCGCTGGTGATCCGTCGCAAAGAATTCCCAGCCGAGCGGCTGTCGCCCGAGCAGGCCGTCGATCGCATGGAACTGGTCGGCCACGACTTTTACCTCTTCGAAGACGTCGAGACCGGCAAGTCGAGCGTCGTCTACCGACGCAAGGGCTACAACTACGGCGTCATCGCCTTGGGCGAGGCAGACGAGACCGTCGACGAGTGACCCACGCTCAGTCGCAGTCGGGTCTGACCGGCTGAGATGAAGACTGAGCAGTCGAATCCCCGTGCCTGCGACGAATCTGTCGCGACACGGGGATTCCTCGTCTGCAGCCTGTGCCGACGCGCGCGGAGTTCTGCAGCAGTTGTCTGCGACTGAGTCTGAGAGATGTCCTGTTCTGGCACATCCCGATGCCAGCGGACTGTCATGCGATCAATCCGGTCTTACACTCGGTTTTCGGGATCGACGCTCAAGACGTCGCCCCACTCACGCGATGTGGCGTCGAAGTGCCGCACCGCGATCAGCAGTCAGGATTCTCGGGGCCGACAGAGGAGTGCCTCGATCGGTGCGGCGAACGCCACGCGAAACCGGACCAAGGAGATCCATGCTGCAGTATCAGACTGTGAACCCGGCCACGAACGAAGTCGTGGCCACCTTTCCGAACGCGACTGACGAGGAGATCCTCGACAAGGTCGCCAAGGCACACGATGCCTTCCTTGACTGGCGAAACACTCCGCTTGCCGATCGTGCGGCGGTGCTTGCCAAAGCAGCCGATCTGCTGCGCGCCGACAAGCAGAAGTACGCCGACATCCTCACCCTTGAGATGGGCAAGCTGACCGCAGAGGCACTGGGCGAGGTCGATCTGTCGGCTGACATTCTGCAGTACTTCGCCGATCACATCGACGAGCTGCTCGCACCGCGCGTGCTCCCCGTCGCCGACCCTGCAGAGGGCAAGGCACAGCTCGTGACCCAGCCTCTCGGCGTGGTCTACCTGATCGAGCCCTGGAACTTCCCGTACTACCAGATCGCACGTGCAGCGGCGCCGCAGATCGCCGCGGGTAACACCGTGATTCTCAAGCACGCCGAGATCGTGCCGCAGGCTGCGCAGGCGTTCGACGACCTGTTCCGCGAGGCCGGTGCGCCTGAAGGGGTGTTCGCCAACGTGTTCGCCACGCATGAGCACACCAAGCTCGTGCTCGAAGACGACCGAGTCGTCGGCGTCGCACTCACCGGCAGCGAGCGGGCGGGCTCGGCCGTCGCATCCGTCGCCGGCGCAGCCATGAAGAAGGCGACCCTCGAACTCGGCGGCTCTGACGCATTCATCGTGCTCGACGACGCCGACCTCGACAAGGCGGTGCACCTCGCTGTGCGCGGCCGCAACTGGAACGCAGGGCAGGTCTGCGTGTCGGCCAAGCGCATCATCGTCGTGGATGCTCTCTACGACGAGTTCCTCGAGAAGTACATCGCCGAGGCCAATGCGACGATCAAGCCCGGCGATCCGAAGGATCCGGCGACGACGATGGCTCCGCTGTCGTCACAGCGTGCCAAGGAGATGCTGACCGCACAGGTCGACGGCGCCGTCGCAGCCGGTGCCACCAAGGTCGAGGTCGGCGCGCCGATCCCGGCTCAGGGCGCCTACTACCAGCCGGCCGTGCTCACCGGCGTGACCCCGGAGAACCCGGCCTACCACCAGGAGCTCTTCGGCCCGGTGGCCACGTTCTACCGTGCGAAGGACGAAGACGACGCAGTGCGCATCGCCAACGACTCGCCCTACGGTCTCGGTGGCTCGGTGTTCACCGCTGACGAGGCGCGTGGCGTCGAGGTGGCCAAGCGCATCGACACGGGCATGGTGTTCGTGAACCATCCCACCGGTGTGTTCGCAGACATCCCGTTCGGCGGCATCAAGCGCTCAGGCTTCGGCAACGAGCTGATCGATCTCGGCTTCGACGAGTTCGTGAACAAGAAGCTGATCGACGTGCAGGACATCAACACGCCGTTCTGATCGGTCTGTGCGTGCAAGTCAGCGCACCCGTTGCGCTGATCGGTCAGCGCGCGTCTGTCTGAACTCAGCGTGCAGTCGCGCTGACAGCGTAGCGACTGCAGCGAGCCTCGGCCCAGCCTCTGGTGCCGGGGCTCGCTTGCGCTCTGCTGGTGGGTGCTGTCGCCACCTTTCGCACGTGCGCCGCCACCACGGTTCGCACGTGCGCCGCCAGCACGGTTCGCACGTGCGCGGCCACCACGGTTTGGATGGAGTAGCCATCGTTCGCGCAAAATCAGCGGTTTTTGACCAATCGCCGCAGGTGTCTGCCAATTGCCGCAGCTCGCCGCCGGTCTGGCCCGCCGTTTGCGCAGCCCACGGCACCACCTACTCAGCGCAGCAGCGTCACGACTTGGTCTGCGATCAGCGCCACCCCGAAGCAGAGCATCAGAATGCCCGAGACGATCGAGATCGGCTTGAAGACACCAGGGTGCCGGTCGAGCACGCGCACTGCGGTGAGCGCCAGCAGCGTGTAGAAGCACATCGTGGCCAGCACGTGAACGCCGCCCAGCATCGCCGTCTGCGCGCTCAGCGACCATGCGGCGTCAGGGCTGATGAACTGCGGCAGAATCGACAGATAGAGCAGCACGACCTTGGGGTTGAGCCCGCTGACGCCGGCGCCCTTGGCGACGACGCGTCCGAGCGGATGCTCCGGCGGGGCAGGCAGCACCGGCAGCGTGATCGACCTGGTCACCACCGGCATCGCGCCTGTCGTCGTCGAGATCGCCTGCGCCTGCATTGGAGTCACCTGCGTCGGAGCCGACAGTGCGAAGCCGCTAGGACGCCGCAGGGACTGCACCCCGAGCCAGCAGAGATAGGCCGCACCCACGAAGGTGAGGGTCGTGAGCGCACCGGGCAGCAGCGCCAGTGCGACAGTGAGGCCTGCGGTCGCAAGGATCGTGTGGCCTGCATAACCGATCAGGAGCCCGCCGATCGAGGCCATCGCCTCACGCGTGCCGCGTGCATGCGAGAGGATGTACGCCCAGTCTGCACCCGGGGTGATGATGACGATGAGACTCACGGCGAAGAACGCCGGAAGCAATGCGGTATCCATAGAGTGAATGGTATGTGCACAGCTTTCGCATGTGGTGCCAAGTCTGGTTGTCGAAGGCGTCTATATAAGTAAGATCTTGCGTATGGATGCAATTGACCGGAAGATTCTTGCGCAGCTTCAGAAAGATGGTCGGCAGACCGTCACCGAGCTTGCCGAAAAGGTGCAGCTGAGCGTC
Organism: Pseudoclavibacter sp. CFCC 14310; assembly: GCF_008831165.1. Taxonomy (NCBI): domain Bacteria; kingdom Bacillati; phylum Actinomycetota; class Actinomycetes; order Micrococcales; family Microbacteriaceae; genus Pseudoclavibacter; species Pseudoclavibacter sp. CFCC 14310. Next base: position 449,031 of record NZ_WBKC01000003.1, on the reverse strand, counting down.
TCGCCGTGTCTGCGGCGTGTGCGTCAGCTCGAACGAACCGGGATCATCACCGGCTATCACGCCAGCATCGACCCGCGAAAGGCCGGACTCGAGTTCCAGGCGCTGCTCTTCATCACGGTGAGTCGCAGCGATGCCGGAACCATGGCGTCTATAGAACGGTCGTTGGCAGATATCGACGAGATCATCGAGTGTCAGCGGCTATTCGGCGAACCAGACTTTCTGGTCAGGGTGCTCACGCGAACTCTGGCCGACTACCAAGAGCTCTACGATCAGCGCATCTCGGTCATCCCCGGCATCGAGCGCATCCGTTCGACTCTCGTCATGCGTTCGGTCGTGGTGAGTCGGCCGATCGCGCTGTAGGCCGCCGACACTGCTGAGATCACGGACGCCGAGCGACGCCCGCGCATGGCACCTGACCGCCTCTGTCGCGCGTCCCGTCGATCAGATCGCGTGCATCGCGCGGATGCGGGCGAGAATCGCCTGACGAGAGATCTCGATCTCAGGGGCGATGCGATCCCACCTGTGCGGCACGCCGGGATACACATGCAGCTCGGTCTGCACACCGGCCTGCAGCAGCCGACTGGCGAAGGCGATGTCTTCGTCGCGGAAGATGTCGAGCGTGCTGGTGTCGATGAAGGTGTCGGGCAGGCCAGAGAGGTCGTCGGCGCGCACCGGTGTCGCATAGACCGAGGCAGGCTCGTCTGCTGCAGCCTGATCGCCGAGCAGCGCCTGCCAGGCGGTGATGTTGTCGTTGTACGTCCAGGTGACGTGCTCGTCGAGCAGCGGGTCTGAGAGCACCGTTCGGTCGTCGAGCATCGGCGCGATCAGAATCTGGGCTGCGGGGGAGGGGCCGCCACGGTCGCGGCTGAGTAGGGTCAGACCTGCGGCCATGCCGCCTCCGGCGCTGTCGCCCATGACGAAGATGCGGCGAGGGTCGGCATCGAGCTCGTCGAGATGCTCGAACACCCAGGTCAGCGTGCTGTAGGCGTCTTCGAGCGGGGTGGGGTGCGGATGCTCAGGCGCGAGACGGTACTCGGGCGCCAGCAGCGCGACCCCTGAGCGGGCCACGTAGTCGGCGATCGAGGCGTCGACCTGATCGAGCGTGCCGACGAACCAGCCGCCGCCGTGCAGAAAGAGGCCGAGCGGGCCGGGAGTCCAGTCGAGCGGCAGGTACAGTCTGGCGCGCAGTTTGTGACCGTCTGGCGTCGGAATCGGGTAGTCGCGAGTGACCACTTCGGGCGTGCGCGCTGGATCGGTCACGAAGCCGAGACGCAGCGCCGCACGTCGCCTGCGCCCCTCGATGTCGCCGACGGGCAGCTTGGCCGGGCGCACCTTCGAATAGAGATCGTCTCGTTCCAGAAAGGCGCGAAACTCCGGGTTGATCGTCCAGGTCATGAGACCACTTCCTCTCCAGCGACTGTGATGGATGGGTGTCTCTATCGTTCCAGATCTGTGTCGGGTTGTCGCGTGTCGATCTTGCGAAGTCTCATCAAGACCCGTGAGCGTCGCCTGCGGCGACCGGCCGGTGCGCCCCGGGCAGGTGGGTGTCGACGATGCCGATGGCCTCCATCAGGGCGAACATGGTCGTGGGGCCGACGAACGAGAACCCCTGCGCTCGCAGTCCGTCGGCCAGCGCACGCGACTCGGCGGTCTGCGTAGGGATGTCATGCAGCGTGAGCGGCGCATCCCACGTCGATGGGCGGAACGACCAGACGAACGCGGCCAGCCCACCGGTATCACGCATGGCGGCGGCTGCGCGCGCGTTGCGCACGGTCGCCTCGATCTTGCGGCGCTGGCGGATGATGCGCTCGTCGGCCAGCAGACGGGCGACGTCAGATTCGTCGAAGGCGGCCACGGCATCCACTTCGAAGTCGGCGAAGGCAGCCCGAAAACCCGGTCGCCGGGCGAGGATCGTGCGCCACGACAGGCCGGCCTGGAACGCCTCGAGACTGAGCCGCTCGAAGACGCCGCGCTCGTCAGTGACGGGCAGACCCCACTCGGTGTCGTAGTAGTCGCGCAGCAGTGGGTCTGTGGCCGCCCACCGCGGGCGTGCCCGACCATCGGAGCCGACGATGAGCTCAGCCCCAGCCGAGCTCATGCAGCTTCTCTTCGTCGATGCCGAAGTAGTGCGCGATCTCGTGCATCAAAGTGATGTGCACCTGTTCGACGAGGGCCTGCTCGTCGTCGACGACGTCGAGCAGCGACTCGCGATAGAGCACGATGCGGTCGGGCAGATCGACCATGCCGTAGTCATCTCGTTCGGTCAGCGCGAGGCCGTCGTACTCGCCGAGCAGATCGAGCGACCCGTCGGCGGGCCGGTTCTCGATCACGAAGACCACGTTGTCGAGCTCGTCGATGACCTGTTGCGGAATCTCGTCGAAGACGTCGTCGACCAGCTCTGCGAAGCGGGTCTCGTCCATCTCGATCGGCATGAGGTCATCATAGCGATCGCCGACATCTGTCGCTGTGAAGTAGGAGAACAGGGCTGCAGGAGGTAGCCTGCCCCGGTGATCGCAGCGCTGCTCATTCTCGTCTTCATCGGCTCGTTCGCCCAACGCATCACCGGCCTGGGCTTCGGGCTGGTCGTGTCGCCCTTCATCGTGCTGCTCTTGGGCCCCTACAGCGGGGTCATGATTCTCAACCTCGCAGCCATCGTCTCGGCTTCGCTGGTGCTCAGCCGTGTCTGGCGAGACGTCGACTGGCGTCGGTTCATCGGCTTCGTGCCCACGACGCTGCTCGGCATCGTCGCCGGAGGCATGCTCGCGCATGCACTGCCGGGGGAGTGGCTCGAAGCGATCATCGGCGCGACGCTGATCATCGCGCTGACCGTCTCGCAGCTGATCGGTCGCACCTCGTTCGTCGCGGCGGGGCCGAGCTGGATCGCCGGCAGCGGGTTCGCGGCCGGTGCGATGAACTCGGCTGCGGGCATCGGTGGGCCGGCGATGACGGTCTATGCGGTGCTCTCGAAGTGGCCGCAGAAGTCGTTCTCTGCGATGCTGCAGCCGTTCTTCATGATGACCGGCGTCGCCTCGTTCCTGGTGAAGTTTCTGATCGACCCCGGGCGTCTGGTCAGCCTGCCGACGCTGGTCTGGATCGGCATCTTCGTGATGCTGGTGCTCGGTGTGACCTGCGGCAGTCTGGTGGCCAAGAAGGTGCCGGCGGGTGCGGCGCGCATGGCCGTGCTCGTGATCAGCTATGCGGGCGGTGTGGTCACGCTGGTGCGCGGGCTGCTCGACATCTTCGGCGTGCAGATCTGAGCGGCTCTGGGGATGATGCGGCCAGTCTGGCTCACGGCGGTCGGCCACGCAGTCGGCGCCGGTTCTGTGTGGATGCGATGTGCACGAGACGCAGCGGGCCCCGCGCTGGTAGCGCGTACTACGAGAAACTCTCTGTCAGGAACACGTACATTCCGAGCACTTGAGCAGCAAGAAAAAAGAGGGTAACGCCCCACATAGTTTGTATTGCGAGTCGTCGTTGGCTGGGAGGGATTGTGCCATTCTTCGGTCGCCGGCCTACCAAGCCGAGTGCGAATAGTCCGATGGGGATGATGAGCATAATGTACATATGTACGTGTGCGTTGCTTGCCCCGCGGCCGTTGTAGAGGATGTACGAGTTCAGCGGGATCTGGGTCATCACGAACCCCAGCATGGCAAACCCCAGCAGCGACGCAACCAACGGAATCCAGGCCAACTTCCTCGACAACAAAATACCCGAGAAACACTCAGATTTGCTGATGGCTGGCTTATCATGAGATGTCAAAGCCGCATTACAGTCCCGAAGGATCTGCTCGAGCTCTGCGTCAGTGATCTTCAATTTGCTCATGGTTCATCCCCCGGAGTCCTCTTGATGATCTTACCGGTGAGTTCGTCGAGCGTGCCTGTGGCAGCACTGCTGGCAGCGGCCACGGCAAGGCGACGGGCGTGCGGATGTGCCCTTGCCTACTGCATTCCGTTGGCTAAGTATGAGTAGGCGCCCACGATCTGGATCCCAACGACGAAGAGCACAATGAGCACAACGAGGGCCACTGAGAGTTTCCGTTGGCTGTATGGGATCGTGCCGCCTTTGGGGCGTCTGGATAAGCCGGTGAAGATGCCAAGCCCGACCGGAGCGACCAGCAATGTGTATAGGTACATGTGTACGTTGGTGCGCCCGCGCCCGTTGTACAGCACGTAGGTGTTCCATGGCACTTGGGTGAGGACGTACACCAGCAGTCCGGCGCAGATCACCGCACCGGCAAGCAGAACCCAGGACAGTTGGTATGACAGGCGGATACCGGCTGCGAGCTCCTCTTTCTGCATCGGAGGACGATCTCGTTGTTTGAACTCCGCGTTGGTTTCGGCCAGGAGTTTGTCGAGTTGTTCTGAGCTGAGCTCTTTCATTGCGGGCCTCCTGACAATGCCCAGGTGAGTGACCCCCACCCGATGTTCATCGCAGAGCGTGCAGCATGTGCACCACCACCATGACCGGGCTCCATGTCCTTCGCACCCGGCACCCACCCCGTCGCCCAACCACTCGTCACATCCCCCAATATATCGGTGGTCTGCATAGGATCCCCGCCAATGTACTTGCCCACCGCGTCACCAGCCCACGCCGTGCCACCACCAATCAGCCTATCTGCAGAGTTCCGCAGCCGCGCATATGGAGCTAGATTTTCGCGAGTCGGGAAGGACGAACACAAACTGAAGCTGACCTGGGTCTTCCAGGCATTCAACTCGGAAGGATCGCATCTCTGCGCGCCCAACAGCGAATTCTGTCCAGTGAAATCCCGCTGATCGTCCAGCTTCGCCAACATTTCCTCAAAGCAGCAACTGGCATTGAGAGTGATTAGCGCTCAGCAGAACAAAACGCCCCGTCGGCGTAACATAGCTCGAACTGCGTCGCATCCAATATGTCGGCGCAAGCGTATCGACATCAGACGTCTGTAGCCCGTACAGACAGGGGAGGCAGCTTTGTACACCAATTCACCTGCGCAGAAGAAGCCGCGAAAACCGGGCACAGTCATTCCCATTGGGCAACGCCTCTCCATGCTCGTCGTGATCATTGTGTTCGCACTGCAACGCGCACTCTTTCCAGCGTCTTCGGTGCTCGTCGCTGCCATCTCAGGTGCAGTCATCGGTGGGCTTTCCGCACTCATCTGTCACCTCATCGTCACCGCAGTGCAGAAGAGCAAAGCGCCAACACAGGCCGAAACAAAGTGGGCGCTGAAGTACTTGCGATGGTCACAGCCAAACATGGCATTCCATTCGGACGAAGCATGGGCAGACGCACTTCGTCGCCGTGGAGTCACAGACGGCCGCATCGCACTCATCGGCCCAAACATCCAGCAATATGCACAGAACAGATACGGACTCGCCTAAGAGACACCCTTGCAACCCTGCCGGCCTCACACGCTACCGGCGCGACGCGGCCGGGCGTGTGACCGCAGTCACCCATGAGGGTGTCGGTGATGCCGAGGTGAGCCGTGATGCCGCGCGCCGGGTGTCTGTGGTCGCTGCTGGTGGGCATGTGTTGTGGGTGGATGTGCTCGGGTGTCTGCGACAGATCGATGGGGTGGCGTTGACCTGGGATGTCGCTGACAGGCTGCCTCGGCTTGCTGCTGTGGGTGGCTCCCCGGTGGTCACTGGCCCTGCCGGGCTGGTTGGGACGGCCGCGGGGTGGGGTGGTGCCACGGCGCGTCAGACTCGTTCGTTCGCCGCTGACCCGTGGGCGGTGCCCGACTGGCAGACGTCAGACGCCGAGCCTGCCCGCACCGACATGTCAACACCAGCCCAAGGAGGCCAAGCGCCCGGCGGCCAGACACCTGGCGGCCAGGTGTTTGGCGGGCAGGTGCCCGGTGGCCGGGCGGGGTCGTTGCCTGCTGTCGGGCTGCCCGCGGGCGTGTCGCTCAGTGGTGCCGGCAGTGTGGTGTTCTCAGGCATGGAATGGATGGGCGCGCGGGTGTACGACCCGGCGACTCGCGGGTTCCTGGCCGTTGACCCCGTGCCGGGCGTGCCCGGAGCCGGGTGGCAGACCAACGCGTACGCGTACGCGGGCAACAACCCAGTCGGCATGTCAGACCCATCCGGCCTCGCCCCGCTCAGCGATGCCGACCTGGCCGCATGGGACGACGCACACCACGGAGCGATAGCGGCTGTCGGTGACTGGTGGAACGACAACTGGGAATACGTCGCCGCTGGCGCAGCGATCGCTGTCGGTGTGGGGCTGATGTTCACCGGCGTCGGCGGCCCCGTCGGCGCGGTCCTCATCGGCGCCGCCTCCGGCGCGTTCATCTCTGCGGTATGGACAGAAAGCGACCACAGGCAGCATCGACTGGATCACCGTCGGCCGCGACGCACTCGTCGGCGGGATACTCGGGGCGGCGGGCCCAGCCTGGAGCGCCAGCAAAGGCGCGGCCACGCTCGGCACACAAACACTGGGCACGAGCACGTTTGCGGCTGGCGTGAAGAGTGGCGCCCGAACGGCGCTCGATAAGGTGGCATTGAACGCAGGAGCTGGAATTCGCCAAGCTGGTGAGTTCGCTACACGGGTCGCGACGAGTCCTGGTGCAAAGTCGTTGGGCGTGCGTGCCGCTATCGATTCCGGGGTCGGGGCCGTAGGTAATACCGGCACCTACTTTGTGACGACACCTCAGAGCAAATGGTCGGTCCAAGGTGCTGCTGCTGCAGCAGCCGGCGGAGCAGCAGGCGGGCTCATTGCAGCCCCAGCCGCACCACTCAGCGCACATGCGACATCTAGATATGGGCAGCTGCTGATTGAAATGGGCATGTCAAGCGCTGGAGGCGTGAGAGGGAGCTGGCTGACACACACATTCGACGGAAGTTCCTACAGCCCTGAGGAAATGGCATTCGATGCATTTACTGGTGGGGTGATGTCTCGTTTTCCTGGCGCAGATGATCTGCTGTCCAAGCCAACGTGGGGTACGGATCTTGGCGTGGCGTGGGCGGCGCAGCATGTGCAGTGGTCGTTCGATAGTGTGAAGTACATCGGAGAGCAGACAGGAGTGCTTCCCCAATGAGTGAGAACGTACGACAGAAAGACGAAACTATTGACGAGCGCCGAGCAAGACTCGGCAAGCATCCGCTTACTCCACGGGAACGAAGACTAGGTCGCAGCGCTGTACATGTGATCCAAGCCATGGTATCTGTTTCAATGGTGATTGTTGTCTCTGCTGGGGTCTGGATCTGCACGCAAGTACCTCTCAGTACCACGATTTCATATAGCAGGTCTAAAGATGCAGATACCCACATTCCACTCTTTGCACTGGTACTAGCACCCTTGCTACTTCTGCGTATTTGGTTCGTAGGCAGAAAACCGGATGCCGGGGATATTTCAACGTCAACTCGTATCGCGCTGCTTGTCGTAATCCCAATCTTCTTACTGATGATAGTGGCTGGTCAAATGGTGCTCATTCATGCATATCTGGTATCAGGAAGAAACTAAGAGTCTAGGGCACAGTCCTACAGTGATTTCAAGGCTGTGATGTGGCCGAAGAGCCCGACCATACTTTGCTACTACTCTTGCCGCGTGACAGTTGTACGTCCCTAGACGTTGCTTTTCTCAGCTACCCGCGTCACGATGTGTACTTGGGTGAAGCTCTCTGCCGGTAGAACCCACTCGTGTTCGTGGACGACAGGCAGCTGGCATAGGGGTGATCTCATCTGATGCCGATGCGGCAATTCTGAAGGCGACGACCGGGCATATTGATTGGGCTCAGGCCGGCGTGTCAGGCATATCTGGCCCTATTGGTGGCGGGCTTGGGCCCGTGTCGCGTCTTCAGGTGCGAGGAAGGCGGCACGGTATAGGGGGCTCGGTGGTCCTTGGATCGGCAGCGTCGGTAGAACGTCAATGGGGCGCATTGTCGGGGAGTTCGGGATGAACTCGACAGCCGTGCTTGCTGGTACGGTCACCGCTGATCGAGTGTCTGGCCATGAGACTGATTGGGGAAAGACGTTGATTCAAGCTACAGCTGGTGGCGCTGCCGCAACTGGTGTCGGGCACATCCCCGCGTTCAGTGGCCCTGGTGCTGCGAAGGATCTGGCGAGCATGTACCAGCACGGCGCCTCGGGAGTCGATTATTTCATTGGCCAAGACGGTGCCCGGAACGCAGCATCCCTGCTCGTTGGCAATTCTGTTCCTCTCGCGGTGAACGGTATGACGGACTTCGTCTGGACTACGGCGCAATGAGGGCAGGGCTGTTCCCCAATGGACGACGGGCTCTGTACCCAGCTCTCCCCGGCCCAGCGGCACTCATAGCAACAGTTTCTGTGCTTGTCATTCAATGCGCAGTGATCTGCTTTCTGTGGACAAAAGGCTTCAATGCTGCTTTGCTTTGTGCCCAGTCGCTCTTGCTGTTTGTCGGGGCAACGTGTTTCAGCTCTGTAGCGTTTCTTCTCTGTGGCTTAGTCCCCGGGTATCTCTCGCAGCTACTTCTTCTTAGTGGCGGTGCAGTGTTCATCGGCTGGATGGGAGGTAGCTGGCCTGCAGCCCAAGTGAGTTTGTACGCGGCAGTTTTCCTCTCTCGTTGGTGTGGGGTTGCTGGGAATGTGTGGTTGTTCGGGCGTGATGTGCGTGCGGAGGTGGTTGGTCTGGTCGTGGCTGATCGTTCGGGGGGGTGTTGAACGAGTTGAAGACGAGCTGGGTCTGATGGCTGAGGGTGTCGGGCGGCGCTCGTTTCTGCTTGTTGGTGATCAGCGCGCGCTCTTTGTGGGGTCAAGCGATGTCGATGACGTTGTGGTGGCGGTCTCAGATATGCGCAGTGCTCTGGTGGGTCGAGGGAACTGGCAGATGCTCCAGGATGCTCACGCTGATGGCAGGGCTGCTCGTGTTGCTTTTGGGGTTGATGCTTTTCGTGTGCCTGGCCAGCTGCGGGTTCCGCTTGCGGTTGCCCGGGCATCTGCTGAAGCGTTTATGCGCGGGCAGGTGGAGAGCACCCAGGAGTGGCGGCCTGCGAGAAGGTACGGACCGCGTCTTGACCGAGTTGTCTCCAGATGGGTGTCGTCAGCACCGCAGCAGAACCGTTCGGCAAACGACTCAGACCGGGATGAGTAGCAGGTCGGGAGTGCGACGTGCTGGACCCGTTCGTGGCTGCCGTTTCGCTTCCTCGTGCCGATGATCTGATGCCCAAGCCAACGTGGGGCATGGATCCTGGTGTGGCCTCGGCGGCACGACATGTGCAGTGGGCGTTCGACAATGTGAAGTACATCGGGCAGCAGACAGGAGTGCTTCCTCAGTGAGTGTGCGTGCACGGCGGAAAGATGAGACGGTCGATCAGTGGCGAGAACGTGTGGGCAAGCGGCCACTGAGCGATGAAGAACGCAGACTCAGTCGGAGCGCGCTGTCGTGAGCTCTGCTCCTGCTGGTCCCGATGCAACACAAGGTCTTACTATGGGGTTGTGGTGCACAATAGTGCGATGCGTGGAGCGGCTGCGCAAGGATTCCGCAGGGTGCCAATTTGTGGCAGGTAGCAGTGAATGGGTTTGTCTCGGGTGGTACAAGGCCGACTATGGGCATCCATGCCAAGTAGCTCTGACAAAAGGAAGCGCGAGGCATTGACTTCCAACTCTCAAAAGCAAGGAAATGCACAGGGCTCACCGTTGAAGCGGTGGTGGAACCGTGTGATCGTTCTTTTAGGCATAGTCATGTTGTTGTTCGTTGGGTTGATTTTCATCAATCCGTGGTTGGAGTCGTTGGATGCACAGTGGGTTCCGTGTACGGTGACCTCGGCCGAGGCGGCGACCGCGTCTGGCGGAGGCCGTACTGCCCGAACGTCACGGCCCATGGTCAAGATTCAGACTCAGCAGTGTGGAGAAGTTGGCATTTTCAACGAGATCACGAGTGAAAATCAGCAGCAGATCGCTTCTGAGCTGAAACCGGGACAAACCTACGAATTCGAGATGGGCTGGCTATCGCAGCGCGCCGCCGCAGGTATCTGGGTGTTCGACTGGATGTTCGACCCCGAAGCCACAGCATTCCGCACTCTCTAGAGCCTGGTAGCGAAGAGAGTGCCAATAGGTGCGGATCGGATGGCCGTGCTCGTGATCAGCTATGCGGGCGGTGTGGTCACGCTGCTGCGTGGGCTGCTCGACATCTTCGGCGTGCAGATTTGAGCGGCTCTGGGGATGATGCGGCCAGTCTGGCTCACGGCGGTCGGCCACGCAGTCGGCGCCGGTTCTGTGTGGATGCGATGCGCACGAGATGACGCAAGCCTCGCCCTGGAAGCGCGTCTGCCAGATGACGACGCGCGTGCTGGGCTGGTCGGGGCGTTGCTTTAGGCGAGCCCGTATCTGTTCTGCGCATATTGCTGGATGTTTGGGCCGATGAGCGCGATGCGGCCGTCTGTGACGCCACGCCGACGGAGTGCGTCTACCCAAGCTTCATCGGGGTGGACGGGTGTGTGTGGCTGTGACCATCGCAAGTACCTCAGAGCCCACTTCAACTCGGCTCGTGAGGGCGCTTTGCTCTTCTGTACTGCGGTGACGATGCGGTTACAGAGAACAGCGAAGAGACCGCCGATGACTGCGACCGAGATGAACGCGATGAGTACCGAGGATGCTGGAAAGAGAATGCGCTGCAGCGCAAACACAATGAGCACTGCGATCATGGTGAGGCGTTGTTCGAAAGGAATGATGGTGCCCGGTTTTCGCGGCCTCTTCTGGCCGGGTGAGTTGGTGAACATAGGTGCCCCCGATCTGTAGCGGCTGCAGGCGTCTGATATCCATACGGTGCATCGACATGCTGAATGCGACGCAGTTCGAGCTATGTTACGCCGACGGGTGTTTACCACTTGGACCCCTGATCACGTCGAGCTGATTCCAGCACGATGCTGGGGGGGAGTCAGAGTCCAGGGCATGGCAAGGACAAACCACACGGATGAGTTCCTGCAACGGTCGACCGCCGCGTCTCAGTCCTCATTGAACGGAGCTTTTCGATCGGGGAGTCGAGTCCCCGGTACGTGGACGATGTCTGTGCTGTCACCGCATCCGTTTGCCTCACGGAAGCAGCATGACCGAACCGACACTGTGCCCACGATCGAAGGTCAAGGCGAAGGCGCACAAGCCGGTCGAATCAGGCAGTTGTTGCGGCACCTCTCTGAAAAGGCTGCAGCCGAATCCCGTGCTCTTGCCTGGCATGTCCCAGGCGCTCCAGCGCTGTCGCGCATGGACAGTGTCGTTCAGCCCGTGAACGTGACGTTCATGCGGTGTGGGTCAGCGATAGCGACGTCGCAGTAGCCATATCTGGTACACTTGTGCGTTATTGCCTGTAACGGTCGGGTCCTAGTGACCCGTGAAGAGCTGCGTGAGCGCCCTGTCGACAGGCGGCGGAAGACGGTCGAGATGACTGTTCCGCGGCACCGTAGCCCATGCCCCGCGCCCGATGCGCGGCTGGCAGGGCTGTGCAAGATGTCCGTGCTGCGCTGAGAGATCCTCAGCGCAGATGCCTGGGTGCGTGATCATCCGGGCCACGTTCGCGATGCCGTTCCGTTCCCGCGTTCACGAAACGAACAGAGGTCGAGATGCAGACGAAAGACAGTACTTCGCAGAATCAGGGCTCAAACGAGCCCGCTCAGCAGCAGGTGAGAAGGCGACCGCTGCGCAAAGACGACGTGGTGATCGTCGAGAAAAGGCCGATGAAACAGGCTATCGGCGGCACTGTGGTCGGTAACTTCATGGAATGGTTCGACTTCGGCATCTACGGCTATCTGGCCGTCGTGATGACGCACGTCTTCACCGAAGGGCTGCCTCAGCAGACCGGTCTGATCATCATGCTCTTGGGCTTCGCCGTGAGCTTTCTGGTTCGCCCCCTCGGCGGGCTCGTGCTCGGGCCGCTGGGTGACCGCATCGGTCGTCAGAAGGTGCTCTTCATCACGATGGGCATGATGGCTCTGGCCACCGCTCTGATCGGCCTGCTGCCCACCGCGGCGCAGATCGGCCTGTGGGCGACGGTGCCGCTGTACCTGCTGAAAATGGTGCAGGGCTTCTCGACCGGCGGCGAATACGCCGGTGCCACCACCTACGTCTCGGAGTTCTCGCCAGACAAACGACGGGGGTACTTCGCCTCGTGGCTCGACGTCGGTTCATACCTGGGGTTCGCCGCAGGCGCGGCCACGGTCGCGATCACCACGGTCATCGCCGAATCGGCGTGGGGCGAGCAGGCTATGGTCAACGGCGGCTGGCGCATTCCGTACCTCGTCGCGATTCCGCTCGGCGCCGTCGCGATCTATCTGCGCACGAGAATTCCCGAGACGCCGCACTTCGAAGACGAGCAGTCGCAAGAGAGCGAATCGACGGCCAACGACCCCATGTTCCAGCGGCTGGGCATCGTCGGCATCATGCGCAACTACTGGCGCGAAGTGCTGATCGGCATCGCGATCGTCGCGGCGACCAACACCGCAGGATACGCGCTCACCAGCTATATGCCCTCCTACCTGGAGACCGAGGTGGGAACCACCCCGACGATGGCCGCTGCTGCGACCGTTCCCGTGCTCGTGGTCATGTCGCTGTGCCTTCCCCTGATCGGTCGTCTCTCAGACCGCATCGGTCGCCGACCGGTCTATGGCATGGCCGTGATCTCGACGCTGGTGCTGATGGTGCCCGCATTCATGCTCATGCACGTGGGCACTTTCTGGGCCATTCAGGGCGCGCTCGTCCTGGTCGCGATTCCCGTGGCGTTCTACGTCGCGATCTCTGCGGCCACGCTGCCGGCACTCTTTCCGACCGCCTCACGCTTCGGCGCGATGGCCATCTCGTACAACGTCGCCGTAGCGCTCTTCGGTGGCACCACCCCGGTGTTCTCACAGGGGCTCATCGCACTGACCGGCAACCACTACATGCCAGCGTTCTACATCATGTTCTTCGGCCTGCTCGGCGGCATCGCGATGCTCTGCATGCGTGAGAGCGCGAAGCGTCCGCTGCTGGGCTCGATGCCGACGGTCGAGACCGAGGCCGAGGCGCGACGCCTGGTGCGAGATCAGAAAGAGAACCCGTACATCGACACCCGCACGATGCCCCTGCAGGTCGTCGACGGATCAGCCTCGCACGAGAAGACCTCTCAGAGCTGATCCGAACCCGGCCGCCGCACCTGCCCGGTGCGTGATCACAACCGTTCGGCCCTGGCACGCGGCCGACCCCCGAGCGCCGCTGCCAGGGCCTGATCGTGCGCATAGAGGCCCAGCCCTCGCCGCGCACGCGTCAGCAGTGTGAGCAGCGCATCTCGCAGAATGCGTTCGCGAGCCTGTTCGACGTCGCCATCAGACCAGCCTCGGGCACGCAGCGCGGTCACCCCGTTCAGGGCTGCGCGATCTTCGTAGCGCTCGGGCAGCATCCGCAGACGCCCGTCTGACGACAGCGCCACCGATGGGCCGAGCAGCACGCCGGCCCAGTCGAGATCGAGGCCCTGCACCGTGTAGACCGAGCCGACCTCGTCGACGGTGTCGGCTCGCGTCGTCCAGGGCTCCGGCTCATCTGGGCGGTAGCGGTCCCAGCGAATGTGCAGGCCCGGCTCATCGATGAAGTGATCGCCGCCGTCGAGCGTGTACGGGTAGTCATAGGTCGAGAGCATGCGGGCTGAGCCCTCGCCATCGTGGCTGCGGATCGCACGGTAGAGCGCCCCGGCGTCGTCGAAGACACGGATGCCGAAGTCGCCGTCGCCTGCGGGCGGCGGTTCGACGGGTGCTCGCCCCGAGACCGTGCGGTCGATCCAGTCGCGCACCGCCAGCGAGGCTCCCATGCGGTGCTGGCGTTTCAGCTCGCCGCGTTCGACGGCGGCACGGCCGATCACCTCGTCGAGCAGCTTCGGCGTCCACTGTGCACGCATGCGCAGCACCTGAGCGTCGTCGTAGACCACGATGGTGACGCGGCTCGCTGCGATGATATCGGCGAGCTGGTTGCTCCCGTGAAAACGGGTGTACGGATCGGGGCGGGTGAGCAGCAGATGAGCCTCATCGACCAAAGCGACGTCGGCCTGCTTCGCTTCGTCGCGGGCCGCAGCGTTGATGAAGGGCGTCGGCCGCAGCACTTGGGCTTTCCGCAGCACAGGAGTGCGCTCGGCGAGCTCGCGGTAGCGTCGCCACATCTCGGCATGATTGACGAGCATGCGGATGCGACCGTGCGCCAGCGGGGCAGGCGCCTGCGCAGAGCGGGCGCGTTCGGTCAGCGCGATCAGCAGGTGTGAGAGCAGCACGCTCTTGCCGGTGCCGGCAGCGCCCTGCACGAGGAACACTGCGTGACGCTGCGACGTCGACAGGCAGCGATCTGTGAAGGCGATGATGCGGTCGAAGAGCCGCTGCTGGTCGTCGTCGAGCGGAGCCAGCAGAGAAGAGGGAGTCACAGTGGGCGAGTGTAGCCCCGTGCCGCAACGGCGTCGAACGAGTACAGTGCCGCTATGACCTCACAGACCGCACGCAGCCTGCGTGCCTCGGCAGCCATGATCGGAGCCACCCTGTTCTGGGCGGTGCACTATCAGCTGAGCGCCTTCGTACTGCAGGGCATGTCGGCGGTCGGGCTCACCTTCTGGCGCTGGGCGATCGCCGCCGTGCCCCTGCTGGTACTGGCTCAGCTCATCGAGCACCCCGACTGGCGAGCGGTGGTGCGTGCGCTGCCGCGGCTGGTCGTGCTCGCCCTGCTGGGGCTGGTCGGCTACAACCTACTGCTCTATGCCGCGCTGCACTTCACCACTCCGGTCGGCGCGTCGCTGGTGAATGCGGCGAACCCGGCGCTCATGGTGCTGCTGTCTGTGGTGCTGGTTGGGCAGCGAGTGTCGAAGGCCGGTGTCTTGGGCATCGGGCTGAGCCTGGTGGGCGTCGTCGTGGTGCTCACCCGCGGCAGCTGGCAGACGCTCGCCGGGCTTGACTTCAACGTCGGGCAGCTCATCATGCTGGGAGCCATTCTGGTGTGGAGCCTCTACACGATCTACGGGCGCGTGCCCGGCGTGCGGCCGATCACGTCGACCGCGGTGCAGGCGGTGCTGGTCTGCGTGATGCTCGGCCCCTTCGCCGTGGTGCAGCAGGCCGGGCTTCCTCTGGAGGCGCCCGGCACACTGTGGGGGCTGATCGTGATCGCGCTGCTGCCCTCGGTCGCGTCGTACCTGCTCTGGAACAGCGCTGTGAGCGTGGTGCCTTCGTCGACGGCGGCGATCTACCTCAACCTGATCACGGTGTTCGTCGTGCTGATCGGCCTCGCCCTCGGCCAGCCGCTCACCGTCTCGGCTGCGCTGGGCGGCATCCTCATCATCGCCGGTGTCGTGATCACCAGCTTCGCCGCGGCCCGTCGTGGCACGCTCGCCCAGGCGACCTAGATTCGTGAGACGCCACGGGGGAACCCGAACTCAGGCATCGGCGGGAACCTCACGGTGGCGTTCAGGGAGGGCGATCAGACAGACCAGACTCAGCGCCATCGCCGCCACGAGAAAGATCGAGATCGAGACGGTGGTGCCGGTCGCGACCAGAAGCCGGTTCGCGATCAGCGGGGAGAAGCCGCCACCGAGCGCCGCGCCGATCTGAAAGCCCAGGCCGATGCCTGTGTAACGCTGCGCCGGTGCGAACAGCTGTGAGAACCAGGTGAGCATCGGGCCGAACATGATGCCGGCGATGACGAAACCGATCACGATCGCCATGGCGGCGTCAGCCGACGAACCAGCGGTGAACAGCGAGAACATGGGAAAGGCGTAGAGCGCGAGCAGCACCGCTCCGGTCAGGATCACCGGCTTGCGGCCCACCCGGTCAGAGATCACGCTGCTGAGCAGAATCGTCACGGCGTGCCCGAGGCAGCCGAACAGTGTGCCGGTCACGAGCACACTGCGCTCGAGGCCGAGCCCGTGCTGGGCGACCGGCTCGGTGCCGAACGAGAGCAGAAAGGTGAAGAGCACATACTGAAACGCGTTGAAGCCGAACATCACACCCGCCGCTCCGAGCACGCGACCCCAGCTGTGCCTCAGCGTCTCGGCGATGGGCCGTTTCGCGACTTTGCGTTCGCTCTGCAGCTGTTTGAACACGGGCGTCTCGTCGACGTGCAGACGCGTGACCAGGCCGACGACGAGCACGAGACCGCCGAGCAGGAACGGGATTCTCCATGCCCACGAAGCCACGACATCCTGCGGCAGCAGCAGAATCAGCAGAAATGACAGGTTCGCAAGCCCTGCGCCGATGGGCGACCCCAAGGTCACGAAGCTGCCGTACAGGCCGCGCCTGCCCTTCGGTGCGTGCTCGATCGCGATGAGTGCCGCACCGCTGACCTCGCCGCCGCGGGCGATGCCGTGCACGAGACGCAGAAAGAGCAGCAGCAGCGGGGCCGCGATGCCGATCGTCGCGTGACTCGGCAGCACACCCATCAGAAACGTCGCAGCACCCATCAGGGTGAACGTGGCGATCAGGGTGTTTCGGCGGCCCAGCCGGTCGCCGAAGTGCCCGAAGAGCAGCGCGCCGATCGGTGCCATCAAGAACCCGACCGCGAAGGTCACGAACCCGAGGAACGCCCCGAACCACGGGTCGTCGACGACGAAGAACACCTTGTTGAACACCAGCGAGGTGGCTGTGGCGTAGAGCGCGAAGTCGTAGAACTCGAGTGCCGTGCCGACCCCCGAGGCGAGGGCGAGGCGACCGAGCAGGCCGTGACGAGGCTGCGTCGCGGCGGGCGGGTCATCGGGCAGGTGCAGCTTCGGTGATGGCTCGTGGGTTGTGCGCTGATTCACTGTGATCTCTCTGTGCATGGGGCCGATCGTCTGATCGGATTCGGGGCCGTGCCGCCGATGAGAGAGAATCGCACAGATGCGAAAGGCCGCTCGATCGGCGGCCTGAATGTGTGCGCGGTGCGCGGGTCAGTGCCGTCGGAAGGACGGCCACCACCAAGCGCTGCGCGAGAACTGCATGGCCATGACTATACACCCGGCCGAACGCGCCGCAGCCTCCGGTGCGCTGTCGTCGGGCAGGCGTCTGCGAGACAATGGGCGCATGCGCATCAGCGAACCGACTTCGGGTCACCTCTATCAGCCCCCGCTGCAGCACCCTCGTCGCACCATCGGTCGGCGCAGCTTCGATTTCTCTCGCCAGATCGCGGTGATGGCGATCGTCAACCGCACACCAGACTCGTTCTTCGACGAGGGGCGCACCTTCGCACTCGATGCGGCCGTCGAGGCGGCGATGGATGCGGCGCGGGCCGGTGCCGACTGGGTCGACATCGGCGGGGTCAAGTTCGCCCCCGGGCCAGAGCTGCCGGCAGACGACGAGGTTGCACGGGTGCTGCCCGTGGTTCAGGCGGTGGCGCAGAGCAGCGACGTGGTGATCTCGGTCGACACCTTTCGGCACGAAGTGGCCGAAGCGTGCATCGAGGCCGGTGCGGCGGTGGTCAACGACACCACCGGGCTGCACGATCCAGACGTCGCACGAGTGGTCGCCGACAGCGATGCGACGCTTGTGATCACGCACAGTCTGGCCCGGCCTCGCACGCCGTTTCCGCATCCGCACTACGACGACGTCGTGGCCGAGGTGACGACTTTTCTGCGCCGTCGCGTCGACCGGGCGGTCGAACTCGGCGTGCCGATCGAGCGCATCGTGATCGACCCCGGGCACGACCTGAACAAGAGCACCCGGCAGACGCTCGAGCTCACCCGTCGCTTCGCAGAGATCGCCGAGATCGGTCTGCCCGCGCTCGCGGCGGTGTCGAACAAAGACTTCATCGGCGAGACACTCGATCGAGACAAGCCCGACCGGCTGGCCGGGTCGCTCGCCGCGGCGACGATCTGCGCGATGCAGGGAGCCCGCATCGTGCGCATGCACGCCGCGCGGGAGTCGGTCGATGCGATGCGGCTCGTCGAAGCCGTGCTCGGGTGGCGCGAACCGGCCTACGAGCGGCACAACATCTGAGCTCTGTCAGCTGCTGCCGGTAGGGTCGAAGCATGAGCGAGATCACCGAACTCATCACGACGAGCGATGCGGCGACATCGCTGAGCGACGACGACCTGCTGCGGCGCTACGCCTGGCCAGCCGGTGACGGCGTGCGCATCCGACTGAACTTCGTGAGCAGCCTCGACGGCGCGGTCACGGTCGGGGGCGTCTCAGGGCCGCTGGGCGGCGAGGCCGACCACCGGGTCTTCGACCTGCTGCGTCGCCGGGCGCACGTGGTTCTGCTCGGTGCAGGCACCGCACGTGACGAAGGCTACGGGGCGATGCGCGTCGACGACGCCTCGGCCGCGTGGCGTGAGGCGCACGGCCTGTCTCGACATCCCGCCTTCGCACTGGTCTCGGGCCGGGCCGCTCTCGACCCGGGCAGCGATGTCTTCGTGAACGCGCCGACACGACCGATCGTCTTCACGCTGGCCAGTGCCGACGCCGATCGTCGTGCTGCGCTCGCCGAGGTGGCCGAGGTCGTCGTCGTGGGCGAGACAGAGATCGACATGACTCGGCTCGTCGCCGCACTGCACGCACGCGGTCTCTGTGACGTGCTGTGCGAGGGCGGCCCTCATCTGGCATCGGCGCTTTTCGACGCCGATGCGGTCACCGAACTGTGTCTGTCGCTCGACGCCCTCGTCGTCGGCGGCGACGGCCCGCGTCTGACGCACGGCGTCGCAGAGTTCTCCCGGCGCTTTCGTCTCTGCGACGCTCTGCGTTCAGACGATCTGCTGCTGCTCAGATATCGCCGGGCCCGAGACTAACCTCGCAATCGATCGACAGGAGGCCATCATGCCGACGCGACCAGAGCATCCGCCGACAGCAGAGCAGGACCACAGCGAGGCACCCGACGCACGCACGATGACATGGCGGCGTCGCAGCCGGCGCACCGCCGCGCTGGGCGCACTGCTGTGCACGGTGCTCGCCCTCAGCGGGTGCGTCGGGCAGCAACGAGTCAACGACGCCCGAAGCATCGACCAGCTGATCACCGGGCTGCCGGGCGTCAACAGAGAGAAGAGCGATGTGAGGTTCAACTCGGGCATCGACTCTGGCAGCAGTCTTCAGGTCGACCTTGCCTTCGACGCGACGGCGACACCTGAGCAGACGCAGCAGGCCGTCGCCCAAGTGCAGCAGGCGATCGATGACTCGTCACTGCACGACGTCATGTACGGCAGTCTTTCGGTCGAACTCGGTGACGTCGATTCGAGCATGAGGTTCTCGCTGCCGATCGAGGTCGACGAGGCCGGCATGCGTGAGCTCGTGCAGACGATGAGCGGGCGGCCAGAGGCCAGAGTCGATCTTACGCGTCTGCACTCATCTCGATATCGCAGCGATCGGCCCGTTGCAGATTTCAGTCAGACGCTGCGCGCCGACACCCTCGGTCAGGCGGTTCCGCAGCTGACATCGACCTTCAGCGCATTGCAGCTGCAGCACGTCGACGTGCGCGATGCCGCCATCACCGTGATGGGCCCGGGCTACGAGACGTATGAGCAAGAGGGCCTGATCGCAGATATCAGCGCAGACGAGCCCGGTCTGTGGAATGACGGCTACGTGCAGCTCTTCGGCGACCTTGACGCCGTGCTCGAGGGGCTGCCAGCGGGCATCGTCCGGCGCCCGTCGTGCACGCTGACGTCAGGGCAGGCGTCGAAGCCGGCGACCGGGCAGACAACAGAACCGGCGACAGAGTGCCGCTTCGAGTTCTACTCCAGCGACGGGCAGACGGGGGTGAGAGGTCTTGACGCCGACGAATTCAGGCAGCAGACGATCGCTGCCATCGAGCAGGTGTTCGCGAAGCACGGAGGCGCTTACACCCTTGACGCCACCGTCGAGGGGAGGTCCTACCCGATGCAGTCGTCAGGCGGTTCCGCGTCTGGGCCCGAGAGTGCTTCGCCGTCACCCCGGTAGCAGGTGCTCGCCGCGTCGCTTCGATCGGGTGAGTGACCAGAGAGACGGCACGAGCGTGTTAGCCTACAACTTTGGAATGTCTGCCTTCGACTTCTCGTTGTCGAGGGTGAGAGCGAACGAGGTATAAGGGCATGAGTGTGTCATCCGAGCGTGCGGCCGACGATGCCCAGACGTCGTCGGGAGGTCACCGGAGCACCTCGGAACAGGCCGCCGCTGCGCAGCCTTCGCCGACACCCGCGGCTCGGCCCGGCACCGATGCCGCGATCGCCTCTCGGCATGCCGGGGAGTCGCTGCGTGATGTGATCGCGCGCTACTACTCGCTGACCAAGCCAGGGGTGCTCTATGCGAACGTGCTGAGCGCCGTCGCAGGCTTTCTCTTCGGCAGTCAGAACGGCGTCGATCTCTTCTCACTCGTGATCGTCACGGTCGGCACGACGCTGATCGTCGGCTCGGCGACCGTGCTCAACAACGTGCTTGATCGCGACATCGATCAGCGCATGGAACGCACCAAGAAGCGGGCGACCGTCACCGGGGGAGTGCGGGCCAGACGAGCGACGATCTTCTCGATCGTGCTGGGGCTGCTCGGCGCTGCGGTGCTGGGCCTCTGGTCGACGCCGCTGGTGCTCGGCCTCGGAGTGTTCGGCTTCGTCTGCTACGTCTGGCTCTATGGGGCGACCTCGAAGCGCATGTCGTATCACGGCACTCTGGTCGGGTCGGTCTCGGGCGCGGTGCCCATTCTCGCGGGCTATGTGGGGGCCACAGGGCGTGTGGATGCTGGGGCCGTACTGGTCTTTCTCGCGCTGTTCTTCTGGCAGATGCCCGAGTTCTATTCGATTGCGATCTATCGGCGCGAGGAGTACGCGGCCGCAGGCGTTCCTGTGATCACCGTGGTGAAGGGCGTGCCGACGACCATCGTGCACATCTTCGTCTACACAGTGCTGTACGTTGCGAGCGTGGTGCTGCTCGGCGTGCTCGGGTTCGCCAGTCTGACCACCACCAGCGTGTTGGGGCTGCTCGGCGTCGTGTGGATCGCGATCGGCGCGCTCGGCTTCACGACCTCAGACAAGATCGCCTGGTCACACCGCATGTTCGGGTTCTCGCTCGTGTCGATCATGGCGCTGTGCATCATGCTCGGTCTCGATCCCTGGCTGCCGTAGCCGTATCGGCCCTCGCAGCGGCAGACCTGCACGGCGAATAGAGTGATGCCATGGCCATCGCACTCAGCACGCCGCAGATCGCAGCAGCCCGGATCTCTGCGCAGCTGCTCGATGCGGCCGTTCGTGAACCGATGCATTCGCCATGCAGCGCGTCTGCGTCGAATGACGTTCTCGAGGCTGCTGAGCATCTGCTCGCGTTGCAGGGGCAGAACTCCTTCGCCGCTCAATGGGCCCTGGCTCTGCGAACGGGGGCTGCAGCGCAGACGATTCGGGCGGCTTTCGACCAGGGGCTGATCGTGCGCTCTTGGCCGATGCGCTCGACGGTGCACCTCGTGGCGGCGGCAGACATCGGCTGGATGCAGCAGGCCACGAACCACCGCGTGCTCAAAGACTGGCCCAAGCGCCGTGCGCGTCTGCACCTCGATCTTGCCGTCGTCGATCAGGTGCGTGAGATCACTCGCCAGGCTCTGTCGGGCGGGCGACGGCTGCATCGAGATGCCCTGATACAGGTCTGGCAGGATGCCGGGGTCGAGATGCGAGCGGGCTGGTCGTACCACCTGGTGTGGGCGCTCAATCAGCTCGGCGAAGTGGTCTTCGGGCCGATGAACGACAATGGGCGTGATCTCGATCTGGTGCTGGCCGACGAGTGGATCGTCTCACCGCGGGTGCACGAAGGAGACGAGGCGCTGGCCGAGCTCGCCCGACGCTACATTGCCGGTCATGGCCCTGCGACTGCAGCAGATCTCAGCTGGTGGACGGCTCTGACCATGCGAGAGAGCGGCAGGGCGTTGCGCCTCGCCGCATCAGACGATGAAGGTCAGCCGCTCGTGGAATGCGTCGGCCCCAATGACGAGGGGCTGTGGGCGACCGAGAGGCAGCTGCAGAGAGTGCTGGGCGAAGACGGGACGACGGGGCGCACTGGCACTGATGCTCTGGCGGTGACCTTGGCGCTGCCTGCCTTCGACGAGGTTCTGCTCGGCTATAAGGACCGTTCGGCCGTGCTCGACCCGAAGTTCGGGCCGCTGGTCATGTCGAAGAACGGTCTGGGGCAGCCCACCGTGCTGAGTGACGGTCGCATCCGTGGTGTGTGGAAGACCAAGACCGCTGAAGTCAGCCTGTTCGCTGGCGAGAAGATGAGCACGCGTGGTTCGGCAGCCCTCAAGCGCTCGATGCAGGCCTACGGACGTTTCAGCGCGGGAAGCGGCTTGGTGGAGCGATAGCGGAAGTCTGCCGAGAAGGTGCCGAATAGGCTGCGGCATTTGAGCGTCTGCGAAAGGAAAGGCTGCAAGAAAGGCTGACAGTCGGTCGGCGTGAACGGATGAAACCCGATTCTGCCTTGATATCTCTAGTGCTGGGGTACCTGGACTCGAACCAAGAATAACGGTACCAGAAACCGTCGTGTTGCCAATTACACCATACCCCAAGGGCAGTTGCGCATCCGTGTGCACGTTTGCGAACCGAGAGTCAACGATAGGACATTCTCATCCAGAACACAACTCGGGCTCGAAGAGGCTCTGCGCAGCGCCGTACGATGGGGGAGTGACCACCACCCAGCCTGCCGTTTTCGAGCGCCTCTCGGTGCAACAGTGGCGGGTGCGTGAGGCTCGACACAGGCAGCGCGCAGATCAGCTCACCGCTGGCTGGCGCAGGCGTCGACAGACCGGCGAGGCCAACGAGGTCGAAGACTTCCTCTTCACCTACTACTCGTATCGGCCTGCGCTGCTGCGGCGCTGGCACCCGGGCGCAGGCATCAGACTCGAAGGAGCATCCGCCGAACCCCGTGCCCAGTGGCGCTGGTACGCGACCGACGAGGCCGACGTGCTCGTCGATGCGGGCGCCCTTCTCGCCGACCGCGCCGACACGGTCGGCTTCGTCGAAGGCCTGCTGCGCCGCACCGCTGCACGCCGCGCCAAGCTGGGCTGCTCCTGCCTGCACGAGTGGGCGATGGTCTATGGCATGCGCGACGGGCAGGAGCGGCATACGAAGCTGCCGCTGCGCCTGGGTCATGCCGGCACCGATGCCGTGGTCGAGTCGAGCCGCATCGAGTGCACGCACTTCGACGCCTTCCGCTTCTTCACACCCGTCGCCCGACCGCTGAACGCACTGCAGCCGACGCGCGAGACGCAGACGGAACTCGAACAGCCGGGCTGTCTGCACGCGAACATGGATCTCTACAAATGGGCCATGAAGCTGGGCCCGATCATTCCCGGGGAGCTGCTGATCGACACATTCGAACTCGCTCGCGAGGTGCGAGATCTCGACATGCAGGCATCGCCCTATGACGTGCGCCGTTTCGGCCTCGAACCGGTGCGCATAGAGACGCAGCAGGGGCGGCGGGAGTTCGCCGTGCGACAGCAGAGCTTCGCGTCACGAGCCAACGTGCTGCGAGAGCGCATGCTGCAGGCGATCGCGCGGGCGCGGCAGGCGGCGTCGGCGGATGCTGTGGCGAGCCCGCCTGCAGCATCCGGGCCGGGCGAGTCGATCAGTGCGCGTCGACGCCGATGAGCATGCCGACGGCGTAGGTCACGGCCACGGCGATGAGGCCGAGCAGCAGCTGGCGTGCCGCCCCTCTGAACCAGTTGCGCCCTGAGACCTTGGCAGCGATGCCGCCGGCGAGCAGCAGGCCGATGCAGCCGGCGATCAGGCCGGTCATGAGCGAGCCGATGCCGAAGAGGTAGGGCAGAATCGGCACGATCGCTCCCATTGAGAAGAACAGGAACGAGAGCAGGCCCGCGGCGACGGGTGACGGGCGATCATCCGGGTCGATGCCGAGCTCCTGCATGAGATGCACGTGCACAGTGCGGGTCGAGACCGACGTGCTGTGAATCTCGGCGGCTGCAGTGTGTGCGGTCTGCTCGCTCATGCCCATCTGCTGGAACTCACGTGCGAGCTCGGCCTGCTCGCCGACCGGGTTGCGCTTCTGCGCGGCCACCTCGATGGCAATCTCTTTGTCCAGCTGCTCGTTCTGGCTGCGCACCGAGGTGAACTCCCCGAGAGCCATCGAGAACGCACCGGCCAGCAGGCCCGAGATGCCGGTCAGCAGCACCACGTGGTTCGAGGCACCGGCCGCGCCGATGCCGGTGATCAGCCCGATGTTCGAGACCAGGCCGTCCATCGCACCGAAGACCGAGGCACGCAGCCAGCCGCCGCTCACATTCGCATGCGTGTGGTCGTAGGTGTGCGGATTGGTCGGATCGATCACCGTTGCCGCTGCTGACATGGAGTCAGGCCTCCTCGTGAGAACTGGTCTTCTGGGTGCGGATGCTGCTCGCAATGGGTGCCATCGCCGCGTCTGAAGGCCACCGTAGAACGAGATATCGGGTCAACACCACCGTCATCTGGGTGTTCGGCGGTGAGAACTTTATCGATCTGCAACGTCGAATCCTGACGACGGTGCGGTGGTGCGGCTAGGGTGGAGGGCGACAGACTGGAAAGGAACCGCAGTGACCGCAGAGGTTACCGGCTTGCTCCCTAGCGTCTCGCTGATCATCCCGGCGTACAACGAGGAAGAGCGCATCGAGGCGTGCCTGCGGGCGGCGATCGCACAGACCGTGCCGCTCGACGAGATCATCGTCGTCGACAACCGCAGCACCGACGGCACCGCAGACACGGTGCGGCGTGTGGCTCGACAGCACCCGAATCAGGTCGTCCGTCTGATCGCTCAGAACGAGCGTCAGGGGCTTATACCCACTCGTGACGCGGGGTTCGACGCCGCTACCAGTGATGTGCTCGGCCGTATCGACGCTGACTCGCTGCTGGCTCCGGAGTGGAGCCGAGAGGTGCGGCGTGCTTTTCGCAACCAGCACATCAGTGCGCTTACGGGCCCGGTCATGTATTACGACATGCCTTTTCGTCGTTTCGGCCTGCGTGCCGACGATCGGTTTCGCAAGCTGCTGATGCGACTGAACCGGGAATACCGGTTCGTCTTCGGCAGCAACATGGCGGTGCGGGCCGACGCCTGGCACCTGATTCGCGACGAGGTGTGCCCCGATGAGGGTGATCTGCTGCACGAAGACATCGACCTGTCGATTCATCTCGCCGAGAACGGGCTGTTCGTGGGCTACGAGTCGAACATGGTCTGCGGCATCTCTGCGCGACGCATGGACTCCAAGTTCCGCGACTACAGCGACTACGTGCAGCGCTTTCGCCGCACCTACCGCGCGCACAGCCTCAACCGCGGCCTTGAGCGCATTCCCCAGGCCGTGCTCTACATGATCTATCCGTCTCTGCACGGGCTGCGACAGATCAGACATCTCGGCACAGAAGACGTCGAGCGCAGCAGTCTGCCGAGCGTGCCTGTGCTCAGTCGTCGTTGAGTGCGACAGCGTAGTCTGGGCAGCATGATCGACGACATCAAGAAGCGTGCTCTGCATCGCGTGCGCATCATCGAGGGGCAGCTGCGCGCCATCGAGCGTCAGATCGAAGACGAAGACTACTGCGTCGACATCGTCACACAGTCACTTGCGGTGCAGCGGTCGCTCGCCTCGTTGAACTCGCTTCTCGTCGAGAACCATCTGCGCACCCATGTGCCGCATATGCTGCAGGCCGGGGGAGACGAACGCGAGCGCGCCATCGACGAGATGGTGCGCCTCTACGGCATCAAAGGTCGAGCCGACTGAACCCTGCGGGCGCAGACGACACGCCCGAAACATGCGCCGGAATTGGTGTGTGTGATCGAAACTGTGGCATAATCATCTGGTTGCTTACAGACGGCCCCATCGTCTAGCGGCCTAGGACATCGCCCTCTCACGGCGGTAACGCGGGTTCAAATCCCGCTGGGGTCACCAAGAGCTCAAGGCTCGTATTCAGTCACTCGGCTGATGCGGGCCTTTTGCATTGCCGCTTCCCATCCCGACTGCATATTCGCATTGCGAATGTCTGCGCGTTCGGCCGACACGAAGAAATGGAGCTGCGATGGCGCAGACGACGAAGTCAGGCGTGAGCGCGTCGGTCTCGGCATCGGTGATGTTCGGTCTGATCTCGCTGCTGACCAGCGAGCTGTCGGCGTTTACCTCAGAAGAGGTCACTGCGTGGCGGATCGTCTGCATCGTCGTGCTGATGGCAGTCTTCTTCACGGTGCACCGGGACTGGGACGCCATCGGGCGCCTGATCCGCCGCATCCTCCATGACCCCCGCCGCATTGTGGTGCTGCTGGGATGCTCGGCAATGGTGACCGCACAGATTTGGGTGTTCATTTGGGGGCCGATGCACGGGCACGCGCTCGACGTCTCGCTGGGCTACTTTCTGATGCCGCTCGTCGTGGTCGCCGCCGGCCGTTTTCTCTTCAAAGATCGTCTCGACCGCTGGCAGTGGGCGGCCGTCGCGCTCGCGGCTGTCGCCGTGATCATCGAAGTGCTCATCGTCGGCGGGTTCTCGTGGCCGACCGCGCTGGTGGGCTTCGGGTATCCCGTCTACTTCGCCGTGCGCCGTGCGGCCGGCATGGACGATGTGCGCGTGTTCTGGCTCGAGATGCTGCTTGCTGCTCCGTTCGCGGTCTGGCTGCTCTCTCAGGGGGATGTCGCAGGCACGCTGGCGCGACAGGCCGGCCCGGCGTGGTGGTCGTTCGTTGCGCTCGGCGTGCTCAGTGGTGTGGCGATGATGCTGTACATCCTCGCCAGCGGCCGACTGAACCTCACTCTCTTCGGCATGCTCAGCTATCTCGAGCCGGTGCTGCTCTTCGCCGCGGCGCTGCTGCTCGGGGAGCAGCTGCTGACAGCTGATCTGTTCGTCTACACCGTCATCGCGGCGGCCCTGGCATGCATGCTCATCTCTGGGCTTCTCCCGCTGCTGCGGAGAGGTCGTTCGGGTCGTCTGTCGCGCTGAGCGCCAGCCAGACCTTTGTGCGGGTCTCGAAGGTGTCGAGGTCGAGATCGAGCAGAGAAGCTGCACGAGCGACTCTGTTGCGCACAGTGTGCCGGTGCACGCCGAGACGCGTTGCAGCGGCTTCGGCCTGGCCGTTCTCTTCGAGCCAGACCCGCAGTGTGCGGCGCAGCTCTGCGCCCTCTGACGCATGGCGCTGATCGAGGGGCGCCAGGAGCTGCGCCGCCACGACCTCGAGCATCGAGCCGCGCAGCAGCGTGGGCCAGCCGGCATCGGACAGATCGTCATAACGGACGACCGCTCCGGGTTCGGCGTCTGCGACGACGCGTCTCGCCTGCTGAATCAATCGGCTGAGCGGCAGATTCGTGCTGAGCTGTGAGATGCCGGCCCCCACATGTTCGCGCAGGCAGACATCCAGGACCGCGTCAAGGTTCTCGCCCGGCGCGACGATGGTGGCCCGGCCGTCACGCAGTCCCCAGAAGATCATGCAGTCGCGCTGCATGCGGTCGAGTGCATCGACCAAGGCGGTCGTGGTGCTGTTCAGCGCGATGACTGTGCGCTCACCCGTCGGAAGTGTCTCATTCCAGAGCCGCTCTGCGAGCCGATTGGCCAGAGCGATGCTTCCTGACGCGGCGATCTCGATGACGCCGTCGCGCAGCACGTGCTGCTGCCGATTGATCGTTCGGTTGAACTCCAAGGTGATGCCGGTGAGCGCTAGAACCGACTCGACGACGTCCAGCTGCACGCCGTCGAGGCGGCTCACTCCGCTGAGCACGAGCATGCCGGCGAGCTTCGGCGGCGCACCGATGGTCTGCACGATGAACTCAGCGCCGTCGGCGCTGATGCGTGCGGCCGAACGTGTGCCGCTTCGGGTCAGACGCTCCATGGCATCGGTGAGTTCCTGCAGCTGTGAATGGGGAAGCGGACGCTGCCTGGCTGAGCCCATCAGCTGGCCGGAGCTGTCGAAGATGGCCACCCCACAGTTCAGCTGCTTGGCAAGCTCCTGCAGCAGGTCGCCCAACCGATTCGACCGCATTGCCGCTCGTGAGATGGCGCGCTGAGCGTCGAGTCCCCACTGAATGTGCTGCTGGTGCTCGCTGTCGAGCAGGTCGTCGGCCGTGCGTATCACCGCGAGAAACGGCACGTGATACGGCACCTCGACAAGTGGCAGGCCGCGCCTGCGACAGGCGTCGACCAGCCCCTCGGGGGGCTCTGCCCACGTGAGACCGGTGCCCAGCCCCATGCCCACGAGGCCGCCGTCGCGCAGCCGACCCACGTACTGGCCGTAGTCGAACCTCTCGACGTCGAACTGCGCTCCGTCGGTCAGGAGCATCTGGCCGGCCGGAAGAAAACGCATCGGATCCACGAGGTTGGAGCTGTACACCCATTCGAGCGGAGCATCGAGCAGCTCGACCGTTTCGGCACCCGTCTCGTCTCCGACGACGGGGCGCAAAGCCAGTTCGCTGATGCCGAGCAGGCGACGTATCGTGACAGGCATGGACAGATTGTACATTGAATGCTGGTCAGATATCCGCGACGTACATGCCAAATGACGGCGTTGTGACCGTAATGTCAATGCCAGAAAAGTGCATTCCGGCACCTTCAGCTCGAACTGCCCAACGTCGGGCTCGCCACGTCTGCGGCGTGCCATCGACATCGGTATCTGTCGCAAACGAATGGAGTACGTCTCATGACTGAACAGAGCATCCCCGTCGGCGGGCCCACCCTCGCCCAGCACCGCAACCTTGTCACCGAGATTCCCGGCCCGAAGTCGCGTGCACTGCACGAGCGCAAGGTCGCCGCAGTGAGCGCCGGCGTCGGCGTCATGCTGCCGACCTACGTCGTCGCCGCAGGCGGAGGCGTGATTCTCGACGTCGACGGCAACACCCTGATCGACTTCGCCTCAGGCATTGCCGTCACCGGTGTCGGCAACTCGGCTCCAGAAGTCGTCGACGCCGTGCAGCACCAGGTCGCACAGTTCACGCACACGTCGTTCGCCACGGTTCCGTACGAGTCGTACATCGAGGTCTCAGAGCGTCTGAACGAGCTGACTCCGGGCAGCTTCGAGAAGCGCACCGCACTGTTCAACTCGGGCGCCGAAGCCGTCGAGAACGCAGTCAAGATCGCGCGCAGCTTCACCGGGAAGGACGGCATCGTCGCCTTCGACCATGCCTTCCACGGGCGCACCAACCTGACCATGGGCCTGACCGCAAAGGCCGCGCCGTACAAGAGCCACTTCGGCCCGTTCGCGAACGAGCTCTATCGGGTTCCCGGGTCATACCCGTATCGTGACGGACTGACCGGCGAAGAGGCCGCGAAGCGCACGATCAGCGCCATCGAGAAGCAGATCGGTGCCGACTCGGTCGCCGCGATTCTGCTTGAGCCGATTCAGGGCGAGGGCGGCTTCATCGTTCCAGCCGAGGGCTTCATGGCAGCACTGGTCAAATGGGCGCACGAGAACGACGTGCTGTTCATCTCTGACGAGATCCAGACCGGTCTGGCGCGCACGGGGCGACTGTTCGCCTCGGAGTACGAAGGCATCGAGCCCGACCTCGTCACGACCGCCAAGGCGATCGGCGGAGGCCTGCCGCTTTCGGCGGTCACCGGCCGTGCCGACGTGATGGATCACCCACAGGCCGGCGGCATCGGCGGTACCTACGGAGGCAACCCGGCTGCCTGTGCTGCAGCGCTCGCCGTCTTCGACAAAGTCATCGACGAGAAACTGGCCGACCGTGCCCTGCACATCGGCGAGGTCATCACGAACCGGATGCACGAGCTGCAGCAGAACGATCCCCGTATTGGCGAGGTGCGCGGTCGTGGAGCTCTGCAGGCCATCGAACTGGTGCACCCAGAGACCAAGGAGCCGGACGCCCAGCTCACGCACAAGATCGCCGAGTACGCGCACAAGAACGGCGTCGTGCTGCTGACCGCCGGCACCTATGGCAACGTCATCCGCTTCCTGACGCCGCTGGTCATCTCTGACGAGGTGCTCAACGACGGCCTCGACGTCATTGTCCAGGCGTTCAAGGAGAACTGAGCATGACCGAGCTCATCGACTACGCCCGCTCGGTCAGCGGCCTCTGGATCGACAACGAGTTCGTCGATGCGAAATCGGGAGAGACCTTCGCGGTCATCGACCCGAGCACCGAGGATGCGTTCGTCGAGGTGGCCGATGCCGGGCTGGCCGACGCCGATCGTGCGCTGGCGTCAGCACACGAGGCGCAGATCGCCTGGGCAAAGGTGGCACCGCGGCAGCGCGGCGAGGTGCTGAGACGTGCGTTCGAGCTCATGATCGAACGCCGTCAGCAGCTCGCCGAGCTGATCTCTCTTGAGAACGGCAAAGCGCTCTCTGACGCGATCGGCGAGGTGACCTATGCGGCGGAGTTCTTCCGCTGGTTTGCCGAAGAGGCCGTGCGCATCGAGGGGGAGTACCTCACCGCGCCGGCAGGTGGGGTGCGCAACCTGGTCACACGCCGACCCGCCGGGGTCGCGGTGCTGGTCACACCGTGGAACTTTCCCGCCGCGATGGCCACACGCAAGATTGGGCCTGCGCTCGCCGCCGGATGCGCGACCGTGCTCAAACCGGCCGGTGAGACACCCCTGACCGCTTTGGCGATCGCGCAGATCCTCGCTGAGTCGGGACTGCCTGCCGGGCTCGTCAATGTGCTGCCGTCATCGCACACGGCTGAGCTCGTCGATCATCTGCTCGACGACCAGCACGTTCGGGTGATCTCGTTCACCGGTTCGACTCCGGTCGGCAAGGTGCTGCTGCGCAAGGCTGCCGACCGTGTGCTCAACACGGCTATGGAGCTGGGCGGCAACGCCGCTTTCGTGGTGACGGCGGATGCCGACGTCGAGGCGGCGGTGGAGGGAGCGCTGACTGCGAAGTTCCGCAACGGCGGTCAGGCCTGTACCGCTGCGAACCGATTCTTCGTGCACGCAGACATCGCAGAGAGGTTCACTCGTCGTTTCATCGAGCGCGCGGCTGATCTCGCTGTGGGGGCGGGCCTCGCCGAGGGCACCGACATCGGCCCGCTGGTCAACCGCAAGTCGGTCGACAAGGTGTCAGAGCTCGTCGCCGCCGCGGTGCGTGAGGGTGCGACCGTCGCGTATCAGTCCGAGGTTCCTGAGACGGGGTACTACGCCCCGGTGACGGTGCTGACCGACGTGACTCCGGCATCCCCGGTGTTCGCCGAAGAGATCTTCGGGCCGGTTGCCTCGATCGCGACCTGGTCTGACGAGGATGCCCTCATCGCATCGGTGAACGACACCGATTACGGGCTGGCTTCGTACGTGTTCGCAGGTGAGCTGCGACATGCCGTCGACATCGCCAACCGTATCGATGCCGGTATGGTCGGCGTGAATCGCGGGCTCGTCTCCGATCCGTCAGTGCCGTTCGGCGGCTTCAAACAGAGCGGCG
This sequence comes from Pseudoclavibacter sp. CFCC 14310, assembly GCF_008831165.1. Taxonomy (NCBI): domain Bacteria; kingdom Bacillati; phylum Actinomycetota; class Actinomycetes; order Micrococcales; family Microbacteriaceae; genus Pseudoclavibacter; species Pseudoclavibacter sp. CFCC 14310. The sequence continues at coordinate 417,851 of NZ_WBKC01000003.1, read as the reverse complement.
TCGGGCGTGAAGGCGGGCACGAGGGCATTGAGGAGTATCAGGAGACGCAGTACTTCAGCGTCGCCTGGCCCGGGGCCTGAGACGCCGTCTGACAGCGCCGGTCGGCGTTTGGAGGCTGCGGTGCCGCAGGAGGAGAACTCCAGCGGCACCGCAGCCTCTTTCCTGTGTCAGGACGAATCGGGCCGCCTGTACAGGGCTGTACATGTCGGCCAATCGGTGGACGATTCGGCCAGTTTGCGTAACCCAGCGTTCACGTTGATGCTGCATAGACTTTTGCACGATTCCACAGAGGGACACAGGGAATTCGAGTCGGTGCACAGCCACTCGCAGAACCTGTCCAGAAACAATCTCTTCGCCGCGGTGCGGCGAGGAATGAATAGAGGAACCACATCATGAGTTCTGAGAAGAACGAGAAGCCGACGACTCCGCCAACGGAGGCGGTGTTCACAGTCGGCGAGCTTGACCGTGCCGAGCCGGAACCACGCCTGGCGGGCACGCTGAAACCTCGCCACCTCTCGATGATCGCCCTGGGCGGCATCATCGGAGCCGGCCTGCTGGTGGCGTCCAGCAACGCGATCATCTCGGCGGGCCCCGCCGTCATCATCTCGTATGCCCTCGCGGGCATCGTGATCATCCTGGTGATGCGGATGCTCGGAGAGATGGCCTCAGCGAGTCCGGACACCGGCTCGTTCTCGACCTACGCCACGAAGTTCATCGGGCCGTGGGCGGGGCTGTCGATCGGCTGGCTGTACTGGTGGTTCTGGGTGGTGGTCGTCGGTATCGAGGCCACAGCGGCAGCCAAGATCATCACGAAGTACCTGCCCGGACTGGACCAGTGGATTCCCGCTCTCGTGATCACCGTGCTGTTTCTCGGGCTCAACCTGGTCTCGGTCAAGAGCTTCGGTGAGATGGAGTTCTGGTTCGCCGGCATCAAGATCGTCGCGATCACGCTGTTCATCCTCTTCGGCATCGGCTTGGTGACCGGGATCATCCCGAGTGCGCACCAGGGCGTCGACTACGGTGCACAGGGAGGATTCATGCCGAACGGCATCTCTGGCATCTTCGTCGCGCTGCTGCCGGTCATCTTCTCGATGTTCGGCGCTGAAGTGGCCACTGTGGCCGCAGGCGAGTCGGAGCACCCGGCTCACGCTGTGCGCAAAGCGGTCAACTCGGTCATCTGGCGAATCCTGCTGTTCTACATCGGATCGATCACCATCATCGTGCTGCTGCTGCCACACGACCAGGTCGTTTCGGGCAAGTCTCCCTTCGTGAGCGCACTGGAGTACGTCGGCATTCCAGGCGTCGACGTGGTCATGGACTTCGTCGTGCTGACGGCCCTGCTGTCGACGCTCAACGCATCGCTGTACACCGCATCGCGCATGGCCTACTCGCTGGCCGGTCGTGGTGAGGCCCCGCGGGCATTCCGCAAGGTCAACAGGCACAACACTCCGTACGTGGCCATCCTCGCTTCGGCCATCGTCGGCCTGATCTCGGTGGTCCTGAACTACACGGTGCCCGACTACGTCTTCGCGTTCCTGGTGAACTCGACCGGTGCGACCGCCATCTTCGTCTGGCTCGTCATCGCCGTTTCTCAGCTGCGCAGCCGCCGCATGCTCGCGAAGCAGGGTGTCGTCCCGGGCAAGGCCAACGGCACCATCAAGATGTGGGGCTTCCCGTACATCACCTGGATCGTGATCGTCGCCCTGGTTGCCCTGCTCGCCTACATGACGTTCAACAAGAGTCTGCAGACGCGCATCGAGCTCTACGTAAGCCTGGTCGTCGCTGCAGTGAGCGTCGTGGCCGGTCTGATCGTGCAGCGCCGCCAGAAGCGTCTGGGGCTGCTGTCCGACGGCTCCCCGGCGAGTGCGCAGAGCACTGACGCCGAGTCGAAGTAAGGTTGCTGCCATGACAGAACTCAGCAAACCAGAGATCGACTTTCCGACCGGGCCGGCTCCTGAGAGCCTCGAGATCGAAGACGTCGTCGTCGGCAGCGGTGCAGAGGCCACCGCGGCCTCGACCGTCGAGGTGCACTACCTCGGCGTCGGCTTCGAATCGGGTGAGGAGTTCGACTCGTCGTGGGGACGCGGCGAATCGATCACCTTCCCGCTGCGCAACCTGATCAAAGGCTGGCAGGTCGGCATCCCCGGCATGAAAGTCGGCGGTCGGCGCAAGCTGATCGTTCCGCCGCATCTCGCCTACGGGCCTGCCGGCAGCGGCCACCCGCTGAGCGGCCAGACCCTGATCTTCGTGATCGATCTGCTCGACGTGAAGTGAGTCGATGAACCCAGACGGAAACGTCCGTCGTCGAGAGGCGCCGCCAGGATGTGAAATCCTGGCGGCGCCTCTCTGCGTCAGAGCGCGGCGGCGGAGCCGGGGTTGGGCGGCACGCCCCGGCGGGGCGGG
>NZ_WBKC01000003.1:0-415438 GCF_008831165.1 Pseudoclavibacter sp. CFCC 14310 | reverse complement strand
CCCCCCCCCCCCCCCTACCGGGCGGCGCGGGCGGGCCCCCGGCTTTCCTCCCCCCCCCCCCCCCGCCTCTCTGCGTCAGAGCTCGTCGGCGATGCCGGAGTTCGGCTGCACGCGCAGGCGTGCCTTGGGCAGGTGCCAGCCACGCCAGATCGCGAGCACACGGATCGTGGCGATGGTCAGCACGGCGACCACCGTCGCAGTGAGGTCTCCGATGCCAGCCACGTGCAGCACCCAGTACATGACCGCACCGGCGAACGACGCGGCGGCGTAGATCTCTCGCACGAGCAGCGTCGGGGGAGACTGCGCGACCAGCAGATCTCGAATGATCTCGCCCGTCACCCCGGTGAGCACAGCCAGGATGAAGACGGCCAGCGGCGTCGCATCCGCCGCGATCGCGGCCTTGGCCCCGATGACCGACACGATCGCCAGACCGGCGATGTCGGTCAGTTCGAGCAGCCAGCGGGGAATGATGACGAAGCGAACGAGGACGAACGCCGCGATGGCGACGGAGAGCACCGTGGCCAGAATGACGGGATCGTGCATCCAGTAGACCGGAGTGTTGCCGAGCAGCGTCTCACGGAGCGTGCCGCCACCGACGGCGCAGAGCAGCCCGACCAGCAGCGCACCGAAGAAGTCGAGGTGCGCACGCGCAGCAGCGAGCACGCCGCTGACTGCGAACGAGCTGATGCCGATCAGATAGACGATGCGAATGATCGCGTCCGCATCCATCTCAGTGCTCCGACTTGCGCAGGGCGTCCTCCAACGCGACCCAGCTGAGCATCGCACACTTCACTCGCATCACATAGCGGCTGACGCCGCCGAGAGCGACTGCGTCTCCGAAACGCTCGACATCCGGTTCACGCTGACCACGAGAGTGCATGACGCCGCGGAACTCGCCGATCAGCTCGAGAGCCTCGTCGCGCGACTTGCCCTGCAGAAGATCGGTCAGCAGCGATGCGCTCGCCATCGAGATGGAGCAGCCGTCACCCTGCCAGCCGATCGACTCGATGCAGTCGTCGGCATCTAACCGCACGCCGAGTGTGATCTCGTCGCCGCATGTGGGGTTGACCTGGTGGGAATGCCCCGTCCAAGTGCCGTCGGCAAATGCGCCGTCTCCGCGGCGCTCCCGCGACTCCTCGATGATGACGGTCTGGTAGAGATCCTGCAGGCCGCTCAACGGTCTGCTCCGAAGAAACCGCGAACGTCTGAGAGCCCGTTGAGGAAGGCGTCGACTTCGGCCTCGGTGGTGTACAGGTAGACGCTCGCCCGCGTCGAGGCGGTGACGCCGTAGCGTCGATGCACCGGCTGGGCGCAGTGATGGCCCACGCGAACGGCGATCCCGCGATCGTCGAGGAACTGCCCGACATCGTGCGCGTGCACGCCGTCGACATCGACCGAGACCATACCCGCACGATCGACGCCGGCGGCAGGACCGAGCAGACGCACGCCCGGAATCTGCGAGACGCCTTCGGCGAGACGCTGACCGAGCGCATGCTCATGCGCGGCGATGCGGTCGAGCCCGATGTGCGAGAGGTAGTCAGCGGCGGCACCGAAGCCGACGGCTTGGGCGACCATCTGCGTTCCCGCTTCGAAGCGGGTGGGCGCAGGCATGAAATCGGTGTGCTCCATGGTCACCGTCGTGATCATCGACCCGCCGGTGATGAACGGCGGCAGCGCGTTGAGCAGCTCGCTGCGACCGTACAGCGCGCCGACTCCTGTCGGTCCGAGCATCTTGTGCCCGCTGAAGGCGGCGAAGTCGACGCCGAGTGCGTGCAGATCGAGCGGAAGGTGCGGCGCCGACTGGCAGGCGTCGAGCACGGTGTAGGCGCCGGCGGCCTGCGCCAGCTCGACGAGGCGGCCGACCTGATTGATGGTGCCGAGCACGTTGGAGACGTGAGTGAACGCCAGCACCCGGGTGTGCTCTCCGATCAGGCCCTCGGCTGCATCCATGTCGAGCGCGCCGTTGTCTGACAACGGGATGTAGCGCAGCGTGGCGCCGGTGTGCGCGGCCACCTCCTGCCAAGGCACCAGATTGGCATGATGCTCCATCTCAGTGACGACGATCTCGTCACCGGGCCGCAGCACGAACCGCTGCGCGGCCTCGCCTCCGCGACCTGCCGTGGCATTGACGAATCCGTAGGCGACGGCGTTCAACGCCTCTGTGGCGTTCTTCGTCCATGCGATCTCGTCGTCGTCTGCACCGACGAACGACGCAACCTTGTGCCGCGCCTCTTCGAAGAGCTCGGTGGCCTCGCCGGCGAGAGTGTGCGCCCCGCGATGCACTGCGGCATTGCGCATCTCATCGAACTCCTGCACGGCGTCGAGCACGCTGATCGGCCGCTGCGCTGTGGCGCCCGAGTCGAGATAGATCAGCTGGTGATCGCCGATGCGTCGCTCGAGCAGGGGAAAATCGTTGCGAATTCTCTCAATCTCTTCTGGAAGGAGAGTCTCGACTGAAGACATGCAGAATCCTTTGCGTTAAGGGCTGATCCAAGGATAGATCGGTCGTCAGCCGGACGAAAGGGTACGCGCCTGCGCGCCATGATGACGAATTGTTTCACAAACCGTCAGCGAGATTTTGCCCGATCCCGATTGACCGCCAGACTTGAATGGTTGTACTCACGATGAAAGGCAGCACCTTGAGAATCTCGAAAAAGAAACTGTTCGGACTGGCCGTGGCGATCCCGTTGGTCGGAGCCATGCTCACCGGCTGCGCAAGCGGCGGCAGCTCTGACGCTGCGAAGGGCAGCGAGTCGAACCCGGTCAAGATTGGCGTCGTCGGTAAGAGCGACCCGCAGTGGGCCGCATTCGAGAAGGCCGCCACGGCAGAGGGCATCCACGTCGACATCGTCGACTTCACCGAGTACACCCAGCCGAACCCGGCACTCGCCGAGAAAGAGCTCGACCTCAACGAGTTCCAGCACATCATCTACCTGGCCAACTCCAATGTGAAGAACAACCAGGATCTGACGCCGATCGGCGCGACGGCGATCTACCCGCTCGGTCTCTACTCGAAGACGCATGACAGCATCGACCAGATTCCAGAGGGAGGCACCGTAGCAGTGCCCAACGACGAGACCAACCGGGCTCGCGCCTTGGGCGTGCTGGTCGACGCCGGGCTGATCAAGCTGAAAGGAGAGTGGACTGCCGTCGCAGACTCCCGTGACGTCGACGAAGCCGCGTCTAAGGTCAAGGTGAAGGAGCTCTCCGCCGATCAGACGGCGAATGGTCTGCAAGACCTCGACGGTGCGGTCGTCAACAATGACTTCCTGAAGAACGCCGATCTCGTGGGCAAAGAGCCGCTCGCGCAGTCGAAGCCCGACGCTGAGAGCGCCAAGCCGTACATCAACATCTTCGTCTCCCGTGCTGAAGACAAAGACAACGAGACCTACCTCAAGCTCGTGAAGATCTTCCAGGAAAACGCAGACGTGCAGGCCGCGCTGCAGGAGGCCTCAGGTAACACTGCGACGCCTCTGACCACCTCGGCGTCTGAGCTGCAGGAGCTGCTCAAGACGACGCAGGATCAGATCACGAACAAGGCCTGATCTCGATCAGCCAGAGAAGACCGGAGAGGCGGAACTCGGTTCCGGCCCTCCGGTCTTTCTGGGCGTGGTGCCTGGTGAATGACGTCTGAGCCTGCAGCACACCGCCCACCGGGTATCCTCGGGCAGGGAACCCACACGCCGGAAGGAAAGTCAGTATGGCACTCATCACTCTGAACGGGGTGTCGAAGACCTACCCTGCGCCAAAGCGCGGAGCCGAGCCGATTCTGGCCGTCGACGACGTTGATCTTGAGGTCGACGAAGGCAGCATCACTGCCATCATCGGTTACTCCGGTGCCGGCAAGAGCACGCTCGCCCGACTGATCAATGCGCTCGAACCGGCCACGTCAGGTCGCATCGTGGTCGACGGGCGCGAGATCACCGCGCTGAACGAGCGAGATCTGAGACGGGCACGCCTCGACATCGGCATGATCTTTCAGCAGTTCAACCTGCTTGAGTCGAAGACCGTCGCGAAGAACATCGAGTTCCCGCTGCGAGTCGCCGGGCGAGATCGCGCCGAACGTCAGGCGCGCGTCCAGGAGATGCTCGACTTCGTCGGTCTGAGCGATCGCAGCCGCAACTACCCCGAGCAGCTCTCCGGCGGGCAGAAGCAGCGCGTCGGCATCGCTCGTGCGCTCGCGACCTCACCCCGCATCCTGCTCGCCGACGAGGCGACGAGCGCGCTCGACCCCGAGACGACTCAAGAGGTGCTCGCCCTGCTGAGCCGGGTCAACCGCGAGTTCGGCGTCACGATCGTCATCATCACGCATGAGATGGACGTCGTGCGCAGCATCGCCGACCACGTGGTCGTGATGGAGCACGGGCGCGTCGTCGAGCAGGGCGAGGTCTACGACACGTTCTCGAACCCGAAGCAGAACGTCACGCGCAGATTCGTGCGCACACTGGTGAGTCCGACCCCGCCCGAGACCGAGATGCAGGAGCTCCGCGCTCTGCACCCCGGCCGCCTGCTCAGCGTGCGGGTGCTCGACGGCGACACTGCTCAGAAGGCTCTCGAACATGCCGCAGCAGACCGCGACGGCCTCGATCTCGAGCTGATCTACGGCGGGGTCAGCACGATCCAGGGCCGCGGCTTCGGCTACCTGCTCTATGAGGTCACTGGCTCGACGCCGGTGGTCGCCGAATTCATCGCGACAGCCGTCGACGACGCAAACATCGAAGAGGTGGCCTGACATGAAGCCCATCGACTGGAACCAGACCATTCCAGATCTCATCGCGGCGACCGGCGAGACGCTCTACATGGTCGTCATCGCTGTCGCACTGGGCGGCGTGCTCGGGCTAGTGCTCGGCCTCGTGCTGTACCTGACGCGCAAAGGCAACCTGCTGGCCAACCGGTTCGTCTTCCAGATCATCAACGTGCTGGTGAACTTCTTCCGCCCGATTCCATTCGTCATCTTCATCGCCGCGGTGCAGCCGCTCGCCCGCTCAGTCGTCGGCATCGGCATCGGCATCCAGGCGGCGACGTTCACCATGGTGCTCGCGGCGACCTTCGGCATCGCGCGTCTGGTCGAGCAGAACCTGGTCACCGTCAACCCCGGTGTGATCGAAGCTGCCCGGGCGATGGGGGCCGGCCTGCCGCGCATCATCTTCCAAGTGCTGATCCCCGAGGGGCTGGGCGCTCTGATCCTCGGTTACACCTTCGCCTTCGTTGCGATCATCGACATGTCTGCGGTGGCCGGCGTCGTGGGGGCCGGCGGCCTCGGTAACTATGCGATCCAGTACGGGTACCGACAGGCGAACCCCGTGATCACCTGGACGACCGTCGTGATCATTGTGATCATCGTGCAGGTGGTGCAGGGGCTGGGCAACTGGCTCTCACGGCGACGACTTCGGCGTTAAACGGCAAGACCACCCGGGCGCCGGTGGGCGTGCTCGGGTGGCCTTGCAGACGCACCCGCGCCAGAAATGGCGGATGCCGTGCTGCTGCCGCGATCAGCGCTGCAGCAGTGCGATCAGATCGGCTTTGGTCAGACGGGAGTAGCCGCTCAGACCGCGCTCGCGTGCCAGCGCGCGCAGCTCGACGACCGTCTTCTCGCTGAGATCAGACTGAGCGGGTCGCTTCGCGGCGGCTGCCTTCGACTTCGACGCGCCCTTCTGAGCGGGCTTCGCCGCCTTGCCCGCAGCTTCGGCCTTCTTCGGAGCCGTCGGCACGGCCACCTCAGGGGTCGTGACCGTCGAACGCTCTACCAGGCGCTCCTGTGCGCGTTTGGCGAGCTTCTCGAGCGTCGACTCCAGCTGTTTGGCCTGCTTCTTGGCCTTTTTGCCGGCCTTGTCGGCGAGGCGGCGAGCCTCTTTCACTGCCTTCGCAGCCTTCTCAAAGGCCTCTTCGGCAGCCTTCTCGGCCTTCTTGCTCTTCGACATCGTGATCCAGCCTTCCCAATAGAACTGCACTGGCCTGCTGATCGTATCAACTGCGCGTTAACTAGGATGGAGACATGGTGCAACACGAACAACAGATTCCGGCGCGACTGAGCGAGATCAGAGAGAGCATCGACAACTTCGACGCCGCGCTGATTCACATTCTGGCCGAACGTTTCAAATGCACCAAAGAGGTCGGTGTGCTCAAAGCGCGACACGGCCTGCCGGCGACTGACAGCGACCGCGAGCATCAGCAGATCGCGCGGTTGAAAGCGCTCGCCGTCGACTCCAACCTTGACCCGGAGTTCGCCGAGAAGTTCCTCAACTTCATCATCGCCGAAGTGATCCATCACCACACCGAGGCGTCGAACCGTCTGAAGCCCTGAGCGTCTGCTCGTGGAATTCCCGACCGTGCTCACTTGGGTGCTTGGCATCCTGATCGTCATCGACCTGGCACTGCGACTCGTGGCGCTGTTCATCGTGCCGCGCAACCGCACCCCCGCATCGGGCACCGCATGGCTGATGACGGTCACGTTCTTTCCGCTGATCGGCTTTCTGCTCTTTCTGGCCATCGGCACGAACCACCTGCCGAAGCAGCGCCGCGAGAAGCAGCGTGAGGCCGCCCTGCGCATCAACGGCAAGTCGCCGACGCTGCACGTCGAGACGGCGCTGGGCAATGCGCCCGACTGGTTCGTCGAAGTCATCGACCTCAACCAGCGGCTGGGCGGCATGCCGCTCGTCGGCGGCAATCAGGTGCACATCATGCACGAGACCCTGGAGTCGTATGACGCGATGATCGCAGAGATCGACCGTGCGCAGCAACGGGTGCACGTGCAGTTCTACATCCTCGCCTACGACGAGACGACCGCGCCGTTCTTCGCCGCGCTGCGACGAGCCGTGCAGCGCGGCGTGACCGTACGCATCCTCATCGACTATTGGGCCTCACGCCGCACCCGCGGCTTCGCCCAGACTCGGCGCGAGCTCGATGCCATCGGTGCGACGTGGGCTTACACGCTGCCGTTCAAACCGATGCGGGGGCACATGCAGCGGCCCGACCTGCGCAACCATCGAAAGATCGTCACCGTCGACGGCGAGGTGGGCTTCACCGGGTCGCTCAATCTGGTGCATCCCAGCTACCACAAGCCGAAGGCGATCAGACGGGGGATGCGCTGGATCGACCTGATGGCCCGCTTCGAGGGGCCGGTGGTCGCCGAGCTCGACGCGGTATTCGCGACCGACTGGTTCATCGAGGTCGGCGAAGAGGTCATCGAGGAGTCTCTTCAGAGGCGTTTCGCCCGCAACGTCCATGAGCTGCGCGGGCCGGTGCAGTGTCAGGTGGTTCCCAGCGGGCCGGGCTACGCCAGCGAGTCGAATCTGCAGATGTTTCTGGCGCTGCTCTATCACGCGCGCCACAGCGTCGAGATCGTCAGCCCCTACTTCGTGCCCAACGACGCCATGCTGTACGCCATGGCGAACATTCGCGCTCGAGGAATCAATGTCGACCTCTATGTCTCAGAGATGGCAGACCAGTTTCTCGTACATCATGCGCAGTGCTCCTACTACGAACAGCTGCTGCAAATGGGAGTGCGCATCTGGCGCTATCGAGCACCGGCGCTGCTGCACACGAAGTACGTCATCGTCGACGATCAGGTCTCGGCTCTCGGCTCGAGCAACATGGACATGCGTTCGTTCACGCTGAACATGGAGGTCACCGTGCTGCTCTACGGCGAAGCCACGGCGAACGTGCTGGGCGACATCGCGCGACTCTATCGCAGCAGCAGCGTTCAGCTGACTCTGGGCGAGTGGAGCACGCGCCCGTGGTACAAGCGCATGGCCGACAACATCTGTCGCCTGACATCGGCGTTGCAGTAGCAGTCGGACAGCTGCTCGACAGGTGTATCGTGTATACGTTCGTCGTTGGCCTGACCACCGACGTCAGCACACGGTCACCGCGATCGTGCGTCGCTTCAATGGGGAAGAGTGAAAGAGCGATCAGTCATGAACACACAGATTGATAAGTCCAAGGGCGGCGTCGACCGACCCAAACAGAAAAAGCCGAAGACCACGTGGCTCTACGTGCTGGTGATCGTCGCAGCGGTCCTGGGCATCGTGTTCGGGTTCGTGGCGCCGCATGCCGCCGTGGCGATGAAGCCGCTGGCCACCGGGTTCGTCTCGCTGATCAAGATGATGATCGTTCCGATCATCTTCTGCACGATCGTGCTCGGCATCGGTTCGATCGCCAAAGCCGCCACCGTCGGCAAGATCGGCGGGCTGGCCCTCGGGTATTTCATCATCATGTCAGTCGTCGCCCTCGCGATCGGTCTCGTGGTGGGCAACATCATCAAGCCGGGCACCGGCCTGGACGTCTCCGAGCTGCTTGCCAACCCGGCCAAGATCCCCGGTGCCAGCGGTGAGGCAACCAATCTCACAGACTTCATACTGAGCATCATTCCGGCGAGCCTCGTCGAGCCGTTCGCCAGCGGCAACGTGCTGCCCGGGCTGTTCGTCGCACTGCTCACCGGGTTCGCCCTGCAGGGCATGGGATCGGCCGCCGAACCCATTCTCAAGGCCATCGGTGCGATTCAGAAAGTGGTCTTCCGCATTCTGAGCATGATCATGTGGGTGGCGCCGATCGGTGCGTTCGGCGGTCTGGCCGCCCTGATCGGAGCGACCGGCTGGGGCGGTCTCGGCAGTCTGGTCTCGGTCATGGTGGGCTTCTACGTCACCTGTGCGCTGTTCGTCTTCGTCATTCTGGGAGCGATCCTCTGGCTCGTCGCACGTGTGAACGTCTTCTCGTTCCTGAAGTACCTGGGCAAGGAGTTCCTGCTGATTCTGGCCACCTCGTCATCAGAGAGCGCACTGCCGCGTCTGATCGGCAAGATGGAGCACCTGGGCGTCGACAAAGCGGTCGTCGGCATCACCGTGCCGACCGGCTACTCCTTCAACCTGGACGGCACGGCCATCTACCTGACGATGTCGTCGCTGTTCATCGCTGACGCCATGGGCAACCCGATGTCGATTCAGGAGCAGATCGGTCTGCTGCTGTTCATGATGATCGCCTCGAAGGGAGCTGCGGGCGTCAGCGGCGCCGGCATCGCCACGCTGGCCGGCGGCCTGCAGGCAGCTCGTCCCGACCTGGTCAACGGCGTCAGCATCGTCGTCGGCATCGACCGCTTCATGTCTGAGGCTCGCGCTCTGACGAACTTCGCGGGCAACGCGATCGCGACCGTGCTCGTCGGCACCTGGACGAAAGAGATCGATCACGAGCAGGTCAAGAAGGTGCTGAGCGGCAAGGATCCGTTCGACGAGGCCAACTTCGACGGCGGTCATTGATCGCTGCTGACGGGTCGGGCCTGCGGCAGCAGGTGTGCCTCGTCAGTCTGTGGACACCGTTCAGTCTGTAGACGCAGAAGGGGCTCGCCCCGGAATCTTCATTCCGGGGCGAGCCCCTTCGTCATGCACCAAAGAGAATCGCCGGCGCGTCGCCGTCTCAGTGCGTCAGAACAGCTGACGCCAGTTGGTCTGCGCGAGGTCGAGCAGCTCGTCGCCGCGTCCTGACATCACCGTGCGGATGGCGTACAGCGCGAAGCCCTTCATCTGCTCCGCCTTCACCGTCGGAGGCATTGAGAGCTCCTGCCGGTTGGTGACCACGTCGATCAGCGCAGGCCCGTCGTGGGCGAATGCCGCCTCAAGGGCGGGCTTGAGCTCGCTTGGACGCTCGACGCGCTGGCCGAAGATGCCGGCGCCATTGGCGAGGTCGGCGAAGTTCGGGTTCTCCAGGCCGGTGCCGTAGTTCACGAAGCCAGCGGCCTTCATCTCAAGCTCGACGAAGTTGAGCGACGAGTTGTTGAAGACGACCATCTTGACCGGCAGCTTCGACTGCGTCAGCGTCAGCAGGTCGCCGAGCATCATGGTGAGTCCGCCGTCACCGCTGAACGTGACGACCTGGCGATCTGGGTACGCCATCTGCGCGCCGATCGCCTGTGGCACAGAGTTGGCCATCGACCCGTGCGTGAACGAGCCGAGCAGACGGCGGTGGCCGTTCATGGTCAGATAGCGTGCGGCCCAAACCACAGGAGAGCCGACGTCGGCCAGGAACACGGCGTCGTCTGACGCGAGTTCGTCGACGACTTTCGCGACGTACTGCGGATGCAGCGGGCCGTGATCGCGGCGGCCGGGGGTCGCGAGTTCGTCGAGTTTCGCGCGAGTCGACTTGTAGTGTTTGAGCGCGTCTTTGACATGCTCGCGGTTCTGCTTGCGGTCAAGCAGAGGCAGCAGAGCCCGCACAGTGTCGCCGACATCGCCGACCAGACCGATGTCGAGCGGTGTGCGATGCCCGAGCTGCTCACCACGGATGTCGACTTGGATGACCGTCGCATTCTCGGGGTAGAACTGTGGGTACGGAAAATCGGTGCCCAGCATGAGCAGCACGTCAGCCGCATCAATGGCCCGATACCCTGACGCGAAGCCGAGCAGCCCGGTCATGCCGACGCTGAAGGGGTTGTCGTACTCGACGAACTCCTTGCCTCTCAGCGCGTGCACGACCGGCGCGCCGAGCGTGTCTGCGATCTGCACCAGCTCGTCATGCGAGCCCTGAACGCCGGCACCGGCCAGGATGGTCACTTTGTCGGCTCCGTTGAGCACGTTCGCGAGATTCTGCAGCTCGTCGTCGCTGGGGCGCACCACGGGATGCGTCGGTGTGATCTTCGTCACACGGCTGTCGAGAGCTTCGGTGAGCGCGACGTCTCCGGGGATGACGAGAACGGCGACACCACGACGCTCGATCGCCGTGCGCATGGCGATCTCGAGCAGCCGAGGCATCTGCTTCGCGTTCGAGACCAGCTCGGCGTAGACGCTGCACTCGCGAAAGAGATCCTGCGGGTGGGTCTCTTGGAAGTAGCCGGTGCCGACCTCTTCGCTGGGGATGTGCGCGGCGATGGCGAGCACTGGAGTGCGGGAGCGGTTGGCGTCGAAGAGTCCGTTGATCAAGTGCAGGTTGCCCGGGCCGCACGAGCCGGCGCAGACGGCGATCTCTCCGGTCAGCTGTGACTCCGCGCCTGCGGCGAAGGCCGCTGACTCCTCGTGACGCACCTGCACCCAGTCGATGCCGTCGCTGGTGCGGATGGCATCGGTGATGCCGTTGAGGGAGTCACCTGCGACTCCGTAGATTCGTGAGACACCGTTCTGTTCAAGGGTGTCGATGAGATTCTGAGCGATCGTCGTCATGGTGCTCTCCTCTGACAAGGTCTAGTGGGGTTAACGCGACGCTGCCGACTATACCGCTGTGGCTCTCGGCGAGACATGCTAGAGTTGCCACCTGCGAAGGGGAGTATCCCGATATCGTTTGGTCGTCAATACGCCAGATGCCATCATCTGACCGGCCGGCGGGCGTCCGAGCGACGTGGGAGAGACTTTCGGCCATACCAGTGCACCATCGGTCGGTGCATCTGACCGGCCTCGAGAGGAATCCTCCGTCTATGGAACCCGTTTTGCCCGTCTCGTTCGAAATCGGCTCGACGATCGTCATGCTGCTGATTCTGGTGGCCGATCTGCTGTTGGTCGTCAAACGACCACACGTGCCATCGATGAAAGAGGCGAGCCTCTGGGTTGGCTTCTATGTGCTGCTGGCGCTGATCTTCGCCGGCACGCTGTTCGTCATCGGCGATGCCCAGCACGGCAGCGAGTTCATCGCCGGCTGGCTCACTGAGTATTCGCTCAGCATCGACAACCTCTTCGTCTTCGTCATCATCATGTCTCGCTTCGGTGTGCCGAAGAAGTACCAGCAGGAGGTGCTCATGGTGGGCATCATCGTGGCGCTGGTGCTGCGTGGCGTGTTCATTCTGCTCGGCGCGCAGCTGATCGAGAGCTTCAGCTTCGTCTTCTACCTCTTCGGCGCGTACCTCGTCTACACCGCATGGAAGCAGGCGTTCGGCAAGGAGAACGACAACGAGGGGCAGGAAGACAACCTGCTCATTCGCACGCTTCGCAAGCGTGTGGCCATCACCGACGAGTTCGATGGTTCCAAGCTGCGCACGACCATTGACGGCAAGCGCTTCTGGACGCCGATGGTCATCGTCTTTCTGGCGATCGGCAGCACTGATCTTCTCTTCGCACTCGACTCGATTCCCGCGATCTTCGGCATCACACAGAACGCCTTCTTGGTCTTCGCCACCAACGTCTTCGCCCTGATGGGCCTGCGCCAGCTGTACTTCCTGCTCGGCGGACTCCTCGAGAAGCTGGAATATCTCAAGTACGGCATCGCATTCATCCTGGCGTTCATCGGCGTGAAGCTCGTCTTCCACGCGATGCACGTGAACGAGCTGTCGTTCGTCAACGGCGGTCAGCCGATCACTTGGGCCCCTGAGATCAGCACATGGACATCACTCTCGGTCATCTTGGTGTCGATGGTCACCGCCACCGTGGCGAGTCTGATGAAAGCTCGTCGAGACGCACGGCGAAGCGGGGAACGAGGGCCGATGCCGGGCGTGCGTCTCTGAGCTTCCTCTCCCAGGCGGACGCAGGCTGCTGCCGACCTGCGTGGTAAAATCTCGGCCATGCAGTTCCAGCGGCTTCTTCTTGGGTGCCGCGACGAGATCGAGTTCTGACAGATCCACTCGTCGCGGAGTCTCACCGTGGTCTGAAGCCGAATGGAGAAGAGTATGACCAACATGTCAGAGACACAGCACTCAGCATCTCGCCCTCGCACACTGGCCGAGAAGATCTGGGACGCCCACGTCGTCACAGCAGGTGAGAACGGGGCACCAGACCTGCTCTACATCGACCTGCATCTGCTGCACGAGGTGACGAGTCCGCAGGCGTTCGACGGCCTGCGCCAGGCTGGTCGTCCTGTGCGTCGGCCTGATCTGACCATCGCAACCGAAGACCACAACACACCGACGATCGATATCGACCGCCCGATCGCCGATCCGGTCAGTCGCGTGCAGATCGACACGCTGCGCCAGAACGTCAAAGAGTTCGGCGTGCGACTGCATCAGCTCGGCGACGACGACCAGGGCATCGTGCACGTCGTCGGCCCACAGCTCGGGCTCACCATGCCTGGCATCACCGTGGTCTGTGGCGATTCGCACACCTCGACGCATGGCGCGTTCGGCGCCATCGGGCTGGGCATCGGCACCAGCGAGGTCGAGCACGTGCTGGCGACGCAGACGCTGCCGCTCAAGCGGTTCAAGACCATGGCGATCAACGTCGAAGGCAGGCTTCGCCCCGGAGTGACGCCCAAAGACATCATCCTCGCCGTCATCGCGAAGATCGGCACCGGCGGAGGTCAGGGCTACATCCTCGAGTACCGCGGATCAGCCATCCGGGCGCTGTCGATGGAGGGTCGCATGACGATCTGCAACATGTCGATCGAAGCCGGGGCCCGAGCCGGCATGGTCGCTCCAGACGAGACCACCTTCGCCTATGTCAAAGGACGCCCGCACGCTCCTCAGGGGCAGGAGTGGGACGACGCAGTCGCCTACTGGAGCACGCTGCACAGTGACTCCGAAGCCGTCTTCGACCGTGAGGTCGACATCGACGTCGACACGCTGGAGCCCTTCGTGACGTGGGGAACGAACCCCGGCCAGGGCGTGGCGCTGTCGTCATCGGTGCCCGATCCGGCATCCTACGACGACGAGAACGACCAGCGTGAAGCCCGCCGTGCGATCGAGTACATGGGGCTCCAAGCAGGCACCCCGATGCGCGACATCGCGGTCGACACCGTGTTCATCGGCTCATGCACCAACGGGCGAATCGAAGACCTGAGACAGGCCGCCTCGGTGATGGACGGGCGGCGCAAGGCCGAGGGGCTGCGCGTGATGGTCGTGCCGGGATCGGCACGAGTGCGCATGCAGGCAGAGGCCGAGGGGCTCGACCGCATCTTCACATCATTCGGTGCCGAGTGGCGCTTCGCAGGCTGCTCGATGTGTCTGGGCATGAACCCCGACCAGCTCTCACCCGGGCAGCGGGCGGCGTCGACGTCGAACCGCAACTTCGAAGGCCGACAGGGCAAGGGCGGGCGCACTCATTTGGTGTCGCCTCTGGTCGCCGCCGCCACCGCTGTTCGCGGCACGCTGTCGTCACCGAGCGATCTGGGCATCTCGAACGAGCAGCTGCGGCGCAGCAGGCACTTCGCTCCGCTCGGCGAGCATCCGGAGAGCGCACGACCGATGCCCGAAACACAGACCCGGCTGCTGCCGTTGGAGGTGCGCTGACATGGAGAAGTTCACCACGCTGACCGCCGTCGTCGCGCCGCTCAAGCTGTCGAACGTCGACACCGACCAGATTCTGCCTGCGGTCTATCTGAAACGTGTGACCAAGACCGGCTTCGAAGACGCGCTGTTCCACCGCTGGCGGCAGAACCCGGACTTCATGCTGAACGACCCCGCGTTCGCACCGGCGCGCATTCTGGTCGCCGGCCCGGACTTCGCCACCGGTTCGTCGCGCGAACATGCCGTCTGGGCACTGCACGACTATGGATTCCGCGCCGTCTTCTCACCGCGATTCGGTGACATCTTCCGTGGCAACGCCGGGAAACAAGGGCTGGTCGCCGGAGTGCTCAGCGAGGGGGACACCGAACGGGTCTGGGCGCTGATCGACGAAGACCCAGGGCTTGAGGCGACGGTCGACCTTGTCGCCCGCACGCTGCGCGTCGGCGATGAGGAGTTCTCGTTCGACATCGACGACGACGTACGATGGAGGCTGCTCGAAGGTCTCGACGACATCTCGTTGACCCTGCGAGACGAAGAGGCGATCAGCCGCTTCGAGGACAAGCGCGCCTCTTGGCGCCCGAAGACACTACCGGCGAGGTCATGACGAGAAAACGACGGCGCAAGACCGAGTACCCCCTGATCGCGTACGTCGTGGCGCTGATCATCGTGCCGGTGTCGAAGATCCTTGCGCGCTGTGAGTTCCGCGGACTCGACCGTCTGCCCGATGGGCCGTACATCCTCGTTGCGAACCACGTGACCAAGCTCGACCCGCTGCTGATGATCCGCTTCGTCTGGGAGGCGCGTCGCATGCCGCATTTCATGGCGAAGGCCTCGCTGTTCAAACTGCCGATCGTCGGCTGGGTGCTGAGCGACTCCGGTCAGATCCCCGTCGACCGTCACGGCCACGGAGGTGCGTCGGTCGAATCGGCGGCCAAGTGGCTGGCGAAAGGACAGACCGTTCAGATCTACCCGGAGGGCACGCTGACGCGTGACCCCGACCTCTGGCCGATGAAGGGCAAGAGTGGTGCGGTGCGCCTGGCCCAAGAGGCGAACGTGCCGATCGTGCCGGTGGGGCAGTGGGGCGCTCAAGAGATCCTGCCGCCGTATGGCAAAGGACTGCACATCTTTCCCCGCAAACGCTTCACCGTGCAGATCGGCGAACCGATTCCTGCCGAGCGCTTCGCGAACCTGCACACCGGAGCCGAGTTCGCCGAGGCGACGGCGGATGTCATGGCTGCGATCACCGCCGAAGTCGAGACCCTGCGTGGGCCCAAACCGATCGAGGCCGCCGGAGACACCAAGTGATCCGCGCAGCGGTCGTCGGCGCCGGGTCGTGGGGCACCACTTTCGCGAAAGTGCTTGCTGACGCTGGCTGCGAGACCACGGTGCTGGCGCGGCGTGCTGAAGTCGCCGAACAGATCAACGAGCGGCATCGCAACGAACAGTACCTTCCCGATGTCACACTGCCCGAGTCGCTGCACGCGACCACCGACCCGCACGACGCACTGAGGCGCAGCGACCTGGTCTTTCTCTCGGTGCCCTCGCAGCAGCTGCGGGCGAGTCTCTCTGCGCTCAGCGCACACCTGCCGAGCGACGCCGTGCTGGTCAGCCTGATCAAGGGGCTGGAACGCGGCAGCATGCTGCGGATGAGCGAAGTGCTCGTCAACGAGATCGACTGGGACATCGCACGACTCGGCGTGCTGAGCGGCCCGAACATCGCCCGTGAGATCGCTGCCGAGGAGCCTGCGGCTGCGGCTGTGGCCTCAGCCGACCTGGCCCTGGCCGAGTGGGTGGCTCAGTGCGTCACCAATCGGTATTTCTCGGCATTCGCCAATGACGATGTGGTCGGCACGGAGTACGGCGGGGTGCTGAAAAACCTGATCGCGCTGGCCGTCGGCATCGTCGCGGGCGTCGGCTACGGCGAGAACACGAAGGCCGCGATCATCACCCGCGGGCTCGAAGAGATCAGTCGGTTCGCCGTGGCCTTCGGCGGTCGCCCTGAGACGCTGGTCGGTCTCGCCGGACTCGGCGATTTGATCGCCACCTGCGAGTCGCCGCTGTCACGCAACCACACCGCCGGGCGTCTACTCGGCCAAGGGCATCCGCTCGACGAAGTCGTGCATCGCATGCAGCAGACGGCCGAAGGCATCGGATCTGTGCGGCCCGTGCTCGATCTGGCCCGTGAGCACGGTGTCGAGATGCCGATCGTCAGCCAAGTGGCTCAGGTGCTCGACGGGCGCATGAATCCGGCCGACCTCACCGTGCACATCACACCCCGTAACGAAGAGGCCCTGGCCGATGCCACGGCCGGAGGAGACAAGATCCGATGACGAAGCAGAGAGTCGCGGTCGTGTTCGGCGGTCGCTCGAGCGAACATGCGATCAGCGTCGCGACGGCAGGCGGCGTGCTCGGCGCGATCGATCGCGAACGCTTCGACGTGGTGCCGGTGGGCATCACTGCCTCAGGGCGTTTCGTGCTGCAGCCCGACGACGCCGAGCGTTTTCAGCTCGTCGACGGCCAGCTGCCCGAACTGGCCCCTTCTGACACGACCGTGATCTGGCCCAGCGGCACAGAGGATCACCACCTGCGTGCCATCGCCCATGACGGCACCGTCACCGACCTCGGCGAGATCGATGTGGTGCTGCCGCTGCTGCATGGCCCGTTCGGCGAAGACGGCACGATTCAGGGGCTGCTCGCGATGGCCGATCTGCCCTATGTCGGGTCGGGGGTGCTCGCATCTGCCGTCGGCACAGACAAGGAGTACACGAAGATCGTGCTCGAGGCCGCCGGCATCGACGTCGGCCGCTACGTGACAGTGCGCCCCGACGAATTTCGCGTCGCACCCGCCGAGGTGCACGGTCGAGCGGCCGGGCTCGGCCTGCCGCTCTTCGTCAAGCCTGCCCGTGCGGGCTCGAGCGTCGGCGTCTCGAAGGTGACCAGCGACACCGAGCTGGATGCGGCGCTTGAGATCGCGTTCGCCGAAGACGACAAAGCACTGATCGAAGCAGGGGTCACCGGTCGCGAGATCGAACTGGGCGTGCTGGGCTCACTGCACGGCTCCGGCACCCGCGTCAGCGCGGTGGCCGGCGAGATCGTCGTCTCAGGCGAGGGGTTCTACGACTTCGAGGCCAAGTACCTGGCCGACAGCCCGGCACGTACGGTGTGCCCGGCAGACGTCACCGACGACGAGCTCGCCGAGCTGCGTCGAGTCGCCAAAGCGGCGTTCGAGGCTCTGGACTGCCACGGCCTGTGTCGTGTCGACGTGTTCCTGACCCCTGACGGGGTCGTGGTCAACGAGGTGAACACCATCCCGGGGTTCACTCCGATTTCGATGTTCCCCCAGCTGTGGCACGCGTCTGGCCTCGATTACGGAGATCTGATCACCGATCTCATCGATCAGGCACTCGAACACGAGCCGCTGCGCTGAGACCTCAGTGGCAGTGCTTCGTCGCAGGAATGCGCTGCACCGCCGGCGAGATTTCGGCGAGCACGCTGTTGCCTGACACCGCAGTCGAGTCGATGACCAGTTCAGTGGCCGGGCTGCGGCCATAGGTGGTGAACCGGTAGGTCGGGTCGTCTGTGTCGTCGACGAGCCAGTCGACGTCGTTCACGGTCACACAGCTCTGGCTGCTGACCTCTGGCTCGACGACCCCGCAGGTCAGCAGAATCGTCGCCGGCTTGCCCCAAGCCCCGGTCGCCTGCGCATTGGTGCGGCGCTTCTGCTGCTCGCCCAGTGTCGGAGGCAGACGAACGATGATCTCTGCGCATGCCGGGTCATCGGCTTTGGGCGCAGGCTCCATCGGAACGGTACCGGTGCATCCGCTCAGCGCGGGCGCGAACGCAGCGACTGCGCCGATCGACGCCAGTGCAGTCATCAAGCGCCGACGACCAGAGCGAGCGTCGGTCACTGTCGGTGCGCCGCGCACGGCTGAACGCTCGCAAGCGGCAACGGACGGATTCTCTCGACGGGCAGACACCCTGTCAGCCTACCCGTGCATCCTCTGACTCGCCGAACCACAGCACCGTCTCGCCATAGCGGCGTGGCGGCTGCCCGACATACCCGGCAGGCCAGCGCAGATCGGGCGTTCGCGAGCTGCGTTCGATCACGACGTCGGCCAGCGGCGAGAGCGCCGGCAGCAGGTCGACGAGCAGCGTCTCGAGCGCGGCGGTGCTGACGTCGTAGGGCGGGTCTACGAAGACGAGATCGAAGTGTGCGGCCGGTGCACCTGACAGCCAGCTCTGCACACGCTGCTCGACCACGGTGATGCGGGCCGGTCGCGCCGAGGCCTGGTCGAGCGCGTCGCCGACGGCCTGTGCGTTGCGACGGGCGACGGATGCGGCGGTGCGGGCCGCCTCGACGGCGACGAGCTCTTCGGCTCCGCGTGAGATCGCTTCGAGGCCCAGCGCCGCCGACCCGGCGTAGAGGTCGAGCACGCGCAGGTCGGTGAAATCGAGCCTCGCGTCGAGACGCGAGAAGAGCGCCTCTCTGGTACGACCTGTGGTGGGGCGGGTGCGCGAATCCGGAGTCGCGAGAGAGAGGCCTCCGGCGACGCCGGCGATCAGACGAGTCATGCGGTCATTGTGCCACGGCGAGTGTCACAGCGTGCCTCTACACTGAGAACATGCCTGCAGACGCGCTCGAGACCCCGCTTGAGCGGGTACTCGGCGCAAAGACCGCGCGAGCGCTCACGCGTGCATACGAGGTGCGCACCGTCGGCGATCTGCTGAGCCTCTTTCCCCGTCGGTACGCGCATCGCGGAGAGCTCACCCCGATTCGGTTTCTGCACCCCAGCGAGCAGGTCACCATCGTGGCCGAGGTGGTCGAAACGCGCGAACGTGAGATGCGGGCACGCCACGGCAAGATCACCGAGGCGCGAATCACCGACGGCCAGGGGTTTCTCACCCTGACCTTCTTCAACCAGCCATGGCGTGCCGCCGAGCTGCAGCCCGGTGCGCGTGGCGTGTTCTCGGGGCGCATCGGAGAATACCGCGGGTCACTGCAGCTTGCGCACCCCGACTACGAGCTGTTCGCCGCTGAACCGGCCGCTGGCACGGATCGCCGGGGGGACACGGCCGATCACGATCTCGGAGACGCCTCAGAGGCCTCAGCTGCACCAGTCGTCGACGAAGCCGTCGACGACCAGGCCGACGCGTGGGCACGTCAGCCGCTGCCGATCTATCCCGCCACGTCGACCCTGCCCAGCTGGAAGACCGCGAACAGCATCGGCATCGTGCTCGACGGTCTCGCAGATCTGCCCGAGCTGCTGCCCGAGGCCGTGCGGCGCCGACATCGTCTGCTCGACCGACGCGCCGCATTCGAAGCGGTGCACCGACCGAAAGACGATGCGCAGCTGCGCGTCGGGCTGCGCTCAGCGCGCTTCGAAGAGGCCTATGTGCTGCAGACCGCACTGCTGCGTCAGCGCGCCGAGCTCGAAGCACAGCACGCCGAGGCGTTTCCGCACGTGCCGGGCGGCATGCTCGACGAGCTCGACCGCAGCCTGCCGTTCGACCTCACCGCCGGTCAGCGGGCCGTCGGCGAGACCATCAGCGCAGAGCTGTCACAGGGATCGCCCATGAATCGGCTGCTGCAGGGCGAGGTGGGCTCGGGCAAGACCCTCGTCGCACTGCGGGCCATGCTGCAGGCGGCTGACGGCGCCGGGCAGGCGGCGCTCATCGCGCCCACCGAAGTGCTCGCCACTCAGCATCTGGCGAGCCTGCACGGCATGCTCGGGCATGAGCTCTGGCAGCAACTGATGCCGCAGCTGATCACCGGCAGTCTGCCCACGGCCCAACGTCGTCACGCGGCTCTGGCAGTGGCCTCTGGCCGTTCACGACTGATCGTCGGCACGCACGCGCTGCTGAGCGACTCCACGCAGTTCGAGAATCTCGCGCTGGTCGTCGTCGACGAGCAGCATCGCTTCGGCGTCGAGCAGCGCGAGGCGTTGAAGGCCAAGGGCGTGCACCATCCACATGTGCTGATGCTCACTGCCACGCCGATTCCGCGCACGGTCGCCATGACCGTCTTCGGCGACCTCGACATCTCGTCGCTGCACGAGCTGCCAGCCGGGCGCCGCCCGGTGGCCAGCTTCGTCGTGCCGCTCGCCGAGAAACCGGCCTGGATCGAGCGCGTCTGGCAGCGTCTGGCCGAAGAAGTCGAGAAGGGCAGACAGGGCTACATCGTCGCGCCGCTCATCGACGACGCCGAGGCAGGCGCTGCGGGCGCAGCCAGTGCATCCAGCGCAGGCGCGGCAACCGGGGCACCGGGCACGTCGGCGCAACGCTGGAGCGTCGATCGCGTGCTGCACGTGCTGGCGGAGCACCCGGCGACCAGGCACCTGCGCGTCGCCGCGCTGCACGGCCGAATGAAGGTCGAAGAACGCGAACAGGTCATGCGCGACTATGTCGAGCGTCGTCTCGACGTGCTGGTGGCCACGACGGTGATCGAAGTCGGCGTGAACGTGCCGAACGCCAGCGCGATGGTGGTCTTCGACGCCGACCGCTTCGGCGTCGCTCAGCTGCATCAGCTGCGTGGGCGCGTCGGACGAGGCGAGCATCCGTCGCTGGCGCTCTTCGTCACGACGGCAGCCGAGGGCACGCCGACCCGAGCGCGGATCGACGCCGTCGCGAACACGACCGACGGATTCGAACTCGCCGAGCTCGATCTGAGCCTGAGACGCGAGGGCGACGTGCTGGGTGCCACACAGTCGGGCTCCCGGTCGCAGCTGCGTGCCCTGCAGGTCACTCGCGACGCCAAGATCATCGAGCAGGCACGCCAGGCCGCTCACGAGCAGCTGCAGACCGGCGAGCCGCTGCCCGAGGCGCTCGAACGCGCGATCCGCGCTGCGGTCGCCGAGACCGACGAGCACTACCTGAGTGCTTCGTAACAGAGCGTCGTGCCTTGCCTCGCGGCCTGTCTCGTGGCGGCGCGATCGGCCTGCAGGCGGTCGTGCCGCGAACCTGAGCGGGGCCAGGGCGCCGGGGCCGACACCGAGACCGTATGTGTCGGTGGTGCAGCGTACGCTGTTGCCATGACTTCGACTGCTGTATGCCCGGGCTCGTTCGATCCGGTGACCCTCGGCCATCTTGACGTGTTCGCCAAGGCAGCGCGCATCTTCGACGATGTCATCGCGCTCGTGGTGCACAACCCCAAGAAGACCCCCGCCTTCTCATTGCGTCAGCGTGTCGAGTTTCTGCGCGCCGCACTCGACGATGCCGGCCTGACGCAGGTACGCGTCGACACTCTCTCTGAAGGGCTGCTCGTCGAATACTGCCACCAGCAGCAGGCCAACGTTCTGGTCAAGGGCATTCGCGGCGATCTCGACGTCAGCTACGAGACGCCGATGGCCATCGTGAACCGCAACCTCGGTGCGGTCGAGACGGTCTTTCTGCTGCCCGAGCCCGAGCACTCGCACGTCTCGAGCTCGTTGGTGCGCACACTCGCCGACTTCGGCGGTGACGTCTCTCCGTACGTGCCCGAGCCGGTCGCGCGCCACTATCGCGAACATTCGAGGCAGCAGTGAGCCGGTTCGAGAGCGCTCGCAGAGATCAACGACCCAGCCGGACGAGCCTGCCTGACCAAGGCCGTCGGTGAGCAGACAGGACGGCTCGCACCGTCG
Organism: Pseudoclavibacter sp. CFCC 14310; assembly: GCF_008831165.1. Taxonomy (NCBI): domain Bacteria; kingdom Bacillati; phylum Actinomycetota; class Actinomycetes; order Micrococcales; family Microbacteriaceae; genus Pseudoclavibacter; species Pseudoclavibacter sp. CFCC 14310. The sequence continues at coordinate 393,694 of NZ_WBKC01000003.1, read as the reverse complement.
CGTCTCAGACGCGTCGGTCGACGACGGCACCGCACACATTCTGCACATCGACATGGACGCCTTCTTCGCGAGTGTCGAACTGCTCGAACGGCCCGATCTGCACGGCCTTCCGGTGATCGTCGCCCACGATGGGCCGCGATCCATCATCACGACGGCGACCTACGAGGCCCGCCGCTATGGCATCCACTCGGCGATGCCGCTGGCCCGTGCCCGACAGCTCTGCCCACGCGCCGTGCTGATCGAACCGCACTTCGAGAGGTACCGCACCGCGTCGGCCACGGTCATGCAGGTGCTGCAGCGCTTCACCCCGTTGGTCGAGCAGGTCAGCGTCGACGAGGCCTATCTTGACGTGCGAGGTGCTCAGCGGCTGTTCGGGTCGGCTGGCCAGATCGCCGAGCGCATTCGCGGCGAAGTGTTCGCGGCCACCGGGCTGCACTGTTCGGTCGGCGTCGCCACATCGAAGTTCGTCGCGAAGCTCGCCTCTGGCATGGCGAAGCCCGACGGCATGCTCATCGTGCCCGCTGGCCAGACGCTGGCCTTTCTCGCACCGCTCGAGGTCGGCGCGCTGCCTGGTGTGGGCGGTCGCACCGCCGAGAAGCTGCAGCGTCTCGGGCTGATGACGGTCGCCGATCTGGCGCAGGCCCCCGAACAGGTGCTCCTGCGCGCGGTCGGCGTCGCCCAAGGCACGCGTCTGCGCGAGCTCGCCCACGGTCGAGACGGGCGACCGGTCAGTCCCGGCCGCGTCGAGAAGTCGATCGGGCACGAACGCACCTTCGACGACGACATCGACGCGGCGACGAACGAGGGTCGCGACCGGCTGCGATCAGCCGTGCTCGATCTGGCCGAACGCACCTGCGCCCGAGCGCGCAAGCATCACACCGTGGCGCGCACCGTGGCGATCAAGGTGCGCGATGCCGCGTTTCACACGGTGACCCGTTCGCAGACGCTGCGCGAGCCCACGCAGACCGGTCGCACAGTGTTCGAGACCGCTTGGCGTCTCTTCGACGAGTCGGGCATGGCCAACAGCGCCATTCGACTGATCGGCGTGCGGCTCGAACAGCTCGCGCCGGTCGGAGCCGACGGCGCCGAGACCGCGTTGTGGAGTGACGACGACCAGTGGCGTGTCACCGATCAGGCGGTAGACGCCGTGGTCGACCGGTTCGGCCCCGGTGCGGTGCGCCCGGCTCGCCTGATGCGTCGTGACGGGCCGACAGCCGATCACTGAGCGAGCCGGTCGGCAGAACCTCGGTTCTTCGCCAGGCGTGCAGGAATGCATTTCTTCTCGCTGCAACACCGTTCTCACGTGTGGTGCGCTCGGGGTGCTGCGCTAGTCTGACAGCTACCCATCACGGTGTGGTGTCGCGAACCGGATTCGTCTCTGGCGGCAATGGGGCCGTTCGAGGTGAGAGACGAACCGACTTCGGGCACCGCTCGGCACCGTGGAGCGCTCAACGAGGAGGGCCCATGAACGAACCAGCACCAGCGACGGCTCAGATCAACCGCATCTTCATCACCGACCAGCATGGCGTCATCGAAAGCCACCATCTCGATCTCGTCGATCGGTTTCCTCCCAGTCAGGCGTTCGCTGCACAGGCGAACTGCACCGCAGACGTCTACCGGCAGGCCGAGGCCGACCCAGAGGCGTTCTGGGCTGACCGCGCTCGTGCGCTGCACTGGCACAAGCCGTTCGCCCGCACGCTCGACTGGAGCAGCCCGCCCTTTGCGAAATGGTTCGACGACGGCGAGATCAACGCTTCGTACAACGCGCTCGACCGGCACGTGATCGCAGGCAACGGCGACCGAGTCGCGCTGCACTGGGAGGGAGAGCCGGGCGATCGACGAACGATCACCTATGCCCAGCTGCTCGATGAGGTGAAGCGCGCCGCGAACGTGCTCACCGCGCTCGGCATCGGGCAGGGCGATCGGGTCGCAGTGTATCTGCCGATGATTCCCGAGACCGTCGCGACGCTGCTGGCCATCGCCCGCGTCGGCGCCATCCACTCCGTCATCTTCGGCGGGTTCAGCGCCGACAGTCTGCGGGCTCGAATCGACGACTGCGAGGCGCGGCTGGTGGTCACTGCCGACGGCGGCTGGCGCAAGGGGCGGGTCTCGCCGCTGAAACCGACGGTGGATGCCGCGCTCGGCCTGCACCCGGAGCGGCGGCACAGCGTCGAGCACGTGCTCGTCGTGCGTCGAGGCGAGAACGACGTCGACTGGACCGACGGGCGGGATCTCTGGTGGCACGACACCGTCGCCACAGCATCCGCCGAACACGAGGCACAGGGCTTTCCCGCCGAGAACCCGCTCTTCATTCTCTACACGAGCGGCACCACTGGGCGCCCCAAAGGCATTCTGCACACCACGGGCGGCTACCTCACACAGACCTCGTTCACGCATCGGGTCGTCTTCGACCTGAAGCCTGAGACCGACGTGTTCTGGTGTACGGCCGACGTGGGATGGATCACCGGGCACAGCTATCTCGTCTACGGCCCGCTGGTCAACGGGGCCACCCAGGTGATGTACGAGGGCACGCCCGAGACGCCGACCTGGGGTCGCTGGTGGCAGATCGTCGAGCGGTACGGGGTGACCACGCTGTACACCGCGCCGACGGCGATTCGCGCATTCATGCGGGTCGGGCGGCAGGTCGTGCTCGATCATGACCTCAGCAGCATCCGTCTGCTGGGCAGCGTGGGCGAGCCGATCAACCCCGAGGCCTGGCTCTGGTATCGCGAGGTGGTGGGCTCGAACGCGGCGCCGATCGTCGACACCTGGTGGCAGACCGAGACGGGAGCGATCATGGCGTCGCCGCTGCCCGGCGTCACGACGACGAAACCGGGCAGTGCGCAGAGGGCGGTGCCCGGCGTCAGCCTCGGCGTGGTCGACGACAGCGGCGCTCCGGTGGGCAACGGCAACGGCGGGCTGCTCGTCGCCAACCGGCCGTGGCCCTCGATGCTGCGCGGCATCTGGGGTGACGACCGACGCTACGTCGACACCTACTGGGCGACGTTCGGCGACCGGTACTTCGCCGGAGACGGCGCCCGGTACGACGACGACGGCGACATCTGGCTGCTCGGCCGGGTCGACGACGTGATGAACGTCTCGGGGCACCGCCTGTCGACGGCCGAGATCGAGTCAGCGCTGGTGGGTCATCATGCGGTCGCCGAGGCCGGCGTGGTCGGGGTGGCCGACGAGAACACCGGTGAGGCCGTGATCGCCTTCGTGGTGCTCAAACGCAACCAGCAGCTGGTCTCGACGGCAGATGCTCCGGCTGAGCTGCGGCAGCACGTCGCGCAGCAGATCGGCGCGATCGCCCGGCCCAAGCGGGTCTACATCGTGAACGACCTGCCGAAGACGAGGTCGGGAAAGATCATCAGACGAGTGCTGCGAGATCTGGCCGAGGGCCGGTCGATCGGCGACACCACGACCGTGGCCGACCCCAAGGTGATCACCTCGATCGCCGAACAGGTGCAGGCGACGAACGGCTGAACGTCGCAGAGCTGCTGCCTCGCGCTGGTCTAGACTTGGGCACCATGGCGAACCCCTATCTCATCAACGTTCATGACCTGGTCGGCAAACCCGGCGCGATGCGCAGCCTGCAGGTGACGGTGCCGGCAGAGGCCGATCTGGGCGTGGGCCTGGCACGGGTGACCGAAGGGTCGCCCATCGAGGCAGATCTGCGACTCGAGTCGGTGCACGAGGGCATTCTGGTCACCGCCACGATCGATTTCGAGGTGGTGGGGGAGTCTTCGCGCACGCTCGAGCCGCTGTCTTGGCGTGATGAAGTCGAATTCCGTGACCTTTTCGCGTATCCTGATTCAGAAGCAGCTTTAACACGCGATGACGGCGACGGCGAGATCCAGGTTCTGCAGAACGAACATGTCGACCTCAGCCAGAGCATCCGCGATGCGATCGTTCTGAATCTTCCTCTGAAACCAGTGGGAGACGAGCCTGCTGCCGAGATCTACTCCATCGGAGACCCGATCGAGCCTGCTGTCGCAGACGAAATCGATCCACGATGGGCAGATCTGGGTAAACTGGCTCAGTTACCGAACGACGCGTCGTCGTCGCGTGCCGATTCAGAGAAGGAATGATCGATCATGGCAGTGCCAAAGCGCAAGCTCTCACGCAGCAACACCCGTAGCCGCCGCTCACAGTGGAAGGCCGAGGTGCCCAACCTCGTCAAGACCGTCGAGAACGGCAAGGTCGTCTACAGCCTGCCGCACCGCGCGAAGGTCGTCGAAGACTCCGCCGGCACCCCGCTCTACTTCGAGTACAAGGGTCGCAAGGTCGCTGACGCGTAGTCATACGCGGAGCAAGCGGTGAACGAGAGTGACAAAGTCGAGCTGCTGGAGCGGCTCGATGTGCAGATCGACGAGCCCTATCTCACGCGCGCACTGACCCATCGGTCGTACGCATTCGAGAACGGCGGTCTGCCGACCAATGAGCGCTTGGAGTTTCTCGGCGACTCCGTGCTGCAGCTGGTTGCGACAGACCTGCTGTTCCACGAGTTCCCAGACCTCTCTGAGGGGGAGCTCTCGCGGCGTCGTGCTGCGATCGTCAGCACGAATGCGCTCTCGTTCATCGCAGAAGACCGCGGCATCGGCGGCTACCTGCTGCTGGGCCGCGGCGAAGAGCTGACCGGCGGTCACCACAAGGCCTCTCTGCTGGCCGACATGGTCGAGTCGCTGATCGGCGCAACCTACCTGACCGGGGGGCTCGAGAAGGCACGGCCGTTCGTGCTCTGCCTGCTCTCACCGCTGCTGCCGCGCATCGAGACGCTGGCGGCGCGCATGGATCCCAAGACCACTCTGCAGGAATCCGCATCAGAGCACGGTCTGCCATTTCCCGTCTACACCGTCTCGTCGACGGGCCCCGACCATGAGCGTCGCTGGGCCGCGAGCGTGCACTGCGGCGACACGGTGAAGGGCGACGGCGAAGGCACCAGCAAGAAGCAGGCCGAGATGGCCGCGGCCTTCAACGCCTGGAAGTGCATCACCGACGCCGAGCTCAAGAAAGCGGATGCCTGAGCTTCCAGAAGTCGAGACGGTTCGCCTCGGCATCGAGCATCTCTTCGCCGGCCATCGAATCGACGCGGTTCGCGTCTTCGACGAGCGTTCGCTGAAACGCCATCCCGGCGACAGCCAAGACTTCATCCAGACCTTGATCGGCGCGCACCTCGGGCAGCCGCAGCGACGTGGCAAATTCCTCTGGATTCCGCTGGAACTCGCTGACGCATCCTCAGCCGAATCGGCCCCGCCGCCCGCGCTGCTGGCGCACTTGGGCATGAGCGGGCAGCTGCTCGCCCACGACCTGTCTGCTGACGCGCCGCCGCTGCGACATGAGCGCATCCGCATCGACACGGTCGTTGAGTCGGGCCGACGCCGCGAGCTGAGCTTTCACGATCAGCGTCTCTTCGGGTCGCTGGCGGTCGACGTCCTCGTCGCCGACCGGTTCGCGTTGCGTGGTCTCGTGCCGCGGCAGGCCGCGCATATCGCACCCGACCCGCTCGAAGCCGGTTTCGATCGTGCACGGCTGGCGCGCAGCATCCGACGTCACCGGTCGGCTGTGAAGCGCGTGCTGCTCGACCAGACCACCGTCTCGGGAATCGGCAACATCTATGCCGACGAATCGCTCTGGGCAGCGCGGGTGCACCCCGAACAGCCGGCCGACTCGCTGAGTCAGGCGCGTGCGCTGCGTCTGGTGGATGCGGTGGTCGCGGTGCTGCGTCGGGCGGTCGCCGTCGGCGGCACGAGCTTCGACGAGCAGTACAAGCATGTGAACGGGGAGTCGGGGTACTTCGCCATCGAACTGAGCGCCTATGGTCAGACCGGGCAGCCGTGCCCGCGGTGCGGGAGGCCGATCAAGCGCGTGGCGTTCATGAATCGGCATTCGCATCTGTGCACGTACTGCCAGCGGCTGAGGTGAGACCGAGCGGGGAGTGTCAGTACCTGCGGATTTCAGCGCTAGAGTGCCGGTGGTAAGCACTTCTGTGCGGATCAGTCACTCTTGCGCTGCTGCACCTGACCTCGCTGCAGAGCTTCTATAGAAAGAGGAAAGCCATGAACGACAAAGCTGAGAACCACGACCAGGAACACGTGCTGCGCATCGCTGCGATGGTGCTTAACGACAGCGCTGGCCGCACCCTGCTCGTGCGCAAACGAGGCACGACTGGTTTCATGCAGTGCGGCGGCAAACTCGAACCTGGCGAGACGCCACTGCAGGCAGTCGTGCGGGAGGTCGGGGAGGAGCTGGGCCTGACCCTAGACCCCAGTGATCTCGAACATCTTGGGCGATTCGATGCCCCTGCGCTGAACGAGGATCACACGCGTGTCGACGCTGACGCCTACTTCGTTCGAACTCCTTTCGGCGATGCTGCAGCCCTCTGCGCGCATCGAGAGATCGCCGAGGTCGTCTGGGCAGATCCGGCACGGCCGGGTGTGGAGGTTGCTCCGTTGAGCCGCGACGTGCTGTTGCCGATCGCAGCCGAGCGCGCTGGCCAGCGATAGCTCGTCAGTTTTCGGGCCTCGGGCTGGAAGTTGCCGCGGGTGCCAGTGTCGGGCTGGGGCTTGGGCTTGGTGTTGGTGTTGGTGTTTGGTGGTCCTGTGGTGTGGGGTCTGGTGCGGGTGTGGTGGTGGCGCCGCCGTAGTATTCCCATTCTTGTTTGAGGTGTTCTGTTTGTTGTTCGGTGAGTTCGTGTTGGGTGGCGATGGCCGCCCAGGGTGCGTATTTCCCATCGAGATGGGTGACTCCGGGAATCGGGTGCTGCTGATAGTCCCAAGTCGGGTACGGGTACACAGCATCGTCAGACACAGACTGCTTGTCGTAGCAGGGAGAGGCGATTGTGAACTCAATATCGGAGCCGAAATTGACGAACTTGATTAATAACCCGTCTTCGTGCTCCATAAGGCCACTGGCCAAGTCGTCGCCGTCGTGGCTGAGGTCGTCGCCGTTGCCGTCGCGGGTGCCGCGGATGTTGACGGGTCCGTATCCGGCTGCGTCGAGGGCGGCGGCGATGCGGTCGATGATCGCCCATCCGTGTACTGCGGTCGTGTCGCGCATGGAATCCGGGATCTGCTGCGCCCGCACGCCCGACGCGCGCATGACGAATGTTCCTGCTGATGACTCGCATCTGGTCGAATACGGGGTGATAGTGAACGGTGCTTCCCAGGTGTTGACGGGGACGTATCCGACGGCGTCCTGCATCAGGTCGATCAGACGGAACGCTTCGACCTTCGCATCGGCAGGGTCAGCCCAGACCCCTTCAGGCTGGGCATAGGTCTTCGGAGCCGAATACAGCGGCAGCGACGAGCACCCCACCAACAGGGCGCACGCCATGGTGATACTGGTGAGTAGTGATGCTGTGCGAGGGCGTGGCTGTTGGGTGTGGGTCATGGTCTGCGAGGGGTGGATGTTGCCGTGGGCGCCAGTGTCGGGCTGGGGCTTGGGCTTGGTGTTGGTGTTGGTGTTTGGTGGTCTTGTGGTGTGGGGTCTGGTGCGGGTGTGGTGGTGGCGCCGCCGTAGTATTCCCATTCTTGTTTGAGGTGTTCGGTCTGCTGTTCGGTGAGTTCGTGTTGGGTGGCGATGGCCGCCCAGGGTGCGTATTTCCCATCGAGATGGGTGACGCCGGGAATCGGGTGCTGCTGATAGTCCCAAGTCGGGTACGGGTACACAGCATCGTCAGACACAGACTGCTTGTCGTAGCACGGCGAGTAGATTTCAAGCATGACGTAGGCGCTGTAGTTGGTCACGAGGATGAGCAGCCCGTCGTCTCGTTCTGCGATTGCAGCAGCGGTGTCGGCGCCGTCGTGGCTGAGGTTGTCGCCGTTGCCGTCGCGAGCTCCCTGGATTTGCACGGGTCCGTATCCGGCTGCGTCGAGTGCTGCGGCGATGTGATCGATGATCGCCCATCCGTGTACTGCGGTCGTGTCACGCATGGAATCCGGGATCTGTTGCGCACGCACGCCCGATGCGCGCATGACGAATGTTCCTGCTGATGACTCGCATCTGGTCGAATACGGGGTGATAGTGAATGGTGCTTCCCAGGTGTTGACGGGGACGTATCCGACGGCGTCCTGCATCAGGTCGATCAGACGGAACGCTTCGACCTTCGCATCGGCAGGGTCAGCCCAGACCCCTTCAGGCTGCGCATAGGTCTTCGGCGCCGAATACAGCGGCAGCGACGAACACCCCACCAACAGGGCGCACCCTACGAGTGATGCTACTAAGGCGCACAATCGTCTCAGACTGGACATCGAGTTCCTCCTCAAACTTGCAGCGGAAGTCTTCACTCCAAGTCCGGATCGTAGGCATCCCAGGCACGCGCGAGTCGCTGCCGAGTGATCTCTTCCCGAGTCATTACTGTCCCGATCGAATCGTCACCGTCAACGAGGACTTTCGACGCCTCTCGTCTTGAGTTTGCTTCGGGGTCGAGGTAGGCGACTTTTCCGTCCGTGGGTGTCAGATCATGGTCGGTGACGCTTTTGGTGCCTTGTGCAGGGTCTGCTTCGGATGAGAACACTCGAACACCTTCAACGTCTTCGACCGGGTTCTCGCTGTGCGCTCCGGGAGCGGGGCGCCCCCATTCAGCGACATGGTCTTGGTCGGCCTGTGTGGCGTAGACCGTGTCGGCGGCGAGCTGTGTTGTATTCGTCACCCCGTCGGGAAGACCAGCCGAGCCGAGAGATACGAAGTCGTGCACGCGTGTTGTTGAGCCCACCTCATGAAGAAGCTTGAGTGCGAAGGCTGTGACGGTGGTGCCGTAGGAGTGGGCGACGACGTTCAACACTGCAGGTGAACGGCTGTCTGGGGTGGCGGCGGTTCCGGCGCGAGAATATCCATGGTGGAGTTCAGTTAGCCATGCAGCCAGTTGTTCGCCGCCACTCTGCGCATATCCATTCTCCAATACCGTTGCAGGTGTTGGGGACTCATATCCGTTCCACACCACTCCCACATTTCCACGGGCGGCGTTTGTGAACCCGCTCAGTGCGCGAAAGGCGCCTTCGACGCTGCGTACGCTGGAACCCATGCCCTGTACGAGTGTGCTGATGGTCGTTGCGCGATCGAGGTCACCGTTGGCCACAGCGGCCAAGGGGTTCTGCCGGTCGCTGGGGTCGTAGAATGCGACCTGCGCGCTCTGGGATGACGATTCGTCAGTGATCAGATGGTACAGAGCCTCATACTTCGCGAGGCGGTCTGCGACATCGGCCCAATCCGGCTTATCTGGGTCTGAGCTGTTGAGCATGGCCTCGTAGTCGGCTTTGGCCTGTTCGTAGTCTCGTGTGATGCGTGCCCGGTTGGCCACGTCGCGCCATCGGTATTCGACGCCTTCGAGGTTGCCGATCAGGTCGGGGTCGGCGTCGACGAGCGTCTGTTTGGTGTGGTCGTCGAGTGTGTTCCAGTAGCGGGCGACGTCGGCGGGAGCGCCGCTGATCTGTGTGAGATACGCGGTGGCTGCTTGCGTGTCTTCGGCCCAGCCGTAGGTGGCGCGCATGGTGACGAGGCCGTTGCCGTACGGGGTCTGCCCGACCTGGGCGACGAGGTTGATGCCACGAACGCGGGCGGCCATGGTCTGATTGGTTGTGGCACGTTCGGCCTGCAGGTGCTGCCAGGCGGCGATCTCTTGCTGAATGTCGAATTCTACTCGCTGCCATTGAGCGATCACTTTGCGAGCCTGATCTGCCCTGCCGACGGCTTGGTCGTGGGCGCGCTGCTGCTCTATGGTCGCATCCGCTGCGACCCCGGGCACCGGGCTGATCATCGCCGACGCAGGCGCATGCCAGTCACTGCTCGACACCAGCACGCCGCATGCCTGCAACCGGAACGCGCAGGAATCCACTTGGCGCAGCAGATCAGAGACTCGGTCGCGCACGGCGTCACCGCGCGAACGTGCCTGCCGCACACGTTCGCCGTAGTCTCGCAGGGCCACAGCCACAGCATCCGCCGCATCTGCCAGATGCGATGCGAGATCGCGTGGTCGAGTCAACAGCATGCCCAGCCGATCGCACGCTGACGACGACTGCCCATTGAGAGCACCGATCGCCCCGCCGACACGCTCAGACACATCACGCACAGCAGAGCCCTGCGACTGCAGATGTCGTGCCAGACCGTCGATCCCGGCAGCATCACCACGCCCTGGATGATCCCCGGTCAACACCACGTCAACACTGATCACATGCCACCGCCACCGCGAGAAAGCTGGTCGGCAGCCAGCCCTGCTGCCATGTCGGCATCAATGACGCCAGACGAGATTCGAGCCGCCGCAGTGCTGCCATAGCCGGTGCCCTCGTAGACGACGACTGCGGCTTGAGACAGCGCACAGCCGGCGTCTGACAGCGCTGCCTGCACATCTGCGTCACCGTAGTCAACGCCCTCGGCCGTGACGATATGGCGCAGCGCGCTCAGCGCAGGCTCTGCGCTGCAGGCAGACAACCGTGCGCTCACGTCGCTGAGCACGGCATGATCGAGGCGCAGCATCGCAACCGTCATAATGACCCCCCCAGAAACCAACGAACTCGTCTGCGTCGAGCCGCTCAGCCGATCTTCGAGGCGAGATCCTGGTCGACCTGCTCGAGTGCGGCAGCAGTCTGAGTGAGGTACCGGCCGAGGTCGGTCACGAACTGCCAGTTATCCACATCGCCGAAAACCGACGCTCCGCCTCGTCGATAAAGTTGCGAACAGGCTAGCAGATTCGACATCGAGCGGCGCTGAGTCATCGCGACCGAGACCGTCGAAACTGCAGGGGGGGGAAGGGGCCGTCTGTGCGCATCGCATGCACTCTCGATACCGGCACGCAACGCACCGATATCGTCATCACCACCGATACCGCGACACTCATCGGCGAGATCGCCGATCGACTGCGCGGGTATCTTCCGCCGTCACATCCACTGCGCACCATAGGGCCGACAGCCCAGGCACAGGCGACGCTGCGGGTCAGAATCGCCAGCCAGTCGACGCCGCTGATTCTCGACCGGCATCGCACACTGGGCGAGTCTGCGCTGCAGCCGGGCTGCATCGTCTCAGTCGTCGACGATGCAGCGCCCAACAGCGATGCACGGCGCCAGTATCCGCTGGCGGGTCACCTCATCGAGCTCATACCACCCGGGCAGGCGGGCGCGCCGTCGCGCCGCCGTCGCTCTGACACTTCGGGAACGCCACGTGCCTACGGGCTGGTCGTGGGTGAGAATCTGATCGGTCGTGACCCCGCCACAAGGGTTCATCTGACCACGCGCGATGTGTCGCGCCGCCACGCTCAGATCACCATTGCCGATGGCGGCACCGCCTCTGTGCACGATCTCGGCAGTGCCAACGGCATCGAGGTGAATGACGAGATCGTCACGGATGCGCCCCTGCGCAACGGCGACCGGCTGACGCTTGGCACCAGACTGTTTCGTTACGACGCGCTGGCACCGGGGCTCACACAGATGCAGAGCGAGACTGCTCTCGCGCCTCGGGTCGCGGTGATTCCGGCACCCGAGATCGTGCCACGGTTCGAGCCCAGAGATCTTGCGCTGCCAGCGCAGCCGCACCGGCAGCACTCGTCGCGCATGCCCGTGCTCGCGGCGTTGGCACCGCTGCTCGGCGGCATCGCGATGTTCGCGCTCACGAAGTCGCCGTACAGCCTGATTCTCGTCGTGCTCTCTCCGCTGACACTGGCTGCGACCTGGCTCGACAGTCGCTTCGTCTCGGGGCGTGAGTATCGGCGTGAACTCACCGAATACCGGCAGTCGGTGCGCAAACTCGCAGACGAACTCGCCGAGCAGCAGCAGCGTGAGCGAGCGGTGCGTCAACAGGCGAATCCGGGTTCGGGCGCGGCTCTCTGGAACCGACGGCCCGAACACCAGACGTTTCTCGAACTTCGCTTCGGGGCGGGTACTGATCTGAGCCTCACCGCGATTCCGGCCGCTGAACGAGGCGAGCTGCCCGATGACATCTGGGCGCAGATCGTCGATCTGCATGACCGTTTCGAGACGATCAGCGACGTGCCCGTACTCGAGAAGCTGTCGAGCGCCGGTGCGATCGGTGTGACGGGGTCTGCCGGTGTCGCAGAAGAGGCTCTGCGTGCCTTGATCGTTCAGGTCGCCACGTCGCATTCGCCTGCGGATGTCGTGGTGGCGGCGTTCTGCGAGCCACATCAGCTGTCGGGCTGGAGCTGGCTCAAGTGGCTGCCGCACACCGCCTCGCCACATTCGCCGATCTCGGGAGACCATCTGGCCAGCACCGCCGAAGGTGCTCAGCAGCTGACGACGCGACTTGAAGAGGTGCTCGGAGAACGCAGCATGTCGCCGACGCGCGGCCAGGCCCGCTCACACCTGCCGGCGGGGGAGCGCCCGATTCGGCATCATCACGAAGCCGCCGCGCCGCCTGAGCATTCGCCTGTGGTGATCGCCGTCGTGATCGGCAACCCCGGCGTCGACCCCGCCAGGCTTGTGCACATCGCCGAGGCGGGGCCCGATGTCGATATGCATGTGCTCTGGCTGGGCGAGTCGGCGCAGGCTCTGCCAGCGGCATGCCGCACCTGGCTGCACATCGGCGACGACCTCACCGCTGCGCTGCACCGCGTGCGCTCGGCCAGCAGCATTCCCGTCACCAGACTCGACAGACTCGATGCGCACCGCGCCACTCAGATCGCTCGCGCACTTGCTCCGCTGGTCGACAGCGGTGCGCTCGTCGTCGACGAGACCGACCTGCCTGCTCGCGTGCGGCTCAGCGAGATCGGCGACACCGACCTTTCAGAGCCGCTGGCGATCGAAAGGCGTTGGAAGGCCAACGACTCGCTGATGTCCGGGTGGGGCACTGGCGGCACTCGGGCGCAGGCTCTGAACGCCGGCTCCGGGCTGACCGCACGTCTCGGCGTCGGCACGAACGGCCCCTTCGCCCTCGACCTGCGCGAACAGGGGCCGCACGCTTTAGTGGGTGGCACGACGGGGAGTGGCAAGAGCGAATTCCTGCAGACGTGGATCATGGCCATGGCCGCTGAGTACGCACCTGATCGTCTGACGTTTCTGCTCGTCGACTACAAGGGCGGGGCGGCATTCGCCGAGTGTGTCGGTCTGCCGCACACCGTCGGCTTGGTCACCGACCTCGACCCGCACCTCGTGCAGCGCACTCTGATATCGCTGCGTGCAGAGCTCACCCGACGCGAGCACCTGTTCAATGCCGTCGGAGCCAAAGACCTGCGCGGCATGGAGCGTCTGCGCGACCCGCGCACCCCGCCCACGCTCGTGATCGTGGTCGACGAGTTCGCCGCGCTCGTGGCTGACGTGCCCGAGTTCGTCACCGGCATCGTCGACATCGCGGCCCGCGGACGCTCGCTCGGGGTGCACCTGATTCTCGCGACCCAGCGCCCGTCGGGCGTCGTCAACGACAACCTTCGAGCCAATGCGAACCTGCGAGTCGCCCTGCGGATGGCAGACGAGCAGGACAGTACCGATGTGCTGGGCATACCGGACGCCGCGCACTTCTCGGCGAGCACCCCAGGTCGAGCCGCAGTGCGCGTCGGTCCTGGGCGCGTGCAGCACTTTCAGACGGCGTATCTGGGCGCACCGATGATCCTCGGCCGTGAAGCCGCACAGATCACGATCGCCGAGCTGCCCTTTCAGACGGCTCGACAATGGCTGCAGCCCGCAACGCGTGACCGCACTGGTGCGCAGGCGCAGCGTGAGATCGAGGCCATGCGCGACGCGATGCTCGCCGCCGCCGAGGGGCTGCGGCTTGATGCACCGCGTCGCCCGTGGCTCGACGCGCTGCCCAGTCGGCTCGCGCTGCCACTGCCTGAGTCGTCTGAAACCTGTGGGTCGATTGGGCTGTCTGGGCCGTCTGCGAGCACTGAGACAGCCCAGCAACCGCAGAGTGCCCACGAGATCGTGTTGGGGCTGGCCGACGACCCGCAGCATCAGCGGCAGCAGATCTATGCGTGGTCGCCTGCGGCAGACGGGCACCTTCGCGTGATCGGCAGCGCCGGCTCGGGCCGCACGCAGGTGCTGCGCACCCTTGCCTGGCAGCTGAGCGATCGGCCGAGCGGCACTGCGGCCACACACATCTATGTCATCGATGCCGCTGGGGCCGGGCTCGAACAGCTTGACACGCTGCCGACGGTCGGTGCGGTCATCGCCGCAGACGATCGCGAACGCATCCAACGCCTGCTGCGTCAGCTCGACGCCACTGCCACCGAGCGCATCGCGCTGCTGCGACGAGCCAAAGCCTCGGCCATCGACGAACTGCCGACGGCGACAGCCGACGGCCTGCCCCGGGTCTACGTGCTGATCGACGACCTGGCGGCCATGCAAGAGCAGTACGAGTTCGCGCGAGGCTTCGACGTGATCGGCTCGCTTGCCGCGCTGTTCGCGTCCGGGCGCGACGTGGGCATCCACTTCGCATTCACCACGAGTCGACCCAGCGGGCTGCCCGCGACCATCGCGTCCAGCCTGGGGCAGACCCTCGCGCTCAGGATGACGGATGCCGCCCTCGGCGGCCTGCTCGACATCGACACCAGCGTGCTCGATGATGCGCCTCCCGGCCGCGGCATCGTCATCGGCGGCATCTGCGGCGGGCTCGAAACGCAGATCGGGGTGCCACACGGCGCCGTCACCGTGACCGAACAGGCCGCGGTGCTCGCCGAAGTGGCCGCGCGTCTGGCCGACATGGGGTCGGAGCCGACACCGAGCATCCGTCGTCTGCCCGAGACGGTCGCGCTCGATTCGCTGCCGGCCTTCGACGTCGATCAGGCTCCGGTCTTCGCAGTGGCTGACGACACCCTCGCGCCGGTCGGTCTGCCGTCACACGAGCCGTTTCTGGTGCAGGGGCGCTCGAGCGACGAGAACTCCGCGGTGCTCGGTGTGCTCACACGAGCACTCGCGACAACCCGGCCTGCGGCAGAGAGCATCCTCATCACGCCGAAGACGTCACCCCTCGACGCGGCGATCTCATGGTCGCGCGTCGCGAACGACGAAGCCCAGGTGATCACCGTGATCGACGAGATACTGGGGGCGGTTGAGCCCCCGGTTGAACGGCCGAGTCTGGCGCAGTTCGACACCGCCGGCTGGCTTGCCGACGACGACTGGCTGTCTGCCGCCCCCAGACGCACCGACGTGCAGCCGAAGCAGTCGGCCCAGACTTCAGAGCCCACACGGCCAGCGCTCGACAGCGATCAGCTGATGATCGTGATCGACCACACCGCCGACTTCGTGGGCACCCCTGCCGAGTCCCGTCTCGCTGCACTTGTCGCACACTGCCGACGAGAGAGCATCACCTGCCTGGTCGACGTCGACCCAGCCACGCTGCCCGCCGCCTGGGAGCTGCACGGCGCCGTGCGAACCATCAGATGCGGTCTGCTGCTGCGCCCCGAGACCGATGACAGCGACCGCTACCTCAGGGCGAACGTGCCTGCCGACGACACGTCTCGGTGGCCAGCAGGGCGCGGCTATCTCGTTGCCGGCGGGCAGACCCGCCTGGTTCAGGTGGCGAAATAGGGCGGGCGCGCGAGACGGTGAGCGGATGCCATGGTGCAGGCGCCGGGAGCGCACCCGGTAGCCTGTATGCAGCGAGGAAGACCGCCGACCGACCAGGCTGACGGCAGGTGGCCCCAGAGAAAGCGAGCCTTCGACGTGTATGTGAAGAGACTGACCCTGAAAGGGTTCAAGTCGTTCGCGCACGCGACCACGTTCGAGTTCGAGCCTGGAGTCACCGCGGTCGTCGGCCCCAACGGGTCGGGCAAGTCGAACATCGTCGACGCCCTGGCATGGGTCATGGGCGAGCAGGGTGCGAAGACGCTGCGCGGCGGAAAGATGGAAGACGTCATCTTCGCAGGCACTGCCAAGAAGGGGCCGCTCGGCCGCGCCCAGGTCGAACTCACCATCGACAACACCGACGGCGCGCTGCCGATTGAGTACACCGAGGTCACGATCTCGCGAACGCTGTTTCGCAACGGCGGCAGCGAGTACGCGATCAACGGGCAGTCGTGCCGACTGCTCGACGTGCAGGAGCTGCTGAGCGATTCGGGCCTCGGCCGCGAGATGCACGTCATCGTCAGCCAGGGGCAGCTCGATCAGGTGCTGCGCGCGTCGCCGGAAGAGCGCCGCGGCTTCATCGAAGAGGCCGCCGGTATTCTCAAACACCGCCGCCGCAAAGAGCGCACGGTGCGCAAACTCGATGCCATGGAGGCCAACCTGCAGCGGGTGAGCGACCTCACCGCCGAGCTGCGACGCCAGCTGAAGCCCCTCGGCCGCCAGGCCGAGATCGCACGTTCGGCACAGCAGATCCAGGCCGAGGTGCGTGACGCGACCTCTCGGCTGCTCGCCGCCGAGATCGTAGAGCTCGACACCGATCTGGGCACTCTCGCGACCCAGCGACAGGCTCTTGAGAACGAGCAGGGTGTGCTGCGCGAGACCGTCGCGGCGAGCCGCAGCCGTCAGACCGAGCTCGAGGCGACCACGGTCTCAGACGAGCTGGAGCGTTCGCGTGCAGTCGTGCACCGCCTGGAGTCGGCGGCCGAACGCTTTCGCTCGCTGCGATCGATCGCCGAGCAGCGGGTCGCGCTGCTCTCGGTGCGGCCGCAGACCTTCGACCTCGACGTCGCCGCGAAATTCGATCAGGCCGACAGCGCTCGGAGCGCCGCACGAGAGCTCGCCGAGCGTGCGACCGAGCTGTCGACAGCTCTTGACGAGCAGCGGGCGGCCACCCGCGAGGCCTTCGACGCGCTGCAGGCCGTCGACGCACAGATCGCCGAGCAGGCCGCTCTGATCAGCCGCCACGAACTGCGTCGATCGGCGCTCGCGAACGCCGTCGAAGTCGCCGCAGGCAAGGTCGAGGCCGCTGAACGACAGGTCGAGTCGCAGGGCTCGGCGGTGCAGCAGGCGACCGAGCGCCGCGACCAGCGGGCACAGGCGCTCGCCGAGGCCACCGCCGCCGAACAGACGGCAGAGCCGACGCCTGACGGGTCAGACACATCGGGCAGCTCGACCACGGGCCTCGACGCCGCATACCGTGCCGCGACCGACCGGCTCGAAGCCGCCGAACGGGCATTGACGGCAGCACGCGATCTGCAGGCGAAGGCGACCTCTGAGGCAGACTCGCAGCAGGCCCGTGCCGCGGCGCTCGGCATGGCCCTCGAATCGCGCGACGGCTCGGCACAGATCATCCATGCCGAGACCATCGGCGTGCGCGGCCGCGTCGCCGACGCACTGCAGGTGCAGGCAGGCTTCGAGGCGGCCGTCGCCGCGGCGCTCGGCGCGCTGACCGATGCGCTGCTGGTCGACTCCAGCGCAGCTGGCGCAGCCGTTCTGGGTGATGCCCGCGCGGGTGATCTGGGACAGGTCACCGGCGTCGTCGCCGAACCCGCGGCGCCTGAGACCGCAGGCGAACTGAGCGACCGTCCGACGCTGCCGCCCGGGGTGGCATGGGCGCCCGATGTCGCTCAGGGGCCGTCCGGAGTGCTCGCGCGCCTCGCCCACACTGTGATCGTTCGAGAGAAAGAGGTCACCGACAGCGCTGCGACAGTGGTCGACCCGGTCGCCGTGCTCGACGCACTGCCCGCCGGAGACTGGCAGGTCGTCACACCCGAGGGCGACGTGATCGGCCGTGCGCTGGTGCGCGGCGGCGGCGATGCCGGGCAGTCACGACTGCAGCTGCTGGCGCAGCGTGACGAAGCTCTGCGCGCCGCCGATGAGGCCCGTGCCTCGGTCGCGTCGGCGAGCGCGCGCATCGACGTCGCCCGCGACGAGCGGGATGCCCGGCGCGCCGAACGAGATCAGGCGCTCGCCGAGCTGCGTGCGGCGGATGCTCGCGCGGCCGAGACGGCCAAACGGCTCGGATCGCTGCGTGCTCAGGTCGACAGCGCTGAGGCGGAACTCGCGCGTCTCACGACACAGGCCGAGCAGGCGCGAACGCGACTCGACGAGGCGACCGACGCGAGTGAGCAGGCGCACGCGGCGTTGGCATCCTTCGACGCCGAGCCGCAGCCGCTGAGCGAACCCATCGACCGCCAGCCTGCATTCGACGCACTTGAAGCGGCTCGAGCGCACGAGATGGAGGTGCGCGTCTCGGTCGAGACCGCCCGCGAACGCGCGAGGGCCGAACAGCGTCGCGCCGAGACGCTGCAGCGTGACGCCGAGCAGTCGAAGGCGCAGGCCGAGGCACAGGCTCGGGAGCAGGCGATCCGCAGCATCCAGCTGGAGCGCGCCGAGCACGTGCAGGCGCTGCTGCCCGACATCATGGCGCACATCGGCACGTCGCTGCAGCAGGCGAGACTCACCGTCGCCGAGCACGAGGTGGCCCGCAACCAGCAGCACGGACAGCTGCGCGAGCTGCGCGAACGCATCACCGAGCAGCAGCATCAGCTCGAACTGCTCGCCGAACGCGCGCACGGCATCGAGCTGCGCGAGCACGAGCAGCGGGTGCGCCGCGACTCGGCCGCAGAACGCGTGCGCACCGAACTGAACATCGACGTCGACGTGCTGATCGCCGAGAGTGGGCCGCACCTGCCGATTCCGGTGACGGGCGAGTGGGCCGACGCCGACGAGACGGTCGAGACCGTGCCCTACGACCATGAGCAGCAGCGGCTGCGGCTGGTGAAGGCCCAGCGTGCGCTGAGCCGCTTGGGGCGGGTGAACCCGCTCGCGCTCGAAGAGTTCGCCGCGCTCGAAGAGCGGTACAACTACATGAACGACCAGCTCGTCGATCTGCGCAAGACGCGAGCCGATCTGATCGCCATCAGCGACGAGCTCGACGAGAAGATGCAGTCGATCTTCACTGAGGCGTTCGACGACACGCAGCGGGCCTTCGACGAGATCTTCCCGGTGCTGTTTCCCGGCGGGCGCGGGTCGCTGACGCTGACCGACCCAGAGCATCCGCTGACCACCGGCATCGCCGTGCACATCAGGCCGGCGGGCAAGAAGATCGACCGGCTCTCGCTGCTCTCGGGCGGTGAGCGGTCGCTGGCGGCGGTCGCTCTGCTGGTCGCGATCTTCATCGCCCGACCGAGCCCGTTCTACATCATGGACGAAGTCGAGGCCGCGCTCGACGACGCGAACCTGGGGCGTCTGCTCTCGGTGTTCGAACGACTGCGGCGAGACTCCCAGCTCATCGTCATCACCCACCAGAAGCGCACGATGGAGATCGCCGACGCACTGTATGGTGTGTCGATGCGGCAGGATGGTGTGTCGGCCGTGGTGGGACAGCGCATGGAGCACGACGAACACGATGCCGACCACACTGCGGGCGAGGGCGACCGGGCGGCAGACGACGACAGGCGCGATGAGCAAGAGGGTCATGACAGGAGCGGGAAATGAGCAAATGGTCACTGCGAGGCAGTCTGCGCACTCTCTTTCAGGGCACGCGGCCCATCGACGAGAGCAGCTGGGAAGACCTCGAAGACAGCCTCATTCTCGGCGACTTCGGCGCTGAGGCGTCAGAGTCGATCGTCGAGGCGGTGCGTTCGAACGTGGAGCGACTGGCGATCGCCGACGAACGCGAGCTGCGCAACGTGCTGCGTGACGAGCTGGCCGAGCGGCTGAGTGCGAACGACCCGACGTTGCGTCTGACCCGCCCGCAGGATGCTGCCACCGGCCGCCTGCTGCCTGCGGTCGTGCTGGTGGTCGGGGTGAACGGCGTCGGCAAGACGACGACGATCGGCAAGCTCGCACGGTTCATCACGCGGGCGAACAAGCGTGTGGTGATCGGTGCGGCCGATACGTTCCGTGCGGCCGCCGTCGAACAGGTGGCCACCTGGGGCCAGCGGGCCGGCGCCGAGGTGGTGCGGCCGCAGCAGCAGGGGCAGGATCCAGCCTCGGTCGCGTACCAGGCTGTGCAGCACGGCATCGACGTCGACGCCGACGTGGTCATCATCGACACCGCCGGCCGCCTGCAGACCAAAGCCGGTCTGATGGACGAACTCACCAAGATTCGCCGCGTCGTCGAGAAGCTCGCACCGATCGCCGAGGTGCTGCTGGTGCTCGACGCCACGACCGGGCAGAACGGGCTGAGCCAGGCCCAGGCGTTCATCGACCATGCCGGGGTCACCGGCATCGTGCTCTCGAAGATCGATGGCTCGGCCAAGGGCGGTTTCGTCGTGGGCGTGCAGCAGACCACCGGGATCTCGGTCAAACTGATCGGCTTCGGTGAGGGCATCGACGACATCGCAGCCTTCAACGCGAACACCTTCGCCGCCGAGCTGGTGGGGTAGCCGCCGAAGACAGCCTGCGGTGGGCGGACGCGTGCCCTCGGCGACTCAGGGCAGCTGGAACCCGCCATCGTGCGTGCTCTCGACGGCGAGACCGTCGGCGACCAGAGAGGCAAGCGCGCGTTCGGCCTGCGGGCGATCCGGAGCATCCTGCAGCAGTGCGCTGACCGCCACCGGCTCGCGGGCGGCCCGCAGCCGCGCCATGATGCGGCCGCGCGCCTGCCGGTCGCTGCCCTCGAATCGCGCCTGTGTGCGACGCTTCGGCGCCGCTGACGGCGGTGACCCGGCTGCGACCCATGCACACCGCGAACGAATCGGGCAGACTTCGCAACTCGGTGTGCGGGCGGTGCAGACGAGTGCTCCGAGCTCCATGAACGCATAGGTGGCCAGGCGCGCGCGCTCGGCGTCCTGCGGCAGCTGCGCCGACATCGCCGGCAGGTCGTGCGCCGGTCTTGGGGCGCCCGGTTCCGCCTCGCCGTCGACGGCTCGGGCGAGCACACGACGAATGTTCGTGTCGACGACGGGATGCCGCTGGTGAAACGCGAAGACCAGCACGGCGCGGGCGGTGTAGTCGCCGACGCCCTTCAGCGAGAGCAGTGTGTCGAGGTCGTCTGGCACTTCGCCCGCGTGCTCCGCGCAGATCTGCTGGGCGGCAGCGTGCAGCCAGCCCGCCCGACGCGGATACCCGAGCCGATCCCACGCACGAATCGCATCGCCGGCGCTCGCAGCCGCAAGGTCGCAGGGCGTCGGCCACGCCTGCATCCACTCGTGCCAGCGTGGCAGCACACGGTCGACCTGCGTCTGCTGCAGCATGAACTCGCTGACCAGCACGCCCCATGGCGTCGCCTCCTCGGCGCGCCAGGGAAGATCGCGGCGTTCATCGAGATACCAGGCGATCAGGTCGTCGGCGAAGAGAGAAGAGCTGGGGAGCATCGACACCACTGTAGCGTTCGCCGGATGCTCTGGTCGCCACGCGCAGAAGCCTCGGCTCTCCCTGCCCATCCGCCGTCGCAGGGCGAGGCAGCCAACGGCCGGAGAGAGCCCCGAGTGCGGCAGACGGGGCACACGACCGCGGAGAGTAGCATTGTGCGCCGTGAAGAAGACCGACCAGACCGAACCATCACCTGACGCACCTCTGCAGCGCTCCGGCAGCGAAGCATCCGCACAACGGCCGAAGCGTGATCGCAACGCGATTCTCGCCGTGACGGTGTTCCCAGCGATCGTGATCGTCGCCGCAGTGCTGGGCTTCTGCCTGCCTGCGACGTTCACCCCGATCACCCCGATCGTGCCGTATCTGCTGGGGCTGATCATGTTTCTGATGGGCATCACCCTCACCGGCGCCGACTTCAAACGCATCGCCAAACGGCCGCTGGTCGTGCTGCTCGGACTGGTCGCGCACTATGTCATCATGCCGTTGGCCGGGCTGCTCGTGGTGTGGGCGCTGCAGCTGCCCGCCGAACTGGCCGTTGGCGTCATCCTGGTCGGCTGTGCGCCCAGCGGCACCGCCTCGAATGTGATGACGTACCTTGCGAAGGGCGACGTGGCGTTCTCGGTGTCTGTGGCGACCGTCTCGACCCTGGTCGCACCTCTGCTGATGCCGCTGCTGACACTGGCGTTCGCGGGGCAGTACATGTCGATTCCGGTCGAGGCGATGTTTCTCGACATCCTGAAGACGGTGCTGCTGCCGGTGATCGCCGGTGTCATCGTGCGCAGCCTGTTCGGGCGCATCATCGACTACATCAAGCCTGTGCTGCCATGGCTGTCGGCGATCGCGATCGCGACGATCGTCACTGCGGTGATGGGCAAAAGCGCGGCCGCGTTCGCGCAGGCAGGGCTGCTGATCATTCTCGCAGTCGTGCTGCACAACGGCATCGGGCTGCTGCTCGGCTATCTCGCCGGGCGAGCGGTGCACCTCGATCACGCCGCGCGCCGTGCGCTGGCGTTCGAGGTGGGAATGCAGAACTCGGGGCTGGCAGCCTCGCTGGCCACGGTGCACTTCAACCCCGCTGCCGCGCTCGCACCTGCGGTCTTCTCTGTCTGGCACAACATCAGCGGAGCGCTCGTCGCGGCATGGCTCGCGCGCAAGCCGATTCCGACGGAGAGGTGAGCGGCTCCGTTCATAGTGTCGTCATTCTGTGCCGATACGCTGGGTGGTGCACGTCGCAGCAGCCGACGACAGCCGCCGTTCGAAGGGGAGCCACATGGAGACACTGACCGACCCGACCGCTCTGGAACAGATGCCGCGCCGCATCGGCATCCTCACGTCTGGCGGTGACTGCCCCGGGCTCAACGCGGTGATCCGAGGCGCGGTGCTCAAAGGCACCGAGGTCTACGGGCAGGAGTTCGTCGGCTTTCTCGACGGCTGGCGCGGCATGATCGAAGGCGACTACATCACGCTCGATCGCGCTCGGGTGCGCGGGCTCGCCAAAGAGGGCGGCACCATTCTCGGCACCTCGCGCATCGGCCCATACAGAACCGAGGCGGGCCGACCCGAGAACATTCTGCGCACCCTGGCCGAGCACGGTGTGGATGCGGTGATCGCGATCGGCGGAGACGGCACGATGCGAGCGGCGAACCTGCTGCGCAACGACGGCATTCCGATCGTCGGGGTGCCGAAGACGATCGACAACGATCTCGACGGCACCGATTACAGCTTCGGGTTCGACACTGCGGTGTCGATCGCCACCGAGTCGATCGACCGGCTGCGCACGACCGGCAATGCGCACAAGCGCTGCATGGTGCTCGAGGTGATGGGCCGCCACGCCGGATGGATCGCGCTGCACGCGGGCACGGCCGGCGGCGCGCATGCGATTCTGATTCCAGAGCAGGCCGAGAGCCTCGACCAGATCTGCGCGTGGGTGACCTCGGTGCGCGATCGTGGGCGTTCGCCGATGGTCGTCGTCGCTGAGGGGTTCACACTGCCCGACATGGACGAGGCATTCTCTGACAAGGGCCTCGACGGATTCGGACGTGCCCGGCTCGGCGGCATCGGGGAGGTTCTCGCCCCGCTGATCGAGGAGCGCACGGGAATCGAGAGCCGGGCGACGGTTCTCGGCCACATTCAGCGCGGGGGAGTGCCCACCGCGTTCGACCGTGTGCTGGCCACGCGACTGGGCATCGAAGTCGTTGAGCTCGTCGCTCGTCGCCAGTGGGGGCGCATGGTGGCACTGCGCGGCACCGACATCGTCAGCGTGCCTTTCGCCGAGCTGGCTGAGACGAAGCAGGTGCCGTCTGAGCGCTACCGCGAGGTGCGTGCGATCTTCGGGTGAGCCCCCCGGGCTCTCGGTGCGCTTCGGGCCCTGTCGAATCTCAGATTCCGGGCGTCCCGAGCACGCGCTGAGAGCCGACCCCGCGTGATGCGCCCGCGTCGGCTAGAATCGACCCGATATGGCTACTTTCTCGAACCTCTCTGAACGGCTGGTCCAGACCTTTGCGCACCTGCGCACCAAGGGCAAGCTCTCTCCGGCCGATGTCGACGCCACCGTGCGCGAGATCCGCCGCGCCCTGCTCGACGCCGATGTCGCGCTCACCGTGGTCAAAGGTTTCACCGCCAAAGTGCGCGAGCGTGCGCTCTCAGACGAAGTCAACCAGGCGCTAAACCCCGCCCAGCAGGTCGTCAAGATCGTCGACGAAGAGCTCACCAACATCCTCGGTGGCGAGACTCGACGGCTGCAGCTGGCGAAGCAGCCGCCGACGGTCATCATGCTCGCCGGCCTTCAGGGTGCAGGCAAGACCACTTTCGCGGGCAAGCTTGCCAAGTTCCTGGTGAAAGATGGCCATACGCCGATTCTCGTCGCCGCCGACCTGCAGCGTCCCAACGCCGTCGGTCAGCTGCAGGTGGTCGGCGAGCAGGCCGGCGTGCCGGTCTACGCCCCCGAACCCGGCAACGGCATCGGTAACCCGGTCAAAGTCGCCAAGCATTCGATCTCGTACGCTCGCGACAAGCAGTACGACGTGGTCATCGTCGACACGGCCGGCCGAACCGGCGTCGACGCCGAGATGATGAAGCAGGCCAGCGACATTCGTCGGGCGATCGACCCCGACGAAGTGCTCTTCGTGATCGACGCCATGATCGGTCAGGACGCCGTCGCCACGGCTCAGGCCTTCAACGAGGGCGTCGACTTCACCGGTGTCGTGCTCTCGAAGCTCGACGGCGACACCCGCGGCGGCGCCGCCCTCTCTGTCGTGAGCGTCACGGGCAAGCCGATTCTCTTCGCCTCGACCGGTGAGCGTCTCGACGACCTGGAGATCTTCCACCCCGATCGTCAGGCCAAACGCATTCTTGACATGGGCGACGTGCTCACGCTCATCGAAGAGGCTCAGCGCACCTTCGACGAAGAAGAGGCGCGCAAAGTCGCCGAGAAGATCGCCAAAGAGGCGTTCACTCTCGACGACTTTCTGCAGCAGATGCAGCAGATCAAGAAGATGGGCTCGATGAAGAAGCTGCTCGGCATGATGCCCGGAGCAGCAGGCATGCGCCAGCAGCTCGAGCAGTTCGACGAGTCGCAGCTGACCCGCACCGAGGCGATCATCCAGTCGATGACCAAGGCCGAGCGCGAGAATCCCAAGCTGCTCAACGGCTCACGGCGCCTGCGCATCGCGAAGGGCTCGGGCACCACGGTCAGCGAAGTGAACAGCCTCGTGCAGCGCTTCGAACAGGCGGCCAAGATGATGAAGTCGGTGGCCCGCGGCGGTGTGCCGAACCTGCCCGGAATGGGAGCCATGGGGCACGGAGGCTCCAAACGCAAGAACGTCAAAGGCAAAGGCAAGAAGGGTAAGGCTAAGAGCGGCAACCCGGCGAAGCGCGCTCAGCAAGAGGCCGAGCTTCGCGACCAGCAGTCCAAGGCGACCGAACGCTCGCTCACGCAGGCGGCCTCCGCATTCGGAGCAGGCGCTGCGGGCTCGGCATTCGGCGCGGCTGGCGGCCCGGCCGGTGACGAGGGCACGGGAGACTCCGCAGGAGCGCCGCCTCGCATCGATCCGAACGAGGTGCCCGGCCTCGGCGGCCTCTTCAATCGCTGATCGAGCCCTCTGGCCCTGAGTCGTGGCGCTGCCCGAACTGCCGGAGAGGCGGCGCGCAGCGGCTGAGTCTGGTCAGCGGTCGAGCGGCCGCCCGGCCTCGAACTCGGCCATCAGCGCATCGACGACGGCATTCAGGTCATCGCCGTGCCGTGATGCGACGCGCAGCTGTCTCTGGTAGCTCGCACCGCCGCGAATGATGGACTCGACATCCGCGAGCTGTTCGGCGCAGCCCAGCCGCTGTGCGCGAGGCTGCCAGCGATCGAGAAGCTCCAGGGTGTCGTCGATGACACTGCGCTCGTTGAGATCGTGGTCGGCGATGAACACCGTCGGCAGGCCGTAGCGCGCCGCGCGCCACTTGTTCTCTGCGATCGCCCAGTCTGGAATGCGATCGAGCACCATGCCTGCCTCGATCTGCTCGCTGAGCTCGTCGACCGCGCACTGGATGAACGCGGTGAGCGCCCCGACCTCGAACAGTGTCGGCAGCCCGTCGCACACACGGTTCTCGACGGTGCCGAACTTCGGCGCGGGCCGTATGTCCCAGCGAATCTCGTTGAGCTGGTCGATCACTCCAGTCTGCAGGGCGCCGGCCACGAAGGCCTCGAAGTCTTGCCACGTCTCGACATGCGGCGGCAGCCCGGCGGTGGGAAGCTGACGAAACATCATCGCGCGATTCGATGCGTAGCCGGTGTTGACGCCCTCCCACCACGGGCTCGAAGCGCTCAGCGCCTGCAGGTGCGGCAGGTAGCCGAGCAGACCGTTGACCAGCGGCACGGCCTTGCGGCGGTCGTCGACGCCGACGTGCACGTGCACACCGTAGATCGCCATCATGCGACCCCACCACTGCGTGCGGTCGATCAGTTTCTGGTAGCGCTCGTTCGAGGTGTACGGCTGCTGCGTCGCCTTGGCGAACGGGTGCACCCCGGCACAGAGGATTCCCAGGCCGAGCTCGTCGGCTGCCTCGGAGAGCGACGTGCTCACCTGCTCGATCTCACCCAATGCCGAAGGCACGGTGTCATGCACCCCGGTGACGATCTCGACGGTGTTCTCGAGCAGCTCTTGGTCGAGGCGGGCGGCGACCGGCGTGCCCTGCAGCGCGTCGTGGATCTCGGCGGCTCGAGAGGCGGGCTGCCGAGTGCCGCGGTCAATCAGCACGACCTCCCACTCGACGCCGAGCGTCGATGGGCGGGACTGAGCGAAGTCGATGCGCATGGGTAAAGCGTAGTGGTCTGCGCTGTGCGCGCGAAGTCATGGCGCGTCACAACGTCATGTGACACACAAACGCTGCGGAGTGTGGCACAATAGACAGTCGGTAACCCGTGGGTGCGCAGACCCTCTCATCTGCATGCCCTCGATCATCCAGAGCTTTCCGTCGTGAGGCCCCACACCCACGACTGGGTTCGAATCGAATCTGAATTACAGGAGCATTGTGTCTGTCAAAATCCGTCTGAAGCGCTTCGGCAAGGTCCACGCACCCGAGTTTCGCGTCGTGGTCACCGATTCACGAGCCAAGCGCGATGGTCGCGTCATCGAGGAGATCGGCCGTTACGTGCCGACCCGTCACCCTTCGCTGATCGAGATCGACTCAGATCGCGCACAGTACTGGCTTTCAGTTGGCGCACAGCCCTCTGACCAGATGTTCAAGCTGCTCACCCTGACCGGTGACTGGGCGAAGTTCAAGGGCGACAAAGACGCCAAGAGCACGGTGAAGGCACCTGAGCCCAAGGCGAAGTTCGAGCGGGACGCCAGCAAGAAGTCGGTGCTGCTGCCCAAGACCGAGAAGAAGGCCGCTCCTGCCGCAGAGGCCGCAGCCGAGCCTGCCGCTGACGCAGCCGACGAGGCGTGAGCATGCTGCAGCAGACCGTTGATCATCTGGTGCGTGGCATCGTCAGCAGCCCTGACGACGTCACCGTCGACGAGCGGCACACCGCTCGGGCAGAGGTCATCGACGTGCGTGTCGCACCCGATGACCTCGGCCGCGTGATCGGTCGTTCAGGGCGCACGGCACAGGCACTTCGCACTGTGGTCGACGCTCTGGCCGACGGCCGTCACGTGCGGGTCAACATCGTCGACACCGACGCTTAGGTCATGCTGCAGCTTCGCATCGCCCGTCTGACCAAGCCGCACGGGCTCAAAGGTGGCCTCAAGGTAGAGCTGTACACCGATGAGCCCGAGCGGCGACTGGTTCCGGGCGCCACATTCAATCTTCAGGTGCCTGCCGATTCCTCATGGCACGGCCGCACCATCACTCTGCGCGAGCTGCGCTGGTACAACACCAGCCCGGTCGCGTTCTTCGCTGAGATTCCCGATCGTACGGCGGCAGAGAGCATTGCCAAAGCCATTCTGACCATCGATCAGGATGAGACCAAGCTGCCTAATGAGGCCGATGCCTGGTATGACCATCAGCTCGTCGATCTCGTCGTCATGCGCAACGGCGAAGCCGTCGGCACGGTCTCGCGAGTCGACCACCTGCCCGGCCAGGACATCCTCGCGATTCAGACCGAGAGCGACGAGGTGCTGCTGCCCTTCGTCAAACACTTTGTGAGCGGCGTCGATCTCGACGAGCGCACCGTCACCATCACCCCGCCCGGCGGCCTGTTCGAGCCCGCCGACGACGGCGAAGACGAGGCCGACGAGGTGCCGGCTCAAGAGGTGGCGGATGTCGTGGCAGAGCTGACGGCCAAGTCTGCGCCCGGCTCAGACACGGCTGCGCCTGATGCCAAATCCGCCGAGAAGGCGCAGAGTTCCGCATCGAACGATGAGGCTGCGCCTGAAGCCGACCGCACCAACCACGTATGAGCGCCGCTGAGCCTGCGCGCCTGCGCATCGACGTCATCACGATCTTTCCCGAATACCTCGACGCGCTGAAGCTGTCGCTGGTCGGCAAATCGGTCGATCGAGGCATCATCGATCTGCGCGTGCACAGTCTGCGCGAATACACCCACGATGCGCACCGCACGGTCGACGACACTCCATATGGCGGGGGAGCGGGCATGGTCATGCGCCCCGAGCCTTGGGGTGAGGCCTTCGACGACGTGCTGGCCGACGCCGACGATCCCCTGGTGCTGTTCACCACTCCGGCCGGCGCGGTGTTCACCCAGCAGCGTGCGGTCGAGCTTTCTCACGAACGCCACATCGTCTTCTGCTGCGGCCGCTACGAAGGCATCGATCAGCGCGTCGTCGACTACGCCGCAGCGCACTGGCGCACCGGTGAGATCAGCATCGGCGACTACGTGCTCAACGGCGGCGAGGTCGCCGTGCTGGTCGTCGTCGAAGCCGTCGCCCGCCTGCTGCCCGGCGTGATCGGCAATCCCGAGTCGCTGGTCGAAGAGTCGCACAATCGCGGCCTGCTCGAGCACCCGAGCTACACGAAGCCTGCTGAATGGCGCGGCTTTGAAGTGCCCCCGGTTCTGCTCAGCGGCAACCACCGTCTCGTCGCCGAGTGGCAGCACGATCAGAGCGTGACCCGCACTCGGCGTATGAGACCCGACCTGCTGCCCTGACGGGGGCGGCTGAGCGCAGTCTTGGCGCTGGGGCTGAGACGCAGAGGCGGGCGCGGGCGGTGCATCCGGCGCAGTGCGGGCAGACGTTTGCGGCTCACCTCGGCATGTGGCAAGATGAGAGATTGTGTCATCGGCTTGTCTCTGCCGCAGGGGAGCGATCGTCGACACAATCCGAATCGTTACGTATTCACGCTCCTGACCTGCGGCAGGTGCAGAGAGCGAAGAACTCATGAGCAACACACTGGACAAAGTCGACGCAGCATCGCTGAAGAGCGACATCCCAGACTTCCGCGCCGGTGACACCGTCAAGGTGCACGTCAACATCATCGAGGGCAACCGCAGCCGTATCCAGGTGTTCCAGGGCGTCGTGCTCAAGCGCCAGGGTGCCGGTGTGCGCGAGACCTTCACCGTGCGCAAGATCTCGTTCCAGGTCGGCGTCGAGCGTACCTTCCCGGTGCACTCGCCGGTGATCGACAAGATCGAGCTCGTCTCGCGCGGCGACGTTCGTCGCGCAAAGCTGTACTACCTGCGCTCACTGCGCGGCAAGGCAGCCAAGATCCGCGAGAAGCGCTGATCCAATCACGTTCAACGGCCAGCGGATGCGTCGCAGTGCGGCGCCCGCTGGCCGTTGTCGTCATCATGCCGGTCTCGGTCGGCAAATGCAGAGAATGAGAGAGAGGCGAACCGGTGAGCGGCGAAGAGGTGCTTGACTCAGAAGAGTCGCAGACCCCGGGCGACGGGCGATCGGGCGCATCGCGCACGCTGCTCATGCTGCGCGACATCGTCGTGATCATCGTCGTAGCGCTCATACTCTCGACCCTGCTGCGCACGTTCCTGGTGCGCACGTTCTCGATTCCCTCGGGATCGATGGAGCAGACGCTGCAGGTCGGCGACCGTGTGCTGGTCAACCGACTCCAGCCGAAGCCCTTCGGCGTCTCGCGGGGCGACGTCGTGGTCTTTCAGGATCCGGGCGGCTGGCTGGCAGCCCCGTCGGCTGCGGCACAGGGCTGGAGTCTGGGCAAGGGCATCCAGGACGCTCTCACGTTCGTCGGCCTCGGTGACTCTGACAGCCACCAGTATCTAGTCAAGCGCATCATCGGCGTCGAAGGCGACCACCTGGTGTGCGAGCACGTCGGCGGGCCGTTGAGCGTCAATGGCGTGCAGCTCGACGAGTCGTCGTATCTGGCTCCGGGAAACGCCTCGTGCGCGCGCACCTTCGACGTGACCGTGCCCGCGAACTCGCTCTGGATGATGGGCGACAACCGGGGCAACTCGCGCGATTCGAGCGCACACACAGACGAACCCGGCAGAGGGATGGTCGCGGTCGATCAGGTCGTCGGTCGTGCGTTCGTAATCTCATGGCCGTCGTCGCGTTGGCAGGGCATCGACGCACACCATGAGGTGTTCTCAGACGTTCCCGATCAGTCTTCGTCGGCTGAGTGATGGCGGCGGTCGACCCCACTCTCGAACTCGAGACAAGGCTCTTCGCCGACGGTGCCACACTCGTGATCGGCTGCGACGAGGTCGGTCGCGGTGCGCTTGCCGGCCCGGTCACGGTGGGGGCGGTCGCGATATGTGCGGATGCCGGAGTCTGGCCCGCAGGTCTGCGCGACTCCAAGGCGCTCACCGACCGTCGTCGCCATGCCCTGGTCGAGCCGATTCGGGAGTGGGCGGCCGGTTGGACGGTTGCCTCTGTCGATAACACTCGCATCGACGGCGACGGCATCGTGACCTGTCTGCGCGAGGCGGCGTCGAGCGCCGTCGGTGCGCTGCTGGCGGAGCAGCCCCGCGAGGCGCAGGCGGTGGTCATTCTTGACGGCTCGTCTGACTGGCTGACCGCAGGGCTGCAGGCACCGTGCCAGGTGCGTGTGGTGATTCGAGCCAAAGCTGACCGCGACTGCGCGTCCGTGGCGGCCGCGAGCGTGCTCGCCAAGGTCGATCGCGATGACCGCATGGCGGTGTACGCCGAGCAGTACCCCCAGTATTCATGGCAGACCAATCGCGGCTACGGCAGCGCCGTGCACATGGCTGCGATCGCCGAGCACGGACCATCTGTGCTGCACCGCATGACTTGGCTGCACCAGCCTGGCAGCAGAGGCGACAAGAGCAAGAAGGGCAGCTAGAGTGAGAGACGATATGGATCCTCAGGATTTCGACGACTACGAGCGCGAGGCAGAGCTCTCGCTCTACCGCGAGTACCGCGACGTCGTGCACATGTTCAAGTACGTGGTCGAGACCGAACGGCGCTTCTACCTGGCAAATGACGTCAAGCTTGAGCGGCGCGAGGTCGGGCCAGACTTCTACATCGAGCTGAATCTGACCGACGTCTGGGTCTGGGACATCTACCGTTCCGATCGCTTCGCCAAACAGGTGCGGGTGCTCACGTACAAAGATGT
Organism: Pseudoclavibacter sp. CFCC 14310; assembly: GCF_008831165.1. Lineage (NCBI taxonomy): Bacteria > Bacillati > Actinomycetota > Actinomycetes > Micrococcales > Microbacteriaceae > Pseudoclavibacter > Pseudoclavibacter sp. CFCC 14310. The sequence continues at coordinate 362,603 of NZ_WBKC01000003.1, read as the reverse complement.
GAACGTGGAGGAGCTTGCCGCTCATGATCTTGAGCTGCCGAGCGAACTCTCGCTCGACGAACAGTGATCTCAGTTTTCTGAACGTCTTTCGAGTGCTCACATGGGCACAGCGCCCGACGTTCTGACGCGTCGACGCTCTCTGCACAGCCTGGTGTGCCGCTGGGATCTCTGCACAGTGCCGTGATGGCTCTGGCCGGGGTGATCGCCGCATGCCGAGACTGGTGGCATGACAGCACGCGAGACCACCGAAGGCGCAGCGAAACGACCGGGCACGGCCACCGACTCCCGTCTGTCGCTCGGCAGACGGGGTGAGTCACTCGCTGCGCAGTTTCTGACCGATCTGGGCTACACGATCGTCGACCGCAACTGGCGATCCGGCCGTGCGGGAGAGATCGACATCATCGCTCGTGACGGTGATGCGCTCGCCTTCATCGAGGTGAAGACGCGTTCCGGAGACCAGCACGGCACCCCGTTCGAAGCGATCGACGCCCGCAAGATGCGTCAGCTGCGCACTCTGGTCGGGCGCTGGCTGCAGAGCAACGAGGCATGGCCCGGGCCGGTGCGCATCGACGCCATCGGCGTGCGGATGCGCCGAGACGGTCTGCATCTGGAGCATCGACGAGGTGTGCGATGACCCTCGGCATGTGCAGAGCGGTCTCGCTGACCGGCATCGAAGGCAGCCTCATTGACATCGAGGCCGACGTGAGCGCGGGACTTCCCGCGACCCGCATCGTCGGCCTGGCCGACACCGCCGTCGCACAGGCAGAGCACCGGGTGCGTGTCGCATTGGGCAATACCGGCCAGCCGTATCCGGATACCCGGCTGACCGTCAACCTGGTGCCGGCCGGTGCGCCCAAACATGGCACCGCCTTTGATGCGGCGATCGCCGTGGCGGTCTTGATCGCGCAGGGCATCGTACCCCCGCATCCCTCGCGCGACACCGTGGTGCTCGGCGAGCTGACTCTCGAAGGCCGCATCCGTCCGATTCCCGGGGTGCTGCCGGCACTGCTGGGCGCCGTGCGAGGCGGCGTGACGAAAGCGGTCGTACCGCGCGAGAACCTACCCGAGGCGCGATTCGTCGACGACATCCATGTCGTGGGCGTCGACGATCTGATCGAGCTGATTCGGCTCTTGGGTGCCCAGCCGCACCCACGAGACCGGCCGCCTGCGCCCCCGTCAGGGAGATCGCGACGCGGCGAGTCTGCTGACGAGGCTGATGAGCTGACCACCTCGAACGCCGAGCGTGTGCACACGCCACCCGACCTCAGCGAGATCGTGGGTCAGCATGATGCCGTCGAAGCGCTGATCGTCGCTGCGACCGGCAGGCATCATCTGATGCTCACCGGCAGCCCGGGAGCAGGCAAGTCGATGCTGGCGAACAGTCTGGCGACGCTGCTGCCCCCGCTGAGCAGGCGCGAGCAGCTCGAGGTGACCGCCGTGCGCTCACTCACTTCGAGAACCGGCGTGTGCGAACTGCCGACTCAGCCGCCGTTCGAGGCGCCGCATCACAGCCTCACCATGGCCGGCCTGATCGGGGGAGGCAGCTCACTCAGGCCTGGGCTGGTGTCACTGAGCGCTCACGGAGTGCTTTTTCTCGACGAGGCGCCCGAGTTCCGAACCCATGTGCTCGACTCTCTGCGGCAATGTCTCGAGACGGGCACGCTGACGCTGCACCGGGCCGGGATCGTGGGTCGCCTGCCGGCCGACTTTCAGCTGGTGATGGCGGCGAACCCCTGCCCGTGTGGGTATGCCACCGAGCCAGAGAACACGTGCACCTGCACGCCGTCTCAGCGCAGACGGTATCTGGCCAGGCTGAGCGGCCCGCTGCTCGATCGAGTCGATCTCAGAGTCGGCGTCGGTCGGGTGCGCAGCCACCGCGCTCTGATCGACGACGCCGAGACGCTGACCAGCGCGCAGGCTCGGGTGCAGGTCGAGCGTGCCAGAGCGGCGAGTGCCGAGCGGCTTCGGCCGTTCGGGCACGAGCTGAACAGTCAGGTGTCGGGCGAGACGCTCCGCGGTCGACTGCGGCTCGCGCCACAGGCGACGGCGACGCTCGACCGGGCACTCGATCTCGGCACCATCACGCTGCGCGGATATTTCCGGCTGCTACGCATCGCCTGGACGCTCTGCGATCTCGCCGGCGATCGGTCACCCGACAGCGAGCACATAGCCAGGGCGATGTCGTGGCGGGGAGGAGGAGAACATGATCGGTAACCGGTCACTCGTCGACATCATGGCCGACGTGCATGGGCTCACGTCGTCAGAAACAGCAGCGGTGACGGCCCAGCTGCACGCGCTGCACGAGTCGGGTCGTGCAGAGTCGATCGAACCGGCCCTGGCTGCGGCCTGGTGGTCATCCCTGATCGAGCCGGGAGACGGCGTCGCCGGGAGTCTGGTGCGTCAGCACGGGGCGGTCGATGCGCTGCGTCAGGTCGTCGTCGACATCCGAGCGCAGCATGACTCGAGCCGACCCGGCGCGCAGACTTCGCAGTATCGAGAAGCGCTGCAGCGTTGGAGCCCTCGGCTTGGCGACCGCAGATTTCTCGACTCGCTCTCTTCGGCGGCGAGTCTGCATGCGACGCTGCTGATTCCAGGCGACGCGTCGTGGCCCGCACGGTTCTCAGATCTCGCCGAACACGCGCCGATGTGTCTGTGGGCGCTTGGCCGGCCGGCGCTGCTGACCCGGCCTCGCACGATTTCGATCGTCGGTGCACGATCGGCCAGCAGCTACGGGTTGGAAGCCTGCGCCGAAATCGTGCAGGGGTGTGTGCGACACGGCTTCAGCATGGTCTCAGGCGGCGCCTACGGCATCGATCGGCAGGCGCACCGCGCGGCGCTCAGCCTGCAGGGCGACACTGTGGCGGTGCTCGCCGGGGGCATCGATCGACTGTACCCGGCCGGCAACGAAGAGCTGCTGCGCGAGATCGCCGATCGCGGCTGTCTGATCGCCGAGCAGGCTCCGGGCACTCCGCCGACTCGGTGGAGGTTTCTGCAGCGCAACAGAGTGATCGCTGCGCTCGGAGCGATGACAGTGGTGGTCGAGGCCGGTCGCAGGTCTGGGGCGATCAACACGGTCCATCATGCGGCACAGCTGGGGCGCCATGTCGCAGCCGTGCCGGGGTCGATCTTCTCTGCGATGTCCGCAGGAACGAATCACCTCATCCGCGACGGCCTCGCCTCGCTGGTGACTGGAGCCGACGACTGTCTGACGATGCTCACTGCTCAGCCCGAGCTTGAGATGGCGCAGGTACAGACCGACGGTCTGCGCCCTGAACTGGTGCGTGTGCATGACGCGCTGCACCCGAGACAGGCGCTGGACGTCTTGGGCATCGCACAGCTCTCCGGCATGCCGCTGACGACCGTGAGATCGTGTCTGAACGAGCTGGAGCTGCTGCAGCTGGCCTGCCATCGTGGCGGCGGCGCGTGGCTGCGCGGCTGACCGCGTGGCATTCTGGTGGCATGACTGCTGAGATCTCTGTCGCCGCGGCGATTGACCGCTACCTGAGCGAACTCCGGGTGGTCAGAGGTCTTTCAGCGAACACGGTGAAGGCCTATGGCAACGACTTGAAAGACCTCGCTGCCGATCTCACCGACACGCGGGTGACCCTTATCGGCCAGTTGCGCCTCGATCACCTCAGAGACTGGCTGTGGCACAGTTCGCAGCGCGGTCTCGCCGAGACGAGCCTGGCGCGACGATCCACCGTCGCACGATCGTTCGGGCGCTGGGCGTTCGAACAGGGCATCGTCGACACCGACCCCGCCGCTCGGCTCCAGGTGCCGAAGACCGGTCGCACCCTGCCGGTCGTCCACAGCCGCCAGACGATGCGGGCGCTGCTCGACCATGCCCACGAGGCGGCGGCATCCGGTGACCTGGTGAAAGTACGCGATTGGGCCATGCTCGAAGTGCTCTATGCCTCTGCACTGCGCGTCTCCGAGCTGGTCGGCCTCACCCTAGACGACATCGACCGCGACAACCGGCTGATCACCGTCGTCGGCAAGGGAGACAAGCAGCGTGTCGTACCGATCGGTGACATCGCGCTCGCGGCGATCGACCACTACCTTGAGACGGCGCGAGGTGCACTCTTAGCGCGCGCAGCGCATCCTGATGCGGGGCATCATCTCTTTCTCGGCGCGCGAGGCGGCCAGATCAACGCACGCACGGTGCACGGCGTCGTCACACAGGCACTCACAGCGGTCGGTGCGCGCAATGCCGGCCCGCACTCGTTTCGTCATACCGCTGCGACGCACATGCTCGACGGGGGAGCCGACCTGCGCGCCGTGCAGACCTTGCTCGGGCACTCGAGCATCGGCACGACGCAGATCTACACGCACGTGTCTGTCGAGCAGCTCGCCTCGTCGTACCTGCAGGCGCATCCCCGCGCCTGATCGCAGCCAGATCCATCGCAGCCGGCCCATCGACGCCATGCTCGTCGCAGTCGAAGTGCTCGGAACGAAGCCGAGCGAGACGGTGATGCGACCCGAAGGTCATGGCAGCGGCAGCAGCACCGACGGGTCGGATCCTTCAATCAGCAGAAGGGGAGAGTAGTAGTCATCCACGTGACGGGCTCCGAGGTGCAGGCACCCGACACAGTGACCTCCTGAGGCGACGTGCCCGATGACCTGTCCCCGTACGACGTGGTCGCCCTGCGCCACAGCGGGCAGCACCGGCTCGTGACTCGAACGCCAGGAATGGTCGTGCGTGACCGTTACGACCGGGCGATCGACCACCTGGCCGGCGAACGACACCGTACCGTCGTCGACGGCGAGCACCTCGGTGCCTTCGGCTGCGGCGACGTCGATGCCGCGATGGCCCGCTCCGTATGGATGCGGTGGTGCGCGAAATGGGTTGACCACTGTTCTCGGAGCCGGCAGAGGCCATGACCAGCACGGCAGATCGCTGCAGGGAGTGTGTGCGGGAATCGCTGCACCAGGCCGCAGATCGGCGGCTGCCGGCGTCGAAAGGACGACGCCGACGGTGAACAGCAGGCACAGCGTCATAAGCGTGCCGCGACGACCAGCAGAGCGCAGGCGCATCGACGAGTTTCGAAGGGTTCGGCGAAGCGAGGAACGTCTTCGAAGAAGGGCTCGGCCGTGTGTGCTCGCTTCTGTCTTCATAGAGCGATTCAAACGCTGCTGGCTCAGGCGAAGAAGCACTCCAGCCACCGCTGTGCAGAACGGGAGAGCGCGGCGACAGATGTGCGTACTCGCACGGGCAGGTCGCGTCACGAGGACGCGCTCGCGGGGCAGGCGCGGAAAGGCACGGTCGTGGGCTATGATTGTCGACAGCAGTAGAGCAATCTGCTGACTTCGCGTGCTCGCACAGATGACACAGCCTCAACGGTCCACTTCGGTGGTGAGGTGAGTCATGAGCACCAGGGGCCACCAACCCGGTGACCGCTCAACCGCAAGAGGCGTGTGAACACACGCAGAACAGGAGACACGGCAATGGCCGTCGTTACCATCCGCCAGCTGCTCGACAGCGGCGTGCACTTCGGGCACCAGACCCGCCGCTGGAACCCGAAAGTCAAGCGCTTCATCTTCACCGAGCGCTCGGGCATCTACATCATCGACCTGCAGAAGTCGCTCGGCTATATCGACAAGGCCTACGACTTCGTGAAGCAGACGGTCGCTCACGGCGGCACGATCCTCTTCGTCGGCACCAAGAAGCAGGCCCAGGAGGCCATCGCCGAGCAGGCGACGCGCGTCGGCCAGCCGTACATCAACCACCGCTGGCTCGGTGGTCTGCTGACCAACTTCTCGACCGTGCACAAGCGCCTGCAGCGTCTGAAAGAGCTCGAAGAGATCGACTTCGACGACGTGGCCGGCTCGGGTCGCACCAAGAAAGAGCTGCTCATTCTCAAGCGTGAGAAAGACAAGCTCGAGAAGACCCTGGGCGGCATCCGCAACCTGGACAAGACGCCTTCGGCCCTCTGGATCGTCGACGCCAACAAAGAGCACCTCGCCGTGCAGGAGGCGAAGAAGCTGGGCATCCCGGTCGTCGCCATCCTCGACACCAACATCGACCCCGATGACATCGCCTACCCGATCCCGGGCAACGACGACGCAATCCGGTCGGTCTCACTGCTCACCAAGATCATCGCCGACGCTGCTGCCGCCGGTCTGGTCGCTCGTCACAGCAAAGACGAAGAGGCCGGCGAGGCCGAGCCTCTGGCCGAGTGGGAGCGCGAGCTGCTGAAGCAGGACGAGCAGAAGCCCGCCGAGGCAGCTGCTGAGAAGCCGGCTGAGGCCGCTGCTGAAAAGCAAGCTGAAGCCGCTGAGCAGCCTGCTGCTGAGACCCCTGCTGACAAGTAAGTCTTCGAGACAACCCAACGCGAGAGAGCGAGAGAAACAGGAACATGGCGAATTACACTGCCGCTGATGTGAAAGCCCTGCGCGAGCGCACCGGATCGGGCATGCTCGACTGCAAGAAGGCGCTCGACGAGGCCGAAGGCGACGTCGAGAAGGCTATCGAGCTGCTGCGCGTGAAGGGCCTGAAGGGCGTCGCGAAGCGCGAAGGTCGTACCACGACCAACGGGCTCATCGCCGCCAAGGTCGACGGGCGCCGCGCGTACCTGATCGAGCTGGCATGCGAGACCGACTTCGTGGCCAAGAACGAACGCTTCATCGAGCTTGCCGAGCAGGTGCTCGCCGCGATCGCCGAGGTCGGCGCCGCCGATCTCACCGCTGCACTTGCCGCTCCGGTCGAGGGCAAGAACGTCGAAGAGCTCATCACCGACACCAGCGCCATCATCGGCGAGAAGGTGGAGCTGCGTCGTCTGACTCAGCTCGAGGGCGAGCACTTCGCGGTCTACCTGCACCGCACGAACCCCGATCTGCCTCCGCAGCTCGGCGTGATCGTCGCGTACGACGGTGACGACAGCGAGACCGCGCACTCGATTGCGCAGCACATCTCGTTCGCCGATCCGAAGTACATGACTCGCGAAGAGGTTCCGGCTGAAGACGTCGAGAACGAGCGTCGCATCGCCGAAGAGACCTCGCGCAACGAGGGCAAGCCTGAGAAGGCTCTGCCGCGCATTGTCGAGGGACGCCTCAACGGCTTCTTCAAGACGATCGTGCTGCCCGATCAGGACTACGCACGCGATCACAAGCTGAGCATTGCTCAGGTGCTGAAGGATGCCGGGCTGACGGTCAACTCGTTCGTCCGCTTCCGCGTCGGAGCCTGACGCTTCAAGGGTGGCCCGGCCGAGTGCCGGGCCACCTTCATGTATGCCCCCGCTGACTGGTCTCGGCAGTGTGGGCATCCGCTGTCAGACAGCATCGCCGCCCTCGACGGCGGCAAAACCGGGACCGCCCCCTAGACTTACAGAGCACAGTGACGCGGCCGCCATGACCGGCGTCTCAGTATGAAGGAGCGCATGTGGTGATGGAACGACGTCGACGAGTTCTGCTGAAACTCTCTGGAGAGGCGTTCGGAGCGGGTGCTCTGGGCGTGAACCCCGACGTGGTCGGCTCCATCGCCCACCAGGTCGCCATTGCATCGCGCACCGTCGAGGTCGCGATCGTCGTCGGCGGCGGCAACTTCTTCCGTGGCGCCGAGCTGTCGCTCAGCGGCATGGAGCGTGCCCGGGCCGACTACATGGGCATGCTCGGCACCGTGATGAACGCCTTGGCCCTGCAGGACTTCTTGCAGCAGGCAGGCGTCGACACCCGAGTGCAGTCTGCGATCCAGATGACACAGGTCGCTGAGTCGTACATCCCTCTTCGTGCCATTCGTCACCTTGAGAAAGGCCGTGTCGTCGTCTTCGGCGCAGGTGCCGGTCTGCCGTATTTCTCGACCGACACCGTCTCGGCGCAGCGTGCGCTCGAGATTAAGTGCGACGAGGTGCTCTTCGCCAAGAACGGCGTTGACGGCGTCTACACCGCCGACCCCAAGACACATCCCGACGCCGAGAAGATCGAGGCGATCACCTACAACGACGCACTGGTGCGTGGTCTCAAGGTCGTAGACTCGACCGCGTTCAGCCTGTGCATGGACAACGCCATGCCGATGCGCATCTTCGGCATGGATGACCACGAGAACATCGCACGGGCCATTCAGGGTGTCGAAATCGGCACTCTGGTCAGCGCTGACGCCTGAGCGACTGCACACCCACGAGCATCGGCACAGAGGAGACATCATGATCAAAGACATCATTGACGAGACCAAGCAGCGCATGGCCAAAGCGGTCGAGGTTGCACGAGACGAGTTCGCACAGGTGCGCACAGGGCGCGCGAACCCCGCCCTCTTCGCCAGCATCCCGGTCGACTACTACGGCACGCCCACGCCGCTGCAGCAGCTCGCCTCGCTGCAGAACCCCGAGGCGCGCACTCTGATCATCACGCCGTATGACAAGTCTGCCCTGCACGAGATCGAGAAGGCGATTCGCAACGAGCCCAACCTCGGCGTGAACCCCACCAACGACGGCGATCTCATTCGCGTCGTGCTGCCCGAGCTCACCGAAGAGCGACGCAAAGAGTACGTCAAGCTGGTTCGGCAGAAGGCCGAAGAGGCGCGCGTGGTCGTGCGCAACCTGCGCCGCAAGGCGAAAGACGACTTCGACGCGCTGAAGGGCGAAGTCGGCGATGACGAGATCGCCCGCGGCGAGAAAGACCTCGAAGCTGTGACGAAGCAGCATGTCGAGCAGATCGATCAGTCACTCGAGCGCAAAGAGAACGAGCTGCTCGAGGTCTGACCTCGGAGCACAGCTGGCAGACACCACCGTGAGCACCAACAGAGACCGTCATCAGGCCCAGGCGAAGGCCTTGGTCGAACAGCTCGAGCAGGCGAACCAGCGCCTCGAGCAGAAGGCAGGGCGCAACCTGCCGTTGGCGATCGGCGTTGCTCTGCTCATCGGAGCGGTGGTCCTGGGCAGTCTGCTGCTCAGTCAGCATGCGTTCGTCGTGGTGCTCATGGTCGCGACCGGTCTCGCCGTCGCAGAGACCGCCCAAGCGCTGCTGTTTCGCTCAATCCTGGTCTCGCCATGGATGTTGGGGATCGTCGCCGGGCTCCTGCCGGGCATCGCGTTCCTCCTCGGGGGATGGGCTCTGCTGTGGGCCGGGCTCGCAGCACTGGTGCTGGCCGCCCTCTGGCAGATCGTCACCCACCGCATCCGCGGTCAGTCGCCGTGGACGGCTGTGGGCTGGTCGACTGCGCTGATCGTCTATATCGCGATGAGTCTCTCCGCCGCCGCGCTCCTGGTCACTCATCAAGGCGGCGTGAAGTGGCTGATCTGCACCCTCATCGTGGTCGTGTGCAATGACACCGGCGCCTATGCGAGCGGAGTGCTCTTCGGCCGTCACCCAATGGCACCGCGGATCAGCCCCAAGAAGACTTGGGAGGGGCAGGCCGGCGCGTTGGTGAGTTCGACCGTGGCCGCCATACTCTCGGTCTGGGTGATCGCCGGCATGCCGTGGTGGGTGGGATTGATCGTCGGACCGCTGCTGATGGTCACCGCGACCGTCGGCGACCTCGTCGAATCGTCGCTGAAACGCTGGCTGGGCATCAAAGACATGAGTCGGTGGATCCCCGGCCACGGGGGGTTCATGGACCGCCTGGACGCGATCATTCCGTCTATGCCGATGGCCCTTCTGCTCTTTCTGCTCTTCGCCACGCTTGCCGCCTGAACGCACTTTTGCGTTGTCTTTGGCAGAATGGGGCTGTGACGACTGTTTTCGAGCGAGTACCCAAAGGCAAGCGCGGCTATGACATCGACCAGGTTGACGATCTGCTCGAACGGGCCCGAGCGGCATACGATTCCGGCAGCGCAGATGTGACTTCTGACACGGTTCGAGCCACCGCCTTCGACGTGGTCAAAGACGGCTATGAGCCGGCTCAGGTCGACGCGGCTCTCGACAGACTCGAAGACGCGTTCGCTCAGCGAGAGCGCGACGAGGCACACGCGGCGATGGGCGACGAGGCATGGCAGGACCAAGCGCGGGAGCAGGCTCGAGTCGTCGTAGACAGGATGCTGCGGCCCGAAGGCCATCGGTTCCGTCGCGTCGGTGTCTTCGGAGTCGGATACTCGCGTAAGCAGGTCGATCAGCTCGCCGACCGCATCGTGGCGTATTTTCGGATCGGCACACCTCTCGAGGTCTCAGAGGTGAGAGACGCGGTCTTCGCGCGACAGGGCAACGGCTATGACGAACGCCAGGTTGATGCCGTGCTCGATCGCACTGTCGAGATCATGCTGGCCATTCTCTGAGCTGCCGCTGAGACAGGGCTGTGGGCAGAGTGCTGACGTTGGACGGTACAGAACAGACACGCTAGGGTGGAAATGTATGGTTTCTTTGAAGACTTCCTCAACGCTCATCGCCGGTGCCGTGGCTTTCGCCTTGGTGAGTTCCGGTGCACACAGTGCGGTCACCGATTCCGCCCATGCCTCGACCGTGAACGTCGAGGCGCACGGCGCTGCAGGTGAGCAGAGCGTGGTCCAGGCGAATCTGCCGCAGATCGCCGGTAACCTGCAGCGTCAGGCGTTCGCCGGTTCTGTTCCTGTAGCGCAGGTGACGACGTCGAACATCGACACACCTCAGCAGGTCGTTGCGGCCGAGACCCGTGTGGTCACACCGCCTCCTGTGGCACAGCCGGAGGCCGACAGCACGGATGACAGTTCGGACGCAAACGCTGCGAAGAAGCAGCGCGACGCACAGCCGAAGAGTGCCCCCGCCGCTGCGACGCCGAGTGACGGCAGCGTCTGGGATCGCATGGCGCAGTGCGAGTCAGGCGGCCGCTGGAACATCAACACCGGAAATGGCTACTATGGCGGTCTGCAGTTCTCAAAGCAGACGTGGCAGGCCTCGGGTGGCACTAAGTACGCGCCGACAGCTGACGGCGCCACTCGCGAACAGCAGATCGAGATCGCATCTGGCCTGCAGGCTCGAGCTGGTTGGGGCCAGTGGGGTTGCAGCTCCAAGATTGGCGCACGCTAATGGCAGCCGTGAGCGCATTCATCCGCACCGCATCCGTCGGGGCAGCGGGGGCACTGATGTTCGTTGCAGCCGGTGGGGTCAACACCGCATATGCCGACGAAGTGTCCTCGATCACTGAGACCGCGTCGCAGGAATCCAACACAGCCATCGACACCCAGAGCGTCCAGGCGGCGGTCGCGGTCATTTCGATGCAGTCCGACCTGGTGAAGGCCGAGACACCGGCGCCACCGGCACCGGTCCCAGCCGACACTGCCGCTGCGGCGAGTGACGCTGCGGCGAGTGATGCTGCATCGACGCCTGTGGCCACACCGAACCCGACTGGCGCCCAGGCTGAGGCTTGGGCCCAGGTTCAGGCGCGTGGCTGGGGAGCAGACCAGTTCGTCTGCCTTGTGAGCCTCTGGCAGAAAGAGTCCGGATGGCGTGTCAACGCCACGAACAGCAGCTCGGGAGCCTACGGCATTCCACAGTCGCTGCCGGGCAGCAAGATGGCATCGGCTGGCGCCGACTGGCAGACCAACCCGGCAACACAGATCGAATGGGGGCTGGGCTACATCGCCGGTCGCTACAGCACTCCCTGCGGCGCATGGGGTCACTCGCAGTCGGTCGGCTGGTACTGATACCCGATTTGCCGTTTGTCGGTCGTCCGGCTGACCAGAACGAGGTGCTCCCATGAGCGACATGCAGAAGATCCGCGCCAATACCGAGCTGCCACGACGTTCCGAAGAGATCACGCTGCAGACCGACGACGGTCTCACCCTGGTCGGGGAGCTCTCACTCCCGGCTCATCGCGATCCAGCGGCGACGCTGGTGACGTTTCACCCTCTGCCCACTCAGGGCGGTTTCATGGACTCGCACATCCTGCGCAAGGCCGCTTGGCGGCTGCCTGCAATGGCTGACATCGCCGTGCTGCGATTCAACACCCGCGGAACGTCGAGCCCTCGTGGAACCAGCGAGGGCACGTTCGGCGATGGAATCACCGAGCGGTACGACGTCGCAGCCGCCATGCGATTCGCCGAGCAGCGAGGGCTCCCGCACATCTGGCAGCTGGGGTGGTCGTTCGGCACCGAACTGCTGCTCAAGTACGGTCTGGACTATCCCGCAGACGGCACCATCCTGCTCTCACCGCCGCTGCACCGCACGACTGCATCCGAACTCGCTCGCTGGCACGGCGCCGGCCGGCGGCTCATCGCGGTCATTCCAGAGAACGACGACTTTCTGCGCCCGCCCGAGGCTCGAGAACGGTTCAGCGTCGTGCCCGAGACCGAACTGATCGTGATTCCCGACGGCCGACATCTCTGGATCGGTGAGAAGCAGACTCGGGAGGTGCTGACAGTGATCGTGCGCGCGATGCGTCCGAGCGCGCTCCCGCTGCCGACCGAATGGCCGACGCCCAGCGAGTGAGCGACGCGGTCAGCGCTTGTTCTGCCGCGGCACCCAGAGCTCCTGCACCAACAGGATGACGGATGCTGCCACCGGAATCGACAGCAGCGCCCCGAAGACTCCGAGCAGCGTGCCGCCGAGCAGTGCGGCGATCACCACGATCACGCCCGGAATCGGTACGGCTCGGTTCACGATGTGCGGCGTGAGCACATATGCCTCGAACTGCATGTAGATCAGGTAGTAGATCATGATGAAGAGCGCCGGCCAGAGGTTCACGTTCTCTGGATTCGCCAATACCTGAGTCACGACCGTCATCAGCGTGGTCAGCGTCGCCGCAGTCAGCGAGCCGACCAGCGGCAGCAGGGCGAACAGAAAGATCACGACGGCGAGCACCTCGCGGAAGCGCACCTGGAGTATCGACATCGCGATGTACGCGCAGACCGCGTTGATCAGTGCGATGATCGTCTGCGACATCACATACTTGCCGACGTTGTCGAAGATGCGGTCGCTGAGGCGAGTGAAGCGGCTGCGACGAGAAGCCGGCAGCAGTGAGATGAGCCCCCGTTTCAGGCCCTGCAATGACACCATGAAATAGAGCGTGAGCACGACGATGATGACCGTCGCCGCGATGAAGTTGGCCAGGCCGGTTCCCACCGTCACGAGCCCACCGGCGACCTGCAGCATGTTCTGCGGGTCTGAGGCGAAGCGCTGTGCAGCATCGAGCCATCCCGCGGCAGCACCGTCGACCTGTTGGTTGATGCTCTGAAACCACTCCTGCTGAGTGAGCACGTGCACGAGCACCGGCGTGTTCTGGATGGCTTCGTCGACCTGCGTGTTGATCGCGGGGATCAGCAGGAGCACGACACCGACGACGGCCAGCACGAAGAACAGAAAGACGACCAGCACGGCGACGCCTCGTGGCATCCCGGTGCGACACAGCAGCCGGACGACCGGGTCGAGCCCGAGTGCGAGAAACAGTGCGGCGCCGATGTAGGTGATGACCATGCCGCTGGTCGCGACCATGCCCCCGAGCACCAGAGCGACGAGCACGCCGAGCGTGCCGAGAAAGGCGATGCCGAAGACGTTGTCGGTGCTGAGACGCATGGTGCGGATGCGATGGGGGCTCGGGGCGACGACATCTGTCTCGTGCGTGGCCGGCGGAGCCGTCGGCTCCGGCTTCGGCGCCTCAGTGGTCTGCGCGGCGTCCTCTGGTGTCGAAGCGCTCATCAGCCGTTCCTCTGTTCCTCGTGTTCGTGTGCCGACGCACATCTGTGCTGAAGGTCGCACAGTTCTCTGCCAAGGGTACCCGTGGTTCTCGACCGTGCGTGATCGCGCAGTGAATCGCCATCTGCGACGGGGGAGCTTCGCTCTCAGCGCATCCATAGATGATTTTCAAAGACGAACGCTATGATCTAGGGTCTTATGGGAAGAACTGGAAGGGTCTGAACTTTGCGCTTTTATACCGCCGTCGTGCTTTTCGCCATCGCGGCCCTGGCACTGATCGTCGGCTTCGGCCAGCAGACCATCTGGCGCCCGCCCGCTGAGATCGTCGAATCAGTCGATACCGCCACACAGGGCACCGCCTCTGCACCGGTCGCCGTCATCGATGGTTCAGCCCTCGCACAGCACGACGGCAAGGCCACTGTGGTCGTCACCGGCCCGCAGCGTGTCTTCGCAGCAGCCGGGCCCTCCTCCGACGTGGATGCGTGGGTCGCCGACGCATCGGTCAACCGCATCACCGCAGCGGATCGCGACCTCGGTGTGACCACCGGGGGAACAGAGCAGACTGTGCCGAACCCGGCAGGCTCCGATCTCTGGACGACCGAACAGAGCGCAGACGGCCAGCTTCGACTCGAGGTCGACTCGGTGCAGACGTCCTCGCTGCTGATCGCATCAGACGGAGAGCATCCGGCACCGACCGAGATCAGCATCAGCTGGCCGAACGTGAACCCGACGCCATGGGTGCGGCCATTGCAGATCATCGGCTATGTGCTGCTGCTCGGCGGGTTCGTGCTGCTGCTGATCGATCGCATCGCGAACCGCCGCGGCCCACGTCGCCGCACGCACCGCGGCAAACGTCTCGCTTCGGAAGACACGAAGTCGTTGAAGAGCGGCGTCGTGCCGGGCGATGACTATGAGACCGAGGCGGGCAAGGCTCCCGTCGTGCCGGCCAAGCCGTCGAACGACGGGTCCGCCGCCGCGAAGCCCTCAGACGAGAGCCGACCTGACGCTGCGGCGCCCAAACCGGGAGCCGCCTCCGGAGCGGCGAAAGACGCCACGTCGAAAGAGCCTGACACGGCAGCGAAGGGCGCCAAGAGTCGCTCCAGCCTGGGCCGCTCAAACCGAGGCAAGAGGCCGCTGCGCGGGCTCTTCGTCTTCGGCGTCGCAGGGGTGCTGGCACTGACCGGCTGCACCCAGCCGGATCAGGCATCGCCGAGCTCTGCCGGCTCCGAAGCGCCCGCAGACAACGACCAGTCCGCGACTCCCGTGCTCAAGGCGCACTTCCAGACCATCCTCGACCAGGTTGCGACGACCGCCAGCCAGGCCGATGCCGCCCTCGACCCGAACATGCTGAACGGCAGGTTCACGGGTGAGGCTCTCGCCGCACGACAGGGCTATTACGCGATCAAGTCGAAGTTCGCCGACGAACCGGCGATCGATCCGATCGTCTCGTCGCCCATGAACGTGTTCCTGCCGCAGTCCGGCAAAGACTTCCCTCGCACGGTGCTGGTCGGAGTTCAGGACGATCAGGCAGAGGGGCAGCCCAAGCGGCTGCTGCTGCTGCAGCAGGAGACAGCCCGCGACAACTACAAGCTGAAGACGGTGATCAACAATCCGATCCCGCCGATTCCTGACCTGCCCAGCGAGTTGGTCGGTTCGCAGGTGATTGCGAACGACAGCAGCGACCTCGCGATCGCCCCCGGAGTCGTCGGCGAACACTATGCAGATCTGCTGGCCAACGGCGACTCCAGCCAGTTCGCAGCACAGTTCGACATCGCCAACGACCAGTATCTGCAGCGTCGTCGTGAGAAAGTCACGCAGCAGCGCGAGAACCTCGGCCAGGACGGTCAGCTGAACGTGACCTACCCGCCGGGTGCTTCGGCCCCCGTGGCACTGACCACCGCCGACGGCGACGGTCTCGTGTTCGTCAGCGTCAATGAGACGTGGGAGGTCAAGCCCGCCAAAGAGAACGGCGTGATCAAAGACCTCACGGCAGCAGACAGCGCCGTGATCGGCTCGAACGAGACGAGTAAAGGCCTCCAGCGTGTGTACAGCACGATGCTGGTCTTCCGAGTGCCGAAAGACGCCACGCAGAAGGCGACACTGGTCGGCTACACGTGGCAGCAGGAATCAATCAAGGAGCTGTGACATGAGCGCACATGATGTGCCGAACGCTTCAGCGGGTGTGACGGGAGTTCCCGACGCACACGGAGCCATCGATTTGGGGGCGGCATCGGGCCCGAACGCGACGAATGGTGCCGCTTCGAGCAGCCCAGCCGGATCAGCAGGTGCTGTGCTGGTGACCAGGCTCGACGAGCAGACCTTCGGCGAGAGCGTTCAGCGTTCGACGCGCACACCGCTGCTGCTCGCACTCGTCTCCGGAACACCACAGGATCAGCCGCTGGTCGATACGCTCGCCGAGCTGGTTGTCGCCCAGCAAGGGCGGCTGCTGCTCGGCATCGTCGACGCACAGCAGCATCCGCAGATCGCTCAGGCTCTGCGCGTGCGCACCCTGCCGACCACGCTCGCTCTGATCGCCGGCCAGCCGGTGCCGCTCTTCGAGGGCCTCGCTGATCGCGCCCAGATCGAGCCCGTCATCTCGCAGGTGCTGCAGGTCGCCGAGCAGCAGGGGGTCACCGAGGTCGTCGAAGTTCCGAGCGACGACGACGCAGAGCCTGAAGAGCCGAAGCTGACTCCGCAGCAGGTCGCCGCCCAGCAGGCACTCGACGAGGGCCACCTTGCCGACGCCTCCCATGCGTTCCAGCGCATTCTCGACGAGTCGCCGAAAGACGAGTTCGCTCGCCACGGTCTGCTGCTGTCTCACCTGCGCGCACGTCTCGAACAGGTCGATCAGGGCACCCCCGAAGCGCAGAGCGTCGACGACGCCGAGCTCAGCAGCGCACTTGAGCAGGCAGACCGAGCATGGCTCGCCGGAGATCCCGAGAAGGCCTTCGACGTGCTGCTGCAGCCAGCCCTCTGGGCGAACCCCGACGATCGCACTCCGCTGCAGCAGCGGCTGATCGGGCTGTTCGAGCTGACCGGCAACACCGATCCTCGGGTCAACGCCGCACGCACCAGGCTCGCCAGCCTGCTGTTCTGAACGTGACCGACTCGCACGCCTCGTACCTCGACAACGCAGCAACCGCCCCGATGCTGCCCGCGGCACTCGACGCCTATGTGCATGCGGCGCAGGTGGTGGGCAACGCCTCTGCTGTGCACACCGCCGGCCAGCATTCGCGTGCGCTCGTAGAACAAGGGCGTGCTCGGGTCGCGGCGTCGCTCGGCGCCGACCCCGCCGAGATCGTCTTCACCGCCGGCGGCACCGAGTCGATCAACCAGGCGGTGAAAGGCATCTACTGGTGGCGTGACGCAGACGGGCGCCGTCCGCTCGTGGTCATTGCCGAGGCAGAACACCATGCGACTGAGGCCTCTGCACGCTGGCTTGAGCAGACGCAGGGCGCGCGGGTCAGACGCATCCCGGTCGACCGAGAGGCACGCATCGACCTGACCGTTCTGCGAGAGCTGGTCGATGCTGAGGGTGCACGCGTCGCTCTGATCAGCGTCATCGCCGCGAACAACGAGGTCGGCACGCTGCAGCCACTGGGTGAGATCGCTGAGATCGCCCGTGCACACGACATCCCCGTGCACGTCGATGCGGTGGCCGCCTACGGGCAGGTGCCTCTCGACTTCCACGAACTCGGCATCGCGGCCATGAGCGTTTCGGCGCACAAGATCGGCGGGCCCCTAGGCACTGGAGCGCTCGTGCTGCGCCGCGATGTGACGCCGGTGCCGCTGCTGCACGGGGGCGGTCAGGAACGCCGTCTGCGCAGCGGAACACTGGACACCCCGTCGATCGCCGCCTTCGGAGTCGCCGCCGAGCACGTCGTCGGCCGGCTCTCCGCCCACGCCAGCCGGCTCGCCGAGCTGCGAGACCGACTGATCCTCGGCATCCGCCGCGCAGTGCCCGAGGCGATCGTGACCGGCGCCCGTGGCGATCAGCGGCTGCCCGGCAACGTGCATGCGGTGTTTCCCGGATGCGAAGGAGACTCGCTGCTGTTTCTGCTCGATGCGGCCGGAGTGCGCGCGTCGACGGGATCGGCGTGCACCGCGGGCATACCCCAGCCGAGCCACGTGCTCGAGGCTATGGGGTTCGACGAGCAGGACTCCCGCTCGGCCCTGCGGTTCACCTTGGGCGAAGACACCGGCGAAGATGATGTGGATGCCGTGCTCGAGGTGCTGCCCGAGGTCTATCGGCGAGCGCGTCAGGCCGGCATGAGCGCGAACGCGCCCACAATCTACTGATCTCGCGAAGGCCGAGAGTGCGCGTCTCCAGGCGGATGCGATGTCGGCGCTCGCGGCTACACTGGAACGACGTCAGAGGCCTGCTGACGACACGGAACGATGTCGATCGCACGTGACCCGTGCCGGCAGGCGAATCCCAGACAACGAAGGAGCGAACATGCGGGTACTAGCGGCGATGAGCGGTGGGGTAGATTCCTCGGTCGCGGCCGCGCGCATGGTCGAAGCCGGCCACGACGTGGTCGGCGTGCATCTGGCGCTCTCACGCATGCCGGGCACGCTGCGCACCGGCTCTCGGGGGTGCTGCACCGTCGAAGACGCCACCGATGCGCAGCGGGTGTGCGCACGGCTGGGCATCCCGTTCTATGTGTGGGATTTCTCCGAGAGGTTCAAAGAAGACGTCGTCGACGACTTCATCAGCGAGTACTCGGCAGGGCGCACCCCCAACCCCTGCCTGCGCTGCAACGAGCGCATCAAGTTCGCGGCGCTGCTCGAGAAGGCGCTCGCCCTCGGCTTCGACGCGGTGTGCACGGGGCACTACGCCAAGATCGTGACAGCGGCCGACGGCGGCCGAGAGCTGCACCGTGCGGCCGCCTGGGCCAAAGACCAGTCGTATGTGCTCGGCGTGCTGACCGGCGCCCAGCTCGAGCACGCGCTGTTTCCGCTCGGCGACACTCCGTCCAAAGACCTGGTGCGTGCCGAGGCGGCCCGTCGCGGGCTCGAGACGGCGAGCAAACCCGACAGCTACGACATCTGCTTCATCTCAGACGGTGACACCGCCGGCTGGCTCGAAGACAAGGTCGGCACCGCCCCCGGCGACATCGTCGACCGCTCTGGTGAGGTGCTGGGGCATCACGAAGGTGCGCACACTTTCACGGTGGGGCAGCGTCGCGGTCTGCACATCGGCCGGCCGGCTCCCGACGGTCGCCCACGGTATGTGCTCGAGGTGCGCCCCGTCACGCATGAGGTCGTCGTGGGGCCGCATGAGGCGCTCGCCGTCTGCGAGATCGGCGGACGCCGTCAGTCGTGGGCCGGGGAGCCTCCGGTCGAGGTGCACTCTGGTCTCGACATCATGGTGCAGGTTCGTGCGCACGGCGACCCGGTTCCGGCGCGAGTGCGCATCGTCGACGGTGAGACCGTCGTCACGCTGCGCGACCCGCTGATGGGTGTCGCCCCCGGGCAGTCGGCGGTGCTGTATCTGGGCGAGCGCGTGCTGGGCCAGTTCACCATCGACCGCTCCGTCGCGGCCGATGCCGTCTCACCTGACGGTGCTCAGCTCTCCGACCAGGCACTGGCCTCATGAGCGCCCCGCTCGACGACGCGCAGATCGCCCGGCTGACTCACGAAGACGCAGCACAGCTGGTGCGCGAGCTCACTGATCGCATCCTCGAACTGCGCGACGCCTACTACGAACGCAACACCTCGCTGGTCAGCGACGAAGAGTACGACCAGCTGCAGATCGAGCTGGCCGCTGTTGAACAGCAGTTTCCCGATCTGCAGAGTCAGGATTCCCCGACGCTGACCGTGGGCGGGCGCCCCGACGGGTCGAGCTTCGCCCCAGTCACGCACGCCGAACGCATGCTGAGCCTCGACGACGTGTTCAGCATCGGCGAGCTCGACGAATGGATCATGCGCACCGAGCGGCGTCTGGCCGGGCGTGCCTTTCACTACCTGACCGAACTGAAGATCGACGGTCTCGCCATCAATCTGCGTTACGAGCACGGTCGACTGGTCAGCGCTGCCACGCGCGGCGACGGTGTCGTCGGCGAAGACGTCACCGAGAACGTACGCACGATTGATGCGGTGCCGTTCCAGCTCGCCGGCACGGGGCATCCGCCGCTGGTCGAAGTGCGCGGCGAGGTGTTCTTCCGCGTCGCCGACTTCCATGCGCTCAACGCCAGCCTGGCCGACGCCGGGAAGAAGACTTTCGCGAACCCGCGCAATGCGGCGAGCGGCTCGCTGCGGCAGAAAGACCCACGAGTCACTGCGGCCCGCCCGCTGACCGTGCTCGTGCACGGCCTCGGCGCCTGGCCCGACCCGCCTGTGGCCAGCCAGTCCGAGATCTACGACCTGTTTCGCTCGTGGGGTCTGCCGGTCTCGACGCACAACCGACTGCTCACCTCGATCGACCAGGTGCACGAGTTCATCGCGTTCAACGGGCAGCACCGTGCCGAGATCGAGCACGAGATCGACGGCGTCGTGGTCAAGGTCGACGAGCTCGCACTGCACGACGAACTTGGAGCGACCAGTCGGGCGCCGCGCTGGGCGATCGCCTACAAGTACCCGCCCGAGCAGGTGAACACGAAGCTCGTCGACATTCGTGTGGGCGTCGGACGCACCGGCCGGGTGACGCCCTATGCGGTGGTCGAAGCCGTGCACGTCGCGGGCTCGACGGTGCGTCAGGCGACGCTGCACAACCAAGAGATCGTCAAGGCCAAGGGCGTGCTGATCGGTGACACCGTGGTGCTGCGCAAGGCCGGCGATGTGATTCCCGAGATTCTCGGGCCGGTGGTGGAGCTGCGCACCGGAGATGAACGGGCCTTCGTGATGCCTGAGCACTGTCCGGAGTGCGGTGCGGTGCTGGCCCCGTCGAAGCCCGGCGAGATCGACGTACGCTGCCCGAACACGCAGTCGTGCCCGGCGCAGGTGGCGGGTCGCCTCGAGTATCTCGCATCGCGAGCCGCACTCGACATCGAAGGCCTCGGCGAAGTAGCCTCGATCGCTCTGACGCATCCGCTGGCGCCCACCGCGCCGCCGCTGACGACCGAGGCGAGACTGTTCGATCTGACGCTGGCCGATATCTTTCCGGTGCGTGTCGAGGTGACCGACCCCGAGACGGGACTGCCGAAGCAGACCGATGAAGGCGAGCCCGACATCCGAGCGCCGTTCAGACGTCAGCGTCGCAAGAGCGACGGCGAATGGGCGGGGCCTGACGAGGCGGCGTTCAGCGGCGACGAGCATTCGGTGCCCAGCGAACTCGCGCACAAGATGCTCGCGAACATCGACGAGGCCAAGACTCGGCCACTGTGGAGACTTCTCGTGGCCCTGAACATTCGCCACGTCGGGCCTGTCGCTGCCCGTGCGGTCGCGGGGCACTTCGGGTCGCTCGATGCGATCTGCGCCGCCGAGACCGATGAGCTGGCCGCAGTCGACGGCGTGGGGCCGATCATCGCCGAGGCGATTCGCGACTGGTTCACGATCGACTGGCACATCGACATCGTCGAGCGGTGGCGGGCGGCTGGCGTGCAGTGGGCGACCCCCGGGCACCCTGGGCCGCATGGGGATGCCGAGGTCGACTCCGAGGCGCCGCTGGCCGGTCGCAGCGTGGTCGTCACCGGAACCGTCCCGGGATACACCCGCGAGGAGGCCGAAGAAGCAGTGATCGCGCTCGGCGCTCGTGCGGCATCCAGTGTGTCGAAGAAGACCTATGCAGTCGTGTTCGGCAGCGGCGCGGGCAGCAAGCTCGCCAAGGCCGAGAAGCTGGGCATCCCGATGATTCCGGCTGAACGGTTCGGTGACTTTCTGCATGATCCTGCGACGGTGGTCGGCGAGATCGAGTCGGGCGGCGACACTCTGGCCTCTGACACCAGTGCGCAGCAAGGGGCTGATGGGCAGGGAGCCCATCGATCCGGTGAACGTGAGCTGACGATCCCCGCTGACAATGAGAAGAGCTGACAATGAGCGATCAAGACTCCGCACGAACCGCGTTCGCTGACGGGTTTCGCACCTTTCTGGCGCACAGTCCGACCTCGTATCACGCGGCTGAGGCCGTCGCCGCACGGCTGACGGCTGCAGCATTCACCCGACTCGACGAGCGCGACCAGTGGCCGAGCGAAGCCGGACGCTACGTGGTGGTGCGCGATGGTGCGGTGATCGCGTGGGTCGTGCCCGAAGGAGCTACCGCGACGACGCCGTTGCGTGTGATCGGCGCGCATACCGACTCGCCGGGGTTCCGGCTGAAGCCGACGCCAGACTTCGTCACGCACGGGTGGCAGCAGGCCGGCGTCGAGATCTACGGTGGGCCGCTGCTCAGCACCTGGTTCGACCGTGATCTGGCCGTCGCAGGCAGGGTCTTCGACCGATCGGGGAGAGCCCATCTGGTGCGCACCGGGGCCATTGCGCGCATCCCGAATCTGGCGATTCACCTCGACCGACGCGCGAATAGCGATCATACGATCGGGCGACAGCGAGAGACCGCGCCGGTGATCGGGGCCGTTGATGCCGTCGACGGCAGCGATGGCAGCGACGCTAATCTGATCGGGTACGTCGCGGCTCGTGCGGGCCTGGAACCAGGCGACGTCACGGGTGCCGATCTGTTCCTCACCGACACACAGCCTGCAGCGCTGCTCGGTATGCATGAAGAGTTCCTCGCCGCTGCTCGGCTCGACAACCTGACGTCGGTCTACGCGGCTCTGGCAGCGCTTGCCGCTGTGGCCGGAGGCAGCAGGGGCGAGCGTCTGGTTGCGACCAGTGAACACATCAGCGTCTTCGCTGCGTTCGATCATGAAGAGGTCGGATCGGCCACGCGCTCTGGCGCCGCGGGGCCGTTTCTCGAAGAAGTGCTGCTGCGCATCGCCGAAGGCCGCGGAGCGACCACTGGGCAGCGGCTGCAGTCTTGGGCCGACTCCTGGGTGCTGTCGAGCGATGCCGGGCACCTCGTGCACCCGAACCATGTGGGCAAGCACGATCCAGAGCACCTGCCGAGGCCCGGCCGGGGCCCGCTGCTCAAAGTCAACGCTCAGCAGCGGTATGCCACTGACGGCGCCGGCGAGGCACTGTGGCACGGCTTGGCCGAGGCCGCCGGAGTCGCGGTGCAGACCTTCGTCTCGAACAACGACGTGCCATGCGGCAGCACGATCGGGCCCATCACAGCGACACGTCTGGGTCTGCGCACGGTCGACGTCGGTGTGGGGCTGCTCTCGATGCACTCTGTACGCGAACAGGTGCATCTCGGCGACCTCCGGGCGCTGTCGCAGCTGATCGCGACCTTCATGCTGGCGGCCGAGGAGCGAAACGCATGAACGACAAGACCACTCCCGCCATCGAGCTTGCGCGCGCACTGACCAGGCCGCGTCTCTGGACGGCCGTCGACACCGCCGTGACCTACCGCTGGCCGCATGCGAACGATCACAAGTACTCTCGTGGCGTGCTCGGGCTGATGACCGGTTCGCCGCAGTTTCCGGGCGCGGCCGTGCTGAGCACCGCCGGCGCGCTGCACACCGGCCTGGGGATGCTCCGCTGGCTGGGCGATGACAGCGTGCGCGACCGAGTGCTCGACTTCGCGCCTGAGGCGGTGACGACGGAGGGGCGTACCGATGCCTTCGCCGTCGGCAGCGGTCTGCCCGAGGTGAGCGCCGAGGCTGGCGACCCGGAGCTCTTTCGTCGAGTGCACGATCTGCTGATCAGCGGTGTGCCGACCGTGGTCGATGCGGGTGCGCTCGCAGCAATCGACGAGGCTGCCCTCGACCATGAGCACCGGTGGATTCTGACGCCGCATCTGGGGGAGTTCCGTCGTGTGGCGAAGCGCCTCGGTGTCGACGTCGCGCTCGACGAGCTTGCTGATGCGGAGCAGTCTGGCAGCGGTGTGAGCCTGCGCGATGCCTCTTTGGATCCTTCCGGCGCTGCCTTGGACCCTTCTCAGGCCGCCGCCCCTGGTCGCTCGGCGGATGCAGTGGAGCGTCACGCCGAAGCGGCTGCCGCGCTGGCTGAGCGAACGGGTTCAGTCGTCCTGCTCAAAGGCGCGCACACAGTGGTCTCCGACGGCACTCAGACTGCGCTGGTGACGACCGGCACGCCGTGGCACGCGACCGCAGGCACCGGTGACGTCCTGACCGGTGTCGTGGGAGCGCTGCTGGCTGCCCGCGCCGAGGCTCCGACATTGGACGCTCTCGTCAGCGTTGCAGCCTCCGGTGCGTGGCTGCACGGCCGTGCGGGTCAGCTGGCGCAGGGGCCGTTCACAGCTCTGCAGCTTGCGGCAGCACTGCCCGAGGCCGTGCGGTCGATCACACCGAATCCCGTTGTGTCGCACTGACCTGCCTGGCCAGGGTCTGTCAGACCACGGCCTTGTCTGCCCCATAGGTCATCGCGACATGGCCTGGCTGGCCAAGACCTGTCTCAGTGCAGCCTGCCTGAGCGCTCTGCCTCGTGTGCCACACCCTTCCCAGGGCCAGCCTCCTCTCCTTTCTGATTGAGGCATGGCAAATGCTGCTCTCGACCGTCGAGACATGGAACTTGGCATGTCTCGATGGTAGGGAAGGACATTTCCCATGTCTCGATGGCGGTGGGAGACATTTCCCATGTCTCGATGGTGGGGAAGGACATTTCCCATGTCTCGATGGTGGGGAAGGACATTTCCCATGTCTCGATGGTGGGGAAGGACATTTCCCATGTCTCGATGGTGGATCTCGATGGGGCAACGTCAGATCTCCGCGGGTCGGTAGGGAAGGCCGTGCGGCAGCTGAGGTATGCCGGGTGATGTGACGGTGGCGCGGTGCCAACGGTGTGTGGGCGGATGCTGATGGGGCAAGCTGGACCAAGCAGGAGCAGGCCGGACCAGCCGGAGCAGGCCGGACCAGCCGGAGCAGGCCGGACCAGCCGGAGCGGGCAGGGCCAGCCGGAGCGGGCTGGGGCAAGCTGAGCGAAGCCGGACCGGGCAGGGCCAAGCCGGTCCGGGCTGGACCAAGCCGGAGCGGGCCGGGCCAAGCCGGGCAGGGCCAAGCCGGAGCAGGCCGGGCCAGTGGGTGGGCCAGGCATGGCGGTAGGCCCGGCGAGAGCTGCGCCCTTACACGGCTGACTCTGAAGTCGAGCTCTGCTCAACGAGCCAGGCTGGCGCGCCGAATCCGCAGCAGAGGTCGGCGAAGACGCCGGCCAACCCATGGTCAGGGTCATGGTCGAGCACCTGCACGAGCAGCCGTTCGGCCACACTGCCGATGCCGATCGCCCACCAGAGCCATGCCATCATCGCAGCGAGATCTGCACGCACTGCAGGATCGGCTGCTGCGCAGCAGCGCTGCAGCACATGCACAGCAGACCGCATTCGCTCGCGGTCGGGTGGGGCCGCAGGGACACCACGCAGCACGAGTTCAGCCAGCGTGTTCTTCAGCCGATACGCGACGGAGGCCAGGTTCGTGTGACGAACACGCGTGTGCTGTGACTCCTGAGCGGCCAGCCCCAGCGCCTCGGGGCCGAACGCCAGACCCACCAAGAAGATCTCGCGCACGATGTCGAGGCGGGCGACGGTGCAGAAATCAAGCAGTCGGTCGACCGATTCGGTGCGATCAGAACCTGGGGGCGGGACGCCGAGCGAGGCGTGCCGAATAAGCGCTTCGAGATCGAGACCGAGGGTCTGAATCGTCTCGTGCAGCCGGAGGCTCTCGGGCAGCCCGTCGAGGCGTTCCGCGAGTGCCTTCGACGTCTCTGCAGCGAGAGCTGTGTCACGGGGCGGCAGTTCGGACATCGCTTCGAGATCGACGATCTCGCGCTCGACGGCCATCATGGCGTCGAGGCGCATCGGGTTCTGCTCGATCTCAGCGAGGTCTCTGCCCCCGGCCGGCAGATCGGCATCGAGATAGCTGCCCCAACCGTCGCCCGCGACACAGCAGGCGTCAAGCACGTCGAGCTCGGAATCAGACAGACACTCTTCGAGCAGCGACCACAGCAGCGAATAGGGCAGCTTGGTGCTGTCGCCGACGGCACGGTCGCAGTAGACCACGGGAACCACCCCAGTGCATCCGGGCACTCGGCAGAGGGTGTCGACCACCAGATCGGCGAACTCCCGAGCCCTGACCAGATCGCCGTCGGCGGGCAGGTCGAGGCGAAACGAGCCGATGCTGCGTTTGCCAGAGAAGAACACGGCGACGAGACTCTCATGGGCGATGAAGCCGGTGAGCGCCGGAAGCGTGGCGAGAAACTGCGCGGAACCCTGCGGTTTGAGTGTGACTTTCATGCCCTCAGCGTCGCCGCAGACGCACACACGGGCGACCCGATTCTGACAGATGTGAGCAGGTAGCGAGGCACCTGGCGCTTGTGCAGAGACGGCATCGGCGCGTCTGCGCCAGGCAGCCAGGCGGCCAGCCAGGCAGGCAGGCAGGCAGCCAGCCCAGCCAGCCAGGCAGCCAAGCAGACAGGCAGAGGGCAGGGGGCAGCTCAGATCAGCGCGGGTTCAGCACACGCAGAGCCTCGTCATGCACACGACCGTTGGTGGCGAGGGCAGCTCCCTCCCAAATGCCAGGAACGCCCGCGGTCGAGCTGAACCGCCCCCCGGCCTCGGTGATGATCGGAACCAGCGCCGCCATGTCGTACGGCTTCAGATCGGGCTCGGCCACGACATCCACCGAACCGTCTGCGACCAGCATGTACGGCAGAAAGTCGCCGAACATCCGATGCCGGTGCGACGCGTCGAGCAGAGCGATCGCCTCGGCGCGCTGGTCGACCAGATCCCACTGGTCGAGGCTGCCGATGCTCACGAAGCCGTCGCTCAGCCGATCGACCGCAGACACCTGCAGCCGCTCTGGCTCGCCGTCTGCGAAGACGCCGAACGCTCCAGAACCCTGCGCCGCCCACCAGCGCCGCGCCAGCAGCGGAGCGCTCACCACGCCCACGACCGGCTCGCCGTCGACGACCAGAGCGATCAGCGTCGCCCACACCGGCACACCGCGAAAGTAGTTGCCAGTGCCGTCGATCGGGTCGATGATCCACTGCCGGCCGGGTTGGCGCTCGCCGCCGTACTCCTCGCCGTAGACGGTGTCATCGGGGCGCTCCTCGGCGACCAGCTCGCGCAGCCGGCGCTCGGTCGCCAGATCGGCATCGGTGACCTCTGAGTCATCGGACTTGGTCTGCACGTCGAGATCGGTGACGCGAAAACGGGAGGTGGTCACCTGATCGGCGGCATCAGCCAGAGTGAGAGCGAACGAGAGATCCTGCGCGAGCGTGAACGACATGCCTCAAGGGTACCCGCGCCCGCTCAATCGCACTGCTGTCGGCACGCCGACAGGTTCCGACGACCCGTCGAAGGGCTCGCGGTCAGTACTTCGGGCGATCGTGCAGGTTGCGCAGCACCCGCACCAGCGAATGCACGCGCTGATGCAGCTCTGAGGGCAGCCCCGCTGCGAGCTCGTCTGCGTCGAGCTGCTCGATGGGAGTCTGCGCGACGACCGGCACCAGCGACTCGAGATCTGGGAATGCCTGGAACACCCGATCGGCCTGCACATGGCCGAGCCCGAACGATCGCACTCCCGGTGTGTCGATGAGCCACCCGTGGCGTGCGTCGACCGCGACGTGATCGTCGTCGTGGGATGCCATGGCGACCGCCGAGTCGCGCTCGCCAGCCGAGTCGCGCGAGCCGCCTCCGCGATTCGAGCGGCCTGGGGCAGCGGCTTCACCGGCTCCGGCTTCACCGGCTCCGACATCCGCGGTATCCGCAGCATTCGCCGCGACCGCCTCGACTCGGCAGGCCAGCGCAGACGACGACGTGTGCCGGCCTCGACCGGTCACCGCGTTGACGTGCCCGGTCGCGCGATCGGCCTCGGGCACCACCGCGTTCAGCAGCGTGGACTTGCCCACGCCCGAGTGTCCGATCAGCACCGCGATGTGCCCGAGGGCGACGTCGATCACAGCATCGCTCGCGAAGCGGTCGGCACGGCTCTCAAGCACTTCGATATCGAGACCCGCGAGATGCTCGTGCACCGGCGCGGCGCTCGCCAGGTCGGTCTTCGTGACGGCCACGATGGGAACGATGCCGGCGTCGAGCGCGGCGACGATGCACCGATCGATAAATCCGAGGCTTGGATCCGGCTGCGCGGCGGCCACCACGATGATCAGCCGGTCTGCGTTGGCCACCACCACACGTTCGACTGAGTCGATGTCGTCGGCACTGCGCCGCAGCACCGTCGTGCGCGGCTCGACACGCACGATGCGGGCGAGCGTGCCGTCGTCTCCGCTGAGATCGCCGACCACAGCCACACGATCGCCGACCACGATCTGTTTGCGGCGCAGCTCGCGTGCCCGGGCGGCAGTGACCGGCTGGCCGGTGGATGCCACCTCGAGCTGGTAGCGACCGCGATCGACCGCGATGACGAAGGCCTGCTGCGCGTCGTCGTGCGCAGGTCGTCTCTTGCTGCGCGGACGGTTGGCCTTGGGGTTCGGCCGCACCCGCACGTCCGACTCGTCATAGTCGTCCCACAGCCCGCGCTCTTCGGCGTCGCTCTCTGTCCAGGTCATCTCAGATGCCCAGACTCAGCAGGTCGGTCTTCGGAGGTTCGACCAGCTCCGACCACATTCCTGCGAAGTCGGGCAGGGTCTTGCCGGTCGAGTTGATGTCGTCAACTTCGACGTCGGTCACCAGCAGTCCGATCACTGCGCCGGCCGTGGCCATGCGATGATCGGCATAGGCCTGCCACGACCCCCCGTGCAGCTCGGCAGGCTCGATGATCAGCCCGTCGTCGGTCTGTCTCGCCCGGCCGCCCAGTCCGTTGATGTCGTTCTCGAGCGCCGCGAGACGATCGGTTTCGTGCCCGCGCAGATGCGCGATACCGCGCAGCCGACTCGGTGTGTCAGCCAGTGCCGCGACTGCCGCGATGGTCGGAGCCAGCTCGCCGGCTGCTGAGAGATCGAGATCGGCGCCATGCAGTTCGCCGCTGCCGCTGAGCGTCAGCACACCCTCTGCGAGTTCGGAACGACCGCCGAACGCAGCGAAGAGCTCGGGCAGCAGCGCCCCGACCTGTGTGGTGCTGGCGGGCCAGCCGTCGACCGAGACCTGACCGCCGGTCACCAGGGCCGCGGCCAGAAAAGGAGCCGCGTTCGAGAGATCCGGCTCGAGTCGCACATCGGCTCCGGCGATCGGCTGCTCGGCCACCCGCCAACAGGTGGGCCCCAGTCGCTCGACAGTGACCCCGTGCTCGGCGAGTGTCGCGATCGTCATCTCGATGTGCGGCAGGCTGGGCACGCGATCACCCACATGCTCGATCGTCGTGACACCCTGATACCGGGGCGCCGCAAGCAGCAGAGCCGAGACGAACTGACTCGAAGCAGAGGCGTCGATGCGAATGTGCGAACCGCTCACCGATCCGGTGCCGTGCACGGTGAACGGCATGCCGCCGCGACCGTCGTCGGCCACGTCGACGCCGAGCTGTCGCAGCGCCTCGATGATCGCCCGCATGGGCCGCTGCCGGGCGTGCGGGTCACCGTCGAAGCCGACCGGCCCCATCGCCATCGCTGCGATCGGCGGCACGAAGCGCATGACCGTGCCCGCCAGGCCGCAGTCGATCGAGACGCTGCCGTGCACGTCGGTGATCGGAGTGACGCGCAGGTCGCCGCTGCGATCCGTCGAGGCGGCAGCGGACGCCGTGGTCGGCAGACCAGTGAGGAAGGCGGACGCAGCGGGGGAGGCGGGGTCGCGCGGGGCATCCGCCACCGGCTCGATGCGGGCGCCGAGCTGTCGCAGCGCCTCGATCATCAGAGCACTGTCGCGGGAGTGCAACGGCGCTCGCAGCACTGAGGGGGCGTCGGCCAGAGCAGCCAGCACCAGCTCGCGGTTCGTCAGCGACTTCGAACCGGGAATGCGCACCGTTCCGGTCACAGGGCCAGCCGGGGTGGGGGCCACCCATGGTCGTGTGGGAGGGACATCGGTCGCGGCGCGCTCGCCGTCTCTGGAATAGCCACGTATCTGCATCGTTGTTAAGTGTATCGGCAGCAGTGACTGCACAGGCGAGGCGAGAGGACGCATCCGTTGACAGCGACATGTCTCGCAGAGAGACCGGTAGACTTGGGCAGGATGACATCCCCGACCACCGATCACGAAAGTTCGCAGAGCTCGACTCCTGAGCCGCTGCCCGAAGAGCCGACGCAGGCTCCGCTCGACGTCACACGGCTGTCGGCAGACGAACGTCGCGAGCTGTTTCAGCAGCAGGCCATGCCATTCATCGACCAGCTCTACGGTGTGGCGATGCGCATGACTCGAAACCCGTCTGACGCCCAAGACCTCGTGCAAGAGACATATGCCAAGGCGTTCCAGGCGTTCGGATCGTTTCGACAGGGCACCAATCTCAAAGCGTGGCTCTACCGCATTCTGACCAACACGTACATCAACACGTATCGCAAAAAGCAGCGCACCAAAGGCACTGAGAGCATCGACGCTCTGGAAGAGTGGCAGATGGGCGGTGCCGAGTCGGCGACTGCGACGTCTTCGCGGTCGGCCGAGATCGAGGCCCTTGACCGTATGCCCGAGTCGCAGGTGAAAGAGGCGCTGCAGAACCTTCCCGAAGACTTTCGGCTGGCGGTGCTGCTGGCCGACGTCGAAGGCTTCTCGTACCAAGAGATCGCAGACGTGATGAAGACCCCGATCGGCACTGTGATGTCGCGCCTGCATCGCGGTCGAAAGCTGCTGCGCACCGAGCTTGCCGACTATGCGAAGCAGCTCGGGCTCAGCGACAAGTCGGCGGCGAACAAGCGGTCGACACGTGCGAAGAGCACGACGGCGAAGAAGAAGGCGGTGAACGACAAATGATTCGCAAAAGCGAGAACGATGCGGCGATCACCGAGTGCGAGCATGTGCGTGAACAGATCGAAGAGTACGTGCATGCCGAACTCACGGCCGATGAGGCGAGGGTCTTCGACGAACACATGCGCACCTGCCCGGAGTGCACCAGCGAGCACCAGGTGAGCATGGTGCTCACCGAGGTGATCCTACGAGGGTGTCGTGAAGAGGCTCCCGAGGCGTTGAAGCGCCGGGTGGTGGCACGTCTGCGCACCCTGCACGCCGAACACTGATTCTGTACGTCGAAGACTGACTCGCTGCGTCGCTCAGGTCGTCGGCTGCGTCGGCTTCGCTGACGGCCCGCCGCGACGATCGCACAACGTGAAGAGGCCCGGCCGGAGATTTTCTCCGGCCGGGCCTCTTCACGTCTGCGGCGACGATCAGCCGAAGGCGCGCTCGATCAGGTCTGCTTCCTGCTGCTTGTGCCTGAACTGCGAGCCGGTCGCAGGCGAAGCCGCGGCCTCGCGCGAGACGACCTGCACCTCTCGGTCGCCCACGGCTTTCGGCATGTGCAGTGCGAGGAACGGCCAGGCACCCTGGTTTTCGGGCTCGTCCTGCGCGAAGACGAGTTCGGCGTTCGGATACTGTGCGAGCACCCGCCGAAGCTCTGCCTCAGGCAGCGGGTAGTACTGCTCAAGACGAACCAGTGCGACCGTGGTGTCACCTGACTTCTGCAGCGCGGCCAGCATCTCCCAGTAGAGACGGCCGCTGACCACGACGACGCGACGTACCGCATTCTTGTCGATTGAACGGGTCTCGTCGAGCACCGGCTCGAACTGGCCGTGCGTGAAGTCTTCGACTGGGCTCACCGCCGTCTTCAGACGCAGCATCGACTTCGGGGTGATCACGATCAGCGGATGCTGTGGCCGGCTGAACGCCTGACGGCGCAGCAGATGGAAGTGCGAGGCCGGCGTCGAAGGCTGGGCCACGATCAAGTTCTCCTGCGCGGCAAGCGACAGGTACCGTTCGATACGTGCCGACGAATGGTCAGGGCCCTGACCCTCGTAACCGTGCGGCAGCAGCAGCACGAGCCCTGAACGCTGACCCCACTTCTGCTCAGCCGAGCTGATGAACTCGTCGATGACGGTCTGAGCGCCGTTGGCGAAGTCGCCGAACTGGCCCTCCCACAGCGTCAGCGCTTTGGTGTTCTCGACCGAGTAGCCGTACTCGAACGCCATGACTGCGAACTCGCTGAGAAGTGAGTCGTAGATCCAGAAGCCGGCCTGCTCGTTGGCGAGGTTCAGCAGTGGGAACCACTCCTGGCCGTTCTTCTGATCGTGCAGCACCGCATGGCGCTGCACGAACGTGCCGCGACGGGAGTCCTGACCGGTGAAGCGCACCGGCACACCCTGCACGAGCAGCGAACCGAAGGCGAGCAGCTCGCCGAACGCCCAGTCGATATGGCCATTGCGTGACATCTCGAAGCGCTTCTCGAGCACCTTCTTGAGCTTGCGATGCACGGTGAAACCCTCAGGCACCGCCACGTGGGCGTCACCGATGCGCTCGACGAGGGCCTGCGGAATGCTGGTGGCCCGTTCGAAGGTGCCGCCTGCCGCTGCAGCCTCGTGCTGCTGTGCCTCGGGCAGCTGGATGTCGTTGATCGCACGCGCAGTGTGGCCGCCTGCGCCGAGCGACTCCTCGTACGACTCTTTCTGGGCGGCGTGCGTCTCGTTGAACGCGCGCTCGAGCTCCGCGTGGAAGTCGGCGTCGGCCTTGTCGTACTCCTCTTGCGTGATGTCGCCACGACCGATCAGCGCCGAGGTGTAGAGCGCACGCACCGAGCGCTTCGACTCGATGATGCCGTACATCAGAGGCTGGGTCATCGACGGATCGTCGCCCTCGTTGTGGCCGCGACGACGGTAGCTGACCATGTCGATGAGCACGTCGCCGTGGAAGCGCTGCCGGTACTGGAAGGCCAGTTCGGCCACGCGCACGACGGACTCCGGGTCATCGCCGTTCACATGGAAGATCGGCGCCTGGATCGTACGGCCGACATCGGTCGGGTAGACCGACGAACGACCGTCGTACGGCTTGGTCGTGAAACCGATCTGGTTGTTGACGATCACGTGGATGGTGCCGCCGGTGCGGTATCCGCGCAGCTGCGACATCTGCAGCGCCTCGTAGACCGAGCCCTGGCCGGCGAAGGCCGCGTCGCCGTGCACCAGAATCGGCAGCACATTGAACGTCTTGTGCGGCTGTGCATCCTGCTTGGCGCGCACGATGCCTTCGAGCACCGTGTTGACCACCTCGAGGTGCGAGGGGTTCGCGGCCAAGTACACCTTGACCTGACGCTCCTGCTCACTCGTGAACACGCCTTCGGTGCCGAGGTGGTACTTCACATCGCCCGAACCGGTCTGCTGCGGCTGGGTGCCTTCGAACTCGCGGAACACCTGTGCGTAGGTCTTGCCGGCGATGTTCGTCAGCACGTTCAGACGGCCGCGGTGGGCCATGCCGATGCCGACCTCGTCGAGCTCTTCGTCGGCCGCGCGCTGCAGCACCTCGTCGAGCAGGGCGATGAGCGATTCGCTGCCTTCGAGCGAGAAGCGCTTCTGCCCGACGAACTTCGTCTGCAGGAAGGTCTCGAAAGCCTCGGCCTCGTTGAGCTTCTTCAGGATGTGCAGCTGTGTGTCGTGCCCGGGCTTGGAGTACGGGCGTTCGAGCTGATCCTGCAGCCACTCACGCTGCTCGGGGTCTTGAATATGCATGTACTCGACGCCCACATTGCGGCAGTAGCTGTCTCGCAGCTGACCCAAGATCTCGCGCAGCTTGGCCGTGGGCGCGCCGGTGATGCCTCCGGTCACGAACGACCGGTCGAGATCCCAGTGCGTCAGGCCGTGCGTCAGGATGTCCAGGTCGGGGTGGCGGCGCTGGTGGTACTCCAGCGGGTCGATGTTGGCGATCAGGTGACCTCGCACCCGGTAGGCGTGGATCAGCTGCTGCACGCGGGCGGCGCGGCCGACCTCGTCAGACGAGTTGATGGCCACATCGGGCACCCAGCGCACCGGCTCGTAGGGCAGCCGCAGCGACTCGAAGATGTCGTCATAGAAGCCGTGGTCGCCGAGCAGCAGCTCGTGCACGATCTTGAGGAACTGGCCAGAGCCGGCACCCTGGATGACGCGGTGGTCGTAGGTCGAGGTCAGCGTGACGACCTTCGAGATGCCCAGCTTGGCGATCGTCTCGGCGCTCACGCCGGAGTACTCAGCGGGGTAGTTGAGCGCGCCGGCGCCGATGATCGTGCCCTGCCCCTTCATCAGGCGCGGCACGGAGTGCACCGTTCCGATGCCTCCGGGGTTGGTGAGCGAGATGGTGACGCCGCTGAAGTCATCGGCGGTCAGCTTGTTGTGACGGGCTTTGTCGACCACTTGGTCGTAGGCGGTGATGAACTGCTCGAAGTCCATCTCTTCGGTCTGCTTGATGCCGGGCACCAGCAGCGCTCGAGTGCCGTCTTTCTTCGGCACATCGACGGCGATGCCGAGGTTGATGTGCGCGGGCTGCACGACCGACGGCTTGCCGTCGACCACGTCGTAGTAGACGTTCTGGCTGGGGAAGCTCTTCAGCGCCTGGACGAGCGCCCAGCCGATGATCTGTGTGAACGACACCTTGCCGCCGAGCGAACGCTTGAGATGGTTGTTGATCACGATGCGGTTGTCGATGAGGATCTTCGCTGGGATCGTGCGCACACTGGTCGCGGTGGGAACGGTCAGCGACTCGTCCATGTTGCGGGCAAGCGCCTTGGGCATGCCACGCAGCGGGGTGACCACGGGTTCGCGAGCGTCGGGCTCTGCGGCAGTCTCACCGACGGGCTTGGCCAGCTGCGTGTTGCGATCAGCGGGAATCGGCTTTGGCGCAGGGGCGAAGTTCGTGGTGCGAGCCACCGGCAGGTCGCCGACGATCGGAATCGAGGCGGTCGGGAACGGAGACGCCGTGGGCAGCGTCGAGCGCACCGGGGGCACAGGGCCGGGGTGCGGCGTGCTGTGCAGGTCTTCTTCGGCCTGCTGAGCCAGCTGCGCCTGCCGATCGAGACGTGCGTCGGTCGTGCCGTCGGAGAGACGCGCACCGCCCGAGGGCGCGTGCTCGACTCCGGTGCTGGCGGGCGCCGGCTGCTCTGCGGCGGGTTTCACCGCGCTGTCGGGGCGATAGTTCTGCAGAATGGGCAACCATTCCTTATCGACGCTAGCCGGGTCTTTCTGAAACTGCTCGTAGACCTGCTCGACGAGCCATTGGTTGGCCCCGAATTCCTGGGGGTCGAAGCTGCCTGATCCGCTGGTGGCCAAGACAATCGCCTCTCTTCATCGAAATGCTGACGAGACAACCCTACCGGCATTCCCCGAACGGCCGAATTCGACGTCGATGATTCTCCGACAGATGTTGGAACCGATCGCCGGGGCGTGGAACCAGCGCCCGCAGCTCACCAGCAACCGAAAGCGATGCACTAGCGTTGACTGCATGCGCTTCTATGATTCGCGGCCCCAATACGATCTGACCTATTCAGATGTCTTCCTGATTCCCTCGCGCAGCGAGGTCGGGTCACGTCTGCGCGTCGATCTGGCCAGCGACGACGTCACCGGAATGACCACGCCGATCGTCGCCGCGAACATGAACGCCGTCACCGGCCCGCGGCTTGCCGCCTCTCTGGCACGCCGCGGCGGTCTCGGCGTGCTGCCCCAAGACATGGACGAACAGTCACTGCTCGATGCGGTCGCCTGGGTCAAAGAGCGTTCGTCTCGGTTCGCCTCGCCTTTCCTGGTCGACGCCGACCTGCAGGTCGCCCAGGCGAAGCGGATGCTCCCTCCTGCAGAGGGACACGGCTTCGTCGTGCAGGATGCCCAAGGCGGGTTCGTCGGCGTTCTGTCTGCCACGGTGCTCTCTCGCGCACTCGACGACGCTCGGCTCGGCGACCTCGTCCATGGCGACCAGCCGGTGCTGCAGCAGAGCGAAGTGCCCGACGCCGAAACGCTTTTCAACACCCTGCACGATCGTGGTCACCAGCTCGCGGCCGTCTTCGACGGTGACCGTCTGCTCGGCACGGTCAACCAGAAGCAGGCGATGCGCTCGACGGTGTACCGCCCCAACGTCGATGCGCAGGGGCGCCTTCGGGTGGCCGCGGCGATCGGCATCAACGGCGACGTCGCGGGTCGGGCCGAGGCGTTCATCGCCGCCGGTGTCGACGTGCTCGTGGTCGACACCGCACACGGCCACCAGAAACAGATGCTCAACGCGCTCGAAGCGGTGCGCAGCGTCTCGAAGACCCACGCCGTGGTCGCCGGCAACGTGGTCACCGCGCAGGGGGTCGAAGATCTCGTCGCCGCCGGTGCCGACATCGTCAAAGTCGGGGTCGGACCGGGGGCCATGTGCACCACCCGCATGATGACCTCGGTCGGCCGGCCACAGTTCTCAGCCGTGCTCGAGGCCGCGACGACCGCTCGCTCGATCGGCGCCGGAGTCTGGGCCGACGGGGGAGTGCGCTACCCGCGCGACGTCGCGCTGGCGCTCGCCGCCGGAGCCAATGCCGTGATGATCGGCTCCTGGCTGGCCGGCACCATCGAGTCTCCGGGCGTCGTCGAGCGTGACGAGGCCGGGCGTCTCTTCAAACGCAACTACGGCATGGCCTCTTCGAAGGCGGTCGCGGGCCGATTCGCGAAGCTCACCCCGCTGGAGCAGGCTCGCAAGTCGATCTTCTCTGAGGGCATCAGCGACTCGAAGCTCTACATCGATCCGCTCACTCCGTCGACCGAAGACATCCTCGACCAGATCACCGCAGGCGTTCGCTCTGCGGCGACGTATGCCGGTGCCGCCGATCTCGCCCAGTTCCGCGAGCGCGCGACCATCGGCATCCAGTCGGCTGCCGGATACGAAGAGGGCCGCGCCCTCCCCGAGAGCTGGTGAGCGATCCGTTGAACGACCTCATCCTGTTCCTGATCGGCATTCTGCTGACCTTGGGAACCGGCATGTTCGTGGCCGCCGAGTTCACCCTGGTGAACATCGACCGTGCTGATCTCGAAGCACGTCGCGATCGCGGTGAAAAGGGACTCGAGCGCATCATCGGTGCGCTGCGCCAGACCGCCACGCATCTCTCCAGCGCGCAGCTGGGAATCACCCTGACCACGCTGCTCGCCGGCTATACGCTCGAACCGGCGCTGTCATCCTTCATGGCGCCGCTGTTCGACCTGATGCGTCTGCCCGAGCCCTGGGCGGGCACGATCAGCTCGATTCTCGCGGTCATCGTGGCGACCGTGCTCTCCATGCTCTTCGGCGAGCTGGTGCCCAAGAACTTCGCACTGGCCCGACCGATGGTGGTGGCCAGGATCGTGGTGCCCTTTCAGCTGGTGTTCACCACCATCTTCAAACCGGCGGTCATCCTGCTCAACGACACCAGCAACCTGGTGCTGCACGGCTTCGGGATCGAGCCGCAGGAGGAGCTCTCGTCGGCACGCAGCGCCGAGGAGCTCTCGTCACTGGTCAAACGCGCCGCGCTGGCCGGCAGCCTCGACTCGCAGACGGCGACGCTGCTGACCAAGACGCTCGACTTCTCAGAGCTGACGGCCGGTGACGTGATGACCCCGCGGCCGAGCGTGCAGCACGTGGAGGCCGTCGACACCGCGCAGGACGTCATCGACCTGACCCGCAGAACGGGCTTCTCGCGGTTTCCTGTGATCGGTCGCGACGGCGATGACGTGCTCGGCCTCGTGCATGTGAAACAGGCCGTGGGCATCGAACGCGACCAGCGCAGTCAGGTGAAGGTCAAAGCGCTCATGGTGCCGATCGCCCGTGTGCCAGAGACGATGTCGCTCGACACGCTGTTGGGCGAACTGCGCGGCCGCAGTCTGCAGATGGCCGTCGTGGTCGACGAATACGGCGGCACCGCCGGAGTCGTGACGCTCGAAGACCTGGTCGAAGAGCTGGTGGGCGAGGTGGCGGACGAACACGACCGACTGAGCCTGGGAGCGGTGCGCACTCGCAGCGGCAACTGGCTGCTGCCCGGTCTGCTGCGCGCAGACGAGATGGCCGAACAGGTGCAGGTGAGCTTTCCCGAAGGCAGCGCATATGACACGTTGGGCGGATTCGTGATGGAACGCCTGGGGCGCATCCCACAACCGGGCGACGCCGTCGAAGAACCCGGAGTCGGCACGTTCGTCGTCACGGTGATGGACGGCCGCCGCGTCGACCGGGTGCGTTTCGCGCCGGCGCCGCTGGTCGAGATCGCCGCTGCGCACGAGCGCGCGCAGGAAGGCGGTGACGCACGATGAATGACTGGGCAGGAATTCTCTGGTTGGTCGTGCTGCTCTTCGGCAATGCCTTCTTCGTCGGCGCAGAGTTCGCCGTGGTGACCGCTCGCCGTTCGCAGATCGAACCGCTGGCCGAGGCAGGCAACCGCCGAGCCAAGACCGCGTTGTGGGCCATGGAGCACGCCACCCTCATGCTGGCGGCGACTCAGCTGGGCATCACCATCTGCT
Source organism: Pseudoclavibacter sp. CFCC 14310 (assembly GCF_008831165.1). Lineage (NCBI taxonomy): Bacteria > Bacillati > Actinomycetota > Actinomycetes > Micrococcales > Microbacteriaceae > Pseudoclavibacter > Pseudoclavibacter sp. CFCC 14310. The sequence continues at coordinate 324,788 of NZ_WBKC01000003.1, read as the reverse complement.
CGCTGCTGATTCTGAACGTCTCAGAGCCGGCCATTCACCACCTGCTCGAGGTGCCGCTCGGCTGGCTCGGGCTCAACGATGCGGTCACGGGCACCGTGGCCTTCGTGATCACACTGGTGCTGGTGTCGTTCCTGCACGTGGTCTTCGGCGAGATGGTGCCGAAGAACATCGCGTTCTCGGTTCCGGATCGCGCGGTGCTGCTGCTGGCGACGCCGCTGGTCGGCTTCGACAAGATCTTCAAACCGGTGATCTGGGCGCTCAACAAGGGCGCCGACCTGGTGTTGATCGTGTTCGGGGTCAAACCACAGCACGCCGCGAGCACCGCATTCACCCTCGACCAAGTCGCCACGATCGTCGCCGAGTCGACGAAGGAGGGCACGCTCGACGACCGTGCGGGCACGCTCGGCAACACCTTCGAGTTCACCGAGAAGCGTGCGGTGGATGTCGCGGTGCCGACCGCCCAGCTGCGCACCCTGTCACAGAGCGCGACGCCCGACGACGTCGAGGACGCCGTCGCGGAGGACGGCTTCTCCCGCTTTCTCATTCGCGGGCCGCAGGGGGCGCTCGTCGGCTACGTGCATCTGAAGGACGTGCTCGACCTGCCGGCCGACCGCTACCGTTCGCCGATTCCGGTCGATCGCATCCGGCCGCTGATCACGATCAGCGCTGGCACCGAACTCGAAGACGCACTGACGATCATGCAGCGGCAGGGCGCGCACGTCGCCCGGGTCTCCGACGGCAGCGGCCATGTGACCGGGGTGCTGTTCTTCGAAGACATCATCGAAGTGCTCGTCGGCGAGGTGCACGACGGCACCCAGCACGAAACGGCCGAATGACGCCGCAGCGCATCACTCGGTGCGCTGCAGATCCTGTTCGATCTGCTCGAGCGAGCGGCCGTAGGTCTCAGGCACGACGGTCAGCACGAAGATCAGGCTGAGCACGTTGACGGCGGCGAAGATGAAGAACGTCGTGCCACCGATCGCGTCGAGCAGACTCGGAAAGAGCAGCGCGACGGCGCCGTTGAACACCCACTGCATGCAGATGGCGATGCCGGCGGCGAAGCCGCGGATGCGCAGGGGGAACAGCTCGCTCATCATCAGCCAGTAGACCACGGCGACCATCGACTGGATGAAGAAGAGGAACACCATCATCAGGGCCAGGATCAGCATGCTGCGGGCGAAGCTCGTGGGCAGCAGGAAGGCCAGCCCCAGCAGCACATGTGCTGAGACGATGCCGCTCAGACCGATGACGAGCATGCGTCGGCGAGGCAGCCTTGCGAGCGACTTGATGCCGACCAGCGTGGCGAGAACGGCGATGACTCCGTTGCCGATGGTGGCGACCAGCGAGGCCTGCGTGCCCAGCCCGCTCTCACGCAGAATCGTGGGAGCGAAGTACATCACCGAGTTCACCCCGGAGAGCTGCAGCACGGCGCCGAGGCCGACGCCGATCAGCACGACCCGGCGAATCCATCGAACTCTCAGATCGCGCCATGAGGCCTTCGGCTCGTCTTTGACGATCCCGATCGAGGCGGTGATGGCCTTCACCTCTTTGGCCGCCTGCGGCCGCGGGCGCAGCAGCCGTAGCACACGCCAGGCGCGCTTCTGCTGCCCGTTGGCAGCGAGCCAGCGCGGCGACTCGGGCGCGAAGAGCATGCCGGCGAAGAGCAGCACAGGAGGGATCGCGCAGATCATCAGCATGATGCGCCAGGTGCCGTGCGAGTCGCTGACCGCGGCGATGATCGCGTTGAACGTATAGGCCAGCAGCTGACCGGTCACGATCATCAGCTCGTTCTGCGAGACGAGACGGTCGCGTTTGTCCGGAGGCGCGACCTCGCCGATGAAGATGGGCACGACCGTGGAGGCGCCGCCGACGGCGAGCCCCAGCACGATGCGGAATATCACCATGACCGTCACCGTGGGCGCCAGAGCGGTGCCCACCGACCCGATCACGAAGATCGCGGCGAGCAGCAGCAGCGAGCGGCGTCGGCCGATGCCGTCGGCGAGTCTGCCTCCCACGACGGCGCCGAGAGCGGCGCCGAACACCAGTGACGAGGTGACGATGCCTTCGAGCAGGGGTGTGAGCGCGAGGCCGCCCTCGCTCTGCGGCAGCGTGAGGAACGGCAGCGCACCGCTGATGACGCCGGTGTCGTAGCCGAAGCCGATCGCACCCATCGTGGCGATGAAGACGATCAGGCGCACCCTCTTCTCGGGCGAGCCGCCGGGCATCGCGGTGGTTCTGTCGGAGGCTGCCGGCTGAGAGGCGGGCGTTCGCACCGTGGAAGCCGACGAGGGCTCCGAGGGCGAGACATGGTGATTGGATGCGGGAGGAAGATTATCGGGGGACATTGGTGCGTCATTGTACGATCGCCCCCGCCGCGAGGCAATTCGACGAAGCGCTCTGTCAAGCTGCCGGCACATCTTCCTGCGGCGCGCTGATCGCAGGCGGGCGAACTGGCTACACTGGTATGCATGGCTGAAATCTCCCGCGACGAAGTCGCTCATCTCGCGAGCCTCTCTCGCATCGCACTCTCTGAAGCAGAACTCGACGAACTGACGCCGCAGCTCGAGCAGATTCTCGAGGCCGTCGCGTCGGTCAACGAGGTCGCCACTCCCGACGTGCCGGCGACGAGTCACCCGATTCCGCTGACCAACGTCTTTCGCCCCGATGTGGTCGGCGAGACGCTCAGTCCTGACGAAGCCTTGTCCGATGCCCCCGATCGCGACGGCAACTCTTTCCGTGTGCCGTCGATCCTCGGCGCCTGACCCATTCCGGACGAGGCCGCGTCGCGACCCGGCCGAACCCAGCTCTTCGCCGCACGGACGAGACGTCAGAACGCATCGTCGCATGTGCGCGCATCACCAGCCCGCAGAGAAACGGATGAAATGACCGACCTGACCAGACTTCCAGCCTCAGAGCTCGCCGCGCAGCTTGCTGCCGGCGAGATCTCTTCCGTCGAGGCGACACAGGCGCACCTGGACCGCATCCAGGGCGTCGACGCAGACGTGCACGCCTTCCTTCACGTCAACACCGAAGAGGCGCTTGCCACCGCAGCCGACGTCGATCGGCGACGAGCAGCCGGCGAGCAGCTGGGCCAGCTCGCGGGCGTGCCGGTGGCCGTCAAAGACGTGCTCACCACGAAGGGGCAGCCCACCACATCGGGCTCGCGCATTCTCGAGGGCTGGAACCCGCCATACGACGCCACAGCCGTCGAGCACCTTCGTCAGCATGACACCGTGATCATCGGCAAGACCAACATGGACGAGTTCGCCATGGGGTCGACCACAGAGCACTCCGCATACGGGCCGACGCACAACCCGTGGTCACTCGATCGCATCCCCGGAGGGTCTGGCGGCGGCTCGGCTGCGGCCGTGGCCGCATTCGAGGCTCCGCTGGCGCTCGGCAGCGACACTGGCGGCTCGATCCGCCAGCCTGCCGCACTCACCGGCACCGTGGGTGTGAAGCCCACCTACGGCGGCGTCTCGCGATGGGGAGCGATCGCTCTGGCATCCTCGCTCGACCAGATCGGGCCGGTCGCGCGCAACGTGCTCGACACCGCTCTCATCCACGACGTCATCAAGGGGCACGACCCCAAAGACTCCACCAGCCTGACCACCGAATGGCCTTCGTTCGCCGCAGCCGCACGTCGCGGGCAGACCGGCGAATCGCTCAAGGGCCTGCGGGTGGGCATCATCCGCGAGCTGAACCAGCCCGGCTTCCAGGCCGGCGTGCGCAGCCGCTTCGACGAGACCGTCGCCCTGCTCACCGCACAGGGCGCCGAGGTCGTCGAGGTCTCGGCACCGCACTTCGAGTACGCAGTCTCGGCCTACTACCTCGTGCTGCCGGCCGAGGCCTCAAGCAACCTCGCCAAGTTCGACGGCGTGCGCTACGGTCTGCGAGTGCTGCCCGAGGGCGTCAAGCCCACCGTCGAGAACATGATGGCCGCCACTCGTGAGGCCGGCTTCGGCCCCGAGGTCAAGCGCCGCATCGTGCTCGGCACCTACGCGCTGAGCGCCGGGTACTACGACCAGTTCTACGGCAAGGCGCAGAAGGTGCGCACGCTGATCCAGCGTGACTTCGAAGCGGCCTTCAACGAGGCAGACGTGCTCATCTCGCCGACCTCGCCGACGACCGCCTACCCGCTCGGCGACAAGCTGTCGGATCCACTCGCGATGTACCTCGCCGACATCACCACGATTCCCGCGAACCTCGCCGGCATCCCCGCGATCAGCCAGCCCATCGGGCTCGCCGCCGAAGACGGTCTGCCGGTCGGTCTGCAGACCTTCGCTCCGGCGTTCGAAGACGCTCGTCTCTACGAGTTCGCCGGTGCGGTCGAGACGCTGCTCGAGCAGCAGTGGGGCGGCCCGATCATCGATCAGGCTCCGCAGCTGGCAGTGCGTTCAGGAGCCCAGGGCGGCGCCGCGACGGATGCCACGGCTCACGATTCAGAAGGAGCGGCACGATGAGCGACGAACTGCTCGACTACGACGAGGCCATCAAACTCTACGAGCCCGTGCTCGGCTTCGAGGTGCACGTCGAACTCAACACCAAGACCAAGATGTTCAGCTGGGCTCCCAACGAGTTCGGCGACGGCCCCAACACCAACGTCACGCCCCTGTGCCTTGGCCTGCCCGGCACGCTGCCGACGGTCAACGAGCAGGCCATCACCGACAGCATCCGTCTGGGGCTCGCGCTGGGCTGCAGCATCGCCGAGGTCTGCCGCTTCTCGCGCAAGCAGTATTTCTACCCCGACCTGCCCAAGGCCTATCAGATCTCGCAGTTCGACGAACCCATCGCCTACGAGGGGTCGGTCGAGGTCGAGCTCGAAGACGGCACTGTGGTGCACATTCCGATCGAGCGTGCGCACATGGAAGAAGACGCCGGCAAGCTGACCCATCAGGGCGGCTCGGGGCGCATCCAGGGTGCGACCTCGTCGCTGGTCGACTACAACCGCGCGGGCGTGCCGCTGGTCGAGATCGTGACGATGCCGATCATGGGCACCGAAGAGCGCGCCCCTGAGATCGGCCGTGACTACGTCGCCGCCATCCGAGACATGGTCAAGGCGCTCGGAATCTCTGACGCACGCATGGACCAAGGTTCGATCCGCTGTGACGCGAACGTCAGCATCCGCCCCCGTGGGCAGGAGAAGCTCGGCACTCGCACCGAGACGAAGAACATCAACTCGCTGCGCTCGGTCGAGCGGGCGGTGCGCTACGAGATTCAGCGTCAGGCCGCCGTGCTCAGCGCCGGAGGCACCATCACACAGGAGACCCGGCACTGGCAGGAGGCCAGCGGCATCACGATCTCGGGTCGAATCAAGAGCGACGCCGACGACTACCGCTACATGCCCGAGCCCGACCTGCTGCCGGTGGTGACGTCTGCCGAACGGGTCGAAGAGCTGCGCGCCACGCTGCCTGAGCAGCCGGTGATCCGTCGTCGGCGCCTCAAAGAGCAGTGGGGCCTCGGCGCTCGCGAGTTCCAGGACATCATCAACGCCGGTCTGCTCGACCAGGTCGAGGCGACGGTCGAGGCGGGCGCCACTGCGGCATCCGCACGCAAATGGTGGACGGGCGAGATCAGCCGCATCGCCAACGCACTCGAGCAGCAGGTGGCCGACCTGAGCGTCACGCCCGAGGACGTCGCCGAGATCGACGCCCTGATCAACGAGGGCACCCTGACCGACCGCTTGGCGCGCCAGGTGCTCGAAGGCGTGCTGGCCGGCGAGGGCAGCCCCCGCGAGGTCGTGGACAAGCGCGGCCTGGCGGTCGTCTCAGACGACTCGGCGCTCACCACGGCGATCGACGAAGCCCTCGCGGCTCAGCCCGATGTGCTCGCCAAGATCAAAGACGGCAAGGTGCAGGCGGCCGGTGCGATCATCGGGGCGGTCATGAAGGCCATGCACGGCCAGGCAGACGCCAAGCGTGTGCGCGAGCTGATCTTGGAGCGTGCACAGCAGTGACCGAACGCTGGCTGCCGCAGAGCGCCCACCTGATTCCGCAGCAGGCCGAGCTCGTCTTTCGCGGAGTGATCTTCGACACCTATCAGTGGCCGCAGACGCTCTTCGACGGGTCGACGGCCACCTTCGAGATGCTGCGCCGCGCTGACACCGTCGTGGTCATCGGCATCGACGATGACGGCAACGTGATCACCGAGAACGAGCACCAGCCCAACGGCGTGGTGCGCATGGGCGGCGTCGCGGCCGGCGGCGTCGAGCCCGAGGATGCCTCGGTGCTGGATGCGGCGAAGCGGGAGATGCGAGAAGAGACCGGATACGCGTTTCGCAACTGGCGTCTGCTCGAGGTGCGGCAGCCCGAGATGAAGATCGAGTGGTTCGTGCATGTCTTCGTGGCGACCGGTGTGATCGACGTCGTCGAGCAGAACCTCGATGCGGGGGAGCAGATCGAGGTGCAGCTCGAACCATACGCCGACTACTTCGCACACACGCCGTATGGGCACCGCAAAGCGCTGTCGCGCTTCGACGGCGTCGACGAACTGCGTGCCTGGGTCGGCGAGGGCGAGCACGTCACCGGCGAGTGAGCGCGGCAGACACCGCGGTAAGATGAGTGGCCGTGCACAGCACGGATCCCGAGAGCAGGAATGAAGGCGAGATGAGCAACGAGACCAAGACCATCCACTGGAACGGCGGCGTGCAGCAGGAGGGGCTTGACATCCTTCTCGGCGACGGCGGCATGATCGTGAGCCCGACCAAGGTCGGCTACATCATCATGACCTCTGACGGCAAAGGGCTCGAGCGCAAGTTCGAGGCGAAGCAGCGCAACCGCAACAAGCCGGGTGTCGTGCTCTGCGGGTCGATGGAGCAGCTGAAGCGTCTCGCACAGCTCACCCCTGAGATCGAGGCCTACTACCAGCAGCACTGGGATGAAGACATCCTGATGGGCTGCATCCTGCCGTGGCGCGAAGACGCTCTCGAGTTCATCCCCGACGAGCACGCTCGTGAGCTGGCACGCGACGTGCGCGGCACCAGCTGCTTCGTCATCCGCTTCGGCACGCCGGGAGAGAACCTCGCGGCCGCGCTGTGGGAGCAGGGCAAGCTCGCCTTCGCCAGCTCGGCGAACCCGTCTGGCAAGGGCAACCGCGGCAAGGTCGACGGCATCGGCGATCGCATTCACGACAGCGCCGACCTCATCATCGAGGCCAACGACTACGTGAAGTCGATTCAGCCGAACGAGACCGAAGAGACCCGTTACGAACAGGGCGTCATGGTGTCGATGGTCGACGCAGACGGCAAAATCGTGCCCGAGCAGCACGGCGACCGCTCGATCACCCCCTGCCCGACGCTGATTCGCAAGGGCCTCTATCTCGACCGCATTCTGTCGATTCTGTCGAAGCACTTCAACAGCTGGAACTTCCGTCAGGGCGAGTACTACTGATTCGCTGACGCCCAGCCGCCGAAGGCCCGCCGACGAACGTGTCGGCGGGCCTTCTTCGTGCGTGCGGCGTCGGTGGGGGTCTTCAGACTGTGGCGAGACCCATCCGTCACGGAGCCGCTGCCCGGCCGAGGCGTGCGTGCGGTTTACACGATCGGGCAGCGGCTGGCCGCTGTCAGCGGGCGCGTGACTCGGTGACGGTGAACTTGCGGTTGCGGTCGAGCTGTCGCGTGGGTCCGACGATGCGCTGCAGGTCGGATGCGTAGTGCAGGTGTGAGTTGAACACGGTCAGCAGTCGGCCGCCCGGTCGCAGCACTCGTGCGGCCTCTTCGAACATTTCGAGCGCCACGCCGGTATGGACGGCCGCTCCGACGTGGAACGGCGGGTTGCAGGCGACGAGATCGACGCTGTCGTCTTCCGCCTCGCACAGCAGCACGTCACGGCGAACCTCGATGCGATCTGCGAGACCGTTCGCAGCGGCGGTGAGCCGTGCGGATGCGACGGCGCTGCTCAGCTGGTCGGTCGCGATCACACGGAGCCGGGCATCGGCTTGGGCGAGAACGGTCGCGATGATGCCGGTTCCGCACCCGAGGTCGACGGCCACCGGTCTCTGGTCGCTCGAGCCGCTCTCGGCCCGCTGCTGCTCGAAGAACCGGACCACTGCATCCTGCGCTGCCTGTGACAGATAGGGCAGGAGCGCGCGTGTGCCGATGTCGAGCGAAGCTCCGGCGAAGGCCCCGGGCACTGCGCATACAGTGATCGGTGCGATGCCGTGGCCCGGATCGACCTCGGCTTCCGAGAAGGGCAGTGGGGCGGCGCTCGCCGTGTTGGCACAGTGAGCACTGCCGGCAGTGTCTGCCGTGCTGTCTTCGGCGAGGGGCTCGCTGGCGAGCAGCAGACGCGACTTCTGGTGCGCGAGCGAGGCGTGCACCTGCCCGAAACGCGACTTGAGCACGTCGTTCATGCTCAGCGACATGTGCTTGACCCGCCCGCCGCAGTAGACCTGTACGCCTTCGGCCGGGTGTGCTGCGACGAGGTCGACCAGCAGCCGCAGCTGATCGAGGCTGCGCGGCAGCTGTGCCAGCACGATGCGAGCACCGGCGAACTCCTCGGGATCGAGTGCGACCGTGCGCCATCCATCCGTGAGACCCAGCCGCATCGCGTTGGCCTGGATGGCCTGCTCGGCGACCAGCGCGTCAGTCCAAACGCGCACGTCGACTGCACCGAGCATCCGCGCACCCAGCGTCAGAGCGCCGTGCGTGTCACCGAGCACGACCACCTCGCCCGGTGCGCTCGCGGCGATCTGCTCAGCGGCTTCGGCGAGCAGCAGCCGGTCGGTCGCGTCCGAGGCCTGCAGATTGTCGGCTTCGACATCGGGCCAGCGGCGCAGCTGGTCGAACCATTCGGCGGGCAGGGCTGAGGGAGTGGAAGACATGTCTCAAGGGTAGTCGCCGGGGTTGAGCGGTATCGAGGCATGGCAAATGTCGTCTCAGCCCTTCGAGACATGCCAAGTTCCATGTCTGGATGCTGTGGGCGTGCATTTGCCATGTCCCGATGAGGGGGCCAGGGGCCGGGGGATGAGCCGGGGAATATGGAGTGGGTATGAGGTAGTGGAATCAGGAGAGATGTCACGGAGGCCCCGTCGGCTGGCTGAACAGATCAGGCTGCTCACAGCTGGCTGGTAACCTGAGAGGCATCATGCCCATTTCGTCGCACACCACTCAGCCAGCATCCCGCCCAAACTCGAAAGGTGAGCGAAAGCCCGCCGCGCTGCTGATCGACGACTTGAACCGCCGCCTGCGCCGAGCGCACATCGCCAATGCGATTCTGGCCATCGTGCTCGCGATCGCGCTGGTGGCCGTCGTCGCCCTCGCCTTCAAACAGTCGAACGGGCAGTCTGAGCCGACCGCGACCCAGACGACGCAGGCCGATCGCGCAGCCCGTCACCAGCAGAACGATCCCATGGCGGTCGGAGACATCGACGCACCTGTGACCATCGTCGAGTGGATCGACCTGCGCTGCCCCTTCTGCGCGGCCTACGCGAACCAGACGCTGCCGACGATTCTGCAGAACTATGTCGACACGGGCAAGGTGCGCTATGAGTTTCACGATGTGGCCTTCTTCGGAGATCAGTCGGTCGACGCCGCGGTCGCCGCACGGGCCGCCGGCGAGCAGGGCCGCTACGTCGAGTACCTCGAAGCCCTCTACGCAGCGGCTCCGGAGAGCGGGCACCCAGACATGCCCCGCGACCACCTGATCGCCTTCGCTCAGACGGCCAAGGTGCCAGACATGGATCGATTCACGGCAGACCTCGATCGCGCCGACCTGCGCCAGGCCGTGCAGCAGAGCACCACCGACGCGCAGCAGCAGGGCATCGACGGCGTGCCGGGATTCCTGATCGGAGACAAGAGCGTCTCAGGCGCCCAGCCAGTCGCGGCGTTCAGCAAGATCATCGACCAGCAGCTGCAGGCCGCCGGGCACTGAGGCTTCGCTGCAGCGGGGCGTCAGGCGTGACGCCGCTGCCGGTTCCCTGCAGCGACGAGTGATGTCTGAGGGTCGCTCTAAGCTCATGACGACGCAGCTTCGCCTGCGCCATGGCCGTCAAGAGTGAGGAAGCGACAAGAATGAACGTGCTGATGCTGGCTCTGCTGGGGCTGATCGCCGTGCTGTGCCTGATCGTCATCGTCCTGCTGTTGCGCGGGGGTCGTGGGGATGCTTCGGCGGTCGACTCGCGTGCGCTCGGCCGCGAGGTGCGTGCGGCCGTGGGCGAGCTCAAACCTGATCTCTACGCCCAGCAGCACGCGCTCGGGCAGCAGCTCGTGCAGAACTCGCAGGTGGTCGAGCAGCGCCTGCAGGCCTTTGAGCATGCTCAGTCGCAGGCAGCTGCTCTGCAGCGTGAGGATGCTGCCCGCGCACGACACGAGATGGGGGCGGCGGTCGATACGCGGCTGGCTTCGTTCTCCGAGCGCATGCAGACGCTGAATGAGACGCTGGCGACAGAGCTCGCGCGTCTGCGGGCCGACAACGAACGCAAGCTCGAACAGATGCGCGCCACCGTCGACGAGAAGCTGCAGGGCACGCTCGAACGGCGCCTGGGCGAGTCGTTCCGACTGGTCAGCGATCGGCTCGAACAGGTGCAGAAAGGCCTCGGCGAGATGCAGACGCTCGCCTCCGATGTCGGCGGCCTGAAGCGCGTGCTGACCAACGTGAAGAATCGCGGCAGCTGGGGAGAGGTACAGCTCGGGCGTCAGCTCGAAGACCTGCTGGCGCCCGATCAGTACAAGAGCAACGTGATCATTCGCCCCGGCAGCACCGAGAACGTCGAATACGCCGTGCGGCTGCCAGGGCGTGACGAGACGTCGGTGGTCTACCTGCCGATCGACTCGAAGTTTCCACAAGAAGACTACGAGCGTCTGCTGCAGGCGCAGGAGGCCGCCGACACCAGCGGCATCGAGGCTGCCGGCCGCAGCCTCGAGAAGGCAGTTCGCCTGCAGGCAAAGACCATTGCGAGCAAGTACATCGATCCGCCGCACAGCACCGACTTCGCAATCATGTACCTGCCAACTGAGGGTCTCTTCGCCGAAGTGATTCGCCGCCCGGGGCTGGCCAGCGACCTGCAGACGCAGTTCCACGTCATGGTGACCGGGCCGACGACGCTGATGTCGCTGCTCAACAGTCTGCAGCTGGGCTTCAAGACTCTGGCCATCGAACAGCGCACGTCTGAGGTGTGGAAGATCCTGAGTGCTGCGAAGACCGAGTTCGGCAAGTACGGGCAGGTGTGGGAGAAGCTCAGCAAGCAGCTGCAGACGGCCCAGCGCACTGTCGACGAGGCCGGTCGGCGCACGCGTGCGGTCGAGCGCAGGCTGCGTGACGTCGAATCGCTCGATGCCGGCGCACCCGAATCGGCTCAGCTGATGAACGACCTGTTCGAAGCAGACGCGAACCAGGACTGATACTCGAAGGCCGCGCCCGTTCGTGAGAGAGCGCGACCTTGGGCGGTTCGATATATCTGCGGTCTAAGCGCCGTCTCCCGTGGTCTACGCTTCGTCTCCTGAGGTCTGTGCGGCCTGCGTGCTCGGCGCACCCTGAGAATTCTCTTCCGTCGCCTGCTGCGATGCCTGCTGCTGTGCGATCTCGGCACGAACCTCGTTCATGTCGAGCTGGCCGACCTTCTCGATGATCTCGGTGAGCTGAGCGATGTTCATTGCACCGGGTTGAGCGAAGATCGGAATCTGCTCGCGGAAGATCACGAGCGTCGGAATCGAGCTGATCTGGAAGGCCTGCGCCAGCTCCTGCTGGGCGTCGGTGTCGACCTTGCCGAACACGATCTCGGGGTTCTTCTCTGAGACGTTCTCGAAGACGGGCGCGAATGCGCGGCACGGGCCGCACCACGACGCCCAGAAGTCGAGCAGCACGATGTCGTTGCCGGTGATTGTCTCGTTGATGTTCTCGACTGTGATCTCTTGAGTAGCCATCGTCTATGTATATCCGTTCAGTGTGAGTGGGTCAACGGCGAAGCGGGCCAGCGTGCGAGGCGGCACGACTCGATCGCCGGGCAAGACATGGCGACTTCGGCAGCCGTATGCACCCGCAGAGGGTCTGCTCACCGAAAGATCTTGGCGAACCAGCCTGTGTGCTGCTGCTCTTGCTCATGCCCCGGGCAGCGCTGGTCTTTCGGCACGCCGCGCATGACTTGGTCGACATGCTGGCCGCAGCCGCGCCAGGTGATCTTGCCGCAGGTCTTGCATCGAGTCTGTTGGCACATCGTGGTCTCCTTAGTGTGTGGTCGTCGTCGTGGATGCTCAGGCGAGCATCAGGAAGAGCTTCTCGAGTTCCGCGGTGGTCAGTTTGGCATCGCCGGTTCGGGTGGGGCTCTCTTGGGCAGAGGAAGCGTCATTCGAGGCCTCGGCGACCTCGGCACCAGACGACTCTTCATCCGACGGCGTTGCGTCTTCGGACAGACACTCGCGCATCGCGGTCGAGATGATTGCGAAGCCCGCCCGGTCCAGGGCACTGGTCACAGCCGAGAGCTGCGTCACCACGTCACGGCAGGGAGCCTCGTTCTCGATGGCGCTGATGACACCGTCGAGCTGGCCACGTGCACGGCGTAGCCGGTTGACGATGCGGCGAACAGCCTGAGGGTCGTCACTGATCATGACTGGGTTCCTTTCGATGCGAACTCCGGAGTCGGCGGGGTGAACGCACCCGGAGTGGTGATTATGTGTTCGCGGCCCTCGGCGCGCAGGGCCGCGCGCAGCGTCTGCATGCCACCCGAGAGCATCGCCGCATCGAGCCCATGCTGCAGCAGCACGCGCGTTGCGATGTGCGAGCGCACGCCGGCCGCACAGAGCGTGCGCACCGTCCGGCCGCCGGCAGCGAGCGCGATGTCAGCCAGATGCTCGCGCACCACTGTGTGCGGAACGTTGATCGAGCCGACAAGGTGTCCGTCGGCGAACTCCTGCGGCGAACGGGTGTCGACGACGAGCGACTCGCGCATCACCGCATCGAGATCAGCCGCATGCCACAGCCGCTGCTGCCCGTTCAGCACGTTCTCGCCGACCATGCCTGCCAGGTTGACAGCGTCTTTCGCCTGCCCGAACGGGGGAGCGTAGGCCAGATCGAGATCGATCAGGTCGACCATGCGCATCTGCGCGCGAATCGCGGTGGCGAGCACGTCGATGCGACGGTCGACCCCGTCGGCGCCCACGATCTGCGCACCGAGCACGAGCCCGTCGGGTCGCCTGAAGTGCACGATCATGTGCATCGCCTGCGCGCCGGGAAAGTAGCCCGCGTGCTGCAGCGGATGCAGATGCACGGTCTCGAAGTCGATCTCGGCATCGCGCAGCGCGTCGGCATTGGCCCCGGTGAACGCTGCTGTGAGACCGCCGATGCGCAGCACCGCGGTGCCGACCGGCTTCGGCAGCGGATGCGGGTCGCCGTCGCGCAGGATGCTGTCGGCCACGAGCCGCCCGGCCCGGTTCGCAGGCCCAGCCAGCGCGACGGGTCGGCGCACACCGGTCACTGCATCCACGCTGGCGGTCGCGTCACCCACCGCCCAGACCGAGGGTGCGCTGGTGCGGCCGGCGGCGTCCACCAGAATCGCGCCGCGCTCGCAGGCGATGCCAGCCCGCTCGAACACCTCGGTGTCGGGTCGCACCCCTGCCGACAGCACGATCAGATCGGCGGGCACCTCGGTGCCGTCGCTGAGTGAGACGACGTCGTGATCGACGCCCGTCTGGATGCTCACGGCCGTGGTGTGCTCGCGAACGTCGACGCCGATGCACTCGAGTTCGTCGCGCACGAGCACCGCCAGCTCGGGCTCGAGTGGCGTGAGCACGTGCGACGCCGCCTGCACAAGCGTGGTCTCGAGGCCGGCGTTGGCGAGGTTCTCGGCAGCTTCGACGCCGATGAAGCCGCCGCCGAGCACGACGGCGCGGCGGGCTCCCGAGGTGACCTGCTCGCGCAGCGCGAGGGCGTCATGCACCGAACGCAGCGTGTGCAGTCGCGGCGAGTCGATGCCTTCGATCTGCGGATGCCGCGCGCGCCCGCCTGGCGAGAGGATCAGCGCGTCGTATGGCAGCATCTCGTCACCGTCGTCGGTGTGCACGGTCACCTCGCGAGCGTCGATGTCGACGGCCGTCACCTCGTTGCGTACGCGCACGTCGAGGTTCAGCGCGGCGCGCAGCGATTCTGGGGTCTGGACGAGCAGCTTCGACTCGTCTGCGATCTCGCCGCCGACATAGTAGGGCAGCCCGCAGTTGGCGAACGAGACGTGATCGCCGCGTTCGAGCACGATGATCTCGGCCGATTCGTCGAGTCGTCGGGCGCGTGCGGCGGCGCTCATGCCACCTGCGACGCCTCCCACGATGATGATGCGCATGGTGTTCCCCTCGTTACGTGCGATCTGTGACAGAGACCGTGTCGACGGCTCAGCCGTGAGACGTCTAGGTCATTCTGCGGTCAGGTGATCTGAATACCCTGGTGGGTATACGTGAGAGCGTAGCACAATATACCCCTGGGGGTACTTTTGTCGCTCAGTGCGTGGGCGAGGTGATTACCGAGTTCTCTCCGGCGAAGTGGCGCACCAACTCGAGCACGAAGGTCAGCTTGTCAGCGACCTGATCGGTGATCGTGAACGGGTAGAGATCGTGCTTGCCCATCGAGCGGTTCACTCGGTTGAGCGCGGTCGCCAGCGGATTCCAGATTGACAAGAGGTCTGCTGCGTCTGCCGTCGGTGCACCGGCGAGCGTGGGAATCGACGTCTGCTCGACCCTCACTTTGTCTGGCCAGGAATCAGGAAAACGCAGCTGCAGGCCGTGTGCTGCAGCAGTCTGCAGCGTGTCGGCGATGTGCAGAAAATGCGCGAACGTCTCGGCGAAGTCCTCCCAAGGATGCGTCATCGCGTACTGCGAGATGTAATTCTCGCTGCGTGTGGCGCGATCCTGCCGCCGCTCGTCGTCGTCATCGCCGTAGTGGGCGTTGAGCGCTGCGCCGTAATCCTGCCGCTCGTCGCCGAAGAGATCGCGAAAGCGCTGCAGCCAGTCATCGTGCTGAGCAACCAGTGCCTGCCAGTAGTAGTGACCGATCTCGTGTCGAAAGTGCCCGAGCATGGTTCGGTACGGCTCGTCGAGCAGCGCGCGCAGCGCCTCACGGTGCGAATCCTGCGCCTCGGTGATGTCGATGGTGATGACGCCGTTCATGTGGCCGATCATCACCTTTTTGTCATCGGTCGAAGCGTCGAGGTCGAATGCGAGCCCGCCGTCAGGCTGCTGGCAGTGGCTGACGATGGGCAGATCCAGGTCGTCGAGCTGAAAGACCAGCCGCCGCTTCGCCTCGGCGGTCTCGGCGAGCAGCCGGATCACTCGTTCGTCGAGGTCGTCGGGAACGCTGCGCGTGAGCGCACATGAGAAGCACAGAGTGTCGGCTGATGCGGCCAGCCAGTTGCAGCCGATGCGCTCGTTCTCGCAGTGATGCCAGCGGTCTCCCTTGTCGTCGATCCAGACACCGTCCGTCAGCGGCACCATGGTGCGGTCTGCCCTTGAGAAACCCACCTCCGTTCCGCACTCCGTGCAGGCGCGCTGCTCGAAATAGACGATTGAACCGCAGGCCGGGCAGGGGAAGATGCGCATGTGGGCTAAGACTCCTTTGAGATTGTGGCAGCCTGATCTGACAGGCTGCAGCTCGGGCCGCGGCCGTCGGCGACTCGACGATAGAGGCGCTCCTGCAGACGGGCGACACCGGGCAGATGATAGATCGTGCGAAGCACACGCCCGCCCAACGCGATGTCCAATGCACTGTCGACGGCCGCGGCGCCTGAGCATCGCATCCATCGGCCAGAGGGCAGCCTCACGTACAGCCAGACCGATTCGGCGGCCTCGTCGGCCGAGAGACGCAGCGCCTCGCGCACCGGCAGGTTCTGCGAGGGCACGGAGTAAACGCGATCATGTCGATCGAGGCTCTGCAAGATGTCGACGCAGCGCCGGCAGAACTCGCACTCGCCGTCGAATACGAGAATCGTGTCGGCGTGGGCGAGCGGCTCCAGCGCGGGAATCGAAGCGAGGTCGGGGAGTGCGGCAGGGGCGACGTTCATAGCCTCAGGCTACGCCTGTGCAGGACGTGCGAGACCGACGAACTCTCTGATCGCGTCGACTTCGCTGCGAAACTGCGCCGCACCCTCGGCATACGACTGCGCGAGCTTCGCCACGTCGCGCTCCTGGTTGCTGACGGTGAGCCCGGTCGGTGCGAACACGTAGGCCCTGCCGGCTCGTTCGAGTTCGAACAGCTCGGCCCGGGTGCGGTTGTAGTGCTCGGGTCGGGCAGCCAGCGCAGCCGGCACCGCGGGAAAGCGCCGGAACGCCAGCCGGGCCGCAGCGCCCGCCCGAAACCGCGGTTTCACATAGTCGCGCGGACGGCTCAGCACCACGACGAACTTGTCGAACCCGGCGGCTCGGGCAGCATCCAACGCGATGCCGCCGGTCGGGCCGAGGGCACCGTCGACGTAGGTGCGCCCGTCGAGGTGCACGGGAGGCATGAAGATCGGCATCGTCGACGAGGCCTGCACACGGTCGAGCAGACCATCGAAGCTCGCGATGTCGTCGCGGCCCCAGTAGACGGTGTCGCCGGTGTCAGCGCAGAAGGCGCCGATCGCGAACTGCGCGGGGTTGCGTCGGTACATCTGCCAGTCGAGCGGCAGCGCCTCGCCGGGGTTCGAGGTGTGGTGATAGATGTAGTCGGAGTTGAAGGCGCCCTTGCCGCGCAGCCAGGTGCCGAGGCTGCCGAGATTCGGGTCGGCGCCGAAGTCGACGAACGACTTGCGTGCCCGCAGAGGGTCGCGGCTCAGGTAGTTCACGGTGTGCGATGAGCCTGCCGAGACCCCGCCGACCCAGCCGAAGTTGATGTTCTCGCGCACGAGGCCGGCCACCACGGGGGCGGTGCATGCGGCGCGCATGCCTCCTCCCTCGAAGATGAGGGCGGTGTCGGTGACGTTGATCTCGGGTGCTGAGATGGCGGGGCTCGAATCTGTTGCGGCGCGTGGTTCTGGCGCGGTGTTGATGAGGTTTTGGCTTGGTGTGGTCTGTGCGGTGGTTGGGCTAGGTGTGGCCTGAACGGCGGATGCCATGGTGCGGTCTGTCTCGGTGCTCACCATCCCATTGTCTCGCGTTCGGTACGGCGCGTGCGACGGAACTGGCAGGGCGGTGTGCTTCTCTGTCGACACGGATCGCTCCGCACCTGCGCCGATTGCTCCACACCTGCACCGATCGCGCGGAAACCCGCCAATTTGGAGCGATCGGTGGCGGTGCCGGCCAATCGGCGCAGGTGCGGAGCGATCTCACTGGGCAGAACCGGTTGTATGGGCTGTTGTGCTGCCGTCAAATGTGCAGAACCTGCGGTTTTGGTCTGCCTCGAGGTTCTCGAGTGTGCAGAACCGTTGGACTTTCGGCACGTCGAGTGTGCAGAACCTGTTTGATTTCGTCGAGAGTGTAGAAATTGTCACCTTCACACGGTTTTTCCAGCTCCTTCTGCACTTTCGTGCTCGACTGCACACGAAGTACGCACTCGGCAGGTTGCCACTCGCGTCGCTGCGCAGAATGTGTGGGAATGAGCTGTTTTCGCCACAAATTCTGTCTATCAGAGAGTGAATCCTTTCGGAAAGCGCATGGCACATCCTGACCCACGTGGCGACGCCATCACAGATCGCTCCGCACCTGCGCTGATTGCGCGGAAACCTGCCAATCTGGAGCGATCGGTGGCAGCGCTAGCCAATCGGCGCAGGCCGAGCTCTCGCCACAGCCGCAGACCGGCGCAGGGGCAGCTCGGCACCACCTGTCACGACTGCAGCAACGTCACAGCTGCAGCCACCCGTCACAGCCGCAGACCGGCCCCGTTCGGCAGCACCCGTCGCAGCACATCAGACATCGTCACCACGCCGACGAACGCACCATCTCTCGTGGCGACGGCGAACTGGCGGCCGGTCTTTCGCATCCGCGCGAGGGCTGCATGCGCAGGCAGGTCGACGGCGAACTCTAACGGCTCTCGCACCAGGTCGTCGATGCGATCGTCGTCGTCGTGCAGCAGCAGGTCGCGCACGTGCACCACACCGGGAGTGCCGGAGCGTTCGACGAGCACCCGCAGGTGACCCGAGGCGGCGGCGACGTCGCGCACGTCTGCCGCGGTCGCATCCTGCGTGACGGCGGCAGGATGCGATGGTGCGGCAGGCAGCAGATCGGCGACCGTCAGCCGCTCGAGATCGAGCACCTGCGCCAACTGGGCACGGAACGCATCGTCGAGCGTGCCCACGGCGGCCGAATGCTCGACCAGATGACGAATCGCCTCGACGTTCTGACCCCCGGTGCTGCGCGACTCGGCGGGGGAGTAGCCGCTGGCGGCGACGAGACGGTTGGCGATGCGGTTGATCCAGACGAGCAGCGGGCGCAGCAGCCAGGCCAGACCACGGGCAGGCAGACTGACGGCGCTCGCAGCTGCCTCGGGGTGGGCGATCGCCCACGACTTCGGAGCCATCTCGCCGATCACCAGATGCAGGAAGGTGACGAACAGCAGGGCGAGCACGAAGGCTCCGCTGTCTGCCAGCCAGTCTGGCGCGCCCCAAGCGGCAAGGATCGGACTGAGCCACGCGTCGACCGCGGGCTTGGTGATCGCACCCAGCGCGAACGTGCAGATCGTGATGCCGAACTGGGCCACGGCGAGCATGATCGTCAGCTCGTTCATGCCGCGCAGCGCGGCTCGTGCGCGCAGGCTCGTCGCTGCGTCTGCCTCCAGCCTGGGGCGGCGAGCCGCCAGCAGCGCGAACTCGATGATGACGAAGAATGCGCTGAGCACGATGAGTACGGTGGTCGCGATCACGACGAAGAGCGGTGACTGTGTCATCGGTGGCCTCCCTCGGTGCCTGGGGCGGCCGGGTGCGTGTCCATCGCATCCGCATCTCGCTCGATGAGGTGCAGCCGCAGCCGGCTCGGCACGAGCCGATCGACCTCAAGCGCCGTGATCTCGAGCTCTCGCTGCACCGGTTCGCCCTCGGCGAGGTCTGCCGGGTCGGCGGGCAGCGCGACGGTCACAGTGTCACCAGGTTCGAGGAACGCGCCGCTCGCGCTGATCGCAAGGCCGGCCACGGTCTCGACGTCGTCTTCGGGCAGCTGTCTGCCGATGATGCGGGACGCCTCGTCGATATGGGTGTCGCCGCCGACCTCCCAGCTCTGCGAGGGCTGATCGACGTGGATGCGGTGGAGTGCGCTCTCGCGGCCTCCGTCGTGCTCGTCGGTGATCTCGCCGACGAGTTCTTCGGCGACGTCTTCGGTGGTGATGATGCCGGCGAAGCCTCCGTATTCGTCGATGGCGCAGGCCAGCTGTGCACCGGCCTCGCGCATCTCGTCGAGCGCGGCGGGCAGCGGCATGAGGGTGGGCACGAGCACCGGGGTGCGCATGATCACCGAGACGGGGTCTGTCTCGGCACCGGTGTGTCGCAGCAGATCGATCAGCTGCACGACGCCGCAGGGGTCGGCACGATCGTCGAGCACCGGAAAACGACTGTGCCCGTGGGCCATCTCGCGCCGCAGCTCGGCGACGGTCGTCTCATGCGTCACCGTCGCGACGCGTGACGCCGGGATCATCGCGTGTTCGACGTCGTCGCTGGGAAAATCGAGCACACGATCGATGAGCACAGCCAGATCTGCCGGCAGGTGCCCGCTCTCGCGGGAGTCGGCGACAGCCCGCCGCAGCTCTTGAGGCGAGGCACTGGAATCGACGTCGTGCACCGGTTTGACGCCGATGAGACGCACGAAGAGGTTGGCCGCGACGTCGAAGACGGTGATCAGCCAGCCGAAGACGGCCAGGTAGATCTGCGTCGAGCGGGCCAGCCGCAGTGCGAGCGGCTCGGGCGCCGAGATCGCGAGGTTCTTCGGGTACAGCTCGCCGAAGATCATCTGCACGATCGTGGCGATCACGAGCACGCCGATGGTGCTCACCGGAATCGTGACGGCGGCGGGTACCCCGAGGCCTCCGAAGATCTGGGCGAGGGAGTCGCCGATCAGTGGCTCGGCGATGTATCCGACGAGCAGGCCGGTGACGGTGATGCCCAACTGCGCGCCGGAGAGCATGAACGAGGTGCGCTTGGTGACGGCGAGAGCTCGCTGGGCGCGCCTGTCGCCCGTCTTGGCTCGGGCAGCCAGGCCGGCTCGGTCGACCGACATATAGGCGAACTCCTGCGCCACGAAGTAGCCGTTGACGACGATGATGACCAGAATCAGCACCACGCCGAGCAGCAGAGAGAGCAGCAGCCCAGTCATGAGGCGCTCGCCTCATTGACGATCACACCGGCCAGCGGTGTGGTGGGCTGATCGGCGAGCGGCCTGTGGCGGCGAGGTGCGGCCCCGCCAGGGTCGTCAGCGCGCGGATGCGAGCGCGCGTGACGGCGGATCGAACGGTGTCGTGGTGCTCGGCGTGCGGTCGGCGTTGAACCCAATTGGCGAGTCGCTCCTTCATTCGCGGCTGGTCGCATGAGTGTACCTACCGTGGCTGAGAGCAGGCTGTGGGGACAGCGCCTGCCACTGGCCAGCGAGGGTTCGAAGGCACGGATCAGTCGTAGAAGTGTGCGGTGGCTCTGAGTTGGTCGGCGAACTTGTAGATCTCGTCAAGGGTGTCGATCGTTTCACGAGTCTCGTTCTTCTCGGTGTCGAAGAGCCCGATGTACTTCTGCCCGGTGTTGAAATGAAGACGTGCGATCGGCTTGCGATTGTTGTCGTCGAGTAGAATTCCGAAGTAAGACTTTGTGTCGCGCTGGGCGATGCGTGCTGGTGAGACTTCGCTGCAGACGATGGCTCGCACGATCTGATAGGCCTCGATCTCTTCCAAAGTGGTCTCGATGCCTTTGTCCGACTTCTCGTCAGGATGATCCACGCTGGCCTGTGCCACGTTGGCGCTGGCCGCGGGCCCGGAGACCGATGCGTCATCGGATTCGGTCTGGTAGGCCTGGCTGCCCAAGGCAGCCTTGAGCCGGTCGTTGACTTGGTCTGCCAAGAACTGTTTCATGGCTTTCGGTACCAGACCTGAGAACAGGTCGCGCACCTTCTGTGTGAAGGATCCGTCGTACACGCGCGAAGCGACCATCTTGATCCAGTCGTCATCAGGTGCTTTGAACTGAGCGGCCAGGGCACGTTTGAGCTCACCGACGTACTTGAGTTCTTCAGCGGCGTTCAAGACGGAGTCGAGATCGAAGACCTCTTTTGTGAGCTTGTTGAGCTCGGGGATGACGACGGGATCCAGATCAGACACCTGGAATCGGAGGAACGGCTTCTCGTCCATTCGATTGGGCTTCTCAAGATCGGTGAAGAATTTGTACTCATCACCGTTAGTCAGGATTGCGATGCGTGCATTCGTGACGGCGAAGTATCGAAACAGTTGTGAGGCATGGTTGATATTGAGATCTTCGCCGATCTTCTTGCACTCGACGAGAATCTGCACGACATCGTCTTTGATGATCGCGTAGTCGATCTTCTCGCCCTTCTTCGTGCCGATGTCTGCGGTGTACTCGGGCACTACTTCGTTCGGGTTGAAGACGTCGTACCCCAACACGAGCGAGATGAAGGGCATCACAAATGCGTTTTTTGTGGCTTCTTCGGTTTCGATCGCGTCGCGCTGTTTATCGATCTTTGTGGCCAGGCTGTTCAGACGCTCGGTGATCTCGGGCACGTTTCCCCCTCATTGGATTGTGGCAAGCTCGTTTAGCCTATGAGGTAGGACCAAGACCCAACGGTACTGACGCGCAGTCGCAGGGGAGTTCTTCAGATCTTTCCCTTGTCTGCGTAATCGGGAGGATTCTGAACACCGAACACGGGGTCGATCAACGCCCACTATCGCCGGGCGATGAGAGCTTCTGGGACAGGATGCTGGGTCGTTTTGTCCGCTCTGACCCTGACTTCTAAGATGAATATTGACGTCGAACAGGCTTACGCCCCTGGCATGGAGGAGAACGCGGAGCTACAGCTCGCTCAGACTGTTTGGGTGAAGTGACTCTGTGGGGCTGAACGCAAATTCGAGGCACTGATGGTCAAGGCTGCCATTTGTGCTATCACTAGGGGTTGTAGCCCGCTTGGTCGACTTTGAATTGAGAATCCCAAATGACCACACTTGCGCTCGCACTGTCCGACCTTCTCAACGACCGCCAATCATCTCTCGAGACACTGTTGGACCGTCACTTCAGCGATAAATACCGTCAGTGCACCAATGGTGATTGGACCACGCGTGAGCAGTTCGCTGAACACATCGAACACCTTCGGGTCATCACCAGCAGCGCGAAGATCAAGGTGTTAGATGAGCTCACCGATGGTGACCATTATGCGGAGAGACACCGTGTGGTTGTGACAAAACGAGACGAGTCAACAGTCGAGCAAGAGGTGTACGTGTTCGCACGGCTGGACTCTGACGGGAAGTTTCTCTCGCTCGAGGAAGTGACCCGCATGGTCCAAGGAGACGAACAAGATCGGAATATCGGCAGTGCTCGCTGACTCCGTCGTGCGGTCGACGAGGCCGTCGAATCTCGACGCGGTCTTGTCTCTGTGAAGGCCTCTGGCATCATGTGCCCGTTGACTCAGAACTGCGTGCGGTAGGTGACGTCGCCGTTCTTCCAACGGCGGGGCCTGAACGTAGGTCTTAAGGCAAGTATCGTCGCAGGTGTAGCCGCCAACTGCTGCAACCTGCTACATCCCGCATACTTACTGGGGTGGCTAACGGGACTTGAACCCGCGACATCCGGCACCACAAGCCGGCGCTCTACCAACTGAGCTATAGCCACCATGTGCACTCGATCGCTCGAACGCAGCGCGTTTCATCTTACTGGTTTTGCAGCAGCGACGCGAATCGGGTTTCCGAGGCCTCGCATGCGGCCGTCGCCTCGGCGCTCGTCGGCCCGGGTTCGGCCACGATGAAGGTGCGACGGTAGTAGTCGAGCTCGCGAATCGACTCGATGATGTCGGCCATCGCGCGGTGACCGCCATGTTTGTCGGGGGAGTGGTAGTACGCTCTCGGGAACCACCGTCGTGCAAGCTCTTTGAGGCTCGACACGTCGATGTTGCGGTAGTTGAGGTGCTCGTCCAGCTCGGGCAGATCGCGGGCCAAGAAGCCGCGATCGGTGCCGATCGAGTTGCCGGCCAGCGGGTTCGCCTGCGGTCGCGGCGCATGCTTCTTCACATACGCCATCACCTGATCGTTGGCCTCGGCCAGCGAGATCCCGCCATCGAGCTCGTCGAGCAGACCCGACTCGGTGTGCATGTTCCGCACGAAGTCATTCATGCCGGCCAGCGCATCCGCCGACGGCTTGATGATCAGATCGATGCCCGCATCGCACACATTGAGATTCTCGTCAGTCGCGATCACGGCGATCTCGATCAGCTCGTCTCTGTGCAGGTCGAGGCCGGTCATCTCGCAGTCGATCCAGATGATGTTCTTGCCGTGTGGCACAAGGCCTCCAAGTGGTTCTGAGTCTCCCCGGCAGGATTTGAACCCGCGACACAAGGGGTAGAAACCCTCTGCTCTGTCCACTGAGCTACGGGGAGAGGCGCCGCAGTCGGCACCCAACGATGATACACCGAGCGCAGCGGCGGTGCACCGTATTGCCTCTGCCCACGGGCCGCGACCCGACCAGCGACCCGAGCCGAGAACCGAGCCGAGAACCGAGACGGCGACGCAGTTCGTCAGAGAACGCCAGACGTGATGACGAGACCATAGAATGCGAGGCATGCCGAGAATCTTTCACGATCTGACCGAGGCCGTCGGTCACACTCCGCTCGTCCAGGTCAACCGCCTGACCGCCGATGCACAGCAGGGCACACGCGTGCTGGCGAAGCTTGAGTCGTTCAACCCCGCGTCAAGCATCAAAGACCGCACGGCGCTGTCGATCGTGCGCGCCGCTGAAGCTGACGGCAGCCTCGGCCAGGGCAGGGGCATTCTCGAGGCCACGAGCGGCAACACCGGCATCGCCCTGGCCTGGATCGGAGCGGTTCGCGGCTACCGTGTGGTCATCGTGATGCCTGACGACGTCTCGCTCGAACGGCGCACCCTGATCAAGGCGCTCGGTGCCGAGCTGGTGCTCACTCCGGGTGACGAAGGCATGGGCGGTGCCAACCAGCGGGCGGGCGAGATACTCGAAGCAGACCCGAGCCTGGTGCTCACGGGGCAGGGCGGCAACGAGGCCAACCCGAGGGTCCACTTCGGCACCACAGGTCCCGAAATATGGGATGACACCGACGGTGAGGTGGATGTCCTGGTTGCGACGACCGGCACCGGCGGCACGATCAGTGGTGCGGGACGGTTCCTGAAACAGGTGAAGGCCGATATCGAGGTGATCGGGGTCGAGCCGGCCGAGGCGCCGGTGCTCAGTGGCGGCGAGTGGCAGCCGCATAAGATTCAGGGCATCACCGGCGGCGACGGCACCCCGCCGGTCACCGACGTCGAGGTGATCGACCGCATGGTGGCCGTCGAGCAGGATCAGGCCATCGAGACCTCGCGGCGCGCGGCACGACTCGAGGGGCTGATCGTCGGCATCTCGTCGGGTGCTGCACTACTGGCCGCGACGCGACTTGCGGCCGAGCCCGCATATGCGGGCAAGACGATCGTCGCGGTGCTGCCCGACACCGGTGAGCGCTACATCACGAGCGAACTCTTCGACCACGTGCGCTGAGCAGAACGGCGGTCATCCGGCCCTCCAGTGAGAGCAGATGACCGCCGTTGTCGAGGCTGATCCAGGTCAGCCCATGATCCGCAGGCGGATGGTCTCATCCATGCCGCGCAGCACCTCGAGCACCTCTTCTTCGACCCAGGCGTTGACGTCGGTCACTGCGTAGCCGATCTGGCCGCGGGTGGCGAGCACCTGGCTGTCGATGTTCACACCGAGATCGCTGAGTGTGTTGTTGACCTTTGCGAGCACGCCCGGAATATTGCGGTGAACGTGGGCGATGCGGTGGATGCCGTCGGTCCAGGGCAGCGTCAGCACCGGCAGGTTGACGCTCAGGCTGGTGTCGCCGTGCTTGATGTAGTCGATGAGCTTGCCCGAGACGAAGCGGCCGATGTTGCGCTGGGCCTCTTCGGTCGAACCGCCGATGTGCGGGGTGAGAATGACGTTGTCGAACTCGGCGAGCTTGGTCTCGAAGGCGTCGCCGCGCTTCTTGGGCTCGGCGGGGTAGACATCGATCGCCGCACCGCCGACGTGGCCGCTCTTGACCGCGTCGTAGAGAGCCTCGATGTCGACCACGTGGCCGCGTGAGTTATTGATGAACATCGCGCCGTCTTTCATGGCGGCGAACTGCTCGG
Source organism: Pseudoclavibacter sp. CFCC 14310 (assembly GCF_008831165.1). Taxonomy (NCBI): domain Bacteria; kingdom Bacillati; phylum Actinomycetota; class Actinomycetes; order Micrococcales; family Microbacteriaceae; genus Pseudoclavibacter; species Pseudoclavibacter sp. CFCC 14310. The sequence continues at coordinate 299,586 of NZ_WBKC01000003.1, read as the reverse complement.
TGCCGAAGAAGTTGGTGTTCGACTTGCGGCCGTCGACGTGCAGGGTCACGACGTCGCTCTCTTCGAGCAGCTCGTTGAGCGTGTGCCGGCGTTCGGCGTTGCCCATCGCGAGCTTCTCTTCGAGGTCGTAGAAGACGACCTTCATACCGAGGGCCTCGGCGACGACCGAGAGCTGGGCGCCGATGTTGCCGTAGCCGATGATGCCGAGGGTGCGGTGACGCACCTCGTGCGAGCCGGTCGCAGCTTTGTCCCAGATGCCTCGGTGCGCCATCCGATCTTTCTCGGGAATGTGGCGCACGAGCATGATCAGCTCGCCGATGACCAGCTCGACGACCGAGCGGGTGTTCGAGTAGGGGGCGTTAAAGACTGCGATGCCACGCTCTGCGGCTGCAGGCAGGTCGATCTGGTTGGTGCCGATGCTGAACGCACCGACCGCCTCGAGCTGCGGGGCGTTGGCGAGCACGCGATCGGTGACGTGGGTCTTCGATCGAATGCCGAGCACCGAGACGTCGGCGAGCTTCGAGATGAGCTCGTCTTCGTCGAGCGCACCACCGACGGTGGCGACCTCGAAACCTCGGGCCTTCAGATTTGAGACGGCAAGCGGATGGATGTTCTCGAGAAGTAGGGCTTTCTGCACTTCTTAATGCTAACCCCGGTGGAGTCTCAGCGAAACCGCGGGTTCGCCACGCCGTGTCATGCGGCCGGGTGATGAACGTTGCGCCATGTGTCAGCCGAGAGGCTGTGGGAGGGCGAAGCGACATAGGCTGCCACCACAATGTCACCACTCACCGCCGTCTTCGTTCTGTCGGGCCTCTGCCTCATCGCGACAGCGCTCGGTCTGCTCTGGCGCTTGCGGCAGGGGCGACTCGTGCGCAACCGATCTCAGCAGACGCCACCATGGCATCCTGCGACGACCACTGCAGACCCGGTGCTGGGGCGGCTCGGCCTGCGAGCGACGATCGTGCAGATGTCGACCGATGTCTGCGCCCACTGCCCATCAGTGCGCCGGTCGCTCACCGCGATCAGCGCGGCCGATCCAGACATCGCCTTCGTAGAGATCGACGTCGGCAGTGATCTCGACACCGCTCGACGTTATGGCATTCGACGCACACCCACGGTGCTGTTCTTCGATGCACACGGTTCTCAGGCCGGCCGGGTCGAGGGGCCTGCGACGCAGAGTCGCTACCGCGAGCTGATCGACGACCTACTGGCCACGGGAGCTGAGCACACGGCAGGCATCGAGGGATCCAGAGGAGGCTCATATGGGCGATAAGACGTATACCCTGCAGGCCCAGCCGAACGGGCCGGGCATCGACCCCAGGGCACCGCGCTTCGGGGCGAACATCACTTGGGTGCTGCTGCTCGTCGTGCTGTTTCTCAACCTGGTCGAAGGCCCCGGGATCCGACCCGGCGAGACCGGCGGGGTGCTGGCACGCCCCAGCTTCTGGCTGCTGCTGGTCGTGACGCTGCTCTTTGCCTGGGGCGCGTTTCTGGGGGCGAAGACACATCCGTACTCCGTACTGTTTCGCGCTGTGGTTCGCCCGAGACTGGCACCACCAGAACAGCTCGAAAACCCGAGGCCGCCGCGATTCGCACAGCTCGTGGGGTTCGTCTTCACCGCAGTCGGCCTTGTGCTGGCGCTGCTGGGTGTGCCGTGGGGGCTCTTCGCACCCACCGCCGTCGCGTTCGTCGCAGCCTTTCTCAACGGCGTCTTCGGCTACTGCCTCGGCTGCGAGGTCTATCTGCTGCTGGCGCGCGCTAAACTGGTGAAGCTCTGACGCAGGATAGTCGAAGCGGATCCCCGTTCGCTCTCGCAGCAGACATGTGATCCTTCGGCGTTCGCTCAGAGCGAGCAGCGTGACACCAGACGCCACGTCAAGATCTCATGAGCGAGAGAGGAAGCCCTTGTCCGGCTCCACAGACATGACCGACCAGTCGCACACGACTCCGCAGCAGACGCAACCCAGCCATCCTGCGTGGATCGAACGCGTCTTTCACGTCGCCAAGCGCGGCTCGACCGTCGGCACCGAGGTGCGCGGCGGGCTGGTCAGCTTCGTGGCGATGGCCTACATCGTCATTCTGAACCCCCTGATCATCGGCGGGTTCTCGCCCGACCAGGCGGCCGTAGACGTCGCGGGCGGCTTCCTGCCCAACAACCAGGTCGCAGCGGTGACGGCACTGACCGCCGGCGTGATGACCATTCTCTTCGGCTTCGTGGCAAACCTGCCGTTCGGGCTCGCAGCGGGACTCGGTGTGAACTCGTTCCTGGCCGTGAGCGTGGTCGGTGAGGTCACCTGGCCCGAGGCCATGGGACTGGTCGTGATCAACGGCATCGTCATCACGATTCTGTCGCTCACCGGGCTGCGCACGATGATCTTCGAGTCGATTCCGCAGCAGCTGAAGACGGCCATCACGGTCGGCATCGGTCTGTTCATCGCATTCATCGGCTTCGTCGACTCGGGGCTGGTGCGCTCGACGGGGTTCAACTCGCCCCCGGTGCAGCTCGGCGAGGGCGGCTCGGTGCACACCTGGCCGGTCGTCATGTTCGTGGTGTCGCTGATCATCATCGGCGTGCTGATGGCCCGAAAGATCAAGGGTGCGCTGCTGATCGGCATCGTCGCCTCGACCATCGTGGCAATGATTCTCGAGGCGGTGCTGCACCTCGGCAGCTCGGTCGACAACCCCGGTGGCTGGGGCCTCAGCGTGCCGCAGCTGCCCAGCAGCCTGTTCTCGCTGCCTGACCTCAGCCTGGTCGGCAACTTCAGCTTCGGCGCGTTCGGTCGCATCGGCTACCTGTCGTCGATCATGCTGATCTTCACCCTGTTCTTCACCAGTTTCTTCGACGCGATGGGCACGATGACCGGCCTCGCGAAGGCGGGCGGCCTGGCCGATGAGAAGGGCAACTTTCCTCGACTCAAGTCGGCGATGGTCATGGAGGGCGTCGCCGTCGCGGCCGGCGGTGCGACCTCTGGCTCGGCCAACACAGTGTTCGTCGATTCGGCGGCCGGCGTCGGCGAGGGTGCACGAACCGGTCTGGCCTCAGTAGTCACCGGTGCGCTGTTCCTGCTCGCGATGTTCTTCAGCCCGCTGACCACGATCGTGCCGGCTGAGGTCGCCTCGGCCGCGCTGGTCGCCGTCGGTTCGCTGATGGTGTCGCAGATCAAAGACATCGACTGGAGCGAATACTCGGCAGCGCTGCCGGTGTTCCTGACGATCACAGTGATGCCGCTGACCTACTCGATCGCCAACGGCATCGGCGTCGGGTTCATCAGCTGGGTGCTGGTGCGGTCGATCTCGGGCAAGGCACGTCACATCTCGCCGCTGCTGTGGATCGTCTCGATCGGTTTCGCGGTGTACTTCGCACGCGGTCCGCTGCAGGCGCTGATCGGAGGCTGATCGCATGGCTGAGATCGTCGTCGCCGGCGGATGCTTCTGGTGTCTTGACTCCGTCTTTCGTCATCTGCGTGGTGTCGAAGAGGTGGTCAGCGGATACGTGGGCGGCAGCGTCGAGCACCCGACCTATGAGCTGGTGTGCACTGGGACGACCGGGCACGCCGAGGCGGTCAAAGTGGTGTTCGACGAGCAGCAGCTGCCCGTCGACACGCTGCTCGACGTGTTCTTCACGCTGCACGACCCGACGACGCTGAACCGGCAGGGCAACGACGTGGGCACGCAGTACCGCTCGGCGATGTTCCCGGCGGATGCCGCCCAGCGTGAGACCTTCGAACACGCGATCCGGCGTGCCCAGGAATGGTGGGATGCGTCGATCGTGACGACGATCGAGCCGCTCGGCGCGTTCTGGCCGGCCGAGGACTACCACCAGGACTTCTTCGCGAAGAACCCGGGGCAGGGCTACTGCCAGGCGGTGATTCCTGCGAAGGTGGCCAAGGTGCGGCGGCGTTTCGCCGACCTCTTCGTCGACTGACTGATTGCTGAGCGGTGCTGGACCTCGGCCGCAGCATCTCTTGCGCCTGTGTGAGCGGGTCTGCATCGACCTCGGCTTGGAACCTGCCAGAGGTTGAGGCCTTGCACCCATGTGAGCGGGTCTGCATCTGTGAGGCGATCGCAGGTGCGTTGGGGCAAATGACTGGCAGATGCAGTCCGCACAGCCGGGTGCAGTGGTCGAAGTTGTGCACACTCGCGTGCCCAGAGCTGCGATGGTGATGACGACTGGCGATGCTGGCAACAGGAACTCGACCACCGGGTCGGGTCGCATCCTGAAGGAGCCCGCCATGAGCATCGACACCATCGCAGTCAACGGCCTGGTCGCCACTGAGCCGCAGACGAACTTCACCCGAGACGGCAAGCCCATCACTTCGTTTCGGCTCGCATCGAACCAGCGACGCTTCGACCAGAAAGAGGGTCGATGGGTCGACGGCGATACGAATTGGTTCACAGTGACCGCATTCCGGCAGCTGGCCACGCATGCACAGCAGAGTCTCTTCAAAGGTCAGCGGGTCTTGGTGCAGGGCAGACTGCGCGTCAAGCAGTGGCAGAACGAAGAACGCTCGGGCACCACTGTTGAGATCGTCGCAGACAATATGGGGCACGATCTGGTCTGGGGCATCAGTGCGCTGACCAAACCCGAACGTCAGCCTCCAGCTCACCTGCAGCAGGAGGGCGCGCCTGGCGAGGTCTCTGGTGCAGAAGACTCCTTCCCGTCGGCAGATGCAGATGCATCCACTGGTGCGCCTGAGGGTGGCACAGGTACGTCTGACGCTGGCACAGCGTCTGCGACCGGTCGGGTGCACGTCGATGCCGCAGCGTTGACGTCTGAATCTGATGGGCAGACAGTGGAAGGCAGCGGTTCCACGACGGGTGCGGTCGATGACGCTGCGTCACACGGCGGGCTCGAAGACCACAGCGACAACTGGACCGACACATCCGCACAGCCTCGAGGCTGGAATGAGCCGGGCATGCAAAGCGACCGGGCGGCGGCTACGCTAGGCGGGTGACCATTCGAACCGCCAGCTCTCGTCGTCAGTCATCTTCTCACCGAGAATCGGTCGGAGTCTTCCGTGCCCGTTCTGCCGTCGCGGGAGTGTTCGCGGGGGTGCTGACGATGGCCGCACTTGCTGGCTGCGCACAAACGAACAACGGCTCGGCGTCGACTCAAGCACCTGCTCCGAGCGCTGCGGTTTGGGTGCCCGGCGGCACCGCGGAACAGAACCTGCCGGCGTTTCAGTCACTGCTGCAGCCGCTGACCGATGACGACAAAGTGCCGACGACACAGTCCGTCGTCGACGCCGTGCACTCGGTCGGGGTCACCAACGACCAGATGCAGGTCACTCCTGATCACACGCCGAAAGACTTGGATGCCGACAACCTGTCGGTCTCGGTCAAGATCGACGATCAGTGCCTGATTGGGCAGTATCATCGCGGGCGATTCGATGCTGTGGTGGCTGCGCCGATCAACGGCTCCTGTCTCGTTGGCAACACAGTGCCGCTGCAGTAGCCTCGCTGCGGTGCCCCTGCAGTAGCGTCGCTGGGGTAGCCCCCGGCAGTGCTGCTGACTGTACCCCTGCATGAGTGCACCTGAAGTGCCCCTGCACGAGTGTCGCCGCACAAGCTTCCGGCAGTGTCGCTGAAGGTGCCCTTGCATGAGTGTCGCCACACGAGCCGTCCGACAAAGATGCGGTCGCGACGAAGCGGCGCGCGGGGAGGCTTCGCCCGCAGCGGAACCTCTTGTCGGGTCGCGCGGCAGCTCCATGAACGGGCTCCCAACCCATAGAATGGTGCGCATGGCTGAATACATTTACCAGATGGTGCGCGCCCGAAAGGCGCATGGCGACAAGGTCATCCTCGACGACGTCACCCTGGCATTCCTGCCGGGCGCGAAGATCGGCGTGGTCGGACCGAACGGCGCTGGCAAGTCGAGCGTGCTCAAGATCATGGCCGGGCTCGACACGCCGAGCAACGGTGAGGCGCGGCTCACGCCAGGCTTCTCTGTCGGCATTCTGCAGCAGGAGCCCGAACTCGATGACGAGCTCACCGTGCTCGAGAACGTGCAGCAGGGAGTCGGCGAGCTCAAAGGCAAGGTCGATCGGTTCAACCAGATCAGCGAAGAGCTGGCCAACCCTGATGCTGACTACGACGCGCTGCTCGAAGAGATGGGCAAGCTGCAGGAAGACATCGATGCGGCCGATGCCTGGGATCTGGACTCACAGCTGGAGCAGGCGATGGATGCGCTGCGACTGCCCCCGTCTGATGCCATTGTGAAGAATCTCTCGGGAGGTGAGCGCCGCCGTGTGGCGCTCTGTCAGCTGCTGCTGAAGAAGCCTGATCTGCTGCTGCTCGACGAGCCCACGAACCACCTTGACGCCGAGAGCGTGCTCTGGCTCGAGCAGCACCTGCATTCGTACCCGGGTGCCGTGCTCGCGGTCACTCACGACCGGTACTTCCTCGATCACGTCGCCGAGTGGATTCTCGAGCTCGACCGTGGTCGTGCCTACCCCTATGAGGGCAACTACTCGACCTATCTTGAGAAGAAGAAAGATCGTCTCGAGGTGCAGGGCCGCAAGGATGCCAAGCTGGCGAAACGCCTCGAAGACGAGCTCGACTGGGTGCGAACGAATCCCAAGGGGCGGCAGGCCAAGAGCAAGGCTCGTCTGGCTCGCTATGAAGAGATGGCCAACGAGGCCGAGAAGACCAAGAAGCTCGACTTTGAAGAGATCCAGATTCCGCCGGGCCCGCGCCTTGGCGACATCGTGCTCGAGGCAGAGCACCTGCACAAGGGCTTCGGCGATCGCGTGCTGATCGACGATCTCTCGTTCACGCTGCCGCGCAACGGCATCGTCGGCATCATCGGTCCGAACGGCGTGGGCAAGTCCACGCTGTTCAAGACGATCGTGGGGCAAGAGAAGCTCGACGGCGGCAACCTCAAGGTCGGCGAGACGGTCAAGATCTCGTATGTCGACCAGGGGCGCGAGGGAATCGATCCCAAGAAGAACGTCTGGGAGGTCGTCTCTGACGGGCTCGACTACATTCACGTGGGCCAGGTCGAGATGCCCAGCCGTGCATATGTGTCGGCGTTCGGGTTCAAAGGCCCCGATCAGCAGAAGCCTGCGGGAGTACTCTCGGGCGGTGAGCGCAACCGGTTGAACCTTGCGCTGACCCTGAAGCAGGGCGGCAACCTGTTGCTGCTCGATGAGCCGACCAACGACCTGGACGTGGAGACGCTGTCCAGCCTCGAGAACGCACTGCTCGACTTTCCCGGCTGCGCCGTGGTCATCACCCACGACCGGTGGTTCCTCGACCGAATCGCGACGCATATTCTCGCGTACGAGGGTGACGACGAGAATCCAGCCAAGTGGTACTGGTTCGAGGGCAACTTCGATGCGTACGAGAAGAACAAAGTTGAGCGCCTCGGCGAGGATGCTGCTCGCCCGCACCGCGTGACCTACCGCAAGCTCACGCGAGACTGATTCGTTCAGTCGCCTACGCTCTGACACAGCCGTGTGCTCGGTCGGCCTGCACCTGTGCGAGCCTGGCATGGGCATGGGCATTCTTGCACGCAGGTTGAGCTGTGCGTTCGGTCAACCCGTATACAGCCGCTGAGCAGGGTGTTCGAAAGGGTCCTGTTCCAGATCTCTTGAGATCTCGGAACAGGGCCCTTTCTTCTTGCCGTCAGGCGTGGCATGTTCTGCACTTTCGGCGACGGGCAGGGTGGTTCTGGTTGTCGAGTGTGTAGAAGGTGTGGGTGTCAGCGGCGCGAGGTCGCATGTTCTGCACTTTCGGCGACGGGCAGGGCGGTTCTGATTGTCGAGTGTGTAGAAGCTGTGGGTATCGGTGGCGCGAGGTCTCAGGTTCTGTACTCTCGGCGAAGGCGTGAGTGGTTTGTGTACTCTCGGCGACGGTGCGGCGGGTTCTGCACACTTAGCGCGAGCAGAAGTCGGTTGGTCGTCGAGCGTAGACCTCGGTTGGTCAGCGAGCGCAGACCTCGGTCGGTGAACGAGTGCCAGAACCCCGCCTACTCGGCCCTCGTCGGCGCCACTCCGCGCTACTCGGCCTTCTTGAGGTTCTCGGGCTTGAACTGCGGCAGCCGCACCAGGCCTTCCTGAGCCACAGTTGCGATCAGATCGCCGCCCTGCGTGAACATGCGTCCCTCAGTGAGACCGCGGCCGCCCTGGGCAGTCGGCGACTCCTGCACATAGAGCACCCATTCGTCTGCTCGTGCCTGCCGGTGAAACCACATCGCGTGGTCGAGGCTCGCCGTATTCAGCCCCGGGTATGCCCACGGAATCCCATGCCGCCGCAGAATCGGCTCAAAGGTCGTGTAGTCGCTCGCATATGCCAGAGCCGCCGCGTGCAGCGCAGGGTCGTCGCCCAATGCCTCCCGCGTCTTGATCCAGACCGCCTGGAAGGGAATGTCCTCATCCTCTTTCGGCACGCTCACATAGATCGGCGACGGGTAATGGCGCATCTTGAACGCACGATAGTCGGTGAAGTAGCGTCGAAACGCCTCGGGAGCACCGCGCAGCGTCTCTTCGGTGGTGGGCAGCTCGTCCGGGCCGGGGATGCCGGCCGGCGGCCGAATCTCATGCTGCAGCCCCGCATCCACCGTCTGGAATGACGTGATCAGCGACAGAATCGGCTCCCCATGCTGATACGCCTGCACGCGGCGCTGACTGAACGAGCGCCCGTCGCGCAGCGTCTCGACCGAGAAGTCGACCGGAAGCTCGATGTCGCCGCCGCGCAGAAAATAGGCGTGCAGCGAGTGCACGAACCGGCCGTCGGGCACAGTGCGACTCGCGGCGGTGAGCGCCTGCGACAGAATCTGTCCGCCGAACACGCGTCCGGTCGGCATCCAGTGCGAGGGGCCGCGAAAGCCCTGCTCGCCGGGATGCGCGGCAGCCACCTCTTCGAGGCGCAGCACGTCTTCGATGTGCCGAACAGGCGCGATGTTGTCGAGTGCGTAAGACCGGTCAGCGGCCATTGATGACTCCTTTGTGACAGCGGACGAAGGGCAGAGCCCGCAGGACTGGGCAAAGCGTGCAGCGCGTTCAGCCATGATCTGACGGCGGATGCGTCAGCACGGCCCGTCGTGCAGCGCACCGACGCGAGCTGGCTCGCGACGAACAGCGCACTGTCGCGAGCTGGCTCGCGACGAACATCGCACCTTCGGATTATAGGCACGGCCGAACAGCTGCTCTGACCACGGCCGCCGTCGCTGGTATATGTTGTCGGCATGGCATTCGGCGACAGTGACTCATCACCAGGCTCAGCTCCTGACTCAACACCTGACTCAGCTCCTGATTCAGCTCCTGATTCAGCTCCTGATTCCGCCTCTGGGGCAGACCCGATGGGCGGCACAGACGCAAACGAGGCCTTCGACATCTCGAGCCTGCTCTCGCGCCCCGGCGCCGCGCCCGGGCCAGACCGCCTCCATCTGCTGGATGCGCATGTCGTAGCCGACCTTGAGCAGTTCGTCGCGCGGGCGCGTCGCCTTGACGACGGGGCCGCAGTCTGGCTCTCGGCGCATGACCGCGCCTTGGTCGCCACCGCGTCACCGCTGTTCGCCGCGGGTCTCAGCGACGCCGCACCGACCCTGCTCGGGGTCAAGGTGCTGCCGCTGGCGAAGCCTGCCCGGCTGCAGTACGTGGTGCCCGCTCAGGCGCTGAGCGACCGTCTCGTGCGCATGCATCGCGAGGGCGACACGACGCTGCGCACGCCGCCCGTCGAAGTGCACGAGGTGTGGACTGCGGTGACTCCGCCGCGATCCGGCTGGCAGCGCGTCGCCGAGGTGTCGGTCGAGCAGGTGCGCGAGGTGGCTCGCGCCGGCATCGACGAGATCGCGCAGGGCGTGCCCGAGCTGGCCGGCGAGCTGGCCGTGCACGAGCTGCGTGGGCGCGTCTGGGGTCGTTCTGCGGATGCACTGGCCGGGCTGACCTCGGGCCTCGCGTTCACGCTCGACGCGTTCGGCTTTCTGCCGTCGCAGCAGGAGCAGACTGGCATCGTGCGCCTCTTCCACAATGGCACGTGGCAGCGAGCCGCGGCGCCGTTCGGCGACGCCATCGTGCGCCTGCCCAGTCGGCTCTGACCGACGAGGGCCAGCACCTCGGCCGGGCGGGGTCACTCTTCGAAGGTGTTCACCATCGCCTGCGCCGCGCGGTCGAAGTAGTCCCACAGCATCGTGCGTGCGGCGGGGGAGGGCGCAACCTCGTCCAGCGCGGCCGCCATGCAGCGCTTCCAGCGATCTCGGGCATCCGGATTCACTTTGAACGGCATATGCCGCATGCGCAGGCGGGGGTGACCACGCTCTTGGCTGTAGGTCGTGGGCCCGCCCCAGTACTGCGTCAGAAAGAGGGCCAATCGGCGCTCAGCCCCAGCAAAGTCATCGGCTGGATACATCGGCGCGAGCACTTCGTCTTCGCGAATGTGCACATAGAAGGCGTGAGCGAGGCGCTCGAAGAACTCCTGCCCGCCCACTTCGTCGAAGACTGTCTCAGCCACGTTCGGGGCCTTTCTCGTCGGAGGGATGCTCACGGCGAGGCGGCTGCCAGTCGTTGTCCGGATGCTGCCGCGCCTCAGGGTGCACCTCGTGCTGTTGCGGATGCTGCGGTCGCGCCGGCTGCTCATGCTCTGCGCGCTGTGCCGCCGCCTTGCGGTGTTTGCGCAGACGTGCCTTCGCCTTGCGCCGCTCGGCCGGAGTGTCGGGCACACCGCGCGTCGCCGCGTCGATCTCGGCAGTGGTCGCGTGCACCGGGGCCTCCTGCTCGCCACGCCCGGTGAGCAGCGGGTCGGCGATCGTCCGCCCCTTGACGCGGGGGTTGTCCGACTCGATGGTGGCCCGCAGCGTCGATGTGGTGGCGGTGTGCACGTCGTACTGATTGAACAGTCGCAGGATGCGCAGGCGCAGTTCGCGAGCGACGTCGTCCTGCTGACTGGGGCGCGTCTTGATCGCCAGTTTCACGACCATGGTGTCGCCGGCAAGCGCGGTGATGCCCCAAAGCTCTGGCTTGCCCTCGATCTTGCGCAGCCAGTAGCGCTCTTTGATCATCTCGCGGCTGGCGGTGAGCATGAGCTCCTGCACGGCCTCGAAATCAGAGTCGGTAGGCAGGTCGACCTGCACGATGGCGCGACCCCAGCCCTGCGACTGGTTGCCGACTTTGAGAATCTCACCGTTGCGCACGTACCAGAGCGTGCCGTCGGCGGCGCGCACGCTCGTGACGCGCAGCCCGACCGCCTCGACCGTGCCGCTCACTGTGCCGAGGTCGACGACGTCGCCGACGCCCAGCTGGTCTTCGAACACCATGAAGATGCCGGTCAGAAAGTCTTTGACCAGACTCTGCGCGCCGAATGAGACGGCGACGCCGAGAATGCCGGCGCTGGTGACCAGTGCACCGGTGTTGAACCCAAGCTCGCCGAGCACCGAGATCAGGGCGATCACGACGAGCGTCCAGGTGATGACGTTCGAGGTGACCGATCCGATGGTTCGCGTGCGCTGCACGACGCGAGCCTTCGACAGCGGCGAGACGAGCAGGTCGGTCGTCTTGGTGATGTCCTCTTTGCCCTTCACCCCGCTCACGATGCCGCGAACGATGCGTCTCGTGATCAGCAGCAGCACCCAGCGCAGCACCAAGGTGACCACGATGATCATCAGGATGTTGCCGACTTTGCTCCACTCGTTGAAGAACTTGCCGAAGAAGGCGAACATCGACGCGAGCCACGCCGGGGTGTCGATCTGGGCCAGGATCATGCCGCGCCCTCTGCACCCGCCTCGGCGTCACGGCGCTGCACTTTCAGAGCGCGCTCGACTCCGTCCAGGTTCTCGATCACGATTCGACGCAACGCCTGCGGCGCATCCTCATGATCGCCCAGCCAGGTCACGGCCGCCTGCCGCAGACGCTCGTCGGCCAGAGCGCCGGGGAACGTCGCCTCGAAGATCTGGTCGGCCATGTGATACGACCGCTCGTTCCAGACACTGAGCAGATGGGCGAAGTGCTCGTCGACCAGGCCGTCGAGCAGACGGGTGTCGAGTGCGCGCTGCAGCCCGTAGCCCATGTTGCGCACGGTCAGGTTGGTGAGCGACTCGTCGGTGTGAATGCGGTGCGCGGTCTGCAGCTTGTGATCGGCGTCGGGGATGGCCGCGCGAGCCCGCGCCGCAGAGAGCAGCCCGGTCGCGGTGTGATCCTTTTCGAGTGCGACGTCGATCTCAGGGTCACCAGCACGCCCTGCGGCGACGAGAGCGATGAGCAGCTCCCAGTCGAGATCGGTGTCGATCGTCAGCCCGGGCAGCACGAGATTGCCGCCACGCAGTGCTTCGAGCACGTCGAAGTGCTCGGCGTCGACTGAGAGTGCGGCAAAGCTGCGCACGAACTGGAACTGCTGGTCGCTGCCGGCCTCGGCGTTCTGCGCGAGCTGCCAGACGGCGTTCGCGGCGGCCTCACGTGCCTTCGCACGGCTGTCGGGAGCGGCGTACGATCCGGTCACGGTGACCAGCTGACCGAGCACGGTGCGCAGCGTCGTCGACTGGTCTTCGGCGCTGACGTTGCCCAGCACGGTCTGAGCGAACTCGCGTGCGGCGAACTCGGTGTCGCGGGTGGCGTCCCAGAGCGCGCTCCAGACGATCGCGCGGGCGGTTGGGTCGTGCAGATCTTTGAGGTGCTCGAGTGCGGTGTGCTGCGAGCGATCGTCGAGGCGCACCTTGGCGTAGGTGAGGTCGTCGTCGTTGAGCAGCAGCAGGTCGGGCATGCGCTTGCCGACCAGTGCGGCCACCTCTGTGCTGGCGCCGTCGATGTCGGTCTCGATGCGATCGACCCGTGTGAGGCCTGAGCCGGTGAGCTCGTACAGCCCGATGCCGAGACGATGCGGGCGCAGTGTGGGATGCGACTCCGGCGCGGTCTGCTCGATGCGGTACGCGGTGATGACGCCCGTCGCATCGGTCTCGACGACGCTGCGCAGCGTGTTCACGCCGGCGGTCTCGAGCCACTTCTTCGACCAGTTGTGCAGATCGCGGCCGCTGGTAGCCTCGAGCTCGACGAAGAGATCCTGCAGCTCGGTGTTGCTGTGCGCGTGCTTCGTCAGGTACTGATGAATGCCGGTGAAGAACTCACGGCGGCCCACATAGGCGACCAGCTGCTTCAGCACGGACGCGCCCTTGGCGTAGGTGATGCCGTCGAAGTTGACCTGCACGTCTTCGATGTCGCGAATCGCAGCGAGAATCGGGTGCGTCGAGGGCAGCTGATCCTGGCGGTAGGCCCACGCCTTCTCGGTCGAGGCGAAGGTCGCCCAGGCGTCGTGCCACTCCGTCGCCTCGGCGACCGCCAGCGTCGAGGTGTACTCGGCGAACGACTCATTGAGCCACAGGTCGTTCCACCAGCGCATCGTCACCAGATCGCCGAACCACATGTGCGCCAGCTCGTGAATGATCGTCACGACGCGGCGCTCACGCATGGCGTCGGGCACGTTGGAGCGGAACACATACGCCTCGGTGAAGGTCACCGCGCCTGCGTTCTCCATGGCGCCGGCGTTGAACTCGGGCACGAAGAGCTGATCGTACTTCTCGAAGGGGTACGGCACATTCCAGAGATGCTCGAAGAAGTCGAAGCCCTCGCGGGTCTTCTCGAAGATGTAGTCGGCGTCGAGGTGCTCGGCCAACGAGGTTCGCGTGTAGACGCCGAGCGGAATCGTGCGACCGTCCGAGCTGATCAGCGACGAGTGCTCGTGATGGTACGGCCCGGCGATGATCGCCGTGATATAGCTCGAAATGCGCTGGGTGGGGTCGAACCGCCACGTCTTCGCCGGGCCCGAAGCAGCATCCGCCGCATCGACGCAGGATGCGACCGGCGTGTTCGACACGACCGTCCAGTGCGCCGGAGCCGTCACGGTGAACGTGAACGACGCTTTCAGATCGGGCTGCTCGAACACCGGGAACATGCGGCGTGCGTCGGGCACCTCGAACTGTGTATAGAGGTAGACCTCTTGATCGACCGGGTCGACGAACCGGTGCAGTCCCTCGCCGGTGATCGAATACCTCATGTCGGCGTCGATGACGAGTTCGTTGTGCTCGTTCAGGTCGGGCAGCTCGATGCGCAGACCGTCGCTCACGACCTCTGGTGCGAGGTCGGCGCCGTTCAAGGTGATCGAGTGCACCTGGTCGGTGACCGCGTCGATGAATGTGGATGCTCCCGCCGCGGCGTCGAAGACGACTCGCGTCGTGCTGCGGAACGTGGTCTCGGACGCTCCGGAGAGGTCGAGCGTCACCTCATAGCTGCCGACCTCGAGCAGTGCGGCACGTTCCTGGGCTTCGACGCGGGTGAGATTCAATCCGGGCATTTTCTCTCCATCCTGAGAATCGACATCTGCCATCAGTCTAGGCGCAGGGGATGAGCGAACTCTGTGTGTCACGGCGCTGTTCGCCACAGGCGAGTGCGGGTGCGTGTGCGCCGGAGCAGTCGACGCACTCACTACGATTGGGGGTATGACACAGCTGCCGATTCTGCACATCGCCACCGACCACGCCGGGCTCGATCTGAGCCATCACTTCATCGAGCACTTCAGCGGGCTCGGGTACGAAGTGCACGACCACGGGCCGCAGAGCTATGACCCGGTCGACGACTACCCGGCGTTCTGCATCGCCGCGGCTGAAGCGGTTGCAGCCGACAGCGCAGAGGGACGGTTCGCGCTGGGCATCGTGATCGGCGGTTCAGGCAACGGTGAACAGATCGCCGCCAACAAAGTGACCGGCATTCGCGCGGCGCTGGCCTGGAGCGAGGCGACAGCCAAGCTCGCACGGCAGCACAATGACGCCAATGTCGTGGCGGTCGGAGCTCGGCAGCACACCGTCGACGAGGCGACGCAGCTGGTCGAGTGGTTCGTGCAGGAGCCGTTCAGCGGTGACGAACGTCATGTGCGGCGCATCGGCCAGATCGCGGACTACGAGGCGCAGCGCGGCTGAGCTGCATCTCTGCGCGGCATCCCATCCAGCCATGCCGTTTGACTCTGTGCTGTGACTCTGCACGGCATCCAGCCATGCCATTTGGCTCTAGGCGGGATCCAGACAGGGTATTTGTCGTCGAACTGCTTCCAGACATGGAACTTTCCATGTCTCGATGTGCTGAGGCGTCATTTGCCATGTCTCGATCTGAGGGGCGGGTCCGTTCCACAGCCTGAAGCGCGGGGGAGGGGGGAGAGAGACCGACGGCTCGATGACCCGGGATGACCCGGGATAACCCGAGGCCCCGAGGCCCCGAGGACCCGAGACAACGTGAGGGGTCGATGACACCCAACCTCGAGCAGGTACGAAAGAAGGGGCAGAACCCGAAGGCTCTGCCCCTTTCCGTTCGTGGGGGTGACTCAGAAGACCGGACTACGCCTCAGCGATGTGTGCGAAGAAGAACCAGCGATCCTTGTCGAGCCCGCGCTCGATCTCGATCGCGACGTCCTGGCTCGACAGATCGATGCCGTCGAGCTCGACGACTGCGGTGTGAACGACCTTGAGAGCCGCATCGATGTTGGCGATCGCGGCGGCAATGGTGTCGGGCGACTGCTGGAAACCGTCGGCGAGCACCGGCGACGTGGTCTGCTCCGAGACGGTCTGCAGACGGCCGTCGACCGGAAGTCCGAGAGCGACGACGCGCTCGGCGGCAAGATCCGCCCAGTCGCGAGCATGGGCGACGAGGTCGTCGAGCAGCTCGTGGATCGGGCCGAAGTTTGCGCCACGCACATGCCAGTGCAGCTGCTTCGCATTGACGCTGAGCGCGGTCAGCTCGACGACGACCGGCTGAAGGAACTGGGCGACGCCGGAAACGGTGTCGGGGGTTACTGAGGTCTGAACGGGTGCAACGGTTGATGTAGTCATATCTGAGGGCTCCTTTCGAACTCTTGAACATCACACTAGGCACCTCAATCGGCAGCGTCAATGCAGTTGAGCCTTGGCTAAGGGACTCTTGGGAATAGGGCGTTCGCCCATGAAGAAATACGACGATTTCGCTATCTTTCCCAGTAAGAGATGAGTATCGTGAGGTGCGTCAGAAGCTGTATCTCAGGACGCAGAGGAGAGACTCATGGGAGTGTTCGAAGACGCCAAAGAGACGCTGAAGGCCGGCGCCGAGAAGGTCGGAGACGCCGTGCACGAGGGCGTCGATCGCATCAAGGACAAGGCCGACGAAGTCAAGGCCGAGGCCAACGTCAAGAAGGCAGAGGCTGAGAAAGAGTCGGTCGAGGCGCGCAATGACGCGAAAGAAGAGCTGCGAGACTGACAGCTAGTCGACTTCAGAGAGCAGGGGCTCGGTCAGTGTTTCGACCGAGCCCCTGCTCTTTTTCTGTCTGCTGGGTCTTCTGCTTACTCGTCTTGTGGCTGTTCAGCTGCCTCGAGGGGCCTCCCCGCGTCCGCGGCGTCGGTCGTCCGACGCGCCTATCAGCGTGTCGTCTGACCCCTCAGTACTATCAGTGCGCTGCGTCTGAGCCGTCCATCCGACGCTGGCGCTCGATCTCACGCCCGAGGTCGACACGGGCGCGCGCCTTCCCCGCAGACTGCAGCAGATCGTGTGACGCCTCGACGCGTGCGATCGCGCGGATGAGTCGGGCTGCTGACTGCTGCTGCTCGGAGAGCGCAGCCATCTGAGCAGCCAGCTTCGCGTGCTCGGCCTGGTCGTGACGGTCAGCTGGGCGAATCCCGCGCACGAGCAGGGCACACGCCAGGCAGAGCAGCACGAGGCTCATGAAACCCATGGCGACGATCAGCACCACAGAAGAAATCATCGCTCCCGATCGCATCGCGAGCAGCATCCCTGCGACTGCAACGGTGATCGCGGTCCATGCGACGGTGATGCGGGTGAGATCCATGTGCGGCCTCTCTGTCGTTCTCAGTCGTTCCGGTGTCTGGTGTCTGGTTGCGGTGTCCAGTTTTCGGTTTCCAGCGTCCGGTGTCCAGTGCGTGGTCTCCAGCGTCCGGTGTCCAGCGTCTGGTTTCTAGGGGCCGGGCCAAGGCATCCTTGCGCACCGGCGCTCCGAACTCTGCGGCGGCTGCTGCGCCTCGAACGAACCATACTGTCATGTCGGGCGGCCTGGGGCACTTCGGCATGTCGGGCTGGCTGACGCACTTCTGCATATCGGGCTGCCTGACGCACTCCGGCCAGCGCGAACGAAGGCAGCTCTGCGCGCAGTGACCTGCCTCAGCGGGCGAAGGCCAACCTCATCTTCACCATCTGGAGTCGGCGACCTGATATTCGTACACTGCGGTCATGGCAATCTCCTCTGACGCGACATCCCCGGCGACCGAGCCAGCCTGGACGACCTCTCGGATAGACCGGCTGCTGAGCTCGCGGCTGGTCGGCGGGTCGAACGCGGCCCTGCGACTGGCGGCTCCGCCCCAGGGCGCGCAGCGCGTCTGGCGGTCGATCGCTCTGCTGCTGTCTCTCGAGGTCGTCGTGGGCATCGCGACGCTTGTTGTGGCTTTCGCATTTCGTCATGTGGATGGTCTGGTGACGCCCGCCTCATGGTTCCGCGGCACCGTGGTGCTGTTGATGACGTTCACGCTCTTCGGTTTCGCTTGGGCGGCACGCCGCGGCTACTGGTGGGCTTACTGGCGTCTGCGCCTCTTCAGCCAGATCTTTCCTGTGGTCACTCTGGTCATCGCAGCGGTGCCCGGTCTGTATCCGCTCTGGATGACGATTGAGCAGATCGTCTTCAGTGTGCTGCTCATCGGAGTCGGCGACTTCTTGACAGGGGAGCGGATGCGGGAGTGGTACCCGAACCCGAAACGTCAGCCCGACGCCTATGTGGCAGTGCACGTCTAATTGGTGCGCTCGCTGACAGTGTCGCCAACACATTTGCCGACACTCAGTGCCTACTAGTCTTTGCCGACGTTGCGACCAACTCACGTTTTCGAGTTGGTGCAACGACGGGTGTCGCGTGTGGTTCCGTCTATCTGTGCGGAACCGGTATGGAGCGGGCGACGGGAATCGAACCCGCGTAGCCAGTTTGGAAGACTGGGGCTCTACCATTGAGCTACGCCCGCATGTCTCAACGACAACTTGAGCACGAGGTACGAGCATACCTGTTTTGCGCTAGACTTGCACGGGCCGTTCGACGAGGCCACGTGCGAAGTGCGGTCTTCTGAGGTCGCACAGGCATGAAAACGGGATGTAGCTCAGCTTGGTAGAGCACTCGCTTTGGGAGCGAGGGGTCGCAGGTTCAAATCCTGTCATCCCGACGGACAGGCCGGTCGTGCCGGCGAACCGTCCTTCAGAGTCGCAAGACTCGAAGACGCCATCCGGCGGAACGCGAAGAAAGAGGAGACCAATAAGTGTCCAGCACCATTGAGCAGCTGAGCCCGACTCGAGTCAAGATTCACATCGATGTGACTCCCGAAGAGTTCAAGCCTGCACTGGAGAAGGCCTACAAAGAGATCTCGAAGAACATCCAGATCCCTGGTTTCCGCAAGGGACATGTTCCTGCTCCGATCATCGACCAGCGTGTCGGCCGCGGTGCCGTCATCGAGCAGGCGATTAACGACAACCTCGACACCTACTACCAGAGTGCGGTGCGTGAGCACGATGTGAAGACGCTGGGTCGCCCCAACGCCGACATCGTCGAGCTGCCGAACGTCGAGACGCTGCAGGGCGATCTGAAGATCGCGGTCGAGGTCGACGTGCGCCCGGAGTTCGAACTGCCTGACGTCGCCGATGTGACCGTCGAGGTCGAGCCTGCGGCTGTGACCGACGCCGACGTCGACGAAGAGCTGGAGCACCTGCGCGAGCGGTTCGCGACGCTGACCAAGGTCGAGCGTCCCGCTGCCAAGGGCGACTTCACGACGATCGATCTGCAGGCCAAGATCGACGACGAAGTCATCGACGACGCATCGAACATCTCGTATGAGATCGGTTCGGGCCAGCTGCTCGACGGCATCGACGAGGCGCTCGAGACGCTGACCGCAGGCGAGACCACCACGTTCGAGTCGAAGCTCGTGGGCGGTGACCACGAGGGCGAGACCGCTCTGATCGAGGTCACGCTGAACGCCGTCAAGGAGCGCGAGCTGCCTGAGGCTGACGACGACTTCGCTCAGCTGGCGAGCGAGTACGACACCATCGCCGAGCTGCGCGACAGCCTGAAAGACGAGGCTGCGAAGCGCAAGAGCACCGAGCAGGTCGGTCAGGCCCGTGGCAAGCTCGTCGAGGCGCTGCTCGAAAAGGTCGAGCTTCCCCTTCCCGAAGATCTCGTCGACGCCGAGGTCAAGGCTCATCTTGAGCAGGAGGGCAAGAGCGAAGACGATCCGCACGCAGCGGAGGTTCGCCCTGATGTCGAGCGCGGCATCCGCACTCAGCTGCTGCTCGACAAGGTCGTCGACGACCTGCAGGTGCAGCTGGGGCAGGACGAGCTCTCGCAGTACCTCGTGCAGCAGTCGATGCAGTACGGCATCGAGCCCAACGAGTTCTTCAAGATCATCAGCGAGCAGGGTCAGCTTCCGGCCCTGTTCGGCGAGATCTCGCGCAGCAAGGCGATTTCGACCCTGCTCGGCAAGGTGAAGGTCGTCGACACCGACGGCAACGCCGTCGACCTGAGCGAGTACCTGCCGAAGGATGCCGAGGCTGAGACGGCAGCGCCCGCCTCTGACGAGTCTGCCGAGGACGCCCTCGATCAGGTCAAGGCTCCTGCGAAGAAGGCACCGGCGAAGAAAGCCGCAGCGAAGAAGGCTCCGGCCAAGAAGGCCGCGGCCAAGACCGCTGCTGAGGCAGAAGAGACCGACGCCGAGTAGTTCGCCGTCGACTCGCAGCAAAAGCGGGGTGCGCCCACTGTGGCGCACCCCGCTTTTGCGTTGTCACGGCGAGCTTTTGCCGACGGCGAACAGCGCGAACGAAGACGGGGGATTCCAGTAGATTCATACATGTCGGCCTCTCTCGGGGCCGACGAAGCTTCGAGTGTCGTCATGGCACCTGCGCCGTCGAGGCGCGCTGAGGAATGGAGAGTGGAGATGGCAGAACCCCAAGGGCAGGCATCGGTCTACGAACGCCTGCTGAAAGAGCGGATCATCTGGCTCGGCAGCGAGGTTCGCGATGAGAACGCGAACGAGATCTGCGCGAAGATCCTGCTGCTGTCCGCCGAGAACCCAGACGCTGACATTTATCTGTACATCAACTCGCCCGGCGGCTCGATCACCGCTGGCATGGCCATCTACGACGCGATGCAGTTCGTGCCGAACGACATCGTCACCGTCGGCATCGGCATGGCCGCTTCGATGGGGCAGTTCCTGCTCTCCAGCGGCACGAAGGGCAAGCGCTACGCCACCCCGAACACGCGCGTGCTGCTGCATCAGCCGCATGGCGGCTTCGGCGGCACGGCGTCAGACATCGCCATTCAGGCACAGCTGATCAGCGACATGAAGCGTCGCCTCTTCGAGCTCACCGCCGAGCAGACCGGCAAGACCGTCGATCAGATCGCCATCGACGGCGACCGCGACCACTGGTTCAGCGCCGAAGAGGCCAAGGAATACGGCTTCGTCGATCACATCCAGGCGGCGGCTCTCAATGTCTCCGGTGGCGGCGGCACGGCGCACAAGTCGGAGGAGAAGTGAGCATGGCAGACCAGTTCGGCGACCAGCACCAGTCACACAGCGGGCAGCACCGCAGAGAGATGGGCATGCAGATGAGATTCCCCAACCTTTCCCAGGCCCCTGTCGGCATGCCGTTCGGCGGCGTGCCCAGCGGCGTCGAGATGCCCTCGTCTCGGTACATCCTGCCCGAGTTCGAAGAGCGCACCGCCTACGGCTACAAGCGTCAGAACCCGTACACGAAGCTCTTCGAAGATCGCATCATCTTTCTCGGCGTGCAGGTCGACGACGCCTCTGCCGACGATGTCATGGCGCAGCTGCTCGTGCTCGAAAGCCTAGATCCCGAGCGAGACATCCAGATGTACATCAACTCGCCCGGCGGCTCGCTGACGGCTCTCACCGCCATCTACGACACCATGCAGTACATCCGCCCCGAAGTGCAGACCATCTGCCTCGGGCAGGCGGCCTCGGCAGCCGCAGTTCTGCTGGCCGCAGGCGCACCCGGCAAGCGCCTCGCACTGCCCAACGCCCGCATCCTCATCCACCAGCCGGCAGTCGGCGGCGAGGGCGGCCACGGACAGGCCTCAGACATCGAGATTCAGGCCGCTGAGATCATGCGCATGCGTGACTGGGTCGAAGACACGCTGTCGCTGCACTCCAACCGCACCAAAGAGCAGGTGCACAAAGACATCGATCGTGACAAGATCCTCACGGCCGAGCAGGCGCTGGAGTACGGCCTCATCGACCAGGTGCTGACGACGCGAAAGACGCAGCGCCCCGCCTGACACACAGTGTCTGCGGCAGCGACTAGGCTCGTGTGATGACATCAGGAAGGAACGGCGAGTATGGCGCGCATCGGTGAGACGTCTGATCTGTTGAAGTGCTCTTTCTGCGGCAAAAGCCAGAAACAGGTGCGCAAGCTGATCGCCGGGCCCTCCGGGGTCTACATCTGTGACGAGTGCATCGAGCTCTGCAACGAGATCATCGACGAAGAGCTCACCGAGCAGCCTGCCGTCGAGCAGACCGAACTGCCCACGCCGAAAGAGATCTTCGCGTTCTTGGGCGAGTTCGTGGTGGGGCAGCAGACGGCCAAACGCGATTTGGCCGTCGCTGTCTACAACCACTACAAGCGCATTCGTGCGGCGGGCGCGAGCACAGACGAGAGCGAACCCGTCGAGATTCAGAAGTCGAACATCCTGATGGTCGGCCCCACCGGCTGCGGCAAGACATATCTGGCTCAGACGCTGGCTCGGCGACTCAACGTGCCGTTCGCCGTGGCCGACGCCACGTCGCTGACAGAGGCCGGCTATGTGGGCGAAGACGTCGAGAACATTCTGCTGAAACTGCTGCAGGCCGCTGACTTCGACGTCGAGCGCGCGCAGCACGGCATCATCTACATCGATGAGATCGACAAGATCGCACGCAAAGCCGAGAACCCCTCGATCACGCGAGACGTCTCGGGCGAGGGCGTGCAGCAGGCTCTGCTGAAGATCATCGAGGGCACCGTCGCGTCGGTGCCGCCCCAGGGCGGCCGCAAGCACCCGAACCAGGAGTTCATCCAGATCGACACGACGAACGTGCTGTTCATCGTGGCCGGCGCGTTCGCCGGGCTCGAAGAGATCATCGCCGATCGCTCCGGCGCGCACGGCGTCGGCTTCGGCGCTCCGCTGTCGACCGAGGCCGATCGAGTGAACATCCTCTCTGAGGTCGAGCCAGAAGACCTGCGCAAGTTCGGCATGATCCCAGAGTTCATCGGTCGTCTGCCCGTGCTCACCACTGTCGACGCGCTGGATCGCGCCGCGCTGATCGACATCCTGGTCGGCCCGCGCAACGCTCTGGTCAAACAGTACGAGCGCATGTTCGCGCTTGACGGCGTCGATCTCGCCTTCACCGACGACGCACTGACGGCGATCGCCGATCAGGCGGTCGAGCGCAAGACCGGCGCCCGCGGACTTCGTGCGATTCTCGAGACCGTGCTCGGCCCGGCGATGTACGAAGTGCCCGGCAACGACGAGATCGCCAAGTGCCTCGTCACGGCCGCGGCCGTCGAAGGCACCGACTCGGTGCAGGTCTTCACACACGAAGAGGTCGAGCGCGCCGCTGAGAAGACCGCCTGACCGGTCAGCCCTGCGACTCCGTGAGCACGTGCTCGTCGAGAAATGCCGAGACGTCTGACAGCTCCTGCGCACTCACCGCGTGGCCGATGCCGGCATAGACCCGCTCGTCCAGTGCGCTGTGCGCGGGCAGCCACTGCTCTGTGAACTGCGTCAGGTGCGGCGGAATGACCGGGTCTCGGTCAGCGCGACCCCAGAACACCGGCGGGCGTTCGACGCGCAGGAGCTCATCCAGCTCACGCGGCTGCTGAGCGACGTACCCGGACAGATTCACCGTGGCACGCAGCAGGTGCGCGTGCGTGCGCAGCAGCTCGGTCGTCATCAGCCCGCCCTGCGAGAAACCCAGCACGCTGACCTGCGCGCTGCGGGAGCCGACCGGCGCGACCTCGTCGAGCCACCGCACCAGTGCATCCACCGCCGGGCGCGCATCGGTCTGGTCGCCGCCCGTGGCAGGCTCACGCAGAGCCGCGATCGGGTACCAGGCGAAGCCATAGTCGTTGCCCGCGTCGAGCGGCGCACGCGGCGCGGCGACGACGAACTCGGGCGGCAGGCTGCTGGCCAACGGCAGGATGTCGGACTCACGCGCGCCCCAGCCGTGCAGCATCAGCAGCAGGGGTCGGGTGGCCAGCGCCTCTGCCCGGTCTTCGGGCGACACGTTCCAGAGCGTGTGGCGGTCGTCGATGCTCAGCACAGCGGTTCGACGCGAGTCGGCTGTCTGGGGCGCAGTCGGCTGCGATGCGCCCGACTGGTCGAGCGGATGCTGCGGCCGTGCATTGGGGTGTGCTGACGGTTCAGGCATAGGGGCCTCCGTTGACGTCGTCGTCTTCGTCGAGTCGGTCGACGGTCACCTCACCGATGTCAGGCAGCCAGCTGATGGTCGTGCCGTCGTCGAGCTCGGCCACGGGGTGACGTTCCAGCCAGGTCAAGGTCCACGACCAGCGTTCGCGCTGTGTCGGTTCGAGGCCCGCCTCGACCTCGCTGATCGCGGCCAGCATCGGGTCGGGCAGGGCGAGCGGGGGAGTCACTCCGACGTTCCATCTGGTGCCGATCTGCATGAGATCCTTCCGTCATCAGCGGTCTTCTCTGCGTCGTAGGGTACCCTGTTTCACGGCCGACGGTGACCTGTGGAGGTCGCCGGCAGCGGTCGCAACCCAATTCAGGAGTCACAGATATGAGCACGACGACGTCGCCGGCACCCGGCACGCAGACCACAGGCAACTCACGCGCACGCGTGCTGGTCGCCAGCCTGATCGGCACCACGATCGAGTTCTATGACTTCTATGCCTATGCGACTGCCGCGGTGCTGGTCTTTCCGGTGCTCTTCTTTCCGAATGATCCGAACAACCCCGATCACACCGTGCAGCTGCTCTCGTCGTTCGCGATCTTCGGCGTCGCGTTTCTGGCGCGCCCGCTCGGCTCGCTGCTCTTCGGCCACTTCGGCGACCGCATCGGCCGCAAGGGCACACTCGTCGCCTCACTCATGTTCATGGGGATCGCAACGTTCCTCATCGGCTGCCTGCCGACCTACGCCCAGATCGGCTACTGGGCGCCGGCGCTGCTCGCGCTGATGCGCTTCTGCCAGGGCATCGGCCTCGGCGGCGAATGGTCGGGCGCGGCCCTGGTGGCGACAGAGAACGCGCCGAAGGCCAAGCGTGCGCTCTGGGGAACCTTTCCACAGCTGGGAGCCCCGCTCGGCTTCATCCTGGCGAACCTGGTGTTTCTGTGGCTGGCGCTCGGGCTCGATGAAGAGGGCTTCCTCAGCTGGGGCTGGCGAGTGCCGTTCCTGGTGAGCATCGCTCTGGTGGCGATCGGCCTGTGGGTGCGGCTGCGTCTGGTCGAGGCTCCGGCCTTCCAACAGGTGGTCGACCGCGGTGAGATCGAGAAGCAGCCCATCGTGACGTCATTCACGGGCTACTGGCGCGAGATCGTGATCGGCACCTTCCTGATGGCGGCGACCTACACAGTGTTCTATCTGGTGAACACCTTCGCACTGACCTTCGGGACGACTCCGGCCACAAAGACGCCCGGCGGTCTCGGCTATGACCGCAGCACGTTCATTCTGCTGTTGATCTTCGGCTGCGTCTTCTTCACGATCACGACGCTGCTCAGCGGCATCGTCGCCGATCGCATCGGTCGTCGCCGGCTGAACACCATCGTGAACGTGGCGATGGCGGTCTTCGGCATCGTGTTCGGCCCGCTGCTCGGCGGCGGCTTCGCCGGGCTGATCGTCTTTCTCGTGGTCGGCTTCTCGCTCACCGGCTTCGCGTTCGGGCCGATGGCATCGACGCTGCCCGAGCTGTTTCCGACGCGTGTGCGCTACACCGGGTCGGCCATCGCCTACAACCTCTCGGCGATCGTCGGTGCCGCAGTGGCTCCGTTCATCGCGGTCTGGCTGTGGAGCCTCGGTGGTGGCAGCGCATTCTGGGTCGGCATCTACCTGACCGTGATGTGCCTGATCTCGCTGGTCGCGATTCGTCTCGCGCCCGAGACGAAAGACGTCGAGTACCACTGACCCGTTGCTCGACGTCGAGGCGTGGCTGAGCGTTGCACAGGAGTGTGCGGTTCAGCTGAGCTGACTCCGGTGAGCTGTTTCAGAACAGCGTGGGTACCGCGGATGCGTCAGTCGCCAGCGGGGATCGGCTGCGCGTCTTCGCTGCGCGCCGGTGCTGCGGCCGAGGTGCTCGGGGAATGGGAGCAGCCTGTGCCCCAGGCTGAGAGCCGTCGAGCCGATACAACGAGATCAACGGCTTGATCAACCCTGCGAGGTGGCGCCGGTAGTCGCTGGTCGCTCGGTCTCCCTTCGGGTACAGCTCGGTGTACCTGTCGACAAGGTCGGGATGATACTCCCGCAGCCAGCGCATGAACCATGGGCGCACGTGGGGGCGTAGGTGCAGCACTTGATAGAGCACGCGGTGGGCACCGGCTTCTCCGACAGTCTGAAGAGTGTGCATCAGGCTTGACCGGCTGTCGGTGAGCAGTGGCAGAATCGGCATCAGGAACACTCCGACGTCGAGGCCGAGATCACGCGCACGGGATACTGTGCGCAGTCGAGCCTGAGCGCTCGGGGTGCCCGGCTCGAACTGTTGGCGCAGCTGGTCGTCGACGATGGGAATCGACATCGACACGCTCACCGGCACCTGTGTCGCGAGTTCGGAGAGCAGCGGCAGATCGCGTCTGATCAGCGTTCCCTTCGTCAGTACTGAGAAGCCGATGCCTGCCTGCGCGAGCTCGCGGTAGATACCGGGCATCAGTGCGTAGCGACCCTCGCAGCGCTGATATGGGTCGGTGTTCGAACCGAGCATCACGAACGGCACGCGGCCGACATGCGAGGTGCGCAGCTCCTGATGCAGGCGTTCGACGATGTTCGTCTTGACCACGATCTGCGTGTCGAAGTCGTGACCTGTGTCGAAGTCGAGGTACCGGTGGCTGCCCCGAGCGAAGCAGTAGATGCACGCGTGCGAACAGCCGCGATAGGGATTGATCGTGTAGGCCCCGGGAAACTCGCTGCTCGCGTCTGGCACACGGTTCAGCGCGGAACGTGCGAGCACCTCGTGGTAGACGAGGTCTGCGAACCCTGGGGTGCGGACTTCGTGGGTGACCTCGCTGAGGCTTTCGATGCGGTCGAGTCCGCTCAGAGCATCGAGGTCGGTGTGTGCCGTCTCTTGTGCATGCCAGCGCATGATGTGATTCGAACATATATTCGAATGATCGTCAAGCTGGTCGTCGCTCGTCGCTACGAAGACCGAGACGGGCCCAACGTGTGCCTGCGGTCAGCGGCTCGGAAGCTCGGTTCTGCTAGTGTGCGTACTGCGGGTGTCGCGGGCAGGTCAAAGGGGTGGGGAATATGAGAAGAGTGTCTGTCATTCTGGGGGCTCTCGGGTTCCTCGCTGTGGTCATCGGAGTCGCCGTGTTCCTGCTGAGTTCGCATTCGGCTGCGCCAGAGCAAGCAGCACAAGAGCAAGAGGCGCAAGAGCAAGAAGTGCCCTCCAGCTCCGGGCCGTTATCCTCAGTCGAGGACGAATACACACAGGCGATCCAAGGCAGCCTTGCGAATGACCTGCAGCTGCCAGACGGTGTTTCATGGCCCTCACTGTCCGAGATGGTGGTCAGAAGTGATTTCGCCACAGACCCATCGTCTGCAGGGGTCGGGGCCGGTGAGGTCGAGCTGACGTACGAGGCCGGAACGGGAGTCGGGCAGGCACTTTCCTTCTATGCCTGGGCGTGGGAGGCAGAATCCGTCAGAGCGCAGAGAGAAGGCGACTCTGACGCTCTGCAAAAGGCGTTGGACAAGTTGAAAGAGTGGACTTCGCTCCCTCAGACCACTCAGTATCATGCGAACCCGGACGGTTGGTATCACGCAGTCGTTGAGCCCGCGCGCAGGGGTGACTTCGCCGCCATGGAGGAAGAGGTCAGCGCCGGGCCACCAAAGCTGCCCGCGACTGCCGAACAAGCAGGACTCTAGTCAGTCTGCGTGCAGGATCGAGGCGATGCCGTCTGCGTTCGTCATTCGTGCAGCCGGCGACTGATCGCCTGAACTCTGTACCCCGACACCTGAACAAGAGGTGATGAGTATGCCGTGTCGTCGTTGGTGCGCTGGTGTTGCGCGGTTGTGCGCGGTCTTCGTGTCTGTTCTCGCTGCGACATTCTGTTTGAGTGGTTGTTCTGATGACGATCCCCCTGCTCCAAGCCCGAGCGAGCTGCGGAAGATCAATTATTTCTCCGAGGACTTGGTAGGAGGTATGAACCGAGCGATTGATGCAGGAAAGCTTGGCTCTGGTGTGCCTTTGAGCACAACGGAATCTGATGTCCTGAACTGGCTGAGAACTCCAGAAGTCGCCAGTGGGGACTCTGTGTATTACGGTGTGCTGTCCGTCGAATCATTGGACGACCAGCATTCCCTATTCCACCTCGTGGTTTTTATCGGTATCGGTTCCGCTGACCCCTGGCACATACCCCGCCAAGATCCTGACGCACCCACGGAGGCACGGACATGCATCAATATCCCCGTCACCCTCGGGACCCAAGCACACGCCGACGCCTTCACCCGCGTCGCCTGCCCACCAGACACCCCGACATATTCCCAGCAGGAACTGCCAGACGGTTCACGGATACCCAGCCTCACTGGACAATGAACAGATCCATGGACAGCATTCTGGCCACCCAAGGATCTGACATGAACATCAGATCCTCGCGGAAGTGACAGCCCGGCCGGAATCACAGCGACAGATGGGCGAAGAGGCGGATGCCACGGAGCATCCGCCTCTCAACTCGGCCGGCCACAGACCGCCTACTGGTCGAGCGAGCCGAACTCCACATCGCTGACGGTGAACTGCTCGCCGTCTTCGGCCAGCACGATCTGCTCTGCCTTGGCGACCGAACGCAGATCGTCGAGCGCGAGAGCGACCTGCTGGATGCGGTCTGCCGGCCCGTGCAGCGTGGCCGTCACGATCGGGGTGCGCATCTTGACCTTCGCCTCGGTCTTCGCTCGACGGAAGGTGATCAGCGCATCGCTAACCGCCGCGAACACGCCGCCCTCGTCGATATCGTCGCCGGCAGCATCGGCTGGCTCGGCGGGGCGAGCCGCAGGAGTCAGCACCTCGGCGGCAGTCGGCCAGGGCTGACGGTGGATGGACTCGTCGTGCGTCCAGCTGTAGACCTCTTCGGTTGCGTACACGATGAACGGCGCGAAGAGCCGCAGCAGCACCTCGAGTGCCGTCTGCAGGGTGACCAGAGCCGAGTCTCGCTCAGCGTCGCCGGCCGCGCCGTAGGCACGCTCTTTGACGATCTCGATGTAGTCGTCGCAGAACGTCCAGAAGAACGACTCGGTCACTTCGAGCGCACGAGCATGGTCGTACGCGTCGAAAGCCTTGGTCGACTGCTCGACGACCTCTGCCAGCGTCGCCAGCAGGCTGATGTCGAGCGGGTTCGTCGCCTGCGTTCCTTGGGACGCCTGACCGAAGGCGAGCACGAACTTGGCCGCGTTCAGAATCTTGATCGCCAGACGGCGGCCGACCTTGATCTGCTTCGGGTTCTGCGGGTCGAACGCAGCGTCGGTGCCCAGCTTGTAGGCAGCCGCCCAGTAGCGCACGGCGTCCGAGCTGAACTGCTCGAGCAGGCTCAGCGGGGTGACGACGTTGCCCTTCGACTTCGACATCTTCTTGCGGTCGGGGTCGACGATGAAGCCCGAGATCGTGGTGTGCGACCACGGCAGGCGGTGATCTTCGAGCTCGCTGCGCAGCAGGGTCGAGAACAGCCAGGTGCGGATGATGTCCTGCGCCTGAGGGCGCAGATCATAGGGTGCGACGAGGTCCCAGAGCTCAGGATCGCGCTCCCAGCCGCCGGCCAGCTGCGGAGTGAGCGAGGAGGTCGCCCAGGTGTCGAGTACGTCGACCTCACCGACGAAGCCGCCGGCCTGTCCTCGCTGCGACTCGTCGAAGCCGGCGGGCGCCTGCGACGAGGGGTCGACCGGAAGCTGCGACTCGTCGGGCACGATGGGATGCTCATAGTCGGTGACGCCCTCGGCATCGATCGGGTACCAGACCGGAATCGGCACGCCGAAGTAGCGCTGACGACTCACCAGCCAGTCTCCGTTGAGACCGTCGACCCAGTTGTCGTAGCGCACGTGCATGAACGCCGGGTGCCACTCCAGCTCGTTTCCGCGCTCTTTCAGCGTGGCACGCAGCTTCTCGTCGCCCGCGCCGTTCGAGATGTACCACTGGCGCGTGCTGACGATCTCGAGCGGGCGATCGCCCTTCTCGAAGAACTTGACCGGATGCTTGATCGGTTTGGGTGCGCCCAGCATCTCGCCCGACTCCTGGAGTGCCGCGACGACGGCCTTCTGGGCTGAGAACACCGTCTTGCCCACGAGCTGAGCGAAGGCGTCGCGACCCTGCTCGTCGGTGATCCATTCCGGGCTCAGATCGATGACGCGACCGTCCTGGCCGATGATGGTGCGGTTCGGCAGGTGCAGCTCGCGCCACCACACCACGTCGGTGACATCACCGAAGGTGCAGATCATCGCGATGCCCGATCCCTTGTCGGGCTGGGCGAGACGGTGGGCGAGCACCGGCACCTCGACGCCGAAGAGCGGCGTGCGCACCGTGGTGCCGAAGAGCTTCTGGTACCGCTCGTCGTCGGGATGCGCCACGAGCGCGACGCAGGCAGGCAGCAGCTCTGGGCGAGTGGTCTCGATGATGACGTCTTCGCCGTCATGTGCGCCCGTTCCATGGAAGGCCAGGGAATGATAGGCGCCGTCGCGCTCGCGGTCTTCGAGCTCTGCCTGTGCCACCGCCGTGCGGAAGGTGACGTCCCAAAGCGTGGGAGCATCCGCCTGATACGCCTCACCGCGCGCCACATTGCGCAGAAATGCACGCTGACTGGCCGTGATCGACTCGTCGCCGATGGTGCGGTAGGTCTGGTTCCAGTCGACCGAGAGCCCCACGGAGCGCCAGAGCTGCTCGAACTGCTTCTCGTCTTCTTTGGTCAGGCGCTCGCAGAGTTCGATGAAGTTGCGACGCGAGATGGGCTGCTGATCGGCGGCCTTCACGCTCTTGCCGTCGCCGCCTTCGAACGGGGGAACGAAGTCTGGAGTGTAAGGGAGCGAGGGATCGCAGCGCACGCCGTAGTAGTTCTGCACGCGTCGTTCGGTCGGCAGGCCGTTGTCATCCCAGCCCATCGGGTAGAAGACCTCTTTGCCCTGCGCGCGCTGGTACCGTGCGATCACGTCGGTGTGCGTGTAGCTGAAGACGTGGCCGATGTGCAGTGAGCCGGATGCGGTGGGCGGGGGCGTGTCGATCGAATAGACGCCCTTGGCCTTGGCGGCATCGCGATCGAAGTGGAAGGTGCCCTGCTGATCCCACTTGGCGTTCCACTTCTGCTCGAGGCCTTCGAGTGCGGGTTTGTCGGGGATGCCGTTGGCAGCGGAATCGGTCACCTGAGGTGCTCCTTCAGTATGTGCGGCACCGCGTCATGAGCCGAAATGGGCTGCTGTGTGCCTGAATGTCGGATACGAGTCGACGAAACGTCGATCCAATTCAGCATACACATGGGCGTTTCGTCCACGGTCGAGCTTGGTTGTCTGTACTAATATGATTCGACAGACATCAGTGCCCGTCTCGCTTGCGAGGCTGCACGGCGAGAGGAAGCATGCCCATGGGGGACAACGTCACTTTGGATCGAGGCACGGGCACGGGGATGACTCCGGAAGCCAAGCCCACGACCCAACTGATCGATGTCGCGGCCGCAGGCGGCATGCCGCCCGCAGGAGGAGCCGACCGCAGTTCTGGCACAACGGGGCCTGGTCGCAAGCGCCGTCGCAAGGCGCCGTTCATTCTCGGCGGGGTGGGCGTGCTCGTTCTGGCCGCCCTCGGTTTTGGGGCTTGGTACTCAGCTGACCACGTCGCTCCTGGCGTCACGTATGCCGGCGCAGATCTCGGCGGTCAGACCAGCGAACAGGCGGCACAGACCATTCAACGTCAGTTCGATCAGCACTCGGTGCCGTTCAGCTTCGACGGCACTCAGCAGCAGGTCAGCGCAGCCGACCTGGGGCTGCAGATCGATGCGCAGCAGACAGCGCATGACGTGATCGCAGGTCAGCCGGCATGGCAGTTCTGGCGCTGGAACAACGCCTCGACCGTCTCTCCGCAGGTCTCAGCCGATGCAGCCGCAGAGAGCACATTCTTCTCTGACGCATGGCCAGCGGCATACACGGTCACTGAACCGAGCCTGGAGTATCAGCCGGCGAAGGCCTCATTCACGGTCGTTCCCGGGAAGGCCGGCCAAGGAGTCGACGCGGCCGCCGTGCAGACTGCGTTCCTCAACTCCTTCGCCAACGGCGACTCATCAGCCCAACGCGTGAGCCAGAGTGAGGTGCAGCCCACGATCACCGACGAACAGGCTCAGGCCGCTCTGCCCACGGCTCAGCATCTCGTGCGCAAGATGACCTTCCAGGCCGCTGGCAAGCCGCTGATCACGGCCGATGCGGTCACAGTCGGGTCGTGGGTCAAGATCTCTGACCGCGACGGCCAGTTCACCGCGGTCTACGACGCCAAGGCCATCAGTGACTTCGTCGAACAGAACGCACCCACGAAGCTCGACCCGACGCCCAAGACGCAGACCGTGCTCGCCTCTGACGCCAACGTCGTGCTCGTGCCTGGCAGCACAGGCAAGACCTTGGGCGATGTGTCGTCATTCTCTGAAGACGTCGCCGCGAAGGCCGCCACAGGCGACAGCTCGTTCGACCTGCCGGTCACAGAAGTGCCGTTCGAGACCAAGACCGTCGACCGCAAGATCGACATCAGCCTCGCATCGCGCTCGGCCTCGCTGATCGAGAACGGCCAGGTCGTCACGACCTTCCCGATGTCTCCCGGTCTGCAGACGAACTCCGGGGCGATGCAGGCGGCGAAGACGTCGACCAAGGTCGGCAACTACAAGGTCTGGTACAAGACGACGGTGCAGAGTATGGGCTGCACGCCGCAGTACGACTACTGCACGCCGAACGTCAAGTGGTCAACGTTCTTCAACGGTGACCAGGCTCTGCATGGCACCTACTGGCACAACCAGTTCGGCATCTCAGACATGAGCCATGGGTGCGTGAACCTGCGCGAGGCCGACGCGAAGACGGTCTACGACTTCGCACCGATCGGCACTCCGGTCTCAGTGCACTACTGATTCGACGAACCGGCTTCGAAAGCGCGGTTCGCAGGTCTGGGGAGTGCGCTCGCCGATCGCTTCGTCGCGTGCATTGTAAGATTCGAGCTGTGCGCGCATGAGCGCGAAACTCATTCCACGACGCACGGGGGAGTCTCGAAAGGAAGATCGCATGTCGACATTGGCCGGCCCCCCGGTGCTTCGACCACCGGCGGATGTTGCAGCGCTGGATGCTGACGTCGTCGCCGAGATCGCGGGTGTGCTCAGCGGTGGTGCGGCCGATGTGGATTCAGGCACACGCCGCCGGGCCGAGTACTCGTCAGATGCCTCGGTGTATCGCGTGGCTCCACGTGCGGTTGTCTTTCCTCGCACGGCCGAAGACATCGTCGCGGTCATGCGCATCGCCCGATCGCACCAGCTGCCGGTCACCATGCGCGGAGCCGGCACGTCGATCGCAGGCAACGCCATCGGCCCAGGCGTCGTGCTCGACACCTCTCGGCATTACAATCGCATCCTTTCGCTTGATCCCGAAGCCCGCACCGCCGTCGTGCAGCCCGGTGTGCTGCTCGCCGCGATTCAGAAGGCCGGCGCCCCGCATGGGCTGCGCTTCGGGCCAGATCCCTCGACATGGACGCGCTGCACCATCGGCGGCTCCATCGGCAACAACGCCTGCGGCCCCCATGCGCTCGCCTGGGGTCGCAGCGCCGACCAGGTGATCGATCTCGATGTGGTGGATGGCACCGGTCGTCGGTTCACGGCCTCGACCGGGCTCGACGAGTTTCCCGAGCTGCGTGACATCGTTCACGGCGGTCTCGCCACGATCCGTCGAGAGTTCGGCACGTTCGGCCGCCAGGTGTCAGGCTATTCGCTCGAGCATCTGCTGCCCGAGCGCAAAGAGAATCTGGCACGCATGCTCGCGGGCACGGAGGGCACGCTGTGCGTGATCCTGCAGGCCACCATTCGGCTGGTGCCGGTGCCGACCGCCCCACACCTCGTCGTCCTGGGCTACCCCGACATGTTCGAGGCGGCCGACGACGTGGTCAATCTTCTGCCGCTGAAGCCGCTGGCCATCGAGGGAATGGACTCCAGGCTGGTCGACGTGGTGCGCCAGCACAAAGGCGACGGTGCGGTGCCCGACCTGCCCAAGGGCGCCGGCTGGATGATGGTCGAGGTCGGCGGCGTCGACGAGGCCGATGCTCGCGAGCGCGCCCACCAGCTCGCCGAGGCATCCGCAAGCGATGAGGTCGCGGTCTTCCCACCAGGGCCCGATGCGACCGCGATGTGGCGCATCCGAGCAGATGGAGCAGGCCTCGGTGGTCGCACGCCGGCAGGGGAGCAGGCCTGGCCCAACTGGGAGGACGCCGCCGTGCCGCCCGCCCGCCTCGGCGAGTATCTGCGTCGATTCGACGCGCTGATGAAGGAGTACCGACTCGACGGTCTGATGTACGGCCACTTCGGCGATGGCTGCACACACATCCGCATCGACTTCCCGCTTGATCGCGACCCGCAGGTGATGCGCGACTTCATGGAGCGCGCCGCCGATCTCGTGGCGACCTACGGCGGCTCGCTCTCGGGAGAGCACGGTGATGGTCGGGCGCGATCCGAGCTGCTGCCGCGCATGTACTCCGCTGACGCGATCGATCTCTTTCGCCGGGTCAAGGGCGTGTTCGATCCCGATTCACTGCTCAACCCGGGCGTGCTGGTCGATCCTGATCCCATCGACGAGCACGTGCGACGCCCGAACGCCGGGCCGGTGCCGGCATCCGGCGGCTTCTCGTTCGAAAGCGATCACGGCGACTTCTCGACGGCGGTGCACCGCTGCATGGGCGTCGGCAAGTGCCGCGCCGACATGCGCGCCGCCGGCGGGTTCATGTGCCCTTCGTATCAGGCGAGCAAAGACGAGAAAGACTCGACGCGCGCCCGCGCTCGTGTGCTGGAAGAGATGATCCGAGGCACGCTGGTCGACGGCGGGTGGGATGCCCCCGAGGTGGCCGACGCGCTCGACCTGTGCCTCTCGTGCAAGGCCTGCTCGAGCGACTGCCCGGCCGGCATCGACATGGCTCAGTACAAGTCTGAGGTGCTGTACCACAAACACAAGGGACGGGTGCGGCCCATATCGCACTACTCGCTGGGCTGGCTGCCGCGCTGGCTGCGCCTGGTGGGCATCGCTCCGGCAGCGGTCAACGCGATCATGAAAGTGCCCGGCGTGCAGCAGGCGATCATCCGAGGCGGCGGCATGGATCGTCGTCGGCGCATGCCCGGCTTCGCCCCCCAGCAGTTCGGGCGCTGGCTCAAGCGCGACGGTCGACGACGCTCGCATGACTTCTTCACCGATGTCGACTGGGTCGCGTCGGTGGGCGGGCGAGCAGGGGCGGCGACGGGCATGCTTCCTGTGGATGCCGCAGACAGTGACGCGCGGCGGGGCGCGGTGGCGGCGCGGCGGGCTGGAGTTCGCACCCCGGTCGTACTTTGGACCGACTCGTTCAGCAACGGCATCGCGCCGGAGATTCCACGGGCGGCCGTCGCCGTGCTGGAAGACGCCGGCTATGAGGTGGTGCTGCCGCCGGACAACGCCTGCTGTGGGCTGACCTGGATCACGACCGGCCAGTTGGACGGCGCGAAGTCTCGGCTCGAGGATCTGCTGGGCAAGCTGGGACCGTTCGCGGCTCGCGGCATTCCGATCCTTGGGCTCGAACCCTCGTGTACGGCGGTGCTGCGCAGCGACCTGCTGCACCTCTTGCCGAACGATCCGCGTTCGCAGGTGGTCGCTGACCATGTGTTCACCCTCTCTGAGCTGCTCAGTGCCCCCGCCCCTCTCGGGCCCAGGCCCGACTGGCGGCTGCCCGATCTGCACGGCACCACGGCAGTGGTGCAGCCGCACTGCCACCAGTACTCGGTGATCGGGTTCGCCCCAGATCGTGCGCTGCTCAAACGTGCCGGCGTCGAGTTCACCGAGCTGGCCGGCTGCTGCGGGCTCGCCGGAAACTTCGGCATGGAGAAAGGGCACTACGAGACCTCGGTCGCCGTCGCCGAGAACGCTCTGCTGCCGGCGCTGCGCGAGGCCGACCAGAGCTGCGGCGGTGACTACGTCTACCTGGCCGACGGGTTCTCGTGTCGCACTCAGGCAGACAACCTCGCGGACAAAGACGGGCGGGCGCTCGCCCAGCTTTTGGCCGACGGACTGCACCTGAGGTACTGACAGGGGCGGGAGCATCTCTGTGGTCGCCCGCTCTGGCTTCGGGGCGCAGATGCGAACACAGCATGGGTTGACTAGGGTCGAGAGTGTCGTCGTGACGAGCTGAGCACGTTTCTCGCCTCACCCGGTCTGACGACACATTGCTGCAGGAGAGTGAGAGACCGGATGACCTCGAGACGACGACCGCTGCGCTGGGCGGCAGGGTCTGCGGCTGCGTGCACGCTGGCGACCGCTCTCGCGGTCACCCCTTCGTCGTTCGCCCCCGGGCGGGTCGACCTGCCTCTCGCCCGTGCCGACGCCGCCGGTGACACCCAGTCGCAGATCGACGCGATCAACGGGCAGCTCGATGATCTCGAGCAGCGTTCCGACGAAGCCGGTGACGCCGCGGTACGCGCACAGGGCGATGCGAGCGACGCCCAACAGGCCCTCACCACGGCCACAGAGCAGGTGGCGGCGCTGCAGGGCCAGATCGACACCGCTCGCGCCGCCGCCGACGAAGCTCGTCGAAACAGCACCTCCGCAGTGCAGCAGCTCGCGCGCGGCACCGGGATGGAGACAGACCCGGCGGGGCAGCTCGTGACCAGTCGCGATCCCTCTGCCGCGCTCTGGCGGCTGACCACACTCGGGCAGGTCTCGCAGCAGACCGATCAGCGCATGACCGAGGCAGGGCAGCGAGCCAGTGAGCTCCAGGCGCTCACCGACCAGCAGCAGCAGGTCGAATCCGAACGCGAGCGTCTCGCCCGCGAAGCCGAGAGCGACGCTCAGGCCGCGAGTGCGGCATCCGCTTCGGCTGACGCGGCTGTCAGCGCTCTGCAGACTCAACAGCAGGGGCTGCTGCAGCAGCTTGCCGACATCAAGCGCACGACTGCGGCGCAGGAGGCCGAGGAGCGACGACAGCGTGAGCTGGCGGCCTCGATCGCCGCATCGAACCAGCCGCAGGCCGCAGCCTCCGACAGTGCGCCAGCCAGCAGCAGCGCGCCGACTCAGCCGCAGACGCCAGCTGTACCGAACCGTCCTGCTCCCGCTCCCGCTCCTGCGCCGACGCCGACGCCGGCACCGGCTCCTTCGCCTGCACCGGCACCAGCTCCGGCCCCAGCGCCGAGCGGTGGCTCGTCGCCTGCTGCGGCGAAGGCGTACGCTCAGTCGCGCATCTCCCAGATGGGCTGGGGCAACGACCAGTTCGTCTGTCTGGTCAATCTCTGGCAGAAGGAGTCAGGGTGGCAGGTCAACGCTGAGAACCGCAGCAGCGGTGCCTACGGCATTCCGCAGTCTCTGCCGGGCAGCAAGATGGGCTCCGTCGGAGCTGACTGGAGAACCAACGCTCAGACGCAGATCGAATGGGGGCTGGGCTACATTCGCGGTCGCTACGGCACGCCCTGCGGCGCTTGGGGCCACTCTCAGTCGACCGGCTGGTACTGACCGCTCAGAGTGGACTCTTCCCACCACAGGGTGTACATGTGATGTATGGAAGACAACACAGTGATCACTCGAGTCGGCGAAGACGAGGCATGGCAGCTGTTCACCAGGAACACCCTCGGCCACCTCGGCTTCATCGTCAACGATGCCCCTGAGGTGCTGCCCGTGAACTACGCTGTTCGCGACCGCAGCCTCCTGCTGCGCACCGCTCCCGGCACGAAGCTCTTCGGCGTGACGGCGAACCCGAAGGTCGCCTTCCAGACAGAGCAGTACACCGAGACCGGCGGTTGGAGCGTCGTGGCCAAAGGAACCGCCGAGGTGCTGACCTCTGAGAGCGCAATCGAAGCGGCCGAACAGGCCGGGCTCAGGCCGTGGGTGCCGACCGTCAAAGAGAACGTCGTGCGCATCGTGGTCAGCGAGATCACGGGTCGTCGCTTCGTCTTCGGGCCAGAGCCGGAGGCGGAACCGGAAGGCGCGGCCTGATCGCAGGGGCGCTCCGTGACCTCTGCGGGCTCGGACTGATCGCGCTACACTGAGATACTGCACTGATCCGGCCATCACCGGGGAGCATCTGGAAGAACCGCAGGTCGCCGCGAACGACAGGCGCAGTAGACCCAGACGGGTCCGGCCCGAGACAGCCGAAGAGAAGCGGTTCGTCGGTGTCGTCGTCAGACGAGGCAGGCGAACAAGCGAGGTGGTACCGCGCACGTCTTTCGCAGAAGGGCGGCGTCCTCGTGCAGGTGAACGAGCACGAGAGTGACACGCGCAATGGTCTATCCGCTTCCCAGCCCCGGCAGCGAGCA
Source organism: Pseudoclavibacter sp. CFCC 14310 (assembly GCF_008831165.1). Classification (NCBI taxonomy): domain Bacteria; kingdom Bacillati; phylum Actinomycetota; class Actinomycetes; order Micrococcales; family Microbacteriaceae; genus Pseudoclavibacter; species Pseudoclavibacter sp. CFCC 14310. Next base: position 261,918 of record NZ_WBKC01000003.1, on the reverse strand, counting down.
TCCCGAATCAGTCCAGCCTTCGCCGAGCTTCCCCGCAGTCGAGCAGGGCATCCTGGCCTTCTGGAAGGGCGATGACACCTTTCAGAAGTCGATCGACCAGCGACGCGACCAGCACGCCCCAGAGTGGGTCTTCTACGACGGCCCTCCGTTCGCCAACGGCCTGCCGCACTATGGGCACCTGCTGACCGGCTACGCCAAAGACGTCTTTCCCCGCTTTCACACCATGCGCGGCCAGCGCGTCGAGCGCCGCTTCGGCTGGGACACCCATGGGCTGCCCGCTGAGCTGCAGGCCGAGAAGGAACTCGGCATCACCGACAAGCGCGAGATCGAAGAGACCTTCGGCATCGCGAAGTTCAACGAGGCGACTCGCGCCAGCGTGCTGCGCTTCACCAACGAATGGCGCGAATACGTCACTCGTTCGGCCCGCTGGGTCGACTTCGACAATGACTACAAGACGCTCGACCTCACCTACATGGAGAGCGTCATCTGGGCGTTCAAGACCCTCTACGACAAGGGCCTGATCTACGACGGCTATCGTGTGCTGCCCTACAGCTGGTACGAGCAGACGCCGCTGTCGAACCAGGAGACGAAGCTCGACGACGCCTACAGGATGCGTCAGGATCCCACCGTCACGGTCACCTTCCCGCTGACGGGTGACAAAGCAGCCGCGCTCGGGCTCGAGGGTGCCAAGGCGATCGCCTGGACGACGACCCCGTGGACGCTGCCGACGAACCTCGCGCTCGCGGTCGGCCCCGAGATCGTCTATGCGGTCGTGCCTGCCGGTGAGGCCGGTGCAGGCGACGGCTCGCCTGCGGGCACACGGTTCGTGTTGTCCCGCGATCTGGTCGGCTCGCATGCGAAGGCACTGGGGTATGACTCCGCTGAGGCCGCGCAGGATGCCGTGGAGCGTACGCTGCTGGGCGCCGAACTCGAGCACGTGCGTTACGAGCGGCTGTTCGACTACTTCGCCGATGCAGAGCAGTACGGCACGCAGAACGCCTGGCAGATCCTGGTGGCTGACTACGTGTCGACCACAGACGGCACCGGCATCGTTCATCAGGCTCCAGCCTATGGCGAAGACGACCAGCTGACCTGCCAGAAGTACGACATCCCCGTCGTGCTCTCGGTCAATCAGGCGGGTGAGTTTCTGCCCAGCGTGCCCGAGGTCGCCGGAGTGAACGTGTTCGAGGCGAACAAGACGCTGATCAAGCTGGTCAAGTCGCACGGCCGTCTGCTCGAACAGGCGACCATCGAGCACTCTTACCCGCACTCCTGGCGCAGCGGCAAGCCGCTCATCTACATGGCGCTGCCTGCCTGGTTCGTGAACGTGACCAAGGTCAAAGACCGCATGATCGCGCTCAACCAGCAGATCAACTGGGTGCCCGACAACGTCAAAGACGGTCAGTTCGGCAAGTGGCTCGAGAACGCCCGCGACTGGAACATCTCTCGCAACCGCTACTGGGGTGCACCGATCCCGGTGTGGAAGAGCGACGATCCCGAGTACCCGCGCGTCGACGTCTACGGCTCGATCGAGCAGCTCGAACAGGACTTCGGCGTGAAGGTCGACAACCTGCACCGGCCCTACATCGACGAGCTGACCCGCCCGAACCCCGACGACCCGACCGGCAAGTCGACCATGCGCCGCGTGCCCGAGGTGCTCGACTGCTGGTTCGAGTCGGGCTCGATGCCCTTCGCACAGGTGCACTACCCGTTCGAGAACAAAGAGTGGTTCGACACCCACAACCCCTCTGACTTCATCGTCGAGTACATCGGGCAGACCCGCGGCTGGTTCTACAACATGCATGTGCTCGCCACCGCGCTCTTCGACCGCCCCGCGTTCACCAACGTGATCAGCCACGGCATCGTGCTCGGCAACGACGGGCAGAAGATGTCGAAGTCTCTGCGCAACTATCCGGATGTCAACGAGGTCTTCGATCGCGACGGCTCGGACGCCATGCGCTGGTTCCTGATGTCGAGCCCGGTGCTGCGTGGCGGCAACCTGATCGTCACCGAAGAGGGCATCCGCGAAGGCGTGCGCCAGGTCATCCTGCCGCTCTGGAGCACCTGGTACTTCTTCCAGATGTACGCGAACACGGCACGGCCCGCCGGTTCTTCGGCGTCCGGCTACGAGGCGAAGTGGCGAACCGACTCGACCGACGTGCTCGACCGGTACCTGCTGGCCAAGACCGGTGACCTGGTGCGCACGGTCGAGGTCGCGCTCGAAGGCCTCAACGGCGTCGACGCGACCGACGCGCTGCGGCAGTTCGCAGACGTGCTGACCAACTGGTACGTGCGACGCAGTCGCGACCGTTTCTGGGTGGGCGAAGACACCGACGCGTTCGACACGCTCTACACGGTGCTCGAGACGGTCACGCGTGTGGCCGCTCCGCTGCTGCCGCTGGTCACCGAGCGCATCTGGAAGGACCTCACCGGGGGCGAGAGCGTGCATCTGCAGGACTGGCCCGACGCCGGTGCGTTCCCGAAAGACGACGACCTGGTCGCCGCGATGGATCAAGTGCGAGACATCTCGAGCGCCGCCCTCGCGCTGCGCAAGGCTGAGCACCTGCGGGTGCGTCTGCCGCTGTCGAAGCTCACCGTGGTCGAGGCGGGCGCGGATGCGCTGGCTCCGTTCGCCGACATCCTGCGTGACGAGCTCAACGTGAAGTCGGTCGACCTCGTCGAGCTCAGCGAGCAGACCGCAGAGCGCTTCGGTGTGTCAAAGCGACTGACCGTGCATGCTCGGGTGTGCGGTCCACGCCTCGGCCGCGAGGTGCAGACCGCCATCAAGGGCTCCAAGACCGGCGACTGGAGTGCAGAGGGAGACCAAGTCGTCTCGGGCGGCATCGCCCTGCAGCCGGGGGAGTACTCGATCGATCTGGTCGCCGACGCCAGCTCAGACAGAGGCACCGATCACGCGGTCGGGCTGCTTTCCGGCGGCGGTTTCGTCCTGCTCGAGACCGCGGTGACCCCTGAGCTCGCCGCCGAAGGGCTGGCGCGTGACACGGTGCGCCAGGTGCAGCAGGCACGACGCGCAGCCGGACTCGAGATCAGCGATCGCATCCACCTCACCTTGGGCGGCGACGACGCTGTGCGTGCGGCGCTCGAGGCCAATCGTGACCTGATCGCCGCCGAGACACTCGCGACCGACCTCCATGTCGTCACTGTCGAAGCGCTCGGCGACGAGGCAGACCAGCCCGTCGGCGACGGCGAGCGGGTCGGCATCCTGATCGAGAAGGCCTGAACCTGTGACTGACGCACGCAACGCCACGACGGCTGCCCTCGCCCCGAACAGTGTCGAGCAGCTCACCGAGCAGCTCTATGGGCGGGCTCCTGAGAACCGCATCGAGCCACGGCTGGACGCGGTCGCTCGGGTGCTCGACCTGTTGGGCGACCCACAGAAGTCGTACCGGATCATCCATATCACGGGCACCAACGGCAAGTCGTCGACGGCACGCATCGCCGCCTCGATGCTGGCGTCGGCGGGCCTGCGAGTGGGAGTGTTCACCAGCCCCCATCTGGTGCGCTTCAACGAGCGCATCGTGATCGACGGATCGCCGATCACCGACGAGCGGCTGCTCGGCACGTGGGAGGACGTACAGCCCTTCGTCGAAATGGTCGACGAACAGCTGCGCGGCGAAGGCCGGGCGGCGCTGACCTTCTTCGAGGCGCTGACCGTGCTCGCCTTCGCGGCCTTCGCCGACGCACCTGTCGATGTGATCTGCCTCGAGGTGGGCGTGGGCGGGGAGTGGGACTCGACCAACACCGCCGACGGCGACGTCGCGGTGTTCGCGCCGATCGCGCTCGACCACACCAAGGTGTTGGGCAGCACGATCGCCGAGATCGCGCATACGAAGGCCGGCATCATGAAGCCGGGCGCCATCGCGGTGACCGCCGCGCAGGCACCGGAGGCGATGCGCGAGCTGCAGGCCAAAGCCGACGCTTTGGGCATCACGCTGAAGCGCGCGGGCACCGACTTTGAGGTGTCGGGCGCGCAGCCGGCTGTTGGCGGGCAGGTGATCGACGTGCGCGGCCTGGCCGGCACCTATCGCGATCTCGCGCTGCCGCTCTACGGCGAGCATCAGGCGCAGAACGCCGCGCTGGCGATCGCCGCCGTCGAGGCCTTTCTCGGCGGGGGAGACGTGCCGCTGGGCGCCGATGTCGTCGAGCCGGGCATCGCCTCGGCCAAGTCGCCCGGTCGGCTGCAGGTGGTCGGCACCGACCCGACGATCATCATCGACGCCGCGCACAACCCACACGGAGCGCGCAGCCTGGCCCGTGCGCTGGTCGAGAACTTTCACTTCGATCGCACCGTCGCCGTGATCGGCGTGTTGTCTGACAAAGACGCGAAGGGCTTTCTGCAGGCGCTCGACGGCGCCGTCGACGAGGTGGTGGTGACCGCCTCGCACTCGCCTCGGGCGATCCCCGCAGACGACCTGGCCGCACTGGCGGTCGAGGTGTTCGGCACAGAGCGGGTCAGGGTGGTCGACGATGTCGAAGAGGCCTTGGACGAGGCTCGCTACCTGGCACGCGAGGTCGAGCACTCCGGCATCATCGTCACCGGGTCGATCACGGTCATCGGCGAGGTGGCCGCGCTGACGGACGCCGACACCTCTGCGGTGGCAGCGGATGCGACGTCGGATGCCGACGTCGAGGCGGCGAAGGAAGCCCTTGAGGCGTCGGCTGCCGAAGACGACGACGCGAACGAGATGTGGCCAGACAGCACGGAGCCAGGAGACCGGTTCTGACCATCGGGCCGCAGCACGTAGAATGAAGGCGATGAAACCTCCGAACAGCGCAGACGGTGCGGCTCCGAGCAGCGGTGTGAGACTTCGTCAGAAGCTCTGCAGCGTGATGCTCGGTTTCGAGTCGTTCGTGATCATCTTCTATACCTTGGTGCTCTTCGGGCTGCGGCTGATCTCGTCGCCGCTGGTCTGGTGGCTCGGCGCCGGCTCGATGCTGCTGCTCGTGCTCGCTCTCGCCTGTATGCGTCGAGGCCCCATCGGACTCTGGCTCGGGTGGGCGGTGCAGGTCGTGCTGCTGCTCGCCGGCCTCTTCAGCGGGTTCATCTTCTTCGTGTCGCTGATCTGCCTGGCCCTGTGGATTTACATCATGGTCGCGGCAGCACGCGCAGACCGGGAAGCTGCAGCGGTGCAGCATGAACAACCGACCCAACACTGACGAAACACCCGAAAGGAATCGACAGATGACCACTGCAGAGCAGAAGCAGATCACCCCAGACCACACCCTCGTGCTGGTGAAACCGGATGGCGTCGAACGCGGACTGACCGGTGAGGTGCTCGCCCGCATCGAGCGCAAAGGCTACCGCCTGGCAGACATCCGGTGGGTGAAGCCGACCCGGGAGCTGCTCGAACGCCACTACGCCGAGCACAAGGGCAAGCCGTTCTTCGACTCTCTCGTGGACTTCATGATCAGCGGGCCGATCGTGGCCGTGATCTTCGAGGGCGACAACGTCGTTCCCGGCGTGCGCACGCTGCTCGGCGCAAGCGACCCGACCGTCGCAGCGCCCGGCACCATTCGCGGCGACTTCGGCCGTGACTGGGGCGTCTCGGTGCAGCGCAACGTCGTACACGCATCTGACTCGACGCAGTCTGCAGCGCGTGAGATCGGCATCTGGTTCGCCTGATCCTCTCCGTGCGCAGTTGACCTGCGCAGATGACAGAAGGGGCCGCGCTCTGCAGAGCGCGGCCCCTTCTGTCATCTTCAGGGCTCAGCGGTGCGCAAGGCGCCGTGAGACATGAGCAGAGCAGGTCAGCGCAGCGCCTGAGCGCCGCGCCGACGGTCAGAGCAGAAACTCGATCCAGCCGAGACGGATCTCGGCGAGCACTGCGATCAGCACGAGGTTGAGCAGGCTGACGACCCACGCCCAGTGGAAGAGCCAGACCCCGAAGCGTTTGAGCCCGCTTCCGAAGTGACCTTCACGCAGATTCCAGGCGGTGATGTACCAGAAGCCGAAGATCATGAAGAACCAGACCTCCATGCACCACGGGCACAGTGTGCCGATGACGAAGATGCTCTGGGAGTAGAGCCACGTGATGAACACATAGCCGCCGAGCATGCCGAGGTTGAACAGCTGCCAGTACCACCGTGTCATGCGTGCCCCGGCCAGAGCGCTCACCCCGACGGCGATCGGGAAGATGAAGCACATCAGGCCGAGCAGCGCGTTGGGGAACCCGAAGAGGCTGCCCTGCCAAGACTGCATGTTCGGACCGCAGGTCACCAGGATGTTCAACGAGCAGTTCGGTGTATACGCGGGGTTCTGCAACGTCTTGACATACTCAGTGGCCAGTTCGAAGGCTCCGAGCAGGCCGCCCAGGCCGATGACGACCATGGTGACGGCGAGCGGCTTGGGAAGGGCAGTGCCCGAACGGTTTGCAGACATGCCGCCATTATGGCACGCAGCGGCGAACACCGGATTCCATGCGATAATGGGCTGGGTCGCGTGAGTCGCCCTCACGCGCAGACGCGCATCACAGGCGTCGTCAAAACGACGCAGATGCTGTTCAGGGCCAGGACGCCCTGCGATAGAGCTGAATTTGGCGCATCGACCTCAGCGGTCGTGCGAACAGTTTGAGGAGCCGGCTCGGGGCGACCGGGACTGCGGCTGGATACAGGAGTGCACCAGCGATGGTGGGTAATGAAGAACATGGGAAGGGCGGTCTGTTCGGGCAGCTCTTCGGTACGAAGCGCACCCGACGGGCGAAGTCTGCCTTCGGCGACCACGAGTCAGCGGACGAGACGTCAGGCGACGCCGCGCCGCGCCACGGTGCCGAGGGTGAAGCAGTGAACGAGCACGCCGCCGCCGGTGTCGCGTCGGCCGCGTCGTCTGATGCTGATCGTGGCGATCTGGCGAACCCGGCTGAGGCTCCGGCCCCTGCAGTGGTCGAGGAATCGCTCGCAGTGGCAGAAGAGACAGCCGATGCACAGGCGCGCTCCAACGAATCGGCGACAGCGGACGAGCACTCGTCAGACCAGGCGGCCCGAGCGGCTGCTGCACCGGGCGAGACCGCGCCTGCAGAGGCAGCGCTGACGGATGCCGAGGCAGCCGCCGACGTGTCGGCTCAGGGCACCGGTGAGCTGGCTGCGACCAAGACCGAGTCTGCTGCCGAGGCGGCCGCTGAAGCGACGCCGGCGCAGGCACCTGAACCAGAGCCGGCGCCTGATCCCCTTGCTGAGATCACGCCGTTCTCGCCGTTCAGCGTTCGAGAGGCGGGGGCGACCTCAGCTCCGGCAGTGCCGGTCGCTGAGACGGTCGCCCCGATCGAGCTGACCTTCAAAGAGCCCGAGCTGCCCGAGCGCGACGATGACGAAGAGCCCGAGCTGCCCGAGCACGTCGAGAGCGTGCGTCGTCGCACCCGCAAGCGTGACGGAAGCCGTCGGTCGCGCACGAGCGACGAAGCCGCCGACGAACAGAGCCCGGAGAGCGGGCAGCGCAGTCATCGTGAGACGCCGACCAAGGTCAAGGGCTCGACACGACTCGAGGCGAAGAAGCAGCGTCGCAACGCCAGTCGCGATGCCGGGCGTCGTCGCCAGAGCGTCACCGAGGTCGAGTTCCAGGCACGCCGCGAGGCGGTCGACCGGCAGATGATCGTGCGCTCGACCGACGACCGCATCCAGATCGGCGTGCTCGAAGACGACATTCTGGTCGAGCACTATGCAGCGCACTCACGAGACCTCTCGCTGATCGGCAACGTCTATCTGGGGCGCATCCAGAACGTGCTGCCCAGCATGGAGGCCGCATTCGTCGACATCGGACGCGGCCGCAACGCCGTGCTCTACTCAGGCGAAGTCGACTGGGAGGCTGCCGAGGTCACCGACAAGCAGCGGCGCATCGAGATGGCGCTCAAAGCGGGCGACACCGTGCTGGTGCAGGTCACGAAAGACCCCGTCGGTCACAAGGGCGCCCGTCTGACCAGTCAGATCTCTCTGCCCGGTCGCTACCTGGTGTACGTGCCGGGCGGTTCGATGAGCGGCATCAGTCGCAAGCTGCCCGACAGCGAGCGTTCGCGTCTGAAGAAGACGCTGAAAGAGATTCTGCCTGAGAACGTGGGCGTCATCGTGCGCACCGCTGCTGAGGGTGCGACGAAGGAACAGCTCGAACGGGACGTCACCCGTCTGCAGCAGCAGTGGGAAGAGATCCAGCGCCTGCGCGAGACGCAGCAGGCTCCGGCGCTGTTGCACACCGAGCCGAATCTGCTCATCAAAGTCGTGCGCGACGTCTTCAACGAAGACATCACGAAGATGGTCATCAGCGGCAAAGACGCAGAAGAGACCATTGAGAAGTACCTGCACACGATCGCGCCGGATCTGGTCGATCGCGTCGAGCACTACAGCGGCGACAAAGACATCTTCGACGCCTACCGCATCAACGAGCAGCTGGCGAAGGCGAGCGAGCGCAAGGTCTTCCTGCCGTCGGGCGGCTCGCTGGTGATCGACCGCACCGAGGCCATGACGGTCATCGATGTGAACACCGGCAAGTTCGTCGGCTCCGGAGGCAACCTCGAAGAGACGGTCACGAAGAACAACCTCGAGGCCGCCGAAGAGATCGTGCGACAGCTGCGTCTGCGCGACCTGGGCGGCATCGTGGTGGTCGACTTCATCGACATGGTGCTCGAGTCGAACCGCGATCTGGTTCTGCAGCGTCTGATCGAATGCCTTGGTCGCGATCGCACCAAGCATCAGGTGGCCGAAGTGACCTCGCTGGGTCTGATCCAGATGACCCGCAAGAAGATCGGCATCGGGCTGGCCGAGACGTTCACGCAGCTCGGCGAGAGCTCCGACTCCGGTCAAAGCACGCACAGTTCTCAGAGCGGGAAATCCGGTTCGGCTCGCAAACCTCGCAGCAAGAAGACCCAGGCTGTCAAGCCGGTGAAGAACACCCTGAACGCGAACGTCAAGAACGCCGTCGCCCAGGTCGCCGCCAGCACGATCGCGCAGATCGCCTCTGCTCCGACCGCCGAGGCGTCTGCACCTCTGGCGGCTGCGGGCGATGTGGCAGCGCATGCGCCTGTGCACGAGCATCGTTCTGGCGAGCCAGTCGCCCGTACTTCGCACGCAGAGTCGGGCCTCAGCGCAGCGGAGGGTGCCGCAGCCGCGCCCGCATCCGATCGAATTCGGCCTGCTGCGACGGCACACGAACCCGCAGAGCGTCAAGAGCCCGTCGAGCCGCACCTGCAGGCGAAGTCATTGCAGTCGGCGGAGTCGAGCGAGCATCCGCAGCGACGTTCGGAACCCGCGTCGGCTCGCCGGTCGCGTCGTGCATCGGCTCCGGCAGGGCCGGCGCGCACCGACATCGACCTCGACCTGGATCTGCCGAAGCCGAAGACCCAACCTGCCGCCGAGGCCTCACCGAAACAGCCGGTCGACCGCGACGCCCTGCTGGCAGACGTGCTCGCGCACCTGCCAGAAGGCGCCCGCACGCCGAACGCAGCCAAAGAGACTCGAGGCCAGAGTTTTCGGCAGCGCCCGGGCGGTGAGCGTCAGGACTGAGACACGCGGTCGCGGGTGTTTGACCTGCACACACACAACTGAGTATTATTGAGTGTTGGCTCGGGCTGGTTCTGCCGGCGAGTGAACACAGACTTCAAGACAAAGGATGACACGTGGTTTATGCAATCGTGCGCGCCGGCGGGCGTCAGGAGAAGGTCGAGGTCGGCACTGTCGTGACGGTCGACCGTGTTCAGGCAGATGAGCAGGGCGCTGTGGAGCTTCCCGCTCTGCTGCTGGTCGACGGTGACAAGGTCACCTCGAAGACCGAAGATCTCGCCAAGGTCAAGGTGACCGCCGAGGTGGTCGAAGACCTGCGCGGCCCCAAGATCAACATTCAGCACTTCAAGAACAAGACCGGTTACCGTCGGCGCCTCGGGCACCGCTCTGAGCTGACCAAGCTCAAGATCACCGGCATCAAGTAACAGCGAAAGGCGTCCTCTCATGGCACATAAGAAGGGTGCGAGCTCAACTCGCAACGGTCGCGACTCAAACGCTCAGCGTCTCGGCGTGAAGCGCTTCGGTGGGCAGGAGGTCAACGCCGGCGAGATCATCATTCGTCAGCGTGGCACCCACTTCCACCCCGGCGCCAACGTGGGCCGCGGCAAAGACGACACGCTCTTCGCGCTCGAGACCGGATCAGTCCAGTTCAGCAGCAAGGGCCGTCGCCGCGTGGTGAGCATTCTCACCGCTGCGGAGTGACATTCCGTTTTTCAGCATGATCGAGGCGGGCTCGCATAGCGAGCTCGCCTCTTTCGCACCTTAAGGAGCACATCACATGGCACTCAGCTTCGTCGACGACGTCGTGCTGCACGTCACAGCAGGTGACGGCGGCGACGGCTGTGCGTCAATTCGCCGCGAAAAGTTCAAACCGCTCGCCGGCCCCGACGGCGGCAACGGGGGTGACGGCGGCAACGTCATCGTCGAATCAGACCCGCAGATCACCACACTGTTGGCCTACCACCGTCGACCGCATCAGCGGGCCGAGAGCGGCGGCTTCGGCATGGGCGACTACCGCGACGGCTATGCCGGACAGGATCTGATCCTGCCCGTTCCGGTCGGCACGGTCGTGCGCGACGCGGATGGCGAGATGCTCATCGACCTCGATCAGCCGGGCATGCGCTACACGGTGGCGCAGGGCGGCATCGGCGGTCTCGGCAACAACTCGCTCGCCTCGACGAAACGCAAGGCTCCCGGCTTCGCACTGCTCGGCACACCGGGCTGGAGCGGCGATGTGCGGCTCGAGCTCAAGACCATGGCCGATGTGGCTCTCGTCGGATACCCCTCAGCAGGCAAGTCGAGCCTGATCGCAGCCATGAGCGCGGCCAAGCCGAAGATCGCCGACTATCCGTTCACGACGCTCGCTCCGAATCTGGGCGTCGTCGAGGCCGGAGATGTGCGGTTCACCGTGGCAGACGTGCCCGGGCTCATCGAAGGGGCCAGCGAAGGCAAGGGGCTGGGCCTCGACTTTCTGCGCCATGTGGAGCGGTGCGAGGCATTGGTGCATGTGCTCGACTGCGCCACGATCGAGCCGAATCGAGATCCGATCAGCGACCTCGAAACGATTCTGGCCGAACTCGCGAAGTATCCGGTCGCCGAGGGCAAAACGCCGCTCATCGAGCGACCGCAGCTTGTCGCGCTCAACAAAGTCGACGTACCTGAGGCCGAGGAACTCGCCGAGTTCGTCACAGATGATCTTGAGCAGCGGGGATTCCGCGTGTTCCAGGTCTCGGCGGCCACACGCCGCGGGCTGCGCGAGCTCACCTTCGCGATGGCCGGACTGGTCGACGAGGGTCGGGCCGCACAGCGTGCCGAGGCAGAAGCCGAGGCTGAGCAGCCGGAGCGCATCGTGATTCGCCCGCGATCACGTCGTCGTGAGGCTGAATTCACCATTTCTCGTGAGACCGGCCCGGACGGCGAGTACTTCCGTATTCTCGGTGAGAAGCCGGAACGCTGGATCGCCCAGACGATGTTCGACAATGATGAGGCGGTGGGCTACCTCGCCGACCGGCTGAACCGGTTGGGCATCGAGCAGGAGCTGTTCCGTGCCGGTGCGCGCGCCGGATCGGCCGTGGTCATCGGGCCGGGCAGCAACGAGCGAATCTTCGACTGGGAGCCGTCGATCACCTCCGGCGCCGAGATCGCTGCGCCGCGTGGCGAGGATCTTCGCCTGAGCGATCACTCGCGCCCGACCCGTGCCGAGAAGCGCGTCGAGTACTACGAGCGCATGGATGCCAAGGCCGCTGCCCGAGCCGAACTGCAGGCCGAACGCGAAGCCGGCCTGTGGACGGAGGATCGAGAGCGGACGAGGGCGACCAGTGCATCCGCCGCAGGCTCGACAAACACGACGGATGCCGCAGGCTCGGCCGCTGAGGACACCTCGGACGAAGAAGGAGAGCAGCGGTGAGCAGCGTCATCTCGCAGGCTGGGATTCCCGGCGCCGGGCGCATCGTCGTCAAAGTCGGCTCGTCGTCGATCACCGGTGAGAACGAGCACCAGCTCGGCCATCTGGTGTCGGCGCTGGCGCAGCTGCACGAGGGGGGCGTCGAGGTCGTCCTGGTGTCGTCCGGAGCGATCGCCACCGGGCTGCCGCTGCTGAACCTGAACGGTCGACCTGCCGACCTGGCGACTTCACAGGCAGCGGCTGCCGTGGGTCAGGCACGACTCATGTACCGCTACGAGTCAGTGTTCGACGCCTTCAGCGTGACGACCGCACAGGTGCTGCTCACCGCGAGCGACATCGACGACCGCAGACATCGCCGTCAGGCGCAGCAGACCATCGATCGACTGCTCGATCTGCGTGTGCTGCCCATCATCAATGAGAACGACACCGTCGCGACGCATGAGATTCGCTTCGGAGACAACGATCGGCTGGCGGCGCTCACCGCGGTGCTGGTTCGGGCCGATGCGCTGGTGCTGCTCTCGGACGTCGATGCGCTCTACGACCGCCCGCCGCAGCGCGAGGGCTCGAAGCCCCTGCACTTCGTCGCGCACGACGACGATCTCGAACACATCGAGGTCTCGCCGGTGACGGTCAACGGCGTCGGCACCGGGGGAGCGGTCACGAAGATCGCCTCGGCTCGGGTCGCGACCGAAGCGGGCATCCCGGTGCTGCTCACCTCGACCGAGCACGTTTCGAACGCGCTTTCGGGGCAGTCGATCGGCACATGGTTCGAGGCGCGCCCGGTGCTCGGTCACGAGCTCACCGACACCGGAGCACTGCAGACCATCGAGTCGGTCACCCACGAGCACTGAATGGCGCGTATGTGCTGAGTGTCTGAGGATCTGGACACCTCGCACACATGACGCTCACAGAATTCGCTCAGTATGCTCGAAGCAGTTCTTCGCGAGAACGCCCGGACGACGTATCGTCGGCACTCGCGCGAAGATCCCGGGTTCAGGCCCGGGTGAGAGAGATCGGAGAGCCTGTGAACGAGTCAGCTGCCAGAAGTGAGAAGCACGATGTGACGGTGCTCGTCGTCGACGACGAACCGAACCTGCTTGAGCTCGTCGCTTCAGCCGTGCGCTATGAGGGCCTGAACGTGATGACCTCGCTCAACGGCCGAGGAGCGGTCGATGCTGCCCGCACCACCCGACCCGACGTGGTGATCCTCGATGTGATGCTGCCTGACCTCAGCGGGTTCGAGGTGCTGCGCAAGCTGCACGAGATCGACGAGAGCATCCCGGTGATCTTTCTCACCGCTCGTGACGCGGTCGAAGATCGCATCGCCGGCATCACCGTGGGCGCCGACGACTATCTGACCAAGCCGTTCAACATCGAAGAGCTCATGGCGCGCGTGCGCGGGCTGCTGCGACGCTCGCGGCACTGGGTCGAAGAGGAGCACGACCCCACTGTCGTCGTCGGCGATCTCATGCTGAACGAAGACTCATACGAAGTGACCCGCGGCGGCGACGAGATCAAGCTCACAGCGACCGAGTTCGAACTGCTGCGCTTCTTGATGCGCAATGCCAAGAAGGTCATGTCCAAAACGCAGATACTCGATCACGTCTGGCACTATGACTTCGGCGGAGAGGTCAATGTCGTCGAGCTGTACATCTCGTATCTGCGCAAGAAGATCGACCACGGGCGCGAGCCGATGATCCACACCGTTCGAGGCGTCGGATACGTGCTGAAGCCTGCGGTATGACCGATCGCGAGGGCCCGCGCACCTCGCACCAGCGTGCTGCGAGGCCCGGCGCCTACCGTCGCAAGAGGCGAGGCCTGCTGCGGCACTGGCGGCTGCTGCCGCTGAGCAAGACACTGCCGATCATGCTCGCTGCGCTGCTGTTCTCGAGCGTGGCCCTGATCGCGACCGTCACCACGTCTGCGCTGAACACCTCGCTGTACGGGCAGCTCAACACCGAGCTGAGTCTCGCGACCGAGCGTGCCCGCGCCACTGATGTGGCGAAAGGGGATGCCGTAGTGCGGCCCGATGACCCGGTTCCGCCAGGCCTCGACGTGCGCACGCAGCGGGCGCACACCATCATCGTCGACCTGCGGCAGGGATCTCTCAGAGCCGGCTACATCGACGACGGCGAGACCCCGACCTTCCACCAGCTCGACTCCGATCAGGTCGCGATGCTGCTGAAGGTGCCGGTCGACGGCGGTTTCTACGACGTGCCGCTGCCCGATCTCGGCACCTACCGTGCCGTCGCGATCAACGACCGAACCGGTGCTCGACAGGTCGTCGCCATCTCACAGGAGGCCGTCGCCAATACGATCACGCAGTACATGGTCGTGCAGATGGTCGTGATCGCGCTGGCCGGCATCGGCGCGCTGCTGCTCGGCTGGATGCTCATGCGCCGCGCACTGCATCCGCTCGAGGTCGTCGCACGAACCGCACAGAGCGTTGCCGGGCGCGAACTCGCCACCGGAGACGCGGCGCTGACCGAGCGCATTCCCGAGATCTTCGTCGACGACGTGACCGAGGTGGGTCGCGTGGCGGGCAGTTTCAACCGCATGCTCACACACATCGACGACGCCTTCCGCGTGCGACGGGCCAGCGAGACGAAGCTGCGCCGTTTCGTCGCAGACGCCAGCCATGAGCTGCGCACGCCGCTCGCATCGATTCGCGGCTACACGCAGCTCGTGCTGCGCGATGCCGACACGCTGCCGCCCCATGCGGCCGAGCAGCTGGGTCGCGTGCGCAGCGAGTCCGAGCGCATGTCTGACCTGGTCGAAGACCTGCTGCTGCTCGCCCGTCTGGACAACGAGCCGGTGATCGAGCGTGAAGAGGTCGACCTGCGAGGGCTGCTGATCGACGCCGTGGCAGACGCGCACGCCGCGGGCCCGAACCACCACTGGCAGCTCGACCTCGACGCCAGCCAGCCGCTCGAGGTGCTGGGAGACGAGAACAGCCTGCGTCAGGTGCTGGTCAACCTGCTCGCGAACTCCCGCACACACACGCCGGCCGGCACGAACGTGGTGCTCGGCGCTGCGATCGTCGGCGACGACGTGCGCATCCAAGTGCGCGACGACGGCCAGGGCATTCCGGAACAGATGGTCGACACGATCTTCGACCGCTTCGTCAAAGCTGACGACTCCCGCACCCCGGGGCAGGGGTCGACCGGGCTCGGACTCTCGATCGTGCAGGCGCTGGTTCATGCACACGGCGGCAGCGTCTCGGTCGCGTCGACTCCGCAGCGCTTCGATGACGACGGCAGGCCATTGGAGGGCGACCACGGAACGACATTCACCGTGCTGCTGCCGAGACTGCAGCATCCACAGCAGGACGACGAGACCGGTGCCCAGAACGACGCGGACGATCCGAACGCGAATCGCGCCTGATCGTGTCGGCGCCGTGTCATAGACTGTGAGGCATGTCAGCAGATCACTCACGCGACGATCGTTCACCGCTCACCGGCGAGGCGGCTCTTGCCGCTCTGCGGCCGCGTCTGCAGGCAGCGAAGCAGGCCGGGCGCTCGCTCGCCACACGCACCTCGGGCGTCAAAGATGCAGCGCTTGAGGCGATCGCCCAGGCGCTCGTCGACAACGAGTCGCGCATTCTCGAGGCCAACGCGCGCGATCTCGATCGTGCGGTCGAGACGGGGCTGTCGTTGCCCATGCACGACCGACTGCGCCTCGATCATGACCGCATTGCAGCGCTCGCCGACGCCGTGCGCGTCGTGGTGGGGCTGACCGACCCGATCGGCACGCTCGTGCGCGGTCATCGGCTGCCGAACGGTGTGCGCATCGAACAGGTTCGTGTGCCTTTCGGCGTGCTGGGCGTGATCTACGAGGCACGTCCGAACGTCACGGTCGACATCGCCGCCCTCGCGATCAAGAGCGGCAACGCCGTGGCGCTGCGCGGCGGCTCGGCTGCGTATGACACCAATGACGTGCTGGTGCAGGTGCTGCGTGAGGCGATCGCCTCGGTCGGGCTGCCGGCGGATGCCGTGGTGAGCGTCGACGACCACGGTCGCGCGGGCGCTGACGCACTGATGCATGCGCGTGGGCTGATCGACGTACTGATTCCGCGCGGCGGCAAGGCGCTGATCCAGCGGGTGGTGCAGACGTCGACCGTGCCGGTGATCGAGACCGGTGACGGCAACGTGCACGTCTATCTCGA
Source organism: Pseudoclavibacter sp. CFCC 14310 (assembly GCF_008831165.1). Classification (NCBI taxonomy): domain Bacteria; kingdom Bacillati; phylum Actinomycetota; class Actinomycetes; order Micrococcales; family Microbacteriaceae; genus Pseudoclavibacter; species Pseudoclavibacter sp. CFCC 14310. The sequence goes on along the minus strand of NZ_WBKC01000003.1, from coordinate 245,845 downwards.
TGCGAGTGCCGATCTGCAGCATGCGGTCGACATCGTGGTGAACGCGAAGACCCAACGCGTGAGTGTGTGCAACGCCGCCGAGACGGTACTCGTGCATCGTGACGCGGCCGAACGAGTGCTTCCCGCCGTGCTGACCGCACTGCACGACAGAGACGTGACGATTCACGGAGACGAGGCCGTTCAGGCGATCGACTCCTCGGTCGTTCCCGCGACCGAAGCCGATTGGCAGACGGAGTACCTCGCACTCGAGCTGGCGGTGCACGTCGTCGATTCGATCGACGAGGCGATCGAGCACATCAATCACTTCTCGACGCACCACACCGAGTCGATCATCACCGAAGACTATGCGAACGCCGAGCGCTTTCTCGCCGAGGTGGACTCGGCTGTGGTCATGGTCAACACCTCGACCCGTTTCACCGACGGCGGCCAGTTCGGGTTCGGCGCCGAGGTCGGCATCTCGACACAGAAGCTGCATGCGCGCGGGCCGATGGGCCTGCCCGAGCTCACCACCACGAAGTGGATGGTGCGCGGCGAGGGCCAGATCAGACACTGACCGCTGACTGGCGCGGGGCGGGCACGCTGGCGCGTGTGTACTGAAGTGGTCGCGTGATCCTCTATCATGGGGTGAGTAGTCAGAAGATGAGGACACAATGCTTGCAACTGCCGTGAACGTACTTGCCGCTGAATCAGTGGAGCACTCGATGCCGATGCCTCCGTGGGGCTTCGCACTGGTCGCCGCTGTGGTCTTCATCCTGCTCGGGCTCATCGTGTTCAGCTACCGTGACGTCAACAACCGGCATCACGATGAGGTCGTTCCGCCGCTTCCCGAGCTGGCCGCCGGTTCAGAGGCGCACCAGGGGCACTGAGCTCCGCCAGTCGCGTGCACACACAGACCACCCCGCATCGGCGTCGACGTATCGGCGTCATGGGCGGTACCTTCGATCCGATTCACCACGGCCACTTAGTGGCTGCCAGCGAGGTGGCGAACGCGTTCGACCTCGACGAAGTGGTGTTCGTACCCACCGGCCAGCCGTGGATGAAAGCTGATCGCCGGGTCACCGGTGCCGACCAGCGTTACCTGATGACGGTGATCGCCACAGCATCCAACCCCAGGTTCACCGTGAGCCGAGTCGACATCGATCGAGCGGGCCCCACCTATACGATTGACACCCTTCGCGACCTGCATCGTCTGCGCCCCGAGGCCGAGCTCTTCTTCATTTCTGGGGCCGATGCCATCGCCCAGATTTTGACGTGGAAAGACAGCGAAGAGCTCTGGAAGCTCGCGCATTTCGTCGCGGTCAGCAGGCCCGGGCATCCGCTCTCACTTTCGAGCCTGCCGCATGACGACGTAAGCTTGTTAGAGATACCTGCGCTTGCGATATCGTCGACAGACTGTCGACGGCGTGCGCGCCGTGGTCAGCCCGTGTGGTACTTGGTGCCAGACGGCGTTGTCCAGTACATCAGTAAATACGGACTGTATCGGGATGAGGACTAAGTGGCCGAAGAACATCAGCTGACGCGGCGAGAGCTGCGTGCACGAGAGCGCGCGGCTCAGCTGGCTGCCTCCGAGGCCGCAGCGGCAAAGACTCCGAGCGACGCATCGAAGACTTCCGGCGATGCAAAGAAGAAGCAGACAGCAGCCGGTTCAGGGCAGGGTGCTGCCTCGAAGGCGCAGCAGTCGGCACAGAGCACTGCTGCCGACGGGCAGTCGAAACGAGCGCATCATCGGCACGGCGCCCCGGCAGCGGCGGCACAGTCGACTCCTGCTCAGCGCCCGGCATCGGCTCAGCGTCCGGCACCTGTTCAGCGTCCGGCAGTGGCGAAGAAGTCGGCTCCGCAGCCTGCTCCTGCCACATCGGCAGGTCCGGCCTTCGTGAAGTCGGCGGCGCCCGCTCAGGCGAAGCCCACCCCGAAGCCGGCTGAGAAGCCGGCGGCAGAACGGCCTGCTGCAAAACCGGTTGGCGGCCCCTCGTCGACGCCGGGCAGCTCGCAGGTGACGCCTGCAGCGAAACCGGCCGCGGCGTCCCCGACGCCGTCGACGCCGGAACCTCGTCGCCGGCGGCCGCTGCTGGCCGATGCACCGGTGGCCTCATCGAAGCCTCGCGCAGCGGCTCCGACCCCGTCGGTGACGAAGTCCGCAGCTCAGCCGAGCCAACCGGCGAAGGCTGAGAGCACTCCGGTGATCATCACGCCGGCGACGTCTGACAGCGACGTCGACGCCAGGATCGCCCCCAACAAGCCGACCATCACGACCGGGCCAGCAACGGCCAGCGTGCTTGTGCTGCCGAGCACACCCGAGCAGAACAGCCTCGCGCTGCCGCTCGACTCGACCGGTGATGTGCTGATCACGACCGGTTCGATCACACTGCCGCAGCTGACCACCGACACCGGTGTCATCCCGGCGGCGTACGAGAAAGATCGCGGCGACCCGCTGGCCGACACCAGCGACTCGGTGCCGGTGACTGACGAGACTCGGCCGGTGTCTGCCGTCGAGACGGTGCGTCGCTACGAGACCGACCGCATTCTTCCCGAGAACTCACAGCACGATCGCATGAACAAGCTGTCGATCGGTCTGCTGATCGGTGCCGGCGTGCTGCTCATCGCCGCCACCGTGTTCGTGCTGCTGCGGATCTTCGGCGCATGACGGCCACCGCAGAGGCGAAACGCCTGGCACAGATCGCCGCTCAGGCCGCGCTCGACTTGAACGGGCACGACATCGTCGCGCTCGACGTCTCGGGCACGAATCCGTTCGCAGACATCTTCGTGGTCGTCACCGGATCGAGCGACCGTAACGTGGTCGCCATCGCCGACGCTGTGCAGGATGCCATGGTCGAGAACGGCGTGAAGATGCGAGGCCGCGAGGGGCGCGAGCTGGGGGAGTGGGTGCTGCAGAACTTCGGCGATGTGGTCGTGCACACCTTCCAGGAAGAGTCGCGCGACTTCTATGCCCTGGAACGCATCTGGAACACGGCGCCGGTGGTCGAGCTTGACCTGCACGATGGTGTGGAGAGCACCTCTGCGCGCTGAATCGGGTGCGAACCTCGTGACTCCGGCTGACGACGCTGATGCGCCAGAGCAGGGTGCCTTTCGTCGCTGGCTGGGGCGGCATCCTCGGATGCTGCGCATCTGGCGGGCGGGTGTCGCGTGCGTCGGCGGGTGCGTGCTGGCCCTCGGCATCGTGCTGCTGCCGCTGCCCGGCCCCGGCTGGATCGTGATCTTCTTCGGCCTCGGTATTCTCGCGACGGAGTTCGCCTGGGCTGCGAAGGCCCTGAAACCACTGAAGAGGTTCTGGGTGTGGCTCAGCGCACGGATGGAGCGCCGGCGCGAGCGGCGTCGTGGATAGTTTGACAGTGCTGTGGTGAACAGTGCCGCAGCAGGGAGCTGTCTGCTCGGGCTGGGTTCGTGCCTCAGCCTGAACGGACTTGTCGATCTCGGGTTGCAATCTTCAAGCAGTTCAGTCTAAGATTATCGAGTTGGCTGAAACGCCGTAAGGTGTTTTGAAGCTCCGAAAGGGGCCTGTGGCGCAGCTGGTAGCGCACCTGCATGGCATGCAGGGGGTCAGGGGTTCGAGTCCCCTCAGGTCCACACGAGATGGTTGAGACATCGCTCGTAACATTAGAAATCCCGCCAGGTGCAACTGGCGGGATTTCTGCGTTGAGGGGCTGATCTGTGCGCAGTGTTTTGCAGGCACCGTGCTCTGCGCGCGATGTAGTGCTGTGTACTGTGGCGACATTCAGCATGAGGGCGCATCAGGTTTTGACTCTGTGCTGATGAGTCTTTGTGCCGGTGCACGGATCCGCTCGGATTTACATGGTTTTGTCGAGATCAGCTGAGGTTGAGCGGAACGGTGCCGCGCTCGACAAATCCGTGTTGCACTGAAGCAAGTAGGGCGCTGCCGCGTTCGACCAATTAGAGGTGGGCAGTGCTGCCCGGCGGCTGTTTGAGTACTGTTTGTCCTCCACCAGTACCGGGCATGTGCGTTGCAGTGCTCACGCACCAGCCCAGCCGGTATGAGCACTGCCGCGGCAGCGCACCGACCGCTCACTCCGGCGCGGAGTACCGTGCGATCTTGAAATCTGTCGCCTCGCGGGCGAGCTCCAGCTCGGCGATCTGGCGTTCGATGCGGTCTCGTTGATCGAGCATGATCTGTCTGCGCTCAGGAATCGTCGCGTCGCCCTGCTCGAGCAGGGAGACCACTACGGCCAGACCGCAGAAGCTGGGATAGTGTTGGTTCCAGCCTGATCCTGCACACAGAGCACAACATCCAGCCGCGCCCACCCCACGACTGAAAGCAGACCGCATGACTGACACCGCGCATCCCCAGAACGATTCGACGCCTGACGAGACGCGCTCGAGACTCTTCATCGGGGGCGCCGCGCGCGCGACCGACGAGACGACGGCCATCATCGATCCGGCGAGGCCGAGCCATATTGTCGGCCATGCGGCGGCGGCATCGCCAGCAGACGTGGCAGACGCCGTGGCTGCGGCGAAAGGTGCGTTCGCGCAGTGGTCGGCGCTGACCCCGCAGCAGCGCGCCGACCTGATGACCGAGGCCGTCGCAGACATCGCGGCAGACCGAGATGCGGATGCCGCGCTGCTGTCGCGAGAGAACGGCAAGATCGTGGCCGAGGCGTGGGTCGACGCGCTCGTCTTCGAGCTGCGCTGGCGACTGGCGCTCACGCTGGTCGACCAGGTCGATGCCGATGTCGTGCTGCGCCCCGAACCCGGCATCCCGGTCGAGACGACGGTGACTTATCAGCCGCTCGGTGTGGCCACGGTGATCGTGCCGTTCAACCGGCCGCTGGCGATTCTCGCGGCATCGCTGCCGTACGCGCTGCTGGCCGGCAACACAGTGATCGTGAAGCCGCCGCTGACTGCTCCGCTGGCGACGGCGCAGCTCGTGCAGCGGGTGGCCGAGCGTCTGCCCGCAGGCGTGCTGAATGTCGTGACCGGGCCGGACGCGAACATGACGGGACTGATTCGCAACGAGGATGTCGCGAAGGTCTGCTTCACCGGGAGCGTGGGCGGCGGTCGTCGCATGATGGAGCTCGCGGCGCCGACGCTGACCCGTGTGACGCTGGAGCTCGGCGGCAACGATGCGGCGATCGTGTTCGATGACGCTCCGCTCGATGAGGAGCACTTGGACCGGCTCTTCCACGCGGTGTTCGACTCGACCGGGCAGATCTGCATGAACGCCAAGCGCATCTACGTGCACCGGTCGCGCCTCGACGAGCTGGTTGCCGGGCTCTCTGCGCGGCTCGACCACGTGGTGCTCGGCGACGGTGTCGACCCGAAGACGACGATGGGGCCGCTGCATTCGGCGGAACAGAAGAGGTTCGTCGACGGGCTGATCGCCGAGGCGAAAGCGGCCGGGGCCGACGTGCGAGAGTTCGGCGAGCTGCCGGGCGGCGATCTTGCCACAGGCAACTTCGTGCGGCCGGCGATCGTGGTCGAACCCGATGCGGGCCTGCGCGTGGTCACCGAAGAGCAGTTCGGACCGGTGATCCCGGTGATGGCGTTCGACGACGCGGCGGATGCGGTGCGCCTTGCCAACGACAGCTGGGCGGCCCTGGGCGGCTCGGTCTGGACGATGGATGCGGCGCGGGCTCGGCGGGTCGCCGGCCAGCTGGTCTGCGGGTATGTATGGATCAACGACCACGGTGCGAACCGGCTCGATCTGCGGGCGCCGTTCGGCGGACTCAAGTCGTCGGGCATGGGGCGTGAGCAGGGGCTCGACGGGCTGCGTGACTTCCAGGATGCGCGGGCGGTCGCTGTGCTGGAGTCTGAGGTGCTCGCCGGATAGGAGGTGGCGGGGACGGCCCGGTCGAAGCGCGCAGCCTTGCCATAGATCGCCCTCAGGTTCGCGGAAGATGAGCCGGCCAGTGTCGAGGAGCGACCTCACGTGAAGGAATATGTGACTGACTGAGTCGCTCCGAGAGCATTCGTCAGGCTCTGGCAGGATTCGCTGCATGAATCTCATGGTCTGGCGCGAAAATATGCTCTCGGGTCATGGCGCCCACATGCTCCGAGGTTGGTTCGTGTGCTCGGAGGAGCGATCGCCTTGTGCGCGGCTCTGCCCAGACGTGCGCGGCTCTGCCCAGATGTACACCGTTCCGCCGAGATGTACACGGTTCCGCTCAGAACAGCCTGATTTCAGCGGAACCGTGTACATCTCAGCGAATTTGTGCTTCATGGCAGACAGATCAGGTCACTGGTGCAGTGCTGAACCTCGACCGAAGACCAGTATCGGCCGACCTGCGACCTCGCCGAGTTCGTGAAGGCTTGTGACGGTACCTGCAGATTCCCTGGATGCGAGGCTACGGCACACGGCTGTGAGGTCGACCAGACGGGGAACTGGGAATGGGACGGCCCCACCAATCCGGATGACCTCGCCTGTCTGTGCCGTCGGCACCCCGCTCAAACTTCAGAGCCACTGGAAGGTCAAGCAGATCGGTGGCGCGAGGCTGCACTGGACGAGTCCGACCGGTGCAGGCAGAGTGACGAGGCCAAGCGGCAATGACGACCCGTCGTTGTGACCGTTCTTGCCGGTTTCACCACGCTTGTAGGTAGGTCTGCCAGGTTCGACCTGCTGGGCCGATTTTGCAGATCTCACAGGTTCGACCTGCTGGGCCGATTTTGCAGATCTCACAGGTTCGACCTGTTGAGTCGTTGTATCAGACCCGCCAGGTTCGGCCCTTTGACCGCTCCAGTGGATCAGACCGGTCAGGAGGCTCGCGCTGAGACTTGCTCGCGTTAAAACCCGCCTGCCGTGAGATCTTGCTCGCGCTGAGAATCGCTCGCGCTGAGACCCGCCTGCAGCCAGATCTTGCTCGCGTTGCGACCCGCCTGCGCTGAGACTTGCTCGCGCCGAGAGCTACCGATCCTGCGGAAAGCCCCAGACCTCGTCGGCGATCTTCGTGATCTCGCGGAGCTTCGCCCACTGCTGTTCCTCGGTGAGCACGTTGCCCTCTTCGGTCGAGGCGAAACCGCACTGCGGGCTCAGGGCGAGCTGATCGAGCGGGGCGAATTCCGCCGCCTCGCGAATACGCGCGCGCACGGCATCCGCCGGTTCGAGGTCGCCCGACTTCGACGTGACCAGCCCGAGCACGACCCGGCGACCGTCATGGGGCAGAAAGCGCAGCGGCTCGAAGCCGCCGGCACGATCGGAGTCGTACTCCAGGAAGAAGCCGTCGTAGTCGACCTGGCCGAGCAGGTACGGGGCGACCGGCTCGTAGCCGCCCGACGAGATCCACGTCGAGCGGAAGTTGCCACGACACACGTGCGTGGTGATCGTCATGTCTTCAGGGCGGTCGCGAACGATGTCGTTCAGCAGATCGGCGTAGGCCTGTGCGATGTTCTCGGTGTCGAGTCCGCGCTCGCGGGCACGCTCCAGTTCCAGATCAGAGCACAGATACGCCCATGCGGTGTCGTCGAACTGCAGGTAGCGGCACCCCGCAGCGTGGAAGGCACGGACGGCATCCCGCCACGTCTGAGCCAGATCGGCGAACAGCGAAGCCCGGTCGGGGTAGACGCTGTGGTCGATGCTCTCGGGGGCCAGACGAAAGTGCATGACGGTCGGCGCCGGGATGCACTGCTTGGCCGTGACCGTGGTGTGGTCGCGAACGAAGCGGAAGTGCTCGAGCATGGGGTGGTCGTCGGGAAAGCTCACCTTGCCGGTGATGTGCACGGCATGCGGCTTCGGCGCCGTGCCGTGAAAGGCCATGCCGCTGTCCTCTTCGACGATCTCGACGCCATTGAGCCCGCCGAAGAAGTCGAAGTGCCAGAAGGCGCGACGGAACTCGCCGTCGGTCACCGCCTGCAGACCGACCTCCTCCTGCTTGGCGATGACGCGTGCGATCTGCTCGTCTTCGACGGCACGCAGAGCTGCGGCGTCGATCTCACCGCGGGCGAAGCGGTCGCGGGCCTCGTGGACGGCCGGCGGACGAAGCAGACTGCCGACCTGGTCGGCACGAAAGGGGATGCTGTGCGAGGTTGTCATAGGTTCAGTTCTATCAGTTCGGCGGCCGCTGAGGGCTTCTGGCGGCGCCGGACCACGGCCTGTCGTGGTCAGTCGGTATCCTTGAGTGGCAGCCGTACGAGCGCCGTCTATCGAAAGGCACGAACCGCATGACCGAGGGAATGATCGACCACCAGACCGATCTGCAGTACGTCTCGACACGAGGGGGCATGCAGCCCGCGACGTTCACCGAGGTGCTGCTCGACGGTCTCGCCCCCGACGGCGGTCTCGTGGTGCCGCAGACGATTCCCCAGGTGAGCGCCGAGCAGCGCGAGTCATGGCGTTCGCTGACCTACCCGCAGCTCGCGGCGAAGGTGATCGCGCTCTACGCGACCGACATCCCGACGGCCGACCTTGAAGTGCTCACTGCCAGGGCCTACAGCCCCGAGCGTTTTCCCGACCCCGTCGTGCCGCTGACGCCGCTGGACGATCGCACGGTACTGGTCGGGCTGTCGCAGGGGCCGACCATGGCCTTCAAAGACCTGGCGATGCAGTTTCTCGGCGAGGCGATGCCCTATGTGCTGGCTCGTCGAGGCCGTCGCCTCAACATTCTGGGCGCTACGTCGGGAGATACCGGCTCAGCAGCCGAGCATGCGTTCCGCGGCAAGCCCGGCATCAGCGTGTTCATGCTCTCGCCACAGGGCCGTATGAGCGATGTGCAGCGTGCGCAGATGTACTCGATCACCGACGACAACGTGCACAACATCGCCATCGACGGAGTCTTCGACGACTGCCAGAACATCGTGAAGGCGATCAACGGCGATGCGCAGTTCAAGGCCGACCAGGCCATCGGCGCCGTCAACTCGATCAACTTCGGCCGAATCAGCGCACAGATCGTGTACTACTTCTGGGCGTGGCTGCGTGCGACGGATGCGGTGGCCGAGTCCGACCGACCCGAGGCGATGCTCTCGGTGGCCGTGCCGTCGGGCAACTTCGGCAACATCTACGCGGGTCACCTCTCGCGCAGCATGGGGCTGCCGATCGACCGTCTGATCCTCGCCACCAACGAGAACAACGTGCTCGACGACTTCTTCCGCACCGGTGTGTACGTGCCGCGTTCGCGCGAAGAGACGCTAGCCACGTCGAGCCCCTCGATGGACATCTCGAAGGCCTCGAACCTCGAACGCTTCATCTGGGAGCTGCTGGGCACAGACGCATTCCCCGAGCGCTGGGCCGAGCTGCAGCGCACCGGTCGCCTCGACCTCAGCGCCGAGCTGCCGCGCCTACACGCCGAATTCGGCTTCATCAGCGGAACCAGCACCCATGCTGACCGGCTCGCGAGCATCCGATCGACCTATGAGCACAGCGGCGTCGTCATCGACCCGCACACCGCTGACGGGGTCACGGTGGCGCATGAACTCGATGTGCCCGGCCTGACCCTGGTGCTTGAGACGGCGCTGCCGGCCAAGTTCAGCGACACGGTGCACGAGGCGCTGGGCGATGACGTCGACGTGATCTCGCCCGCCGTGCGTGAGCTGCTGCAGCAGCCTCAACACGTCGTCGATCTGCCAGATGATGTGGATGCCGTGCGTGCGTACCTCGAGGAGCACGCGCTGACGGCGCAGGTCTGAGTCTGCGGAGCTGACGGCGCGCGGTCTGTACCAGCGGAGCTTACTTACCAGGTGAACTAAACTGGGGTCATGACGACTCTGGTGTGGTTTCGAGACGATCTGCGGGTGAAGGACAACCCGGCGCTGCTGCAGGCGTCTCGTGACCCGGAGGGCGTCGTCTGCGTCTACCTGCTCGATGAGCATAGTCCAGAGACCCGCGCATTGGGCGGAGCGGCGAAGTGGTGGCTGCACCAGTCTCTGATGCGACTCAGCGAGCGGCTGGCCGAGCTCGGTGCGCCGCTGCTGCTCGAGCGCGGAGCCGCCCGTGTAGTGATTCCGCGTCTCATCTGGGGAGCTGGTGCTGGTGCTGGCGCACACGCTGAGGTCGGTGTGCCTGTCGAGTCTGGTGGGCACACAGAAGATGGCGCGAACGTCGCCACCGGGGCGACGCAGATCACCCGGGTGGTCTGGAACCGGCGGTACGGACCAGAGAAGGCGATCGACGCCGATCTGAAGCTCCGGCTGCGCAACGCAGGCGTCGCCGTGCAGTCGTTCGCTGCGAATCTGCTGCACGAACCCTGGACCGTGCAGACGAAGGCCGGGGGAGCGTACAAAGTCTATTCGCCCTTCTGGCGAGCCTGCGGGGAACTGCCCGTTCGCGCTCCGGTGCCGGCGCCCGACCATCTCACGCCTGCATCCGTCGAACTGCCGACGCTAGGCGGAGGGCGTGAGCCGAGTGCCAGCCCTGCCAGCCCTGCCAGCTCGGCCGCCGAGACGTTCTCGACGACGCTTGCGAGCTGGAACCTACGGCCGAGTGCTCCCGACTGGTCAGCGGGTCTCGCGGATCGATGGACACCGGGAGAGGACGCGGCCCATCGACGGCTGGCGATCTTTCTGGGCGAGGAAGCGTCGCATGCTGCGCCGGGAAGTGCACAGAGACCTGCGCCGATCGACGAGTATGCCGAGCACCGTGACGAACCTGCCGACGACGACGCGGTCTCGGGGCTCTCGCCACACCTGCGGTGGGGAGAGATCAGCCTGGCAACGGTATGGCGCCAGGCCATCGCGAGCGGTCGGTCCGTCGGGACGTTCCTGAGCGAGCTCGGCTGGCGGGAGTTCGCATGGCACACGCTCTTTCAGCATCCCGATCTGGCGACGACTAACCTCGACCGGCGATTCGATGCGTTTCCGTGGCGAGCCGGAGCGGGGCAGGCCGCGGGTGCCGCGATGTCTGCCGCAGAGAACTCTGAGCTGCGGGCCTGGCAGCAGGGCCGCACGGGAGAGCCGCTCGTCGACGCCGGTATGCGCGAGCTCTGGCAGACCGGCGTCATGCACAATCGCGTGCGCATGGTGGCGGCGTCGTATCTGGTGAAGAACCTGATGATCGACTGGCGGGTTGGGGAACGCTGGTTCTGGGACACGCTCGTCGACGCGGATGCCGCGAGCAACCCCTTCAACTGGCAGTGGGTTGCCGGGTGCGGGGCGGATGCTGCGCCCTACTTCCGCATTTTCAACCCCGAGACCCAGCGGCGTCGGTTCGACCCGCAGGGAGAGTATGTCGACCGGTGGCAGGCGAGGCAGCCCGGGATCGAGCCGCTGGTCGACCTGCGCGCGAGTCGTGCGCGTGCGCTCGCAGCCTATGCCGAACTCACGCGGGCGCCTCGGTGACACCAGTGATAAAGGTGACGGTGACGCGCCCGGCCGCGAGCAGAGCTGCGTCAGAGCCGGCGATCGGCAGATAGCCCGGGGCTCTGCGATGCGGAGCGCCGGTGACGAGTGCTCTCTGCGAGATCGATTGTTCGTACTGAGAGATCGACTGTTCTATCTGCTGACATTCTGGGCGCGCAAACTTGCCTGGAGGGTATCGAAATGCGTCAAAACATGAGTACACTCAGAAATGAGCAGGCTCACCAGGACTCCTGAGGAGTCTGCGTCTACAAGAGGTGTCGGCTGCGCAGATCCTGGAGGTGGGAAATGACGGTGACCAAAAGCGAAGGTCGAGTCGCCCGTCGCAAACGAGAGACGCTCGGGCGCATCATACACGCGGCCGCAGAGCTCTTCGACGCACAGGGCTTCGACGCCACGACGACCCAGCAGATCTCCGAGCGTGTCGACATCGCCGCAGGCACGCTGTTCCGCTATGCGGCCACCAAGCCGGAGCTGCTGCTGCTCGTATACAACGAGCGGCTGCGCGAGGCCTTGGCCGCAGCAGAGCGCGCCATGGACGCAGAGGCTGAGACGACGGAGGCTCTTCTCGCCTACGCCGTGTGCATTCTGCGGGCGGCCGCAGACCAGCCACGCAACACCGCGCTCTTCCAGCGTGAGCTCATCTTCGCCGATGCCGACGAGCCATACCGTGCCGAAGGTCTCGCACTCGTCGAAGAGATGGAGCACCATCTCTGCGATCGTCTGATGGCCGATCTCGACGACCAGATCAGAGCGGGCGACGCCGAGCTGTCGGCCACGGCATCCGCCTGCCTTCAGCCGGTCGCCCTGCAGGCTGCCCGCAGCATCTTCGCCGATCTGCACGTGCTGCTGATCCAGCCGCACCGCGCCAGTGACGCGCTGAACAACGACTTCGCCGATCTGCGACTGCAGGTGGCCATGATCGTCGACGGGCTCCGCGTGCGCGCCGCCGAGATCTGCTCCTCGACCCCGGTCAGCACGATCGAAGTCAAGACCAACGACCCAAAGAAAACCCGAAAGGAACCATCATGACCAGCAACATCACCAACGTCACCGTGCTCGGCACCGGCGTGCTCGGATCGCAGATCGCCTTCCAGAGCGCCTACGCCGGGTTCACCGTGACCGCCTATGACATCAGCGACGAGATTCTCGAGCACGCAAAGGCGCGATTCGCCGGCCTCGCCAAGGTGTACCAGCAGCAGGTCGACGGGGCAACGGAGGCCCGGACCGATGCGGCTCTGTCTCGTCTGGGCGTGAGCAGCGATCTCGCGGCCGCGGTGGCCGACGCAGATCTGGTCATCGAGGCCGTGCCCGAGGCCGTGGCGATCAAGCGTGACACCTATCAGAAGCTGAGCGCCGCGGCACCGGCGAAGACCATCTTCGCGACGAACTCGTCGACCTTGCTGCCAAGCGACATCGTGAGCGCGACCGACCGTCCCGACCGCTTTCTCGCCCTGCACTTCGCCAACGAGATCTGGCTGCACAACACGGCCGAGGTCATGGGCACTGAACAGACCTCGTCTGAGGTCTTCGACCGAGTTGTCGCCTACGCCAAAGAGATGGGCATGGTGCCGGTCCCGCTGCACAAAGAGAAGTCAGGGTACGTGCTGAACTCGCTGCTCGTGCCGCTGCTCGACGCAGCGCTCGAACTGGTCGTCTTCGGGTACTCCGAGCCCGCTGATGTCGACAACGTCTGGCGGATCGGAACCGGCGCGCCGATGGGCCCCTTCCAGATTCTCGATGTGGTGGGTCTGAACACTCCGTACAACATCATGGCGCATGGCGACGAGCGCAAGCAGCAGATCGCCGCCTGGCTGAAAGAGAACTACCTCGATCAGGGCAAGCTCGGACGGGCCTCGGGGGAGGGGTTCTACTCCTATGACCAGGCGGAGTGACGCCTGAACTTGGTGCCGGTGATGCGTCTTGCCGGGCCCAGGTCCACGGTCGAAATATTGAGGTGAGTATACTTTTCCCCAGCAATCACTCGACGAGATGAACCTCTCGACGGTGCCTACGGCCCGGCGAGAAGACGGAGGCACTGATGGTCTGCGACCATGCGACCAGAATCGACCAGCACTCTGGTGAGTCTGGGGGTCGCAGGCCATGGGGCGTGCTCACGGCATTCGCGATGGCGTTCTTCACGCTGTTCGCCCTGCTGCTGCCCGGAGTGTCGTCCGCTCACGCCGATGCCGATGAGAACCCGAGCGGCGACGGCGCCGTCGCGGGCCGCACCTTCCGGGTCGCGACCGACACGACCTTCGCGCCCTTCGAGTTCCGCGACTCATCGGGGCAGATGGTCGGCATCGACATGGATCTCATGCGCGAAATCGCCAAGCGCGAGGGCTTCGACGTCGAGATCCAGTCGCTCGGCTTCAACGCGGCACTGCAGGCGCTGTCGTCAAACCAGGTCGATGCGGTGATCGCCGGCATGTCGATCACCGACCAGCGCAAGCAGGTCTATGACTTCACCGACCCGTACTTCCAGAGTGGAGTGCAGATGGCTGTCGCCAAGAACAACGAAGACGTGCACTCCTACGAAGACCTGCGGGGCAGGACCGTCGCGGTCAAGACCGGTTCCGAAGGCGAGGCCTACGCCAAGTCGATTCAAGAACAGTACGGTTTCAAGATCGACGGCGTCGATCAGTCGGCGACCATGTACGAGAAAGTCAAGTCGGGCAATGCCGTTGCCGTCATCGACGACTATCCAGTGCTGGCCTACGGCATCGCCCAGAACAACGGGCTGAAGACGGTGACAGACAAGGTGCCCGGCGGCGACTACGGCGTCGCGGTGAACAAGGGCATGAACGCCGACTTCGTCGACGCGTTCAACCGAGGACTCGCCTCGATCAGGCAGGACGGCGAGTACCAGCGCATCATCGACCACTATCTTGCCGACCCCGAGGCGAACGCCGCCGGCCAGGGCGGGCTGCTGCAGCTCGCCAAGCAGGCGTTCCCCGCTCTGATGCTCGGTCTGCGCAACACGGTGATCATCACGCTGATCTCGTTCGCCGTGGCTATGGTACTCGGCTTCGGCTTCGGCCTGATGCGCGTCGGCACCAGCCGCGTGCTCGACTGGATCGCCAAAATCTTCGTCGGCGTCTTCCGCGGCACCCCGCTGCTGGTCTGGGCGTTCTTCTTCTACTTCGGCGTTCCACAGCTGATCGGGCATCCCGTGAACATCTGGGTTGCCGGCGTGCTCACTCTGGCGCTGAACTCGGGAGCATACATCACCGAGATCATCCGCGGAGCGGTGGGGTCAGTCGACTCCGGCCAGCTCGAGGCGGCCCGGTCGCTCGGCCTGGGCTACAGCAAGTCGATGCAGCGCGTCGTGCTGCCGCAGGCCGTCAAGATCGCCACACCGTCGCTGATCAATCAGCTCGTGATCATGGTGAAAGACTCGTCGCTGCTGCTCGCCATCGGCTTCGGCGAGCTGCTCTATCAGGGCCAGCAGATCTACGCGGCGAACTTCCGCGTGACTGAGACGCTGCTGCTCGTGGCCATCATCTATTTGGTGGCGATCACCTTGCTGACATGGCTCGCCAACGTGATCGACCGGAGGATCAACCGATGAGCGCCGAACCGACCACCAGCGACGGCAGCTCGACAACGGAGAAGGCACCGACCATGGACGAAAGCACCATCAACACGCCTGACAGCGCCAGCGCCGCCGGGTCCGTCAGCGAGACCGATCGCCCCGTCCGCATCGAGGTGCGCGATCTGAAGAAGACCTTCGGCTCGAACGAGGTGCTCAAGGGCATCTCGCTGACGGTGCGATCAGGCGACGTGGTCAGTATCATCGGCACATCGGGGTCGGGCAAGTCGACGCTGCTGCGCTGCCTCAACCGGCTCGAGACCCCGACGTCGGGCACCGTCATCGTGAACGGGCACGACATCTCCGGTGCGAAGGTGAACATCGACGAGGTGCGCCGCGAGGTCGGCATGGTGTTTCAGCACTTCAACCTCTTTCCGAACATGACCGTCGCCGAGAACATCGAGCTGGCGCCGCGAGAGATCCACCACGTGAGCAAGACTGAGGCCCGGAGTATGGCGCTCGAACTACTCGACCGGGTGGGGCTGGCAGACAAGGCGGACGCAAGCCCGACATCCCTCTCAGGCGGCCAGAAGCAGCGTGTCGCCATCGCACGGGCACTCGCCATGAAGCCCGAGATCATGCTCTTCGACGAGGCCACCAGCGCGCTCGACCCCGAGATGGTCGGCGAGGTGCTGCAGGTCATCCGCGATCTGGCCGCCGAAGGCATGACACTGCTGTTGGTGACGCATGAGATGGGGTTCGCTCGTGAGGTCTCGAACCGCGTGCTCTTCCTCGACGCCGGCGTGGTCGAAGAGCAGGGCTCGCCCGAACAAGTCTTCGCGCACCCGCAGAGCGCTCGCCTGCAGACCTTCCTCTCGAAGGTGCTCTGAACCCTCAGCTGGCGCGGTGCTCGACGGCGTCGTGCAGCGTGCGATCCTGCAACCGATGCACGACGGCCTCGAGCCAGGCGCGCATGCTGACACGTGCCTGTGGGGTATCCGGGTAACGGCAGCGCAGATGCATGCCGGTCGGACTCACGACGAACCAGATCATCACGCCGTCGACCCTCAGCGCAGCCGAGACGTACTGCGTCGCCAGTTCTGCAGGCAGCTGCACGGGTAGACGGCGGGTGTCGAGCCAGGAGATTGCGAACATGCCCGGACCGCCCGGCATGCCGCCGCGAGGTTCGAAAATGTCGGCCAGCGGCGTGCCCGCGAGTCGAAGCGCATCTTTCACATCCCGGGCACACTCGCGCGGGTCATCCGAGGCGCACTCGATCACCGAGTTGGTCACGAACCAGCCGACGGAGTCGTGCCAGCGCGGTTCGTACCGACTGTGCACCGGGAAGACCGCACGCAGCGGCCGCCCGGTCATGGCGAGGGTGACTCCGGCCAAGTCGGCGAGCACCATGTGCAGCAGTCGGACTCCCAGGGCCGCGGCCTGCGTCGAAAGCATCTCGAGACGGTCGGCGTCAAGGATGTCACGCACCTCGACCACCTCTGGCACCGCGTGCCGCAGCTCGCCGAGGTCGAGCGGCAGCGTGGGCAGCAGTCCGTCTCCGGCTGCCAGGATCTCGGCCCATCGTTCGAGCACCTCGGGCGTGGCCGCCGGGCGTGCGGCGAGGGCTGCGGTGTGATCGGCGAAGTCTGGGGCTTCGTCGAGCGATGCGGATGCTCCGGCGGCGTCGGTCGTGAGCGTGGCGGTCGGTCGCCCGGTCTCGAGCCGCATAAGAACGTCGTGCTCGACCGCAGACGAGTCGAGCGCTGCCAGCAGGTCTCGGGCGAGCAGCAGCACCGACCACATGTCGACATGAGAGTGGTCTGAGCCGATCACCACGGTCTGCGCGGAGTCTGTCGCATCGCTGGACGGATCGATCAGCACCAGGCGATGGGACGGACGCGAGCAGGGGCGGCAGTGCGCGTCCAGGATCTCATGCACGGCATCCCTCGTCAGCTGCCCGCCCGAGCGAGGATGCTCATGCCAGCTTCCGGCGCTCACCGCATGTTCGGTCAGCTGCAGGGTTCCGTCGTCTGCGCGTGAGAACACTGTGCGCATGGTGCCGTGTCGGCGCACCACGTCGAGCCAGGCCTCGCCCAGTCGCTCTGCGGTGACCGGATGAGGCAGACGGAAGGCGAGCGCCATCCAGGAGCCTGGCCGTTCGCCCTCGCTTACGTGACGTCGCTGATCGAACGAGATCGGTACGTGTTCTCGCACCACCGCACCCATCGTCACGGCATAGTGGCGCACGCGGCCCGCGGGCAGCGTGACTCGGGTGATGTTCGTCAGGCGCACGTTCTGACTGTACCGCGTCGCCGCGCGCTATTCTGGTGTGAATCTCACGTGCTGCCACCTCTGCCGACACGTGGAGAAGACGACTGGGAGTGACCGTGCCCGTGCTGGAGCTGAGCGACGCGAAGATCGACTACGACATCAGTGGCGATGACGGGCCGCTCGTCGTGCAGCTGCACGGCCTCACTTCGTGCCGCGAGCGCGATGCGCGTCTCGGGCTCGACCACGGGCGGGCGCTTCGCGACCACCGCGTGCTGCGCTACGACGCCCGCGGCCATGGGCGTTCGACCGGATCGCTCGAAGCGGCCAGCTATCGCTGGAGCCGGCTCGCCGACGACCTGCTTGCGCTGCTCGACCATGTGGCGCCGGGTGAGACCGTGCACGGGGTGGGGCAGTCGATGGGCTGCGGCACGCTGCTGCACGCGGCCGTGCGTGATCAGTCACGCTTCGCCAGCCTGACCCTGGTCTCACCGCCGACGGCCTGGGACACCCGACGGGCACAGGCGAAGAACTATCTGGCCAGCGCCGAGCTGGTGGAACGCGCCGGCATCGAGGCGTTCATCGCGCAGGGGCACAGGAACGTGACTCCGCCGGCGCTCGCCGACGTGCCCGACACCCGGCCGGCGGTGGCAGAAGGGCTGCTGCCGACAGTGCTGCGCGGTGCCGCCGAAGCGGATCTGCCGAATCCGGCATCCCTCGCAGGCATCGCCACCCCGACGCTGATTCTCGCCTGGATCGCCGACCCTGCTCACCCGATGACGACGGCGCAGGCGCTCAACGCGCTGATCCGGGGCAGCCGGCTCGTGGTCGCTCAGACGCCGTACGGCATCATGGCGTGGCCGGGGCTCTTCGCAGAGCACGTGGCCACCCATGATGCCGCTGTGTTGCAGGCTCCGCAGCAGGAGACGCCGCAGAGCGTCGCCGGTTACCTGCGGTAGTCGACGTCTTTCGTCTCACGACAGGTGAACAGCGCCATGAGACTGAGCACGGCCATCAGACCGAGATAGAGGCCGACGTTCTGCACGCCGTTTCGGGCGAGCGCGGTGGCGATCGACGGGGCGAACGCGGCACCGACGATGGCGGCCAGGTTGTAGGCGATGCCTGAACCGGTGTACCGCACATGTGCCGGGAAGAGTTCGGGCAGGAACGCGCCCAGCGGGCCGAAAGCGGCGCCCATCAGCAGGAATCCGACGCACAGGAAGACCATCACGGGTGCGACGCTGAGGTGCCCGAGCATGGCGCCGAAGAAGCAGCTGAAGACGACCATGCCGGCCGAGGCGAGCGTCAGCACCTTCTTGCGCCCCCAATGATCGGCGAGTACGCACGAACCGACGATCGAACCCGCGAACACCACCACCGAGATCATCAGCATGGCCAGATACTGCCGATTGCTGAAGCCGAGCGTCTTCGTGCCGTAGGACAGCGACCACGTGGTGAGCATGTAGAAGAGCGTGTACGTGACGGCGACGACGAGCGTGCCCTGAACGACGGCACGCCAGTGGTCATGCATCGTGGTCACCAGCGGTGCCTTGACCGTGCGGTTCTGCGCGGCGGCGAGCTTGAACACCGGAGTCTCCTCCATAGTGACGCGAACCCAGAGACCGATCACCACGAGCACTCCGCTGAGCAGGAACGGCACGCGCCAGCCCCAGGCCAGCATCTGATCATGGGAGCAGACCGTCTCAAGCAGCAGGAACAGGCCGTTGCAGAGCAGGAAGCCGATCGGAGCGCCGAGCTCGGGGAACGAGCCGTAGAGCGCGCGGCGGTTCGACGGGGCGTTCTCGGTGGCGACCAGTGCGGCGCCAGACCATTCGCCGCCCAGGCCGATGCCCTGGCAGAACCGGCAGAGGCACAGCAGCACGACCGCCCAGACGCCGGCCTGAGCGAACCCGGGCAGCACGCCGATCAGCACGGTTGCGGCGCCCATGGTGAGCAGCGAGACGACCAGCGTCGTCTTGCGGCCCAGACGGTCGCCGAAGTGGCCGAAGAGCAGTGAACCGAACGGGCGGGCCACGAATGCGACGGCAAAGGTCAGCAGCGAGGCGAGCACGCCGACGGTCGCGCTGGCCTGTGGAAAGAAGACCGTGGGAAAGTAGTTGGCCGCGGCGGTGCCGTAGGCGTAGAAGTCGAAGAACTCGATGGCGGTGCCGATCATCGACGCGGCGATCACCTTGCGTGCGGAGTCTCGCTGCAGGCCTGCCGCGGTGGCGGCAGGCACGGTCTTCGGCATTCGACCTGCGGTCGTCTGCTCATCCAGTGTGCTGGACATTGTCGTGTTTCACCTTTCACATCCTGACTGCGGCACCGGTTGGTGGGGCAGAGAAAAGGCCCTGTCGCAAAGACAGAGCCTGGATGTGCGCATCGATGATCACGCCTGTCGGGCTCTGCCTTCGCAGGCGAGCCCGAGCAACTTGTGTTCGATCATTCCGCCGACGAATGGGACGGAATAATAATTCGTGTGGATGCGACGAACGACGTCTTGCGTACCATCATGGCGGAACCTCCTCTCGAACACCTGGTCAGCTGTCAACGACAGCCGACAGTCGCACAGTATAGGTCAGGATGCGTACGAACGCCAGGTCAGGCGTGTCGTCGGTGCGGCCGGCCGGCGGGAACGCTGCCGGAGCAGCAGCTGTGTGATCACCGTCAGATGCGGGAACTCGACGAGCATGCCGAGCACGATCGCAGCCTGGACGACGGGCTGGCCAGGCAGCGCGACGGCTGTCACGGCGAGCATCATCGGTGCGTTTCGGGCTGAGGTGGTCATCGAGAGCAGCGCATGCGCCGAATAGGGCAGACGAGTCAGATGTGACACGCCGGTGACGAGCCACCACGAGACCACGAAGAACACGAAGACGGTGACGAAGACGAGGCCGAAGGCAGCCGGATGTTGGACGACGGTCGATCCGTTGGCCGCGAACAGCGCCAGAATGAGCGCGGCGATCACGGGTGTGACGAGGTGGTCGAGCGCGCCCAGGATGCGTTCGCACACGTCGACCGGAGTCGTCAGTCGCAGTGCCGCGCGCACAGCCAGAGCACAGAGGGCTGGCAGCGCGAACCACTGCACCAGCGCCGGCCCGATCTCTGCCACGGTCGAGACCACGCTGGCGCCGGTGAGCCAGCTCAGGTACACGGGGTAGAGCGAGAGCTGCGTGACCATATTGATCGGAATCAGCGCCGCGCCCGTCACGGTGTCGCCATGTGCCAGCCGTGTGAAGCCCAGAAACCAGTCGGTGCAGGGAAAGAGCAGGTAGATCATCACGCCCAGCCGCAGCAGGGGATCGTCCGGGAGCACGAAGGAAGTCACCCCGATGGCCAGCACCGGAACGACCACGAAGTTCATCGCCCAGGCCAGAGCGATGAGCGGCGCGCTGGGGCGAATTCGCTGAGGCGCCGTGCCAGAGACGCCTGCGCGGCGGCCGACGGGCAGGGTGACGAAGAGCATCGCGACCAGCAGGAGCACCAGCGGATCGGTCAGCTCGCCGGCGACCGCAGAGGCCGTGGTCGAGACGCTCGCGATGATGCTGCCGACCGCCATCGAGAGCACCGGCAGCAGCGCGGTGACGACCGTCGCGGGGTGCAGGCCCTTCAGCATGCGCAGCTCGTTCCGCAGCAGGAGAGATCGTCGAGCAGCATGCCCTGCTCGCGCCAGAGATCGAGTGCCGAGCAGTCGCGGCCGGCCCGCTCGCCGATCACGCGGGCGACATGGGCGAAACGCTGTCGATACTTGTAGACGAAGCAGAATCGCTCGTCGTCGTGCCGCAGCGCCGGTCCGGTGAGGAACAGGCCAGGGGTGACGGTCGACTCGTCGTGCTCGGTGAGCAGCGGCCAGCCGTCGTCGCGCCGGTCGAAGAGCTCGGCTGCGGGACCGAGCCCGGGACCGTAGCCGGTGGCCGCGATCGGCGGCGTCTCGCTCAGCACCGCGGGACCGCGCGAGGTGCTGACGCGAAAGCCGGTGCCGTTGCGCACCACGGCGGTGGCGCTCGCATCTCGCAGCTCGAGGCGGCCGGTCTCGAGGGCGGCGCGCATGCGGATGCGGGTGCGCGGGGCGAGCCCGAACGACGGGTCGGCCTGTCGATCGCCGTTGACTCCGTGGCCCCACGGCCGCTCGGCGTCGATGACCGACACCTCGGCACCTCGTTCGACGTGATGGCAGGCGATCTCGATGCCTGACTCGGAGCCGCCGATCACCGCGAGACGTCCGCTGCGCTCGGCCCAGGCATCCGCATGCGACGAATGGGTGAGCAGATGCTCGCCGCGGATGCCGGGCAGGCGCGGCTCACTGCGTTCGCCGCCCGCCCAGATCAGCGTGCGAGAGCGGCCGCGCCCCCGGTCGGTCTCGATCTCGAAGCCGTCGTCGGTGGGTGTGATGCGCTGCACTCGGGTGTCTTCGGCGACCGGCACGCGGAAATGCGAGACCAGCGAACGGAGGTAGCGCGCGTAGCCGGGGCCGTCGGGGTAGTCGACGCCCAATGTGAACGCCGGAGAGGTGCTCGGGTGCACCGAGTTGAGGTCGGTCGCGCCGAAGCCGTTGCCGGTGAACGACGGCGTGAGGAACCGCTGTTCCGGGTGCCAGTCGTGAAAGGTCTGGCCGATCTGCCCGGCGTCGATCAGCGAGACCTCGAAGTCGCCGATCGCGTTGGCGGCGACCGCCATGCCCACGCCGGCCGGGCCCGCTCCCACGATGGTTGCGTCGATGACGTGCATGGAACACCACTCTCATAACTAATGCGAATAGTTCGCAATAGTAGTGTGGCGTGTCGGTCGTGTCGAATTCTCGGTGATGTGGGTCCTCGGTGGCCTGGGTCCGCGGTGACGTGGGGCTCAGTCGCGAGAGCCGATGCCCACTGCCCGGGTGACCAGCTCGACCAGCCAGTTGGCGAAGCCGAGCACGATCGCGCCGAACACCGCTGACCACCAGAAGCGATCGATGGTCAGCCCCCAGCCCCAGGAGCTGCTGATCAGACTGGCCGTCCAGAGCAGCAGACCGTTGAGCACGAACGACCAGAGTCCCAGCGTCACGATGTAGAGCGGGATGCTGATGAAGCGCAGCACGGTGCCGAAGAACGAGTTCACCAGGGCGATGATCGCCGCTGCCAGCAGGTAGGTCAGGATGCTGTTCATCGGAGGCTCACCGGCGAACGGAACCACGGCGATGCCGGGCACGATCGCAGCGGTGATCCAGAGGGCGACTGCCGTCAGCACCGCCTGCGTCACGAAGCGGATCATCGCCGTCACCCCTGCAGAAAGTCGCGAAGCACGAGGGCGTGGTTCACCTTCGGGTCACGGGCTGCGTAGAGCAGGGTCACCGTCGGGTGCTCGCGCTCGACGGAGCGCAGCTGGTCGACGGCCGGGTTCGCTTCGAGCTCCTGCCGGTACCGCTCGGCGAACTCGTCGAGTCGAGCCGGGTCATGGTTCCACCAGGTGCGCAGCTCAGGCGACGGTGCGGCGTCTTTGAGCCACAGGTCGAGGTGTGCACGCGCCTTCGAGACTCCTCGGGGCCACAGACGATCGACCAGAACCCGGAACCCGTCGCTCTCGGTGGGCTGTTCGTAGATGCGCTTGATCTGAAACATCAGGGAGCGTCCTCTCTCGGCTTTCGCAGCCTGATTCCACCGTAGCCCGTTCGACCCGCGGGGCACATGATCCGGCTAGGCTGAGCAGACATGAGCGATGAATCAGCATCCCCAGCCACAGCGGGCAGATCTTCGACGCGAGCGACCGGAGCCCCAACGCCAGCGAGTGAATCTCCAGCGACGGCCGAGTCGTCCCTGCAGCAGCAGGACGAGCAGCGGGCAGCGGCCGCATCGCGACTCAAAGAGCGTATCTACATCACCTTCACGGCACTCGCCGTCGTGCTCACGCTGGCATCTCACGCCGACGTCACCCCGCAGCAGGCGGTCACCACGCTGATCGTCACCGTCATCGGCTCGGTGCTGGCCATGTTCCTCGCCGAGATTCTCGCCCACTTCGTGACGCATCAGCGCATGTTCACCGCGAGCGAGGCTCGTCACGCCGCATCGACCTCGATCGGGGCAACCACGGCCATCGCCCTGCCGATTCTGATGCTTCTGGGGGCTTGGGGCGGCATCTGGACACTTGAGATCGCGCTGCGCTCTTCGACCGTCCTGTTGATCCTCTGGCTGGTGGGCATTGGCTTCGCCGCCGTGCGACGCCTGAAGCTGCCGGGCTGGCAGAAGCTCCTGGTGCTGGTGGCCGAAGCCGCACTGGGGCTGCTGGTGGTCGGTCTCGAACTGATGGCGCACCACTGATCATGACGACTCGATCTGATTCCGCCGACCGGGCGCTGCGCGTGCTGGTCGCCCCAGACAAATTCAAAGGGTCGCTCAGCGCGGCCGAGGCGGCGCAGCTGATCGGCCGAGGCATCAGCATGGCGCTGCCCGATGCTCAGATCACGCTCAAGCCGATCGCCGACGGCGGCGAGGGTACGGTCGATGCCTTTCTCGAAGCCGGAGCGACCGAGCACACCGCCCAGGTGCACGGGCCGCTGCCCGATCAGGGGCGCGTGAGTGCACGGTGGGCGACGATGGGCGACACCGCGGTCATCGAACTGGCGCAGGCCAGCGGCCTGCATCTCGTACCGGCAGAACTCGACCGAAGCGACGGAGGTCACCCCACACCGGAGCAGGCTCTCGCAGCGAACACGCGCGGTGTCGGCGAGCTGATCAGGCTGGCCCTCGACGAAGGCTACCGATCACTCGTGATCGGCATCGGCGGTTCGGCGAGCACCGACGGAGGCTTCGGATGCATCACCGAGCTCGGTCTGCGCGTCGTCGACGCACAGGATCACGTAATCAGCGACGTGCGCGATCTGGACCGTATCAGCCGGGAGCGCACCTCAGTCGGGGTGCGCTTCGACACGGCCGAGCTCGATCCGAGGCTTGCCGAGACGGCGATCGTGATCGCGAGCGACGTCACCGCGCCGCTGGTCGGGTCGCACGGTGCGGCTCAGGTGTTCGGCCCGCAGAAGGGGGCCGACGCGGATGCCGTGGTCACGCTGGAGGACCGCCTCGCGTTTTGGGGCTCGCTGCTGGAACACGAGACCGGCACCGAGGTGCGAAACGTCGAGGGCGCAGGTGCCGCCGGCGGGTTCAGCGCGCCGCTGATCGCCCTGCGCCTCGCCGAAGTGCGCTCCGGTGGTGACGAGATCGCCGATCTGTTGGGCATCTCTGATGCGTTCGCGCACACCGACGTGGTGGTCGTCGGCGAGGGGTCGCTCGACGAGCAGTCGCTGCAGGGCAAGGGGCCAGTGCAACTGGCTCGCAGCGCAGCCGCCGCAGGGGCAACCGTCGTGGCGATCGCGGGACGCAGCACGCTCGACGAGGCGCAGCAGGCACAAGTGGGCATCCGCCGTCTGGCGACGCTCGTCGACCGCGCCGGCTCACCGGAGCGGGCCATGCGCGACGCGGCCGCTCTGCTGCCGCAGGTCGCCGAAGAGGTCTTCGCGACGCTCGACGCTCAGCGGTGATCGATGCTCAGTGCTGATCGTCGCAGGCGATGGCGACCAGTCGACGGGCGACCGGCGAGACGAGGTCGTCGCGCCAGACCGCGCGAATCTCGCGATGCAGATCGACGCCGGTCACCGGCACGGCGACGAGCTCGCCGCGCTCTATCCAGCGTGCGACGGCGAGTCGGCTGAGCACCGCCGGCTCTGAACCCGCTGCGGCCGTGGCCAGCCCGGCCGCGTTGCTGCCCGCTTCGAGGGCCGGGGCGACAGGGGAGTGCTCAGCGAGAGCCCGCTCGACGGTGGCACGCGTGCCGGAACCCGGCTCGCGCAGGATGAGCGGCGTGCGCGCGAGCTCTTCGGCGGTGACCGGATCGGCCCGACGAGCCCACGGGTGCGTCGGGGCCGCCACGACCACGAGCTCATCCGTCGTGACCACCCGGGTGTGCAGCTCGACGGGCTGATCGGGGGTCTCGACGAAGCCGAGAAGACAGTCGCCAGAGCGCACCAAGTCGAACACGTCGGCCGAGTTGTGCACCTGCAGGTGCACGTCGGCGTCGGGCAGCGCCTCACGCAGCCGACCGAGCCAGCGGGGCACCAGCTGTTCGGCGACGGTCAGACTGGCGCCGAGGTCGAGGCGGACGCGCTCGCCGCTGACGACCTCGTCGATGCGGTCACCGAACGCATCGGCCGCCTGCAGCAGGCTTCGTGCGCCTGAGGCAACACGCAGCCCGGCACGGGTCAGCGACGAGCCGCGGGGGTGTCGCCGCAGCAGCGTCACGCCGAGGTCGCGCTCGAGCGCGCTGATCGCGCGTGAGGCGTTCGGCTGTGCGATTCCCGCTTCGCGCGCTGCCGCGCTGAGGCTGCCGAAGTCGTCGACGCCCATGACGAGCGCCAGCACCGACAGATCAGGCCATCTGTGAGTCATATCACGATGATATGTGATCGATGCAATTCCGGGACTACTGGCCGCGCCGTGCGAAGAGGATCATGAGACAGGTGAACGACGATCAGAGCAACGACCAGAGCAACGACCAAGCCAGAGCGGCCACTATCGAGCCGCGCCAGGGAGGCTCCCTCGCGCAGGCGCAGGCGCAGATGGCACCCGTGTCGTGGGCGAGCCGCGTCGGCGCGGTCGTACCGGGACTCGCCGTCAGTGCCGTCGGAATGGGACTCGCCCTGCTGGTGAGCTCCTGGCTGCCTGTGCTCAGCCCCATGCTCGTGGCGATCGTGCTCGGCGTGCTGCTGCGCAACCTGGGCGGCGTGCACCGCATTCTCGAACCCGGCATCGCCAGCGCCGCGAAGCGGGTGCTGCGCATCGGCGTCGTGCTGCTCGGCCTGCAGCTCGTCTTCGGTGACGTCCTGGCTCTCGGGCCGGGCATGATCGTGGTCGTCGTCGCCGTGGTCGGCGTGGGCATCGGCTCTAGCCTGCTCGTCGGACGCTGGCTCGGGATGACGCCGAATCAGGTGCTGCTGATCGGCGGCGGCTTCTCGATCTGCGGCGCGGCAGCCGTGGCCGCGATCGACGGTGTGCTCGACGACGACCGAGACGAAGAGGTGGTCACGGCGGTCGCGCTCGTGGTGATCTACGGCACGGTGATGATTCCACTGCTGCCGCTGATGGCCTCCGGACTCGGCCTGACCGAGCAGCAGACCGGTCTCTGGGCGGGAGCCTCCGTGCACGAGGTGGCGCAGGTCGTCGCCGTCGGCGGGGCCGTCGGATCCGGCGCGCTGGCAGCGGCCGTGATCGTGAAGCTCGCACGCGTTCTGCTGCTGGCTCCGGTGCTGACCGTGATCGGTCTGCAGCGCCGCCTGTCTGCGAGCGGGAAGGCTTCTGCGATCGACGGCACGCACACACACCGCCCGCCGATCATGCCGCTCTTCGTCGCAGGGTTCATCGCAATGGTCGTGATCCGCTCACTCGGCATCGTTCCACAGCCCGTCGTCGATGTGGCGCACACGGCTCAGACGCTGCTGCTGACCGCCGCGATGTTCGCGCTCGGGGCCGGAGTGAAGCTCAGCATGATCCGCCGTCTGGGCGCACGGCCCTTCGTGCTCGCCCTGTCGACCACTGTCGTCGTCGCCGCGATCGGTCTCGGCGGCGTGCTGCTCTTCGGATGAGCGTCCACACGCGTACGCTGCACGGATGACCCATTCGTCTCGCCGTCTGCAGCGGCTGCTCGGCGTGCTTGCGGCCCTCGGCGTCTGCCTCGGCCTCTGCGTCGGCTGCTCGACGACAGCCCCCGACGCTCCCGCTCCGGCGACCGATTCGCCCAGCACCGCACCGTCGGATGATGTCTTACCGACAGATGAGGCCCCCGGCTCGACCGGTGATGCGGCGATTGCATCCGCTGAACCGCAGCCGAGCGCTGCAGACGCGCAGGCGGCGCTGCAGACGCTGGCATCGCTGCCGGTGAAGGGTCGCGCGCCGAAGACCGGCTATGCGCGATCCGAGTTCGGCAAGGGGTGGCGTGATCCCGACCGCAACGGCTGCGACGCGCGCAACGACGTGCTGGCCCGTGACCTCGTGGACGTGCAGCTTCGGGGGCCGTGCACGGTGCTCTCGGGCACGCTTCACGACCCGTACACCGGGGGGACAATCGCCTTCGTGCGCGGAGACAAGACCTCGCAGGCGGTGCAGATCGACCATGTCGTCGCACTCTCAGACGCCTGGCAGAAGGGCGCGCAGCAGCTGAGTGCCGATCAGCGGCTCGAGCTCGCCAACGACCCGCGCAACCTGTTGGCGGTCGACGGCCCGACGAACACGCGCAAGGGCGACGGAGACGCCGCGACCTGGCTGCCACCGAACAGATCGTTCCGCTGCTCGTACGTCTCGCGGCAAATCGTGGTGAAGTCGGCCTATTCGCTGTGGGTGACGCAGGCAGAGGCCGAGGCCATGCGGCACGTGCTGTCGAGCTGCTGAGGTCGGGCGGTCGCGTTCTTCGCGCTGATGAGGTAGTGTGGTGCACTTGGTGAGCATTCGTGCTCGCTCGCGTCGTAGAACGCCTCTTGAGCTCTGTACGAGCCCGCGCTGACCTCGCCCCGAGCTGGGACCCAGCGCAGAGATCTCTTTCATACGGCGAACGGATGCGCCGACCGGCGCCTTCGCCAATCAGTCACCAGGACGGTGCGCCATGCATGTGCATGGCGGTCTCATCGTGCCCCGGGTGACGCAAGCGGTCGTGCAGACCGCGGAAAGTCACACACATCATGACGACTCAGAAGACCTTCGCCGAACTCGGCGTTCCCGCACCGCTCGTCTCGGTGCTCGAGGCTGACGGCAAGACCGAGGCCTTTCCCATCCAGGCAGACACGCTGCCCGACACGCTGCGCGGCCGCGACGTGCTCGGCCGCGGCAAGACCGGCTCGGGCAAGACCCTCGCCTTCTCGCTGCCTCTGGTCTCACGCCTGGCCGGCGAGCTTGCCGGCGGCAAACGCCGCCCCGGGCAGCCCGTCGCGCTCGTACTCGCCCCCACACGCGAGCTCGCGACGCAGATCGAGACGGTGATCGAGCCGCTCGCCAGCGCCTACGATCTGCGTGCGACCACGATTTTCGGCGGGGTGAAGCAGCAGCGCCAGGTCAGCGCTCTGAAAGCAGGCGTCGACATCGTCGTGGCCTGCCCGGGTCGCCTCGAAGACCTCATGAAGCAGGGCTTCGTGAGTCTCGACGCCGTGGAGATCACCGTGCTCGACGAGGCCGACCACATGGCCGACCTGGGATTCCTGCCGGCGGTCACCCGCATCCTCAACGCGACCCCCAAGAACGGTCAGCGTCTGCTCTTCTCGGCCACGCTCGACAACGGCATCGACAAGCTCGCCAACCGCTTTCTGCACGACCCGATTCTGCACTCGGTCGACGAGGCGAACTCGCCGGTCGCCAAGATGACGCACCACGTCTTCGAGGTCAGCTCGCCTGACGTCAAGAAGGCGGTCGTCGAGCGCCTCGCCTCCGGAACCGGCCGACGCATCCTCTTCATGCGAACCAAGCACCATGCCAAGCGTCTCGCGCGCCAGCTCACGGCCAACGGCATTCCCGCCGTCGACCTGCAGGGCAACCTCTCGCAGAACGCCCGTGAGCGAAATCTGGCGAAGTTCGAGTCGGGCGAAGTCAAAGTCATGGTCGCCACCGACGTCGCCGCGCGCGGCATCGACGTGCCTGAAGTCGAGTTGGTGATCCACGTCGATCCGCCGGCAGAGCACAAGGCCTACCTGCACCGTTCGGGTCGTACCGCGCGCGCCGGCCACCAGGGCGACGTCGTGACGATCTGCCTGCCCGAGCAGCGCCGCGACCTCAAAGGGATGCTGCGCCAGGCCAAGATCTCGGTCGAACCGATCAAGGTGACCGCCGAGTCGCCTGAGGTCGTCGAACTGGTCGGCGAAGCGGCGCCGTATGTCGCCCCGAAGCCCCCGGAGACGCCCGAGGGCAACCGTCGGCAGGGACGCGGCAAGTCGCGTCGTCGTCGCGGTGAGGGGCAGGGCACGGGTCAGCGTGACGGCTCGCATGAGTCGCGCGGTGGGCGCGGCGGCCACAGCTCGCACAGCCGAGACTCACGCGGCGACTGGAACGGCTCGGACTCACGCGGACGCCGTGACGGCGCCCGTCGTGACGGCGGTCGTGCGGCGGAATCACGCGGCGGTCGCTCGCGTCGCTCGGGCGACGGCATCGCCTCGACGCACGACTCGCGCCCGCGCAGCGGCTCGTCGTCGAAGCAGGGCGGTCAGCGCTCCGGCGGCGCCGCTCGGTTCTCGAGCAAATCGGGAGTCGGCCAGCTCGCCGGTTCGCGCGGCAAGGGCGGTCAGCGCCACGGGCGGTAGACGCTGCTCTGCGGTCGGGACGGGCACAGTCGTTAAACTGCCAGCATGAGATTCCTCGCCACGGCAGACTGGCAGCTCGGCATGACCGCAGGCTTTCTCGAGCCCGAGGCGCGGCCCAGATTCGCCCAGGCGCGTTTCGACGTGCTGCAGCGCATCACCCGCCTCGCGGCCGAGCGAAAGGCGCAGTTCGTCGTGGTGTGCGGCGACGTCTTCGAGACGAACCAGCTCGATCGGTCGGTGATCGCGCGCACCTTCGAGGCGCTGCGCGACTCCACCGTGCCGATCTACCTGCTTCCGGGCAACCATGACCCGCTCGACTCCGCTTCCATCTACGACGCGGAGGAGTTCACGGCACGGCGGCCCGAACATGTGCACGTCATTCGCGACAGCGCTCCGGTGGCCGTGGCGGCCGACGTCGAGCTCGTCGGAGCGCCCTGGTTCTCGAAACGCCCCGATGCCGACCTCGTCGCGGCAGCCTGCGCCGATCTGGTGCCCCCGGCATCCGGCGTGACCCGGGTCGTGGCCGGGCACGGGGCGGTCGCGACGCTGAACCCGGATGCGACCGACCCGGCGACGATCGACGACGGTGCCCTCGGCGCGCTCATCACCGCGGGGATGGTGCACGTCGCCGTCTTGGGCGACCGACATGCCACCGCAGAGGTCGGCACGGGCATCTGGTATCCGGGCACGCCTGAGGTGACGGCTCGTCGCGAGGTCGATCCGGGGAACGTCTTGGTCGTCGACGTCGACCCAGACGCAGATCTGTCGGAACGCGTGCAGGTCGAACGCGTGCACGTGGGCGCGTGGCGGTTTGAGACGGTCGCCGAGACGCTGCAGGATGCCGACGATCTCGCACGGCTGCGCGGGCGCCTCGAACGGATTCCGGACAAGGCTCGAACCGGCGTCTGGCTGATGCTGCAGGGCACGCTCTCGACCTCGTTGCGCGCTCGTCTTGACGCACTGATCGACGAGTTCTGCGATCTGTTCGCGCTGATCAAGATCTGGGAGAGCCACAGCGATCTGGTCGTACGACCGGACGACGGCGACTTCTCAGACCTGCATCTGACCGGCTTCGCCTCGGCGGCGCTGACCGAGCTGATCGGTCGGGCCGAGGACACTTCTGCCGCAGACGCGCGCACCAGCGTGGCGGTCGAGCGCGACGTCGAGCGCGAGAACGATGGTGAGACGGCGAACGGGAACGTGGCAGAAGAGTCCGATCCCGAATTCGACCAGGCCGTGCGGGCAGCGCTCGAAGCTGCCGACGGAGAGAACGTCGGCGGGGAGCAGGCATCGGGGGCCAGGACCGCACAGGACGCGCTCTCACTGCTGTATCGGCTGACCGGAGGCGCGCGATGAGACTCACCCAGATCGAACTCACCGACTTTCGCGGCATCAGTCATCGCACGATCGCGTTCGGGGCAGGCGTCACTGTGGTGGAGGGGCCGAACGAGGTCGGCAAGTCGTCGGTGCTCGAGGCCTTGCACCTGGTGCGCGAGTACAAATCGAGCTCGAGGCATCGCTCGATCAGGAACGTGCAGCCCGTGGGGCGCGATGCCGGGCCCGAAGTCGCCATCGATATGCAGACCGGCCCGTACACGCTGACGATGCGCAAACGGTGGCTGGTGCAGCCGATCACCGAGCTGGCCGTGACCGCGCCCAAAGGCGAGTCGCTCTCGGGCGATGACGCGCACGATCGTTTCGTGCAGATTCTGCGAGAGACCGTCGACATGGGGCTGCTGCACGCCCTGGAAGTGCAGCAGGGCGACTCGCTCGACCAGCCGGAACTGGCACAGCTGCCGGCTCTGCAGACGGCGCTTGAGACCTCGGCAGACGACTTCGACGGGTATGACGAGCTGCTCGCTCGGGTCGAAAGCGAGTACACACAGTACTTCACCGCCACCGGGCGCCCGGTCAGAGCGGTCAGAGACGCTCGCCAGCAGCTGGCCGACCTGGCCCGGCAGTACAGAGATCTGCGGGATCGCAGCCGCGAGATGGACGAGGCCGCTGATGCCCATGCCGTCTGCCGGCGTCTGGCCGCCGACACCGCAGAGCGTCTGGAGCAGGCACGCACAGACGTCGCCGCTCTGACCCGCAGCAGCGCCGAGCTGCGTGTGCTGCAAGAAGGGCTGGCCTCGGCAGAGCGGGAGCACGAGAGCGCACAGCAGCGGCTGGGCGCACTGCGCGACCAGCTGCAGGCAAGACGTGCGCTGAACGATGAGCTCGAGGATCTGAAACAGCAGGCAGAGACACAGCGAGTCGAGGCGGAACGACTGGAGCTGAGTCAGACCGATGCGCAGACGCATGCCCGGCAGACGGCCGAACGGGTCGCCTCGGCGACGACGGCTCTGGCAGACGCCCGCGAACGGGCACGCCGCTGCGAACACGAACTGAGCCGGCGGCGCGACCATGACGAGCTGAATCGGCTCGGCGCTCAGCTGGAGCGCGCCACCGCGTCAGAGGCACAGCTCCGTGCGGCCGAAGCCGTGCTGCGGGTGCAGCATATCGATGACAAGAAGCTCAGACGCCTGACGAAACTGCAGACCGAAGTGCACGTGGCGACGCGAATGCGAGACGCGGCTGCTGCGCAGGTCACGGCCACGCGTCTCGGCGGCGATGCGGTTGTGCTTGACGGCAGCGCCCTCGACGCCGGCGCTGTTCGTGAGGTCGCCGTGCACGACCACGTGCGCATCGAGGTCGAGGGAGTCGTGCGCGTCGACGTCGCACCTGCGGCCAAGACCAGCGAACTCGATGCCGACGTGCAGCACGCGCAGTCAGCCCTCGAACGTGCGTTGAGCAGAGACGGAGTCGCCACCTTCGAAGACGCCGAGCAGTCTGCCGAACTGCGTCGCACGGCGGACGCTGAGCGGCAGCGGGCCGAGACCGAGCTGCGGGCGCTGCTCGAGGTCGACGACGACGTTCCGGAAGCGATCGCCGAACTGCGAGCCCGCGTCGAAACCCTGCGAGCTCGCCTGCACAGCGATGACGAGCCGCGCGAGCCAGACGAAGCTGCAGAGCCGGGCCGACGCGACTCGGCCGGTCTGTCCGTGCTCGAATCGCGATCGTCGGATGCCCGTGATCGACTCGACGACACCGAGCATGAGGTCGCCCTCGCGCAGCAGGCGAACGAACGTGCGCGCGAGCGGCTGACGGAGGCCGCCACTGCGGCGGTGCGAGCGGCCGAGGCCTACAAGGCGGCGCTTGCCGAATGCGAACGGCTGACCGTCAGAATCGACAACGACCGACAGTCACTCGGCGACGTCGCTCTCAAAGAGCTCGTGGATCAGGCAGAGGGCTCTCTGCAGTCGGCTGCCGAAGGCGTCGAACAGGCGAAACGACGCCTGCAGAATGCCGACGCAGAGAAGATCGAGCTGCAGGTCGAGAATGCGCGGCGGCTGGTGCAGAGCACCACCGCCGAGCTCGAAGACGTGCGCACTCAGCGCGACGAGCTGCAGGGGCGGCTCAAACTGCTGGCGGGGGAGGGCATCTACGATCGCCTGCAGGTGGTGTGCACCGATCTCGTGACGGCGCACGAGCAAGTGGCGCGAACCAACCGCGCCGCACAGGCGGTGTCGACACTGCGCGAGACGCTGCTGCGGCACCGCGACGAGGCCCAGCAGCGCTACGTGGCTCCGTTCCGACGTCAGATCGAACGGCTGGGGCGCAGCGTCTTCGGACGCGACTTCGCCGTCGAGGTCAGCCCGACGCTGCAGATCGCATCGAGAACCCTCAACGGGCGCACCATCCCGTTCGACTCGCTGTCAGCCGGCGCTCGAGAGCAGCTGGCACTCATCGGCAGACTCGCCTGCGCTCAGCTGGTCTCGTCAGACGACGGCGCACCCGTCGTGCTTGACGACACGCTCGGCTTCGCCGATCCGGAGCGACTGGAGATGCTGAACGCGGTGCTCAGCCAGCTCGGCGGTACGGCGCAGGTGATCGTGCTGACGTGCCAGCCGCGACGCTTCGCTCGCATCGGGGGAGCCAAACAGGTTCATCTCACTCGCGCGGAGCACTGGGCAGGTCGTTGATCGCTCGTATCAGCTGGAACAGATGGCCGATCTGACGTGAGTCCGGCGTGAGCATGAGACGAGGCAGATCGACCTTGTCGTGATCGCGCGTTTCGGGCCGCAGCGGTTCGGTGCGGCAGATGGCCGCATCGGGGGTCAGATACGAGAATCGCCGGTTGAGGTCGGCGATCTCGTCGTCTGTCGGAGCGTTGCGCAGCCGGAGGATCAGGCGGCTGCCCACCCAGCGCAGCGAGTCGTAGTTGTTCCAGAAATGTGCGATCTCGTGCACGGCCTCGTCGACCGAGTCGGTGATCATCACGCGGTCGAGATCGTCTGGCGAAACCACTCCAGACGGAATGAGCTGATCGTCGACGAAACGGCGAAGGCCGCTCCAGAAGCCGCCGATCGGGCGTGGAGGAGCCTCGTCGGCGGCAGGATCATAGCCGGCTCGATTTCGGGCGCGGCTCGCGTGCGCAGACACGGCTTCCGTCGGAACGCCCTCGGCAGGACGGTCGAGCAGCACGATCGGGGTGGGCACCGACTTGCCTGTCTGCTGCAGAGTCAACAGCTCGAAGAGCTCGTCGAGCGTGCCGAACCCGCCAGGGATGCACACGAACCCCTGCGACTCTTTGACCAGCATGAGCTTTCGCGTGAAGAAGTACTTCATGCTGACCAGATTGGTCTCGTCGGTGAAAGTCGGGTTGGGCGATTCGAACGGCAGCCGGATGGCCACACCGATCGAGCTCTCCGGTCCGGCTCCCTCGGTGGCCGCCTGCATGATGCCAGGGCCTGCTCCGGTGACGACGAGCCAGTTCATCGCCGCCAGCCGTTCTGCGACGTCACGAGCCATCTGGTAGACGACGTCGTCGGGTTTGGTGCGCGCAGACCCGAAGACTGTGACCTTGGGGCGCCCGTCGAAGCGCGCGAACAGCTGAAACGCCTGCCTCATCTCTGAGATCGCACTCGAAGCGATCTTCAGATTCAGTCGATCGGCGCCGTCTTCACCGAGACCGAGGCCCTCAATGACGATGCGTTCGACCAGATCGGCATCATCGGTGATGCCGCACTCCTCGATGAGCTCGCGCACCTGACCCAGCTGGCGCTCCGGAGTCGACGGCAGGTCGACGGAGGCAGGATCTGGGCTGTGGGAAATCGACTGTGTGGACATATCTCCAGCATGTCACAGGGGAGTGACCAGAACGTGAACGTCGCTCCGATCATCGGTGAGCAGCCCGAACGACAGTCGGGAAGGGAAGCAGAGACCGACGGCCCCTGCGACATGCAGACGCCCGGATTATGTCAGCTCGCACATTGCTGGCTGTCTCTGGGGTGCGTGACAATGTTTCGAAGTTCGAGCTGATCGAGCTCGTCACAACAGGCAAAGGCGGTTGTTATGACTCAAGAGATGAAGGTGCACATTCTCTCCACCGGAGTGATGGAATGTGACTACACCTGGCTGCTGCTCAAAGCAGGCAGCACCATCGTCGATCGACATCACAAAGACCAGAAGCCCCGGTGGGATGACTGCCCCACGCATGCGGTGCTGGTCGAGCATCCAGAGGGGCGACTGCTCTGGGACACCGGTGTTCCTCGTGACTGGGAGACACGGTGGAAGCCCACCGGCTTCGAGGAGTTCTTCCCGGTGAAGGAAGATCCCGAGGGCCCCGGCTACCTCGACAGCGCGCTCGCCGACCTCGGTCTGACCCCGGACGACATCGACGTGCTGGTTCTCTCACACCTGCACTTCGACCACGCATCCAACACGAAGCTCTTCAACCCGGAGCGCACGCGGATCATCGCGAACTCCGACGAGATCGCCGGTGCCTTCGCAATCGACGGCGTCTTCGCCGGGGCGCACCTGGTCTCTGACTACGACGGCGTCAAGATGGAGGCCGTCTCAGGAGACCAGGAGATCTGGCCGGGTGTCTCGGTCATCTTCACCCCCGGTCACACATGGGGCACGATGTCCCTGCGCGTCGATCTGCCGAATGACGGCACGAAGATCTTCACGTCGGACGCCGTGTACCTCGGCGAGAGCTACGGGCCGCCCGCCATCGGTGCCGGTATCGTCTGGGACAGCGTGAAGTGGCTGGAGTCGGTCGAGAAGCTGCGCGGCATCGCCGATCGCACACAGGCTGAGCTGATCTTCGGCCACGACCCGGAGCAGCGCAAGCAGCTGCGGCTCGCCCCCGAGGGCGGCTTCTACAGCTGATGATTCTGTACGACTTTCGCTGCGCGAACGGGCACGGCTTCGAGGCGGTCGTCGACGAACAGACGGCCACCGACCCGCTGTGCCCGACGTGCGGCGCTGCCGGCGCCCGGCTGATCTCGACGCCGACGGTCGGCGGCAGCTGTTCGGCCGGTCTGGGCGAGGGTGAGCTGCCGCAGACGTGGACGGCCGCAGACCGCGGTGACCGCGAGACCGTCGATCGGTGGCGCGCACAGGCACTGCGCCGCGAGCGTCTGACCGAACGCTTTCCCGAGATCGCGGGCGACCGCCGGCCCGTGGTCGCTCATGAAGGCGTCTTCGAGCAGCGTCCGCTGCGGGCCGGCGAAGACGTCGACCATGCGCTGCGAGAGGCGCAAGAGATCAGTCTCGATCATGCCGACCGGCAGGCGTTCGAGCGCCGCAACGGCTGATTCCGAGCCGAGACTGCGAGCAGAAGAAGGGCACCATGACGGTCACGATCGATGAGGGCGGCATTCTGCATGGCGACGCAGCTCGTGACCGCATGCTGGTCGGTGTGCGTACGCTCAGCCGTCTGGTCGGCGTCACGCTCGGCCCTGCCGGACGCAACGTCGTGATCGGTCTGCCAGACGGCCGTGTCATCACGACCAACGACGGTGCGACAATCGCCCGCAGCATCCGCCTCGACGACCCGATCGCAGACATGGGCGCCCAGCTGATCTGCACCGCCTCGAGCGCGGCCGATTCGGCGGCGGGAGACGGCACCACCACTGCGACCGTTCTCGCCGAGGCGTTCATCGCCTTGGGCCTGCGCCACATCGCGAGCGGAGATGATCGTCAGACGGTGGCTGCGCGTCTTCGAGGCCTGGCGGATCGCGCTGCCGGCCTCGTCGCCCGTCATGCGGACACGGTTCGTTCGACGGACGCCGTGGCCGAGATCGCGGCGCTGGCCGCCGGAGACCGGGAGGTCGGCGCGACCATCGCGGCAGCGGTCGACCGCGCGGGGAAGCTCGGCGTGGTGACGGTGCAGGAAGGGACATTGGGCGGAAGCGGCGGAGCCTCGTCGCTCATCGATGTCGAAGAGTCTTCGGCGATGGCTCTGGACGCCCGTCTCGTCGATGAGCGATTTTCGTCGCCGGCGGGCTCGGCCCGATCACCGCACGGTCTGCTGATCGCCGATGAACCGCTCATCGTGGTGGTCGACGCCGAGATCACGAGCGGCGAGGAGCTGATCGCCCCGGCCCGCGTGGCCCACGAGTCAGGTCGGGCGCTGGTCGTCGTAGCGCACGAGTTCAGCGCGGACGCCCGGGCCATGCTGCTGACGAACAGCAGGCAGGCGGGGCTGTTCGCTCTGCCTCTGATCGCGCCGAGCAGCGGGATCCGACGTTCGGACCTGCTTGAGGACCTCGCCGTGTCGGTCGGCGCCACGCTGCTCGGCGGGCCTGAGCTCCCTGTGCGCCGGTGTCGTGCCGACGACTTGGGCAGCGCCCGACAGGTCGTCGTCCGCGATGCGGCGCGACAGGTGCAGCTCGGTGCGACGAGCGCTTCGGCCGGCACGACGACGTTCTCAGGGGGAGCGGCAGATCCACAGCTTCTGCTCGCCCGAGTCGACCGGCTGCGCAGGGCGCTTGCGCTGGCGGTCGATCCGTTCGACGCCGAGCAGCTGCACCTGCGGCTGGCTCGACTCGCTGGACGAACCATCACGCTGCGGGTCGGCGGGCAGACGCAGTGGGAGCGCTCAGAGCGTCGGCTCCGAGTCGACGACGCACTGCACTCGGCGCTCTCAGCTCTGCGCAGCGGTTGCGTGGCCGGTGGCGGAGCCACGCTCGCTGCGGCCGCAGAGGCCCTGCAGGCATGCGAAGTCGATGCGTTCGCCCAGGAGTTCGCCGATGTGCTGCTCGTGCCGCTGCGCACGATCGCAGAGAACGCCGGGCGAGACGGAGCCTCGATCGCTCGGCGGCAGATGGAGCTGCTGCGGGAGGCAAGGCACAGCTCGACTGAAGACTCGGGTGACTCGTGGCGACTCGGGTACGAGGCCTCTGCCGGACGCTGGTGCGACCTCTTCGAGGCGGGCGTCATCGACTCGGCCGTGACGGTCGAACGGGCGCTGACCTCGGCTGCCTCGGCTGCTGCTGTCTACCTGACCTCAGAGGCCGTCGTACCGAGGAACCAACAAGTGGTCTCTTTCACCGAGACCACCACCGGACACCACCGTCACTGACGGGCTGATTCCACGGTCAGTGCGTGCCTGCGCGCGATGCCCGGCAGCGGAGGGCGACGGGGTCAGTGCACCTCATCGGCGTCGGTGGACGCGCCCCTGGAGGTTCTGGGCGGCCAGCTCGAGCAGCAGCGCCGCAAGTCGGTTCGACTGCAGATAGTCGAAGATGTCGAGGTCGCCGGCCAGATGATTCTCGCAGAGCCTGAGCCATGCGTAGCCAAGCGCAGTCGTGACGCCGCCGGCGACCGCGCCGGTGATCACCCACCCGGCGCCCGGCACGAGCTTCAGCAGGCTCGTGGCGAGTGTCTTGCCGGCAAGGGCACTGGTCAGCTGAGCGACCAGCGCGACCGTCGCCTGCTTGGTCAGCGAGATGCCGTAGATCGAGGCGATCCTGCGCAGCATACCCACCTGCACGGCCATCAGCGGCACCGCATCTGCGACGGGAATGGGAATCGCACCGATCCCCGTGGCGGTCGTCGACGCCAGAGCGATGACCTTACGCGCGGCGCCGTGCTTGACGGCGATGCTGACGCTTTGTGCCGCGGCCAGCGCCGCGCTCACGCCTTTTGGGGCCGCTTCGAGGGACACCTCCACAAGATGCTCGAGGCCGAAGGCCTGTGTGCCGGAGAACGGGTCGTCCACTGCGGCGATCGGCACCGGCCTGCCCGTTTCGATGGGCAGCCGCAGCGACGTGAGATAGTCGACGAAATGCTGCACGTCGGGAGGAAAGCCGATGCCGGCCTTCCATGGTGTCTGCGTGATCACGAGGAACACGGGGACGTCGAGAGCCGCAAGATCTTCGACGAGGCGTCGCTGAGTCTGATCGAAGCGTCGATCGGCCGCCTTGATGCAGAACCAGATGCCGTGGATGGGCTCGCCGGCCTTCGCACGCTCGGCATAGGTCTTCTTGAACGAACGCACCACATCGCGCAGCTGATCGAAGCTCTCGACTCCTTTGAAGTCGTAGAGGCCGAGAGTGCCTTCGTCGTTCGTGTACAGCGAGACCTGCTGCGTGACCGGAGCGCCGACGCCGGTAGCCGCCAGGTCCTCGCCGAAGACGGCGTTGATCAGCGTGCTCTTGCCGGCACCGGTCGCCCCGATCACCGCGAGGTTGTATCGCGGCAGCTGCGCCTCATCCCACGCCTCGTCCAGGCGCCCCTGAGGGTCACGACCCAGCTGTTCGGTCATGCCCGCTTCTGCAGCCCGTCGACGAAGCCCTTGACCTGGTCGAAGGTCTCTTTGCGGCCCAGCAGCAGATAAGCGGTCGGACCGACCCAGTTGATCGCGAGCGCACCGGCCCAGAGTGCCTTCGGGCCGTTGATCTGCGACTCGGGACGCTTCACGAGATCCGAGCCGGCATAGGCGGCCAGTGCGAGCTGTGCGGCGCCGGCCACGAAGCCGAAGACCTTCGAACCGCCCTTGACTCTGCCTTTGACTTCGCCTTTGGTCTCGAGCGCCTGATCTTTGAGCTTTGCCATTGATGCCTCCTCGATTGCCGTGACCACATCGGACGATGCCGTCGTGTGCCCAGCCTAGTGCGTTCGTGCGACAGGGGCCGGATGGTGCGCCGGCGTCTCGTGCCTCGGCTCGCCATACCGGCCGGCCGAGTCCCATGCGAGCCGGTGCACCTGAGCGATCGTTACCTCCAGTGACGCCGAAAGATGTGCCCGAGCGGGATGAGATGGCTTACTGATGCAGTCATGTCAGCGACCTCAGGAGGATCAATCATGCGACCACAACGGAGGAATCGACTGCTTGCCGTGGTTCTCTCGGCGGCCACGGCATCCACACTGCTCGCAGGATGCTCTGCCGCCGACCAATCAGCACAGGCAGTGGGCGAGCCCAAGTCAGGCGGCACGGTCACCTATCTCGAGCCGCAGGCCTTCAGCGGGCTCTACCCGCCCGCAGCCGGCTTCTACCCGAACGGCAGCATCGTCAACAACCTCACCGACCGGCTGCTTTATCAGAACCCCGAGACGCTGGAGCTCGAGCCCTGGATCGCGAGTGCACTGCCCGCTGTGAACGCGGACGCAACCGAGTACACGTTCAGGCTGCGCGAAGGGGTGACCTACTCGGACGGCACGCCGCTCGACGCCGCCAACGTCGTCAAGAACTTCGACCTCTACGGCAAGGGGGACAAGCAGCGCAAGCTGACCGTCTCGGAGGCATTGAACAACTATGACCATGCCGAGGCCGTCGACGAACACACCGTTCGCTTCCACTTCTCGGCACCTGCCCCGGGGTTCGCTCAGGCGACGTCGACCATCAACTCCGGCCTGCTGTCGAACGCCACCCTCGATCGCGACTCCGAGGGCTTCGCGCCCGGGCAGGCGAAGCAGATCGTCGGCAGCGGCCCGTTCGTCGTCACCGACGAGCAGCTGAACACGGAGTACACGCTCACGGCTCGTGAAGGGTACGACTGGGCGCCGCCGTCGCTCGCGCATCAGGGCAGAGCTCGCATCGATGCGGTGAAGGTGGTCGTGACACCTGAGAGCAGCATTCGGGTGGGCACGCTCGTCGCCGG
This sequence comes from Pseudoclavibacter sp. CFCC 14310, assembly GCF_008831165.1. NCBI lineage: Bacteria > Bacillati > Actinomycetota > Actinomycetes > Micrococcales > Microbacteriaceae > Pseudoclavibacter > Pseudoclavibacter sp. CFCC 14310. Next base: position 205,557 of record NZ_WBKC01000003.1, on the reverse strand, counting down.
TCAGGCTGACGTTGCCCGCCAGATCGATCCGCCGGATGAGGCGCAGGTCACCGGCGCAGGACAGAGTCTGCACGTCGCCAGCACGAACGGCATCGACAACGCGCTGCAGTTCCGGTTCAGAGATCGACGGCTCAGCGACATCCGAGTGCGGCAGGCGCTCATCGCGGGTGTCGACCGGCAGCAGATACTCGATCAGCTCTACACGGCGAGCTATCCGCTGGCCACCTCGCCGCTGGCGAAGAGCGCACTCGGCTACAAAGACGAATCGGCCGCCTACCGCTACGACCGACAGCGGGCACGTGATCTGCTGGACGAAGCCGGATGGCACGTCGGTGATGACGGCATTCGCACCAAGGACGGTGAACGGCTGACCCTCACCGTCAATCACGCCATCCCGCTGCCGAGATCGAAGGAGCTGGTCACGATCCTGCAGGAGCAGCTCAAAGAGGTGGGCGTCGAGGTGAGGCTCTTCCAAGGCGATCAGGCGGCGCAGAACGCCGCCGCTCTCGACCAGGACACGGTGCAGGTCTATCACCAGATGGTCGGGCGAGCCGACTACGACGTCATCAAGAGCCAGTACTCGGGCGACAATCGCAACGTCTTTCTGAACCTGGACAAGACCGACGGATCGTACGGCGACCCGCATCTCGAGGAGCTGCTGCACGCCGTGGCCAGCCGGCCGAGCGCCGAAGAGCGTCAGCGTGCGAGCGAAGCCGTGCAGGACTATGTCACCGAGCAGGCATATGTGCTGCCCATCTACGAAGAGCCCCTGGTCTATGGGACGAGCTCTGCGGTACAGGGGTTCGACACGGAATCGGTGGGGCGGCCGTCGTTCTACAGCCTCTGGCTGAACCGGTGAGGAGCTGAATCGCTGAATCGCTCAGCCATCATCGTGTCAGTCGTGCGCGTCATCAGCCCGACGTAGCAGACATGTTCGTCTCCAAGCGCGCGGTGGCGCCCGATCGTGCGGACGGATTGCGATCAGCGGAGTGAGACTGACCGCCGGGTGTGGAAGTCGCGGACCATGTCCTCGATGGTCTCAGCCCACGGGGTCTCCTGCTCGCCGAGCTCGTTCCGTGCCGCAGAGTCATCGAGGACGAACGGCTCGGTGAACTGATAGGCGACTGTGCCCAGCTGACGCATCATCGGTGAGAAGAGACCGAGAGCGGTCAGCAGCCAGCCTGGAATCGGCTGGAGTCTCGGGTGCGTCTGTGCTGCCTGACCGTTCAGACGCACATCTGCGTCGAGCAGCGCCTGAGCGACGTCTCTGATTGCGCAGGCCGGAGCGCTGGGCACATGCCAGACGCGGCCCCACATGTGTTCGTCTTGCACCGCCCGCGCCAGCAGGCGCCCGAAGTCCCTGATCGCGGTCCACGTGTGTGGCTGGTCAGGATCTCCGATTGGATGTGCGGCCGCCCCGGAGAGCACCGGAACGACCAGCCGGTCGCCGGCGTGGGCCCCAGCTCCGGCTCCTGCTCCGAGGTAGTCGGAGCCGCGGATCTCCGTCGCCCGTATCCTGCCCTGCTTATGAGCGTCGAAGAGCGTCTCCCAGACTTCTGCACGCACTCGTCCCAGCGCAGACGGTGGGTCGATCTTTGAGGTCTCGCCGAGCGGAGAGGAGCCGAGTGCATAAGGGTACAGGTTGCCTGCGACTGTCAGCGATGCGTCATGCTGTGCCGCGATCGCGATGAGCTGCTGGGTGGCCCTCGGCCACATCCGCGACCATTGCGGGTACGGCCAGTTGCAACAGGCCACGATCGCCGACAGCCGCAGGGTGCGTACGGCTGCCAGCGCCTCGGGAGTCGTAATGTCGCAGGCGATCGACCGTGCCCCGCCAATGACGAGTGGATCAGTGTCGGGCAGTGGGCGACGTGTGGCCACGACGACGTCGTGACCCGCGTTCAGCAGGTGCTCGGCGGTGGAGCGGCCAAGTGCTCCGGCGCCGATGATGAGAGAAGTTGACATGGGTGGCTCCCGTCTGGGGCACGGCTCACCAGGGTGAGAGAACCTGCACCGTGAACAGTGTTCACTCATAGTGATGACTATAGTGAACACTGTTCACAAGCGCAACGGCAAATCACTGTTCTGAGAATGGAGACCCATGATGACTGTGCGGCGGGGTGAAGAAGCCTCGAGAATCGGAGACGCCCCGGAGCGACGAGTGCAGAGCAATGAGCACGACGCTGTTCGGCTGAGAATCCTTCGCGTTGCGGAGCATCAGCTTGCCACGGTAAGCCCGTCTCAGCTGTCGATGCGTGGCATCGCGCGAGAGCTGCGCGTCACGGTGGGGGCTCTGTATCGATACTTCGACGGGCGCGATGATCTGCTCACCGAGCTCATCGAGCGTGCCTACAGTGATCTGGCGCAGAGTATGAACGACGCTGACGCCGAAGTGCAGCATTCGGGCGGGTCTGCACGACAGCGCTGGATCGCGGTTTGGGAGGCAGCCTCTGCATGGTCGCAGAGACATATCCAGCGGTTCTACCTGATATACGGCACGCCAGTCATTGGATACGCCGCGCCGGATTCGACGGTCGAGCCAGCAGGGCAGGTGGTGCGCGTGCTGTTGAATGTCTATCTCGATGGCCACAGCAGCACGGGGATGAGCGAGACGCCCCTGGGGTGGACTTCCGCCGCGAACAGTGGCACAGTCGGGCCGCTGATCGCAGAGGAAGACCTGGAGCGTATTCGGGGCTGGGTGCGGCAGCACGTCGGTGGAGCGAGGGGCGGTGCTGACATCGCCGACGGACTCTCTGCCGCTGAGGTGTTTGCGGTCATCAGCGCATGGACGGCCTTGATCGGCACGATTGCTTTCAGTCTTGGCAGTCACTATCGCGGCTCGATCGAGGACGTGCAGGTCTACCTGCGGTCTCTTGCCCTCGATCACGCGACGCGCCTTGGGCTGACGGACGTGACGCCGAATCTGGAGTGAGGCCGGTCTTGTGACATACCGCGCAGATGCCAGGCTTCGCCGGCTCGAAGGTCAGAACCCGAGGTAGCGTCCTGGGCGATGGTTGAGCGCGATGACCAGGTTCATGATCACCGCACCGATGGCCGAGAGCAGCACGTTCATCGGCGAGGTGACGGAGAACGAGGCGGCCACGATGATCACGTCCAACGCCATCTGCACGTAGCCGGCGCGCCATCCCCATCGATCCTGAATGATCAGGGCCATGATGTTGAACCCGCCGAGACTCGCGTGATGCCGAAAGAGGATCAGCAGGCCGATGCCGGCGAGCAGGTTTCCGGCGACCGCCCCGTAGACGGGATTCTCTGCCAGCGTTCCGAGCATCGCCGGGTGCAGGGGAGTGAGCGCCGACACGGCAGCGACCGCGATGACCGTGCGGATGGTGAAGTTCCATCCGCGCTGTCGCACCGCCAGCACGAAGAACGGCAGGTTGACCACCATGAACAGCACACCGAAGGGAACCGGCGTGGCGTAGGCCAGCAGCAGCGAGAGCCCCGCCGTGCCGCCGGTGACCACGCCCGCCGAGTGCAGCAGGTACAGCCCGAGCGACGCGGCGAACACACCACTGCCGATGCCGACGACGTCATCGAGGATACTGTGGTGCTGTGCCGGATATCGGCGGTCGCTGGAGTCGCTGGCAGAGGTCATAGCACCGAATTCTACTTCGTGTCGGTGTTCTCCTCGGCCTGCCCATGCGCCTCGTCGTCAGAGGCCAGGATGCGGAAGAGCGCTTTGCGAGTGCGCTTGAGCTCGTCGATCGCCGCGTCTCGCTGCTGCTGCGTCGAGTGACGGAAGTCGCCGATGACGGTCATGAGCGCATGGGCCGCTTCGCGCAGTCCTCCGTGCTCGCCGCGCTGAGGCCGGGCGTCCCAGATGTGCGCGATCTGCTCGGCGTGTTCGCCGACGTATTTGGCGCCTGCGGCGGTGAGTTCGTGGGCGCCGTTCTCTCCGCTTGCGGTGATGAGCCCCTCTTCGGTCAGCTGCTGCAGCGTGGGGTAGATCGACCCGGGGCTGGGGCGCCAGCTGTCGTCAGTGCGCTCGGCGATGCGTTTGATGATGCCGTAGCCGTTCGCCGGCTCGTCGTTCAGCAGCGACAGAATCGCCAGTCGGGTGTCGCCCCGGCGTGCACGGCCGCGCCCGCCGTGTCCGAAGCCGCCACGCGGGTCGAAGCCTGGACCTCCGAAGCCCGGTCCACCGAAGCCCGGTCCACCGAAGTCCGGTCCACCAAAGCCGGGACCGCCAGCGCCTGGACCTCTGTCGTGTGACCGTCTGTGGCCGCGGTCGCCGAAGCCGCCGTCATGGCCGCATCCGTCGAAGCCGGGGCCGCCGAAGCCGGGGCCACCGAAGCCGGGCTCGTGATGGTGATGATGATTGTGATGTTCGTGTCTCACGATGTTCTCCTTTATGACTATCGCGATATATCGCGATCTAGATGATCAGAAATATATACCGATATATCGAAAAGTGCAAGAGTGGGACGGTCGATCTGATGCGAGGCGCACGGCGACGGTCGACAGGCCGAGGGGCCGTCCGGCGTCGCGATCACGACCGCAGGCTACTGGAGCTGGGCCGTGAGCCGGGCAATGCCCTCTTTCGCCTTCTCGCGTGTGGGGCGACGCCGCCAGTCGGAGACATTGAGACGGATGCTGTTGGTGCGACAGTCGGCTTCGACTGCGCGCAGCTGATCAACGAAGTCGGCGTCTCGCACCAGCACTGAGATCTCCATATTCAGACTGAAAGAGCGGATGTCCATGTTGCTGGAGCCGATCACGGCGACCTCGTCGTCGATGGAGAAGTGCTTGGAATGCAGGACCGTCGGCGAGCGGTACAGATAGATCGAGACGCCGACGTTGAGCAGGGCCTCGTAGTACGAGCGCTGTGCGTAGTACACGAACGCCTGATCACCGATCTCAGAGACGAAGAGCTCGACGTCCACCCCGCGCGCGGCAGCGGTGAGCAGCGCGAGCAGGGTCGCCTCGTCAGGCACGAAGTAGGGGCTGGTGATGCTGATGCGATGCCGGGCGTTCTGAATGAGCAGCACGAACAGCTTGAGCGAGTTGTCGCTGGCGAAGCTGGGCCCGCTGGGCACGACCTGCGCATCGGCTCCGAACACCGTCGGTATGCCTGTGCGAGGCTCGGCGGCGGGCGAAGGAGCCATCGGGGTGAGCCGTTCGCCTGATTCGCTGAACCAGTCGGACATGAAGACGGCGTCGAGCTCGCCGACGAGCGGACCCTCGACACGGACCATCAGCTCCTGCCAGTGCAGCCCTCGTCGCAGGTTCTTCGGCTTCAGATAGCTGTCGTCGATCAGGTTCTGCGAACCGGTGTAGGCCACCTTGCCGTCAATGGTGACGATCTTGCGATGGTTGCGCATGTCTGGCCGCTGCCACTGCCCGCGCCAGGGCCGCAGCGGCAGCATCGCGTGCCACTGCGCGCCCATCTCTGAGAGCATCCGCTTCGTCGCGCGACGACCCGGATAGCCGAGACCCGAGAGGTGATCTGAGAGGGCGCGCACGGTCACGCCGCGATGTCGAGCACGTCGCAGCGCCTCGAAGAAGGGCGCTGTCGATGCGTCGTGCACCAAGATGTAGAACTCCACGTGCACGTACTCGGTCGCCGCATCGATGTCGTCGATCATGGCCTGCAGCGACCCCTGGTACGAATCGATCAGCTGCAGCGTGTTGTCACCCACCATGGGCAGCGCGGTCAGCCGTTCGTTGAGGCGAACCGCAGAGGGCATCCACTCTGGCGACTCCGGGACGGTGCGGTGTGCGGTGACCTCGTCACGCGCGGCGAGCGCCGAGTTGATCTCGATCTGACGACGCTGCCGCCAGCGAGGCAGGCGCCCGATACCGATCGTGAGGAATGCGATCACTCCGACCACGGGAATGAACATGATCGCGAGCACCCATGCGATGGCCGTCTGCGGCGGCCGACGCAGCGAGATGACGATGGCCGAGACGAGCACGATGAGGGTGTGTGCGAGCGTCGCCAGCAGACTGGCAAGCGGCGCGGTGAACATGGCAGTCCTCGATCATGGGATCCGTGCTCGGAGCCCCGAACACGGATCCCATCCTAAATCAGTGCGGAATCTGCAGCACCACTCGCGCTGGCAGACCGCGCAGCCAGACCTCAGCCGTCGCGAGCGGAGCGAGATCAGCCAAGCATCGCCGAGAGGGCGAAGACCCACAGTGACAGCACGACGAGCAGTCCGAGGCTGTAGGGGAGAGCGGCGCGCATGATCGCCGACTCCTTGCCGGCCAGGCCGACGGCCGCCGACGAGACGGCGATCGACTGCGGCGAGACGATTTTGCCGATGCCACCACCGGCCACGTTGGCCGAGACCAGCAGGGTGGGATTGGTGCCGATCTCGGTCGCGGTCACCGACTGCAGGTGGGCGAAGAGCGTGTTGTTGTTGACGACCGAGCCCGTGATGAACACGCCCAGCCAGCCGATGACCGGTGAGAGCAGCGGGAACAGCGCGCCGACGCTCGCCAGCGCATGGCCGATGGTCGTCGAGCCGCCAGAGAAGTTCGCGATGTAGGCGACGATCATGATGAGCAGGATCAAGAGGATCGGCTGCCAGAGCATCTTGACCGAGGCGACGAACTCTTCGCCGACCTGCTTCCATGTGAGTGCGCTGCTGGTCAGCGCGGTGAGCAGCACCGACACCAGGATGGCGGTGCCGGCGGCGCCGATCGGCGACCACGTCCACACCGCTGTCATCGGGGCATCCGCACCCGCAGCCGTGACCTGGCCGTCGAGACCGGGAATCGAAACCAGCAGGCTCAGCGCGGAGAGCGCACCGCCCTTCGAACGATCGAAGAGGTTTGCGAAGAAGGGGGCGCTCCAGATCAGGATGAGCACGGTCAGAAACAGGAAGGGCGACCAGGCGCTGACCAGCTGACGCGGGGTGTAGTGCTCGCTGACCGGTTCGGGAGCACCGGGCATGCGGAAGGTGCGCTTCGGCTTCCAGAAGCGCGACAGCACGGCGAGGGCGGCGAGAGCCACGATCGACGGGATGATGTCGGCCAGGTCGGGCTGTCCGAGCACGAGCAGCAGTACAGCCTGAGAACCGCTGAACGCGACGACCACGGTGATCAGGGCGGGCAGCACCTCGCGGATGCCGCGGAAGCCGTCGAGAATGGCGACCAGCAGGAACGGGATGATGATCGTCGGCAGCTGACCGACCAGCACCATCATGCCCGACAGCTCGGGGATCGGGACGTCGCCCTGGCGTGCGGCGATGATCACGGGGATGCCGATGGCGCCGAAGGCACCTGCTGCGGCGTTCGAGATGAGGGCGAGCACCGCAGCCTTCAGCCCGGGAAAGCCCAGCGTCAGCAGCAGGGCGGCACAGATGGTGATCGGCACGCCGAAGCCGGCCGCACCTTCGAGGAACGCACCGAAGCAGAAGGCGATCAGCAGCACCTGGATGCGCTGGTCGGCAGCGATGCCCGAGATGCTGTTGCGAATCACATCGAACTTGCCGCTGCGCACGGCGAGCTTGTACAGCCACACCGCCATCAGAATGATGTAGCCGATCGGCCACAGGCCGTTGAGCACACCGTCAAGCGCGGCACCGCCGATGGCCGACGCCGGCATGCCGAAGCCGATGAAGGCGACGATGACGGCGAGCACAGCGGCGATGGCCGCAGCTGTCGTGCCCTTCATCTTGAAACCGACCAGTGCGACCAGGAAGAAGATCACCGGAACGGCGGCGAGCCCCGCTGAGAGAGCGAGGTTGCCAGTCGGATCAAGCGGTTGCGTCCACATGACAGAGTGCCTTTCGTGCATGCCGGAACAGCACACACGAGCGCCGTTCAGTCGGGAAATGAGCGACGTCGTCGTCAGAATCGGTCGGGCGCCAGAGGGCAGCGATTGTGGTCAGACCACATCAGGACCACATGACACAATACCGCTCGTGACGGCGTGATGGCGAGAGGCCAGCCTCAAACGACCGTGCACGCATCACGAGAGGCTCCCGAAACGCGCGGCAGAACCGGTGAGTTCAGGCTTCAGACGAGACCGGGAACGAAGGTGGTCGGCGTGTTGCTCTTGGGGCCGTGGCCGTGCTTCGGCGCGACGCTGGAGAGCGTCGCAGCGGCGCTCATAGAGTCGTCGTACGAGGCGTTCACCAGAATCGGGTGGTGGTCGGAGAGCCCCTGCGGCAGCGAGGTGACTCGATTGACCGTGAAGCCGGTCGACGTCGCCATGTCATAGCGTCCACGGAAGATGCGATAGCGCTGATACGTGCGCTGCTCCGTCGCGGTCAGCTCATAACCGTGCGTGCGCACGCGCTCCTGCAGGTGACGCTGGAAGAACGGGTAGTTGTAGTCGCCGACCATCAATGAGGGCAGACCCGCACCGAACTGTGCGAGTCGCTCGAACGAGGTGCGAATCTGATTGCGGCGCAGCGAGTTGAGCGCGGTGAGCGGGGCCCCGTGAAACGAGGCGACCATCAGCTCGCGATCTCGGGTGAGATCCATCAGTCGGGTCGCGACCAGACGCTCGTGAGCGGGTGCGGCGACACGGTCGTGCAGAGACTTCTTGAGCTGGTAGGTCTGCGATCCGATCAGGCGAAACCGGTCGGCGCGGTAGAAGACTGAGATGCCGAGACGATTGCCTCGGGTGGCCTCTGCAAGCCGCAGCGAACCGATCTCGGTCGGCAGGGAGTCGATGTCGCACTCCTGCAGACAGAGCACGTCGGGATCGGTTCGACGGGTGAGATCATCGAGCTCGCACAGAGCACGGTTCTTGCGCAGGTTGTAGCTGACGACATTCATCACGACAGTTTGCCTCCAAAGGGTAGAACCGCTTTCAGGCTACCGTTCTGATCGCCCGAGCGGGGCATGTTTCGGCCAGAAACAGCTGTGAATTCACCAGATCGTCACAGAGGGTCGGTAATTTCGCCCGCATTCGACGACGCTCAGCCCAGCAGAGCGACACAGCGCCCCAGCAGGGCCGCACCGGCGTCGTCGTCGGTGAGAAGCTGACCCGGAGCCAGCGGGTCGGCGATGGTCGTGACCTCATATGGTTTGTGCAGCGTGCCGTCGGCGGCGGCGCCCGGTGAGCTCGGCGAGCCCGGCTGCACGTCGACGTGGGTGACGTCGTAGCCCTGCGCGTGCAGCCAGTCGGCCATGGTGTAGTCACTGCGGGAGTCGCCGACGGTGAACCAGCGCTTCGGCAGCGCGGAATGCTCGCCCAACAGCTCGAGCGAGCGACGGGCACCCAGCGCCTTGCCGCTGCGAGAGACCTCGACGTCGCAGCTGATCACGGTGGGGTCGATGCGCAGCTGCACGGCTCCGAGGCGGGCGCGCAGCTCGATCAGATCCCGCACCAGGGCATCCCTCGCCGAAAGGAATGCCTCATGGTCGCTGCCGGCGATCATCTCGAGCGTCATCATGGTGCGCTTCGTATCGTCGAAGAACATGGTGTCGGCGAACTTCTCGGCCGCTGCCTCGCGGCCGAAGTCGACGACCTCCTGAGGCACTCGCATGTCGACGTCGATCTGCTCGTCGTCGAGGCCTGCGGCCGTGAGCTGCGCCCAGACTCCGCCCTTCTCGCCGACAACCGCGAGGCCGGTCGCGTCGGCAGCGAGACCGGCGGATACCAGAGCCGGGACGATCTGCCGGCTCACGAAGGCGGTCGAGCGGCCGGTGTTGAACGAGAGCGGCACGCCCGCTTCGGCGAGGGTGACGAGGCTGTCGGAGATCTCGGGCAGGCGCACGGTGCGGGTGACGGGGCTGGCGATCGGGCCGTCGACATCGAGGAGCAGGCCGAACGGTGCTGGCGCAGTGGACATAGCCCCATTGTGCCCGATGGCGGGCATCCGGTCTGTGCCTGACGCGCTTCTGCGTCACTCCTCCCCGGAGTCGGTCGCGCGACGATCGGCCTGTTTGGCGGCGCGAAGCCGGCGCAGCCGATCGGCTGGGGTGGGCTTCGGCGGATGCTGCAGCAGGTGCCGTGCGACCGCGCTGACCTGATCGGCGGCGCGGGTGTCTGATCGTTCCCCTGCCGGCTTCGCACGCTGTGAGACATCGATCAAGAGCTGCTGGGCTGCCGGGCCGTGCAGGTGCGCGGCTGTGACGAGTGCCGCAGTGGCGAGCTCGACGTCGGCGTCGGAAACCGGATCTGCCGCTGCGGTGAGTTCGGCTGGGCGTTCGGCCAGACGGCGCAGATCGGGGAGTGCCCCATCGGCATCGGGAGATCCGATGGAGGTCAGCACCTCGACGGCCTGTTCGCGCTGTTCGGGACGGCCGGTGCGCAGCACGGTCGTGAGCAGTGGCGTGGCCTCGGCACCGTAACCGGTGATGAGCTGGTCGACCATATCGCGCTCACGAGGATCGTGCGAGCCGAGACCGGCCATCAGGCGGGGCAGCAGCCGAAGATCGTGCAGCTGCGCCAGCATCCACCGGGCCTTCACGGCCACTGCAGGATCCGGGTCGTCCAAGAGGGCCAGCACCGCGTCGGCGTACTCGGGCGCACCGACTTTGCTCAGCAGATGCACGGCCTGGGCGCGAACCGGCGCGCGGCTGTCAGTGAGCTTTGCGGCTGCCTGCGGCAGAAAGCCCCGTCCCATGCGCACGAGGGCCCAGACGATCGACTCTCGAACGAAGAACTCGGGCTCGTCCCAGAGCAGCCGCACCAGCAGACGGGCAGTCTCAGGATCGGCGAGACGGCCGACTTCCAAGGCCGCACGCTGACGGGATTCGGGCGGGGCGGCGTGATCGGCCAGAGTCGCGAGGAGGGCCTGGACGTCGCTCATCGGCAGCAGCCCTCCGCTGAGAACTGCGGCATGTCGCGCAGCCCGGCGATGATGCGCTCGGCGTCGTAGCCCTGCGGATGCCGCACGAGCTCGACTCCCGCACCCTGGATCGCCGCGAGCATCGCATCGGTGATGCTGCGGGAGTCGAGGCCGTGCAGCGCGGCGAAGCGCGCGATCACCGGCTGCAGCCGCCGACCGTACTCGTGGAGCCCGGCATTGACCTCTGACCGGAACTCTTCGTCACGTCGCACGAAGAAGAACTGAAAGAGCAGCTCGATGTCATCGCGCTGCCTCTTCAGATCGCGGATCTCGCTGGCGACCATGCTCTGGAGCGCCTCGTGCGGTTCGAGGTCGGCGCCATAGTCTGTGGCGGGCCCGTCGAGAGCACGTCCGATGACGTCGTGGAGCAGGGCGTGCAAGAGACCGAGCTTTGTCGAGAAATAGAAGTAGACGAGCCCGCTCGACAGCTCTGCCTCGGCGGCGACGGAACGCCCGCTGACCATCGCGAGCCCGTCGCGCACCGCAATGCGGTGGGCAGCACGGACGATGGCCGAACGGCGTTCGGACTCGGACAACCTGACACCGACCATGGCCTCCACCATAGCCGTCGTCGCCCGCACAAGTGCTGACCGGATGATCAATACCGCGAGTGGAGCGTTCGGACAGGAGCACCTGAAGCAGTGTTCCTGCCCGAACGCCTGCGATCACCAGTCGACGGCGTCGCGGATGATGGGGCACGTCATGCAGTGGCCCCCACCGCGCCCGCGCCCGAGCTCGGCACCGGCGATGGTGATGACCTCGACGCCGGCCTTGCGCAGGGCCGCGTTCGTCTGGGTGTTGCGGTCGTAGGTGAAGACCACACCCGGCTCGACGGCCACGGCGTTGTTGCCGCTGTCCCACTGCTGACGCTCTGAGGCGTAGAAGTCGCCCGCCGTCTCGACCAGACGCAGCTTGGGCAGCCCCAGACCTCGTGCGACGACGTCGGTGAAACGGGCGTCGCCCTCGTCGACGATCTCTAAGCCGGGCGCTTTGTCGCTCTGGTGGATGCTGAACGTGTGCACGCCGTCGACGATCGCCGGGTGCACGGTCGCGAGATCTCGATCAGCGAAGGTGAAGACGGTGTCGAGGTGCATCGCGGCGCGCAGCTTCGGCATGCCTGCGACGATCACCTGTGTTGCCGCGCCTTCGTCGAAGAGCGCCTTCGCCACCTGCGTGATGGCCTGCCGTGACGAGCGCTCGCTCATGCCGATCAGCACGATGCCGTTGCCCACTGGCATGACGTCGCCGCCTTCGAGCGACGCCTGTGCCCAATCCTGTTCGGGGTCGCCCCACCAGACCTTCGAGCCGACGAAGTCGGGGTGAAAGAGGTAGATAGCCTTCATGAGCAGGGTCTCGCCGTGGCGTGCCGGCCAGTAGAGCGGATTGAGCGTCAGGCCGCCGTAGATCCAGCAGGTGGTGTCGCGGGTGAACAGCGTGTTCGGCAGCGGCGGCAGCAGATACTCGCGAGCGCCCTTGGTGTACTGGGCGAGGCTTCCGAGCATGGGGTGCAGATCGGTGGGGAGGTCGTGCAGGCCGAGCCCGCCGATGAGGTATCGGGCGAGGGATGCGCTGTCGAGCTCGTCGAGGAACTCGCGGGTCGCAGCGACCAGACCGATGCCGACGGTGTTCGCGATCACGAGCCGGTCGAGCAGCCATGCACGGGCGCCGGGCACGTCGATCGTCTCGGCGAGCACTTCGTGCAGCTCGACCACCTCGACGCCGCGATTCGCGAGTTTGTTCCTGAAATCGAGGTGATCGCGCTGAGCCTTCTCGACCCAGAGCACGTCGTCGAAGAGCAGGTCGTCGGAGTTGGACGGTGTGAGCCTCTCGTGGGCGAGTCCCGGTGCGGCGACGAGCACTTTGCGCAGTCGTCCGACCTCGGAGTGCACTCCGTATGCTTCGGAGCGGCCGCTGCCGACCGCAGTCTGTGCGGCGCCCTCTGATGAGTCTGTCATGATGTCGGTTCCTTTCAGAAGTTGCGTGGATCGGATGGAACGAGAAGGGGCCTGCCAGGTCGCTGCGTCAGAGCTGGATCAGCCCGTGCGCCAGGCCGACGACGCCGACGATCGCTCCGATGACCACGACCGCGAAGAGCACGAGCTCGCCGGTCGAGAAGACGCGTCGATGCTGCTCTCGTCTGGTGATCGCGAAGAGGATCGTGGCCGGCGCATAGAAGATCATCGAGATGAGGAGGAACTGCAGGCCCGCCGCGTAGATCAGGAACAGCGTGTAGACGACAGCGAGCACGGCGATCACCGCATCGGCAGCAAGACGGCGCGGCTGCTCGTGCAGATACGTCTCTCGTGTGACCACGAGCTTCAGTGCGTAGGCCGCGGCCAGGAAGTACGGGATGAGCGACAGCGCCGCAGTCAGGTCCAGGGCGAAGTCGAATGCCTCCTCAGAGAAGTAGGTGATCACGAGCACCACCTGGGCGAGCAGGGTGCTCAGCAGCAGGGCGTTGACGGGAACGTCGTCGCCGGTCTGTTTGGCGAGGAACTTGGGGAGATCTCTGTCTTTGGCCGCGACGAAGAGCACCTCGGCGGCCATCAGGCTCCAGGCCAGGTAGGCTCCGAGCACAGAGACGATCAGTCCGATGCTGACGAAGACCGTGCCCCACTGACCGACCGCGGCTTCGAGCACTCCGGCCATCGACGGCTGTCGCAGCGCGGCGATCTCGCCCATCGGCAGGATGCCGTACGAGACGACGGTCACCGAGGCGAAGATGGCGAAGACGCTGAGGAAGCCGAGCACCGTGGCGCGCCCGACGTGTTCGCGCTTCTGTGCGTGGCGGGAGTAGACGCTGGCGCCTTCGACGCCCATGAAGACGAACACCGTCACCAGCATGGTGTCACGCACCTGGGTCATGAGCGAGCCGGCGTAGTCAGCACCCATCAGGTTGTCGACGAACACGTCGGGGTGAAAGCAGAAGATCGCGATCAGCACGAACACGATGATGGGAACCAGCTTCGCGATCGTGACGATGCGGTTGATGGCGGTCGCCTCTTTGACGCCCTGTTTGATGAGCAGGAAGAACAGCCAGAGCCCGATCGAGCTGAGCAGGATCGCCACCCAGGTGTCGCCCGCGCCGAGCGCCGGCCACAGCGCGCCGAGCGTCGACATGATGAGCACCCAGTACGTCACGTTGCCCACGCATGCGCTTGCCCAGTATCCGATCGCCGAGAAGAAGCCGACGAACTGGCCGAACCCGGCCTTCGCGTAGGCGTACACCCCGGCGTCGAGTGCGGGTTTGCGGTTCGCCAGCCGCTGGAACACGAAGGCGAGCATGAGCATGCCGAAGCCGGCGACGACCCAGGCGATCAGTGCGCCGAGCACACCCGTCTCTTGGGCGAACCGACGTGGCAGAGAGAACACGCCTGCACCGACCATCGAGCCGATGACCATCATGGTCAGGGTGGCGACGGTGACTTTGGTGCCGGTGCCTGACGCGGGCTTCTGCGCCACACCGGCCTGCGGTGACCCGTTCTCTGTCGCGTGCATGCTGCACTCCTGTCGCACTGATCGGTTGAACCCGCCTGTTCGGCGTCGGTTTCACCTTACATTGAGCAACTGGTCAATTCAGGCGGACAGCCGTCGCCACACCGTGTCAGCGGTCGCACCTAGGATGACTGCATGACATCGGACGCACAGATCGGGGCAGTCGCGCCGTTCTCCGAGCCCACCCGAGCCTGGTTCGACTCGGCCTTCGCGGCGCCGACCGATGCTCAGGTGGGGGCCTGGCAGGCGATCGAACGAGGCAGGCACACACTGGTCGTGGCGCCGACCGGGTCGGGTAAGACGCTCGCGGCGTTTCTCTGGTCGATCGACCGGCTCGTGCGCGAGCGCCGATCTGCCCGTGCCGATGCCGACCCGCCTGAGTTCGCAACCGCAGCGGCGCCAGGCGTGCGCATTCTCTATGTCTCACCCATGAAGGCGCTGGGCGTCGACGTCGAGCGAAACCTGCGCGCACCTCTGATCGGCATCGGCCAGGCCGCCGAGCGTCTGGGTGAGACACTGCCGCCGATCACGGTCGGCGTGCGCTCGGGCGACACGACGCCCAAAGAGCGGCGCCGTCTCGTGACACACCCGCCCGATGTGCTGATCACCACGCCTGAGTCGCTCTATCTGATGCTCACCAGCAAGGCGGCCGAGACGCTGCGCACAGTGCACACGGTCATCGTCGATGAGATCCATGCGCTCGCCGATGACAAACGTGGTGCGCATCTCGCACTCTCACTCGAACGTCTCGAGGGGCTGCTCGAGACGTCGCCGCAGCGCATCGGCCTGAGCGCGACGGTGCGTCCGATCGATGCCGTCGCAAGATTCCTGGGCGGCTCGCGGCCGGTGCAGGTGGTTGCGCCCGATCGCCGTCGGCGATTCGATCTGACGGTCGAGGTGCCTGTCGACGATATGTCGAACCCGCCGATGCCCGAAAGCGTGGCGCCGGCCGGCGACCGGGGCGAGGGAGCCGCTTCGAGCGGCCCCGACGCCGTTGCGAACGACGACGGCGAGCACAGAGTGGGGTCGATGTGGCCGGCGATCGAGGCGTCACTGCTGAAACGCATCCGGAGCGTGCGCTCGGCGATCGTGTTCGCCAACTCCCGACGGCTCGCCGAGCGTGTCACCGCCCGGCTCAACGAGCTGGACGCCCAGCTGCAGAGCGCCGAAGACGAGGTCGAACCGCTGGCACGGGTGCATCATGGGTCGGTTTCGAAAGACCAGCGAGCCGAAGTCGAAGAGGCGCTCAAGAGCGGGCGGCTGCGGTGCGTGGTGGCCACGTCGAGCCTCGAACTCGGCATCGACATGGGGCTCGTCGACCTCGTCGTGCAGATCGACGCCCCGCCGTCAGTGGCCAGCGGACTCCAACGGGTCGGACGAGCGGGGCACCAGGTCGACGGCATCTCGCGTGCGGTGTTCTATCCGACGCATCGCCAGCAGCTGCTTGAGACCGCGATCGTCACCGAGCGTATGCTCGCCGGCGAGATCGAACACCTGCACATGCCGGCGAACCCGCTCGACGTGCTCGCTCAGCAGACGGTGGCCGCGGCCTCGGTCGAGACGCTTGACGTCGAAGCCTGGTTCGAGACCGTGCGACGTGCGGCGCCGTTCGCATCGCTGCCGCGCAGCGCATACGTGGCCACTCTTGACCTGCTCTCCGGGCGGTATCCGTCCAGCGAGTTCGCAGAGCTGCGCCCACGCGTGCTGTGGGATCGTGACGCCCAGACGCTCGAAGCGCGACCAGGCGCCAAACGGCTGGCGATCACCAGTGGGGGAACGATTCCCGATCGCGGACTGTTCCGGGTCGTGGCGGTGACCGGCGACGAGGGCGGCGGCACCAGAGTGGGCGAGCTCGACGAAGAGATGGTCTATGAGTCGCGTGTCGGCGACGTCTTCACACTGGGCACGACCTCGTGGCGCATTCGCGAGATCACGCATGACCGCGTCAACGTCGTGCCCGCTTTCGGGCAGCCAGGTCGCATGCCGTTCTGGCGCGGTGACAGCGCCGCTCGGCCGGCCGAACTCGGAGAGGCTCTCGGCGAGATGCTGCGCGGGCTCGAAGACGATGGAGCCGCCGAACGGCTGCAGCAAGCCGGGCTCGATCGACGAGCGGTGCAGAACGCGCTGGCCTATCTGTCCGAACAGCGCGAGGCGACCGGTATGGTGCCGACTGATCGGGCGCTCACGGTCGAACGCACCCGCGACGACGTGGGCGACTGGCGACTGGTGCTCGAATCTCCCTATGGCCAGGCGGTGCATGCACCGTGGGCGCTGGCCGTCACCGCACGGGTGAGAGAGCAGCTCGGCATCGAAGGCAGCGCCATCGCGAGCAACGACGGCATCATCGTTCGCATCCCTGACACCGAGAGCACGCCGCCGGGGGCGGAGCTCTTCGTGTTCGACCCCGACGAGATCCGCTCGATCGTCACCGCCGAGGTGAGCGGGTCTGCGCTCTTCGCAGCTCGCTTTCGCGAGTGCGCCGCGAGAGCGCTGCTGCTCGGGGCGTCCAAACCCGGCAGCCGGTCACCGCTGTGGCAGCAGCGCCAGCGTTCGGCCCGACTGCTCGAGATCGCCGCACGGCATCCGCAGTTTCCGATCGTGCTCGAGACTGTGCGCGAGTGTCTGCAAGACGTCTATGACATCGACGCGCTCGTCGGTCTGATGCAGCGTGTCGACTCGCGTCGCGTGCGTCTGCGCGAGGTCGCCTGCGAGCTGCCCTCGCCCTTCGCGAGGTCGATGCTCTTCGGCTATGTCGGCGAGTTCATGTACGAGGGCGATCAGCCCCTGGGCGAGCGCCGCATCGCTGCGCTGACGGTCGACCCGCAGCTGCTGCGCGAGCTGTTGGGCGAGGTGGAGCTGCGCGAACTGCTCGACCCAGAGGCGGTGACCGACGTCGAGGCCGAGCTGCAGCGCACGGCTCCTGCCTTCCGTGTGCACGGTGTCGAGGGCGTCGCCGACCTGCTGCGGATGCTCGGGCCGCTGAGCACGGCAGAGGTGCACGCCCGTCTCGCCGAGGCGTCGCCTGCGGCAGCCGAGCTGTTGGGCGAACTCGAGAATGCGCGACGGGTGATCCGTGTGCGCATCGCCGGCGCCGAGGTCTGGGCGGCCGTCGAAGACGCCGGCCTGCTGCGCGACGCACTGGGCACAGCGCTGCCGGTCGGCGTGGCCGATGCCCACACGAAGCCTGTCTCCGATCCGCTGCGCGAACTGGTCGTGCGGTGGGCCGCCACCAACGGACCGTTCACCGCACCAGCGGTGGCCACGCATTTCGGGCTGGGCACGGCGGTGGTGCGGGGTGCTCTGGAGCGTCTCGTCGTCGAAGGGCTGCTCCTGCGCGGCCGATTCCGCCCGCAGCACGCGGCCGCCGCCGACCTCGATGACGACGTCGAGTGGGTGCATCGCGACGTGCTGCGTCGGCTGCGGTCGCGCACCCTGGCGAAGCTGCGCGGCAGTATCGAACCGGTGCCGCAGCACGCCTTCGCGATGTTCCTGAGCGACTGGCAGGGCTGCTCGAACCAGCAGCGAGGTCTCGACGGTCTGCTCTCGGTGATCGAACAGCTCGCCGGTCTGCCGTTGGCTGCCTCGACACTTGAGACGATGGTGCTGCCGCAGCGTGTCGCCGACTACACACCCGCGATGCTCGACGAGCTGATCGCCTCCGGTCAGGTGCTGTGGGTGGGGGAGGGCGAGCTGCCGGGTCATGACGGGCGCGTCAGCCTGCATCTGGCCGACACCCTCGATCTCACACGGCAGACCTCCGATGACTCCGACGGCAGCGACAAGCCATCGGGGCTGTCACAGCTGATCGCCGACGTGCTCGGCGACGACGGCGCGCTCTTCGCCCACCAACTGCGTGAGCGTCTGATCGCACGGGGTGCACAATTCTCGACCGGGCAGCTGACCGCCGCCGTCTGGGAGCTCGCATGGGCCGGAGCGATCACGACCGACAGCCTCGGTCCGCTGCGGGCGACGGTCAGCGGAACCCATGCCGCGCAGAAGACGCGCACTCGCCCGAGTGCCGGCCGCAGCATCCGCCGGGGCGCGTTCGCGCGCGTGCGCGAGGCCAGAGCCCACGACCAGACCGTCGGCGGGGGCGATTCGAGCATGCGCACCGGAGCCGCACACGCCGCTGCGACCGAACCGAGACTGGCCGGTCGCTGGGCGCTGGTGCCGCACAGCACGGCCGAGCGGGCAGAGCGTCTCTCGGCGCAGGCGGGGCTGCTGCTCGATCGCTACGGGGTGGTGACGCGCGGGTCTGTCGTGGCCGAGGGATTTCCGGGCGGCTTCGCCCAGGTGTATCAGCTGCTTGCCGAGTTCGAGCGCGGCGGCTACTGCCGTCGCGGCTACCTGATCGACGGCCTCGGCGGAGCCCAGTTCGCGGCATCGGGCACCGTCGATCGACTGCGGGAGTTCGCAGATCTGCACGTCTCGTCATCGGGGCAGGCGCTGACGCTGTCGGCGACCGATCCGGCGAACCCGTTCGGGGCGGCACTGCCCTGGCCAGAAGCGGAATCGGCAGACTCGGGGCGTCCGAAGCGCAACCCTGGCGCGCTGGTCACCATCGTCGACGGCGAGCCTGTGCTCTACCTTGAGCGGGGCGGTCGCACCGCCGTCTCGTTCGTCTCAGCAGAAGCGGCCTCGGCCGACGACCCGGCGCAGCGACAGACGCGCCGCGAGTCCGCAGCACGCTCCCTGGTCGAAACCGTGCAGAGCCGACACCTGGCGACGTTCACCGTGCTGAAGATCGACGGCGAGCCCGTCGGCGGCTCGGCCTGGCGGCGACCGCTGATCGACGCCGGGTTCGAAGAGACGCCACGGGGCCTGATACTACGCAGGCGGGTGCGCTGATGCCAGAAGGAGACACTGTCTACCGCACCGCACGTGCGCTCGACGAGGCGCTGCACGGGCAGACGCTCACCCGGTTCGATGTGCGGGTGCCGCGGGCGGCGACGGTCGATCTGGCCGGGTGCCGGGTCGACCGTGTGACCTGCTACGGCAAGCACATCCTGCATCACATCGGCGACTACACGCTGCATTCGCATCTGCGCATGGAGGGGCGTTGGGATCGATACCGGCCCGGACAGCGCTGGCGCTCGCCCGGCTATCAGGCACGAGCCGTGCTGGCCACTGAGACGATCGTGACGGTCGGCTTCGAACTCGCCGAGGTTCGCGTCGTGCCGCGCGCCGAAGAGCACCTGCTGATCGACCATCTCGGGCCCGACCCGCTGAAGCGGCAGTGGGATCACGGCGGCCTCGAGGTCGCCGCCGAGAGGCTGTCAGCCGATGTGCGCCCGGTGCACGTCGCTCTGCTCGACCAGCGCAACGTCGCCGGGTTCGGCAACGAGTACGGCAATGAGATCTGCTTTCTGCGTGGCGTCGACCCGCACACCCCGGCGAATCAGGTGGACGCCATGGCTGTGCTGCGCCTCGGTGCACGGATGATCCGTGCGAACCGCGACCGCGTCGAACGCACGACGACGGGCAACCGCCGGCGCGGCGAACGACTCTATGTCTGCTTTCGCGCCGGCCTGCCCTGTCGCCGATGCGGCGAGGAGATCCGCTTCGACCGTCTCGGTGCCGATGCGACGCGCCTGCGCGATGTGTACTGGTGCCCGAGCTGTCAGCCGAGTCGGGGCTGACCGGGCCGTCGGCCGCCGAGCCGGTTGCTACCATTTCGCGCTGGTCTCAGGCAGACTTGGGGCGGCCCGGCTGCACGGCGGCATTCGGGCGGAGGGGAACCAGAATGGGCGAGGTGCAGCGTCGCAGACAGTACCGACATGCCAGAGGTCGGCATCGTCTCGCCGAGATCCGTCTGCTGACGGCGGCTCTCGTCACGCTCACTGCGGTGCTCCTCGTCGTGGGCGCACTGATTCCGAGCGTCGGCTCGGAGCCTTCGTCGCTGGCCCAGGGAGGCGTGTCTGGGGGCGCCAGAGCTGATGGAGCTGATGCGCCGAACTCGGTGGCGACACGGGGCTGCAGCGCTGCTGGTGCCGATCGCTGCGAGATCTCATTCGTCGGCGACGATGTGCAGGAGCCTGTGGTCACCGAGGTCGCCGGCGAGCTCTATCGTGATCTGCCGGTGCCGGATCGAACCGGCTGGGTGTTCGCCGGCTGGTATGCAGATGCCGCGAGCGCCGCATCCGCCGATCAGCGCGCCCGAATCAACGGAGCGCATCTGGTCGACTGCGCTGACGGCGAGCGCACGCTGCATGCGGCGTGGCAGACGCCGGATGCGGTGCGTGCGGCCGACGTGCGGGTGCCGATTCTGATGTATCACCAGTTCACGGCGAAGCCGGAGGGGGAGCGCGGTTGGCTGCGCCTGAACTATGCGTACATCGGAGACTTCGAGGATCACATCCGCTATATCGCCGAGAACGAGTACTACCTGCCGACCTGGGATGAGCTCGAGGCGTTCATCGACGGGCGTCTGGCGCTGCCGCGCAAGTCGGTGATCGTCACCGATGACGACGCAGACTCATCGTGGCTCGAACTCGCCGCGCCGATCGTCGAGCGGTATCAGGTTCTGGCGACGTCGTTCGTGATCACGAGCGCGCGCACCGAGGCGACGCCGAACCGCTTCGTGCTGCAGCGCTCGCACACGCACGATATGCACCGTGCCGGGGCGAACGGCAAGGGTCGCATGGTGAACGAGTCGGCTCAAGCCGTGGCACAGGATCTGCAGACCTCGGCCGACATCCTCGGTGCGAAGGAGGTCATCGCCTATCCGTTCGGCCATCACAATGCCGTCGCCGAGCAGGGTGTACGGCAGGCAGGATTCGATCTTGCAGTCACCGTCGCCGGGGGAACGGTGCACCAGGGCAGTGACAAGCTCGCACTGCCGCGTGTGCGCATCGACTACGGCATGAAGCTCGCGACCGTGAAGGCGGTGCTGGCCCAGTGATGCCTGTGCCGGTCGGAGTGACGCACGCGTGCATCTGCAACCGAGGATCGGCACCTGCTTTCGCCGGGAATATCTATTCACTTGCATAGGTTGCTGATACAAGTAGAATGGCACCAAGCAGATACCCCGAGACATGCCACCCAGACATGCCGCACCGATCACCGAGATCGCTGCTGCACCGCGGCATCCCTCGGCCACACGATGAGAGGCGGCAGTCATGCAGTTCGGAATCTTCTCGGTCAGCGACATCACTCGCGACCCGGTCAGCGGTGAGACTCCCAGCGAGGCGCAGCGCATCAAAGCGGCGGTCGCCATTGCGAAGAAGACCGAAGAGGTCGGCATGGACGTCTTCGCCATCGGCGAGCACCACAACCCGCCGTTCTTCTCGTCGGCGCCGACCACGCTGCTCGCCAGCATCGCCGCACAGACCGAGCGCATCGTGCTGAGCACGTCGACCACGCTGATCACCACGAACGATCCGGTGCGACTGGCCGAAGAGTACGCCATGCTGCAGCATCTCTCAGACGGACGCATGGATCTGATGCTCGGACGCGGCAACACCGCGCCGGTCTACCCCTGGTTCGGCAAAGACATTCGCGAGTCGCTGCCGATGGCCCTCGAAAACTACAACCTGCTGCACAGGCTGTGGCGAGAGGACGTCGTCGACTGGCAGGGCAGGTACCGCACGCCGCTGCAGGGATTCACCTCGACGCCGCGACCGCTCGACGACGTGCCGCCCTTCGTCTGGCACGGCTCGATCCGCACACCTGAGATCGCCGAGCAGGCGGCCTACTACGGTGACGGCTTCTTCGCCAACAACATCTTCTGGCCCAAAGAGCACTACATGCGGCTGATCCGCATGTACCGGCAGCGCTTCGAGCACTACGGGCACGGCACGGCGGCCCAGGCGATCGTCGGCCTCGGCGGGCAGGCCTACATCGCGAAGCGCTCGCAGGACGCCGTGCGCGAATTCCGCCCGTACTTCGACAATGCGCCGGTCTACGGCAACGGGCCGACGATGGAGGACTTCACCCGCCAGACGCCGCTCAGCGTGGGCAGCCCGCAGGAGGTCATCGACAAGACGCTCACCTTCCGGGAGTCGTTCGGCGACTACCAGCGGCAGATGTTCCTGATGGATCACGCCGGCCTGCCCCTGACGACGGTGCTCGACCAGATCGAGCTGTTGGGCAGCGAGGTCGTGCCGGTCCTGCGGCGCGAGCTGGCCGCACGTCGGGCGCCCGACGTGCCTGATGCCCCGACGCACGCCTCGCTGGTGCGGGCGAAGTACGGCGACGCCGAACCGCGCCAGCCTCGCCCGAACGCCAACCGCGGCGACAACGTCACCGGCGGCTCGCCCTACCTGGACACCGAAGATGCGCGCCGCTGAGCCGCTCGCGACCGGCGCCGATGTGATGGCCGACGCCGGGGCATCCACCGACAGTCGAGATGACGGCCGAAGCACAGCGCACGGGTCGGCGCGCATCGCGAACGAGGCGTGGGAGGCGCTGTTCCGCGCACAGGGCCGGCTGTTGCGCGTCTTCGAGGCCGACGACATCTGGCAGCAGGCGTCGCTGAACGAATACGACGTGCTCTACACCCTCGCGAAGCAGCCGCACGGGCTCAGCATGGGCAGGCTGAACGCCAGCGTGATGCTCACACAGCCGACGCTCTCACGTCTCGTCGACCGTCTGGTCGGTCGTGGTCTGGTGAGTCGGCAGCGGATGCCGGACGACAGCCGGCGGGTCTGCGTCACGCTGACCGAGGAGGGCCGCCGCGTGCAGCGGGCGGTCGGCCGGAGACATGGGCGGCTGGTGGCCGAACGCCTGAGTGCGGCGCTGAGCGACGCGGAGCTGGAGCAGCTGCGCGATCTGACGCGGCGGCTGATTCGATCGGTCGACGAAGACGATGAGAGATGAGTCGAGGCGAGTGAGGTGACTGCAGTGGACGAGACGAGCGAGCAGAGCGATGCAGGGCAGATGAGAACGACGGGTCGGCACGAGGACGCGGTCGCCGATCAGACACGGAAGATCGTGGTGATCAGCGCAGGGGTGTCGCAGCCGTCGTCGACGCACCTGCTGGCCGATCAGTTCGTGCGGCGTGTGCTGCAGCGTGCCGAGGCGGCGCAGGTGACCGTCGAGGTGCGTCAGGTGGAGCTGCGCCCGCTGGCGCAGCAGATCGTGCAGACGATGATCAGCGGCCTGCAGAGCGCCGAGATCGCACAGGCGATCGATCACCTGGCCCCAGCAGACGCGATCGTGGTCGCGACGCCGATTTACAAAGCGGGCATGAGCGGGCTGCTCAAGAGCTTTCTCGACATTCTCGATCAGGATCTGCTGCTGGCGAAGCCGACCGCGCTGCTGGCCACGGCCGGCACCGCACGGCACGCACTCGTGGTCGACGAGCAGCTGCGCTCGACGATGGCGTTCTTCCGCGCGCTGACGATTCCGACCTCGGTGTTCAGCACGTCAGAGGATTGGGGCTCGGCGAGCCTCGGCGGCAGACTCGACCGTGCGGCCAACGAACTGGTCGCACTGCTGGCCAGCGACGTCGCGCGTGCGATCACCGGCGGCGCCTGGCCGCACTATCAGCACGAGTTCGGATCGGTCGCCGAGCAGGCGGCGGCCGAGAAGGCAAGAGACCCAGATGCAGGTGCGGCGAGTGACGCGTCTGCCGGGCTCGACTTCGACTCGGACATGATGCGGCTGGCCGCCGGCGGCCAGTGACCACGGCCAGGTCGGTCGACTGACTGCTCGCTGTATACGGTGTTCGCGCAGAGAGGACACCCTGTGAGGATGCGCATCGGTGGGGCTAGCCTCGTGGCACATGAGTCGACGGCGAGACGTCGGCTCACAACCGGCTGACTCAACCGGATCGGCCGCCTGGACGAGAGGTGCAGACCATGAGCGAGACGACGAGAGACGAGACCGCACGCCGAGCCGAGACGCTCAGGGCGCTGCATCGTGACCCGAGCATTCTGCGGGTCGTCAATGTGTGGGATGCGATCACGGCCAAAGTGGTCTCAGACCTGCCCGGCACTCAGGCCCTGGCCACAGCGGGGCACTCCATCGCGGCCAGTCATGGTTTCTCTGACGGTGAGATTCCGCTCGACCTGCTGCTCGCTGCGACGGCCCGTATCGTGGCCGCGACCGACCTGCCCGTCAGCGCAGATCTCGACGACGGGCATGGCGATGCCGCAGAGACGGTTCGTCGTGCCATCGACATCGGCGTGGTGGGGGCCAATATCGAAGATCGGCTGCGACCCGTGGACGAATCAGCAGAGACGGTGCGTCGTGTGGTCGCCGCGGGGGAGAGCGCGGGAGTCGACTTTCAGCTGAACGCACGAACCGACGCGTTCGTGCTCGGCGGTGAACGACCGATCGATGTCGTGATCGACGATGCGATCTCACGCGGCCGGGCCTACCTCGACGCCGGAGCGGCGTTGGTCTTCGTGCCCGGTGTGCTCGACCGTGAGACGACCGAGCGGCTGGTGGACGGCATCGGAGAAGGCCGCCTCAGCGTCATCGGGCTGCCAGGTGCGCTGAGTGCCCGGGAATACGAACAGCTGGGTGTGGCACGCATCTCGTACGGGCCGATGACGCAGCGGCATGCGCTGCGCGCACTGCGTGATCTGGGCAACAGCCTCTATGACGACGGCGTGATCCCAGAAGACACCCCCGAACTCAACTGACCGCGCCTGAGCGTGTGGCGGCAGGGCTTCTGCGGCGCCACGATGCCGAGCAGGGTCAGGCAGGCGAGTCTCGGGTGAGGCTCACGTGGCGTCGCGGCCGTACCTCTGACGCAGGTCTGCGAGACGGCTGATGAGATGGCTGCGCAGCGGCAGGCCGGGGGTCTCGGTGTTGGTCGCCGCGTGGCTGTCTCGCGGATGCGAGTGGAACAGATCGAGGTCGTCGTCGATCGTCTCTGCAGCGTCGAGATCGTGCACCTGCTGGTGCAGGTCGGCCATGAGCTCGTCGAGGGCCGTGGCCTGCTGAGCTGACTCGTGCAGCTGCCGCTCGATCTGTTCGGGAACGTCGTGGCGGTATTTGTAGTAGATCTTGTGCTCGAGCGATGCCCAGAAGTCCATTGCGATGGTGCGGATCTGAATCTCGACGGTCACCGGCACCGTGCCTGACGAGAGGAACACCGGCACCGAGACGATCATATGCAGGCTTCGGTAGCCGTTGGGCTTGGGCTGATGCACATAGTCTTTGACCTGGATCACGGTGAGGTCGTCTTGGCGCAGCAGAGCGCGGTAGATCTGTTCGATGTCAGAGACGAAGCTGCACGTGATGCGCACGCCGGCGATGTCGGTGATCTCGGCGCGAATGGAGTCGAAGTCGGGAGCGATGCCTTTGCGCTCGATTTTGTCGAGCAGACTCTCTGGCGATTTGAGCCGGGACTTCACGTGCTCGATCGGGTTCTCGCTGTGCAGGTGGGCGAACTCGTCACGAAGGATGTTCACTTTGGTGAGCACCTCGTCGATGGCGAACTTGTACTGCAGCAGAAAGCCGGTGAACTGCTTTCTGAGATGACGCCAGTGAGCGACGTCGTCGTCGCCCAGCAGCGTCAGATCCTGGGTGGCGATGCGAGGTACGAGCTCGTAGTCAGCGGTCATGAGATACACGTTAGCCTGCCGTTCTCAGCAGAGACTGTGGATCGCGCTGCTGCAGGGTTCTTGAGCCCCGGTCGTCGGTCTGCTGCTGCGCCTGCACGTCGACGAGATTCCACGCCATCGACCCCGTGACGCTGATGCCTCTTGCTCCGCTGCGGCGGGTGACTCCTCGTACGAGCATCAATTGGGTGCGAAAGACTCCGCTGCGGATGCGCTCTTGGGCCTCAGCGAAGAAGACGATGTTGCTCACCCCGGTGCCGTCGTCGAGTGATACGAACACCACTCGGCGGCCTCCGCGCATCGGAGGAGTGTTCGTCGCACGGCGCACCCCGGCTACCAGCACCTCGCTGCCACCGGGCAGGCCGACGAGATCACGCGCCGGGGTCACGCCCAAACGCCGGAACAGCGGGTGGAAGCGCGAGACCACGTGGTGCTCGACGCCGATGCCGAGATGCTCGATCTCAAGATCGGTCTGGGTGCGCGCGTGCAGGTCGGTCACGGGCGCCGCTGCATGATGAATGGTCGGCAGATCAAGGTCGAAGGCCAGCTGCCGAGGCGGAATGCGTATGGGTGTGGCGGTGATCGACCTGATCAGAGCGAGCAGCTCATGACGTCGTCTGGGATCATGCCCGATGAACGCGTCGAGCGCGCCGACTCTGGCCAGTGCCTCGAACGTGCTGCGACGAGGGCGCACGCGATCGCGAAAGTCCTGCAGATTCGCAAAAGGCTGATGCGCGACCAGTCGCTCCTGCTCGGCTCGAGTGCTGCCGACCAGCTCGGCCACCGACACCCGGATGCCCAGACTCGGGGCCTGGCGGTCGGGCAGCCGCTCGACCCGGTAGTCGAGCCCGGAACGCTGCACGTCGAGCGGCAGCAGCGGGACGCCCAGGCGACGTGCCTCGGAGAGCAGCAGGTCTTTGGGCCACATGCCCGGGTCGTGGGTCAGCAGACCGGCGAGGAACTCGGCCGGATGATGGGTCTTCAGCCAGGCGGACTGATAGGTGGGCAGGGCGAAGGCCGCACCATGCGCCTTCGCGAAGCCGAAGCTGGCGAATCCCCGCAGCATCCGCCAGCAACGATCGGTCACCGACGACGGGATGCCTCGCAGCGACGCATTGCGAAAGACCATCTGCTCGATCTGGTCGAGCTGCTGATCGTCGGCCATTGCACGGCGGAGCACATCGGCCTTCGCCAGACCGCAGCCGGTGAGCTCGTCGAGCAGACGCATCACCTGCTCGTGGAAGACCACGACTCCCATCGTCTCTCGCAGAATCGGATCGATGCGCGGGTGAATGACCGCCGGAGACACTTCGCCGTGACGAGCCTGCAGATACTGCAGCGGCATGTTGTTCTTCATCGGGCCGGGCCGGAACAGGCTGATGTCGACAGTGAGGTCGTTGAACTGCTCGGGCTGCAGCTTGCCGACCAGCTCCATCTGCCCTGGTGACTCGATCTGGAAGATGCCCAAGGTGTGCGTCGAGCGAATCGTCTCGAAGGTCGCCGGGTCGTCGAGCGGCAGGGCGTCGAGATCGAGCGGCGTCTCGTGCAGCCGGTTCACCTCGCTCACCGCATAGGCCATCGCTGACTGCATTCGCACGCCGAGCACGTCGAGCTTGATGAGCCCCATCGGGTCGACACTGTGCTTGTCGAACTGCGACATGGGCAGCCCGATGCCCGAGGGCTGCACCGGGGTGCGGTCGAGCAGCGAGAGATCGGAGACAATGACCCCGCAGGGATGCATGGAGATGTGTCTCGGCAGTGCGTCGAGACGCTCGGTGGCGTCGACGAGCAGATCAAGCTGCGGGCTGGTGCGCACCTGCTCGGCGAAGTCGGCGAGTTCGGGCTTCTCGGCCAGCGCCCGCCGAAAGCCGCCGGCGCTGAACCTCCACAGTTCTTTGGCGATCGCGTCGATGCGCTCGGCCTCGATGCCCAGAGCGAGCCCGGCATCGCGCACCGCGCCACGGGAGCGATAGGTGTTCGTCATCGACATCAGCGTCACCCGCTGGTCGCCGAACTCGGCGAAGATGCGCCGGTAGACGTCATGGCGCCGGGCAGACTCGACGTCGAGATCGATGTCGGGCAGCGTGCGGCGCTCGGGCGAGAGAAAACGTTCCCAGAGCAGCCCATTGTCGAGCGGTTCGACGCCTGAGATGCGCAGCAGATAATTCAGCATCGAGCCGACCCCAGACCCACGGGCCTGCACCCGCACCCCCATCTCGCGAATCAGGTCGACGACTTTGGCGACGGTCAGAAAGTACGGGGCGAACCCCAACGTCTCGATGTCGGCGAGCTCATGATCGAGACGATCGTGCACCGCATGCAGGCGGGCGGGGTCTGCCTGGGCGTACCGATCGGGGACAGCAGCTCTGGCGCGCATGGTCAGCGCGCGCATCGGGTCTCCTTCGATTCCGATCACACCGGCCTCTGGCATGCGCGGATGCCCCCAGCCGAGATCGACTTCGGGGTCGAGCGTGCACCGTTCGGCGAGACGCTCGGTGGCGGCGAGCAGATCTGTCGCGGTGGTCGTGTGGTCGCTCACGTCGACGACCATGCGGGCAATGCGCCGCATGGCGGAGGCCGGCTTCAGCCAGGCCTGTCCGGTGGCGGTGAGGCGACGGTCGCGGTCGAGGTCGTCGAGCGGCAGCAGCGTACGCGCAGAGTCTGAGATGTCTGCAGTGGCTGCCTCATCTGGCTCGCCGTATCGAACCTGATTGGTGAGCACGGCCGTGAGCCCATGCGCCTCGGCCAGCGAGAGCATCCGTGTGGCCGGTGTGACGCTGCCGGGCTGTCCCGGCTCGGCCAGCCAGCACACCACCTCGACGGCCAGCAG
This sequence comes from Pseudoclavibacter sp. CFCC 14310, assembly GCF_008831165.1. NCBI lineage: Bacteria > Bacillati > Actinomycetota > Actinomycetes > Micrococcales > Microbacteriaceae > Pseudoclavibacter > Pseudoclavibacter sp. CFCC 14310. Next base: position 176,944 of record NZ_WBKC01000003.1, on the reverse strand, counting down.
CTCGCGCGGCACCAGTCGGCACCAGGCGCGCAGCGCCGCACGAGCCTCGGGCAGCCGGCGCGCCTCGACCAGTCGGCCGACGTCGCTGGACGGGCCGAGCAGCACGCTCAGGTGCGGCCGTTCGCGCAGCAGCTCGCTGAGCGCGTCACGGCTGAGCGAAGGGGCCGAAGAACGGCGCGCTCTCGGGCCGGGATCGTGTGCAGCGGTCACCATGCGGCACAGCGCGGCATAGCCTTGGCCATGCCCGGCCTGTGCCCACTGCGTGGAGTCGCTGCGGCCGACTGCGCCATGGGCGAGCAGCACGACACGGCCAAGCGGTTCGGCCAGACTGCCATGCACGGCGAGATCTGCGCCCAGGATCGGCGCGAGCGCCGCATCTCGGCAGGCCTGCACATGGGCCACCGCACCATAGACCCCGTCTCGGTCGGTGAGGGCGAGACGTTCGGCGTCGGCGCTCGACGCCAGCTCGGCGAGGCGTCTCGGGGTGGTGCAGCCGTAGTGCGTGGAGAAGCCCGAATGCACGTGCAGGTGTGTGAACGGAGGCATGCCGGTCACTCCCAGACGAGCTGGAGTCGCCAGCCGTCGTCAGGCAGGCGCAGCAGGTCGTAGGTGTGAAAGTCGTCGCCCGTGCACGAGGCATCGACGCGCCAGAGCTCCTGATCGACGCGCTGGCGGGGTGCGCAGGCTGTTGCCGCTGCGCTCGTCGTCGGATGAGCGCTCACCGCGCTCGCAGCGGGGGAGGACTGGGGCGCACACCACCAGCGCCTTCGGTGAAAGAAGCTCTGCGGCACCCCGACGATCTCGTACTCGAAACGGCGCCAGACGAAACTGCGCGGCTCGCCCTCGTGCGAGAGCTCGACGGTGATCGCCTCATCGATCTTGCGTGGCATCATGGCCTCCTGCTGTGCTCACTGGTTCGAACATATGTTCGAATGATCACAGCGTAGAGGTGCCCTCCGACATCGGCAACGACGACTGATGGTCGCACGCCTGCGCGCGCCGATCACGCCTCGGCCATGGCATCCACCGGCCGTTCGGGCTGGCCGCACCGAGCACGTCAAGTCGGGTGCGGGCTCGTGCCAGCAGATCGTCAGGAACGTCTTCTGCACGAGACTGCTGACTGCTCTCGGCTGACCCGTCAGCAGCGCGAAGCTGCCAGGAGACAGTCTGGCCCATACCTTTCTCGATGCCGCGACTCAGGCTGAAGCTCCATCTGGCGCGACGCGGTTCGCTTACGTTCTCGGCGAGGCCGCCCTCTGCGATTGCGAGCGTCTGCCACCTGAGCTCGTCTGCGCAGCCCTCCCACGTCTCGGCGCAGGCGTCGCACCCGCACGAGGGATAGAACTCGTCGAAAAGCGCGCCGGCGTATACCCGAACACCTGGGAAGTCCGTGAGGACGATCACCATCGGTGCGCAGGCGTCGTCATTCGGTGTCAGCCGCACCGCTCGCACGGTCTCGGCTGCGGTCGGTGCGTTCAGCAGTTCGGCGGTGACCGCGAATCCGTCTTCACGACGCACGTCGTAGACCGACGTCAAATGCTCGATGAGCTCTGTCGCCACCGTGTGCAGCGGAGCGAATCGATCCGGGTCGCTGAAGACGCTGAGACCGACGGCTGGTGACGCCGCGGTGCGGTCAGAGCGTGAGAGCCGGAACATAGGGCCATTCTTCCGTTTTTCCGCCGGCCGCAACAGCTTCAGCGCCCGCATCCGTCAGGCGGGCTCGATTCCTCTCAAATCGCGAGAGTTCAGAACTCCTCGTATGTGGCGGGATCCTGACCGTTGAGTCGACCGTCTTCGCGAGCCAGCCCGTCGATCGCGGCGAGATCCTCGTCGCTCAGGTCGAAGTCGAACACATCGAGGTTGCTGATCTGCCGATCGGAGTGCGTCGCCTTCGGAATCGGGACCACGCCGTTCTGCAGGTGCCACCGCAGGACGACCTGAGCCACGGTGCGCTCGTGCGCGTGAGCGATCTGCTCAAGCGTCTCGTTCTGCAGAATCTCGCTGGCTCGGCCGAGCGGACTCCACGCCTCGGTGACGATGCCGTGCTCTGTGTTCCAGCGCACCGCCTCGTGCTGCGGAAATCTCGGGTGCAGCTCGATCTGGTTCACGCTCGGCAGCACACCGGTCTCGCGCTCGAGACGTTCGAGGTGCTCGGGCAGAAAGTTGCTCACGCCGATGCGACGCGTCAGCCCGCGCTCGCGCGCCTCGATCAGCGCCTGCCATGCCTCGACGTAGCGGTCGGTCAGCGGGTTCGGCCAGTGGATCAGCAGCAGATCGAGATGATCGAGACCGGTGCGATAGACCGACTCTTCGATCGTGGGAACGGCCTGGTCGAACGCATGGTGGCGGCCGGGCAGCTTCGAAGTGACGACGATCTCGTCACGCGGCACGCTGCTGAGGCGCACCCCGGCGCCGACCGCGCCCTCGTTCTCATAGTTGAAGGCGGTGTCGATCAGGCGGTAGCCGTTGTCGATCGCCTGGGCGACCGTTTCGGCACCCGCACGCCCGTTCAGGCGGTAGGTGCCGAAACCGATCGCCGGCAGGGTGGTGCCGTCGTTCAGGGTGTGCGAGGTCTGCGTGTTCTCGGGGGAAGTGCTCATGCCAACGACCTTAGGCCGCGGCCTCGTCTCCTGCCACCTCCTCATGCACGCCGGCCGCGTTGGTCTCGACCGATGCCGAACCCGCACGACCCGTGTGGTCGTCTGCGTCTTCGAAGCGCACCTGCAGACGGGCGTCGGCCGAAGTGCCTGCCGCGTCGGCATCCGCCGTCGTCTCTGCAGACGCCAGATCGACCGTCACCACCGTGCCGCTCGCCTCCGAGACCAGCAGGTCGGCGATGCGATCGTCGACCTCGCGCTGTACCGTGCGGCGCAGCGGACGAGCCCCGTACTCGGGCTCGAAGCCGTGTTCGGCGAGCCAGTCGACCGCCTGGTCGCTGATCTGCAGGCGGATGCCCTGGTCGGCCAGCCGCTCGGCCGTCGCCGCGATCATGGTGCGTGCGATCAGCCTCACCTGCTCACGCGAGAGACGACGGAACAGCACGATCTCGTCGATGCGGTTGAGGAACTCCGGTCGCATCGCCTCACGAAGCCGGCCCATCACCCGATCGCGCAGCGCCCGCTCCGAACCGAAGCCCGTCGCGTCGTCGCCGGTGTTCGCGACGAAGCCGAGCGCTCCCGACCGTGAGGCCAGAAACTCGGAGCCGATGTTCGAGGTCATGATGACCACGGTGTTGCGAAAGTCGACGGTGCGCCCCTGGCCGTCGGTCAGCCGCCCGTCGTCGAGCACCTGCAGCAACAGGTTGAACACGTCGGGGTGCGCCTTCTCGATCTCGTCGAGCAGCAGCACCGAGTACGGCCTGCGCCGCACGGCCTCGGTGAGCTCGCCGGCCTCGTCATAGCCGACGTAGCCCGGGGGAGCGCCCACCAGCCGCGCTGCGGTGTGCTTCTCGCCGAACTCCGACATGTCGAAGCGCAGCAGCGCGTGCTCGTCGCCGAACAGACTGGCCGCGAGCGTCTTGGCCAGCTCGGTCTTGCCGACCCCGGTCGGGCCGAGGAACAGAAAGCTGCCCACGGGCCGGTTCGGGTCGCCCAGACCGGTGCGGCCACGACGCACGGCCCGAGCCACCGCGGCGACCGCGTCATGCTGACCGATCACGCGCTCGTGCAGTTCGCTCTCGAGGTGCGCGAGCCGTGTGCGCTCGCCCTCGCTGATGCGATCGACGGGAACACCTGTTCGGCGCGCGACCACCTCGGCGATCTGTCGCTCGTCGACCACCGCCTCGGTCGGTGCCGGCGCCGAACTCGTCGTCGCGGCGTGCTGATGCTCGATGCGGGCATTGTGCGCGCTCGCCGCGTCAAGAGCCGCCTGCACCTGTTCGATGCGGTCGCGAATCTGGCCGGCCTGCTCATACTGCTCGGTCGACGCTGCGGCGTTCTTCTCGGCCTCCAACTCCATGAGCTGGCGCATCAGCGCCTGCGTGTCGATGCGATCGCCGAGCCGCAGACGCAGCCTGGCTCCGGCCTGGTCGATCAGGTCGATCGCTTTGTCGGGCAGACGACGATCGGGCAGGTAACGGGCCGACAGACGCACGGCGGCGTCGAGCGCGGCATCCGTGTACCGCACGTCGTGATGCTCGGCGAAGGCGGGCGCGACGCCGTGCAGAATGCGCACGGCGACGTCCTCCGACGGCTCGTCGACGGCGACCGGCTGGAACCGGCGCTCCAAGGCGGGATCCTTCTCGATCCTGCGATATTCGTCGAGCGTGGTCGCGCCGATCATATGCAGCTCGCCTCGAGCCAGCCTTGGCTTGAGCATGTTGGCCGCGTCGAGGCCGTCGCCCATGCCGCTGCCGCCGGCACCGACGACCGTGTGCAGCTCGTCGATGAAGACGATGAGCTCATCGCGATGCGCGGTGATCTCGTCGAGCAGCTTGGTCAGGCGCTCTTCGAAGTCGCCGCGAAAGCGCGTGCCGGCCACCATCGACGCCAGGTCGAGAGAGACCAGGCGACGCCCGGCGATCGCGTGCGGAACCTCGTCGTCGACGATCGCCTGCGCGAGGCCCTCGACGACGGCGGTCTTGCCGACGCCGGCCTCGCCGACGAGCACGGGGTTGTTCTTGGTGCGGCGCGAGAGGATCTCGACGGTCTGCTCGATCTCGTCGGCACGACCGATCACCGGATCGAGTCGGCCGTCGCGTGCCTGTGCCGTCAGATCGGTGCCGAAGCGATCGAGCATCGGGGTCTGCGATGTGGCGGATGCATCAGTCTGCTCCGCATCGCCGCCTGCGTCCGCCTCCGATGAGCCGGAGTTCGCAGCCGCAGCGTCGTCGACGGGTGCCACGTCATCGGGCTGCCGGGCAGACTGCCGCATCGAATCGATCAGCGACTGCGCGGTCACGCCGAACCCTGCCAGGATCTGTGCGGAAGGCGCATCCTGTGCGAGCACGAGTGCGAAGAAGAGATGCTCCAGATCGACATAGGTCGAACCCGAGGCGCGGGCGACCTGGAAGGCATGGAAGAGGGCGCGCTGCAGCGAGGGCGTGACGTCGGGGGCCTCGGTGACGGTCGCGCCGTCACGAGCGACGGGCAGCCGAGCTTCGACCTCGTGAGCGAGCTGCTGAACGCTCACGCCCATGCGGGTGAGCACGTCGTGCACTGGGGCGTTCTCGGCGAGCACGCGCAGCATGTGCAGGGCGTCGACCTCGGTCTGACCTCTTCTGACCGCGTACGATCCGGCCTCGGCCAGAGCCTGCTGTGTGCGCTGGGTCAGAAACCTGCTGATGTCGATGGTGCGCTGGCCTTCGGCAGCCTGCTGCCGTGCCTGCTGTGCGTTCAGGTAGCGTGCGAGAAACTCGTCGAATGATCCCTGCCCGCTCGGTTCGCGTTCGCTCCCGTTCTGGGGGTTGTTCTCTGGCACAGTACCTCCTCGTCGGTGTCTGCGAGGGCGATACCGATCTGACAGTCGTTCAGACGTCGCCACCCTCAAAGTTGAGTGCCGTACGCTCAACCTAACGTCCGGGTGTCGCAGGTATTCCCCTGCGTCGCTTCCGTTCGCGGCATCACGAGCGCCATGCCTTAAACTGAACGGCATGCCCTCCGCCAGCCCGCTGCGCATCGCCATGATCTCGCTGCACACGAATCCCTATGGCGACCCCGGCACGGGCGACGTCGGCGGCATGAACATCGTGATCCAGCACCTTGCGGCCGAACTGGCCGCGCTCGGTCACCAGGTCGATGTGATCACACGCCGCAGCGCTCCCGAGCAGCCCGACGCCATCGAGCTCGCCCCCAGACTCATGCTGCGCACGATCACGGCCGGGCCCGAGCATCCGCTGCCCAAAGCCGAGCATGAGGCGTACATCGACGCCTTCGCCGGGCAGCTGCGGGCACTCGGCGACTACGACGTGATCCACGCGCATCACTGGTACTCCGGTCTGGCGGCCCTGCCCGTCGCTCGGGAATGCGGCGCGGCGATGCTGCAGAGCTTTCACAGCATCGCGGCAGACGCCGACACCGCACTCGACAACGGCGAGCCTCCCGAGGCGCCCGGGCGTCTCTCGGCAGAGCGCACTCTCGCACGCGAGGCCGATGCAGTGATCACGGTCAGTCATGCCGAGCAGCGCACCGTGGTCGAGCGGCTGGGCGGCGAGCCATCGCGGGTGCACGTGGTGTCTCCCGGTGTGGATGCTCGGTGCTTCCACCCGGGAGAGGCCGCAGTTCCGAGATACGTCGCCGCCGCAGCCCGCATCGAGCCGCTCAAAGGGCTCGACCTCGCCGTCGCCACGATTGCGTCGACTGACGACTCGCTGCGCCCTGATCTGCGCATCGCGGGCGGGCCGAGCAGCCAGGACGGCGGCTGTCTGACGGCTCTGCGCCGACAGACCGCCGACGCGGGCATCGGCGACCGGGTGCACTTCGACGGCGCGATGTCGCACGCCGAGCTGGCCGATCTGATGCGCGGTGCCTCGGTGTTCCTGGTTCCGTCGCACTCTGAGACCTATGGTCTGGTCGCACTCGAGGCAGCCGCAAGCGGGGTGCCGGTGATCGCGATGGCCACGGGAGGCCTTCCCGAGGCGGTGCACGACGGCGAGACCGGTCTGCTCATGCGCGATCGCTCGCCCGAGACCTGGGCGCGCGCGCTGACCCGGCTGCTCGACGACGCCGAGCTGCGCGAGCGCATGGGGCGTGCAGGCCGTGCACTCGCTCTGCAGCGCAGCTGGGCGAAGAGCGCCCGACGGCTCGTGCAGATCTACTGTCAGCAGCGTCGGATGACGCGCTCGACGGTGCAGCCGGTATGACCGCTCGCGAACGCGTCGCCGCTATCGACTGCGGCACGAACACCGTGCGCCTGCTCGTGATCGAGGGGCCCGCACCGACGCGGGAGCTCGTGCGCCGCACACGCACGATCCGTCTCGGCGAGGGCGTCGACCGCACGCATGCCTTCGCACCGGCGGCGCTCGACCGCCTTGGCGTCGCCTTGGCAGACTACCGCCGCGATCTGACGCGTCTCGGCGTCGCAGACGACCGGCTGCGCTTCGTGGCGACGTCGGCGAGCCGCGACGTGCATGACGCGACACCGCTGCGCGACGTCGTCGAATCGACTCTCGGCGTGCGGCCCGAGATCATCAGCGGTGTCGAAGAGGCCGACCTCTCGTACGCCGGCGCACTCACAGGAATGCCGACACAGCCCATGACGCTGGTCGTCGACCTCGGCGGCGGCTCGACCGAGCTCGTCGTCGGACGCAACGGCCGACCGACCGCCGCGTGGTCGATGAACGTGGGCGGCGTGCGCCTCACCGAGCGACACCTCGATGCGCACCGGCCGATGTCGGCGGCACAGCACGCGGCGATGGTCGCCGACGTCGACTGCGCCCTCGACGAAGCCGAGGCTCATGTTTCGCTGGCTGGCGTCGAACGGATCATCGGCGTCTCTGACTCGGTCGGCATGATCGCAGCGGTGACCGCCGGCGTTCGTGCCGAGCGCTTCGGCGAACTGTCGGGCGGATGCTGGAGTCTCGACGCGCTGCAGGCCGCCTGCACTCGTCTGATCGCCGCCGACCCGCATGCGCTTGCCGAGATGGGCGTCGACCGCACACGCACTGACCTGGTCTCCGCAGCTGCGGTGATCTGGTCACGGGTGAGCGCGCGCATCGCCGCCCGCTCACACTGCGACCACGCCGTCTACAGCGAGCATGACATCCTCGACGGCGCCGCTGAGACGTTGCTGGCAGGCGGTCGAGATCGGCGATGAGCAGTTCACGGGGAAGGACGAGTGAGGAGCACCGCAGGTCGACGAAGCCGACATCTCGATCATCGCGCGGCAGGAGCGGATCGCCCGACCGACGCGTGACGACCATCGTGCTGATCGCGACGATGGGAGCCGTCGCCTTCGGCTATGACACGGGCGTGCTCGCGGGCGCGCTGCCGTTTCTCAGTCAGCCGCGAGACGCCGGCGGCCTGGGACTCGACGCCCTGGCCGAAGGCGTCGTCACGTCGGCGCTCGTCTTCGCCGCGAGTCTCGGCGCCCTTGTCGGCGGGCGGCTCGCAGATCGCCTCGGACGCCGCCGAACCCTGCTCTTCGTCTCGCTCGTCTTCGCCGTCGGCGCACTGGGCACCGGGCTTGCGCCGAGCGTCGAGGCGCTGGTGGGGTGTCGGGTGGTGCTGGGCCTCGCCGTCGGAGCCAGCTCGACGATCGTGCCCATCTTCATCGGCGAGATCGCCCCGGCGCGGCGGCGCGCTGGGCTGGTCACCCGAAACCAACTGATGATCGTCACCGGGCAGCTGCTCGCGGCGGTGGCGAACGCTGCGATCGCGCAGGCGTCGTCTGACGGCGAAGCGTGGCGACACATGCTGCTGGTCAGTGCGACCCCGGCCCTGCTGCTGTTCGCCGGGCTCTGGTTCGTCCCGGAGTCGCCGCGCTGGCTGGCGACGCACGGTCGCCCCGAGGCTGCGCGCCGTGTGCTCGAATCGATTCGCAGCACCGGCGAGAGCGAGCGCGAGCTGCAGACGATCACGGCGCTTCACCCCCGGGCGAATGAGCCTGCAGGTGCGACGCAGAGAACGGATCGGCATCCGATGCGGGCCCGCTGGGTGCGCCGTCTCGTGCTGATCGGTGCCGGTCTGGGCATGGTCTCCCAGCTGACGGGCGTGAACTCCGTGATGTACTTCGCACCGAGCATCCTCGCGACCAGCGGGCTCGGCACGCAGGCGGCGCTCACCGCGACCATCGCCACGGGAGTGGTCTCGGTGCTCGCGACGCTCGTCGGCATCCGCGTGCTGCGTCGTCTCGGCCGACGCCCGATCATGATCACCGGGCTGATCGGCGTCGCCTCGTCGCATCTGCTGCTGGGCCTCGCCTTCGCCCTGCCGTTGGGGCCGGCCCAGCCTTGGCTCGTGCTCGCCCTCATGCTGGTGCTGCTCTGCTTCGTGCAGTCGATGGTGTCAGTGGTGTTCTGGCTGATGACGGCCGAGCTGTTCCCGCTGCAGGTGCGGGGACTGGCCGCCGGTGTGGCGGTCTGCGTGCAGTGGCTGTCGAACGGCGTCGTCGCGCTGCTCTTTCCACTGGCCTTCGCGCACCTGGGCGGCGACGTCTACTTCGTCTTCGCCGCGGTCAACGTGCTGAGCGCATGGTTCGTCTGGCGTGCGCTGCCCGAGACGCGAGGGCTGGCGCTCGAAGAGGTCGAGAGGATGCTGCGCCGACGTCTCAGCTGAAGCGATCGACTGCGTAGACTCGGTTCATGCGCTCTGAGACCGACCCTGAGAAGACCGGTGCGAGTTCGACCGTCTGCACACCTGAGATCCGCGTCTACCGCGGTGGCCGACTCGAACGGGAGACCACCTCTCTGACCGAGCTCGAGCAGCTGCAGCACGACGCCGAGCGCACCACGTGGGTCGATCTGCCGACGGCCGATCATGAGGCGCTCGTGCAGATCGCGCAGACGCTGCATCTGCATCCGCTCGCGATCGAAGACGTCGAAGAGAGCCATGAGCGCGCGAAGCTCGTTCGCTACGAGACGCATCTGTTTCTGACGCTGTATGCGATGGCTGCGCCGAACGATGTCGAGTCCGAGCTCGAACGGCATCAGATAGACATCTTTCTGACCAGAAACGTCGTGGTGACCGTGCGACACGGCGACGGCTTCGATCTCGGCGGTGCACGACTGGCCTGGGAAGCGCATCCGACGCTGCTGGCGATCGGCGGCATCACGGTGCTCTGGGCGATCGTCGATCAGATCGTCGACACCCATTTCGACACCGTGCAGCAGCTTGACGAGAGCATCGACGCTCTCGAAGACGAGCTCTTCGGCGACACACCGGACTCCCGCGGCATCCAGCTCAACGCCTATCATCTGCACAAGCGTCTGGTCACCCTGCGTCGGCTGGCGCTGCCGACCAGAGAGATTCTCAGCAGCGTGATCAATCGTGCCGAGCCGCCGCTGCCCGATGCGCTGCGGCCATACTTTCTCGATGTCTATGATCACGTGCTGCGCGTGAGCGACTGGACTGACTCGCTGCGAGACCTGGCCAGCACCATCATCGACACGAACCTCTCGAGCCAGAGCAACCGGATGAACCTGGTGATGAAGAAGCTCACATCGTGGGCGGCCATCATCGCCGTGCCGACGCTGATCACCGGCTTCTTCGGCATGAACGTGAACTTTCCCTATTTTCAGACCGATGTCGGTGCGGTGATCGCCGTGACGCTGATCGCGCTGACCTCGGTTGGGCTCTACGCCTGGTTCAAACGCCTGGACTGGCTGTGAGCCCGGCGGTCTGGGGAGCACTGCTTGCCGCGTCGATCATGGTGAGCCTCACCCCGGGCGCCGGAGCCATCTCGACGATGACGAATGCGCTGAACGTCGGGTGGCGCCGGTCGATCTGGGGCGTGCTCGGCCAGCAGATCGGTCTGCTCATTCTGCTGGTGATCGTGGCCTGCGGGCTGGGTGCGCTGCTCGCACACGCGCCGGGAGTCACCACGGCGATCCGCTACGCCGGCGCCGCCTACCTCGGCTACCTCGGGGTTCGGCAGCTGCTGCTCGCGCGCGCCGTCGGTCGGGTCGCCCAAGACGAGGACACCGACACCGGCGCGGCTGCCGAGAACCAGGCCGCCGATTCGGGGGATGCTGCCGGCGTCAGCCGATACCTGAGACCCGGCGCGATGGTGATGCGCGGAACCTGGGTGAACCTCAGCAACCCCAAGGCGATCATCTTCTTTCTGGCCTTCATGCCGCAGTTCATCGATGCGTCGAAACCGGTCGTGCTGCAGTATGCGGCGGTGATCGTCACCATGATCGTCGTCGACATCTGTGTGATGTGGGGCTTCTTCGCTCCTGCCGCACGCGCGGTCGGGCGATTCGCGCGAAACGCGCATGGTCAGCGTGTGATGAATGCGGTGTTCGGGGTGCTGTATCTTGCGGTCGGCGTGCTGCTGATCTTTCTGCACTGAGGCCTGCCTCAGCGCGACGTAATGCGCGATTCGTCGTGCGGGTGATCGGGCGATGTCGGTGCGACGAAGTACCATGGGCGGCATGAGGCCGATGCGAACGACCCAAAACTCCGCACCGACACCAGGCATGTCGCACACGCACAGATTGGTGAGCACGTCGAGATCGCTGCGTCTGCCGAGATCGACCCTGGCACGACTCTCGGCTCTGCTGCTGGCGGCCACGCTGCTCGCGTTGGCGCTGCTGGCGACGTCCGTCAGACCGGCAGCGGCATCCGTCGACGACTTCAGCTTCGAATCGATGTCTGTCGACTACCACCTGAGCCGCGACGCCGACGGCAGAGCCCGAATCGATGTCACCGAGACTCTGGTCGCCGACTTCCCGAGCTTCGATCAGAACCGCGGTCTCGTGCGCAAGATTCCCCTTGACTATGACGGGGTGGCGCTCGACCCGACGGTCACGGCGGTCTCCGATGACGCCGGCCGCGCAGTGGTGTACGACACCAAGCGCGTCGGAGGCCAGCTCGAAGTGTCTCTCGGCTCAGACGAGTTCGTGCACGGCAGGCAGACCTACGCGCTGAGCTACACCATGCAGAACACCGTGCGTCACTTCGCCGACACCGACACCGACGAGTTCTACTGGGATGTCAACGGCGAGAGCTGGCAGCAGCCGTTCGGGGTCGTCTCTGCGACGCTCACGGTCGATCCCTCGCTCGTCTCCGCCCTGAACGGCCAGGCCTCCTGCTACCAGGGTGCACACGGCTCGACCGCGCGCTGTCAGATCGTGCGTCTCGAAGACGCGGGTGACGCTGCCGCCCGGTTCACCGCGCAGACTGACGGCGGGCTTGCCCCCGCGCAGACCATGACCATCGCGGTCGGCTTCGCTCCGCAGACCTTCGTGATCCCCGAACCTCCCTCACGGGCATGGTGGACGACATGGCTGCCGCTGGGGCTGAGCGCAGTCGCTCTCGGGCTCGCCGTCGCCCTGGTCGTCGTGCGAAGCCGCCGGTGGCGGGACGCCCCGGGGCGTGGAGTGATCGTTCCGGAGTACGCACCGCCCGCTGGGCTTCCGATCGTCGCCGGGGCCGACCTGGTCAACCGGATGAACAGCTGGATGCCGGCCGCAGTCATCGACATGGCGGTTCGCGGCGTCGTTCGCATGGTCGACATCGAACATGTCGGCATGTTCGGCGCCAAGAGACCGAGCTTCGCGATCGAGATGGTCGACCCCGCTCGAATGCAGGCTCATGACGCAGAGGTGCTCGCCGTGCTGGCCGGGCCTCGTCAGCTGCAGCCGGGTGAGCGCGTGGCCATTGAGACGAAGCCCGACCAGCACCGTGCCGAACGTGCGCAGGCGGTGATCGCCGATGTTCAGCAGCGACTCCTCGCCGGCGGGTTCCGAGCCGTACCGACCTCCACGCTGCCGCTTGCCCTGCGCGTGTCAGGGTGGGGCATGATGGCGATCTCCGCCGCGTACGGGCTGTGGGCGCTGGTGCAGGCCGAACGCATCACCTGGTGGCTCATCGCAGCCGGGTTGGCCACGGTGGGGTCGCTGATGCTGCTGTTCGTGGCCCTGCCTCGTCCGAAGACGCTGACCGAAGCGGGTGCCGAGGCAAGAGACGAGGTCAAAGGCCTGAAGATGTACATGGAGCTTGCCGAGCGAGATCGCTTCGCCGTGCTGCAGAGTGTGCAGGGCGCCGAACGCATCGATCTGTCCGACGGCTCGACCAGTGTGCGTCTGAACGAAAGGCTGCTGCCGTGGGCGGTGCTCTGGGGCATCGAAGGCACTTGGGCGAAGCAGCTGCAGGTCGACTACGAGCGCACCGGCAGCCAACCGGGGTGGTATGACTCGATGACGCCGTTCACTGCAGGAGTCCTCGCTTCCAGACTCGCCGCGTTCAACACCGCTGCGACCACTTCGGTGCAGCCGCCCACCTCAGGAGGCAGCTTTTCTGGTGGGGCAGGGGGCGGGGGCTTCGCAGGTGGTGGTGGCGGTGGCGGCGGCGGTGGCGGCCGTTAGCGCTACCGGGTCGCTGCAGCGGCGATCATCGCTCCTGCCATCGTCGACTGCACAGACGCGTCTGCTCTCGAACCGCATCAGATGACGGGGCACTGCTGCAATCGAAAGAAGGGTCAGATGCGATTCTGTCGATGCCGTTTCAGAGCCTGCTGCACCACTGTGCCCACAGTAGACATTGGCGCATCGACGCCGAAGACCACGACGACCGATTCGGCGTCTGAGACGGTCGGCAGCTGAGGGCGGTCATGATTTCCCTCGGCTGCCGACGATTGTGGCTGCGCCTGTGACGGCTCGCCGACGACGGGCGCGAAGATGGTGAGCAGACGATCGAGTTCGACGCTCAGGTCTCGACGGGCCTGGTCTGGTGAGAGCTGATCTCGAATGGCCTGCCGCAGCACGGCATTGTGCGTGGTCGCGACGACGTCGGCGAACTGCAGAGCCTCGATATGTCGCAATGCGGGCAGCTGCTCGCGCAGATATCTGTCGAAGGCCTTCTGATATCGCGTGATGGTAACGATCTCACGATCTCGCAGTTTGTGCGTGGCTCGCACGATGCGATCACGCGAGCGGATGCTGGGAAGACGGGCCAGAAAACGATCGAGCACCAGCAGTGCGGCGTCGATCACGTCTCTGCGTGCGTCGACGGTGACCACCTCACCACGCAGACGTGCGGCGAAGAAGGCATCAACCTGTTCGAGGATGTCATCATGGTCGGCGAAGATCACATCGTCTTTGGTCCCGAACTGACGAAAGAACGTGCTGCGTGACACATGGGCTGCGGCAGCGATGTCGGCGGCGCTCACCTCGTCATATCCCCGGGCGGTGAACAGTGCGAGGGCGATATCGGCCACTTCGACTCGACTCAGCGATGCGGTGCTCATTCGGTCACGCTACCACGCAGGTGCACCCAAGAAATGACACCGCCTCGCATGATCCATCGCAGCAGGCGTATGCCACGCAGTGCTTGGGAAAACCATCCACCGTCGCCGACCTCGTCCGGAGCCTCGCCGAAGCCGACGTCGTCGCCGGACGGTGGGTCTGGAAGACTGGAAACGTTACGTTTAGTTCTCGGATAGGCACGCCCTACGCTGAGAGCGGATGTCTGCAAGCAGGAGGATCATATGTCGACCCCGGAACCAGCGACACGCGCAAAATGGCTGCCCCGCGGCCCCGGCGTGATGTCCGGCTTCTCGACGACGGTCGGCGTGCTGCTGGCAGTGCTTCTGGCCGCTGTCGTCGTCGCGATCATCAAGCCGCTGACCCTGGTGTTCTTCGCCCTCTTCATCACACTCGGACTGGAGCCGGTGATTCGCTGGCTCGAGAGCAAGGGGATGAAGCGCCCGCTGGCGCTCGGCACGGTGCTCGGCGTCGGCCTGCTGATCTTCGGCGTGGTCGTCTGGATGATCGTGCCCGGCATCGTGAAGCAGGTCGGCCAGTTCGTCGACACGGCGCCAAAGAGCTTCGACGAAGTCAGCCAGCGGCCCTGGTTCCTGCACGTGGACGAGCAGTTCAACGGAGCCGCGACCACGACGCTGCACACGATCGAGACGCAGGTGACGAACCCCGACTTCTGGTGGGGCGTCGGCGGTGGAGCCTTCGAGATCGGCCGCGGCGTGGTCGACGCCATGACCGGCACGATCTTCGTGCTGATTCTGACCCTCTACTTCGTGGTCTCCCTCGATCGCATGAAGCAGGCGTTCTCTCTGCTGGTGCCGAAGACGAAGCGGGCGAACGTCATGGACATCACCGAAGAGATCACCGGATCGGTCGGCAGCTACCTCGGGGGCATGGTCGTTCTGGCCTTCTGCAACGCGGTCTTCAGCCTGATCGTGATGACCGTCTTCGGCGTTCCGTTCTCGCTCGTGCTTGCCATGCTCGCGCTGTTCATCACGATGATCCCGCTCATCGGCAGTGTGATCAGCACCGTGCTGATCACTGCGGTCGCCCTGCTCAGCTCACCGCTCACCGCGGTGTTCGTCGCCGTCTGCCTGATCATCTACATGCAGGTCGAGGCATATGTCCTGACTCCGCGCATCGTCGGCACGAGCGTCAACATTCCCGGATCGCTCGTGCTGATCGGCGCGATGGTGGGTGCGACGCTCGCCGGACTGATGGGGGCGCTCGTCGCCTTTCCCGTCGCCGCTTCGATCCTCATCATCGTCAAACGCGTGATCGTGCCCGCTCAGGAGCAGCGCTGAACTGCCCGGCGATGTAACCTGCGCGCAACGCAGGTCGGCGTAGAATCTCCCCTCGGCGTGGCAGGCTCACGACTCTGCGTCGAGCCTGGAGCAGGAGAGCTCCTGTTCCTCGCCGCTTCATGACATTGAGGAGACGACATGGCTCGAGGAGCTTTCGACTGGCGGCTGCACGGAGACGGCGTGCACATCGGACCGGGCGAGGCGGTGGCTCCCGACGAGCGACTGACCTGGCCGCGCACGATCGGCATCGGCACCCAGCATGTAGTCGCCATGTTCGGCTCGACTTTCCTGGTGCCGCTGCTCACCGGATTCCCACCGGCGACGACCCTGCTGTTCTCCGGCCTCGGCACCATCATCTTCCTGCTGCTGACCCGAAACCGGGTGCCCAGCTATCTCGGATCGAGCTTCGCCTTCATCGCCCCGATCGCCGCGGCGCAGAGCGAGCACGGGTACGCGGGCGCGCTCGGCGGCGTCGTGATCGCCGGTGCCACGCTGTTCGTCATCGGTTTGATCGTGCAGTGGGCGGGCGTTCGATGGATTGAGTGGCTGATGCCGCCTGTCGTCACCGGTGCGATCGTCGCTCTGATCGGCCTGAACCTCGCACCCAGCGCCAAGGCGAACTTCGAGGTTGCCCCAATCACCGCGCTGGTGACACTGGGAGCGATCATCCTGTGGGGCGTGCTCTTCCGTGGGTTCCTCGGTCGTCTGTCGATTCTGTTCGGCGTGGTCATCGGCTACGTCACTGCGGTCGTCCGCGGTGAGGTCGACTTCTCGGCCATCGCCGACGCGGCATGGTTCGGACTGCCGCACTTCCAGACGCCCACCTTCCACATCTCGACCGTGGGCCTCTTCGTGCCCGTCGTCTTCGTGCTGATCGCTGAGAACATCGGACATGTGCGGTCGGTCGGCATGATGGTCGGCCGAAATCTCGACGACAACATCGGTCGTGCGCTGATCAGCGACGGTCTTGCCACGGTGCTCGCGGGTTCGGGCGGCGGCTCGGGCACGACCACCTACGCAGAGAACATCGGTGTGATGGCCTCGACCAAGGTGTTCTCGACGGCGGCCTACTGGGTGGCCGGCATCGTCGCCGTTCTGCTGAGTCTCTTTCCCAAGTTCGGAGCGGCGATCGCCACGGTGCCCGCCGGTGTGCTCGGCGGTGCCGGTGTGGTGCTCTACGGCATGATCGGTGTGCTCGGCGTGCGCATCTGGGTCGAGAACAAAGTCGACTTCTCGAAGTCGATCAACCTGACCACAGCCGGGGTCGCGCTGATCATCGCGATCGCCGACTTCACCTGGCAGGCCGGCGACCTGGTGTTCGGCGGCATCGCATTGGGAACCTTCGCCGCCATCGCCGTCTACCACGTCATGCGTGGAGTGACCCAGCTGCGCGGCGGACGCAGCACGACGCCGGTTTCGCCGGCGAGCACGGATCGCGTGGACGAAGCCGCGCACTGATCCACGCGAGTCGGCCGAGCCGGGCCGGCCGTGACATCCTCATCACCATGACACGACTAGGCTGAGAGCATGCGTCTGATCACTCCCAATCACCCCCTCATCGACCACAAGCTGACCGTTCTCCGAGACCGGAGCACCCCGCAGCCGGTGTTCCGTCAGCTCGTCGAAGAGCTCATGACGCTGCTGGCCTACGAGGGAACCCGCGACGTGGCCGTCGAAGACGTCCGCGTCATGACACCCGTAGCCGAGACCACCGGTGTGCGGCTGCAGCAGCCGCTGCCGCTGGTGGTGCCGATCCTGCGCGCAGGTCTCGGCATGCTCGAGGGCATGACGAAACTGCTGCCGACCGCTGAAGTGGGGTTCCTCGGCATGGTGCGCGACGAGCAGACGCTGCAGCCGACGACGTATGCGAAGCGGCTGCCCGACGACCTCAGCGATCGTGCCTGCTTCGTGCTCGATCCGATGCTCGCGACCGGCGGTTCGCTGATCGGCGCGATCGACTACCTCTTCGAACGCGGAGCTCGCAAGGTGACTGCGATCTGCATTCTGGGTGCGCCGCAGGGAGTCGAGGCGGTCGAAAAGCACTTCGAGGGCCGCGATCTCACCGTGGTGCTCGGCGCCGTCGACGAGGGACTGAACGACCAGAGCTACATCGTTCCGGGCCTCGGCGATGCCGGCGATCGGCTCTACGGAACCATCGACTGATCCCTCCCGGGGCCGTGCGTCGCCCGGCGCCGCATCCGGTATCGTGGGGTGCGGAAGTTCCACGAGTCTTTCGCAGGGCGAAAGATCTCACCGAACCTGATCAAGGGAGACAGTTCATCCATGGCGAAGATCATCTACACGCACACCGACGAGGCCCCGCTGCTCGCCACGTATTCCTTCCTGCCGATCCTGCAGGCGTTCACCGCGACCGCCGACATCGATGTGCAGACGAAAGACATCTCGCTGGCCGGCCGCATCCTGGCCGCGTTCAGCGATCGCCTTCCCGCAGAGCAGCAGGTGGGCGACGCGCTGGCCGAGCTCGGTGCGCTGGCCAAGACGCCTGAGGCCAACATTCTGAAGCTGCCGAACATCTCGGCATCGGTGCCGCAGCTCAAGGCAGCCGTCGCCGAGCTGCAGAGCAAGGGCTTCGACGTGCCAGACTTCCCGGACGAGCCGGCAGACGACGACGAGCGCAGCGTGCGCGCCGTCTACGACAAGATCAAAGGCTCGGCGGTCAACCCCGTGCTTCGTGAGGGAAACTCCGATCGTCGTGTGCCGGTCGCCGTGAAGAACTTCGCGCGCAAGCATCCGCACTCGGTGGCTGAGTGGTCGCCCGAGTCGAAGACTCGCGTGCTCACACTCGGCGATCATGACTTCCGTCACAACGAGCAGTCGGTGGTGCTGCCGAAGGCCGACGATCTCACCGTGCAGCTCGTCGCCGACGACGGCAGTGTCACGGTGCTGAAAGAGTCGATCCCGGTGCTCGAGGGAGAGGTCTTCGACGCGACGTTCCTCAGCGCCAAGGCGCTGGATGACTTCCTCAAAGAGTCCATTCAGCAGGCGAAAGACGCCGGCGTCATCTTCTCAGTGCACCTCAAGGCGACCATGATGAAGGTCTCAGACCCGGTCATCTTCGGTCACGTCGTGCGCGCGTTCTTCCCCGACCTCTTCGAGAAGTACGGTGACGCCCTCGAAGCGGCAGGCATCAGCGCGAACAACGGTCTGGGCGGCGTGATCGCCGGCATCGACTCGCTGCCAGAGGATGTTCGCGAAGGTGTGCGCGAGGCCATCGAGGCCGGCTACCAGAACGGTCCGCGTCTGTCGGCGGTCAACTCTGACAAGGGCATCAGCAATCTGCATGTGCCGAGTGACGTCATCATCGACGCCTCGTTGCCCGCGCTGATCCGCAACGGCGGTCGGCTCTGGGACATGACCGGTGCCGAGGACGACACCTTCGCGGTGATTCCGGACAGCTCCTACGCCGGCGTCTACGAGGCCACCATCGAAGACGCGGTGCGCAACGGCAAATTCGACCCGACGACGGTGGGCAGCGTTCCCAACGTCGGTCTCATGGCGAAGAAGGCAGAAGAGTACGGCAGCCACGACAAGACCTTCGTGATCGATCGACCCGGCGTCGTGCAGGTGCTCGACCAGGCAGGCGAGGCGCTCATCGAGCAGCGCGTCGAGGCCGGCGACATCTGGCGCGGCTGCCAGAGCAAAGACGAGTCGATTCGCGACTGGGTGAAGCTCGCGGTCACTCGTGCGCGTCTGTCCGAAACGCCCGTCGTGTTCTGGCTCGACGACAGCCGTGCCCACGATCGCAACCTCATCGAGAAGGTGCACGCCTACCTCGCCGATCTCGACACCGAGGGGCTCGACATCCGTGTGCTCTCGCCGATCGAGGCCACGAAGTTCACGCTGAAGCGCTTCCGCGCGGGCGAAGACACCATCTCGGCCAGCGGCAACGTGCTGCGTGACTACCTGACCGACCTGTTCCCGATTCTGGAGGTCGGCACCAGCGCCAAGACGCTGTCAGTCGTTCCGCTGCTCGCCGGCGGCGGCCTCTTCGAGACCGGTTCCGGCGGTTCGGCCCCCAAACACGTGCAGCAGTTCCTGGCCGAGAACCACCTGCGCTGGGACAGCCTCGGCGAGTACCTCGCCATCAGCGAGAGCCTGCGCTTCCATGCTCGAAAGAGCGACAGCCCGCGCGCGCAGGTGCTGGGCGACGCGCTCGACCAGGCCACCGAGCGCTACCTCAACGAAGATCGCTCGCCGTCGCGCAAAGCCGGAGAGATCGACGACCGTGGCAGCCACTACTACGTGGCTCGCTTCTGGGCTGAGAACCTGGCGCAGCAGACCGACGACGCCGAGCTCGCCGAGCTCTTCGCCCCGGTCGCCAAGGCGCTGTCCGAGGGCGAGCAGCAGATCACCAGCGATCTGCTCGCAGTGCAGGGCAGCCCGGTCGACATCGGCGGCTACTATCGTCCCGACGACGCACTCGCCTCGGCGGCGCTGCGTCCCTCGGCCGCACTGAACGAGATCATCGACTCGATCGGTCGCGCCTGAACGACGCACCTCTCGGTGGCGCACGGCCTGTGACCGGCGCCGAGACGCCGGCATCCACGTGCAGAACGTGTGATGCCGGCGTCTTTCGTCTCCGCGGCCCTGCCGCGCAGCCGAGTCCACAGCTCGACGCGCGGCAGATCACTCCGGCAGATGTCGGCGAAAGATGTCGGTCGGCGAACCGAAATGTGCCATTCTGACACGACCACGACCGACATCGTATACACCGGTTGTTTCCCCTCTCGGCACTGTCAGAATGAGTGATGTGCGGCCAAGGACGGTCGCGAGGCTGCCGGGCCAGCTTGGTCCGGCGACAAGCGGAATATAAGGAGCATCATGACGATCTATGCAGCGCCCGGCAGCGAGGGCAGCCTGATCACGTTCCAGGAGAAGTACGACAACTTCATCGGCGGCGCATGGGTGCCGCCGGCAGACGGGGAGTACTTCGACAACATCACTCCGGTCACCGGCAAGGTCTTCACCAAGGTGGCACGCGGCAAAGGCGCCGACGTCGAGAAGGCGCTCGACGCCGCATGGGCGGCGTTCCCGAAGTGGAGCAAGCTCTCGGCAACCCAGCGAGCCGACATCCTGTGGAAGATCGGCGACCGCATCGACGCCAGCCTTGAGAAGCTCGCCGTCGCTGAGACGTGGGACAACGGCAAGCCGGTGCGCGAGACGCTCGCCGCCGACATCCCGCTGGCGGCCGATCACTTCCGTTACTTTGCCGCCGCGATCCGCGCGCAGGAGACCAACACCAACGAGATCGACAGCGACATGGTGGCCTACCACTTCAAAGAGCCGCTGGGCGTCGTCGGTCAGATCATCCCGTGGAACTTCCCGATTCTGATGGCAGCGTGGAAGATCGCTCCCGCCCTGGCGGCGGGAAACACCATCGTGCTGAAGCCCGCAGAGTCGACCCCGGTCTCGCTGCTCGAACTGATCAAGGTCATCGAAGACCTGCTGCCGGCCGGCGTGCTGAACATCGTCAACGGCTTCGGCGCCGAAGCCGGAGCTGCGCTGACGTCGAGCAACCGCATCCGCAAGATCGCGTTCACCGGGTCGACGACGACGGGTCGGTTCATCGCGCAGCAGGCCGCGAACCTGATCATTCCCGCCACGCTCGAGCTGGGCGGCAAGAGCCCGAACATCTTCTTCGAAGACGTCGCCGACAAGAAAGACGACTTCTACGACAAGGCGCTCGAGGGCTTCGCGCTCTTCCAGCTCAACCAGGGCGAGATCTGCACCTGCCCGTCGCGTGCGCTGATCCAGGAGTCGATCGCCGACACGTTCCTGCCCGACGCAGTGGCTCGGGTCGAGAACTCGATTCAGGGCAACCCGCTCGACACGGCCACTCAGGTCGGCGCCCAGGCCAGTGAGGCTCAGCTGAAGAAGATTCTCAGCTACCTCGAGATCGGCAAGCAGGAAGGCGCAGAACTGCTGACCGGCGGTGAGCGCAATGTGCTCGACGGCGATCTTGCGGGCGGCTACTACATCAAGCCGACGATCTTCAAGGGCAACAACAAGCAGCGCATCTTCCAGGAAGAGATCTTCGGGCCGGTCGTCTCAGTGACGACGTTCAAAGACTTCGACGAGGCGCTCGACATCGCCAACGACACGCTCTACGGCCTCGGCTCGGGCGTGTGGAGCCGCAACGGCAACATCGCGTACAAGGCCGGCCGCGGCATCCAGGCCGGTCGCGTCTGGACGAACACCTATCACAACTACCCGGCGGGCGCGGCCTTCGGCGGCTACAAGGAGTCGGGCATCGGTCGTGAGACGCACAAGATGGTGCTCGATGCCTACCAGCAGGTCAAGAACCTCCTGGTGTCGTACAGCGAGAAGCCGCAGGGCTTCTTCTAAACCGACGCACACCACGTGTGACCCTGATCGTTCCGGCGGTCAGGGCAGCATACGGGGGTGACCGCAGGCCGAGTCACAGCTGTGTCGACTCGGACATCGACGTGACGGGGCGTGCCCGATCGTTCCGATTCGGAGCGGCGGGCCGCCCCGTCATCGTCTTCGATGGCTGGCGCTCGACGTGCGCGTCCGTCACGATGGGAACACCGGCATCTTCGATGCCTTCGACGAAGGAGTCAATCATGAGCCCACGCACTGAGTCAGTCGACGGCACACCGGCCGCACTGCTCGAACAGGCGCTGCACTCGCGAGTCGTGATCACGACCGCGGCTGCGGCGGTGCTGCACACCATCCGTGAGAAGCACGGCGACGTGATCTTCCATCAGTCCGGCGGCTGCTGCGAGGGGTCAGGGCCAGCATGCTTTCGAGTGGGCAGCTACATCGTCTCACCGCTCGACCGACTGCTGGGCTTCGTCCTGGACGGCAGCAGTGCGGATGCCGCGGGCACGCCGGTCTGGATCTCCAGCACACAGTTCTCGGCGTGGGAGCACACACAGGTCGTGATCGACGTGGCAGAGGGTGTGGGCCTGGGCGGATTCTCGCTGGAGGGGCCCGAAGGGTACGTCTTTCTGTCTCGCGGGCGCCTCTTCAGCAGCGAGGAGACCGCCGAGCTGGCTCCGGCTCCCACGAAGGCCGAAGTCGACGCAGGGGCTGAGACGCCGAGACCGCTGCCGCCGGTCGATCTCGACGGCGAGTTCGGCTCGGTCTGTCAGCTGCCGACCTTCTGATCAGATGTCTTCCAGGCCGTAGGCGCGCATCTTGCGGTAGAGAGACGACCGCGAGATGCCCAGCGCCTGAGCCGTCGCCGACTTGTTTCGGTTGCACTCGTACAGGTTCTGCACGATCGCATCCCGCTCGATGGCCTCCATGGCGGTGAGCACCATGAGATCGCTGAGGCTCGCGAAGCGTGGGATGTCGCTGCGCTGCACGGTCTGCCCGGGCTCGAGATTCGAGACCAGCGTCGCGAGCACGTCGTGCAGCTGCTTGAGGTTTCCGGGCCAGCTCGACTGGCTCAGCGCGGCCATGGCGTCGTCAGCGACGCGCAGCGGCTGTCTGTCGCCGGCGAGCACCTGCAGAAACTGTGCGACGATGCCGGGAATGTCGTCTGGGCGATGTCGCAGAGCGGGAATCATCGTGGTGTGCTGAAAGAACGGAAGCAGCTGCGCCGAGGGCATCCGGTCGCTCATGTGCGACGGGTTGTACGTCGCGGCCACCAGCACGTCGGCGGAACGCGTGATCAGGAATTCGGCCAGCGGCTCGATGGTCTCTTGCGGCAGCGAGTGGATGTTGCGCAGAATGAGCAGGTCTGGTCGGCCGGCGAGCAGCTGTGCGAAGCCGCGGCCGCGACGCACGCGACGATACAGGTCTTCGGGCTCGACGATGGTGCTGCGGCCGTCGGGCTTGAGCTGGTGGAAGATCTCGTCGACGGCCGAGGTCTTGCCCGTTCCGGTCTCGCCGACCGCGAGCACCGACTCGCGTCGACGCAGTGCTGCGCCCAGATCGGTGCGAGTCTGCAGCCACAGAGGAGACCGACCAGAGAGCAGCTGGACGTCTGCGAAGCGACGATAGTTCTCGCCCAGACGCATGGTGCTGCTCGTGCCGGTGTGGCCGATGACCCCGAGCGAGCGACTGGTGCCGATGAACTCGAGCTCGAGCACCAGACCGTCTTGAGCGAGCCCGGACGACATCAGCAGCGTCGGCTTCATCACGCACTCGGCGCCGGTGTGCAGACGAACCTGTCGGCGATCAGCGCTGTGCTGGGTGATCATGCGCAGGGCGGTGCGCTGCAGCATGGCACGGTCTTCGACGTCGAGCGTGAGCGTCGCCCAGGTGTTGCAGATCTCGAAGCCGTCGGCGTAGGCGAGCACCGGTCCGGTTGCCAGCGCGTCGCGATCGCTGAACAGGCGCAGCAGCGGCTGGCGTTCGCTGGTCGTCTCGTCCAGCAGTCGATGCTCGATGCGTCTCTTGGCGATGCTGAGGGTGTGACGCATCAGCTTGGTCGCGAGTTCGTCTCGGGTGGCCTTGGTGGTCATCTCGACGACGCCGATGAGCTGACCGCTGATCGGGTGGCGCAGCGGCAGGCCGACACAGGCGTACTGCTGGAAGGCGTCGTTGAAGTGTTCGGCGCCGATGACGGCCGTGGGCCTGCCCGTCGCGAGCGTCGTGCCGATGCCGTTCGTGCCGACCGACGCCTCGGCGAAAGAGTAGCCGGGCAGCATGTTGATCTCGCTGAGCGAGTCGCGGCCGGAGATGTCGCAGAACGCGGCCGACACGATGTTGCCGGTGGTGTCGGCGACGACGACGCCGGCGCTGACCTCGCTGAGGTCGCCGGCGAGGGTCTGCAGCGCTTCGGTCGAGTGCCGGGCCAATGGTGTCTGAGCCACGCTGCTGATCGGCGTGAGCTGCTGCAGGTCGTGCGCCGAGACATCGGCCTCGCGGCAGCGGCGCCAGGAGTCGGCGATCTCAGGGCGCAGCAGCGCGTCGTCGACGGCGCCGGAGGTGATCAGCCGCTCGCGGGCCCGGACGGCCCCAGAGAGGCCTTTGGGCATGAGAGGCGACGGAACTGACACGGGTGCAGTCTATGCGATGAATCTGTCAGCGAGCGAGGAAGTCTGCGGTCGCCTGGCACGCTGTCGGCGAACGCAGGATTCCGCTGTGCGTGACCCCCGGGAGCAGGCGGATGCGGGCGTTCGGCAGGTTTGCGGCCGCCAGCCGGGCAGCCTGCTCGCGTTCGGCATCCGCACAGCCGGCCAGAAGCAGCGTCGGCATGCGCATCGTGGAGAGCACGTGGGTCGGCACGCCGCGATCTCCGTCGGCCGCGGTCATGTAGGCGGCGAGGGCGAGCGGGTCGTTCATCCGCATGGCCAGAACGGTCGAAGCCGAGAGTGGGCGGCCGAGATGCTGCTCCCAGCGCTCGATGAACAGCTCCATAGACCCCTGTCGCAGCGTCTCGACGATGCCGGGAAAGAAGACCCGATCGAATGCGCCGGGGGAGTTCTGCGGCGATCCCGCCACGCTCACCATCGTCGAGACTCGTGCGGGGTGGTCTGCAGCGAGTGAGAACATGATGCGACCGCCGAGAGAATAGCCCACGACTGCCGCCTGGGGAATCTGAGCGGCGTCGAGCACATCGCAGACGTCTGTGACGAAGTGGTGCATGTCGTAGGCCGTCGCGTCGTGCGGTCTGCCGCTGCGGCCGTGACCGCGGAGATCCATGGTGAGCACGTCGCGGGCCGGCAGAACCGGGTCGATCCAGCCCATGCCGCGCCAAACGGACTGCGACAGCGCGGTGCCGTGCAGCATGATGACTGGAGCCAGGTCGGTCGCTGCCGTCGCGCTGAAACGGCGGCAGCGCAGTTCGACGCCGTCGAGCGATGAGTGCACGGTGAACGACTGCATGTGTGGAGAGTACCTCATGCGCTCGATCGGCCTTCGGCGGGTCGATATATCATCTCGTGGTTCCGAGGTGAGCCGCTCGTGCTCGGCTTAGACTGCAGGCATGAGCACGAACCGAGAGAAGGATCCCGGGCGAAGGGCCCGGAAGGAAGCTGGGCTCGATGCTGATCTCGAACAGATCTGGCAGGATGAGTCCCCGATGACTGCACAGAGCACCGACTTCGCCGACCAAGTCGACGGAGAGCTCGGCACGCGTCGTCGCGCTGGATCGAAGCACAACGATTCGGCTGCCGTCTCTGAGAGCTGACCTGAACTCTCACACCGGTGGTGGTGTCTCACAGCGTGGATGCCGCCACCGGTTCTCTGCGCCCGGCGCCGCTCAGTCGCGTTTGGCGATGGGGGCGTAGCGTGCCCCGGTGACGCTGCAGAGGTCGTCTGGCGTCAGCTCGACGTCAAGCCCACGCTGACCGCCGGAGACCACCATGGTCTCGATGGAGCGGGCGCCCTCGTCGACGAAGATGGGCAGGCGACTCTTCTGCCCGAGCGGACTGATGCCGCCGACCACATAGCCGGTGCGGCGCTGCGCCAGCTGAGGATCGGCCATGTGGCACCGCTTGACTCCCAGCGCGTGCGCCATGGCCTTGAGATCGAGTCGCGCATCCAGGCTCACGACGCCCACGGCGAGATCCTGACTGCGCGATGCAGCACCGTCGATCTCGACGACCAGCGTCTTGAAGATGCGGTCGGCCGGCAGGTCGAGCTTGTCGACGGCTTCGTCACCGAAGTGTCGGTCATCGGGGTCATGCTCGAAGCCGTGCAGCTGATAGGCCACCCCGGCACGGTCGAGGGCACGGGTCGCCGGCGTGGCCGACCCGTGCCCTCTGTGCGCTGCCATCTGTGTCGATCTCTTTCGCGTGTTTCAGCCGGCGATCGACGCCTGGTAGATGCTCTCGATGGCGGCGTCGAGCGTCTGGTTGAACTCGTCGTCGCTCTGCTGCGCCGTGAGACCCTCGGTGAGGGCGCGGCTGAAGCTGGCGATGACTCCCGGATTCTTGGCCAGCAGCGCGTTGGCCTCGTCTCGGCTGTAGCCACCTGAGAGGGCGACGACGCGCACGACGCGGTCGTGGTCGACGAGAGCGGAGTAGAAGCCGGCCTCGGTGGGCAGTGAGAGCTTGAGGGTCACGTTGCGCCCCTCGGGCAGCGCATCGAGGTGCTGCAGAATCTGATCGCGCAGAATCGACTCGGAATCGGCCTTGTCTGCTGCAGTGATGTCGACCTCGGGCTCGATGATCGGCACGAGCCCGGCGTCGAGCACCTGATCGGCCAGCTCGAACTGCTGGTCGACGACGGCGATGATGCCCGACTCGTTGGCCTGTTTGATCAGCGAGCGCTCTTTCGTGCCGAAGACCTCGTTCGCGTTCGCCTTGTCGAGCTGCTGCTGCAGCGTCGGGATCGGCTTGAGCACCTGCACGCCGTCTTTGAGCTCGGCGAGCCCTTTGTCGATCTTCAGGAACGGCACGATGCCCAGCTCGTTCCAGAGATACTTCGCGCTCGGGGCCTCGTTGATCTCACGGTCGACCGTCTGCTCGAAGAGAATCGCGCCGAGCACACGCTCGCTGGTGAAAGCAGGGCTGGTGATGATGCGAGTGCGCAGCTCGTGAATGAGGTCGAACATCTCGGTCTCATTGCGGTACTGCGATTCGTCCACTCCGTAGAGACGCAGCGCCTTGGGCGTGCTGCCTCCGGACTGATCGAGCGCGGCCAGGAAGCCGGCACCGGTCGAGAACCGCTCGTACTGTGCATCGAACACTGATGACATGGTCACCGCTTTCTTTGTTTGGTCAGCAGGGTGCCGTCGTGCGACACGACGAACATTATCTCACGCTGTGGCGAGCTCGGGCAGCGCTGAGCGCAGCTCGCGAGCGGCGGCCTCGGGGTCGTCGGCCTGGGTGATCGCACGTACGACCACGATGCGGTTCGCCCCGGCGTCGAGCACCTGCTCCAGGGTCTCGGCGTTGACGCCGCCGATGGCGAACCACGGCTTGGCATCGCCACGGCTCTGCGTATGCACCTGTCGTACGGCGTCGAGGGTGACCGGGGCCCGACCCGGTTTCGTGGGAGTGCGCCAGACCGGCCCGATGCAGTAATAGTCAGGATCGCCCAGACGCGCCTGCTCGGCCTGCACTCGGGAATGCGTCGACAGGCCGACGAGCGTGCCCTCCGGCAGCAGCGAACGAGCGTCGGCGACGCTGAGGTCGCGCTGCCCGACGTGCAGGATGTCGGCGCCGGTCAGCGTGGCGACGTCGGCTCGGTCGTTGGCGGCGAAGAGTCGCCCATGTCGGCGCGCCGCAGCCGCGAGCAGCTCGAAGTACTCCAGCTCATCACCAGCGTCGAGATGCTTGTCGCGCAGCTGAATGATGTCGACGCCTCCGCGGTAGGCGGCGTCCACGAACTCGTCGAAGTCTCCGGTGCCCAGTCTGGCGTCGGTGCACAGATACAGCTGCGCCTGCTGCAGCATGCTCAGTCGCCATTCTCGGGTGCGAGGTGTGGCGTGCGGGTCGGTGGAGCGGTCAGCGTGCTGAGACTTGACGATCATGCGTCCAGTGTACGAACCGGGCGGTACAATTGCCCCACATGAGCACGGGAGCCGAGAACTCGGCTGAGAGTGCGCGCGATTCACCAGGCCGAAACAGGCCGGTGATCGTGTGCAGACCGTCGACCTGATCCGGATCATACCGGCGTAGGAAGCGAGCAGAATGAACAAGCATGTCATCGTCATCGGTGCCGGCGTCGTCGGCCTGGCGACCGCGTGGCGACTGCATCAGCGCGGTCACGCGGTGACGATCGTCGATCCGGCGCCCGCTTCGGGCGCGAGTCATGCGGCGGCCGGGATGCTCGCCGCCGTGAGCGAGTACGCCTTCGAAGAAGAGAGTCTGCTCGCGCTCTCCGTGCCGGCCGCGCGTCTCTACCCGCAGATCGTCGCCGAGCTGGACCAGGCGACGGTGGTCGGCACCGGCTACCGGTCGACGCCGACCATCGTCGCCACCGCCGACGCCGCCGATCGCGAGCTGCTGCGAAGCCTGCGCGCCCAGCAGCTCGAACTCGGGCTCGACGTGCAGGATCTCACCTCACGAGAGGCCCGTGCGCTTGAGCCGCTGCTCGGCCCGGGCATCAGCGGGGCGTTCCTGGCCCGCGACGACCACCAGATCACCCCGAGACGCCTCGCCGGGGCCTATATATCGGCCCTCGAAGTGTGCGACGACGTGCATGTGGTGCCGGAACGCGCCGTGGAGCTTCTCTGGCGAGACGAGCGGGTGATCGGCGTTCGCCTCGAACCGAGCGAACGTCGAGAAGGACCAGTCACCCATCGCTTCGACGAACAGCCCGCGTGGCCGTCGAGCGAGGTCGTGGCCGACGTGCCGCCGGCGAGCCCGACCCCGAGCGTGTCGGCGCAACAGGTCATCGAGGCAGACGAAGTCGTGGTGGCCAACGGTTTGGAGAGCCCGAGGCTCGGCGGCCTGCCGCGAGGTCTGGTCTGGCCGATCCGCCCGGTGCACGGCGACGTGCTGCGTCTGCGCACTCCGGAGCAGCTGCGCCCGCTCACCACCCACACGATCCGCGGCCTCGTCCACGGCCGCAGCGTCTACATCGTGCCGCGCGAAGACGGAACGGTCGTGATCGGGGCGACCGAACGCGAAGACGCTCGAGACGCCGTGCTCGCAGGCAGCGTGCTGCAGCTGCTTCGCGACGCCCACGAGCTGCTGCCGGCGGTCGACGACCTCGAACTCATCGAGGCCACTGCTCGTGCCCGCCCCGGCACACCGGACAACGCGCCTCTGCTCGGCCGAGTCGCCGACGGGCTGCTCGCCAACACCGGCACCCACCGCCATGGCATCCTGCTCAGCGCTCAGAACGCCGTCGTGATCTCCGATCTCGTCGACGGCACCGCCGCAGCATCCGACTGGCAGGCGTTCGACCCCTGGCGCTTCTCGTCAGACGATCGATCCGAGACCACCACAGGAGCATCCGCATGACACAGATCATTCTGAACGGCGAGGCCGTCGAGACCGAGGCCGACTCGGTGCTCGCCCTCGTGGCCGAACGAACCGGCACCCCGCTCGCCGCCGACGGCCGACCCGCCGACGGCTCGCGGCTCGGCGTCGCGGTGGCCGTAGACGAGACGATCGTGCCGCGCGGCCGCTGGGCGCAGACGGTGCTCACACCGCAGGCCCGCATCGAACTCGTGACCGCGAAACAAGGAGGCTGAGATGGCTGACCACGACGATGACGATCTCTTCGAGGTCGCAGGGCGATCGTACCGTTCGCGGCTGATCATGGGCACCGGCGGCGCACCCAGCCTCGACGGGCTGGAACAGGCACTGCTGGCCAGCGGCACCGAGCTGACGACGGTCGCGATGCGACGGCACACCCCTTCGGCTGGGCCGAGCCTGTTCGACATCCTGCGGCGCAACGACATCGAGGTGCTGCCCAACACGGCCGGCTGCTTCACCGCGCGTGAGGCCGTTCTCACCGCTCAGCTTGCGCGCGAGGCGCTCGAGACGAACCTGGTGAAGCTCGAGGTCATCGCTGACGACCAGACGCTGCTGCCCGACGGGCTCGAACTCGCCGACGCCACCGAGCAGCTGGTCAACGACGGGTTCGACGTCATGGTCTACACCAACGACGACCCGATTCTGGCGCGCCATCTCGAGCAGGCCGGTGCCGCGGCGATCATGCCGCTCGGGGCGCCGATCGGCACCGGGCTGGGCATTCTGAACCCGCACAACATCGCGGCGATCACCGCGAACGCCGGAGTACCCGTGGTGCTCGACGCCGGCGTGGGCACGGCCAGCGATGCGGCTCTCGCCATGGAGCTCGGGTGCGACGCGGTGCTGCTCGCCACGGCGGTGACGCGAGCGGAGCATCCGGCGGTCATGGCGCGCGCATTCCGGCACGCGGTCGTGGCTGGGCGGCTCGCCGCTCTCGGCGGGCGCATTCCGAAGAGGGCGGACGCACTGGCGTCGTCTCCTGTCGAAGGCCGGCCCGACCTGTGAGTGGCGTCGATCACATCGCATCGTTCGTCGAGAGGCTCCAGTCTCTCGACGAGCTGCCCGGGCTCACCGACGACGAGCGACGCAGGTACTCCCGCCAGCTCATTCTGCCCGGGGCAGGCGAGGCAGCGCAGCGTCGGCTGAAGGCCGCCCGTGTGCTGGTCATCGGCGCAGGCGGTCTCGGATCGCCGGTGCTGGAGTATCTGGCAGCGGCCGGCGTGGGCACGATCGGTGTCGTCGACGACGACCGGGTCGACGAGTCGAATCTGCAGCGGCAGGTCATTCACGGCGTCGACCGCATCGGCGAGCTCAAAGTGACCTCGGCGGCGCAGACGGTGGCGCGCATCAATCCGCTGGTGAACCTCGAGGCTCATGCCGTGCGGCTTGATCGAGACAATGCGCTGCGCCTGTTCGCCGAGTACGACCTCGTCGTCGACGGTGCCGACAACTTCGCCACCCGCTACCTTGTGGCAGACGCGGCAGAGATCACCGGACGACCGGTGGTCTGGGGATCGATTCTGCGCTATGAGGGACAGGTCAGCGTCTTCGGCATCGACGCGGGCTACCGCGACCTCTTTCCTGAGCCGCCAGAGCCCGGCGAGGTGCCCTCCTGCGCCGAAGGGGGAGTCTTCGGTGTGCTGCCGGGCATGATCGGAACGGTGATGGCCGGTGAGGCGATCAAGCTCATCACCGGCATCGGCGAGCCTCTGGTCAACCGTGTGCAGGTGCTGGACGCGGCAGCGGGCCGATGGCGCGAGCTGCGACTGACGGCCGACCCCGACCGGGCCAGGGTGCACGATCTCGAGGCCGACTACGTCGAGCTCTGCGGCACGCCGGGCACGGCACAGGGAACCAGTGTGACGGCTCTCGATCTGCAGTCGCTGCTGCAGCGACGAGCCGCCGGCGAGATCGACTTCGATCTCATCGATGTGCGAGAACCGGACGAGTTCGACCTCGTGCACATTCCGGGCGCGCGGCTGCTGCCGTTGGCCCGGCTGCAGCACGAGATCCGTGCCCGGGCCTTCGACGTCCCGGCCGGACGCGAGGTCATTCTGGTCTGTAAGACGGGTGCGCGCTCGACGCAGGCGCTCGAAATGCTGCGTGACTCCGGACGCACCAACGTGCGACAGGTGGTGGGCGGCACGATGGGCTGGGTGCAGACGGTCGATCCCTCGCTGCCGCGCTACTGAACCATCGCTGCGACTGGCTCGGCGTCGAGCCTCAGCGCAGGTCGACGAAGTGATCGACCGGGCCGTGACCCTGCCCGACGTGCAGAGCGTCGGCGCTGCGCAGCGCCCGGGTGAGCCAGGCCTTGACGGTGATCAGCGCGGTGGGCCAGTCGTCGCCTGCGGCGAGGCGAGTCGCCATGGCCGAAGAGAGCGTGCATCCGGTTCCGTGCGTGCAGTCGGTGTCGACGCGCGGAGCGTCGGCTTCGAAGAGCCCGTCGGGCACGGGCGACCCCTCAGGGTCAGACCGGGCGTCGACAAGCGCGTCGTGCACGCGATCGCCGACCAAATGCCCGCCTTTGACGAGCACTACGGTATCGCAGCGTGCGCTGACGAGTCGGGCCTGAGCCACGGCATCCGCCCACGTCTGTGCCTCAGACGCGTCGGCGAGCACCGCGAGCTCTGGAACGTTGGGGGTGATCAGATCGGCACTGCGGCAGAGATCTCGCACGGCCGCCTCGGCCTCTTCGGCGAGCAGGCGGTCGCCGCTGGTGGCCACCATCACCGGGTCGAGCACCACGATCGGCGGCCGCACCTCGTCAAGCCAGGCCTTCACCGTCGTGACGGTGTCGGCGTCGGCGAGCATGCCGATCTTCACGCCGTCGATCTCCACGTCGTCAGACACCGCCTCCAGCTGCTCGCGCAGAAAAGAGACCGGCGGCAGGTGCACCGAGCGCACGCCCCGGGTGTTCTGCGCCACGAGCGCGGTGACGACCGCCATGGCGTAGCCGCCCATCGCCGAGATCGATTTCAGATCGGCCTGCACCCCGGCTCCGCCGGTGGGGTCGGTGCCTGCGATGCTGAGGATGCGCGGCACGCGGATGCTCTTCGGGCGTGATGCGGCATGGTTGACGGTCATTTGGACGATCCCTTCGCTCGTGCTGACGAGAGCAGGTTCGACGGGTCTCTTCTCAGCCCTCGTTCGGGGCACCCCGTGTCACACGCCCAGAGTATACGCCTGCGACCCCGGAGGGTCAGTCTCAGCGAGCGTCGGCGCCGACCCGCGTCTGCACCTCGTGCAGCACCTCGAGCAGGGCCTCGACCGGCTGCGCACCGGAGGCGCCGAAGCGATCGTTGAACAGGAAGAACGGCACTGATGAGATGCCGAGCTCGGCGGCGCGTCGTTCGTCGGCCTGCACCTCGCCCGTATGCGAATGCGTGGTCAGCTCGCGACTGATCGATGCGACATCGAGGCCCTGCTCACCGGCGATCTCCTCGAGCGTCTCGAGACGACCGATGTGGCGACCCTCGCTGAAGTGGGCGTGAAACAGTGCCAGTGCGACTTCGCGTTCCCGGTGGTCGAGACGGGCCGCGTGCAGCAGCTCGTGGGCGAGACCGGTGTTCGACTGCTGCAGCACGTCGAAGTGGAAGTCGAGCCCGGCGTCGGCGGCGGCCACGGTCACTCGGTCGAGCTCGGTTTGGGCCTGAGACACCGTGATGCCCTTGATGTCGGCGAGGTGCTGCGCCGCGCTGCGGGCGTCTGCGTCATCTGCATCGGGGTTGAGTTCATAGCTGCGCAGACCGAGCAGCACACGGTTCTCAGGCCGCTCTTCGCTGAAGCGCTGCACCGCTGCGAGCAGATTGCTCAGCCCGATGTAGCTCCATGGGCAGGCGAGGTCGATCCAGGTCTCGACGCGGAGCGCAGGCGCTCCGTCTGACGACGACTGCTGAGCGGGCGCGGGGGAGTCTGGCATGTTCGGTCTCTCATCCATCTGAAAAGGGTGACTCCATGCTAGCGAGAGCTGCGTGCGCGCTCACGACGACCGGCCGGGCGGTGCGACCCCAGACGAGCCGGCGGGTGTCAGACCCGACCGCGACCGGAGAGCTCCGGAGGCAGGAACTTCGGCGTGAAGTGCCACAGCAGCCAGGCTCCGACGACGCCCAGACCGGCCATGACCGCGGCAGAGGCCGCGATTCCGGCGGCGGCGGCGAGGCCGGAGAGAATCAGCGGCGAACTCGCGCTGCCCGCGTCTGCGACCAGACGCCAGGCTCCCAGAAACGCCGCTGGGTGATGCTCCGGCGCCAGATCCGCGCCCATGGTCATGATGATGCCGGATCCGAGGCCGTTGGCCAGAGACATCAGGCTCGCCGTGACGAGCAGCCCCCACGGCCCGTGCACCGGCAGCAGCGCGAGGTGTGTCACCGCCAGACCGAGCAGCGTCGGCAGCACGACCCAGAGCCGCCCGAAGCGATCCATGAGCTGGCCCGACACGTAGAAGAGCGCGAGGTCGAGGGCACCCGCGATGCCCATGATCAGCGCGATGGTCTCGGTGTCTGCGCCGATGTGCGTGCCCCAGAGCGGCAGAATGACCTGGCGGCTGGATCGCAGCAGCTGCACTGCGGCGATTCCCAGCCCCATGGTCGCGAGCACGCGTCGCGAGCTGACGAGGGTCTGCCACAGCGATGGGGCGGATGCCGTGGTGTCGGAGGCGTGGGCATCGTGCGGCTGCTCTGTGGCCGGCACCTCAGACGTGGATGCCCCGGTGGGAAGGCCAGCTCGCAGCAGTGCCTCGGGGTCGGGCATCAGCACCAGCAGCACGGCGACCACGACGCTGAGCGCGATGCTGGCCACGAAAGCCGACGTGCTGCCGAACCATGCGATCAGCGGGGCGACGATCATAGGGCCGAGAAACAGTCCGCCTCTGACGGTGCCGCCGAGCACTGACATGGCACGGGCTCGATGTGAGACCGGCACGAGCTCGGTGAGCAGGGCGTGTCTGGCGAGGTTGAACGCGGCAGCGGCCATGCCGACCAGCAGCGTGCCGACCAGCAGCACGGTCACAGACGATCCCACTGCGGCAACCGCGGCGCCGGCTGCGCCGAGGGTAGCCGCCACGATCATCGTGCGCTGCTCGCCGAGACGAGCGACCATCCAGCTGCTGGGCAGATCGCCGATCACCTGACCGATCATCAGCATGCCGGCGATGAGCCCCGCGAGGGCGGTGTCGGCTCCGAGCTCGACCGCTCTGGCCGGCAGCACAGGCACCAGGCAGGCCTCAGCGGTCGCGAAGAGCAGAGCTGGAAGAAAGATCGGCACGGCATACCGACGCAGCTGATTCATCCGGCCAGTGTAGACCCGAGGAGGCTGTCGGCTCTCGGTGCGCTGAATCTCGCGTTGCTCGGGGGTCGGGGGTCAGGGGTCGGGTTCGGGATCGGTGTCGGTGTCGGTGTCGGCCGGTCAGGGTAGAGTCAGCGCGACTGAATGAGACGAGCGAGGGCAGAAGGCACCATGGTGACGCAGCGCGGCGCACACGACGAACTGCTGCAGGTCGACGACCTGGTCTGTGTGCTTCGTCGTCGCCCCGTGCGGCGCGTGAGCCTCAGAGTGGGGCGCGTGGGCGGTGCACCACAGAGTGCTCTCGGCGCGCTGAGCTCTGTGGTGCTGACGGCTCCGGCAGGCATGCGCGAGTTCGAGCTGCGGCGTTTCGTGCGCACCAATCGCAGCTGGATCGATCGCTGTCTGGCCGAAGAGCGGCGGCGAGACATCGCGGTTCCGCAGCTCGACTGGTCTGAAGAGCAGATCGCATGGGCGAAGGCCCGACTGGCGGAGCTCGTGCCTGCTCTGATCGCATCGTGGACCCGGCGTCTCGATCTGCCGCGGCCGACGTGGACGCCGCGTCTCATGCGCACGCGCTGGGGAAGCTGCACGCCTGCAACCCGACGCATTCGCTTCAGCCTCGAACTGGCTCGCTACGATGACGCCTTTGTCGAGTACGTCGTGGTGCACGAACTCGTGCATCTGCGAGTGCACAACCACGGTGCCGAGTTCCAGGCCATGATGAGTGCCGCGCTGCCGGCGTGGCGTCGTCTGCGGGCCGCGCTCGGGCATCCGCGCGCTGACATGCTCGCACCCGGTGGCCGCGAGTGCAGGGCGCAGGAACCCGCCTGACCGCGCGTTCGCAGGCACGGCGCGACAGATGAGGCCTACTCTGAGTCGTCTGTCGGATGCACCGGGTGGTCGAGTTTGGCATGACGACCGTCTGCCGACGAGCGCCCGGTCAGCCGCCGCATCGCCCACGGCCAGAGATACTCTCTGGCCCATTGGACGTCGGCCGAGGTGACGTGCCAGCGACCGACAGGCGGCCCGGCCACATGCTCGGGGCTGAGATCGTGTTCGACACCGAGCGTCTCGAGCACGCGAATGGCCATCAGATGGTGGCCGAGGGGCGAAAGATGCAGACGATCCGGCGCCCAGCGGCTGGGGTCATGGAGTGCGCGCAGCCCCCATTGGTCCACGACCAGCGCACCCCGGCGTGCGGCGCTGGCGCGCATGTTCTCGTTGTAGATGGCGACCTTGCCGCGAATCAGAGCGAAGGCGGGCATGGTGCGCAGATCGGGGCCGGTGAAGATCAGCACGGTCGCACCGGTGGCGGTCAGCCGTGCCAGAGAGCGATCGAAGATGGCGGCCACACGGTCGGGGTCGCTGCCAGGGCGCAGAATGTCGTTGCCTCCGGCGCAGAACGTGATGAGATCCGGCCGCATCGCGATGGCCCGGTCGACCTGCTCGCGAACGATCGGCTGAATGAGCTTGCCGCGCACGGCGAGGTTGGCGTATTCGAACGTGGGAGACTGCCTGGCCAGAACTTCGGCTGCTCGGTCGGCCCAGCCTCGTACGCCGCCCGGAGCCTGCGGGTCTTCGTCTCCGACGCCTTCGGTGAAACTGTCGCCGATGGCGACGAAACGCTGAAAACGCATGGTGGCGGGCGTTGAGAGCTCACTCATGCAGACTCCTTTCGTTGTTGGCCGCAGGCGCCGGTGCCGGTGACCGCCACTCGTCGGTGCGGCGGCGCATGGCATCCTCTCGAATGCGAGCGCGCAGCACCCGCCGGCGGTGTCGCTGCCAGCGTTTGACCGACCAATCGATGATCACGCCCAGCGAGAGCGCGATGGCGATGGCGAGGACGGCGGCGAGAAACGGCGACTGCTTGGCCCATGCTCCGGCGAGCAGTCCGATGAGCACCGAGTACACCGACCAGCTGGCTCCGGCGAGCAGACTGAGCGGGGCGAACCGGCGCCAGGGAAAGTCCGTGGCTCCGGCGGTCATATTGACGACGACGCGCCCGACGGGAATGTAGCGGGCGGCGAGTATGAGAACGGCCGGACGGCGGTGCAGCGTGTGGCGCGCGGTCTGGATGAGCCGCTGCATGCGCGGACGGGCCGCCCAGGCGCGCTGATCCAGATGCAGTCGCGAACCGAGCCAGAAGGCGATGTTGTCGCCGGTTGCCGCGGCAACCGCTGAGACGAGCAGCAGCATCCAGAGTTGAGGCTCGCCCTGCGCGACGGCCAGCGCCGCCAAGGCGACCACCAGAGACTCACTCGGCACGGGTGGAAAGAACGCGTCGATCGCGATGAAGAGAAACAGGAAGACGAGAACCCAGGGGCTGGACGACATCGTGAGCAGAGTCGCGTCGAACGCGTCGAACATCTCGGTCATGCACTGCCTCTCGTACCCCGACAGTCTACGGTGACTCCCGTCACGGCTCGGACAGCGTCGCCGAACCTCATGGCCAGCTCACAACCAATCGACAGCTTCGTCGCGTGACCCTCGTCGACTCGGGGGATCGGCCGCCCGGTATATTGACTCAATATGTTCGAGAGTCTCGACGCAATGCCGATCTGGGTGCCGATCGGCCTGGTCGTCGCTTCGCTGATCGCGGGGCTGGTCGATTCGATCGTGGGCGGCGGCGGGCTCATCCAGCTGCCGGCGCTGCTGCTCGTGCCAGGATTTCAACCGGTGCAGGCGTTGGCGACGAACAAGGTCGCTTCGGCGTGCGGCACGATCACCAGCTCGATCACCTTTGCGAGGCGGGTGCGGCCAGACTGGCGAATGCTGGCCCCCGTCGTCGTCGCGGCGTTCGCGGCTTCGTTCGGCGGGGCGGTGCTCGCCGCACGGCTGCCGGCCGGCATCTTCACGCCGATCATCGTCGTGGTGCTCGTCGGCGTGCTGATCTTCACCCTGATGAGACCGGAGCTCGGCAGCCGTCCACGTGACGACGTCGGCAGCGTGTCGTTCGCGATGCTGCGCGGGCTGGCCCTCGGCCTGGTGCTCGGCTTCTACGACGGCCTGCTGGGGCCGGGCACCGGCGTGTTCCTGGTGCTGGGCATCACGCTGGTGCTGCAGGCCGATCTGCTTCGTGCCGCGGGTGGGGCGAAGATCGTGAACGTGGCCACCAACCTGGGCGCCCTGGCATATTTCATCCCGTTGCAGGCGGTGCACTGGCCGCTGGCGATTCTGCTCGGCGCGGCGAACCTCGTCGGCAGCTATCTCGGGGCACGGCTTACCATGCGTCTGGGGGCACGATTCGTGCGATGGATGCTGGTGATCGTGGTGAGCGCGCTGATCGTTCGCCTCGTACTGCAGCTGTTCGGCGTGTGACCGAACAGCCGCAGGCGAGAGGCCAGGGTGCGGTTGCGCTGGCGGATCAGTCGAAGAACGTCTCGATGTCGGCACCGAGCGAGACGAGTCTCTCCTGCAGCTGCTCGTAGCCGCGGGCGATGATGTCGACGTCGCGCAGCACGCTCTCGCCCTTGGCCGCGAGCATCGCGATCAGAATGACGACCGCGGGGCGCAGCGCCGGCGGGCAGCTGATCTCGGCACCAGACCAATGGGTCGGGCCGGTCACGTCGAGGCGATGCGGGTCGCGCAGCCGAACGTCGGCGCCGAGACGGGTGAGGTCGGTCAGATGGATGGCACGACCCTCGTACACCCAGTCGTGAATGAGGGTGTGCCCGTTGGCGCAGGCGGCGATCACCGTGAAGAACGGCAGGTTGTCGATGTTCAGACCCGGGAACGGCATGGAATGGATCTTGTCGATCGGAGCGCGCAGCGTCGAGGGAAAGACCGTGACGTCGACCAGCCGCGTGCGGCCGTTGTGCGCGGCGTACTCCGCTGAGAGCGAGTACTGCAGTCCCATCTCGTGCAGGGTCGCGAGTTCGATCTCCATGAACTCGATCGGCACGCGACGCACGGTGATCTGCGAGTCGGTGACGATGCCCGCCGTCAGCAGGCTCATGGCCTCGATCGGATCTTCGCTGGGCCAGTAGTCGACGTCTGCGTCGATGTGGCTGCGGCCGGTGATGCGCAGGGTGGTGGTGCCGATGCCCTCGATCTCGATGCCCAACAGCTCGAGGTAGAAGCAGAGATCCTGCACCATGTAGTTGGGGCTGGCGTTGCGGATGGTGGTGACTCCGTCGTGCACCGCGGCCGCCATGATCGCGTTCTCGGTGACGGTGTCGCCGCGTTCGGTGAGCACGATCGAGACGTCCTGCGGGGTGTCCTGCGACACGGTGGCGTGGTACCAGCCGGCTTCGGCCTTGATACCGAGGCCGAATGCCTGCAGAGCGATCAGGTGCGGCTGCACCGATCGCTCGCCAAGATCGCAGCCGCCGGCATAGGGCAGGTCGAAGCGGGAGTGGCTGCCGAGCAGCGGCCCGAGGAACATGATGATGCTGCGGGTGCGCCGACCGGCGGCCTCATCGATGTGGGTTAGATCGAGGTCTGCGGGAACCCGGATCTCGACGTCGTTGCCGTCATCGCTCCAGGTGACGCTGACGCCCAGGCTGCGCAGCACGTCGATGATGCGATCGACCTCGACGATGCGGGCGACGCGATGCAGGCGCGTCGTGCCGCGGTTCATCAGCGATGCGCAGAGCAGTGCGACGGCGCCGTTCTTGCTGGTCTTGACATCGATCTCGCCGTGCAGCTTCTTTCCGCCGTGCACGCGCAGATGCGTGTGTCGAGGGCGGTCTTCGAGGTTGATCAGTTCTCGTCCGAGCGCGTCGCTGATGCGGCCGAGCAGTTCGACGCCGATGTTCTGGCTGCCGTGCTCGATGCGGTTGATCGCCGACTGACTGGTGCCGACCTGTTCGGCGAGCTCAGCCTGGGTGAGATTGCGGCCCTGCCGGGCGCTGCGAATCAGCAGCCCGACCTGCTTCACGAAGGGCGAGGGGGCGTTGGGTGTGGTCTTGATCGCCTGAGTCATATGCGCGAGTGTATCTCGTATCTGAGATATTCGGAATGTGACACGCAGGGTCTGAGCAGGCGGTCGCGGTTTCGGCTCGGTAGTCTGAACCCGGTGCGGATGTGCCGCAGCCTCTGCCACGAAGGAGCATTCAGATGAACGCCGACTCCCGCAACCCGAAACCACGCATGAGCGCCTCGTCTGGACCACGAGAGCGCGGGTGGGCGGGGTGGAAGCTGACCGCCTGGGCGGCTGGCATCATGCTGGTGCCTCTGATCGTGCTGCTCTTCGTGCCGAATCACGAGATCTGGACGCTCGCATGGTTCGCCTATGTCTCGCCGATCATCGCGGTCGTGTTCGGGGCCATCTGGGGTCGGGGGCGTGAGCACCCGAGCGAGCTGTGGCAGCTGCCGGCGGCCGTCGCGGTCATTTCGGCCGTCGTGGTGCTGATCTTCATGCGGCCGTTCGACGTCATGTCGGCCACGATCATCGTAGGCGAGTGCTTCGTCGTCGGCATGATCGGAACCCTGGTCGGGCTCGGTCTGCGCAAGCTCTCGGGCAAGTAGCGCTTCACACAGACGCGCCTCGCGCAGGTCGCTGGTGGCGGCAGCAGGGGATGCGTCGTGCGCAGCACAGAGTCTGGCGCCCCTGAGCCGGTCGCGTCTGCACCTGGGGTGCCGACGAACCACGGGCATCCAGCCAGACCACGCAGCCGTAAGGGCATATGAAAAGGCCCGGTCTGCCTCGCGAGAGTGCGAGGCAGACCGGGCCGAGTGCTGATCAGCAGTCGAGCTGATCAACGGTGGATCAGGCGGGGATCATCCAGCCGAGCACCGGTGTCGACTGCAGGAACACGATGATGCAGACGATCAGCAGCAGGCCGAGCGACCAGGGGAGCGCCTTGCGCAGAATGGTCGACTCCTGACCCTTGAGATCGACAGACGTTGCGGCGATCGTCAGGTTCTGCGGGCTGATCATCTTGCCCACGACGCCACCTGACGTGTTGGCAGCCGTGAGCAGGTGCTCATTGATGCCGATCTGGTGCGCAGCCGTCTGCTGCAGCTTCGCGAAGAGAGCGTTCGCCGAGGTGTCTGACCCGGTGACCGCCGTGCCGAGCCAGCCGAGGATCGGCGACAGGAAGGCGAAGAACACGCCGGTTGCGGCGAGCCACTGACCGATCCAGATGGTCTGCCCGGAGAGATTCATGACGTACGCGATCGACAGCACGGTGGCAACCGTGGCCAGCGAGATGCGCGACTTCACAATGGTGTGCCAGAACTCTGCGAGAGCCTGCCCGACGGTCATGCTGAACTTGCCGCCTGCGGTGAAGATGCTGAACACGATGGCGACGATGATTCCGGCGATCAGCAGCGTCGTACCGGGCGACGACAGCCATGTCAGTGTGTACGTGGCCGACGAAGAGATCTTGCCGTCGGCGGTCATCAGACTCTGGCTGAGGCCGGGCCAGGGAATCTTCAGGTCGGTGCCTGCCAGCAGCTTCGGAATGTTGGCGCCCATCGTCCAGAGCTTGGTGAAGCCGAAGAGTGCGATGACGATGATGTACGGCAGCAGAGCCATCCAGACACGCACGCCGGTTAGCGGCTCTTCTTTGACCTTCGACATCTGATCTTCGGGGGTCGTGGGCTTCCAGAACTTGAGCAGGATGGTGGCGATCAGGAAGCCGCCCAGTGCAGCGACGACGTCGGTGAGCTCGTAGACGAAGTGGTGCGCGCACCACCACTGCAGCACAGAGAAGGTGAGGCCGGTCACCAGTGCGGGGAACCAGAGCTGGCGCACACCGCGGAAGCCGTCGAGGATGAGCAGCAGCAGAATCGGCACAACCCATGCGATCAATGGGGTCTGCACGCCGACGACCTGTGCGATCGCCTCGGCCTGGGCCCGCTTGTCGCCGTCACCGGCGGTCAGGTTGCCGGCGGTGGTGATCGGCACGGCCATGGCGCCGAAGGCGACCGGGGCGGTGTTCGCGACCAGCACCGCGAGCGCGGCGCGCAGCGGCGGCAGACCGAGCGCCACCAGCATCACACCGGTGATCGCGACGGGCGCGCCGAATCCGGCGAGCGCCTCGAGCAGGCCGCCGAAGCAGAAGGCGATCAGCACAGCCTGGATGCGCATGTCGCCGCGACCGACGCTCGAGAAGATGCGCCGCAAGTCGTCGCTGCGCCCGCTGAGCACGGTGACCTCGTAGAACCAGATCGCCGTGATGACGATCCACATGATCGGGAACAGGCCGAAGACCGCTCCTTGGGTCGCTGCGGCGAAGGTGAGCCCGACCGACATCTTCATACCGAAGATGGCGACGAGCATCGCCGTCAGCAGCGCTCCGAGACCGGAGCGCAGAGCACTGATCTTGAACCCTCCCAACAGCACGAAGAACACCACGAGTGGGATGAGTGAGACGAGAGCAGTAAGCGGAAGGCTGCCGCCGATGAGGCTTGACTCCAGATTGGGAGTGAAGCCATCGCTAAGCAGGACCGCGGTGTCTGAGGGCGACATGGTCGTGATTCTCTCCTTCGAGAAGTCGGACGTTAGAGACGCAGATGCGTCGTTCGGGCAGATTATCTGGCGTGGTCAGACCACGTCAAGTCGTGAAATACGGTTAGTGTCTCAGAAGCGAGTCAGGCTGCTGCGGTGTGGGCCTCGGTCAGCTGGTAGTAGCCCGTGATGTGGTCGGTCACCAGGCGCGTCGCCGCCTCGTGGTCGCCGCGACGAAACGCCTCGAGGATGCCGGTGTGCTCGGCGTGCAGCGTGCGTGCGGTGGTCGGCCAATCTGGCAGCTGTCTTGCGCGGTCGAGTGTGTGGTCGGCGATTGCCGTGCGCATGCCGTCCATGAGCGTGGAGATGAGCGGATTGGCCGCAGCGTCTGCGAGCGCGGCGTGAAAGCTGGCGTCCAGCGCCAGATACTGCTCGACGGGAAGGTCGGGGTCGGCCATACGATCGAGCAGACGCTGGGCGACCTCCCAGTCGGTGTAGCCGGGGTCAGCGTGGCCTGCGACCCAAGACTCGAGCAGCAGACGAGTGTGTACGACGTCTTCGAATCGCACACTGCGTGAGCTGAGCTGCATTCCGAGCGCGAGTGCGAGAGCCTGCTGCGGCTCGGCAATCACGATGGTGCCGGAGTTCGGGCCTGAGCCCGTCGCAGAGGTGAGCGTGCCGAGTGCCTCGAGAATGCGCAGGCCCTCTCGAACCGTGCTGCGTGAGACCCCGAGCTGCTCGGCGAGCTGGCGTTCTCCGGGCAGACGATCGCCGACCGCGAGCGTACCCGCAGCAAGCTGGTCTCTGACCCAGGACATCACCGTCTCATGTGCTCTCATAGCGAGATGAGGATACCCTACATTGCCGCGTTTCCGCGAAAGTGGTGGCATGGACTCCAGCGGCGCCCGCTCGTCGAAAGTGTGGTCAGACCACAGTGTCGACGCCTGTTCCTGGGCACAGCCGCCAGCTGATTCTGTCAGTCGCAGCGAACGGAGGCACTCCATGCGAGTGGGAATTTTCGGAACGTGTCTGGTCGACACGCTCTATCCAGATGTGATCAGGGCGACGGCTCGTCTGATCACCAGACTCGGCCACGAGGCGGTGTTCCCCGAGGGACAGACCTGCTGCGGCCAGATGCACATCAACACGGGCTACCAGAAAGACTCTCTGCCGCTGGTGCAGAACTACGTCGACGTCTTCGGCGACTCGTCGATCGACGCCGTGGTGCTGCCGAGCGGCTCGTGCACAGGGTCGGTGCGACACCAGCATCCGATGATCGCCGGAAAGTTCGGCGACGAGGCGCTGAGCCGAGAGGTCTCGTCGGTCAATGACAAGACGTACGACCTCGCCGAGTTCATCGTCGACGTGCTCGGTCTCACCGACGTCGGAGCCTACTTTCCGCACACTGTGACCTACCATCCCACCTGCCACTCGCTGCGCATGATCCAGGTGGGCTCGCGCCCGTACCGACTGCTGCAGAACGTCGAGGGCCTTGAGCTGCGCGAGCTGCCCTTCGCAAAGGAGTGCTGCGGCTTCGGCGGCACCTTCGCCGTCAAGAACGCCGCGACCTCGACCGCAATGGTCGAAGACAAGGTCAAGCACATCGAAGAGACCGGTGCAGAGTACTGCGCCGCCGGGGATGCCTCGTGCCTGACGAACATCGGCGGAGCCATGTCGCGCCTGCAGCTGGGAACGAAGACGATCCACCTCGCGCAGATCCTGGCCTCGACGCATGCCGACGCCGATCGCTCGATCACGTTGCTCGGCGAGGAGGTGGCCGCATGACCACGTTCCTCGGCATGCCGGCGGTTCCGCCGGTCGCCCCGGCAGGGGTCGGCAACCTGCGCGGCACAGAGAAGTTCCAGCAGGCAGCGGTGCACGAGCTCGCCAATGAGCAGCTGCGCCGCAACCTGAACTTCGCCACGCACAAGATTCGCGACAAGCGTCAGCACGTCGTCGACGAGATGCCTGACTGGCAGCGCCTGCGTGAGGCCGGTTCGCGCATCAAGCGCGAGGTGCTCGCCAACCTGCCCGATCTGCTCGAGCAGCTGGAAGAGAAAGTGACCGAACACGGCGGCCAGGTGCACTGGGCTCGTGACGCCGCAGAGGCGAACGAGATCGTGCGCGGCATCGTCGCCGATCACGGCGCGAAGGAGGTGCTCAAGATCAAGTCGATGGCCACGCAGGAGATCGGCCTAAACGAGTACCTCGAAGAGCACGGCATCCATGCTCAAGAGACCGACCTGGCCGAACTCATCGT
The DNA here is from genome assembly GCF_008831165.1 of Pseudoclavibacter sp. CFCC 14310. Lineage (NCBI taxonomy): Bacteria > Bacillati > Actinomycetota > Actinomycetes > Micrococcales > Microbacteriaceae > Pseudoclavibacter > Pseudoclavibacter sp. CFCC 14310. The sequence continues at coordinate 132,972 of NZ_WBKC01000003.1, read as the reverse complement.
CCAGCTCGGCCACGACAAGCCCTCCCACATTCTGGTGCCGGCCATCCATCGCAACCGCAGCGAGGTGCGCGACATCTTTCTCAAAGAGATGCCGGGCGTCGACCCCGATCTCGACGACAACCCCGCCCATCTGGCTGAGGCGAGCCGTCGCTTTCTGCGAGAGAAGTTCCTGACCTCGAAGATCGCGATCTCGGGTGCGAACTTCGGCATCGCCGAGACCGGCACGCTCTCGATCTTCGAGTCGGAGGGCAACGGGCGTATGAACCTGACCCTGCCCGACACACTGGTCACCGTCATGGGCATCGAGAAGCTGCTGCCTCGCTTCAACGACCTCGAGGTCTTCACCCAGCTGCTGCCGCGCTCGTCCACCGGCGAGCGCATGAATCCCTACACCTCACTGTGGACCGGCGTCACTCCCGGTGACGGCCCGCAGGAGTTCCACCTCGTGCTGCTCGACAACGGCCGCACCCACGCTCTCGCCGACGGCATGGGACGCGAGGCGCTCAAGTGCATTCGCTGCTCGGCATGCCTGAACGTCTGCCCGGTCTACGAACACGCCGGCGGACACGCCTACGGATCGACCTACCCGGGCCCGATCGGAGCCATTCTCTCGCCGCTGCTGACGGGCATGGAGGACTCACACGACCCCAACAGCTCGCTGCCCTACGCGTCGAGCCTCTGCGGGGCCTGCTACGAGGTCTGCCCGGTCAAGATCGACATCCCGTCGATCCTCGTCGAACTGCGCGACCAGAAGGTCAACACCGTCGGCTCCGGGCTCGAGAAGCCGATGCTCAAGACCGTGGCGTCGGCCATGAGCTCCGGCAAACGCTGGCATGCGGCGCAGAAGGCGGCCAGCATCGGCGGCCGCATCGTGGCTGGTCCTGACAAGAAGATCACCAAGCTGCCCGGGCTCTTGGGCGGCTGGACGGACGCCCGCGACTTTCCGGCGCCGGCGAAGCACTCGGCCCGCGAGTGGTTCAAGACCACGGATGCCAAACGTGAGCTGGCGGCCGAGCAGGCGCGTTCCAGCGCAGTGCAGGCCGATCTGACGCAGCGCCCGGGCAACCAGGACGCCCAGCGCGACGCCGATTGGGAGCGCAGGCCCATGCCCGCAGGCTTCGGGAGCCCCGCGGCGCCGTCTGAGCAGTCCGAAGAACGAAGCAGCACGCAGGGGAGCACAAAGTGAGCACCGCACGCGAAGACATCCTGGATCGCATCAAAGACGCGCTGCGGATCGCGCCGCCGGTGGTCGAGCCCGTGGTGCGCGACTATGACGCCGAGATCGAGCTGCCCGACGCCGAACGCATCGATCTGCTGATCGATCGGCTCGAAGACTACAAAGCCGAGGTGCGGCGCGCCACGCCGAGCACCATCGGGGCAGAGGTCGCCTCGGCCCTCGCCTCCGTGCAGGCGAGCCGCGTCGGCATCCCCCCGGCACTGGATCGCAGCTGGCTGGGTGACTACGCGGGCGAGGTGCAGGTCGACGACGCTTCGATCCCTGCCGCATCGCTCGACAGCCTCGATGCCATCGTCACCGGAGCGGCCGTGGCCTGCTCGATCAGCGGCACGATCTTTCTGGACGGCAGCGGCACCCAGGGTCGCCGCGCGCTGACGCTGGTGCCCGATGTGCACGTGTGCGTGGTGCAGGATGCAGAGATCGTCGTCGACATGCCGGCGGCGATTCGGCGGCTGGTGCCGGAAAGGCCGATCACGATGATCGCCGGGCCCTCTGCGACCTCGGACATCGAGCTGCAGCGCGTCGAAGGCGTGCACGGCCCGCGCACCCTGATCGTGGTGATCGTCTCGGCCGAATGACTCGCCCAGACTGAGCAGTAGCAGACCCCGGTCGGCCGTGTGCCGACCGGGGTCTGCTACGCTTTCGACGAAGACACGGGGTGCTCCGAGAGCTGGAGCTGAGATGAGACCCGCTGAACCTGATCTCGTTCACACGAGCGGAGGGATGTCACACGATGGAATCGACGCGCGTCGAATCCGACACCGCAGTCGTCGTCAGCGACGTGGTCTACACGCCTGAGGGCGCAGCGGCGCCGGTGCTCGAAGAACTGAGCCTGAGCATCCAGACCGGCGAGCACGTCGCCGTGATCGGTCGTTCCGGCTGCGGCAAGACCACCGCCCTGTCGGTGATCACCGGGCTGCTCACACCAGACGCAGGCACGGTCCGAGTGCTCGATCACTCCGATCCGGCCGAACGAGTGCGCAGCTGCGCACTCATGCCTCAGGGCGACTCCCTGCTGCCGTGGCTCTCTCTGGTCGACAATGTCGCGATGCCGCTGCGCAACCGCGGCGTCTCCAAGTCAGCCGCACGCGAGCAGGTGCGTCCACTGGTCGAGCAGTGGGGGCTCGGCTCGGTCGCGCACCGCCGCCCGCATGAGCTGAGCGGCGGCATGCGACAGCGTGCTGCTCTGCTGCGCGCCCTCGCCGCCGACAAACCCGTCCTGCTCGCCGACGAGCCCCTGGGAGCCCTCGATGCGATCACCCGTGCCGACGGTCAGACCTGGCTGCGCGAGCGGCTGCGCGATCGGCAGACCACGCTCGTGCTGGTCACCCACGACGTCGACGAAGCCCTGCTGCTGGCTGATCGGGTGCTGGTGCTGGCCGGACGGCCTGCGCGTGTGACCGCTGAGAGTCGCGGCTGGTTCGGCGATCCTCGCTCGCGCACCGAGCTGCTCGCAGACGTCGATCTGGCCGCTGCGCGCACCGGTCTGCTGACCGCGCTGTCCGCAGAGGGGGCGATGCGGCGATGAACACGCGCAACGCACAGAGCCGCCTGCACCGGGTGCTGCCGCCGGCCACTGCGGTCGTGATCGTGCTGGCCGTGTGGTGGGGAGCCACCACGTGGCTCGGAGTGCCGAAATACCTCGTTCCGGCCCCGCAGGACGTCATCGTGGCGCTCGGCCGCTACTGGGGCACGCTGTGGTCGGCCACTCTCGTGACCGGCAGTGAGACTGTGCTCGGCCTGCTGGTCGGCGTTCTCGCCGCCGGCGTCATCTCGGTCACGGTCTTCGCGGTGAAACCGCTGCGCAGCGCCCTCGAACCCCTGCTGATCGGCACGCAGACAGTGCCGGTCATGGTCTTCGCCCCGATTCTCACGATCGCGCTCGGCTACGGCATCGCATCGAAGGTGGTGATCGTCGCGCTGCTCTGCTTCTTTCCGGTGACCGTCAGCCTGCTGTCGGGCCTGCAGAGCGTCGACCCGCGACTGATCGACACGATGCGCACGCTGTGGGCAAGCCCGAGCGCGCTTTTCTGGCGCGTGCGGATGCCATTCGCACTCCCGCAGGGCTTCGCCGGGCTGCGCATCTCGGTGACCTTCGCTCCCGTGGCCGCCGTCTTCGGCGAGTACGCCGGATCGAGCAATGGTCTGGGCTATCACCTGATCCAGGCGATTCCCAGACTGCGCACCGACTTCGTCTTCGCCGAGGTCGTGCTGCTCACCGCCATGACGGCCGCCCTGTACCTGCTGACGCTGCTCGCCGAACGCCTGGTGTGCGGCTGGCAGCGTGACAGCCTGCGCTGAGCCCCGACCTCGGGCGACATCGGCGACCACGCCGATCGAACGGCGCACCGACCCCGGCCGTCACACCCAGAATCCCGGTCCCGATGCCACCTCACGGCACAGATAACTTCACAGCACCGACAACTTCCCAGAACCGATACCACTTCCACGAACCGATACCACAGAGAAGACGAAGGAGAGACAATGATCACCTCGCAGACCGCGTCCCAGAGACGGGCGCATGCACGCATCCGCCGATCGATGGGCATGGGGCTCATCGCCGGAGCCGCCGCGTTGAGCCTGGCGCTGAGCGGATGCTCGAGCCAACAGCAGGACTCGGCCGCCTCAGACGGCCTCGACCCGGTGAGCGTGCTGCTCGACTGGACGCCGAACCCCGACCACGTGTCGCTCTACACGGCGCAGCACACCGGCGCGTACGAGCAGGCCGGGGTCAAGGTGGACTTCACCACGCCGAGCGGCACCGCAGACGCCGCGAAGATGGTCAGCCTCGGTCAGACCGATCTGGCGATCTCGTACGAGCCCGACACACTGATCGCCGAGGGGGAGGGGCTCGACGTCATCTCGGTGGGCGCGCTCGTTCCGACCAGCCTCAACTCGGTGATGACCTGGGAGGGATCGGGAATCAACGGACCGCAGGATCTCGCCGGCAAGAAGGTCGGCACGTCAGGGCTCGCCTCGCAGGAGACGACGATGAACTACATCGCCAAGAAGCACGGCGTCGACCCGTCGACGATCACCTACGTGAACCTGTCACAGGGGCTCAACCAGCCGCTCATCGATCATCAGGTCGATGCGACCATCGGCGCATACCCGAACATCGAGGGCGTCGAGCTCGCCGAGCACGGCAGCTTTCCGTCGTGGTCGAACACCGAGCTCGGGCTGCCCGACTACGACGAGCTCGTCGTGATCGCCCAACGTTCGCGTCTGCAGAGCGACTCGGCCTATGCCGAGCGCGTGCGCAAGTTCCTGGCCGGCACGGCGAAGGGCCAGGAGGTGGCAGAGGCGAGCACCGACACCGCGGTCGAGGCTCTGACCGGACCGACCGACGGCGCCTACGAACCCGATGTGCTGCGCCGGATGGTCGAGCGCACGGTGCCGCTGCTGAAGAACGACGGAGGCTTCGGTCACCAGCCGGAAGACGACTGGGCCGCGTACGCCGCCTGGATGCACGAGAACGGTCTGCTCGAGAACGAGTACGACGGCCGTCAGGGACTGACCAACGAGTACCTGCCCGGCAGGTAATCGAGGCTCCGCAGTGAGAACGGGCTGCGGAGACACCGAACCGTGAGTTCTGGCGTCTCCGCAGCCCTTCGTCTGTGCGGCGGCCTCAGCCGCGGGCTGCGTCGATGATCAGATGACGCCCTGTGCGATCATGGCATCGGCCACGAGCTGGAAGCCGTGGATGTTCGCGCCGCGCACGTAGTCGCCCGGGTGACCGTACTCTTCGGCGGTGCGACGCACCGAGCGGTGCAGCCGGGTCATGATCTGCTCGAGACGCTCCTCGGTGTATTCGAACGTCCACGAGTCGCGCGAGGCGTTCTGCTGCATCTCGAGTGCCGAGGTGGCGACGCCGCCGGCGTTGGCCGCCTTGCCCGGGCCGAAGAGCACACCGGTCTTCTGGAACGTGCGCACCGCGTCTGGCGTGCAGGGCATGTTCGCGCCCTCGGCGACAGCCCGGACGCCGTTGCGCACCAGGGTCTCGGCGTTCTCGGCGTTCAGCTCGTTCTGGGTGGCGCAGGGCAGAGCCACGTCGATGCCGTCGACATCGGCGATGTCCCACACCGAGCTGCTGTCTCGGTACTCGGCGCGGCCGCCGCGGCGCTCGACGTAGTCGCGCACGCGACCGCGCTCGACCTCTTTGATCTCGCGCAGCAGCTCGAAGTCGATGCCGTCGGGGTCGTGGACTGCTCCCTGGGAATCTGAGGCGCCGATGACCGTGCCGCCGAGCTGCTGCACCTTCTGAATGGCGTAGAGTGCGACGTTGCCTGATCCTGAGACGATGACTTTTGCGCCGTCGAAGCCCTGCTGGCGAGTCTCGAGCATCTCACGGGCGAAGATGACGGCACCGTAACCGGTCGCCTCGGTGCGGGCACGCGAACCGCCCCAGCCGATGCCCTTGCCGGTGATGACACCAGACTCGAACTTGTTGCGCAGACGCTTGTACTGCCCGAAGAGGTAGCCGATCTCACGGGCGCCGACACCGATGTCGCCGGCTGGCACGTCGACGTACTCGCCGATGTGGCGCTGCAGCTCGGTCATGAACGACTGACAGAAGCGCATGACCTCACGGTCGCTCTTGCCCTTCGGATCGAAGTCGGAACCGCCTTTGCCGCCGCCGATCGGCAGACCGGTGAGCGCGTTCTTGAAGATCTGCTCGAAGCCGAGGAACTTCACCGTGCCGAGCAGCACGCTGGGATGAAAGCGCAGACCGCCCTTGTACGGGCCGAGGGCGCTGTTGAACTGCACACGGAATCCGCGATTGATGTGCACGTGATTGCGATCGTCCGTCCAGGGAACACGGAAGATGATCTGACGCTCGGGCTCGCAGATGCGTTCGAGGATCGCCGACTCGGCGTATTCTGGGTGACGTTCGAGCACCGGCTCCAGCGACTCGAACACCTCGTGTACCGCCTGGTGGAACTCTCGTTCGCCAGGATTCCGAGTGAGCACGGTCTGGTACACCGAATCGATGAACTCAGCTGCTTTGGACATTCATGAACCTCTCTGCACGGCTGCTCGGGGGCCCGTTCGAAGTGCCCACCGGGGGCACACACGGCGGCGTGCGCACCTCGCTCAGTCTACAAAAGACGATGCGGGCCAGACCATGGCGACGCCATCATCCGACCCGCATCCTGATGCGAACCCACTCTGTCGATCAGTAGATCGCGTCGATCTTCGCCTTGTCGCGAACCGCTCCCTTGTCAGCTGACGTCGCCAATGCGCCGTAGACCTTGAGGGCGGTCGAGATCTCACGCTTGCGATCTTTCGGGTGGTATCCGTTGCCCTCCTCCAGGGCGGCGCGGCGCTCGGCGAGCACCTCGTCAGAGACGTTCAGCTCGATTCTGCGATTCGGGATGTCGATGGTGATCGTGTCTCCGCTCTCGACGAGCGAGATCAGGCCGCCGGATGCCGCCTCGGGGGAGACATGGCCGATCGAAAGCCCCGAGGTGCCGCCGGAGAAACGGCCGTCGGTGATCAGCGCGCACTTCTTGCCCAGGCCACGACCCTTCAGGAACGACGTCGGGTACAGCATCTCCTGCATGCCCGGGCCGCCCTTTGGTCCCTCATAGCGAACGACGACGACGTCGCCGGCCTTGACCTGCTTGTTCAGGATGACGTTCACCGCGTCCTCCTGCGACTCGACCACGACGGCCGGTCCGCTGAACGTCAGGATCGATTCGTCGACGCCGGCGGTCTTCACGACGCAGCCGTCCTCGGCAAGATTGCCGTAGAGCACGGCCAGGCCGCCGTCTTTCGAATAGGCGTGGGCGACGTCGTGGATGCAGCCGTCCTCGGCGTCGAGATCGAGCGTCTCCCAGCGTTCTGACTGCGAGAACGCCTTGGCGCTGCGTTTGCAGCCCGGAGCCGCGTGGAACAGCTCGAAGGCCTCGTCGGTCGCCTTGCCGCCGCGCAGATCCCAGTCGTCCAGGTAGGAGCCGAGCGTCGGATGGTGCACCGAGTGCACGTTCTCGTTCAGCAGGCCGCCACGGTGCAGCTCGCCGAGAATGGCGGGAATGCCGCCTGCGCGGTGCACGTCTTCGACGAGGTAGCTCCCGTTCGGCGCGACCTTGCACAGGCAGGGCACATGGTGCGAGAGGTCGTTGATGTCGTGCATCGTGTAGTCGACGCCTGCCTCCTGGGCGGCGGCGAGCAGGTGCAGAATCGTGTTGGTCGAGCCTCCCATGGCGATGTCCATGGCCATGGCGTTCTGGAACGCCTCACGCGTGGCGATCGAACGGGGCAGCACACTGTCGTCTTCGTCGTCGTAGAACCGGTGGCACAGATCGACCACGAGCGAACCGGCGTTCTCGAAGAGCGCGCGCCTGGCCGTGTGCGTGGCGAGAGTGGTTCCGTTTCCGGGCAGCGACAGACCGAGCGCCTCGGTCAGGCAGTTCATCGAGTTGGCCGTGAACATGCCCGAGCACGATCCGCAGGTCGGGCAGGCGCTGGCCTCGAGCCGGAGCAGGTTCTCGTCTGACAGGTTGGGGTCGGCCGTGCCTGACATCACCGAGATGAGCTCGACGCGCTTCTTCACGGTGCCGTCGACGAGAACTGCCGTGCCGCCCTCCATCGGGCCGCCTGAGACGAAGACGGTCGGGATGTTCAGTCGAAGCGCGGCCAGCAGCATGCCGGGAGTGATCTTGTCGCAGTTCGAGATGCAGACCAGCGCGTCGGCCTGGTGGGCGTTGACCATGTACTCGACGGAGTCGGCGATCAGGTCGCGGCTGGGCAGCGAGTAGAGCATGCCCGAGTGGCCCATGGCGATGCCATCGTCGACCGCGATGGTATTGAACTCGCGGGGAATGCCGCCGGCGGCGCTGATCGCCTCTGAGACGACTCGCCCGACGGGAGCGAGGTGGGTGTGTCCGGGAACGAACTCGGTGAAGCTGTTCGCGACTGCGATGATCGGCTTGCCGAAATCTGATCCGTCGACGCCGGCGGCGCGCAGAAGGGCGCGAGCGCCGGCCATGTTTCTGCCGTGGGTGACGGTGCGTGAGCGTAGATTGGCCATCTGCCCACAATACCCGCCCTCTCTGCTCACGTCATGTGAGGTCGCCCTCTATTTGTCCCGGCCGGGTTTGGAGCTTTCCTGCTGACCGACCCGACGACCACGCAGTGGGAACGTTGGCTAGAGTCGAAGCATGAGAACAGTGGGCTCCCGCATCATCGCAGGCATCGTCATCGTGGGCGTGGGGCTGGTGCTGCTCGCCAACGTGGTGATCCCTGACTTTCAGATGGGCAGCGTCTTTCGTCTGATCATCGGCATCGCCGTGATCGCCTTGGGCGTCTCGACGCTGGTGTCGTCCTGGTCGAATCTCTGGTGGGCGCTGGCGCTCGTCGTCGTCGGCACCGCACTGATCCTCGACAACTTCGGTCTGCTGCCGTTCAGTCCATGGGCACTGATCGCACCGGCCGCTGTGATCGCGCTGGGCCTCAGTGTGCTGACGAGACGTCGTCCGAAGGCGGCGGCGAGCAGGTCTTCGGCAGACCATTCGGTTCCGAGATCGCCAGCCGAGGCGTCTGCCGCAGAGGAGCGCCGATTCGGCGCACGTGACGGCGACGCCGCCCTTGACCAGAACGTGACTGCGGTGCTGGGCAGCTCCGAGGTGCGCAGCACGGCACACGGCTTTCGCAGCGCGTCAATGACTGCCGTGCTCGGCTCGTCGACGCTTGATCTCACTCGTGCCGTGCTGGCACCGGAAGTTCGCATCGAGGTGCTCGCGTTGATGGGCGGCGTCGAGATTCGCATCCCGGACGGCGCCCGGGTGCGGGTCGAGGCGACGGCTCTGCTCGGCGGCGTCGAAGACCGGTCGGTCTTCACCGCGTCGGCTGCCGATCCGTCGGTCGCGGCTCTGGCTCCGGTCGTGGTCATCGGCGGGCAGATCATGCTGGGCGGCCTCGAGGTTCGCAACTGATGCGCAGCACGCACGAGCCGGGCGCGCCTGGCCCGACTTCGGCAGGCGCGTCGACGGCCGGGCTGACGCCGCTGCGCCGTTGTGCGACGGTGCTCGGCATGCTCGTCGCCGTTCTGGTCTCGCTGCTGCTCGTGGTGGTGCTGAGCTTCGCCACCACCCCGATTCCGGGCGCGCTGCTGATCCGGTCGTCGTTCAACGCGGGAGGCGTGCAGGGCAACGAGGCGCTTGGTGCCTACGCACCGGCCGACGTGCGACGTGACGCCGATCTCGCCTACACCTCGAGCGGTCGCGCCGACGAACGGCTCGACGTGTACCGCCGTGCGGACGCGACCGAACCGGCAAGCACCATCATCTGGGTGCACGGCGGCGGCTGGGTCGGCGGCGACAAGTCGCAGGGCGAGAACTACTCGCGCATTCTTGCGGCGAGCGGAGCGACCGTCGTGCAGATCAACTACACGCTCTCGCCAGAGGCACGATTCCCGACTGCGGTGCAGCAGCTCGACGCAGCCACCAGCTACCTGCTCGATCACGCCGACGATCTCGGCATCGCGGCCGACCGTCTTTTCTATGCGGGAGACTCTGCCGGATCGCAGGTCGTGGCCACCTATCTCGCCGCTCTCGAAAGCCCCGACGAGGCCTCGCTGCTCGGCCTGCAGCCGCAGGTTCAGCCGAAACAGGTTCGTGGGGCGGTGCTCTTCTGCGGGGCCTATGACGTCGGCGCCGTGCAGGCGACCGGTCCGTTCGCCTCATTTCTGAACACAGTGATGTGGGCCTACAGCGGCGTGCGCGACTGGCAGAGTGCCGAGATGCTTCGCCAGGGCTCTCCCATAGACGCAGTGACGGCAGACTTTCCGCCGACGTTCGTCAGCGCAGGCAACGGCGACCCCTTGGAGTCACAGTCGCGGGCATTCGCCGCGCATCTGCAGCAGCTCGGAGTGCCGGTGGTCACGCAGTTCTACGACACCGATCACGAACCGCCGCTGCCGCACGAGTATCAGGTGCTGTTCTCGCAGTACCCCGAGGCGATCGCTGCGACGCGCGCGGCCGTGGCCTTCGTCGGGGCACACGGGGGAGGGGACGTCGACGTCGACCGTGTGCCGGTGCTCGCTGCTGCGCGATGACGTCGGGTGCAAGTAACATGAGTTCGTCACTCCATAGTCGCCAATGACGTCGACTGGGATCACCCACACACGTCAGGAGCTCGATGTCCCCCTCTGATCACCACCAGCGACGTCAATTCGCCGTCGGCCGTCAGGCGCAGAACTCGCAGACATCGAACATGCTCGGCTACCTGATCTTCGCCAGCAGGTGGCTGCAGGCTCCGCTCTACATCGGTCTCATCGTGGCGCAGCTGATCTACGTGATCGTGTTCTGGGTCGATCTGTTCCACCTGCTCACCGACGTCTTCACCGACTGGGGCAAGCTCGATGAGACCACCATCATGCTGACCGTGCTGGGACTCATCGACGTGGTCATGATCGCGAATCTGCTGATCATGGTCATCATCGGCGGATATGAGACGTTCGTCTCGAAGATCAACGTCGACGGCCACCCGGACGAGCCCGACTGGCTGTCGCATGTGAACGCGAACATCCTCAAGGTCAAGCTGGCCATCTCGATCATCAGCATCTCGTCGATCCATCTGCTGAAGATCTTCATCGAAGTCGGCGATCTCGGCGCAGAGCATGCGCACAACGTGACCGGCGAGAGCTACACGACCACCGGCGTGATGTGGCAGGTGTTCATCCATCTCACCTTCATTCTCTCGGCGGTCGCCCTCGCCTGGATCGAACGCATCCAGCGCCCCGAACACCACGGAGAGACCGCATCCGGCGCACCCGCGCTGCCGGGGCATCCGTCTGCACCCGATGCCGTGCACCCGGTTGAGCAGGTGGCCTCGGCCGTGCCGTCAGAGCCGGCAGCGACGCACACCGGCAAGCCGCGTGACCACTGATGCACGAAAGTCGGTCAGCGGCTGACGTGCGACGGCACCCCGGAGCAGTGCGCGAGGCTCTGCCCGTCGCTGCCGGCCCCAACCGGCTGTCGCGCGCAGGGCTGGCTCTCTCGGTGGCGCGCACCGTGCTGCTGGCCGTCGGCGTGGTCGCCTTGGGCAGAACGCTTGCGACGGCCTTCGGACCTGACGGCACGGCGGCCGCGGCGCACCTGTTCCTGGTGACGGCCGTCGCGTTCGCCGGCGTCGTGATCGTGCAGTTTCTCGGCGAGGCCGCTCAGGACGCAGCCGAGCGGCAGCTGCAGACCGAGGTGCGCGAGAGCCTTCTCAGACGGCTGGGCGGCCCGGCCGACGCCGACGATCGGCTGCCCGCCGAGGGAGACTTCGCCGATCTGGCCACCGCTGACGCCGCGAAGTACGCGACCTACCGGGCCGAGTTCCACGGCAGCATTCTCGCCGCGCTGCTCTCGCCCGTGATCGTGCTCGTGGTCATCGCACTGGCCGTCGACCCGGTGCTGGCCGGATGCCTCGCGGCTCTGGTCGTGCTCGTCACGGCGGCGGTGGGCGCCTTTCAGCGTGTCACCCGAAAGTCGATGGGCGGTTGGCGGCGGCGCGAGGCCTCGCTGGCCGTGACGTTTCTGCAGGGGCTCCAGGGGCTGCGCACGCTGGCGCTGTTCGGCGCCGGCGACCGGTATCTGCAGCGCCTGGCTCGCAGCGCGGAGCAGCAGCGCACCGAGGTCATGCGGCTGCTGGCGGTCAACCAGCTGCTGATTCTCGTGCTCGACGGGCTGTTCTATGCGGGCGTGCTCGCCGGTTCGGCTCTGCTGGCCGTGTGGCGGCTGCGCAGCGGTGCCATCGACGTGACAGAGGCCGCGGTCGTCGTGCTGCTGGCGGTGGTGATGAGTGCGCCTCTCGACGTGGTCGGCAAGTTCTTCTATCTGCGTGCGCAGGGTCAGCGCGCCGAAGGCCGGCTGGCGCGCGTGATCGGCGTGGGCGACGGTGACTCACGACACGAGACGGCACGACGCGCACCCACGGCTCCGTCAGACGGCAGCCTGCTGCGCATCGAGCAGGGCACACTCGTGACGCCAGACGGGCGCGAGCTTGCGCAGGGTCTGCAGGTCGACATCCGCCGCGGCGACCGACGGACGATCATGGGCCCCAGCGGCGTCGGCAAGTCGACACTGCTCGGCGTGATCGCTGGTCGTCGCGAACTCGGAGGCGGCACGCTGGAACGACTTCCCGGGCTGCGCACCGTCGAGGTCGTGCAGAACCCGGTGATTCTCTCTGGCACAGTGCGTGAGAACCTCGCGCTCGGTCTGGGAGCAGAGGCCGACCAGAGCGCGACGGGCGACGATTCGTCGGATGCCGTGGACGATGCCGCCTGCTGGCGTGCGCTTGAGCTGGCCGGCCTGAGCACGACGATCGGCGAACGACTCGGAGGCCTGGATGCGGCCCTTGGGGAGCGCGGAACGGGGCTCTCCGGTGGCCAGCGCCAGCGGCTCGCGGTCGCGCGCGCTCTGATGCAGCCCGTGGACGTGCTGCTGCTCGACGAGCCGACCAGCGGCCTCGACCGCCAGACCGGCGAGCGTCTGGTCGACACGCTCGCCGACCTGCCCGAACACATGGCCGTCGTCTGCGTCACACATGATCCTGCGGCGTTCGCGCGCCGTATGGCCACGTCTCGCCTCACGACGGACGGTCTGCACGATGAGAGGTCACGATGACGAGCGCGACGCAGGCGAGCACGGCAGACACGCTGCGACAGCTGCTGCCGATGACGAAGGGGTTTCGGGGCAGTCTGGCTGGTTCGTTCGCATTGCGTCTGGTCTCGCAGGCCACGGGAATCGCAGCGGTCGTCGCCGGGGTGCTGCTGGTGGCGGCGAGTGCCCGGGGTCAGGTCTCGGTCTGGACCGTGGGGCTGGTGCTGATCGGCCTCGCTCTGGTGAAGGGCCTGACTCGCTACGGCGAGCAGTATCTCGGGCATCGCGTCGCGTTCATTCTGCTGGCGCGCCTGCGCGTGCGCTTCTTCGCCAGCCTGCTGCCGCAGGCTCCGGCAGTCACGTCGCGCAGCGGCAGCGGCGACCTGCTCTCGCGCGCAGGCCGTGATATCGATCGGCTCGAGGTGTTCTTCGCGCACACCATCGTGCCGGCGGTGAGCGCGGTGATCGTCAGCGTCGGTGTGGTGTTCGCGCAGTGGCTTCTGACCGGGTGGCCGGCGGCGGTGGTCGTTGCCGTCGGTCTGCTGCTCGCCTTCGGCTGCGCCGGGCTGGGACTGCGCGGCGAGGCGCAGACCGCGTCAGAGGGTGCCCGACTCGACGGCCAGAGTGCGCAGTTCGCCGCCGAGACGATGCACGCGCTGCCCGATCTGCGCGGGCTGCACGCGATCGATCGTCGGCTCGGCCGCTGGCACCAGCTGAACCGCAGGCACGCTGACATCATGCGTGCGGAGCAGCGGCTCGGTCGCACCAGACGAGCGCTGGTCACTCTGGTCTGGCTGCTCACAGTGCTGGCCTCGGTGCTCGTCTCCACTGCCGACTCGCATGGCGGAGGGCTGCTGCAGGAGCCGCTGGGCGCAGCGCTTGTGGGTGCCGCACTCGCGTTCTCCGCGTTCGCCGCGCCGGAGTCAGTGGTCGGATTCGTCAATGAGTGGCGTGCTGTGCAGGCGGCAGCGCTTCGTGTGCAGGCGACGATCACGCGCGAACCCGAGGTGACGTTTGCCGCTGAGGAGCCTCCCGAGTCGTCGGCTGCAGCCGCAGAGTCTGGCGATCGGGGAGCGGCCGCGGTGATCGGCCCGCTGGTCTACCGTCACGACGCTGTCGGCGGCGCTCACGGGCCGCAGCTGCGCGTGCCGGAGCCGATCAGCGTCGAGGCGGGCTCGCACGTGCTCGTCGAGAGCTCGAGCGGCAGCGGCAAGTCGACGCTGGTGGATCTGCTCGCACGTGTGCACGATCCGGATTCCGGCTCGGTGCAGATCGCCGGTCGCGATCTGCGAGAGCTGAGCCGTGCCGAACTCGTGCGCACCGTGGCTGTGGTCGATCAGTCGACGTTTCTCTTCGACGCGAGCATCGCCGAGAATCTGCGAATCGCACGGCCTGACGCCAGCGACGACGACCTGCGCGAGGTGTGCGCGACCGTCGGCCTCGGTGCGTTCGTCGACAGTCAGCGCCAGGGCATCCGCACGCGGCTCGGTCGCGGTCGCGGGTGCGTCGGGCTCTCGGGAGGTCAGGCTCAGCGGCTGGGTCTGGCACGCGCGCTGCTGGCTGAGACGCCGGTGCTGCTCGCCGACGAGGTCACTTCTCAGCTCGATGCGCGCACGGCCGATGACATTCGCCGCGTGGTGCTCGATCCTGCTTCGGGACGCACCGTGCTCTGGGTCTCGCACCGTGACGATGCGTGGAACGGACCGGTCGTCGCGGTCGGTGAGACCGGTGTCGTGCGGCTGGTCGCAGCCGACGATCGCTGATGACCGGAGCGGCTGCCCCTACTCGGTGACGAGGATGTTGCCGGCGGCAGGCAGACCGAGATCGAGGGGCTGGCCGTTCATCACCAGACGAATCGTGCCGGCAGCGGGGATGCGCTCTCGAACAGTGATGGTGCTGTCGAGGGTCAGACCGATGTCGGTGAGATAGCGCAGCAGCTCTGGGTTCTCGTCCGAGACACGGCGTACGTGCACGGTATGCCCCTCTGGCACCTCGCTGAGCGGGTGGGCGTCGAGAGTCGGAATGCTGCCGTCGGCTCGCGGTATCGGATCGCCGTGCGGGTCGCGGGTGGGAAAGTTCAGACGGGCGTCGAGCCGCTCGATCATGCGCGGGCTCACCGCGTGCTCCAGCACCTCGGCCTCTTCGTGCACTTCGTCCCAGTCATAGCCGAGATACGACACCAAGAAGGTCTCGAGGATGCGATGGCTGCGCACGAGGTTCACCGCCGCCGATTCTCCGGCCGGGGTGAGCGTGATGTTGCCGTAGCGTTCGTGCACGACATAGCCCTGATCGGTCAGCCGACGCACTCCCTCTGAGACGGTCGAACGGGTGAGGCCCATGCGCTCGGCCAGCTGGCCGGTGGTGATGGGATCGCCCGACCACTCGGCGAACTGCCAGATCTCTTTCAGATAGTCCTGGTTCGTCTGCGAGAGGGCTGTGCGCGGGTCTGACATGGTTTCGATTGTACGTGCCGTTCATCTTGATTCTTGGGCGATCCCTCAGGTGGTTCACCTGGTGGGGCATAATTGACCCGTGACTGAGCAGCAGAGGCAAGACGACATTCCGAGACCGTGGCTCGACCTGTATCCCGATGACGTGCCGAGCGAAGTCGGCACCCTCGAACACCGGTCGATCGTCGATCTCGTCGATCAGACATGTGCCCGTTTCGGTGATCGCAAGGCGTTCACCAACATGGGGCAGACGCTCACGTTCCGTGAGGTCAAACAGCTCTCAGACGACTTCGCCGCCTATCTTCAGGTCTCTCTGGGGCTGCAGCCAGGTGACCACATCGTGCTGCAGATGCCGAACCTGCTGCAGTACCCGGTCGCACTCTTCGGCGCCATAAAAGCGGGCCTCGTCGTGGTCAACGCGAACCCCCTCTATACCGCTCCCGAGACCAAGGCGGTCATTCTGCAGTCGCGAGCGCGTGCCATCGTCGTGCTCGAGATGTTCGCAGACAAGATCGCCGAGATTCTGCCCGACACCACCCTGCAGAACGTGATCATCACCCGGCCGGCAGACCTCTGGCGCAGTCCGGCCAGACGTGTGCTGACGAACGTCGGCATGAGGCTCAAGGGCATGGTGCCGAAGTATCGCCTGCCCGGAGCCGTCGACTTTCGTGACGCCATCGCGCATGGGGCAGACCTGCGTCTGCAGCCCGTCTCGGTCGGACTCGACGACGTCGCACTGCTGCAGTTCACCGGCGGAACGACGGGCACGCCGAAGGGCGCCATGCTCACGCATCGCAACCTGCTGGCCGACTCCCAGGCCATGCGGCACTGGATGCGCGTGATCCTGGACGAGGGCGCCGAAAACGTTCTCGCAGCGCTGCCGCTCTACCACGTGTTCTGCATGACGGTGAACTGCCTGTGCTTCTTCGCCTATGGTCTGCACAACGTGCTCGTGACCAATCCTCGCGAGATCTCTCCGCTCGCCAAGACGATCGTGAGAGAGCGAACCTCGGTGATCATCCTGGTCTCGACTCTCGCTCAGGCGCTCCTCGAGAACCCGCGGTTCCTGAAAGCCGACTTCGACTTTCTCAAACTGACGGTGGCCGGCGGCATGGCTCTGCGCGAGTCGACGGCGAACGAGTGGCAGAACGTCACCCAGCGCCCCATGCTCGAAGGGTACGGGCTCACCGAGGCCTCACCCGTGGTGAGCGTGAACCCGACGTGGCTGCCGCCGATCATCGGCACCGTGGGCATTCCGCTGCCGTCGACCGAGATCAAAGTGCTCGACGACCACGGTCGTGTCGCGGCGTTCGAAGAGCCCGGAGACCTCTATGTGCGCGGCCCCCAGGTGATGAAGGGGTATTGGGAGCGCGAGGACGAGACAGCCGAGGTGCTCGACGCCGACGGATGGCTGGCCACGGGCGATGTGGCCGTGCTGCACGACAACGGCTACTTCTCGATCGTCGATCGCCGGAAGGACATGATCTCGGTGTCCGGGTTCAACGTCTACCCGAACGAAGTCGAGGCGGTGCTGAGCGATCACCCACGCATCAAGACCGCCGGAGTGATCGGCGTGCCTGACGAACACTCCGGCGAGGTGGTCAAAGCCTTCGTCGTGCCGGCTGACCCAGAACTGACCGAACAGGAGGTGCGGCAGTACGCCCGCCGCTATCTCACCGGATACAAACGCCCGCGCTACATCGAATTCCGTGACGAGCTTCCGCTGTCCAACGTCGGCAAGGTCATTCGCCGCGAGCTGCGCGATTGAGCGCGCCAACGGGGGAGACACTGGTCGTCATTCCCACATACAACGAACGAGAGTCGCTGCCTGGAGTGCTGGAGCGGCTGTTCAAGACGCTCCCCGAGGTTTCAGTCCTCGTGGTCGACGACGGATCCCCAGACGGCACGGGCCTGCTCGCCGACCGGCTGCGGGAGCGGCATCCGTCGCTGTCAGTGCTGCACCGTGACCAGAAGCACGGCCTCGGACCTGCCTATATCGCGGGCTTCGAGTGGGGCGAGGCCCACGGGTTTCGCTATCTGGTCGAGATGGACGCCGACGGATCGCACCTGCCTGAGCAGCTGCCGCATCTGCTCGCAGCAGCGGGTGAGAATCGGCTGGTGCTCGGATCTCGATGGGTGCGCGGCGGCACGATCGTGAACTGGCCGTGGTACCGCAGCTCGCTGTCGCATGCGGCCAGCATCTACTCGCGACTGATGCTCGGCCTCGGCCAGCGTGACGTGACCTCGGGATATCGGGTCATTCCCGTCACTGCGCTGCGAGCGCTTCGGCTCGACGAAGCGGCCAGTCATGGGTACTGCTTTCAGATCGACGTGCTGCGACGCGCCGTGGCAGCGGGGCTCGATGTGACCGAGGTGCCGATCACCTTCGTCGAACGTGAGAACGGCCGCTCGAAGATGGATCTCTCGATCATCGTCGAAGCTGTGCTGCGGGTGACCGCTTGGGGCATGCAGCGGATGCTGCCGACACGCCGCTGAGAGTTGCAGAATGCGCTTGCGCTGGTGCATTCATGTGGATACTGTTGTAGATACAACCACTGATGTGCGGACGAAGGCCCGACATCTTCAATGAAGGAGCAGACATCATGACTCAATCCGCAATCGCAGGCTTCACCTCGGGCACGTGGCAGATCGACCCCACGCACAGCAATATCAGCTTCAGCGTGCGTCACCTCGTCACGAAGTTCCGCGGCAGCTTCACCGATTTCGCGGCGACGCTCACCACCGGAGAAGACGTGCTCGACTCCAGCGTGAGCGCCGACATCAAGGCCGCCAGCATCTCGACCGGCAACCCAGATCGCGACGGCCATCTGCGGACGCCTGACTTCTTCGATGTCGAGAATCACCCCGAGCTCACGTTCCGTTCGACTGCGGTGCGGTATGACGGCGATGACCTGGTGGTCACCGGAGACCTCACGCTGCGCGGAGTCACGAAGAGCGTCGACTTCCAGGTCGAGGTCGGGGGCATCACGACGAGCCCGTACGGCCAGACCGTTCTGGGCATCGAAGCCGACACGACGATCAAGCGCGAGGAGTTCGGACTGGAGTGGAACAGCGCCCTTGAGACCGGCGGCGTGCTGCTGGGCAGCGATGTGAAGATTCACATCGAGGCCGAGTTCGTGCTCGACCAGCAGTGATCGTCTGCCGCCGGCCGCGCTGAGCCGGTGACAGAGCACGACGGCCACGGGAGATCCTGAGATCGATCCCCGTGGCCGTCGCCGTGTCTGCAGTCTGAGGCGACGCGGCAGCGTGGTGCGCGGCTTCACGAAGAGTTCACGGAATGGCCGTTCGAACCCAGGGCGCGCTGTGGGGCACGTTCTGTGGGTGCGATAGTCTGGAGGGGCACCGACGCACAACGAACAGATGGAGATCTCATGCCCGACGGACTGCTCATCACTGGTGTGGGGGAGACCTCTGGAAAGTCGCTGGTCACCATCGGGCTGCTGCGCCAGGCTGCTGCTCGGTACGCTCGTATCGGGTTTCTGCGGCCGATCACATCTGCTGACAAACCGACCGAGTCGCGCATCGTCCAGCTGGCCGAACGGCTGCTTCCCGAAGGCGCCCTGACCGCTGTCTCGGTGATGACCGCCGCGCATGCCGAAGAGCTGGTGGCCGACGATCGCACAGACGAGCTCATCGCCGAATGCCTCGGCGCCTTCGAGAGGCTCGCCGCCGAAGTCGACTTCGTCATCATCGAGGGCACCAACGCCATCACCGTGCCCGTGCACGGTGAGCCAGACGTGAACGTCGCTCTGGCGCGGCACCTCGACGTGCCGCTGCTTGCGGTCGTCGACGGCTTCGGGCGCAACGCCGCTCGTGTCGCCGCCGCGGTCTCGCTCACCCGGCAGCGACTTCGCCAGGCGCGTTCCACCCTGATGTGCATCGTGGTCAACCGCGTCTCACCCGAGGTCATCGACGAGGCCCGCACCCTGATTCCCTCGGGGTCGCTCGGGCGCCCCGTCTACCTGCTGCCCTATGTCGAGAGCCTCTCGTGGCCGAGTGTCGAAGAGACGGCGGAAGCCATCGAGGCGCTGCGCATCGGCACCAATGGCGACGCCGATCATCTGGTGCGTCGCATCACGGTGGCAGCGATGGAGGCCGAGCACGCGCTCTCCGTCATCGGCTCGGGAGCGCTCGTCGTCGTGCCCGGTGACCGCGTCGAGCTCATCGAAGCGGTGCTCCAGGCCGCCCTCGCCCCAGAGGCCGTGATCATCAGCGGTGACTTCGACATCTCCGAGCGCCTGCAGCGCGTCGTCGCCGCGGGCAGCATCCCCGTCTACGGCAAACGCGCCGACACCTTCGCCGTCGCACAGGCCGCCAGTCGGGTTCGCGGCGAGATCGGTGCAGGCAACCCGACCCGCACTCGGCAGGCGCTGAAGACTTGGGACGAGCACGCCGACGGCGCCGAGATCCTCTCGCGTTTCGAGTTGTCCCTGCGCGACGTGACCACCCCCGAGCGCTTCGCCTACGAGCTCGCCCGTCGAGCCCGTGCGGCTCACGCTCGAATCGTGCTTCCCGAGGGAGGCGACCCGCGCATCCTCACGGCAGCAGCAGAGATCGCGAAGCAGGGTCTCGTCGATCTCGTGCTCTTGGGCGACCCTGACGAGGTGGCGAAGCTGGCGCGTCTGCACGGGGCGAGTCTCGATGGCATCGAGATCATCGACATCGATCAGTCCCCTCTGCTCGACGAATTCGCACAGACCTACCAGCAGCTGCGCGCCCACAAAGGGGTGACGCTCGAACAGGCGGCACAGCAAGTCCGCGACCCCAGCTTCTTCGGCACCCTGCTGGTGCACTCGGGGCAGGCCGACGGAATGGTCTCGGGCGCGATGCACACGACCGCCGACACGATCCGTCCCGCCTTCCAGATCATCAAGACCCGGCCCGGCGTCCGCGAGGTCTCGTCAGTGTTCCTCATGTGCCTGCCCGATCGGGTGCTGGTCTATGGCGACTGCGCCGTGATTCCGAACCCGACGCCCCAAGAGCTCGCCGGCATCGCCGTGGCCAGCGCCCAGACGGCGGCCGCCTTCGGCATCGAACCTCGGGTGGCGATGCTGTCGTACTCGACCGGAACCTCAGGACACGGCTCCTCGGTCGACGCCGTGCGCGAGGCCACCGAGCTGGCTCGCGCGGCCGCACCCGAACTGCCGGTTGAAGGGCCGATCCAGTACGACGCCGCCAGCAACCTGAAGATCGCGGCTGGCAAACTGCCCGACTCGCCGGTCGCCGGGCGCGCGACGGTCTACGTGTTCCCCGATCTGAACACGGGCAACAACACGTACAAAGCGGTGCAGCAGTCGAGCGGTGCGATCGCCATCGGGCCGGTGCTGCAGGGGCTGCGCAGGCCCGTCAACGATCTGTCCCGCGGCTGCACCGTCGATGACGTGGTCAACACCATTCTGGTGACGGCCGTACAGGCGGGGGCCACGAAAGCCGCCGAGACGCAGAAAGAGGACAACGCATGAGCATGCTGCTGGTGAACGCGGGTTCGTCGAGCCTGAAGCTGAGCGTCGCCGATCAGGACGAAGTCGTCTACAACCGCACGGTTGCGACGCCGCCGGCCGAGATCACCGACGAAGCGTGGGCCGAGCTGATCGCCGACTTCTCGTCGGTGAGCGGCGATATCGAGGTCGTCGTGCATCGCGTGGTGCACGGCGGTCGTCTCTTCGGTGAGGCCGCGATCGTCGACGACAAGGTGATGGCCGGCATCGAAGAGCTCACCGATCTGGCGCCGCTGCACCAGCCGCCGTCGGTGGCGACTCTAGAACGGCTGCGTGCGCTGCTGCCGGAGGCGACGCAGATCGCCTGTTTCGACACTGCGTTCCACGCCAGAATGCCCGCCGAGGCCTATACCTACGCGATTCCTCGTGAGTGGCGCGAGGGGCTCGGGGTGCGCCGGTTCGGCTTCCACGGTCTTGCACACGAGTACAACGTGCGCGAAGCCGCACGCATTCTCGATCAGGATCTCTCCGAGCTGCACATCGTCAGCGCCCACTTGGGCTCGGGTGCCTCCCTGACGGCGGTGCGCGACGGACACAGCGTCGACACCACCATGGGCTTCACTCCGCTGGAGGGTCTGGTCATGTCGACCCGTTCCGGCACGATCGACCCAGCGGTGTCGGCATGGCTCGTGGCGAACACCGGCCTGAGCGTTCGCGAGGTCATCTCGCGGCTTGAACGCCAGTCTGGTCTGCTCGGCCTCGCCGGTGACACGCACATGGGCAACATCGTGAACCGTGCGCATGCCGCCGAGCCTTCGGCACAGCTCGCGCTGGCCGTCTGGGCGCATCGTGCGGCAGGCATGATCGGGCAGATGACGATCGCTGCTGGTGGGCTCGACGCGCTCGTGTTCAGCGGCGGCATCGGCGAGAACTCGCCGGCTGCACGCGCACTCGTGCTCGAACGTCTGCGCCCGCTCGGCGTTCGCTTCGACGAGCGGCTCAACCGCCGCAACGAGATGAACAGCCAGATTCAGACCGAAGGCTCGTCGGCCGCGATCATCCTGGTCAAGACTCGCGAGGACGTGACGATGATCCGGCAGGCCGAGGCCCTCCTGTGGCAGCGCGATCACTGATCGCCTGCTGCGCGTAGCGCAGATAGGCCTCGGTGTTTCGCTCGCGATGAGCTCGGATGAAGGCCTCGACCTCGTCGGGCGAGGTCTTCTTCTCGAGCATCTGCAGCAGGTGCTCGTGCTCTTCGACCAACCCGTCGACACGCCCGGGCAGCAGGCCGAAGACGGCGCCTTTGACCGCGGCGGCCTTGGCCCAGCCCTCGTTGAGCGTCTGCATGAGGTAGCGGTTGGGGCAGTCGCGGTAGAGCACGCGGTGAAAGAGCGTGCTGAACCGGTTGGCCTCGGCGAAGCGTGACGCCTTGAGCGCCTCGATCAGATGGCGGTTGTAGAAGCGGGCCTCGTCGATGGTCTGCTGCCGGATGTGCGGAACGGTCTGTGCGACGGCAGCGCCTTCGAGCACCGAGAGCGTCGACATCATGTGCCGGTACTCCTGCGGCCGGAAGTCGGTCACCTGTGCACCGACGTTGTGAGCGAATGTGACCAGGCCCTCTGACTCGAGCAGCCGGATCGCCTCACGAACCGGAACCGGAGACATCTTGAGCTCACGAGCCAGCTGCGAGATGACGAGACGCTGGCCTGACTGCAGTCTGCCTGCGGCGATCGATCGCTTGATGGCGTCGCGCGCCTGCAACGCCTTGCTGTTCGTCTGCTGCTCGGTCATCGTGTTCTCCCTCAGGATCCCGCGTCAGTCGCAGTCCTCGATGACTGCCGTGATCATAATAGGACAGTCCCGAGAAAATGCCCGTCGGCAGGCCGCAGACCCACGGAATCACCGGCCCCGACCAGAGCGGCCCACGTCGGTCTGACAGGCGCACGTCGTCGGCTGCGGGTACAATCTCTGCCGTGCACCCCCCAATCGACTTCGGCAACGCGTCTGCCCGCGATCTGCCCCCGGCCTACCCGCGCCGTGCGGCACGAGGCACCGCGAGTCGACTGCGCGCCTGGCAGGCTGAGGCTCTTGAGCGGTACTTCGCCGAACAGCCCAGAGACTTTCTCGCCGCAGCGACCCCTGGAGCCGGCAAGACCACCTTCGCACTGCAGCTGGCTGCAGGACTGCTCGATCAGGGGACCGTCGATCGTGTGCTGGTCGTCGCGCCCACCGAGCATCTGAAGCGCCAATGGGCCGAGGCCGCCGAGCGAGCGCTCATTCGCCTCGACCCGAACTTTCGCAACGCCGATCGCGTCTTCGGCTCGCACTACGTGGGTGTGACGGCAACCTATGCACAGGTCGCCGCCAACGTCGAGGTGCACAAGGCGCTCGCCGAGGCGAAGCGCACCCTGGTGATTCTCGACGAGGTTCATCACGGCGGTGACGCACTGAGCTGGGGCGACGCCATTCGCGAGGCCTACGCGCACGCCACACGGCGTGTCTGTCTGACTGGTACGCCGTTCCGCTCTGACGAAGCGCAGATCCCCTTCGTCACCTACGAGCCGCAGCCCGACGGCTCGAAGATCTCACGCGCCGACTACACCTACGGTTACGGCCGCGCCCTGCACGACGGCGTGGTGCGCCCGGTGATCTTCCTGACCTACGCCGGCAACATGCGCTGGCGCTCCCGCAGCGGTGACGAGATGAGCGCCGATCTGGGCGCACCGGCGACCAAAGACATCATCGCCCAGGCCTGGCGCACGGCGCTCGACCCGCGCAGCGACTGGATCGGCTCGGTGCTGCGTGCCGCGGATGCTCGGCTCACGCAGGTGCGTCGGGGAGTGCCCGACGCCGGCGGGCTCGTGATCGCGACCGACCAGACGCAGGCTCGGGCCTACGCCGGCATCCTCAAACAGATCACGGGGGAGTCGGCGACCATCGTGCTGAGCGACGAAGACGGCGCCAGCGATCGCATCGAAGAGTTCTCGGCAGGGCAGCAGCGCTGGATGGTCGCCGTGCGCATGGTGTCGGAAGGCGTGGACGTGCCTCGGCTGGCAGTCGGCGTCTACGCGACGAGTGCGAGTACGCCGCTCTTCTTCGCCCAGGTCGTCGGGCGATTCGTGCGAGCTCGCAAACGAGGCGAGACGGCCACCATCTTTCTGCCCAGCGTGCCCGGTCTGGTGGGTCTGGCACACGAGCTCGAGGTCGAGCGCGACCATGTCTTGGGGGGCCCGAAAGACCGGGACGACGACGGTCTCGAAGACTCGCTGCTCGAACAGGCGAACCAACGCGAGGCCGCATCCGACGATCTGCTCGACGGCGTCGACTTCGAGCCGCTCGAGGCACAGGCCGCCTTCGACCGCGTGCTCTTCGAAGGCGACGAGTTCGGGTCGGGCGCCGAAGCCGACAGCTTGGAAGAACAGGACTTCCTCGGTTTCCCCGGCCTGCTCGAACCCGACCAGGTGCGCTCGCTGCTGCGGTCTCACCAAGACGAGATCACGAAGCGCAAACAGCGCAGGGCGGCGGCGACGCCCGAGACCGAGGCCGCGTCGAACGAGCCGCTCTTCAAACAGCTGAAGGCCAAGCGGGCCGAACTGCACCAGGCGGTCTCGGTCTGGGCCCAGATCAGCGGCGAGTCGCACAGCAGCATTCACTCCAAGCTGCGGCGCATCAGCGGTGGCCCTGCGGTGCCGCAGGCAGACCTCGGGCAGCTGCAGAAGAGGCTGCAGACCGTTCGCGGCTGGATGCACCGCGGACGTCGCTGACGCGCAGCGCCGCTCTTCGCCATCCTGGCGCCGAACGTCGTGTCAGCACGGCGCAGAAGCACTCGATTCGAGCTGTGACAACGTCGATTCGTCTCGATTCGACACAGGTTAGGGTCGTCTACTTTGCACTTGTATACAAGCCGGAGTAACGTCTCCAACAGGTGTCGCCGACAGGTGTCGGAGACCGAAATTTCACTGGAGTGAAGAGGAACGCACATGACCGATACATTGGCCGTGCTGCAGAGCGACCCCACGGCACTGGCGCTGGCGCGCTGGCAGTTCGGGCTGACGACTCTGTACCACTACCTGTTCGTGCCGCTGACGATCGGGCTGATGCTCATCGTCGCGATTATTCAGACCGCTTGGGTGCGCACCGGCAAGGTGAAGTACCTGCAGCTGACGAAGCTCTTCGGCAAGATCTTCCTGATCAACTTCGCCATGGGCGTGGTGACGGGCATCGTCCAGGAGTTCCAGTTCGGGCTGAACTGGTCGGAGTACTCGCGCTTCGTCGGAGACATCTTCGGCGCCCCGCTGGCCATGGAGGGGCTCTTCGCCTTCTTCTTGGAGGCCACGTTCATCGGCGTCTGGATCTTCGGCTGGAACAAGGTGTCGAAGGGCGTGCACCTCGCGTCGGCGTGGCTGACGTCGATCGCGACCATCCTCTCGGCCTACTTCATCATCGCCGCCAACTCGTTCATGCAGAACCCGGTGGGCTACGAACTGAATCCGAACCGTGGGCGCGCAGAGCTGACCGACATCGGCCAGGTGCTCACGAACCCGGTTGCGGTTTCGGCGTTTCCGCACGCCATCACGGGCGCAGTCGTGTTCGCCGGTGCAGTGATCGTAGCCGTGAGCGCCTACCACCTGCGGCGCAATCAGCATGTCGAGACGATGCGCACCGGCCTCAAGATCGGTGCCTGGTCGGTGCTCGCGGGCTTCGCGGGCGTCTTCCTGAGCGGCGACCAGCTCGGCCTGGCCATGGTGCACACCCAGCCCATGAAGATGGCGGCTGCCGAAGCGATGTTCGAGACGAGCACTGGCGCAGACGCCTCATTCTCCGTCTTCACCCTCGGCACGCCCGACGGCCACAGCGAGCTCTTCTCTCTGCGCATTCCCTATCTGCTGTCGTTCCTCTCGACGCACACGTTCAACGGCACTGTCGAGGGGCTGACCGATCTGCAGGCGAAGTACACCCAGCAGTTCTGCACGGATGCGTTGAACCCTGCACTGACGTGCCCGACTGATGGGTCGTTCATGCCGGTGCTCTGGATCACCTACTGGAGCTTCCGCTGGATGATCGGTCTGGGAGCGTTCAGCGCGCTGATCGCTCTGGTCGCGCTGTGGATCACACGCAAGAAGAGCCGGATCACGGTGCCCGACTGGTTCTGGCGTGTCGCGATCTGGGCCGCTCCGGTGCCTCTGCTCGCCAACCTCGTCGGCTGGGTCTTCACCGAGATGGGTCGACAGCCCTGGATCGTGTTCGGCCTGATGACCACCGAACGTGCGGTCTCGCCGAACGTGCCGGCGTGGTCGGTCGGCCTGTCGCTGGCCCTCTTCACCTTGGTCTACGGAGCACTGGCAGTCGTTGAGTTCAAACTCATCAAGAAGGCGGCTCAGGCCGGTCCGCCAGAGTTCGACGCAGACCACAGCGGAGATGAGACCGCAGAGGTCGATCCCCACAAACTGGCGATCACGTACTAGTAATGGAGATTTGATCAAATGACTCTCGAAATTTTCTGGTTCTTCATCGTCGGGGTGCTGTTCGTCGGCTACTTCGTGCTCGACGGCTTCGACTTCGGCGTGGGCATGTCGCTGCCCTTCCTCGGCAAGAACGACACCGAGCGCCGCCAGATTATCAACACGATCGGCCCGGTCTGGGATCTCAACGAGACCTGGGTGATCGTGGCTGGCGCCTGCCTGTTCGCCGCCTTCCCCGAGTGGTACTCCACCCTCTTCAGCGGTGCCTACCTGGCACTGGTGCTGATTCTGATCGCGTTGATCTTCCGAGGCGTCTCGTTCGAGTACCGCCACCAGGGCCACCACGAGAACTGGAGCAAGTGGTTCGACTGGTTCATCGTGATCGGCTCTGCCGTTCCCGCCCTGCTGTGGGGTGTGGCGGTGGCCAACATCGTCAACGGTCTGCCGATTCTGAAGGTCGAGCACTCGTTCATCTATCAGGGCACACTGCTGACGCTGCTCAACCCGTACGCACTGCTGGGCGGTCTGACCACGCTGCTGCTGTTCTTCACGCACGGAGTGCAGTTCGTCGGGCTGAAGACCGACGGCAAGGTCAAGGCACGCGCCCATCGGCTGGGTCGCTCACTCGGCCTGATCACCATCGTCGTCGCGGCGCTCTTCCTGCTGTGGACCAACATCGCGCACTTCTCGCCGCTGGTGCTCGTGCTCTCGCTGCTCGCCGCTGTGACGCTGATCATCAGCTACTGGTGCAACTGGATCGAGCGTGACGGCCTCGGCTTCACCTTCACCGCTCTGACCGTCGTCTTCGCGGTGCTGGCGCTGTGGATGGTGCTGTTCACGAGCTACCCCGAGCACATGGTGATGCCGAGCACCTACGGTCTCGAGAACAGCCTGACGCTCACGAACGCCTCGAGCTCGACGAACACACTGTCGTTCATGACCTGGGTGGCGGCATTCGCTCTGCCGGTCGTGCTGCTCTACCAGGGCTGGACCTACTGGGTGTTCCGCAAGCGCGTTCGCCGCGTCGACATCGAGCAGGCGGCCGTGGCGCACTGACACCCCAGCTGCCGGAACGAACCGCTCCAATCGTCTGCACGACTACACTGTTGTGGCAGGCGAGGGGAGCGGTTCTTCCGTCTGCAGGACGCAGCCACCTGGGGCGTGGGGCTGCGCAGAGATCTTCGAACACGAGGTGAACCATCAAACCCATCGACCCCCGGCTGCTGCGCCGGGCAACGGCCGCCCGAGGCTATCTGCTCGTCAGCGGGCTCATCGGTCTGCTGCAGATCGCCTGCATTCTGGTCTTCTCATGGGCGGTGGCACAATGCGTGGCCGGTGCGCTCATGCAGCATCTGACCTGGAACGAGAGCCTGCACCTGGTCGCACTCGCCGCGGCCGCCCAGGCGATTCGAGCCCTGCTGGCATACGCGTGGAACGTCTCTTCAGAGTTCGCCGCGGCAAAGGTCAAAGCCCAGCTGCGTGAGCAGATGGCTGAGCGGTTCGCGGCACTGGGCCCCGCCTGGCTCGCCAGCCGCTCTGCTCCGCAGCTCACGACCGTCTATGGGCGTGGTCTGGACGCGCTCGACGGCTACTTCTCGAAGTTCCTTCCGCAGCTGGTGCTCACGGTCATCTCGGTGCCGGTCTTCCTGTTCGTGCTCTGGCGCGAAGACCTGCCGTCTGCGATCACAGTGGGCGTCACCCTCCCGCTGATCCCGATCTTCATGATCCTGATCGGCTGGTACACCCAGCGGGTGCAGAACTCCGAATGGGAGGCCTCACGAACACTCTCTGGTCACTTCGTCGACGTCGTCACCGGTCTCTCCACGCTCAAAGTCTTCGGGCGGCAGTGGCACCAGCGTGACGTGATCTCGACCGTGACCGACCACTACCGCCAGCGCACCATGCGCGTGCTGGGCATCTCGTTCATGTCGGGCTTCGTGCTGGAGCTCGCGTCGACCCTGGCGGTCGCACTCGTCGCCGTGTCGATCGGCACACGTCTCATCGGCGGCGAGATCGATCTCTACACCGGTCTCTTCGTCCTGCTGATCGCACCAGAGGCCTTCTCTCCGCTTCGCCTCGTGGGCTCGCATTACCACGCGGCCACCGAGGGCATCTCGGCCGCCGACGACGCGCTGAGCGTGCTCGACGAGCCAGATTCTCGGCCTGGCGCGCACCCGGCCGCCCCGATCCGCAGCGCCAGGAGCGACGCGACCACGGCATCCGCAGAGTCACCGTCGAGCCTCAGACCCGCAGACCTGCGACTCGAAGACATCTGCGTCTCGAGAGGCGATGTCAGGCTGCAGACGGTCACGCTGCGCGCCGAGGCAGGCCGGCTCACCGTGATCAGCGGCCCGTCAGGAGCCGGTAAGAGCAGCATCTTCGCGGCGCTGCTCGGCTTCGCGCCGGCGACGGGTCAGGTGATCTGGCAGGGCGAACGCATCGACCTCGAACGAGACGCGCCGCTGCGGCCCGTCATCGCCTGGAGCGGACAGCGCACTGATCTCTTTCCGGGAACGATCGCGAGCAACGTCGCCCTCGGGCTCAACTCGGGCGACCACGTCGATGCCGATCTGCTGCGGCGCTGCCTGAGGCTGGCCGGCGCGGGTCGGCTCGATCTCGACCAGGTGATCGACCCTGTCGGCGGAGGCATCTCGGGCGGGCAGGCCCAACGCGTCTGCATCGCGCGCGCCTACTACCGCGCCTTCTCGCACGACTGCCGCATCGTGCTGCTCGACGAGCCGACGAGTGCCGTCGACGAGCAGACCGAACGCGAGATGATCGCCGGTATGCGCACCATGGCGCAAGACGGGCGCGTGGTCGTCGTCATCAGTCATCGTCCGCGTGTCATCGCTGCGGCGGATGCTCGCGTGTCGATCGCCGCGCAGCCGACGGGCCGCGCAGGCGGTGCGGTGGCGAGCGCATCCTCGGCGTCGCGTGACGAAAGAGACGGAGTGGTCGCATGAATCGTGGCAGGACTCTGCTGCCGGCACCCGGCGTCGACGAGCGGCTCGCCAGACTCGCCACCCCAGACCCGAAGCGCTTCTGGGCAGGTGTGCTGTTCGGCGTGCTGAGCGCCGCGGCCGCCATCGGGCTGACCTGGGCCAGCGCCTACCTCATCTCGGCGAGTGCGCTGCGCCCGCCCATCCTCACGCTGATGGCGATCATCGTGAGCGTTCGAGTCTTCGCGCTGGGACGCGCATCGTTCCGTTACATCGAGCGTCTGCTCAGCCACGACGCCGCGTTCCGAATGCTCGGGCGACTGCGCGTCGGCGTGTTCGAGCGACTGATACCGGGTGCGCCTGCGAACCTCTCGCATCTGGGCCGCGGCGACCTGATGAGCCGGTTCGTGTCGGACATCGACGATCTGCAGGATCTTCCCCTGCGCGTCTGGCAGCCGCTGCTCACTTCGCTGCTGGTGAGTGCCGTCACGACCGCGCTGCTCGCACTGATCTCTCCGATGGCGGGTCTCGTGCTCGCGCTGAGCCTGATCGGCGCCGCGGTGTTGGGCGGCGTGCTGCCTGAGCGGGCGACCTCGGCTCGCACCCGAGACGCGGCGCCGGTGCGTGCCGCGCAGAACGAGCACATGCTGCGCATGCTCGAGTCGATGGACGTGCTGACGGCCTATGACGCGCTCCCGCAGGCTCAACGCGAGGCTCAGAGTCTGGCGCGGCGGCAGTCGGTGATCGACCGCTCGCGTGCCGCCACACAGGGGCTCGTCGATCTGTGCCTGACCGGATTCACCGGCATCGCCGTGATCGGCGCGATCTGGGCGGGCGGCACCGATCTGCAGGCCGGAGCCTTTCCCGGCAGCTGGCTGGCGGTGCTGGTGCTGGTGCCGATGACGATCTTCGACGTCTTCTCGCAGGTGCCGACCGCCATGACGGCGATCGAGAAGGTGCGTGTGGCCTCGCACCGCATCGGTGCGGTCATCGACGACGGCAGGCGGCTCAACGGCGGGGCCGACGATGCCGGTTCCGGCGCGGGTGCAGACGGGGATGCCGGAGCCGAGCCCGCACCGCAGGCAGACGAGCGAGCATCCGCATTCGCGTCACTGCAGCTGCGAGACGTCAGCATCGGCTGGCCGGGAGCCGCGATCATCGCAGAGGGCATCGACCTCGACCTGAGGCCTGGCCGCCGTGTGCTCATCACCGGTGCGAGCGGTGCAGGCAAGAGCACGCTCGCTGCCACACTGGTGCGCTTTCTCGACCATCGCTCCGGAGGGTATGCGATCGATGCGCAAGATGTGCGCGACCTCGGCGGCGACCGCGTCCGTCGCGTCGTCGGTCTCTGCGAGCAGCGACCGCACCTGTTCGCGTCGACGGTGCGCGCCAACCTGCTGCTGGCGCAGCCCGAAGCCGAAGACGACCTGTTGCTCGCGGTTCTGCGCCGTGTGGGACTCAATGACCTGATCGAGTCACGCGAGGGTCTCGACACGGTGGTCGGAGAGAACGGACAGCTGCTGTCGGGCGGGCAGGTGCAGCGCCTCGCATTGGCACGGGCTCTGCTCGCAGAGTTCCCGGTGATCGTCTTCGACGAGCCCACGGCCAACGTCGACCCGGAGCTCGCAGACGAGCTGCTCGTCGATCTGCTCGCCATCGCTGGAACGCACGGCAGCACGAGAGACGGTCAGGCTGCCGCGGTCGTGCTGATGAGTCACGATCGGGTTCCCTCGGCGCTGGTCGACGAACATCTGCATCTGGCCGACGGGCGGCTCACGCGGGTCGACGCGGTCGAACAGGCGTGATCGAGTAACCTTGAGGCGGTCTGCCTCGTTTCCGACAGACCAGCGCGATCCATGAGAACAGGTGAAGAAGAGTTGAGCGACGAGACGGCAGAACAGCCAGAGTACGACTTTCGCAGACTGCAGCAGAAGTGGCAGCCCATCTGGGCCGAGCAGCGGCTGTTCGACGCCGAACGGGCGGTGACCGAGCATCCTGATCGACCGCGCAAGTACGTGCTCGACATGTTCCCCTACCCGTCGGGCGATCTGCACATGGGCCATGCCGAGGCGTTCTGCTACGGCGACATCGCGGCGCGCTACTGGCGTCACCGCGGCTACAGCGTGCTGCATCCGATCGGCTGGGACTCGTTCGGCCTGCCCGCCGAAGACGCTGCGATCAAACGCGGCATCAACCCGCGCACCTGGACCTACGACAACATCGCCCAGCAGAAGCGCAGCTTCGAGACCTACGCGCCGAGCTTCGACTGGTCGCGTGAGCTGCACACCTCCGACCCGGAGTACTACCGCTGGAACCAGTGGCTCTTTCTGCAGATGTACGAGCGCGGGCTGGCGTATCGCAAAGACTCCTGGGTCAACTGGGATCCGGTCGACCAGACCGTGCTGGCCAACGAGCAGGTGCTCGCCGACGGCACCAGCGAACGCAGTGGCGCCATGGTCGAGAAGAAGAAGCTCACGCAGTGGTATCTGAAGATCACTGACTACGCCGATCGGCTTCTCGACGACCTGGATCGACTCGAGGGTCATTGGCCGGCCAAGGTGCTGCAGATGCAGCGCAACTGGATCGGACGCTCGTACGGTGCAGACATCGACTTCCGCATCGAGGGCCGCGAACAGCCGGTCACTGTGTTCAGCACACGGCCAGACACGCTCTATGGGGCCACCTTCATGGTGGTCGCGCCAGAGAGCGATCTCGCAGCGGAGCTCGTCTCGGCCGCCAGCCCCGAAGCACGAATGCGTTTTCAGGACTACCTCGAGCGCACCCA
This sequence comes from Pseudoclavibacter sp. CFCC 14310, assembly GCF_008831165.1. Lineage (NCBI taxonomy): Bacteria > Bacillati > Actinomycetota > Actinomycetes > Micrococcales > Microbacteriaceae > Pseudoclavibacter > Pseudoclavibacter sp. CFCC 14310. The sequence continues at coordinate 101,049 of NZ_WBKC01000003.1, read as the reverse complement.
GCACGCCACGGAGATCGAACGGCAGGCATCTGACAGGCCGAAGACCGGCGTGTTCCTGGAACGCTATGCGGTGAACCCGGTCAACGGCGAACGTCTGCCCGTCTGGGCTGCCGACTACGTGCTGGCCGACTACGGTCATGGCGCCGTGATGGCCGTGCCCGCGCATGATCAGCGTGACCTCGACTTCGCCCGCGCGTACGATCTGCCGGTGCGGGTCGTGGTGAGCAGCGACGATGATGACCCCGCCGAGAGCGGTGTGGCCGTCACCGGCGACGGAGTGCTGACCAATTCGGGCCCGCTCGACGGCCTGCACAAGGACGAGGCGATCGCACAGGTCATCGAGAAGCTCGAGGCCGACGGCACCGGTCACGGCACGAAGACCTACCGGCTGCGCGACTGGCTGATCTCTCGCCAGCGCTACTGGGGCACGCCGATTCCCGTGCTGCACGCCGAAGACGGTTCGCTGGTGCCTGTGCCCGAGTCTGAGCTGCCCATCGAGCTGCCCGACACCGAGGGTCTCGACCTCAAGCCCAAGGGCACGTCGCCACTGGGCGCCGCCACCGACTGGGTGCACACGACGCTGCCCGGCACCGACGAGCCTGCGCTGCGCGACCCGGACACGATGGACACCTTTGTCGACAGCTCGTGGTACTACCTGCGCTTTCTCAGCGCGAACGATGCGACGCAGCCTTTCGACCCCGAACAGGCCCGCCAGTGGGCGCCGATCGACATCTATGTGGGCGGCGTCGAGCATGCGATCCTGCATCTGCTCTACTCACGGTTCATCACCAAGGTGCTGCACGACATGGGCTGGGTCGACTTCGACGAGCCCTTCACCTCGCTGATCAACCAGGGCATGGTGCTGCTCGACGGCTCGAAGATGTCGAAGTCGAAGGGCAACCTCGTCGAGTTCGCCTCCGAGCTGCGTGATCACGGCGCCGACGCGCTCCGTGTGACGCTCGCCTTCGCCGGGCCGGTCGAAGACGACATCGACTGGGCAGACGTCTCAGTGCAGGGCTCGGCGAAGTTCCTCGCTCGTGCCTGGCGCGTCGCTCGTGACGTGAGCAGCGCATCCGCCGCAGACGCCGCGGCTCTCAGCGACGGCGACCTGACCCTGCGGCAGGCCACGCACCATCTGCTGGCAGATGCGCCCGACCTGATCGAGGCGACGAAGTACAACGTGGTCGTGGCGCGTCTGATGGAGCTGGTGAACCTCGCCCGCAAGACGATCGATCGACCGCAGGGGCGTGGAGCCGCCGATCCCGCTGTGCGCGAGGCCGCTGAGGTGCTCGCACGCGTGCTCGACCTGTTCGCGCCCTATCTGGCCGCCGAGATGTGGCAGATGCTCGGGCATGAGGATGCCGTGGCGTTGTCGGTCTGGCCTGTGGCCGATCCGTCTCTGCTGGTTCGCCAGGAGGTCACGGCGGTCGTGCAGGTCAACGGCAAGGTGCGCGCCCGTCTTCAGGTCTCGCCCGAGATCACCGAGGGCGAGCTGCAGGAGCTCGCACTGGCGAACGAGCACGTGCAGGAGCTGGTGGGCGACCGCAGCATCCGCCGTGTGATCGTGCGCGCGCCGAAGCTGGTCAACATCGTGGTCGGCTGAGTCCCAGCCGTCTGACGGCGACGTGCCCCGGTCGGGCGGCGGAGTGATCTTACCCGCTGCCCACCGGGGCACGCCTGTGTGCACAGAAGGTGTCGGCCGTCCAACCTGTGCACAGCGGTGCCCAAGGATGAGCGGGCAGATGGGCGATCGACCACAGTCGAGGCATGCCAGCTTCAGAGCATCCCACGACGTCGACCCGTTTTCTGCACGCTCGAGCCCTGATTCTGCTCACCGTGCTCGCCTTGGTCGTCTGCGTGCTGCTCTCGGCCTGTCAGGGCTCGAGGCATTCGGTCGTCGAAGCCGGTCAGAACACAGCGTCTGACGGGGGAGACCTCAACGCTGCCTCGGGTGCGCCAGGCGAAGCGAATCGCACGCCGGGCGGTGACGACGGCGTGCACGTGCATGTCACCGGCGCAGTACGTGCCCCGGGTCTGCATCGGCTCGATCCAGGGCTGCGCATCGCCGATGCCATCGAGAAGGCCGGCGGGTTTGCCGACGACGCCGACGTCGAGACGCTGAATCTCGCCCGTGTGCTGGTCGACGGCGAGCAGCTCGTCATTCCGCGTCGCGGCGAAGAGGCTCCTGCCGCATCGGCACCGAGCGGGTCCGCATCCGGATCGGCCGGCGCAGCATCCGGTGCGACCGCCGGCGGTGCGGGCAGCCAGATCAATCTGAACTCGGCGACGGCCGATCAGCTGCAGACGCTGCCTGGTGTGGGGCCCAGCACCGCGCAGAAGATCATCGACTCGCGGGCAGCCGAAGGCGCGTTCAGGTCGGTGGACGACCTGAACCGGGTGTCGGGCATCGGTGAGAAGACGCTCGAGAAGCTGCGCTCACGGGTGACCGTATGACGGGCAGGAGGCGTTCGCTGCTGGCCTCACCGCAGCTGATCGAATGGCGGCAGCTGGGCGAGGTGCGGGGTGACCGCCCCAGATGGCGCGCTGGAACGGCGCTGCTGGCAGTGCTCGGCGGGTGGATGCTCGCGTTGAGTCAGGGAGCCGGGGAGCCAGCCGCGCGCAGCGAGCTGCGGCGCAGTCTCGAACTCTTCGATCCCCACTGGGCAGAGCAGATGCGGGCTGCGTTCGGCCGCATTCTCGCAGACCTTGGCGGGCTGCTGCCGCTGAGCCCCGAGGTCACCGGCCTGATCGGAGGGGTCTCAGTCGGCGTGGTCGACGGGCTGCCCGAAACGACGGACGCGAACATGCTCGCCACCGGCCTCGCCCACATCACTGCGGTCAGCGGGTCGAATGTGGCGGTGCTCGTCGGCATGGTGCAGGGGCTGCTCGGGCTCATGCACACACCGAGACTCTGGCGCGGCGTGGGCGAGCTGGCCGGCATCTGGGGGTTCGTGCTGCTGGTGGGCGGCGAGGTCACCGTGCTGCGGGCGGCGGCCATGCTCACACTGGTCACGCTGCTGCGCCCGTGGCGCGGCGGCCGCGGCGTGGTCGGCATCTGCGTCGCCGTTGTGATCCTGCTGCTCTGGGAGCCGCAGCTTGCCGGCAGCGTCGCTTTCGGGCTGTCGGTGACGGCGACAGCTGGCCTGATGCTGTTCAGCGGACCGGTCGCCCGCTGGCTGTGTCGATGGATGCCCGAGGCGATCGCGAATCTGCTGGCGCCCAGTACGGCCGCACTGATGGCTTGTCAGCCGCTGCTCCTGCTGATCGACGGGCAGCCCGCGTCCGGTCACCAGCTGGCTGCGAATCTGCTGGCTCTGCCCGCAGTGCCTGCGGTGACGGTGCTCGGCGTGCTCAGCTGCCTCACGGCAGCGTGGGCACCGTGGCTCGCCGTCGTCTTCGCGCTGCTTGCGGCTCCCGGCGGGTGGTGGATCGGTCAGGTCGCGGCGCACTTCAGCTCGCACCCGTTCGGCGCGATTCCGTGGCTGTCCTGGCCAGCAGGCGGAATGGCGAGCGGGCTGCTGCTCGCACTCTTGACCGTCGGCACCCTGATCGGCTCCGGGCATGGGCCGACGTCAACTGCGTCTTCATCGACTGGCTCACGCCGATTGAGCATTCGCTCCTCAGACGAACGACGAGACCACGAACTGCACCGACCACGACGGCGCCGATCGCGACGGCATCGGCCACGACGGCATCGGCGGCGCCTGAACTGGCGGCGGCGCGTGCGGCTGGTCAGCTTTGGCGGCGCGCTGATGGTGACGACTGCGACTGTGGCGGTCACCGGCATCGGCCACGTGCTGTCGGCCAGTCGGCTGCCGGTGGGCACGCCGATACTGCAGTGCGATGTGGGGCAGGGCGACGGCCTGCTCGTGCAGGGCTCCGGCGCAACCGTGCTGATCGACACGGGCGAGTCTGAGCAGAAGATCACCGACTGCCTGCGCGGGGCGCAGGTCACCGCAATCGACGTCGTCGTGCTGACACACTCGGACGTCGACCATGCCGGAGCCACCGAAGCGGTCGCGAAAGTGGCTCAGGTCGACACTGTTCTGATCCCCGACGTCGTCGACGCGAAGCTGGATCGTGCGGCCGGGCGGCTGCAGGCTCGTCAGGTCGTGCGTGCCGGCCTCGGCGACGCCGGGAGCATACAGGCGGTCCCCGGTCTCGACGATGCACGCAGCTCGAAACAGCAGACACCGGCCGGGGCAGGCATCGCGTGGCGTGCCCTGCACCCCAAGAAGGCGGCGCCAGGTGCGACAGGGGGCCGACCTGTGAATGACCCGAACGCCAGCAGTCTCGCGATGCTGATCGATCTGCCAGATCTGCGCCTGCTGACGCTCGCCGATCTCAACGCAGACGGGCAGCGATCGGTCGCTCGCGAGCTGTCTGCGCTCGGTGTGCGAAGAATCGACGTGGTGAAAGTCGCCCATCACGGTTCCGCCGATCACTGGCCGGGCCTCTACCTCGAGCTGCGTCCCACCCTGGGTCTGATCTCCTGCGGGCGGGGCAACTCCTATGGGCATCCGACGTCCAAGCTCCTGGCCACGCTGCAGCGCAGCGGCACTGCTGTTCGCCGCACCGATCAGCACGGCCGCGTGGCAGTGAGCGCCGAGCCTCCCGACGTCGCGGAAGGCACGCGTGAGGCACCCTCTGCGCACGAATCGGCCAGAGGAGGTCAGCGGCTCGCGGTATGGTGTGAGCACGGCTGCTGAGCCGACACGACGTCGACCCGGCACACAGACAGAATCAGAGCGAAGACGAGGAGTCGCGTGGCGGCGAAGGGCAAGATCCAGCGTGCACGATGGAGCCAGGTGCGTCTCGCACCGATCGTTCTGCTGAGCGGCCCAGAAGACCTCTTGGCCGATCGCGCCCGACAGCTGCTGCGTGTCGCAGCGCAGCAGCAGGCGAGCGATCAGCAGCAGGAGGTCGAGTTCTCTGATCTTGACGCGCGAGAGTACGCCTCCGGCTCACTGCTGAGCGTCGCGTCGCCTTCGCTCTTCGCTCAGCCGCGTTTCATCTGGGTCGATCACCTTGAGCAGATGACCGATGCCTTTCTGAGCGATGCGATCGACTACATCGGTCAGGCCGATCCCGATGTGACCGTTGTGCTGAGGCATCGCAAAGGGGTCCGCGGCAAGAAGCTGCTGACTGCGATCCGCGATGTGGCCTCTGCGCTCGAGGTGGAGTGCGCAGAACTCAAACGCGACGATGACAAGCAGACCTTCGTGCGAGAAGAGCTGCAGCTGGCTGGTCGGCGCATCGACCCCGATGCGGCTCGGGCGCTCGTCGACGCGTTCAGCGCAGACACCACCGAGCTGGCGGCCGCCTGCAGGCAGCTCGTCGCAGACGTGACCGAGAACATCACTCGGGCTGACATCGACCGCTACTTCGGCGGGCGGGTCGAGACGACGGGCTTCGCCATCGCAGACGCCGCACTGGCGGGGCAGACCGCGAAGGCCCTGGTCTTGGTTCGACACGCCGGGCAGCAGGGCATGAACGCGGTGCCGATCGTCGCGGCGATCGCGACGAAGGTGCGCCTGATGGCCGCCGTCTGCGAGGTGCACGCCTCTCCGCAGCAGCTGGCCTCGAGGGTCGGGGGCGCACCCTGGCAGATTCGGCGTGCCCAGCAGGATGCGGCACGGTGGAATCCCGTCGAGCTGGGTCGTGCCGTGCGAGCGGTGGCCGACACAGACGCCCAGATCAAGGGGCAGTCCGTCGACGGCGGCTATGCTCTGGAGCGGCTCGTGCGCAGACTTGCGACACGACGCATCGGCAGTTGAGCGCCTGCCCCGGCGTTTGGTAGTGTAGATGCTTGGCCTGCACACCCTCGGTGTGATGTGTCCGTGTCGAACCCGACCGGGCTTACCAGAAGACTGACAGAAAGACGACAGTGGCGAACATTAAGTCCCAGAAGAAGCGCATCCTCACCAACGCCAAGCGCACTGAGCGCAATCGCGCGCTGAAGAGCGAACTGCGCACCCTCTCACGTAAGACCCGTGAGGCCGTCGCAGCAGGCGACAAAGAGAAGGCTCAGGCCGAACTGCTCATCGTCTCGAAGAAGCTCGACAAGGCGGTCACGAAGGGCGTTCTGCACAAGAACACCGCTGCGAACCGCAAGTCGAAGCTGACCAAGCAGGTCAACTCTCTCTGAGTCTGAGACCCAGGAGTTCGTGAAGGCCCGCCCCTGAGCGGGCCTTCTGCATAGCAGGCCGCAGAGAAAGAGGAGCGCATGCCCAGAGTCACCGACCAGCAGGCACGTCAGATCGTGCCAGCAGCCACCGACTCGAAGCGCATCCGCAACTTCTGCATCATCGCGCACATCGACCACGGCAAGTCGACCCTGGCCGATCGAATGCTGCAGATCACCGGCATCGTCTCTGACCGTGACATGCGGGCGCAGTATCTCGATCGCATGGACATCGAGCGCGAGCGCGGCATCACGATCAAGAGCCAGGCCGTGCGCATGCCGTGGGGTGTCGGCGATCAGGGGTATGCCCTGAACATGATTGACACGCCCGGTCACGTCGACTTCACCTACGAGGTGTCGCGTTCTCTGGCAGCCTGCGAAGGCGCCATTCTGCTGGTCGACGCGGCGCAGGGCATCGAGGCCCAGACTCTGGCCAATCTCTATCTGGCTCTTGAGAACGATCTGACGATCATCCCGGTGCTGAACAAGATCGACCTGCCCAGCGCCGACCCGGAGCGCTTCGCCGCCGAACTCGCCGGGCTGATCGGCGGCGACCCCGCCGACGTGCTGCGGGTCTCGGGCAAGACCGGCGAAGGAGTCGAAGCGCTGCTCGACGAAGTGGTGCGCCGCATTCCAGCACCGCAAGGCGACCCCGATGCGCCCGCTCGTGCGATGATTTTCGATTCTGTGTACGACGCATATCGTGGCGTGGTCACCTATGTCAGAGTCGTCGACGGCCGGCTGAACCCTCGCGAACGCGTGCAGATGCTCAGCACCAAGGCGACGCATGAGATTCTGGAGATCGGCGTCAGCTCGCCAGAGCCGAGACCGAGCGACGGTTTGGCCGCGGGCGAGGTCGGCTATCTGATCACCGGGGTGAAAGACGTTCGTCAGTCGAAGGTCGGCGACACGATCACCACACATGCCCGGCCCGCGACCGAAGCGCTGCCCGGCTATGACGAAGCCAAGCCGATGGTGTTCTCGGGGCTCTATCCGCTTGACGGCAGCGACTACCCAGATCTGCGCGAGGCGCTTGACAAGCTCAAACTCGAAGACGCCGCGCTGATCTACGAGCCAGAGACCTCGGTGGCACTCGGCTTCGGCTTCCGCTGCGGGTTTCTGGGCCTGCTTCACCTCGAGATCATCTCAGAGCGTCTGCGCCGCGAGTTCAACCTCGATCTGATCGCCACCGCACCCAGCGTGATCTACGACGTCACCGCCGAAGACGGCACCCAGGTGCACGTCACCAACCCCTCCGAGTTTCCAGACGGCAAGATCGTCGATGTGCAGGAACCGATCGTGCGTGCCACGATCCTGGCGCCGAAAGACTATGTCGGAGCAATCATGGAGCTCTGTCAGTCCCGTCGCGGCACCATGCAGGGCATGGACTATCTCAGCGAGCAGCGCGTCGAACTGCACTACACGCTGCCGCTCGGCGAGATCGTCTTCGACTTCTTCGACCAGCTGAAGAGTCGCACGCAGGGCTACGCCTCGCTTGACTATGAGCAGACCGGCACCCAGAGCGCCGACCTGGTGAAGGTCGACATCCTGCTGCAGGGTGAGAAAGTCGATGCGTTCAGCGCGATCGTGCATCGCGATGCGGCCTACGCCTATGGCGTGAAGATGACACAGCGGCTGCGCGAGCTGATTCCTCGCCAGCAGTTCGAGGTGCCGATTCAGGCGGCCATCGGCGCCCGCATCATCGCTCGCGAGAACATTCGTGCCCTGCGCAAAGACGTGCTGGCCAAGTGCTACGGCGGCGACATCTCGCGCAAGCGCAAACTGCTCGAGAAGCAGAAAGAGGGCAAGAAGCGCATGAAGTCGATCGGTCGCGTCGAGGTTCCGCAAGAGGCCTTCATCGCCGCAATCTCGAGCGACGGCGGCGGCCAAAAGGGCGAGAAGCGCAAGTGACGTTCAGCGTCTACGTGCACATTCCGTTCTGCCGGGTGCGCTGCGGATACTGCGACTTCAACACCTACACCGGCACCCAGCTGCGCGGCTTCGGCCAGAGCGAGTATGCGCAGGTGGCGGCCGACGAGGTCGGCTACGCCGCCAGCGTGCTGCGCGACGGCGATCATGCTCCCGACCAGGTCGACACGGTCTTCTTCGGCGGCGGCACCCCGACCATGCTGCCGGTCTCCGATCTCACCATGATCCTGCACCGCATCCGCGACGAATGGGGCCTGGCGCCCGACTGCGAGATCACCACCGAGGCGAACCCCGAGACGGTCGACGCCGCCGCCCTGCAAGAACTCGCCGCGGCCGGGTTCACCCGCGTGTCGTTCGGCATGCAGTCAGCCGTGCCGCACGTGCTGCGCACCCTCGACCGGGTGCATCGCCCTGAACGCATTCCACTGGTGGTGCAGTGGGCGCGAGCAGCAGGGCTGCAGGTGTCGCTCGACCTGATCTACGGCACGCCGGGGGAGTCGATGGCCGACTGGCAGACCAGCGTCGACGAGGCTCTGGCGCAGCATCCCGATCATCTCTCGGCCTACGCGCTGATCGTCGAGCCGGGCACGAAGCTGGCCCGCCAGATCAGGCACGGTGAGGTCGCCGAACCCGACGACGACCTCACCGCAGACAAGTACGAGTGGCTCGATGCCCGCATGCGTCGCGAGGGGTTCGAGTGGTATGAGCTCAGCAACTGGGCGCGCGTCGTCGATGACGACGTCGACCGACGCTGTCGACACAACCTGCGCTACTGGCACAATGACGACTGGTGGGGCATCGGCCCCGGTGCGCACAGCCACGTCGGCGACCAGCGCTGGTGGAACGTGAAGCATCCCGCGCCCTATGCCGCCCGAGTGCGCGCCGGCGAGAGCCCGGAGGCGGGCCGTGAGACTCTGGACGCCACCGCTCGCTACGAAGAGCGCATCATGCTGGGCAGTCGGCTTCGCGAGGGCATCGGCGTGGCCGAGATCGCCGCTGCGCGTCGTGACGAGCTGCCACTGCTGGCCGGCGACGGCCTGCTCGATGCGGATGCGCTGGCAGGTGGGCGAGCAGCGCTCACGCTGCGTGGTCGCCTGCTCGCCGACCGCGTGGTGGCAGATCTGATCGCATAGGTCTGGCTCGCGCCGTGAAGTCACAGGCGCGCTATGATTAGCACTCGAGGCATGAGAGTGCCAGCAGCGGAGTCAACCCGGAGGTGATTGCCATGGCGACCGAACGAGGTCTCGCGGTGCTTCAGGCGATCGTGAACGACTATGTGGCCACCCGAGAGCCGGTCGGCTCGGCGGGTCTGGTCTCTCGACACCAGTTTCACGTGTCTGCGGCCACCATTCGCAATGACATGTCGGCTCTGGAAGACGAGGAGCTCATCTCAGCGCCTCATACCTCGGCCGGCCGCGTGCCGACTGAGAAGGGCTATCGGGTCTTCGTCGACAACCTGACGCGGCTGCGCGGCATCACGGCGCCCCAACGCAGAGCGATCGAGCGGTTTCTGACTCCCGGCGAAGCCGATCTCGATGTGATGATCGAGAAGACGGTGCGTCTGCTTGCTCAGCTCACCAACCAGCTGGCCGTCGTGCGGTACCCGACGTTTTCGAGCACGCGCGTGCGCAAAGTCGACATCGTCGACGTCGAGGGTGGTCGTCTGCTCGTGGTGCTGATCACCAGTCGTGGCACGGTCGCACAGCATCACGTGACGCTGCCGGCCGGTGCGTCGACGCAGTCGGTGCGTCCTTCGGTCGTGCGCCTGCGCGCCCTCATCAACGACCAGCTGCGCGGCGTCGACCTCGAGCAGTTCGGCGACCGTGCCGAGCAGGTGCGCGAGTATGCGGCACCAGATGATCGCCCGCTCGCCGAACTGCTGCTGGGCGCGCTCGAACTGGGGGTAGAGGGCTCTCGGTCAGAGCGTCTGGTGGTTGCAGGCACCGGCAACCTGATGCGCACTGAGGCCGACTTCGACCACACCCTGGTGCCGGTGCTCGAGGCCATCGAAGAACAGGTGGCTCTGCTTCGGCTGCTCGGCGAGATGGGCGCCGAGGGGCGCGACATCACCGTGCGCATCGGCCGCGAGAACGAGCACGAAGGCCTCGAAGAGGCTGCCGTGATCTCGAGCGGGTATGGCTCCGAACAGCGCGGCGAGTACGGCAGGCTGGCTGTTCTGGGCCCGACCCGCATGGACTACCGCGCGAACATGGCGGCCGTCCAGGCTGTCGCCAGCTATCTGTCGAAGATGCTGCGATGACCGCGAACCGCACGAATCCCGCCCCTGAGGCGAACGACGACCATCACAATTGGAGACGAACAGAATGACCGATCACTACGAAACACTGGGCGTGTCTCGTGAGGCGAACCAGGATGAGATCAAGAAGGCCTACCGCCGCCTGGCGCGCAAGCTGCACCCCGATGTGAATCCCGACCCGCAGGCGGCAGAGCAGTTCAAACAGGTGACGCTGGCCTATGAGATTCTCTCGGACGAGACCAAACGCGCGCAGTACGACCGCGGCGACACAGGTGACGGGCAGTTCGGCTTCGGCGACATCTTCGACGCGTTCTTCGGCGGCGGGGGAGGCGGTCGCGGACACCGCGGCCCCAAGCCACGCCAGCAGCGCGGGGATGACGCCTTGGTGCGCATCAACGTCTCGCTTCGTGACGTCGTGTTCGGCGCCTCAGAAGACGTCGAGGTCGACTCGGCGAAGGTCTGCGAGACCTGCACCGGATCGGGCGCAGCGCCCGGCTCGTCGCCGGTGACCTGCGACTACTGCCACGGCGAGGGCTACGTTCAGCAGCAGGTGCGGTCTCTGCTCGGCAACGTGCTCACAGAGGCCGTCTGCCCGATGTGCAAGGGCTACGGAACGATCATTCCGCAGCCGTGCCCCGATTGCGCCGGGCAGGGCCGCCTGCGCTCACGCGAGACCATCACAGTGCCGATTCCGGCAGGCATCGACAACGGCGTACGTCTGCACCTCGCCGGTCGCGGTGAGGTCGGCCCCGGCGGCGGGCCCCGCGGCGACCTCTACTTCGAGGTGCACGTCGAGAACGACGAGACCTTCACCCGCGACGGCGACGACCTGCTGGCCTCACTCGAGGTCTCGATGACCGATGCGATTCTCGGCGCCAGTGCGAAGATCGAGAGCTTCGACGGCCCTCTCGACATCGAGGTCAAGCCCGGCGCACAGAGCGCTGATGTGATCACGATCGCCGACCACGGCGTCACGCACCTGCATCGCAACTCGCGCGGCGCGCTGCGAATCTCGCTGCGGGTGTCGACTCCCACCAAACTGAGCGGCGATCAGCGCCGTCTGGTCGAACAGCTGGCGAAGCTGCGCAATGACGAGGCACCACATCTGACCAGCGCAGCGAAGTCGGGGTTCCAGCGCTTCCGCAAGCGGTTCATGGGTCGCGGCTGATGCCGCTGTTCCTGCCCGAGCACCTGCTGCGCCTGGAGCTCGCCGCCGACAGTGACGAGCAGACCGTCAGCCGCACGCTCGCCCAGCTGCCCGGTCAGGCGTTTCACGATGCGGCCACCGCATCCGCATGGCAGGCGCAGCCCGGTGACCTCGTGGCCTTCTCCGGGGCCGAGGCGCACCACGCGACGTCAGTGCGTCGGCTGAAGCGAGACGAGACCCTGAGCGTCGCCGACGGCACCGGGCTCGAACTCGTCGGAGCCGTCGCCGCCACCACCAAGTCAATGCTCGCGCTGCGCGTCGAACAGCGAATCGCCCATGAGCTGGCGACGCCCTCGCTGACCCTGGTTCAGGCTCTCGCGAAGGGCGGTCGTGACGAGCTCGCGATTCAGAGTGCGACCGAGGCGGGTGTGGATGCGGTGATGCCATGGCAGGCGAAGCGCAGCGTGTCGGTGTGGCAGGGGCGCAAACTGACGACGGGGCAGGAGCGTTGGGCGTCGGTTGTGCGAGAGGCCGCGAAGCAGTCGCTGCGTGCGCGCGTGCCAGAGGTCGGCGAACCGGTGACGACGCCGCAGCTTGCGGCGGCGTTGGACGGCGCGCAGGCAGACGCAGCAGGAGGGCGGCTTGCCCTGCTGCTCGACCCAGAGGCGAAGGAACGACTGACCGCGGTATCGCTGGATCGGGCCGTCGAAGCGGCACACGGCGAGGTCATGGTGATCATCGGCCCCGAAGGCGGAACGGATCCCGCCGAACGCGACCGGCTGATGAATGCCGGGGTGATCCCAGTGCGTCTTGGCGAGAGCGTGCTGCGCACGTCGAGCGCCGGTCTTGCGGCGATCTCGGTGCTGAGCGCCCGGCTCGGCCGGTGGTGACCGGCGGGCGACTAAGATGAGCAGCATGAGCGCCGAGACACCCAGCATCTTCAGCAAGATCATCGATCGAGAGATTCCCGCCGACATCGTCGCCGAGACGGACGACCTGATCGCGATCCGCGACATCAACCCACAGGCCGAGCTGCACCTGTTGGTGATTCCCAAGAGCGCCGACTTCCGCGATGTCGTCGAGCTTGCCGAAGAACCCGAGCTGCTCGCCAAAGTGGTGAAGATGGCCGGCGATCTCGCCCGCCAGTACGCCGACGGCGAGTTCCGACTCGTGTTCAACACCGGCGCTGCCGCAGGGCAGTCGGTGTTCCATGTGCACGCCCACGTGCTCGCCGGCCCGACACTCGACGAGGGAAAACTTGCCTGACGCTGCATCAGAATCCACCCGCGGCACCGTACGAGTGCCGCTGAGCACCTCGGCGGTACGCGTACTCGGCGCCGGCGACCTGCACCTGCGTCGCATGGAAGAGCAGTGGCCCGGCCTGCGGTTTCAGGTCGACCGCGACGGCATCGAGATCAGCGGATCGGGTGAACAGCGTGATGCCGCAGCACGACTCATCGAAGGTCTGGACGCCGAGGCGCATCATCGGCAGATCACCGGAGCCGTCGTTGACGCCGTGCTGAGACAGCAGGCGTCGACTGCGCTGGGCTCTGTCATCGTCGGCGAAGGCACGCGAAGCGTTCGCCCCAAGACAGCCGGCCAGCAGCGCTACGTCGAGGCGATTGATGAGAACGTCATCGTCTTCGGCCTGGGCCCCGCCGGCACAGGCAAGACCTACTTGGCGATGGCCAAGGCCGTGCAGGCACTGCAGCGCAATGAGGTGAGCCGGATCGTGCTGACCCGGCCGGCGGTCGAAGCCGGCGAGCGACTGGGGTTTCTGCCCGGCGGGCTGCAAGAGAAGATCGACCCATATCTGCGCCCGCTCTACGACGCTCTGGGCGAGATGATGAGCCCCGAGTCGGTGCAGAAGCTGCTCGAGCTCGGCGTCATCGAGGTCGCACCGCTGGCCTACATGCGCGGCCGCACACTCAACAGTTCGTTCATCATTCTCGACGAGGCCCAGAACACCACGCCCGAGCAGATGAAGATGTTTCTCACACGGCTCGGCTTCGGCTCGCGAATGGTGGTGACCGGTGACTCCAGCCAGGTCGACCTGCCGGTGCGACGCAGCGGGCTGATCGACGCCGAGCGTGTGCTCGGCGACGTCGCCGACATCGAGATGGTGCGTCTGAGCAGCGACGACGTCGTGCGTCACGGCCTGGTCAGCGCGATCATCGAGGCCTATGACGATCGTGCGGCGGCCGCCGAAAGCCGCGGGGCACCCAGCGCGGGCGAGCCAGCCGACGCGCGGGAGCATCCGCATCGCCACACCACACAGCCAACCGCGCCCGACGAGAACGATGGGCGACGAACCACGCCGAGAGCGTCAGAAGGAGCACAGCAATGAGCGTCGAGATTCTCAACGAATCGGGCGTCACGATCGACGAGGGCCGCTTTCAGCGACTCATCACCTATGCGCTCGACGAGCTGCACGTGCACCGTGATGCGGAGCTCTCGCTGATCTTCGTCGAGGTGCCGGCGATGGAGCAGCTGCACATCCGCTGGATGCACGAACCGGGACCGACCGACGTGCTGAGCTTTCCGATGGACGAGCTGCGGCCGGGAACCTCCGATCGCCCCACAGACCCCGGGGTGCTCGGCGACATCGTGGTGTGCCCAGACGTCGCAGCCGAGCAGGCGGTGCGCGCCGGACATCCCGCTGAGCAGGAGATGCTGCTGCTGGTCACGCACGGCCTACTGCATCTGCTCGGCTTCGACCACGCCGAACCCGACGAAGAGAAAGAGATGTTCGCTCTGCAGAACGAGATTCTGATCACCTTTCTGCACAACGAGCGCATCGCGGGACGATGACTCTGTCGCTGATCCTGATCGCCGTGGTGCTGATCGGCGCCGGCGGAGTGTTCGCCGCCGTCGAGGCCGCGATCGTGACACTGCCGGTCGCTGAGATCCGCGAGATCGCCGAAGACCACCCGAAGCAGCGCAATCGTCTGCTGGCCATCGCCGCGCAGCCGCGCGAACATGCCAACACCGCGGCCTTCGAGCGTGTGCTCAGCGAGATGGGCGCTGCGGTGGTCGTGACGATCGCCCTGGTCAACGCCCTGCCGAACATGGTGCTGGCGCTCATTGTCGCGATCGTCGCCATGACGCTGGCGTCGTTCGTGCTGGTGGGCGCGTCGCCGCGCACCTTCGGCATCAACCGGCCAGAGAAGGTGCTGGTTCGCACGGCTCGTCTGATCTCGATCTCGCGTATCGTCATCGGGCCGATCGCGGTGTCGCTCTCGTCATACGGCCGCCGAACGAATCGTGTCGCCGAGGCCGATCAGGACGACGACACGCAGCTCATGCATCTGGTCGACAAGGCCGTCGAGCGCGACGTGCTCGAACAGGGGGAGCGCGAGCTGATCCATCAAGTGGTCGAGTTCGGCGACACGCTCACGCGGTCGATCATGATTCCACGCATCGACATGCGCACGCTGGATACGACGACCACGCTCGACGACGCGATGGACGTCTTTCTCGAGAGCGGCTATTCGAGGCTTCCTCTGCAGGACGAAGAGACCGAAGACGTCGTCGGGGTCGTCTACCTGCGCGACGTTGCGCGCGCGCTCTTCGAACAGGATGCCGCACGCGAGGGTCAGCGCACCGTCGAGTTCCTGGCACGTCGGCCGAACCTCGTGCCCGAGTCGAAGCCGATCGACGATCTGCTGGCTCTGATGCAGCGCACACGTCGGCACATGTGGATCGTCATCGACGAGTACGGCTCGGTGGCGGGGCTGGTCACGCTGGAAGACGTCATTGAAGAGCTGGTCGGCGAGATCAGCGACGAGCACGACCGCAACGCCTCCGAAGTCATCCGTCTGGCACCGCACCGCTACCGTCTCAGCGCGCGACTGGCCTTGGACGAGCTCGGCGACCTCTTCGACGAAGAGCTCGAAGACGATGAGGTCGATACGGTCGGCGGTCTGCTCATCAAGGCACTGGGGCACCTTCCGGCCCTCAACGAGCGCGTCGTGGTGGGTGACCTGTCGCTGACAGCCGCCAGAATCGACCCGCGAAGCCACCGCCTGCTCACCGTCATCGCCGAGCCCGCAGCAGGCGCCACGGCCAGCACGAATCGTCCGCAGACGACCGAGACCACACTCGAGCGCGCCCAGAGTCAGCGCGGCGCCTCCGACACCGAGAGAGACCGATCATGACCGATTCCGCCGAATCACCCGTTCAGCCTGACTCCGAGGTCAGTGCGTCGGCCGTGCCAGAGGCCGCGACCGCATCAGCAGCAGACCGTCATCCCGACTTCCATGCCGGCTTCGTGGCCTTCGTCGGCCGCCCCAACGCGGGCAAGAGCACCCTGATGAACGCGCTCGTCGGCGAGAAGGTCGCCATCACCAGTGCCAAGCCGCAGACGACACGACGGGCGATCCGCGGCATCCTCACTGCCGATGCCGGACAGATCGTCGTCGTCGACACACCTGGTCTGCACCGCCCGCGCACGCTGCTGGGGCAGCGGCTGAACGACATCGTCGAGGCCGAGCTCGACGGCGTCGACGTGGTGTGCGTGTGCCTGCCGGCCGACGAGGCAATTGGCCCGGGCGACCGGCGGATCATTGAGCAGGTCGGGCGACATCCACGTGCCAAACGCGTCGCGCTGCTGACGAAGACCGACCGGGTGCGGCCCGATGACGTGGCCGCCCGGCTGATCGAGATCGATGCGCTGGCCGAGTGGGCGACGCTGATTCCGGTCTCGGCAGTGACCGACGACCAAGTGGATGTCGTGCGCGACGAGCTGATCCGTCTGCTGCCCGCCTCGCAGCAGCTCTACGACGCCGAAACCCACACCGAGGACTCAATCGAGGTGCGCGCCGCAGAGCTCATTCGCGAGGCGATGCTCGAAGACGTGCGCGACGAGCTGCCCCATTCGCTGGCGGTGGTCATCGATGACGTCGAGGCCCCAGAGGCTGAGGGCGGAGTCACCAAGATCTACGCCAGCGTCTTCGTCGAACGGGACTCGCAGAAGGGCATCATCATCGGCAGAGGCGGGCAGCGGCTGAAAGCGTTCGGCACCGCGGCGCGCAAGCAGATCGAACAGCTGATCGGCGGCCGCGTGCATCTCGATCTGCGGGTGAAGGTCGCCAAAGAGTGGCAGACCTCGCCGAAGCTCCTCGATCGCCTCGGATTCTGAGCGCTCGGGGTCTGCTATGCTGATGCGCATGCGTTCGGTGCAGCTTCTTCTTAGCCGCCGCGGCGAGTCTTAGATTCTAAGACCTTCCTCGCCGCGGAGTTTCGTCGTGGTCTTGACACGCAAGTCTCGAGGAAGAGAAGCACAATGGAAAACCGCCAGCAGCCCAGCGGCATGCACACCGACAAGTACGTTCCCTATCACCAGCAGTTCTCCGTCGAACTGCCTGATCGCACCTGGCCCGATCAGCACTTCACGAAGGCCCCGCGCTGGTGCGCAGTCGACCTGCGCGACGGCAACCAGGCTCTGATCGATCCTATGGATCCCCACCGCAAGCGCGTGCTCTTCGATCTGCTGGTCGAGCTCGGGTTCAAAGAGATCGAGGTCGGCTTCCCCTCTGCCAGCCAGACCGACTTCGACTTCGTGCGGTCTCTGATCGAAGACGGAGCGATTCCCGACGACGTGACCATCCAGGTGCTGACGCAGGCACGTGAGCACTTGGTGCACCGCACCTATGAGGCGCTGCAGGGTGCCAAGCGCGCCGTCGTCCACTTCTACAACTCGACCTCCGTGCTGCAGCGCGATGTCGTCTTTCACAAAGACCGCGCCGGAATCATCGACATCGCCGTCTCAGCAGCGCAGCTGTGCAAGCGACTCGAGGGGGACATCCCCGACACCGAGATCACGTACGAGTACTCGCCAGAGTCGTACACCGGCACCGAGCTCGACTTCGCCGCCGAGATCAGCAACCGCGTCATCGAGATCATCGATCCCACTCCTGAGCGCCCGATGATCCTGAACCTGCCCTCAACCGTCGAGATGACCTCGCCGAACGTCTACGCCGACTCGATCGAGTGGATGGGACGCCATATCGACCGCCGTGACTCGGTGCTCATCTCGCTGCACCCGCACAACGACCGCGGCACCGGTGTCGCTGCAGCCGAGCTGGGCTTTCTCGCCGGCGCCGATCGCATCGAAGGCTGCCTGTTCGGCAACGGCGAGCGCACCGGCAACGTCGACCTGGTCACCCTGGCGCTGAACCTGTTCACGCAGGGGGTCGATCCCGAGCTCGACTTCAGCGACATCCCGCGCGTTCGACGCATCGTCGAGTTCTGCAACCAGCTCGATGTGCACGAGCGCACGCCCTATGGCGGCGATCTCGTGTTCACGGCGTTCAGCGGCTCGCATCAGGATGCGATCAAGAAGGGCATGGAACGCATGCAGGCCGACGCCGATCACGTCGGCAAAGACTTCAACGAGATTCCGTGGGCGGTGCCCTATCTGCCGATCGATCCGAAAGACATCGGCCGAGACTACGAGGCGATCATCCGCGTCAACTCGCAGTCGGGCAAGGGCGGCGTCGCCTATCTGCTGAAAGCCGATCACAACCTCGATCTGCCGAAGCGCCTGCAGATGGAGTTCTCGTCGGTCATCCAGCACAAGACCGACTCCGAGGGCGGCGAGGTGAGCAGCCCGCAGATCTGGTCGATCTTCTCGGACGAGTACCTGCCGGCCGACGACCGGGGCAACAAGTGGGGCCACTACGAGCTGCTCGGTCTGAGCACCACCTCTGAGATGACCGGTCAGGTGCACATCGAGGCGAACATCCGCCGCGGCGACGAGCGCAGGCAGGTGGGCTCCACCGGCAACGGCCCGATCGACGCGTTCGTCAACAGCCTGCGCGACGCGGGAGTCGACGTGCAGGTCGAAGACTACGTCGAACACGCGCTGAGCTCGGGCCGTGACGCCGTGGCAGCCGCCTACGTCGACGCCAGCGTCAACGGGGTGCGTCTGTGGGGCGTCGGCATCGACGCAGACAGCTCGACAGCGGCTCTCAAGGCCGTGGTCTCGGCTGTGAACCGCGCGATCCGAGCTGAGACGGCAGACGCAGAGCGCGAGCCGGCCACCGCATCCGCAGGAGCCTGACCCCGCGTGCCCCTGTATCGTGATGAGGCGGTCGTGCTGCACACCCATGACTTGGGCGAGGCAGACCGCATCATCACGATGCTGGCACGCCACCACGGGCGGCTGCGAGCGGTCGCCAAAGGCGTGCGCCGCACCTCGTCGAAGTTCGGCGCACGCCTCGAGCCTTTCAGCGTCGTCGACCTGCAGTGCTTCGAGGGGCGCACTCTCGACACCGTCACCCAGGCCGTGACCTTGGCAAACTTCGGTGCGGCCGTCGCCGGCGACTACACGAAGTACACTGCGGGCACCGTGATGCTCGAAGCCGCCGAACGGCTCAGCGCCGAGACGGCGAACCCGGCGCTCTACCGACTGACCGTCTCGGCACTGCGGTCGCTGGCCCGCGGCGAACACGATCCCGTCTCGACCGCAGACGCCTTTCTGCTGCGTGCGCTGTCGCTCTCTGGGTGGGCGCCGTCGTTCGCCGACTGCGCACGCTGCGGCGCACAGGGGCCCCACCGACTCTTCTCGGCCGTCGCCGGCGGCATGGTCTGCGACACCTGCGCTCCGAGCGGCTCACTCGCCGTCGAACCGCGCACCCTGGAGGTGCTCGCAGGGCTGCTCTCGGGCGTCTGGGAACTGGTCGACGGCGACAGCGACGACGACGCACTCGCGCGATCACGGGCACACGAGGTCACCTCGAAGTACACCCAGTACCACCTGGAGCGTCGTGTGCGTTCCCTGCGTCACCTCGACGGTCAGAGCACGTAGAATCAGAGCGCTATGACATCCTCAGCTGATTCGAAGCCCGCCATGCTGCCGCTGGACTATGCCGGCGGGCAGCCGCCGAAGATCCCCGCGAGGTTTCTGCCGGCGCATGTCGCGATCGTCATGGACGGCAACGGGCGGTGGGCGAACCAGCGCGGTCTCACCCGCACCGAGGGGCACCGGGCCGGCGAAGAGGCGCTGCTCGACGTCGTCGCCGGGGCGATCCAGATGGGGGTGAAACATCTCTCTGTGTATGCCTTCTCGACCGAGAACTGGAAGCGCTCGCCCGACGAGGTGCGCTTTCTGATGGGCTTCAACCGCGATGTGCTGCACCGGCGGCGCGATCAGCTGCACGCCTGGGGTGTGCGCGTGCGCTGGGCTGGCCGGCGCCCGAAGCTCTGGCGCTCGGTCATCAAAGACCTCGAGATCGCCGAAGAGCTGACCCGAGACAACACCGTGATGGATCTGACGATGTGTGTGAACTACGGCGGGCGGGCCGAATTGGTGGATGCCATGCGCGCGATGGCCGAAGAGGTGGCCGCCGGTCGGCTGCGTCCGCGCGGCATCACCGAACGCACCATCGAGCATCACCTGTCGACCTGGCCGGTGCCCGACGTCGATCTCTTTCTGCGACCCTCGGGCGAGCAGCGCACCTCGAACTTTCTGCTCTGGCAGTCGGCCTATGCCGAGTTCGTCTTTCAGGACGTCCTCTGGCCCGACTTTCGGCGGGCGAATCTGTGGGATGCCGTGGTCGAGTACGCGCATCGCGATCGCCGGTTCGGGGGCGCGGTCGATCATCCCACCGAGGCGTCGGGGGAGCGAACGGTCGAGGCTCGCCCGGATTCTGTGCCGGGCGTCTAGACTGGAGAACGGGTGCCTGCGTGCGCCCAAGCCCTTTCGACCGCGGTCGTGTGACGTGCCAGCCATGTCTCGATCTCGGCGACAGTCAATGAATCAGGAGTGCGTGTGTCCAAGTCATCCCGTCTCGATGCGGTCATCTCACTCGCGAAGCGTCGCGGGTTCGTCTTTCCCTCTGGAGACATCTACGGAGGCACGCGTTCCGCATGGGACTACGGCCCTCTCGGCGTCGAGCTCAAAGAGAACATCAAGCGTCGCTGGTGGGACGACTTCGTGCGCGGCCGCTCCGACATGGTCGGTCTCGACTCGTCGATCATTCTGCCGACCAAGGTGTGGCAGGCGTCTGGGCACGTCGAGACCTTCACCGACCCTCTGGTCGAGTCGCTGCACACGCACAAGCGCTATCGTGCCGACCATTTGATCGAGGCCTACACCGCGAAGCACGGTCACCCGCCTGTCAACGGCCTCGCCGACGTGAATGATCCTGAGACGGGTCAGCCAGGCGCATGGACCGAGCCGCAGCAGTTCTCGGGGCTGATGAAGACGTACCTCGGCGCCGTCGACAACGAGCAGGGTCTGCACTATCTGCGCCCCGAGACGGCTCAGGGCATCTTCGTGAACTTCGCCCACGTCGTCACTGCCGCGCGCAAGAAGCCGCCGTTTGGCATCGGCCAGATCGGCAAGGCATTCCGAAACGAGATCACGCCCGGCAACTTCATCTTCCGCACTCGCGAGTTCGAACAGATGGAGATCGAGTACTTCGTCAAGCCAGAAGACGCCGACGAGGCGTTCAAAGCCTGGGTCGAAGACGCCTGGAACTGGTTCGTCGACCTCGGCATCGACCCGGCCAACCTGCGCCGGTTCGACGTGCCAGAAGACGACCGCGCACACTACTCGACCGGGACGATCGACGTCGAGTACAAGTTCGGCTTCGAGGGCGGCGAATGGGGCGAGCTCATGGGCATCGCGAACCGCACTGACTTCGATCTGAAGAACCACACCGAGGCTTCGGGCAACGACCTCAGCTACTTCGACCAGGCCACCGGCGAACGCTTTATCCCGTACGTCATCGAACCGTCGTTCGGACTGACCCGCTCGCTCATGGCGTTCCTGGTCGACAGCTACGACGAAGAAGAGGTGCCGAACGCCAAAGGTGGCACCGACAAGCGCACCGTGCTGCATCTCGACCCGCGTCTCGCGCCCGTCAAGGTGGCCGTGCTGCCGCTCTCGCGCAACGAGAAGCTCTCGCCCGAGGCACGGGGGCTGGCCGAGCGCCTGCGCAAGCACTGGAACGTGCAGTTCGACGACTCCGGCGCGATCGGCCGTCGCTACCGTCGCCAAGACGAGATCGGCACGCCCTTCGCCGTGACCGTCGACTTCGACACCCTCGACGACCATGCCGTGACCGTGCGCGAACGCGACTCGATGACGCAGGAGCGGGTGTCGCTCGACCAGATCGAAGGGTACCTGGCACAGCGGCTGATCGGCGCGTGACCGTGCCCCGCTCTCAGCGCGAGCAGCCGCAGCCACTCGGCTGGCAGCACCAGCCATTGGGCTGGCACTGGGAGTGGGTGCGGCCCGAGCCTCTGCAGTTTCACCGCCTGCAGCTGAGTCTGCCCAACTACCGCTGGTGGCGGCCTCTGCTGACAGTGCTGCTCGCGGTGGTGTACTACCTCGTGCTCTCGGTGCTGCTGTTCGTGGTCTACGGCATCGCGATGTTCGCAAACAGCCGCAGCGGCCTCGCCGGTCTGGAACAGCTCGACACCTCTCGCGTCACCGATCCGATGACGCTGTCGCTGCTGCTCGTCTCGGTGATACTGATGGCGCCGGCCGTGCTGCTGGCCTGCCTGTCGACCGGTCTGCGACCGTGGCGGCATATGCTCTCGGTCACCTCACGCATCCGCTGGCGGTGGATGCTCTGGTGCGTCATGCCTGCCGTCGTCACGTTCGTGGGCACACAGGTGCTGGTCTCTGTGCTCACGATCATCGCGTCGCTCACGACGGGCGGCATCTCAGACCATGAGGCGAGCGCGCTGTCGAGCACACATGGGTGGGTCGGGTGGCCGACCTACGCCGTGCTGCTCGGCATGATCATCGTGCTCGTGCCGCTGCAGGCGGCCACCGAGGAGATCGTCTTTCGAGGGCTCATTCTGCAGACCGTCGGCGGCTGGGTGCGTCGGCCGTGGGTGGCGGCCATTCCCAGTGTGCTGCTGTTCACGGCAGGCCACGGCTATGGTTTCTGGGGGCAGCTGAGCATCGTCGTGTTCGCCGTCACAACGGTCTGGCTCACGATTCGCACTGGCGGGCTCGAAGCCTCGATCGCGCTGCACGTGGTTAACAACGTGCTGCTGTTCGTGGTGCAGGCCACCGGCATCACAGGTGACGACACGCTTGAGGGCTCTGCTGACACGCCGATCGTGCTGTTCCAAGAAGTGATCCTCTGCGGCTCGTTTCTCTGCTGGGTGCTCATCGCGGCGCGTCGTCGTCGCATTGACAACAGGTTTCATCCTGCGCCGCACCCGGTGCCCGTGTGGCACGGAGCGCAGCCGACGTTCGCCGCGCAGCCGCCGTTCGCAGCGCAGCCGCCGTTCGCAGCGCAGCCGCCGTTCGCAGCGCAGCCGCCGTTCGCAGCGCAGCCGCCGTTCGCAGCGCAGCCGACCGATGACACCGTCTCTATCCGAACCCTTCAGCCGTCGACCGACGGCGATGACGAACAGCATCCCCCGATGCAGAGAACACAGAAGTAGCGCATGACAGAACATCTCACCGCTTCGGCCGATGCCCGACCTGCGACGCAGACGCGCGCAGAACGACGGAACGACGCCGCATCCGCACCAGCAGACGTGCCTTCGGCCACTCGGGGCCTGCAGATCGGCCGCCTGCACGTCGACACCCCGGTCGAGCTCGCACCGATGGCAGGCATCACGAACCGGGCGTTTCGGCATCTTGCCCGCGACTATGGCGGCGGCATCTATGTCTGCGAGATGATCACGACGCGTGCCCTCGTCGAGCGCAACGCCGAGACGATGCGCCTGATCACGTTCGACGACGATGAGTCGCCGCGGTCGGTGCAGCTCTACGGCGTCGATCCGAAGACCGTGGGCGAGGCGGTGCGCATGATCGTGGCCGAAGACCTCGCCGATCACATCGATCTCAACTTCGGCTGCCCAGTGCCAAAGGTGACCCGCAAAGGCGGGGGAGCGGCTCTGCCCTGGAAGCACGACCTCTTCGCCTCGATCGTGCAGACCGCGGTGCGCAGTGCGGGCGATCTGCCGGTGACGGTCAAGATGCGCAAAGGCATCGACAACGATCACATGACTTTCGAGTGGGCCGCGAAGGCAGCCCGTGACGCCGGTGTCGCAGCGGTGGCGCTGCACGGGCGCACGGCGGCCGAGCACTACTCGGGGCATGCCGACTGGTCGGCGATAGCCCGCCTGCGCGAGATGCTTCCCGACGTGACGGTTCTGGGCAACGGCGATATTTGGTCGGCCGAGGATGCGATCCGCATGGTGCGTGAGACCGGCGTCGACGGCGTGGTCGTCGGTCGCGGCTGCCTGGGGCGACCATGGCTGTTCCAAGACCTGGAGCGGGCGTTCGCCGCGTATGCCGCCGACCCGACGAGGCCGAGCTACGAGTATCAGCCCGCGCAGCCGAATCTGCGAGAGGTCGGGCAGGCTCTGCTGCGGCATGCGCGTCTGCTGGGCGATTTCTTCGACGACGAGATGCACGCCTGCCGCGACATCCGCAAGCACGTCGCCTGGTACTTCAAGGGGTATCCGGTCGGCGGCGAGCTGCGCCAGCGCATGGCCCTGGTCGAGACGTTCGGCGAGCTCGAAGACCTGGTGGGGCAGCTCGACGCAAGCGTGCGCTACCCGGGCAAAGACGCCGAGGGGCCGCGTGGTCGCGCCGGTCGCCCGAAGCGTCCGCACCTGCCCGAGCACTGGCTTGAGTCGAACCTGCTCGACGCCGAGCAGTCGTCCTGCCTGCTCGAGGCCGAACTCGACGTGAGCGGCGGCTGATCGCATGAGCGAAAGTGAGACCGGGGCGCGCGACAGTCGCGCGGCTGCCACGGTGGCGGTCACGTCGTCGGGGCGCTTGAAGCGGGCGAAGTACTCCAAAGCCGACCGGGAGCGCTGGTACCCAGAGACCCACACGAACCGCCGCGGCGACTTCGAACGCGATCGAGGTCGAATGATCCATTCCTCGGCTCTGCGCCGGCTGTCGGCCAAAACCGGTGTGTTCTCGCCGACCGCAGGCCTCGACTTCGTGCGCAACCGACTGACGCACTCGCTCGAGGTCGCCCAGGTGGGTCGCGAACTCGGCAAGTCGCTCGGGCTGAACCCCAATCTGGTCGACAGCGCCTGCCTCGCCCACGACTTCGGACACCCGCCGTTCGGACACAACGGTGAGATGGCCCTGGCCGAGTGGTCAGTGCGCTTCGGAGGCTTCGAGGGCAACGCGCAGACGCTGCGGCTGCTCACCCGCCTTGAGACAAAGCGCATGGTCGACGGAGTCAGCTACGGGCTCAACCTGACGCGTGCCACGCTTGACGCCACCGCGAAGTATCCCTGGGGCGTCGAAGAGGGTGTGCGCCGCGCCGACGAGACCGGGGGCCCGCTGAAGTACGGCGTCTACGCCGACGATCTGCCGGTCTTCGAATGGCTGCGAGCCGGGGCGCCCGCAGGGCGGCGGTGCATCGAGGCGCAGGTCATGGATCTCAGCGACGACATCGCCTACTCGGTGCATGACTTCGAAGACGGCATCGTCGAGCGCTATGTCGACCCTGAGATCATCAACGACCCGCAGCATCTCGACGAAGTGCTGCGCGGAGCGATGATCTGGACGGGCACACGGCACTCGCCAGACGAGCTGGCCGCTGCGCTGCATCGTCTGCAGCGGCTGCCGCTCTGGCTCTGGAACTGGAGTGAGAGCCGCGAGCATCTCGCCCAGCTCAAAGATCTCACCAGCGAGCTGATCGGCCGGTTCTGCCGATCAGTCACTGAGGCCACCCGTGCCGCACATCCAGTCGGCAGCCTGATCCGCTACCGCGCCGACGTCGAGCTCCCGGCCGCGACCTCAGCCGAGATCACCCTGCTGAAAGGCATCGTGGGCATGTTCATCATGGCCTCCGACAGCCTGCAGCCGTATTACGAGCGGCAGCGTTCGATGCTGGCGGCGCTGCTCGACGCGCTGTGGTCGACTGGGGACGCACATCTCGAGCCCGCCTTCCGCGAGCTGTGGCGAGCGGCACCCGACGACGACGGGCGTCGGCGTGTCGTCGTCGATCAGGTGGCGATGCTGACCGATCTTTCGGCCGAGCACTGGTACGCACGTTTCGTCGAGGGATAGCCGCGCCTCGTCGACGCACCAGCGAGGAAGGTCGCGTCGAGCCACACGGGGCGGATCAGCGCCGAGGATCTAGACTGGTGGGCATGGCCGGACGGATTGCACGACGCGACATCGACGAGATTCGCTCGCGCATCGACATCTCTGAGGTCATCGGCCAGTATGTGACGCTGAAGTCGGCCGGCATCGGCTCTCTGAAGGGTCTCTGCCCGTTTCACGACGAGCGTTCGCCCTCATTCCACGTGCGCCCCCAGCTCGGCTACTACCACTGCTTCGGATGCGGCGAAGGCGGCGACGTCTTCACGTTTCTGCAGAAGATGGATCACGTCACCTTCACCGAGGCGGTCGAGCAGCTCGCCGATCGGCTGGGCTACGAGCTGCACTACGAAGATGGCGGCCCCGATCTGCAGGCTCGCGGCCGTCGTGCCCGCATTCTCGAGGCCAACGAGGCTGCGCGCAGCTGGTTCGCCCAACAGCTGAACAGCCCCGAGGCGAAGGTCGCCCGCGCCGAGCTGCTGCGCCGTGACTTTGACTCCCACGCAGCCCACGAGTTTCACATGGGCTATGCGCCCAAAGGCTGGAACGGCCTGCGCGACCACCTGCAGCAGCGCGGATTCACCAATGACGAGCTGATCGCCGCCGGGCTCGTCTCGCAGGGCCAGCGCGGCGTCTACGATCGGTTTCGTGGTCGACTGATGTGGCCGATCATCGACCTCACCGGCCGCACGATCGGGTTCGGTGCCCGCAGACTCTATGACGACGATCAAGGGCCGAAATACCTCAACACACCCGAGACCGACGTCTATCACAAGGCAAAGGTGCTCTACGGTCTCGACCTCGCCAAACGCGCCATCGCGAAGAAGCGTCAGGTGGTCGTGGTCGAGGGATACACCGACGTGATGGCCTGCCACCTGGCCGGCGTCGACACCGCCGTCGCCACCTGCGGCACCGCCTTCGGCCCGGGGCACATCGAGGTCATCCGACGGGTGCTTGCCGACGATGCCTCCAAGCCGGCCGAGGTGATCTTCACCTTCGACCCCGATGAGGCGGGGCAGAAGGCCGCTCTGCGCGCGTTCGCCGAAGAGCAGCGCTTCGTCGCGCAGACCTACGTGGCCATCGCACCCGACGGCCTTGACCCCTCAGATCTGCGCATGAGCCGGGGCGATCAGGCCGTGCGAAGCATGATCACGGCGAAGACCCCGCTTTTCGAGTTCGCCATGCGCCAGGTGATCAAGCGTTTCGATCTGAACACTGTCGAAGGCCAGGTGCAGGCGCTGCAGCAGGCCGCTCCGATTGTCGCCAGTCTGCGCAACCGGGCGCTGCAGCCCGGCTATGCCCGCGTGCTCGCCGGATTGGTCGGGGCAGACCCCGACGAGGCTCTGCGCGCGGTGCGAGCCGCAGAACGCGATCGGTCGCGGCGTTCGACGGCTTCGCCTGACGTGCCTGACGCGCCTGCGGTGAGCGCGCAGCAGGTGGGGTCGGGCTTCGTCAGAGCCGGTGACGCCGAGCAGCGGGCGGATGCCGTGAGCGCGCCCGCTCCCGCTGTGCCGGTGCACCGAGCCGATCTGCCGATGGGCTCGCAGCATGCCAGACGCGAGGTGCAGCTCGCCGAGGCTCTTCTGCAGGTGCCCGAGCTGTGCCCGCCCGATCTGCGCAGCCGAGTCGAACAGCTGCCGGTCAACGAACCCCGCTTGCGTCAGCTGCTCGAAGTGCTGTTCTCGGTGCCGAACTACGCCGAGCAGAAGAACCGCGTCGAGACGGTCGGCGAGCGCGTCGCGCCCGAGCTGCAGTCGCTGGTCGGCGAACTGGCGATGACCCAGCTGCCGGTGAGCACCGGTGCCGAGGCGGCCGCCTATGCACGCGAGGTGCTGACCCGGTACCTGCTTGACCGACTCGACCAGCGCATCCGCGAACTGCTCGGTAGACTCTCGCGAGGAGCGGCCGTCGCTCCGCCAGACCAGGTGCGCAACGTGCAGCGTATGCTCGTCGACCTTGAGCAGGAGCGCAGAGACCTGCAGGAGTCGATCGCCTGAGTCTGTGACACACGCGATTCAGTCATCACACAAAGGAGTTCCCATGACGATCACCGTTCTTCCCGAGGCTCAGGCCCCGTTCGTCAAGGCCGTCGCCGCAGGCGGCGTCGAGGCGCAGCCGCTCAGCGCCGAGACCGAGGGTGTGGTCTGGCTCGATCCGAAGGGCGTCTCGCAGCTCGCTGAGGTGCTCGACGCCAACCCTCAGGTTCGCTGGGTGCAGTTGCCCTTCGCCGGCGTCGACGCGTTCACCGACGTCTTCACGAGTCACAGCTCGATCACGTTCACCTCTGCCAAGGGAGCCTACGACGAGCCGGTCGCCGAGCACGCTCTGGCTCTCACTCTCGCTGCGCTGCGTGACTTCGGCCCCTACTCACGGCGCACTAGCTGGAGCGCTCAGGCCGGCCGCTCTCTCTACGACCTGCGGGTGGCAGTCGTGGGCGCCGGCGGCATCGGTCGTGAGATTGTGCGTCTGCTGCAGCCGTTCCGCGCGAAGATCACGGTCGTGCGACGTCGTCAGCAGCCTGTCGAAGGAGCTGAGCGCGTCGTCGACGACCAGACATTCCGCAGTCTGGTGGCAGAGTTCGATGTGATCATCCTCGCTGCGGCACTGACGGCCGGCACGAAGCACCTGCTCGGGGCCGAAGAGTTCAAGGCGCTGCCGAACGACGCGGTCGTCGTGAACATCGCCCGCGGCCCACAGATCGACACGGATGCGCTGGCCGAGGCCATCACCCAGGGCGAGATCGCGGGCGCAGGCGTCGACGTGACCGACCCCGAGCCTCTGCCCGACGGTCACCCGCTGTGGACGGCGGGCAACGTGATCATCACACCGCACACGGCGAACACCTGGGCGATGGCGCAGAAGCCGCTGTCAGCTCGAATCAGCCACAACGTGCGCGCATTCCTCGGCGAGAGCGACGGCGGCAGCGCCGTCGAGTTCGCCGGTGTGGTCGACAAACAGGCCGGCTACTGAACCACGACGAGAAGAGATCAGCAAGACAATGACGAAGCGTCGATTCCCAGATCCCAAAGAGTTCAGCCAGTTTCTGCGGCTGAAGCCGTTCGAGCCCAATGGTAAGAAGCGCCGACTCGACAAGGCTGCCGACCTCTGGGACATCCGGCGCATCGCGAAACGTCGCACACCGAAAGTGGCCTTCGACTACACCGACGGTGCGGCCGAGAGCGAGATCAGCCTGCGGCGGGCACGCCAGGCCTACCGCGACATCGTCTTTCACCCCTCGGTGCTGCGTGACATCGCAGAGATCGACACCAGCACCGAGGTGCTCGGCGCCAGTGCCGCCATGCCTCTCGGCATCTGCCCAACCGGCTTCGTGCGCATGATGAATCACGAGGGCGAGGTCGCTGCCGGGCAGGCGGCACGTGACGCGGGCGTTCCGTTCAGCCTCTCGTGCATGGGCACCACCTCGATCGACACACTCGCCCAGAGCACGCCAGGCGGTCGCAACTGGTTCCAGCTCTACCTCTGGAAAGAGCGCGACCGGTCGCTGAAGCTGATCGAGCAGGCGCAGCAGGCAGGCGTTGACACGCTGATCGTGACGGTCGACACCGCTGTGGCCGGCGCCCGCCTTCGCGATGTGCGCAATGGCATGACCATTCCGCCGAGGCTCACCGGCAAGACGTTCATGAACGGTGCCGTTCGCCCATGGTGGTGGTTCAACTTCTTGACGACCGAGCCGCTCAGATTCGCGGCGCTGGATTCGTGGCAGGGCACGGTCGGCGAGCTGGCCAACCAGATGTTCGACCCGACGGTCTCGTTCGACGACGTCGACTGGCTTCGCGAGCAGTGGAAGGGCAACCTGGTCGTCAAAGGCATTCAGAACGTGGATGACGCCAAGCGGGTGCGCGACCACGGTGCCGACGGCGTCTGGCTGTCGAACCACGGCGGGCGACAGCTCGACCGAGCTCCGGTGCCGCTGCACCTGCTGCCAGAAGTGCGTGCCCAGCTGGGCGATGACTACACCATTCTCATCGACACCGGCATCATGAACGGTGCCGACATCGTCGCCGCCGTTGCCAATGGTGCCGACATGGCGATGATTGGGCGCGCCTACCTCTACGGGCTGATGGCTGCGGGCAAAGAAGGCGTCGCCAAGGTGCTTGAGCTGCTGCGAGGCGAGTACACGCGCACACTGCAGCTGCTCGGCGTCAACAGCACGGCTGATCTGACCCCTGATCACGTCGAGCTGCTGCAGCGGCTGACCCCGTTGGCACGGCCTCATGCTGCTGCAGGGCAGCTGTCGACCGCTCACTCAGGCCGGAAGACACGACACAGCTGAGGCAGCGGTCGTCATGCAGACGTATATGCTGAGGTCTTCTCGGGCAGGGTGCCATATGATGCTGCCATGAGCACACTGAGACTTGAAGAACTGAACGCGAAATACATCATCGCTGCCAACGCGCTCTCGCTGAAGCCAGGCCAGGCGCAGTACATCGCTCCCGTCTCGTACTCAGCTGCGGTCTCGGTGGTGAACCCCGACACCGCGTGGCAGCGCGTTGTGGTCGATGACGAGACCGACGAGGTCGTCGGTTTCATCCACGGCAGCTTCGACCCGCACGCTGATCGCGACGAGTTCAGCGCGGCTCTCTGGCGCATCCACGTAGACGCCCGGGGGCAGGGAAGGGGCATCGGGCGGTTCGCCGTCGAGGCACTGGCCGACGAGGCTCGGACACGCGGCTTTGGGGCGCTCTATGTGATCTACGAACCCGGGGAAGACGGCCCCGGACCATTCTTCGAGCACGTCGGTTTCATGACCGTCGGCGAGACCCCTTATGGCGAGTCTGTGGGGCGCATGTCGCTGTGACACCCCGCTCAGCCTGAGCAATCACAGGTGGGTGCCACGTCAGACGATGATTATGCGATACACTGTGCAACGGGGGAACCAATGGGGGGACCGTTCGTCTCGGGTCTTCGGGCCCGAGACGAACCGTATCGGCCGTCTCACCTAGGAGCCCCTTGACTGATCCCCGTCTCACGTCAGCACGCGAGAGCTCCGGTCGGCCTCTTGACGCAGGCGTCTCTCAGGCGATCATCGATTCCGTCGTCGACATCACGCTTGCTCACGGTCTGCGTGAGGTGACGATCTCATCGGTCGTGACCGCGGCGAAGACCACGAGACCTGCATTCTACCGTCGCTTCAAGAGCCTCGACGAGATGCTGCTGTTCGTCGTCAATTCACGCGCCACCTCGTTCAACGCCTCAGACCACGGAAGTCTCGAAGAAGATCTGTACGCCGTTCAGCTCGTCTCCGTGGAACGGCTGAACGATCGATTTCTTCGTGCGGTGCTGCCGTATCTGGCGTATCGCGGCATGTCAGACGGTTCTTGTATGCCCCTGTTGAACCGGGAGTTCATCGGCCCCTTTCGCGACACGGTCAGGTCTGCCCTCGAACGTGCAGTCGATCGTGGAGAGATCAGCCAGTTGCCAAATCTGAGCGAGGTCTGCAATGTGCTCTCTGGAATGCTCGTGCCTGACGCACTCTGCTCGGAAGGCTCACGAGATCTCACAGAGCGAGACGCCCGCCGTTCGGCACAGGTCGCCGCGTTGGCTGCGAGGCTCGGGCCGTCAGACGGCTGAGTGCCTAGCCTGGGCCTGAGACGGCCGCTCAGCGATGGTCTCGGCGGATGCTCTTCGTCATATAGCGGCCGGTGCGCGTGCCGTCGTGCGAGATCGGAACCGGCAGCAGCTGATCAGTGCCGGGCGCCAGGATGGGCAGAGTCACGTTCTGAGTGTCGTGCGCGGTGAACCCGAGCGCGGCGAAGAACCCCTCGGATGCCTCTTGACAGACCTCTTCGGCGAAGGTGTAGACCCCCGCGATGCTGGGATGCAGAGACGAAATCGCAAGGGCAGCCTCGACCAGAGCCCGGCCGACGCCGGCTCCACGGTGCTCGGGAATGACGGCGAGCTGGGGGAGCAGCGCCCACTGTGAGACGAACGAACGCGCGATACGTGGATCCAGACCATTTGCGATGATCATGTAGACCTCGGTGTCTGCACGGAGCACACAGGCGCCCAAGAGGGTTCCGTCATCGTCGCGCGCGGCGAGCACCGTCTCATCGACTCCTCCGAGGGATCGAACCAGTGCGGCCGTCTGCGCGTCGGGTTCGTCAGGAAACAGCGGCATCGTCGTCCGGAGCTCTGCCTGGAGCAGAGTGCGGCAGGCGGCGCGATCGTCAGCGCGGCGTGCGCGCTTCACTGAGAGGGACATGACCAGCAGTCTACTGAGCGATTCGGCAGCTCGCCGGCAGGGAACCAATCGACGCTGAGGCAAGAGGCATGATGGAGAACATGAGAGAGACGCCGATCTACTACTACTCATCAGCCAGTGGCTTGGTGCGACGTTTCGCCGGGCATCTGAACAGAGATGTGCGCGACCTCTCAGATCACGACGTGCGCAACAGCGTCACCGACGGCCCCTGGGTGCTGCTGACGCCCTCGTACAAAGCGGGCAACGGGGCCAATGACACCCTGCCGAAGGCCGTGCTGAGGTTTCTGGCCTCGCCGCAGAACCGACGACACATGGTGGGGGTCATCGGATCTGGAAACCGGAATTTTGGCGAACACTACCAGGCAGCCGCACGACAGATCGCGCAGCGTTCTGGCCGACCGATGCTCTTCGAGTTCGAACTCTCGGGCACTCAGGAAGACGTCGTACGGTGCCGGGAGATTCTCGCCGAGCTCGACGAGAAGCTGGATGAGAGACACCGAATCGACCACACTGAGCGGGTGTAGAGGGCCGATCTGGCGTCTGCTGAGGCATCGTTGGCGTCTGCGCAGGCCCAGCAGCAATCGGCCCAGTCGGAGTATTCCCGGCAGAACCGTGTGTTTCAGCAGTGGGGGTCAGCGCCGGCTGATCAGGTGCCCTCTGGGTTGTCGGTGCCGTCGGGGTCTGTGGTGCGTTCTCTGTACCGGCAGCAGCAGGACGCGGCCTCTCGTGTGGGGTCGGCGTCGTCCCAGGTCGGTGACGCGCAGTCGCGGCTGGATGCGGCCAGACGCCTTGTTGCACAGGCGAAGCAGTCGTATCAAGAAGACGCGCATACCACGGCGGGTCGTTTGCAGGCCGCGACCGACAGTGCGATTCCGAAGGATTCTTGGTGGGAGAAGCTCACCAACTCTGATGCGTGGAAGGTGCTGGTCACGGTCGCGACAGTGGTGGTCGTGGTTGCCGCTGTGGCGGGGTTGTTTCTGTCGGGTCCAGCGGGGTGGATCGCTGCTGGTATCGCGTTCGGTGCGGGGGCGCTGCTGACTGCTGATGATGTTGCTGAGTTCGCCAAGGGCAACATGTCGTTGGGCGAGTTCGTGGTGTCGATGGGGCTGAACTTCATTCCAGGCGGTGCGTTCGCCAAAGGCGGGAAGGCCCTGGCCAAGGGGTTGAGTCGTGCTGCGCATGGGGTGGGTAGGGCCGGGGGTGCTGCGGTGGCGGGCGTGAGTAGGGCGGCGTCTCGTGCGGGTGAGGCCCTGGCCGGAGCGTCACGGCGGGCAGTTGATGGTGTCATTTCGGGGGTGCGGAATGATCCGATCTATCAAGGCGTGCTCGCTGCGGGGAGGCGTGGTATTGACCAAGCCACGGGTGTGTTCGAACATGCGGGGCAGGGGTTGCGGGCCCGGACTGGTATGTTGAGTCGCGTGTCTGGGGATCTTGTTTTGGGTGTGCGTGAGACCGCGATGCGTGCGGGAGCCAGTCAAGGTGTGAAAGGGTTCGTCACCCAGGCCGCGTTTGGTGCCGCGGGGAATGTGGGGGTGTACTCCGTGACGAACGCTGCCGACGGGAAGCCCTGGACGGTGTCTGGTGCCGCAGCCGCCGCGGCTGGTGGCGCGGCCGCTGGCGGCCTCGGATCCCAAGCCGGAAAAGCCGGAGCGCTCTTTCATGGTGATACTGCCCAAGCGGGCGCGGGGGTGGTTGCGTCGGCTGGTGCTGAGGTGATCGGTGGCGTGGTCGAGGACCAGCTCAACGGTCCTGAGAATGACTATGACCTGGTTGACGTTTTGCTTGATGCTGTTGATGGTGGCCTGTTGTCGAAGTTCCCTGACGCTGCCGCTATTTCCGGGGCGAACCCGTCGTGGGGTGCGCATGTGGGTGCCGCGTTCGCGGGCGAGCACGCAGGCTTAGGTGTTGACGCGGCCAAGTTCACGGCAAAGCATGTCGTAGAGAACCTCACTGGAGCCAACGCCGCAGCACCCGAACCCAACCAAGGTACGACAGACTCCAGCCACGGGGCCACGCAATGACCCACCCCCAACCCCAGTCAGGGCCAGAGCCTGAACCAAAGTCTGGACCAGGGGCAGGCTCGGAGTCTGCGGCTAGCGACGCCGCGAGTGGCGGTGTCGACCCGGGGCGTTGGGACAAGACCGGGAAGGTACTCGGACAGATCTGGAACTGGTTGCTTTGGGCTGGCCTTGTCGTGTCGGTGGCCGCCGTGGTGTATGTGTTGACCCAGGTGCCGTGGACTACCACGGTGGAATACTCACGTCGCAACGGCCGTGCCCCACTCTTGGTTCTGCTCGGGGTCCCGGTGATCATCTGGCGGCTCGTGCGCCCAATCAAAAAGATTCGAGCGCTCAGGGCGAAGACGCCCATCACGGAGGAAGCTGAAGACTGGACCTTCTTGAAGATTCTAGTCTTCGTGGGCCTGGTCATGTTCGGCACCTGCGCCTTCATTTTTGGTCAGTTGTACCTGTCGTATGAGTTCTTGCGTGAGGGTGGTGCGTTGGGCTGAATCGGCCCGCCCTGCACTGTTCCTGAACGCTCACGGCTGATGCAGGTAGGCGTGGTGTTGACGGGGCCACGGGGTTGTTCGAGCATGCCGGGCAGGGGTTGCGGGTCGAGGCTGGTATGTTGAGTCGCGTGTCTGGGGATCTTGCTATGGGAGTACGTGAAACCGCGACCCGTGCACTAGCCAGCCAAGGCATGAAAGGCTTCGCCACCCAGGCCGCGTTCGGTGCCGCGGGGAATGTGGGGGTGTACTCCGTGACGAACGCTGCCGACGGAAAGCCCTGGACAGTGCCTGGTGCTGAGGTGGCCGGTGGCGTGGTCGAGGATCAGCTCAACGGTACTGAAGACGACTATGACATGTTTGACGCTGGGCTTGATGCTGTTGGTGGTGGCCTGTTGTCGAAGTTCCCTGACGCGGCCAAGTTCACGGCAAAGCATGTCGTAGAGAACCTCACTGGAGCCAACGCCGCAGCACCCGAACCCAACCAGGGTACGACAGACTCCAGCCACGGGGCCACGCAATGACCCACCCCCAACCCCAGTCAGGGCCAGAGCCTGAACCAAAGTCTGGACCAGGGGCAGGCTCGGAGTCTGCGGCTAGCGACGCCGCGAGTGGCGGTGTCGACCCGGGGCGTTGGGACAAGACCGGGAAGGTACTCGGACGGATCTGGAACTGGTTGTCCTGGGTTGGTCTTGTCGTGTCGGTGGGCGCGTTGGTGTATGTGTTGACCCAGGTGCCGTGGACTACCACGGTGGAATACTCACGTCGCAACGGCCGTGCCCCACTCCTAGCCCTGCTCCCGTTCCCATTGGCTTTCTGGTGGTTCGTGCGCCCGCGCACTGCCGAGCAGAAGGCAAAGGAGGCCGCAGAATCAGAGACCAAGCACTGGAGTGTTTTCACGCTCATTCTTTTCGTGGTCCTGGTCATGTTCGGCACCTGCGCCTTCATTTTTGGTCAGTTGTACCTGTCGTATGAGTTCTTGCGTGAGGGTGGTGCGTTGGGCTGAATCGGCCCGCCCTGCACTGTTCCTGAACGCTCACGGCTGATGCAGGTAGGCGTGGTGTTGACGGGGCCACGGGGTTGTTCGAGCATGCCGGGCAGGGGTTGCGGGTCGAGGCTGGTATGTTGAGTCGCGTGTCTGGGGACCTTGTTTTGAGTGTGCGTGATACCGCGACCCGTGCACTAGCCAGCCAAGGCATGAAAGGCTTCGCCACCCAGGCCGCGTTCGGTGCCGCGGGGAATGTGGGGGTGTACTCCGTGACGAACGCTGCCGACGGTGTGCTGTTGTCGAAGTTCCCTGACGCGGCGGCTATTTCCGGGGCGAACCCGTCGTGGGGTGCGCATGTGGGTGCCGCGTTCGCGGGCGAGCACGCAGGCTTAGGTGTTGACGCGGCCAAGTTCACGGCAAAGCATGTCGTAGAGAACATCACGGGAGCCAACGCCGCAGCACCCGAACCCAACCAAGGTACGACAGACTCCAACAACGGGGCTGCACAATGACACAACCCTGACTAGGGCCAAAGCCTGAACCAGAGGCGCGGAAACTCGACTTGGAAGAACTCAATGGTGTTGACTTGGCGCGTCTAGAAAAGACCAGAAGTCTGCTGGTAGGTATCCTGATGTGCTTATGCTGGATTGGTCTTGTCGAGTCGGTGGCCGCCTTGGTGTATGTGCTGATGCAGGTGCCGTGGACCACCACGGTCGACTACTCACATCGCAATGGCCCAGCCCTACTCCTGGTTCTGCTCGCGTTCCCGGTGATCTTCTGGATGTTCGTCCGCCCAAGCAAGAAGACCATGAAGAAGAAGGTGCCACGGAAACCCGAACGGGGAGACATTTGCCGCGTGATCGCAGCCATGGCTTTGGTGGCGGGGTAGTTTCGGTCGGGTCCGACGGGTTGGGTGATCGCGAGCGCGACGTTCGCTGCTCCTGTTCTGCTTGTGACCTCCCTGATTTGCTATGCCCATGCGGAGGCGATCTTGTTGATGTGGAGGTGGCGGCGCTGAGCATGGTGCTTGGGGCCGGTGCCTTGTGTGACAGGGGTGCTCTTGATCCGTGAAGCCAGACACATAGCTACAGGAGGCCAAGTGGATTGCGTAGGGGCGTTCGAGTTCAGGTCTGCGAGACAGCTGTAGATTCTCAGAGGCTTGTTGAAAGTCCTAACACCGGGGTTGCCGTAGAGTATCGCAGCCTTTGCGGTAAGGGGCATGAACCCTGCCATGGGTTCGTCAAGCACCACGAGTGATTGATCGAGACGCTTTTTGACGAGCAGGATGGTTCAACTCGCTATGGGCCTTGGCGGCCTCTAGAACAGCTATCACAGTAACGAAACTCGATCGGTCTTATAATCGAGATGAGAGTTCGATTTCAGGAAGATGGCTCTAAATGTCTGATTATCGTTTAGATACGGCTCGGCATATCGGTAAGACCATTTTCCACCTCCCGCAAGAGTATCGACCTGAGTTTGAACGATACTCACAGGAGGATGAGCAACTGCATATTGACATACTACGTGCACGGGATACGCCGACCCTGGGAGAAACATGCTACGGGTCAATCGGAATTAGTCAATTTGACAATGAACTTGAAATCGAAGGCCAGCCACTACGTGTTGAGATCCTAGCTGTATGTGCTTCTCAATGGGATATTATTGGTCACGGTATTGCGGCTTGTGGATTTCAGCTGGCGTCCGGTTACAGAGTACTTCGGCCTGATATTGTCTGTGAGGGCGTTCTCTCGGGGTATAACGATTGTATTACGACAACCGGACTGCTGTTGACTGCTCCGTTTAGCTTTGAGCATACACATGTTTTGTCGTTTCCCAGCTTCTCAATTTCATGGTTGCAAGCGATCCCGATAACTCAATCGGAATGTGAGTTTGTTCTCTCTCATGAGCATTCTGCTCAAGAACTTCTATCGCTATTTGAGGCGCAGCAGCTTAAACTCAATTGTCTTGATCGAGATTCCGTCCATTTTGACTAGTGGTAGTTTCTCATTCGGTTGCGCACCAGGTGGAAGCGGCTCGCTACTCTATTCCGCAGACGTACATTGTGGACGTAGCGATAGAACCAGTTCTCTACGTCACTTCCTTGGTTGCGTTGCAATCTCTTCTACGCGCAATTCTTGACTGGGTAGGGGTCGAACACGTGCCAAGATCAGACAGAAGCGCCGACGGGTGTTGTACTTGACCCAGTGGCAGGCGCAGCGTTCGTTTGTGGATGTGCGGTTTGAGGTTGTGGTGGGGAAGTGAGGGTTGGTTGTGGATGGTCGGTATGTGTTGCCGGGGTTTGTGTCGTCTGGTGGTGTGGTGTCGAAGAGGGCTCGGCGTCGGTTTCGGAAGGTGTTGCCGCCGGGTGTGTTGGCGTGGTGGGGTGAGTATAGGCAGGGTGTCGCCTTTGATGGGTTTCTGCGGCTGATCGACCCGTTAGATGGTGTGGTGCACTTGAATCGTATCGAGGGTGCAGGGTCTGTGGCCTGTGAGGTCAAACACGGTACCGTGCTGCTGTGAGCCGCTGAATCTGTCAGGGGCTCATATGCAGTCACTCAGCAAGAGACAACAGGAGAAGTCATGGGAGGCCAGACAATGCGCGACTGGCGACGCGACGAAGAGTTCTACCGTAAATGGATCAAAGCTGATGACGGGAAAGCAGCAATCTTCAAAAAGTACTCCAACGAGACGCTCTGGCCTGTTGCTGAAAGAAAGTCGACACCACTGAGTCTGATCGCCGATACCACCGCTTGGATGGGCAATGTGGAGTTGGGGTGGTTGCATCGGTATTCGTTTGGTGTGGATCTTGGGGTGCTGCGCGAGCGGTTGTTTCCGACCGTGGCTGTGTTCGTGGAGGCTCGTCGTCGTGTGAGCCAGTTCACGGTCGAGCAGATGAAGGGCTGGTCGTGGCTGGCGCACTCTGATACGGGCCTGCCGGATTATGAGCGTGTGTTGCGTTTGGTGTCGTTGGGTGTGTGTTTGGGGGTTGGGCCGGTGTGGGTTGGTGCGGTGGTCGAGGCGTGGCCGGGCTGGCCTGGTGGGCATGATCGTCTGTTGGACCGGCTGGTGGCCTCGGCGCTGCCTGACCGGCAGATCGGTACCGTGGATGCGGCCAAGCGGCCCGCCTACGGCCTGTTGGCGTCAGCGTTCGAGACCGACGTCCCGGACGAGCAGGTGGCGATCATCACCAAGTATCTGGATGGTTGGTACAAGCAGTGCCGCAAGTCGTGGTGGTGGGACACCCACTCGCTGGGAGATCTGCGCGGCTCCGGGAACTATTTTGGGTATTGGTGTTTCGAGGCGGCGGCGGTGATCTCGGTGCTGTGCCTCGATGCTGACCGGTTCGACTCGGAGTATCTGCCCAAAGACCTCGCCGCATGGCGCAGCCAGCACCCGGACCTGATCGGTACCAGCCCCAGCCCAGACGAAGTGGACCTGGACTCAGTCATTGGCCCCCTGCCGAGTGCGGCGGGCGCGGGCGCTTCTGGTGCGGGTAGTTCTGGTGTTGGTCAGGGAGATGCGTGATGGGTGTGTTTGAGAGTTTCGAGGCGGTAGCTGGCCGGGTGCGGTTGCGTCTGGTGGGGCTGGACGTGTCGGGTGTGGCCGGGTTGCGTTTGGATGCGGCTGGTCATCCGGGCAGCAGACAGGCGGTGCTCGCCCTTGCACCCGGGGTGGGTGTGGGTGCGGTGATCGATGATGGTGACCGTCTGGTGCAGGTCAGTGTCGACATGGTGGATGCGTGGGGTGTCGGGTTCGGTGAGGTGGTCGCTGCCGGTGCGCGGGCGTTTTCCGGGCGTGCGGTCGAGACGTCTCAGGTGCAGCCGGGCACCTGGATTCTCTCCGATCCAGAACAGATCGCCGTTGCCATACTTGATTCGGCCACGATTGACGGGTTTCAGGTGACGGGGCGGCCTGTGGTCATTCCTGTCGCCCAAGACCTGTTGGTGCTGGTCGGCAGCGACGACCATGACGGGTTGGGCAAAGCAGTGCGCGCGGCCCTGGATGCTTCGCAGGCGGTG
Source organism: Pseudoclavibacter sp. CFCC 14310 (assembly GCF_008831165.1). Taxonomy (NCBI): domain Bacteria; kingdom Bacillati; phylum Actinomycetota; class Actinomycetes; order Micrococcales; family Microbacteriaceae; genus Pseudoclavibacter; species Pseudoclavibacter sp. CFCC 14310. Next base: position 61,749 of record NZ_WBKC01000003.1, on the reverse strand, counting down.
CGGGTTCCGGTGTCTGGCTGGCCGCTGACCGTCGCGGCTGATGGCAGCCGGTGGCAGGGCTACGCGTGGGCCGCTGACCTGAATGTCGGGTTCTCACAGCTGACTCGTTCGTGGGACGCCCGCTGGTACGGTGCACAGCGCGAGGTGTTGGGCGAGACCACGGCGGCGGGGCGTTTCGTGCCCGCCGTCGAGCTCGCCCAGGGCCGTGATGGGTCGTACGTGACGTACTGCTCACTGCCCGCAGGAGTCGAGGCACTGCTGCCCAGAGTCGACTTCGTGCACACCGTCAGCGATGACGGCACCGTGCATCCCCACCCCTGGCAGCAGATGATCGACACGTACGGAGCTGCCTTGACCGATACCGGCGTGCACCCTGCTCTGCGGATCGCACCAGCGAACACGATCACCGGCTGACCGACCAGACACCACGCTGCAGCCCCGACCACTGACACCCCGCCCACTGGCCGCTGGTGTCCTGGCCGCTGGGGTCAGGCGAGCACGGTGGCAAGTGTCGGCAGCGCTGCCTCCTTGCCCAAGGCGGCGGCAGCCGAAATGATGTCATCGACATGATCGGCGTCTGCAGCCACAAAGGTGTACGAGTCAGAATCGGTATCCCAATGCACAAAGACGATTCCAGCAGGTGACAGCCACGCGTTGACGAACGCAACAGCAACCATCATGCGGTCGAGCCCGGGCGCATCCAGATCGTCGAGCAGCTCGACCAGCGCATCGAGCTTCGAGCCGTCCAGGCCGGCCTGCGCGACAACCGTGAGGTCTTCGATCAACTCGACCAGATTCGTCGGCAGCTCATCCCAATCGATCGTCACCGCCCGATTATCAGCCTCGAGCAGTGCTGCCAACCCCACCCACGCATCCACCGATTCAGCAGACCAGAACACGTCACCGAGCACCGCATCATCCGTCATGCCCGCATACGCTGCCTGCGGATCACTGGCCATCTGACCCACCAGATCACGCACATGCGCGTCCGCATCGACCGCGGTGAGAAGCTGCTGCCAGACCTGCTTCTGTTGATAGACCATGACCACAGAATACCTAACTGTTGCGTATCGAAAGCCGTCTGGCTGGACGTACGATGAGATCATGGGTGGGATGCGAAGCCGTGGATGGCGTGGCGACAGAGTCGATGTCGTACGGCAGCCGGACGGTCGGGTCACGAGTGTGGACAACACCAGAATCCGGGCCGCAAGAGAAACCGACACTACGGTCGAAGCCCGAATACACAATCCCGGTGACCGCATCGGTGATTCGGAGCTGGCGCAGCGACTGCAAAACCACAAGACTCATCAGGACGTCTCAACTTGGGGTGAAGGTGTAGCAAACCGGATTCGTAAACAGGGCGCAGGGTGGTCTGGGGAGAACCCACTGGGGTCTGATGTGCTACCGAGGGTTACTGGAGTACCAATTGGGTAAAGAAAGACGTGTTCTTACCTCTGATGAACGATGCAGGGAAATGTTGTGTTCGGCATCGTCAGAATTCCACTTCCCAACCTCGTTTCTACGCTTCATCGAAGAGGACCCTCTACCAGATATAGAGCCTTGGTTTTTTACCTCGGCTCTAGAAGGTAACCAGCAGTTCTTCTCACGTATAGTACGTGAGCAGTTTCCGTATCGTGTGTTGGTGCCGTTCGCTGTCATGGATGGTACTGATGATGTGTTCTGTTTTGATGGGTCGGATGTGACTGGTGATCCGGCGGTGTTGGTGATTCATACGTTTTGTGATCCTGGGTGGGAGTATCGGGGGCATTGGTCGGGGTTTGCTGCGTGGTTGGAGCGTGCGGAGCAGTTGCATGCGTTGTTCGTCGCGGGTGATGACCGGTATCTGGAGTGGGAGGTGCCGTTGTTCAACGAGGAGTGGAAGGTATCGCCTCGTCGTCGGCGGTGGTGGAGGCGGTCATGAGCGGGGTGAACCAGTTGCGGTTGTCTCAGCTGTTGACGCAGGCGTTGCGGCATGTGCCTGGTGAGTTTGGGCTGGTGCTCGATGCGCAGGGGTGGGCGCAGCTGTCGGATGTGATTGCTGCTGTCGGCCGGGCTGGTCTGGAGGGCGTCGGAGAGTCGACTGTGCGTGACTTGGTCGCTCATCAGTCGAAGAAGAGGCTGGAGATCAGTGGTGGCCGGATTCGTGCTGCGTACGGTCATTCTTTCTCGACGGTCGTTGACCACAATGTCATCTCTACGCCGCCCTCGGTCCTGTTCCATGCGACATCCCCGCAGGCGTGGCAGCGCATCCGTGAGGAGGGGCTGAAACCGATGGGACGGCAGTTCGTGCACTTGGCCACAAGTGCGGAACAAGCGATGATCGTGGGGTTGCGCCATGCTGACCATCCGGTGCTGTTGCGCGTCGACACGGCCTGCGCGGCAGCGCGTGGTGTGCAGTTCATGAACGGATCCGACAGCGTTATCCTGGCCGATGCGGTGCCCACGGAGTGCATATCCGCTGAGTTCTGAACGATAGCGTTCGTTTCTGGATGTGCGTTTTGAGGTTGTGGTGGGGAAGTGAGGGTTGGTTGTGGATGATCGGTATGTGTTGCCGGGGTTTGTGTCGTCTGGTGGTGTGGTGTCGAAGAGGGCTCGGCGTCGGTTTCGGAAGGTGTTGCCGCCGGGTGTGTTGGCGTGGTGGGGTGAGTTTGGGCAGGGTGTCGCGTTTGATGGGTTTCTGCGGCTGATCGACCCGTTGGATGGGTGGATGGAGTTGGTCGCCCAGACTGCGCAGACGCTGGGCGAGGTGGTGCCGGTGGCGACAACTGCCATGGGCGACGTCCTCGCCTGGCAACTCGAGAATGATGGGCGGGGGCATCTGCTGCTTATCGACTACAGGCATGGTGAGATCCGCACCCTTGCCTCTCGGGATGTGGACTACTTTGCGAAGGATCTTCGAGACGAACCAGATTCTATGCAACAGGCTGAGGAGCTGGGGTGGTCGCCGTTTCCTGAGGCGGTGGAGCGCCTGGGTGTTCCTGGGTTTGATGAGTGTTTCGGGTATGTGCCGATTCTGGCGGCTGGTGGGCCCGAGGACGTCTCGCATCTGCAGCGTTTGGATATGCGCACGCATTTGTTGATCATCGCCGAGTTCGCGGGGCCTGCGAAATGGTGAACGATGCGACTGGGGTGCTTGCGCGCGTATTTGGTGAGGCGTTCGCCGGTGACGGCCGTCTGTTCATCGGCGTAGATTCAACCGGCACAGTCACACACGTCAGGGCTCAGCCGCTGGCATGGCACTCCCACAACTCTGGCACCAGTCATCCATCATCTATCGCACACTCTTCGACACCTCAACGCATCTCAACAACTTGGTCGCCGATGGTGCGCATGTCAGCCCATTTGAGTACAAACTCATCGAGAGCCAATCCGCGCTTGAGCTTCGATCTGGCGGTTTGAGGATGGTCAGTAGCATTACACAGAGAGATGTGGCTCCTCCGGTTGATCGAGTATCTGGTAGACGGAAGCAGTTCAGCATCGAGAATGGAGTTGATGTTGGATGCGCCGCAGAGAGATTCTGAACCATTGAGTGCTCTTGAAGAAGTTCTTGGAACAGCTGTCAGCGAGATGGTCAGTGCTGCATTAGAATACGCGCCACAAGTCGACGAAGTCCTCATCTATTTTTCTAATGAGAATGGCACCCGTACTGCTGACGTTGCATACGTGCAAAACGGCACCCTGTTAACGAAAGATCATGTTGAGGCGCCAGATACTTCCTCTGCGATGAAACGAGCGCTTCTGAAATTCATCGTCTCGCAAGTGGGACGTATCCAAGCTTCTGTAGACTCCGCACACCCGATCCCGACAGCAGGACGCATCCGATATGCGGTCGCAACGAGATCCGTGGATATGGACCTTACTCCAACCCCTGAGCTTACTGACTATCAGGTGAGCCCCTCTGACAAGTTTCAGGAATGGCTCCAACAAGTTGCCCCTTGACGGTAATCAGCTCCACGCCTGCACCTTCCCCGTATCCCCGTTGTCTCATGCCTACACACGCCGGTCGAGCGCGGCACTGGCTGAGCCCGCCCTACTACTGACATCGTCAGTCTTACCCCGGCAGCAGTGGTGGGGCTCAGACACCAGGAACTCTGGCATGCAAATGAGCGAAGACGAGCTCAATAGCCCTGTCAGGGTAGGCGACGATCAGACACGGAAAATCGAGGCCTTCGGCCACGAGCTGTCAGGACTAGATACGTTCGTGGAGCAGTATGCGGCGGGCAGCGTGGATCGAGTGTTGTCTCGTGTTGATGTGGATGGTGTGGTGCACTTGAATCGTATCGAGGGTGCAGGGTCTGTGGCCTGTGAGGTCAAACACGGTACCGTGCTGCTGTGAGCCGCTGAATCTGTCAGGAGCTGATTTGCAGTCACTCAGCAAGAGACAACAGGAGAAGTCATGGAAGGCCAGACAATGCGCGACTGGCGACGCGACGAAGAGTTCTACCGGAAAGCCATCGAGTTCGATGATGGCGCTGAAGTCATATACCGCAAACGTGCTGACCAGGTGCTGTTGCCCTCAGATTCGCGCACGCTGTCTTCACGAATTCTTAGCTCTTATGTGATGAGCTGGTCGAATAGTGCTACTGCTGCGTGGTTAAAAAGGTACTCGTTCGGGATTTCACTTGACGAGCTTCGGTCGCAGTTTTTTCCTATGCTCGCGACGTTTATTGATGCACGGAGACGGGTATCGCTCCTGCCTGAAGAATCTGTGAATGCTTCCGGCTGGTTTCCGTATCCCGAGTCGGCTTTGCCTGATCATTATCGCGTGTTGCGTTTGGTGTCGTTGGGTGTGTGCCTGGGCGTTGGCCCAGTGTGGGTCGAGGCTGTGGTGGGGGCGTGGCCGGGGTCGCCTGGTGGGCATGATCGTCTGTTGGACCGACTGGTCGCCTCGGCGGTGCCTGACCGGCAGATCGGCACCGTGGATGCGGCCAAGCGGCCCGCCTACGGCCTGTTGGCGTCAGCGTTCGATACCGACGACCCCGACGAGCAGGTCGCGATCATCACGAAGTATCTGGGTGGTTGGTACAAGCAGTGCCGTGGGTTCGGGTGGTGGAATGCTCATACGCTGATAAACAAGCAAGGCTCCGGACGGTATTCTGGGTATTGGTGTTTTGAAGCGGCGGCGGTGATCTCGGTGCTGGGCCTCGATGCTGACCGGTTCGACTCGGAGTATCTGCCCAAAGACCTCGCCGCATGGCGCAGCCAACACCCCGACCTGATCGGTACCAGCCCCAGCCCAGACGAAGTGGACCTGGACTCAGTCATCAAACACGGCTAGCAGTGCACGGCACGAGCGTCGACGCCTTCAAGAAGGTCAGGATATGGAACCAGTACAGTGCCCATTCGAAAGAGTCTTTGACGAGCTCAGCCTGATGGTTGCTGGTGCATTGGAATACGCACCCGATGTCGACGAGGTTTTCATCTACTGCTCGGATGAGCACGGCTCGGTCACAGCTGACGTCTTTTATCGGCAAGATGGGGTAATCAGGTCGAGTCGGAAATATGCGGGGGAGGGCATGAAAAAAGCCCCCGCCAGGATGATTCGACCGGCTGGGGCTTTAGCTCCCCCGGTTGGACTCGAACCAACAACCCTTCGTTGTTGCAAAAGAAGAGTCATCCCAGTGATCCAGCGGACTCTACGGCAGCTGAACGGAAGTTATCGTACCCCGTTCGACCCCGTTTTAGTCAACGGATTAGTCAGTCTCGAAGGCCAACCGTTTCTACGTCGGTTCGTCATAAGTCCCAGTGGCCTTAGATCTCAGCGTAGAGTTCTGCCATGTTTCGGCCACCGTCGTTCACTTGGCTGCCGTACTCGAGTGCCTCGGCGAATGTCGTCGGCTGGAACGCTTTGACGCGGCCACCGTTGCGGGAGAGGTCGGACAGGCGGATGGAGCCGTGCTCACTGATGAGACCTGAGTCAGGCGGGAATACGAATGCCCCGTTGACGATCGGGTCGTCTCCGTCTTCGGTGATGTCGGTGGCATACAGGATGGAGCCCCGGCCGCTGTGGTCACCGTTGAAGTTGGGTGCGTTGTAGATGAAGACTGCGGCGACCTCGTCATGTTCGCTCTCATCGTCTGGGATGCCGTCGACGGTGGCCTTCCCAATGTCGGGGATCGCGGAGGCCGCCATACGTGCTTGGTCTTCGAAGTGCTTGACCTGACCGTAGCCGTCACGAGCTTCGATCACGTTCAGGGAGTCGATTGGGTATGCCTTCGACCGGCTCCCCTTCTGGAGGAGGTAGTCCGTGCCGTTCAACGTCATTGCGCGCCCCTCGATGACACGCAGGCTCCCTGAATTCCCGTGCGTGAGCACGGTCACCTTGCGATCAGTCTGGTCTCGCAGGAGAGCGCGTGCTCGGTCCTGGCCTTCGACGCCGGCATCATCTCTGAGATAGTTCACCAGGGCTCCGCCAGCGCCGTTCAGATCACCATGGCGGGCGCCGATCGACACACTGATGACCGAATCGCTGCCGGCCTCCTGGGAGATGTTCCGGACCATTGGGTTGAACAGCACCGTCTCGCCACGGTTGGTCGAGGTTGGTGAGATGAGGTGCTCCAGGGAGCCGCGTGGGTCGGCGCCGGCGAGTCCGATCTCGGAGCTGGTCTGGGTCTTGGTCGCGAATTGACCGGCGTGGCCGGTGGTCTGATTACCGCGCGGATGCTGGGTGGGGTCGAATGTGTTCATGCCCGCAATGTGGGCTGCTACTGCATCGTGCGGGTCTTCCCTCGCGGGTGGTTGTCTACGAAGTCCACGCCGCTGACACCCTTCGCCCGCGCCGCATCCCATTCGAGCTGCAGGGCCCTCGCCTCACGCAGCGTGAACCGGTCGCCGAGCACCATTCCCCTCACCCAAGCGTCGGCACGGCGTCGAGCCATGGGCCGCATGCGCCTGAGTGTGGTTCCTGGTGTGTAGTCGTTGAAGACGTCGAGCGCGGCAGTGAGGGTCTCAACGGTGTCGGTGTACGCCTCGGGGTTCGTGCGCTGGCCGGTCTCCGCGAGGACGAGTTCTCCAAGCGCCGTCAGATCTGCCATCTGAGGATCTTCGTATCGCCCATTGGGGGTGTTCACATAGTCCCAGCGGCCCGCGGCGACCTTCCCGAGTCGCCCCTGAAAATCGGCTGCGGACAGCTCCTGACCGAGGCCGACTTCAGCGTCGGACTGGGCCTTGGTCGCGAACTGCCCGGCGTGGCCGGTGGAGGTGTTACCGCGCGGGTGCTGAGAGGGGTCGAAGGTACTCATGCCTGGTATGTGGGCGGCTGCACTCGGGTCATGATCTTGTGCCCGCGGATGACGCTCCAGCTCCGGTCGAACAGGAGCCGACAGATCTCTTCGCTGTCAGCAGTCGAAAGGTTGCCTGGGTCGTAGGCGCCACTGCATAGCCCGCGAGCAGTCCGTTCAGCAGTACCTTCGCTGGCGAGCCACGCGTTCATTCGACGCGTCCAGCCAAGGACCTTCCGTTCGGTTAACGGGCTTTTGGGGAACGTCGGCGCAGGTGTAGTGATGCGTCCGCTTGTCGTTCGATGCGGACGCCCTGGGGTGATCATGCACTCATCGTTGACACAGACAGCCTGGGATACGTCATCTGACATAGCCGGTCTGTGCGCGGTGGCAACTGGTGCCGCTCACATCCGTGGGTATGAGCGCATTCGATCCCAGCAAGCATCCTCGAGGTAACGCCGGCCATGCCGGTCGTTTCGCCACACGCAAGCTCACGATCAGTGAAGTCAGCCTTGATGACGGGCCACCACCGCCTCCTGCGTTCGGGCAGTCGTACCAGGGGCTGCAGGAGCACGGCTTCCCACCACCACGGCAGGCACTGCCGCTGCAAGTCGCCCCTGGCAGTGACCCCGATGACCCTGAGGCGGTCCGATACCGCGTTGAACGGAGGGATCGCGGGCCGATACCGCCGATGCCGCCGGCCCGCTGACCGCCGTCAGTACACGTGACCTCGGACGAAGTCGGACGCAGCCTGCGCGAGGTCCTCGAGTGTGCCGTCGTTGCCGATGACGACGTCGAATGCTCCGGAGGTGAGGGAACGTTCCGAGGCGTGACCTGACAGGTTCCGTTCGACCTTGCGCTCGATCCACACAGTCACCCCACCGAGGCGTTTGACCATGCCCAGCTCATTCGGGAAACGGACACCTGTGATCGCCACGTTCACCCCGGTCCCGCGCAACGCAGCAATTCGACTCTGCGCAATGTCGACCCAGCAGTCCTCGCCGATGATGTTGCGCCCAACATCGGTACCAAGCGCCTGATAGAGCCTACGGACCTCAGGATGGGCTTTCGCTCCGATGAACCCGCGCTCCGCTTCCAGATCGAGGTAACGGACACCCGGCTCGACATACGGATTGAGTCGGCTGACCGCCTCACGCAATGGTGCCGAGAACCCTGTGATGGTCAGCGGACGTAGATGTTCCTGCAGCAGTTCTGCGAACGTGTCTTTGCCGGAGCGGTAGTGGCCGCCAATGCCGATGAGTGCCGGGAAGGTTTGATGCGAACGTGTCATGACTACACCTGTGCGCGTGCTGCGGCCGTCAGGTCAACTCTGCTTCCAGCTGACCCACGCGCTCAGTGCCGCATCGCGTCGATCAGCTCTTCATCGAGTCGGTGCCAGCCGCCGTGCGCTGCGATCGCGACCGGCATCCACGGGTCCGGGATGCGGGCGGCGTGGAGAGTCAGCCAGACCTCATAGGCTCGCTCGCTGGTATCGGTGCGCCGCTCCTCGGTGCCCGCCCATGCGCGGGAGATGAGTGAGGTCGTCTGCTCCGGCTCGTCAAGGTCGAGTCCGTACACCCCGGCTGCCTCGAGAACGCGGGCCGTCTTCAGCAGGTCGCGGCGAGGCACAGCCGATTCGAGGATGATCCGCCAGTAGGGTGCGACCTCTCGGCCGTGCGGGTGCCGCGGGCCGGGGGCCTCGTAGGTAGGGAGAGCGTCGGTGCCGGTGGCGTAGGCGAGCAGGGCTCGCAGTGCGGCAGCCTTCGGTGAGAGCTTCATCGTCATCCTTGTCGTCCTGAGGCTGTAACCCCATGTGCTGATGTGACTTCAAGCGCACATATGCGCGGGACAGTCTCAAGCTGGGCACTCATCAGGCATGGATCGTTCCGTATTCCGCTCGGTGGACGCATTTGTCCCCAGCCAGGTGATGGTCGCGAATACCCGCAGCCCCCGGCTCAAACAGCGGAGGAAACACTGACCTCGTCACCACTGTGCCGCAGCAGTCCACAATCTGGCGCATGAGCACATTCGATCCCAGTCAGCACCCACGCGGTAACCAGGCCACCGGCCATGCCGGGCAGTTCGCGGCCAAGGCCCAGACCGACGCGGAGATCGGGCTCAGCCACGCCACGCCCACAGGCTCTGGGCTCTGGACCTCTGAGAGCATTGAACGGGCTGCGGGAACGATCTCGGCTTTCGACGGGGTCGACTCAGTGACCTTTGACTTAGAGCCGGAGACAGTGACCCTGCCCCCGAACGGGCGAGCGTACGAGCGCCTGCATGGCCGCCTACAGTACAAAGGCCACGAATTCGAGATCGAAGTCATTGAGAAGATGGGCACGGTGTCCGGGACCGGATACGTCACCGTCAACGGTCCCGGGAAACAGGGGATCGCACATTCGACCTATCATGTGCCGAAGATCTATCACTCGCCTGGCGTCGTCTTCCCGAGCCGTCCTGATGACCTCGGGAACAACATCGAGACGGCCCTGCTGGCCGACGACATCACCTCCAGACTGGCCCGCAGCCCGCACAACGCAGACGGATGGGCTCGGACACGGATGGACATCCACTCCAGCGGAGGGAAGGCCTGGGTGTCTCTGCCCGGCGAGACCTTCGGGAACACCAGCCTCTACTACCACGGAGGCCGGAAATGGCGTGGCTATGGTGGCATCGCCTTTGGGGACCAGGCTGCGCAGCGAGAGAGCGTCATCCGCGGGCTCGGGCAGGGACAAGCCACGCATGGCCGAAAGATGCTCCGTGAACTCGACCAGGTGATGACCGCCGTGCAGGCAGCTCATGACCGTGAGTACCCGCCCACTCCGGCCCAGCTGAAGCGGCGCCGAAAGATCTGACTGCGGTGCCCCTGTGCTGCTGCAGCCCACATGGTGAGGCATGAGCACATTCGATCCCAGCCAGCACCCACGCGGTAACCAGGCCACCGGCCACGCCGGGCAGTTCGCGGCCAAGGCCCAGAGTGGAGCCGAAGTGGGCCTTGAGCGGCAGGAACTGTCCCCAGTCGCCGCGGCTGAGACCCATCTCAACGAGACGATCATCGCGCCACTGCTCACCCAACTGGACATGCCGGCGGACGCCTGCCGGGCGAGACTCACCTCCACCAGAACGGAGACTGCCGCAGGCGCTCAGCAGCGGCTGAGTATTGCCCTCGACTGGAAGGAACCAGCAACGGACGCGGACACCATGGCTGAGCAGATGATCTTCACTGGAATGCTGAAACGACTGATCGAGCAGCCCACAACCTGACATATGAGCACATTCGATCCCAGTCAGCATCCACGCGGTAACCAGGCCACCGGCCACGCCGGCCAGTTCGCAGCCAAGACTCAGACCAGCTCAGAAGTGGGTATCGGACAGTCGGCGGTCCAGACGGCCCACGAGCGATTCGAGGAAGCTCGCGCAGCCCGTGGGCGCGCAGCGATCGAACAGGTCGGTGACGAGCTGTTCCGCGATATTGGCGATCACGTGCAGGGGATCATCTACCGGGACACCGAGGAAGGCGAGGCCGAAGCCGTAGCGTTCGTCTGGAAGTCGAGCGGCACACAGCAGGACATCTGGGAGTACGACCGTCCCAATGGGGTCCGCAACATCGTGAACGACCGGCTCGGCCACGATGAAGACTTCGACAACTTTGCCATCCACTCTGACGCCAGTGGGTACGCCCACGAGCACCTGGAGTCAGCGCCTCAGTGGGACACCGAGGATTACACAGCACATGTACTGCCCGTTCAAGCGAACCCGCAGGCAGCGCGAAACCTCATAGTGGCGGAACGAGATGTGGAGGCGAGTGCCCAGGTCTACGTCGACGCGCTCGCCGAGGAGGCGGCGGCCAAGATGCTTGACACCAACCCCGGCATTCGCAGCATCCAGGTCAAAACCGACGACGATGACGAGCTTCGAGTGTCGGGCTTCGAGACAGCTGTGGCCGAGCGTCGCTTCGATGACGATGATGCTGCTCAGCGGTTCCTGGATGAGCTCGGCTTCGACCCCACAGACGATCAGCAGGATCTGCGCTGGGCTGTGGACTCCAAGCTGAACCATGGAGGCTGGGAGATCAGCACCCCGAAAGGCTCGATCATTCTCGAGCAGTGGGGGTAACGGGAGTGCTCAGCCCTCGCAGACGCAGTAGTCGACCACGTCTACATCGTCCGGAAGCCTGGCCTCTGCACTGCTCTGCGCCGCGCTCACACTGGGGCCCTCGCCCGCGACCCGCTGCACTTGCTGCTCGTCGAACCCGCAGACATAGAGCGGAACAGTGAAGGCAATCTCGACCCGAGCCATGACCTGATTCTCCGACACGGCCAGGCCAGAGCGCGCAGACACTCCGAATCCAGCAGAAGAGCACCCCGACCAGATTCGCCCCGCGCGTCGACCCGCATAGGGGGCTGTCATGGACACACTCCGCTACACCGGCCCCCACCTGAGCCGAGGTCACTCGGCATCGGCAGGAATCGACCTGTACGCCGCACAACCTGCGATCGTCACGCCCGGGATGCGCCCGACAGTCGTCTCCACCGGTGTGCGTGTCGCTCTGCCTCTCGGCGTGATGGGGATGATCGCGATCAGGTCTGGGTGCGCTGCAGAAGGCCTCCAGCTGGCGAACGCACCGGGAATCATCGACCCGGGCTACCGCGGCGACATCCGTCTGTTGCTGATCGCGCAAGGCGATCACCCAATCTCTGTCACGGCCGGCCAGCGGGTCGCACAGCTCATTCCTCTCCGTTTCGAGGCCCTGCGTCTGGAACAGGTGGTCGAGCTGCCGGAAAGCGAAGACGGTCGCGGCAACGGCGGTTTCGGCTCAACAGGGAACTGACCTTCCGCGCACAGAGGCAGTGCCACACAGATTCGATGAAAGGCGAACGTCATGACCACGCAGAGAATCACCGCACGCATCCGCCAGGCCCTCGATCATGTCGAGCAGTTGCACGTCGTCGCCGTGGTGATCGGCGAGCGAGATGCAGACATCGACTACGACAGCCTCTACCGCTCAGAGACGGTCGGACTCGTGAAGATCACAGACGAAAGCCTCACCAGCGCAGACAACGACGGTGTGCTGCTCATCACGACGACCGACTTCGACGACCAGTACGACCGCATCCAGTACTTCCTGCGCGCAATGCTGCGAAACGCCGGCGTCCCCTTCGAGCACAACGGCGAGCACAGCCTCCTCATCCGCGGTCTGAGCCCGCTCGATGTGATGGTTCTGCGCAGTTTCGGCCAACGCCCGGCCCAAGCCGCCTGAGCGCAGCACACATGCATGCGTGAACACCGACGAAGGAGGGCAGGAATATGACAGCAGGAACGATACGTGGAGTAGACCTCGGGATCACGCCCGGCAACGGGACACCGGGCTCTTTCGCCTCACACACCCATAGCGGCTACGACGGGCCGCAGCTCACCGATGAGCCAAATGTGCCCGCAGCTGCGGTCACCGCGTACTTCGCCGCCCTGTCACGTGTGCCGAAAGACGATGACGCAGACCCCTACGAGGCGAACCAGGTGTTTTCAGAGCACCTGCTGCTGACCTCGGAAGCGACCGCACATCTGGACGACGACAGCCTCCACAGGCAGGCAGCTGTCCTCAATGAGTTGGCCTTCCAGTCAGGTCAGCCGATCGCGCAGACTGCGGTCGCAGAGCTCGACCTGCAACCGTCAGACATCAGTCTCAGCGACGCAGCCACGCTGTCCACCAGGCTCGCACACCTCAGCCAGCAAGCCGACCAGCGAGTCAAAGCCTCACGGGACGTCGTTGAAGCCGACGCATGGTCGAAACGTCGGCATGCATACGCGCTCGCGGCAGTGGACACCGCAGCTGGATTCACTCTCGTAGAGGGGCGCGTCCAGCAGGCAGCTCATCTGATCGGCCTGTTGGGCTCCGGTCGCACACCTGAAGAGGCGGTCACGGCACTCTGAGGTCGCTACGCATAGGTACCGCGTGTAGCACCACCCGATGGAGGAGAACATGAGCGACCAGCCCCAGAAGACACTGACCCGACGTTCGATCCGCACGATCGTTGACCTCACGAAAGCCCTCGACCGCGCTGTCGTTCCGCATGAGGTGGTCACTGTCGCAGCAGTCGCGCTCGGGGTCGCACGACCAGATGCCCCGGATGCGAGCGAGCTGATCTCGCGCATTCTCCTTTCCGACGAGAAAGTGACGCCGATCGCCGACGTCATTCGTCTGGCTGCGGTGGACCCGCTCGACCTTGCGCTGGAGGTGCTGTCGCTGGAGCGAGACGGGATCAAGGCTGTCTGGTCTGTGCTGGAGGCACTCGGCGCAACAGACGGTGGACGACTCCCGCAGGCCGACACCCAGGCTGCCCGACGTACGGCGCAGGTTCTCTCTCGTCTGTCACCGCAGGCGATCGCCACGGCGCAGGCGGCAGTCGAATTTGCTCGCGGTGTCGTGCCGACACCCCCGGAGAGCGATGCGAGCAGAGCACCAGAGCCGGTGGCCGCTCCCGCTGCGGTGGACCACGTTCCAGGTGACTACGAGGACAGCTTCGTGAGCGCCCTCGAGGAGGACTGAACCCCGTGGCCAGATCGAAGAAGCAGAAGAAGGCCACGGAGGCAAGCGCGAAGACACGGACTCGCGACGCAGCGGAAACACCCTGGCAGGGTGCAGGGCTTGTCGAGGTGCCGGATGAGCAGTCCCCGGTCAACGCGAAACAGCCGAAGTGGCGCAAGCGCTATCGGCTGCTGGCCTGGGCGTCCCTGATCGGTATGCCGATTGTGCTTGTCGTCGACCTGAGTCTCGCGACGAAGGTCATGGACCCGAATTTCGGCAGCGCCGCAGTGCAGGTGGCCGACCAGGTGGACTCTGTCGGGAAGGCCACGGCATGGCTGACAATGCAGAAATGGCTGTCCGGTGACCCTTCGCCGCTGCCGGGTGCGACGGTCGTCTCCTGGGACGGCTTCTCCACGAAGAGCCAGGACAAGAGTGTCTCGCAGCAGGTGCTGCAGGCCTGGGGTGAGAAGGACTACACGGTGGAGATGCACCGGTTCACCCTCGTCGACAAGGCCGGTCAGGTGTACGAGGCTGACGTGACCGTCGCGGTCGACGGCAATGGCCAGTCTGAAGCGGTCGGCACGCCGTCGGCATTCCCGGTCGCACCGTCGTCGAGCGGGTGGTCGACGAAAGGTCCGTGGATGGACACCGTCGAGACCACGAAGACCGATGCCATGAGCGAGGCCGTCAACAACTGGGCGAAGGCCTACACCTCAGGGGACTCGGCGACACTGCGTCTGGCGGTCGGGGATCAGGACGCCAGTCACACGTACATGACGCTCGCGAAGGTCGGCTCTGTCTCCACGATGATTCAGAAGGCGGCGTACAAGCCGACGCTCAAGGACAAGACCTACGAGTCACAGCAGAACCCGTCGACGGTGATCGCTCAGGTCGAGATGAAGGTCGCATGGGACGGTCAGGACCCGCGCGAAGTCGACTCGAAGGGGCAGAAGCAGACGCTCGACGTGCTCATTGAGAACGCGAACACCGCCAGCCCGAGAGTCGTGGCCTGGGGTGCCACCGGCACCGGGCCCGACCTTGAGCCCTACCAGAACGCTGTCACCGGCCGCCAGATCAAGAAGGACTCCGACCAGGCGAAGACCCAGCCGACACAGCCCGCCCAAGCACCCACCGATCAGCAGCAGCCTGATCCGTCGGTGCCGATGGATGCGCAGTAGAGGAGCAACCTTTGAGCAAACACTCAAACGCCGGCGGCATGCACCAGCCAGTCGTCCACCCATCATGGCCGACTACAGTCCGTTCCCGCCGAAAGAACGGCATCATCCAAGGCATCAGCAATGACGTCTGGCTGTACAAGCGCGTGCCGCTGGCGCCGATCCGTGACGCGAAGACCGTCGAGGACGCCCTCGCCGCGCAGCGTGTGCTCGACAACGCCTTCGAGGCCTGCGCATCACTCGCCAGCGTCAGCGGGTCAAAACGCGGCATGAACAAGGGCCGCTACCGGCAGTTTCATCTGATCAGTGTGGTCGTGCCCAGATTCTTCCAGCCGCCGATCGGCCATCCCATTCACGACTATCTCGTGGAATCTCACGGAGACGTCGTCACCCAGGAGAAGGTCGTGCTGTTCGGTGTCCGGCTGAACAATAAGTTCGCCAGCCGTGGTTTCAAAGAGGCGATCGAGTCTGTCGTCGACACCATGGTCTCCGGCGGAGTGCCGATCTCAGACTTTGAGGCCGACTATCAGAAGGTGAACGCCGCCCTCGAACGCGCCGGACTGCTCGACATGCGCGATCGTGACTTCAAACTCGCGAATGGGTGGTGGAACTTCGGACGGAACCCCGACATCCCCTTCGTGCCGTACCGCGACCACGTCAGATTCTTCACCGACAGTCGAGCGACCCGGGCTGCCGAGCTGATGGGGTTCGACAAGCCAGAGCTCTGGGACGACATCGAGGGGCAGCGACCTTTGACGTTCGCCGCCGTCGGAGACTTCGACCTGAAATACACCTCGGAGACCCAGTCATGGGTGCGCTGGGCGATGGCGCTGCAGGACGTCGGCGCTCCGATGATCTCCATCCGGGGGCTGGTGGAGCCGCCGAAGATCACCCGCTCGGAGGTGCGAGGGCAGATCGTCCAGTACCGTGGCGACATCCGTGACCGACAGTCAGCCGGCAAGCTCTCCAAAGACGAGCTGGAGCAGAAGCTCGCCGAGCTGGAGTCGATCGACCAGGCGTACTCCGCGGCAGGCTCCGCACCTCCGACTCTGGTGGACACGTCGATCGTCTGTGCCATCCCCGGGCAAGTCGCCGACCTCGAAGACATCAGCATGAACACAGTCTTCTCCATGAACGCCATGAGCGACCGTCAAGACGTCGCCTGGATGGAGTCGCAACTTGCCAGCCCGTGGCGATCCAACCCAAATCTGGAGGATCTGCCATCCACGACGGTCGCGTACTCCGGAGTGCTGTCACAGTCGGCGGTCGGCGACGAATCAGGCATCTGCATGGGGTTCACCCAGAACGACCGTCAGCCGGTCTGGCTGAGCCCCACCGCCGTGGCCGACGAAGACGTACCGCCGATCTTCCTCGTGGCAGCAGGCTCCGGGTCAGGCAAAACCATGATGCTGCTGAACATGGCCGACCAATTCAGCCGCATGTCGGTCCCGAACATCATCGTCGACCCCAAGTACGGGTCAGACCACACCGCTGCAGTCATCGCCTCAGGCGGCCAGGTCATCTCCATGGACGACCTTGCCTCATCGGACGGCGCCCTCGACCCGCTGCGCTTCTCCGTCGACAACCCGCAGGAACAGATCGACACCGCCGCCGCCACAATCCTGCAGATCCGCCCATGGGCTGAGGAGCCGGAACGCTACGAGCGGGAGCTCAACAGCGCCATCTCCTACGGCGTGCGTCAGCGCGGCGCGAAATGCACCGGAGAGGCGCTCGCATACGCCTACAAAGACGGCAAGGCGTCAAAAGAGATGGTGATGCCGATCTTCCAGCTGAAGCAGGACAGCTCGCTTTTCGGCTCATTCTTCGGCATTCACCCAGAGTCTGCGGCGCTCGGCTCCTACGACGGCACCACCCTCCTGAAGCTCGGGAAGACTCGACTGACCCTCCCCACGAACCCGAACGCCCACAGGAACCTGAACGAGCGCATCGGCGTTGCAGTGGTGAAGATGATGTTCGTCGGAGCGATGATGAGTCTGACAAACCGTGACGGCGTGATCCTGCAGGATGAGTCATGGCTGCTGACGAACACGAGCCCCGAAGCAGCCGAGGAGGCCGGTCGTCTCTGCCGTTCGATGCGAGTGCTGCCTGTCTTCTTCTCCCAAGACATCACCGGTGCCATCCGAGCTGGTCTCGGCCCCCATGTCTCGCGTGTCGCCATCGGTCACATCCGTGAGAGGAACGAGGCCATCGCCGCCCTGCAGGTCGCCAGAATCGAACCCACTCCTGACGTCGTCCAGCGGATCATGGAGAAACCGATGCGTGGCGGCTCGGATGGCAGCCAGGTCGTCAACTGGTCGTCCATGGCGTCGCTGCGCCGCCGGAATTCTGACGGTACCAGCGAGATCGTCCGGGGGTCCGTGTTCATCATCACCGACCTCGCAGGACGGTCCGCGCCGGTGGAGATCCGTCTGTCGAAAGAGTTCCTGGCCCGGGCCTCCACGAACCGTCAGGACATCATTGCGCGTGAACAGGCAGGTGCCACCTCACCCGCATAGGTGTCGGCATGGGATGGTGTGCGACACAAGGTGATTGCCGGCAGCTGATGCGGGAGCTCGACGACTCGAGCGTTGACGTGATCATCACCGACCCGCCCTACGAGATCGGGCAGACGCAGAAGCCCGGACTGCACTGGGATGACCACGGCATCGCGTTCGACCCAGACGTCTGGGAGCAGTGTGCCCGAGTGCTGAAGCCCGGCGGGCACCTCGCAGCATTCGGCGCCTCGAAAACATACCATCGGTTGGCCTGCGCGATCGAGGATGCCGGACTCGTCGTCCGAGATCAGCTGATGTGGCTGTACGCCTCCGGCATGACGAAAGGGCTTTCCTTCGACCGTGTGTTCGTGAAGACCGGCCGCCCAGACCTGGCACACGAGTACGCCGGCACGCACTCCAGGCTGAAACCGGCGCATGAGCCGATCTGCCTGGCAGGTAAACCGTTCGCCACGAACATGCCCGACGGTGTCGCCCAGTGGGGGACCGGTACCCTGCAGATCGACCAGTGCCGGGTGCCGACCGATGAGAAACTCGGACGTATGCCGGGTCAGTCGACTGATGTTCTGCCCCTCGGCACCAGAGAAACGGCGAGCTCTACGCACGCGCTCGGACGGTTCCCGACGAACGCAATCCTCGTCGACGACGGCGCAGGAACCACACGTGAGCTCATCGACGATCTGGTCATCACCGGGCGCCCCAGGCAGGTCGCCCACATGTTCCCGAGCGTGGTGGACCAGGTGTTCTACGCATCCAAGGCTGCCAAGAGCGAGCGACCCACCGTCGACGGGGCCGGGCATCTCACGGTGAAGCCCCGTGCTGTGATGCGCTGGCTGGTGAGCCTACTGGTGCGTCCTGGGCAAGTCGTCCTGGACCCATTCTGCGGGTCAGGTACGACTCTGCAGGCAGCTGACGAGCTGGGGGCCGAGGCCATCGGATTCGACCTTGACCCCCACTCGATACGTCTCGTTCAGGCACGTATGTCAGATTGCAAGGCCCGCGACTGACAAGGCGAGACGGACAACCATCTCCTCGATCCGCTCGATACGACCGCCGGCGCCCAGGCAGGTGGCCACCCTCTTCAGCGCAAGGTCTACTCGCAGGTCATCCCACTGCTGCGACTCCCGCAGCGGGCTGAGCGAACCGTCAGCGCGCACCCGCGAGCACCTCGTAGCGATTACCGCGGAAACTGCCTCCGGCACCGACTCCTCAGCCGACTCAGGCAGCAGCGCGCTCGCGGCGTCAGCGATCTGGGCGATCTGCTCATCGTTCGGTCGGATCGCACCGGCGATGAACCCCCGCATCACCAGAGCCGTCGTGCGAGGCCCTGATTCCAGGAGCGTGGAAGCCTCAGCGAGTGTCAGCCCGTCCCAGAACCGCAGGGCAAGGTCCGGGATACTGCTCTGCTGGCTGGCGGTCATGGTCCCTTCGACAAGGGCAACCCACGCGGCCAGTGACTCAAGCGGCAGCGACGGTGTCGTCTGCAGCAAACGCTCCAGCGCTCGTCGACCGTCTACGGTGGCGACAGGCCGGCCGGAGATCCCCAGGTAGGTGAGGACTCCGACAGCGGCGGGATGCATCAGCTCTCTCGGGCGCCGGTCCGTAGACGTGAGCATCCGATCGAAGGTGTCCAGTGCCTGGTCGAACCGCTGGTCATCTGAGGCGGTCTCGTCGTCGGTGGCCAGTGCCGACTCCAGTCGGATGCTTGCGGCGCCGGCACGCTGCGATTCCGACGGGTCCTCGCGGATGATGCCGGTGAAGGTCTCCGATTTTGCGGCGCGAGCTCGAATATCCCGATGCTTGGACAGGGCGGTCATCTTCATCATCTGCCGTGCCCACCCCAGCAGCGACCGCCCGGAGCGGATCATCTCCAGATCGAGTGTCGAATGAGACCGTGCTGTGTCACGGATAGCCGCGATCTTCTTCTCAATGTCGAAGACGATCTCATCCACCAGGTCATGGCCGACCTGGCCTGAGAACCGATAGCGTCCGAAGACGACCTGCTCTGCCACTCTCGCCTGGATGACGATTGCCGCGAGCTGGCCGCGCACATGTCGCTCCTGATCGGGTGTCTGGGAGCCTGTGTAGTAGGCGCAGACGAGGTCTTTGGCTTGCTGGTCGTATTGGTCGTTGATCGCACGGTACGGTGATGTTGTCTCGGCCATGGCGTCTGGGCACGGTCAGGCTCCGCGCACATACGCGGATTTGAAGCCGATGTGCCCCCTCCGCGCTGGCATGTGCGCGGCCCGATTGCACGGTGTTACGACGCATATAGTCCCGTAACACCCGCAACGGAATAGACGTCAGCTGATGGCAGCATCCCGGTCGAGGATGTTTACCGGTTTCACACCCGCGCGGTCCTGCTGTCTGACCCCAAAACGACGCTTCGTCTGATCGGGGTCGAAGACCCGACCGGTGACCGGGTCGAGTTCGACTTTCGCCCGGCGGGCGCGGCCTTTGATGATCGCGTTGTAGCGTTCACCGGGGGAGCGAGCGTTCAGGATCTGAGACGCCGTCTGCTCCGAAACCTTGTAGCCGTAGACTGACCCGCCCATCCGCATGGCGAGCACGCCTCGTGCCTTGTCGTAGCCGGCCTCGCTGATGAAGCTTCGACGCTGAGACAGCGGCTTGAGAGGCACGCCCATCTGCTTGGCACGCTGTCGCCGACGGTTCATCAGCGAGCGCACCGAGCTGAGCGCGGTTCGAGGGCGACGCGACTCGAGGACGGCGTTGGCAGCCTCCGCGAGCTTCAGCCCCACCTGGTCGTTCGGGGCGAAACCGAGAGCTTTCGTCGACCAGACTCGAGGCTCATGCTCGGTCACTCGCACCCATGAGCTCACCTGGCGGCCGTTGATGGTCGCCGAAACCGGCACGTCGAACGTGCGGTGCCCGTGCGTCGCCGAATAGCGGCGGATCGCAGTCGCGCTCGGCATCCGAAGAGTGACACCCGCGCCCTCGTATTTCATGCGGTGGGTGCGGCGGTTGCCGGACAGCGCCCGCCCAGAAGTCTGCCCGGGCGTGTAGTCGTCGGGCATCTTCTCGAAACCAGCGCCGGCGGCCTCGTGCTCTGCCGAGATGAACGACCCCGACCACCACCGCTTGATGCCACGGGTGTCCGACGGGTCAAGCGAAGTCGACGCTGCTGCTGCGCCGACGGAGCGGCTACTGTCAGCGAGTGCCTTCGCCCGCTGCTGCTGTGCGGTCTTGCTGACGTTCAGTGCGTGAGGCGCAAGCGACACCTCCGGCGTGCTCTGCAGCTTCTCCGCGAAACTGCCGGGGGTGCCTTTACCCGGGGTGATGCCGATGTCTTTGCCACGGATGTGCTCGCTCATGACCAGTGATGTGTGCTGCCCGCGCACATGACGGGACATGAAGCATCTGAGTGCAAAGTTCGTCGTCATCCTGGTGGCCGTCATCGTCGCGGCAGGCCTCGGCAGCATGAAGCTCGGCGCCCTTGACGCGCTGAAGCAGGCAGTCGGCACCACCTGGAGCGACCCGCAGACGCAGGGCACTCTCGGGGACCTGTTCGGCACGGGCCGCGACGTGCTCTCCAACGGCTCGAAGGTTGTCGCCGACGCCGCCACCACGATCGCTGGGCAAGGCGATCAGACCTCTCAGGTGCGGGGCTCAGAACTCGGCTTCGACGTCAGTCAGGTGAAAGACACGCTCGGTGGCCTGCCGGTTCGCGGTGATGACCGTGGTGACGACTACAACCGGGAGGGCCAGTTCGGCCCGGCCTGGCAGGACGTCGACGGCAACGGCTGCGACACCCGCAACGACATCCTCGCCCGAGACCTCACCGCCGTCAGCAAGGATGGCAAGTGCACCGTGGTCTCCGGGCACCTCGAAGACCCGTACACCGCCCGGGGGATCGACTACCAGCGCGGCCGGGCAACCTCATCTGCGGTGCAGATCGACCATCTCGTGCCGTTGAAGAACGCCTGGCAGTCCGGTGCCCGCAACCTCAGCCAGGAACGCCGGGTCCAGCTCGCCAACGACCCGCTGAACCTGCTCGCCGTCGACGGCCCGACCAACCAGGCGAAGAGCGACAAAGACGCCGGCGAATGGCTCCCGGCGAACACCGCCTTCCACTGCCAGTACGTCGAGCGCCAGGTCATGGTGAAAGCGAAGTACGGGCTCTGGGTCACCAATTCGGAGCGTGACGCTATGGCTGGTGTCCTGGACCGCTGCCAGCAGTGAGCGGGATCAGAAGTCGTCGTAGGTCTCTGGCGCCGCAGCTGGGTTCGCTGAAGACGATTCCGATGTGGGCTCAGGATCGGTCTCTGGTGACGCCACGTCATTGAAGAAGCTTGCGAGGTCGTCAGCGATGTCGACCTCCTCGACAATGCCGACATCCTCAATGACCGGTGTCTCGTTCACGACCTCAACGGGGGTCGTGCCGTCGTCTTCCTCCAGGACGCCGAGGCGGGGACCACTCTCCTTACGGATGAACGCTTCGAGATTCGAACGCTCATCGTCCGGAAGTGGGTCACGCCGAGCTGCGAGCTGACGTGCTAACTCTTCCTGAGGGGCGTACCAGACCTGGATCACCTGCGTCGGGCCGACAAGCGGCTCCCAGAGGCCACGCCCCTTCGGAATGAAGGCACCGAGCTCGGGGGCATCGTCGGGGTTGCGCAGGGCAGACATCTTGTCGCCGTAGGAGGCTTTGCCCAGCAGGCTTCTGGCGAGGTTCGTTTTCAGGTCCCCACCAGGTATCGCGTCAAGAGTCTTTGCCGAGAGCTTCTGCGTGCCAAGCAGCAGGGTCACACCCGCTGACCGTGCCTCCCGCGCGATCTTCCCGGTCAGGATGCCGATGCTGGCCTTGTCCTGGTTGAGATGCATCATGCGGTCCCGTTCAGCCATCTCCTCCGGGTCCGACGAAGCATCAGGCACGGGCTCCTTCCCAAGCAGGCTGGTGAACTCGTCGACCATCACCCATATCCGCTTGGGGCGCAAGGCCTCCGGCAGGTCACTGAACGACGGGGCACCGTGAGCGGCGTTCAGATTCTTACGCTCGACCACCTGGGCGTAGACACATTTGAGCGCGGCAGCGGCGGTCTCGATGGAGTCTGCGAATGCTGCAGCGTAGGGGCGCACGAAGTTGAAGTCAGCGCCACCTTTCATCGGGTCGATTACGTAGATGATCTCGCCGTGAGCAGCCGCAGAAGTCAGGAACGTCTGAGCGAGCACAGAGTTGTGGGTCGGTACCAGGTCCTCAGTGAGGTAGGTGTGATGCTCCCCGGTGACCATCAGGCAGCGCATGGGCACGACGTCACCTTCGATGATGTCAGTGACGAATACGAGGTCGTGCCCAGTGCGCTCGCTTACCCGAGTCTCCAGTCGTTCAAGCTTTCGAGTCAGCCGGAACACAGGCTCCAGCGTTGTAAACGCGATGCGGTACCGGTTGCCCGTCATCTTGCGGGTGCCGTCACTGCGGGTGTATCCGGCACTCGCTGTGGTGAGTGATGCGCGAATCCCGAGCCCTCGGATGAGCTCGAGGACATCCTGTATGAGGCGCTCGTCTGTCAGGCAGATCTCACACGCCCCGTTGACGTCCACTGTGCCATCTGTGTCCATGAGTCCTTGCAGCAGGGCCAGGCGCTGTGCTTTTGACGCGCGCTGGTAGACCCTTGGGATCCACTTCTGCTTTGCTGGGCTGTCAGGGTTCAAGGTGAAGCCTGCGCTCACCAGATCAGGACGGAGGCCATCGAAGTGCCAAGTTACCGCCCGACTATCGCCGGACTTTCCCTCCGTACGCCGCAGGACGTAGCCATCAGTGAGGACGTTGTGCAGAACACCTTCGTCCAGTCCAGTAATCGAGGGGCCGCGTTTGCTTCCGTCACCGAGCCACGCTCCGAGCGTGTACGGGGCAACGGGTAGATCCAAATCCTGCCCCTGTAGCGAGCTTGCAATCTGGATCGCCCAGTTGTGAGCTCCCCGCGAATCGAGCACTCCTGCTTCCACGATCTCCTGCATGCTGACGATCGAGTTCAGGGGCTGCAAGGTTCGTGTGCGGTGTTCGACCGAATCTGCGAGCAGGGTCAGGGCCTCATCGACTGGGTAGACGGAGACCCGCTGACGCTGGACCTCACTGACTCCGACAGGGTCGAGCCCTCTCAACCAACCTCTCACCGTTTTCCTGCGGTTGCGTGAATCGCTCTCACCGAACAACAGCTCGGACAGCTGCGAGACCGTCACAGATTCGGTCAGTGGGGGACAGAGCCGCCCGTGCTCGATAACGGCTTGTCGGGCGTCTCGCGCGTCATACAGGCTGGCGGGCCTCCTGGTCGTGACCGTCCCAGCGAGCGCGAGGCTTTCCGGGAGGATGCGGCAGACTGCACTCAACGAGACCCCAGAGATCTGCGCGATAGTCTGACGTGTTGCCACCTGTCCGGCTGGCGTCTGCTCAGCCATGCCTCGGAGCCGTTGGGCGAGTCTGGCGCGCTCGTCTGCCACGACGGAGTCTCTGCGGGCCGCACTGCCCGGTGTGCGAGCTCGTCTCGCTGAAGCGGTCTGCACCGTCCACAGATGGTTTCCCCCTGAGCGGGCCCGCCGACCATCGGAGAGCACGAGGGTGTACTCCGTGCATTCTCGGATCGGTGAAAGCGCCCGAACCGTCTGGACGGACCCATCTGGTGCGTACACATGATCCCCGGGCTGAATGGTTCCAATGGTCGCCCACCCGTCCGGGAATCGTTCGGAAATGGGGACCGGGAGTCGCGTGCTCAGACTCTGCGCCTTGCCCGCACCGCTGACTCCGGCCAGCATGGCATGACCGTCCTTTGGGTCGAAGATGACGGGCTCGCCTTCGACCCCCATGGCGAACGGCACGCATCCTTCGTCTGCGAGGCGATCGACGAGCTCGAAGTCGTACGGCACGCCTTTCGGCAGTGGGTTCTCTCGGCAGACGAGCATGCGGACATGGTCGGGGCCGGTTTCGCTGTCGCGAATGTCGATGAAGTCGTTGCTGGATGCTGCCCTGAGCTTGCCGACCTTCTCCCGGACGTCGGCGGGGGCGAGCCCCATCGGCAGCTTGAAGGTGAGGTCCTGTACACGATCGTTGTGGGGGAGGACACCCGCTGAGACGAGTGAGGGCACTGCGCCGTTCTCGCTGACGACTTTCGCGGCAATGAAGACCTGCTGCCAGTTGAGGCTGGTCACATACTCGCGGTTGCGGTCGGCCGGGGTCGCGTACTCGATGCCGTCAGCACCGGGGGCTGCGCCGACGACGATGGTGGCCCGGCCGGTTTCCGCGCGGTCGACGATCAGCCATTCGGCGCCGAGGGTCTGCCGGATCTTCTCCGACTGCTTCCGGAGCGCGTCGAGAGTCACTCCGGCGCCGAGGAAGATGTCCATTCGCCAGATGGTGCCGGACGACGTGGCGGTGGTCAGAGCGGTCAGCTTCGTCAGGTGCGGGCGAGCGAGACGGCAGGCGTCGAACGCGTGGGAGAGGAAGCCGGCAAGGATGAGCCGCTGCGGTTCGTTGCCTCGCCCCGCCGGGACATAGTCCTGGGGGAGGGTTGGCAGGTCTGTTCCCGCGGGCACGGACACCACCATGAACGCTTCGGAGTGGGCGCGACCATCTCGGCTTGCAGGGTCCTTCCACGGCTGCACGGAAGCGAACGGTGCTGCCTTCAGCGTGGTCTTCAGCTTGTGCTCAGTGTCCTGATTCGTGAACTCGGCGGGCGTGACCCCCTGAGGTGTCACGAAGCCCCAGGTACCGACCGTGATGCTGCGCGCGGCACCAGTTCTCCGGTCGATGTGGCGGTACTGGTACTCGCGCTCCGTCGACGGCTGCAGTACCGGTTTGCGGCCGCCCTGTTTGACGATGTCCGTCCAACGCTGATCCCAGCGGCGGATCTTCGCGAGTTCGTCGAACCGGTGCACCCAACGCGGTTGGATGCGAGCGATCGGTGGTTCGGTGAGAGCACCAAGGTATGCGCAGTCATTTTCCGGATCGGCAATGATCTCGCAGCCGAGCTCTGCCGCCACGCGATCGAGAATGCCGAGCTCCATGAGTACGCTGACGGTCACGTCGGGGTTGGCTGGGCTGCGCCACACTGTGCCGAACGCGGCTCTCGTATCGTCGAATCCGTCGTCGGTGTCTCGCTGAGAGGGAGGGTCCGTGATCGGGGCCAGCTGCTCGAGGACGAGCGGCGGGAGCTTCTGCACTGCGTAGGCGGCGCGGGAGGCGACTGTCTCGATGACCAGCTGGCGGATGTCGTCGTCAGTCTCGGCGGCAGAGACGGCTGGCCAGTCGTCCGTGAACCAGGTGATGACGCGAAACCGTGTCGGATGCGATGTCGACGGCACTGGCTGCCCCTGGCTGTCGAGGTTCGGCTCGATGAGCAGAGCGACGGTGGTTCCAGGGTCGACGAGGGTTTCGAAGTCCTGCAGGCGGGTGAACATGCCGCGCGATCCGACCTCTGGGGGAGCGTCGAACGTGTCAATGGTGGCCACGTCACCAGGTAACCGGGAACGGTCGACCAGACGCGGGGCCGGATCGAGCTTCAGCACCTCCCAGCGAGGAGCCCACTGTGCGCGCCCATCGACCATGTCCCGCCAGTGGGCGATGACCGGCCGGTGGAGTCCCACCTGCAGGGAGAGGGGGACGCAGGCAAGGCCGAGAAACAGCGAGCTGAGGAACGAGACCTTCGGCCCAAGTGCACAACCCGCGACGACCACGGATGCGGCTGCGAGGACTCCACAGCCGAGACTGATCGTGGTGCGCAGGTCGCCGGAAGTCAGTCGCTTCCAGACCGCGGGCAGATCGAGTCCGGGGCGTGGCTGGACATCATCGGCGAACTGCCGGGCGATGGCCGGCACTTGTAGGGCGAGCGCGAACGCACCCCACGCGTTCAGCGCCGGGAACAGCGGCCACACTACCTGGAATGGGGCGCTCACCGGGAGGAACCATGCTGCGACGCCTGTGAGGAGTGCGGTGATGGAGGCCATGAGCGGCGGCCAGCCGATCGAGCTGATCTGGGGAACGATGAGTGAGAACCGTCCGGCGCGGAACATTTCGTGGCGGGACATGGACTTCTGCTCCGCCGTAGATGCCGGCTGGACGCGGCCGGTCCGGTCTTTCTTGCCCGTGAGGATCGGAGGCTGTGAGAACCAGCATGCAGCGACCACGAGGATCCAGAGCAGTGCGACGGCAGGCACCTGCCACAGCCACCAGGCGAGCGCGGCGACCGGCACGGACCCTACGAGCACCCATGGTGCGATGTCGGTCTCATTCTGAGGTGGTCTGACAGCCATGAACCGACCTATGCGTGAATGACCAGCTCGGCGAGCCGGTCAGTGATCTGCTGTCGACCAGGCTTGGTGCGGATGGTTTGATGTCGAGCGAACCTCGGCCCGGCGACGGCACGAGCGCCCCGTGGACGGTAGAGCCCGAGACGAAGTACCGCATGATCGTTTGACGGCCACACGACCAGCAGACAGTGCACACGGGCACCGGTGCGCAGGAAGCCACGGACAGCCTGCTCCGCCATCGGCAGCGTCTTCTTGTCCGCGAATGGGAACCGTTCACCCCCACGTCGGGACACGCCCCGGAACGTCCAGTAGAAGCCTGGTTTCCAGACTTTGGAGTCGATCAGCCACACGTCGCTGCCGGAGACCACGATGTGGTCGATGTTCGCACTGATCCCTGGGATCGGTATGCGGCAGTCGTGGATCACGTCGGCCCCGCCGGGACGCATCGCCAGGCGATTCAGCACCTCGGCTGTGCGCAGCTCGCCTGTCCGTCCGATACGAGCGACATCCTCGTTCGCAGCCCACCCCTCGGAGTGCTGCAGCGAACCACCTGGCACGCCGATCACCCGACCGTACGAGCGCGTCACGCGAGCACGCTCTTCACCAGGATGACGATTACCCCGAGGGCGAGCACGCCGGTGAGCGCCCAAACGATCCCGCGGACCTTCGGCTGGTCAATGAGCTTGTTGTTGTCGTCTTCGTCTTCACGCAGCAGGAACTTCATACCGGGGATGTATGCGTGCGAGGGACTTCCGCGTTGGGGGGGTCGAGCGTCGCCGAGAGCATGTCCTGTGCGGGGCTGTGCGCGTCGCTGAGGCCCTGGGGGTAGTTCCGGTGTGACGGGTTCAGCTGTGGGCTGGTGAGGCTGCTGTGGCTGTTTCTGCGTTGTCGAGGGGGTGGTCCTCGGCGGTGAGGTGCTCTCGAGTGGGAAGCGCCGGGGCCGATCTCGGCTGTAACGACATCAGCTCCAGCCGTGGGCTGGAATGACAGTCGCTGTGCTCCTGTCACCGCTGTAAGGACACCACTTCCAGCCGTGGGCCGTCACCGCTGTCACCGCGGTGTCACCGGTGGTGTGGTGACAGCGAAGCCCTACTGCGGACTGGGCAGGAGGGGGTTGTCACCACTGTCACCACTTTTTGTAGACCTCATGTAAGAGAGAGATATATAGGGGGCTCTCCCTCCCTCTCTTCCTCTCATCTGGAGGGGGTGTCCCCCAAATGCGGTGACAGCGGTGACAGACCCCTACTGCCCTTATGTTTACTGGGATGTAGCGTCACCGGAGGGATGGTGACAGGGTGGTGACAGCGGTGACGGCGGAAATGTGTTAGGCTCTCCCCGTGCGAGCCGGGGGAGAGCCTAAAGGTTTTCGGTCCCGGTGTGCGGCTTCTGCGGTTCGGTCCGTTTCTGTGGCGCGGGTGGCCTTCGATCGCGTCCCACACATGGTTTTCACGGGTTTTGGGGGTTGTCTGGTGGTTTTCTGGAATGTTATGCTCTCGACCTAGCGAGAGAGAGCATACAAGTTCCCAACGGAGCCACTGGCAGCCCTTAACGGCACCATTCTTCGAACAGTGCACGCACATCAGATGCGTACAGCCCAGAGTTGTGCAGTCCGTTCATCTCGATGGCAACGACTTCATCGGTGTCTGTTTTCAGTGCGACATCCACGACGTAGTCGCCACAGGTGGAATGTGCTTCCCGCCAAGCAGTCGTGTAGCTCTCCGCCCATTGCAGATACCGTGCCACCAGCTCCGGTGCCTCGAAGACGGGAGACACACCCCGAGTGCGCTCAACCCTCGGATCGAACGGACGTGCGATCGCATCGAGCGGGGTGAGGTGCTCGATGCAGCCCGCGCCGGTCACGACCTCGTGCCCCACAACGAAGATCCTGTACTCGGCGCTCAACGGCACCCACGGCTGCACTAGGAGTGCACCAGGGCGGTCGAGCGACCACATGCTGATCTTGCTGAAGAAGTCATGGCTGTCGAACGGCGACGTGGTGGTGAAGAAACTCATCTTCGGGTCGATGTCTTTGACGCAGACTCGGCCAGGAGCCAGTGCGTTGATGGTGTCCTTCGTCGCAGGGAACCCCTGACCTTCCCCACACGTGGTGCGGATGACCGGGCGCCCGGCATGAGCGAGAAACACCGGCTCTGCCCAGTAGCTGTCCACGACTCTCTCACCTGCCAGACGGGGATCGCTGAGATACGACTGCGAGAGGTGTCCGACATTGGCGACCGGACCGACGAGCTTCATGCGAGCGAGACGACCGGCATCCGTGCAGACCTCGCCCGTTGCCGCGTTCACGGCCTGGCGCTCAGTGGTCGTGCGGACCCAAACATGCTCCCTGGGATGCACGTTCAGGAGGGTGTCCAGCCGCAGGACGGCTTCCAGCCAGTCTTCCCGATCGCCGGTCGGCTGAGAGCTCGGGTGCCAATGCTGCCAGAGCGCCTGGAGCTCTGGAAAGCCACTGACGTAGCCCATCGGGGTCGACCAGAAGAGGATGTCTTCAGTCATGCTGAGACCTCCGAAGCGTCAGACGCGCGAAGAGGTCGCGGTTCGCTCCCTGTGCCCGCTGTTGTGCTTCGGCTTCGGTATCAAAGAGCGCCCAGAAGCCCATTTCGTCGTCTCCGATGGCGTGGACGGCCCAGACTGTTCGTCCGCCCTCGGGGGATACCTGCTGCAGAGGGTCAGTGACGGAGACGTCCTCGATGAGGCGATGCCCACCGCCGTGGACGATCACTGCGGGCACAGTGACCGAGGCGGGTGTCCTGGACGTGTCAGGGAAGCCAGCGAAAGCCTCGCCGGTCCACCCCCAGAGGAGACCTTCCTCGTCGAGCAGGATCACTCCTCTGCGTCGCTGTCTCCGCAGGGGCTGTGGACGCTGCCGGTGTCTTCTCATGCCACTCGTGTGCGCGGTTGGCTAGGATTACCGCGAGCTGATCGGGGGAGCGGATGATGTCGGATGACGAGCTGGCGCAGGCTGCCGCACAGGTGAGGCGACGGATGCGCGGCACTGCAGTTGACGTTTCGGTGAACATCGCCGAAGCGATGAGCGTGTTCGCACCACTCGGGTGGGCGATGTCTGCGGTGTGGCCATACGAAGGCACCGTCCGTGCCCTGAAAGCTGCGGAAGACGGCGCCATGACCGACCAGCTCGACCAGATACTCACCGACATCTGGAACGGGGAGCACGCACGCTGGATGGAGATCGGGGTCGAGCGCCTGCGGCGAGGAGGCAACGCTCACTGGCCGTTCAAGGCCGACCTCTGGCGTCGCGTTGATCTGGTCCAGAAGGCGATCGCACACCATCAGGCAGGTGCCTATGAGGCAAGCATTCCGATCCTGTTCGCGCAGATCGAAGGC
The DNA here is from genome assembly GCF_008831165.1 of Pseudoclavibacter sp. CFCC 14310. NCBI lineage: Bacteria > Bacillati > Actinomycetota > Actinomycetes > Micrococcales > Microbacteriaceae > Pseudoclavibacter > Pseudoclavibacter sp. CFCC 14310. Next base: position 31,694 of record NZ_WBKC01000003.1, on the reverse strand, counting down.
CTTTCGTTCGACGTCACTGAAAAGGCCTTCTTCACGAAGTGGCAGCCGATTCCAGCGGTCGACGACAAGACCCTGGCTGGCCTGGGCGGCAACATCGAGGTCGTCCGCAGGGTCTGCAACGCAGACGTCAAACAGCGGCAGTCCTTGGGACAGTTCTCCAGGCACGGCGTGATGCACGGGCGAGAGCTCACCTACGACACGAAGGTCAACTCGACGAAGGCGATCGTGCTGACCATCAGCGCCTTCGAGCACTGGCTGCCACAGGCGGACAAAGTCGCAGCAACACTTCGGGCCGAGCATGGGCGAGAGGTCGCCGGTCATCCGGGTGTCGACGAGACAGGCCGGTTGCTTGACGATCGCGGTGTGCCCGAGCTTCGCAACGTCAGGTACGACCTCGAAGGCCGGTACATGCTGTGGATCAACACTGGTGGGATTGAGCCGTTCGATCTGCGCCGAGATCTTGGCGAACTTGCAACGACACACGGTGCGGCACGGGGCAGATTCACAATCCATGGTGACAACGTCGCTTTCTGGTGGAGCTATCGACTGCCGAGCGGGCACATCCTCGGCTGGGCGGCCCGCAAGATCCGTCCAGGAGCGCATCCGCCGCACGAGTCCTGGTGGTGGGATGCCGCGGCGGCCCCGGAGAACGCACCCTGGGAGGACCCGACCGGTTGGGCCCAGTACCCCGGGGACGCCGAGGGCGCTTGGCGTCCGGACGACCCACTCTTCTAGGCGTGTCGGCACAGACACCTATACTCTGAATCGAACATGTGTTCGAATACTTGGAGGTGGTTGCCGTGGCACAGATTGCGAAGATCGAACCGCACGGTCATGTGACAGTGCTCGCCGCGCTGAGCCCGGTGCACGCGGGCTTCCCCTCCCCGGCGCAGGACTACTTCGACGGTTCCATCGACCTCAACGAGCATCTGATCGCAGACCCCGTAGCGACCTTCATCATTCGTGTCGCCGGCGACTCCATGATCGGAGCCGGCATCTCCGACGGCGATGAAGTGATCGTCGACCGGTCCTTGAGACCCGCGGAGGGCAATGTGGTCATCGCCGTGGTCGAAGGGGAGCTGACCATCAAACGTCTCCGTCTCGGCGCGGCAGGTCCAGAGCTGCATCCGGAGAACCCGGACTACCCGGTGATCCGGGTGAGCCCGGGGCAGGAGCTGTCCATCTGGGGAGTGGTGACCCGATGCCTGCACCGAGTCTGAGCAGGTTCGCTCTCGTCGATGTGAACTCATGCTTCGCCGCCTGTGAGCGCATCTTCGATCCCTCGCTGGAGGGACGCCCGGTCGTCGTCCTGTCCAACAACGACGGATGCGTCGTCGCCCGGAGCGCGGAGGCGAAAGCCCTCGGCATCCCTATGGGCGAACCCTGGTTTCGGCTGCAGGCTTGGGCTGACAAACATGGGGTCGCAGCCCGATCATCGAACTACGAGCTCTACGGCGACATCTCCGGACGCATCATGGCGATGCTGCGACGATTCAGCGACCAAGTCGAGGTCTACTCGATAGACGAGGCCTTCATTCGCCTGAGCGGCACCGTCGAAGAGTTGGCCACGACGTCCAGAGAGATCCGACGGCGCATCCTTCACGACATCGGGGTGCCAGTGTCGGTCGGTATTGCGCCCACCCGAACGCTCGCGAAGCTCGCGAGTCACGGTGCGAAGAAGTCCCCCGCGCTCCACGGTGTCGCCTGCACCGACTGGTACACCGACGAGCAGATGGGCCGGATACTCACGAGCACACCAGTCGGTGACCTCTGGGGTGTCGGCCGACGCGGCGCGAAACGGCTCGCAGGTCTCGGCATCGACAACGCCTGCCAGCTTCGCGATAGCGACACGAAGACGATGCGCCGCCGGTTCAGCGTGAACATGGCCCACACGATCCTCGAACTGCGAGGGCACGCCTGCATCGACATCGGGGACCATGACGCCGTCCGGCAGCAGGTGATGTTCTCCCGATCGTTCTCGACACCGGTGACGTCGCCGTCAGAGATGCAGCAGGTGCTCTCCATCTACGCGCAGAATGCCAGCCGCCGCCTACGCGGCCAGGGGTCCGTGGCTGGTGCAGTCTACGCGTGGGCTCAGACGGCCTGGGCGACGCCTCCCATGCACACAGCGGCCGCAGCATGCGAGATCACACCTCGGACGGCCGACCCTGCGCTGCTGACGAAGGCCGCATGTCAGCTGGTGCTCCCGAGAATGCTCGAAGGCAGACGCTACGTGCGCGCCGGCGTATCACTGACCGACATCGCACAGACCAGGGATCAGGTGGTGCTGGACCTGTTCGACACGGACACCCCAGCAGCGCAGGTCGGCAGCCTCCTGGACCAGGTGAACGACCGGCTCGGACGCGGCGCGATCGGACTCGGCATGGCCGGGCTGCAGGCACCGCCCGACTGGCAGATGAAACGGGAGATGCTCTCACCGCGGGCGACCACCCACTGGGAAGAGCTCGCCGTCGCCCGATGAATGCTCAGGTCAAGGTCCGGCGGATCAGGCGGCTCGCTGACGCGACGTCGGTGGAGAGATCGGTTCCCAGGAATGCGTGACGCAGCCGCATTGGTCGGCACGCAGCGCGTTCGATGATCAGGACACCCGCAGGCATCGTCCACAGCCAGTCCTTCTCGAACAGATACTCGCTGCCGCCAGGGAGACGTTCGGCGACGGCCAGACGGATCGTGCCTGAACGGTCACCGCAGAAGGCTGGAGCGGCCGCCGCCGAGTCGCCCATATCCCCGTGGTAGGCGTCGAGCGCGTACAGCAGCAGGAGTCCGGAGAGCGAAGTTGGCTCCCAGGGATCCTCTGACACGCAAGAGCCGAACAGTGCCTGAGCCGACGCAGTGAGTACCACGTGGGCCTCTGCGGGCTCAGACGGCCACGCCGGAGTCGCCACGGTCAATGTCCTTCCACGTGGGCAGCGTGGGCCATGTCCTCGTCAGTCTGGTGTGTGCCGGCGGAGTTCAGCAACCGGAACACCTCGGCCTCGGCGGCGAGGGTACGCACCGAGGTCTGCACGGCCGGCATCGGCCACCCTGTGGACCTTCGGCGCCCGCGGGCGCTGAGCCCCGACATGGTGACCATGCCGTCGGAGTCGACTGCCTCTGGGGTGATGTCTTTGTCGTCGAACCAGTCTGCCGGTACGGAGAACTCGTCACTGGCCCATGCTCGCATGGTTTCGATGCGTTGTTTGCCGTCGATGACTCCGCACATGGCGTCGCTCCCGAACACTCGGGTGCTCTCGCCGGCGTCTCCCAGTGCCGTGAAGTACGACCTCTGGAACCTCTCTGCAGCGTCCGGGGATGTTCGTATCAGGGCGGCGATCGCTTTGGGGTCGATGGTTCCCGTGAAGCTGATGAGAGTGGTGGGGTGCATGTCCATTGGTGTGTCCTTGGCGTTCAGTAGCGTCATTCAGCGTGATGAGTTGGTGACTCATCGGTTTCTGCCGTTGTCGAGGTGAGTGGGATTGCCTCCAGCCAAGGACATTTCCCGATGGGTTTCTGCTCTTCCCCTGTTTTGGTGAAGGCTTCGCTGACGGTTCGTTGGGTGCTGTCAGCTGGGAGTCTGTTGAACGCGCTGTCGCCGACAGCGAGTTCTGTGAGTTGGGTCATGCTGCCGCTTCGCCGCCGTGAGAGATCACCAGTGCGCGTATGGTGTCGGCTTCGACGTAGCCGCGCCAGCGGTCGTCACGGTTGATGATCCAACCGGCCTCCGGAGGTTCGATACCCTCTGGGACCACGACCTCGAGATGCGAGTACGGGCCTTGAGAGTCAGCCATCGGCAGGCTGTGCACGAGGCTGTTCGCGTAGACGCCCAGGATGGCTCCGTCGACGCAGGCGATGGTTCCTGATGCCTGGTCGGTTGTTCCGAAGTCGATGATGCGGTCGAGTGTTGGTGTTCTCGTCATGCGCTCCATGTGCGCGGGAGCCGCCCACTGCGTCTCAGCGCCTACCCGGCTGCTCACGCGGCATCGGCGGGGATCGCACTATAAGGGTGAACCCGCTTCCGTAATAGCCGTTGCCGCGGGTACCGACAGCGGTGAGGATCGTCCGGTCGGGCACAGTACCGCCCTCCGCGTACACGGTGATCTGCAGACGTTCGAGTCCGTCGCCTTTCGGGTCATCACGCAGCTGGTAGGGGAACTCCGCGCGGGTGATGACGTTGTCGAATGCTTCCAGACGTGTGATCGCGTAGTTCCCTGACTCACATCCGGAGCATCCGTGGTTCCCCTCGACGTCGAGGCGAACACCGGTCTCCAGCACCAGTGTGCGCCCGTCCTCGACGCCCACAATGCGCCGACCCATGAGGAGTGCGCGGATGCGGTCTTCTTCTGCGCTACTGACCTTCCCCTGACCTCGGACTATGGGGGTGAACTTCTTCCCCCATGCGGTCAGTGACGTACGGTTCAGTCGCCCCTTGGTCAGGGCACGCCATGCCACAGCTGGGGTCTCCCCAATACGGGCGCCAGCCGGGTCGGCGACCACGATGACCTGAGCGTTGTCCCGCCGGCGCAGCCACACCTCGCCGGGTGTCGGTGTTCTCGTCATGCGGTCCATGTGCGCGGGAGCCGCCCACTGGTCTGTGCCGTGGAGACACGCGTCCAACCGTTCTCCGTCATCCATTCGAGCGTCCAACGTGTCTGGCCGACGTCGACGAAGCGCCAAGTGTGAGCCCCGAGCTCGAAACTCCAGCTCTCGTTGAACACGCCACTGACCGCCCGAGCCAGTTGTGAGCGTTGAACGGCTTTGACCACATCCGAACGCGGCGAGTCAGTCGCCCAGATCAGAAACCGTGCTGCCGAGCCGATCGTCCGGTCATGGAGCTCAGCGCGGGTTCGACGGATGATCTCCAGCTTTGAAGGTCGGAGTCGGGTGACCGCCCCGAAGTGCAAGACCAGTGCGACCGCGGTCATCCCGGCGGCAACGGACCAGACCTCTGCTGTGAGCAGGCCTGCGATCAGTACCAGCTCCGGTGCGAGCACGATTGCAAGACGCTCCATGCTCGTCGTTGGGTACGGAGGCCAGACGAAACGCTTTCTGCTCATGCGCTCTCACTATGCGTGCCGCCCAAGCTCCGGTACTCCACCGGGCGTCCGTGCTTCATGGCGTCTGCGATGCCGGCCCGCATGCCTGGGCTCAGACCATGGTCGGTGTAGACAACGGTGGCGTCCGCCCTCTCAGCGATCGCAAGACCAGCGGCGATGCCCGCTTGGCGCTCCTCGGGCTGCTGATCGTCGAGGACACCAGGTTGCGTGTACAGGAGATGGCTGGCGAACGGTGCATCGCCCCGGCTCAGACTGTCGGCCATGCAGGAGCGAGCGTATTCGACATTCGCGTCCACGTCACCGGCGTACGGCGACTCCAGGATCACGAACCTCACTTGTCTCCGTCAGCCGGAATGTACTCGACGATCTTTCGTCTGCCGCCGACCTGGCTGCCATCGCTGCGGCGGAACCGGTGGACGAGACCTGCATGGTGAACGATTGCCTGCGTGGGTGTGAGCCGCTGCACCAACACACGGGAGCGCGTCCGAAGCTGAGGATTCTCCAGCCAGAGGGTGGTGCCAATGTCCAGCTTGGTGAAATCGGTGGACTTCTTCTTCGTCATGCCATTCGTGTGCGCGGTGCATCGTCATCCTCGAACACGTAGGTCGGGACACTGGCCTTTCGTGCGGCGGAGATGCAGTGGGCGGTGCCTCTGGAGGCGTTACGGCTGAACGCCAGGCAGAGGTCCGGTCGTGCGTCGACCATCTGCTGATTCCTGATGAAGCCGGCGCTGCGCCCGAGACGATCCCAGTCCGCTGGGTGGGGTTCGAGCCTCCATCCCAGCGCCCGGGCGATGTCTGCGGTCTGCTGGTCTGCACCCCGTGCGGCGCCGTGGACGAGGGTCATGTGTTGGGCCGGCATGCAGCAGGAGACCTCGGCGAGGACTCGTTCGATCAGTCGCACGTCAGCCCAGTCGCGTGAGCCGGTGACCAGGACACGGAGCTTGCGTGCGCGGTATTCGTTCCAGGTGAGTCCTCCGCCGCCGAAAGGCAGCAGCGGTGTGACCAGGGAGGTGATCGCGATCCGTGCGGCTTCGACCGCTGAGGTCGCGTCCGGCCAGCGGGTGAGCGCGATGCTCTCTACGGGTGGTGTGACCCATTGCCGCTCGTGCGTCCAGCATCTGGTGCCGTCGGCGGCGGCGATGCGGTACCCGCCCCGGTGTGTCGATGGTTCCCACGGCCCGCGCCACTGAACGAGCGCCGACATGGCTGTGATCAGTCGCTCGGTCCCGCGGTCCATGGTGGAGTCTTCCGGCATCACCATGGTCTCGCGTGTGAGCAGGTCAGCCGATCGCATCAAGGCTCTCCGCTACGCGTGAGATCTTGTCCGCGTATTCGGGTGCGACTGCGATGACGTCATGATCCGGGGTGAGCGCCGCCATCTGGTCGGTGAGGGTGACGAGTCTGCGGCGAGCACGGTCGAACCTGCACCAGGCGAGGAACCGCTTGGATTGGGCGTCGGTCAGTGCTCGGGTGGTGCGTGCACCGCCGACTTCCCGCCCGTTGCTGATGCGCCACCGGCCGCCGTCGTCTGTGGAGAACAGGCGTGGTGAACGTTCGGTCACCCGGACGATGACCCGACTGTCTTCGATGATGACGAGGTCACCGGGCGCCAGGTCTTCGAGCGGTCTGGCTGCCCGGAGCGCAGGTGCGCCGGACTGTTCGGTGTCGTCTGCGGTGATCACTGTCCGCCTCGACCTTCGCTGATTCGGACTTCCGCGAGATCCTGGCGCCGTGGGTCTGCGACGGTGGATGGGCGGACGAGATGCGCGATGCTGTTGTTCTTCATGAGTAGATGTCTCCTTCAAGGATTCGGTTGATGGTCTGGGCCTCACGGGTTGCGAGGCCCAGATGTGGGTCGTCGAGTGCGATTCGCAGCAGTCGTGCCCACTGTTCGGCGTCCTGGGGCATGCCAGTCGAGCCCCCTTTGAAGGCCCGGACGACGTCAGTCACGATGACGGTCTTGTCTGCCCGGTTGAGCTTCGACCACTGGCCTGACACTGCCTGCACCGTGTCAGACACGATGTAGGTTCTGCGGCCCAGCGCGTAGCGAACGGCCGACACGAGCACGTGGGAGGGAACGTTGTGCAGAAGGGTCATGAACGCTCCTGATCCAGCTGGTTTTTCAGCAGGTGGTACTGTCGCCAGCTACGGATGAGTTGCGCTGCCCAGGAGCGAATGCGGGGGACCGGAAAATTGCTCGGGCGTGAGTCTGTGAACACCTCGCCGAGCGTCAGCGCCGTTTCGCCGAGCAGCGCCCCGGCATCCGACCTCAGTGTCAACCGCAGCAGGGGCTTCGGCATTCCCGTGATCTTCGCATCGAGGTCGAACCCGTCGCGTTCAAGCTCGCCCTGCAGGTCGCGCAGCGCGGTGCCGAACCTTTCGCTGGATGCCCCGTCGTCTGCCTCTTCAGTCAGGCCGGCCCGGTCCAACATCTGATGCAGCTGTTCCGCGAAGCCCGACGGATTGTCAGTGGTCATAGGTGGTCCTTCCCCGTGTGTCAGAACACCTATGCGCGTGGACTCACCAGCGCTGCCTGGGCGGGATGACACCAGCCGGTATGCCGTTGTTCGATACTCGCGGGGCAAGGTCCGTCGGGGCGTATCCGTAGAGGCCAGCCAGGTGGGCGGCGACAGGGTCGACCGTCCGATGACCGCTTCGCAGCCACTGCGGGTTTCCGAAGCATCTGCCGAGGTTGTCGATGGCGGCGGTCGCGTCGAAACGAGGGGAGAATTCAACGTCGAACGGGTCCGCGAGGCTCCTCATCTCCCAAGGGACGTCCGGCGGACCGCTCGGAAACCAGACGTTCAGCGCCGCAGCCCACGGTGAGACCCTGCCCGGTGACGGGTACCAGTCACGCCAGTCGATGACGCCGATCCGTTCAGCCGTTCGATTCCCAGGAAAACCCGGGGTGTTCCGCACCGCGAGGCGCACAGCGTCGAACGTGCGTTTGCGGACATTGCGGCTGACGGAAGAGTCAATGTTCGGGTTCTCAGCGGTGACGAACAGCACGATCAGGCCACTGTCACGCAGGGGTTTCGACGCGAGCAACCTGGCCCACCGTGCGAGTTTCGCTGGGACGTTCGACGTCGACGCTGTCAACTCGATCGCAACGCGCAGCCCGTCACCTCGAAGGGCGACCGCGTCCGCATCGAACGACGGATGCCACCCTCCGCTGATCAGGTCCTGCACCCGTCCGAGATGCTCGCCGAGCATGACCGCCACACTGCCGGTCTCCGCGATGCGCAGACCCAGCTCTGTGGCCACCACACCATGCCGGTCGTGCATGCCGGCACCGATCGCACCCTCTTCGACACCGGCGGTCACCTTCAGCCGTTCCGCGTACGAGGTCAGCGGGTACAGTGTCCGTTCGATCGCGCCAGTGCGGGTCAGCCGGTAGAGGTTCGATCTGGCTGACCGGTCTGTGCGTCGGAGGGCATCCGCGTGCACACCGACTTCGACGAAACCGAGGTGGAAGAGATCCGTCATCAGCGCCGAACGCCCAGTGGCGACCCGGGCCACGCCAGTGACTGCGGCGAGCTGCTCCGCCGACATGTTCTGCCACACGGTGAGCGCACCGACGATGGCCAACGTCTCCTGCAGACGATGCCCATGCAACCGCTGCAGTGCCGCAGTCCCATTACCGTTCAGCCAGTAGGGGACGCGAGCGAAACCGGAGGCAACCTGGCGCCGCATCTGGTGGACGTTCACCCAGGAGGCTTTCGAGCCGACCGGCCAGAAATCAGACCAGAACGGGTCGATGCGCTCACCTGCGGCAAGTCCGGCAGTCGCGCTCGAACGTGCATCGGCGAGCAGACCAGTGGCACCTTCGTAGAGTGCCGGGGGAGCACCGGCCATCAGTACCCCTGCGCGGCCCGGTAGTCTTCGACGACGGTGCCGTCAGCGGCCTCGAAGTTCGTGAGCGCGCAGGTGAACGCCGGCTGCCTGGTCTTCGCCACTTTCGTGCGCACAATCGCCACATACGGTGGAAGGTTCACGATGTCGGCCGGCAGCCAAGGAGATCCGTCCGCGGCGAAATCGTCAGCGAGCTGCTTCGCCACCTGCGGGTTGTCCTGGGCGAAAGCGAGCACCGTACCGAACCCGGTGACGGCCTCCTTCACCCGTTTGTCCAGCTGCTCGGTCCGCTGTGTCGCGAACACGGGCTGCACACCGTACGAGCGACCCTGGTCTCGCAGCCATGTGATGATCTCCGGGTTCTTTCCGGCCAGGAGTTTGAGCTCGTCGGCGAACAGCGTGCAGTGGCGGTCGACTTCCTGCCAGCCGGAGCACCGACGTTTGATCGCATCATAGAGCGTGTACATCAGCAGCCCCGACATCTCCTCCGTGAGCTTGTCGTCGATCGGGCGGCCGCCATGCGACTGGCCGGTGTTCACCACGACGGTGAGATGCTCGTCCAGCACCTGATCCCAGGTGAGTCGCGCCGGGCGCGCCCACCACTGCTCCGCCGCCAGGAGGTTCGTGATCTTGTTCCGTGGAGCTTGGAAGAGGTCGCCGCGCTTCGACGGTGTCAGCCCGGAGAACAGGGGCGTGATCTGTGTCGACGCGAACCCCAGATCGGTGCCCTCACCGGCATCCAGACGCATCGCCTCACCCTGCAGCTGACCGGCGAGAGCGACCGCCACATCATCGCCGCGCTCACCCATCAGGGCAGCCGCATACAGGAACGGCGAACCAGCGTCCGGGACACCGTCGACCACGGTGGCGATGCCCTCCGGATGCTCAGAGATCACGAATGCGGCAGCGAAAACGCGACGCAGAGTGTCGAACGAACGCTCCTGAATGGAGTCCTCGCCGAACGTGTACTTCAACGCACCAGCCGCCAGCCGGGCACGGAACTCGACAGACCCGATCTGAGGCGGGAACAGGTCGATCCCAGCTCGTGCCGGATCCCCGAGCTCGACACGGTAGACCGGGTCCCCGGCGTACTGTGCGAAACGCACATAGTGGTCTGCGCCGTCGCCTTTGTTCTCGAACGCGATCACCGCATTCCGGGCTCCTGGGAACCCCGGTCGTCCACTCGGATTCGCTTTCTCCAACGTCGTCCAGCCGAACACATTGTGCACGAACACGGACTTGCCGGTGCCGGCCGAGCCGAGGGCGATGATGCCAGAGAACATGTCCGCTGCAGACAGGTGCACACCGATGTCACCGGCGACGCCGATGAGCGGCCCGACGTTGTCCTGAACAGCCGCGGGAGCCTCGCGCCCGGCGGTGCTGTTCTCACCGGATGCGGCACCAGCCTGGGGTGCGGCGAACGCGGCGATCAGGTCAGCGCCGACCATGAACGATGTACGCGGCAGCGGATAGTCGCCAGGCTCTGAGTCATGGGTGACGCCATCCTTGTCGACGAAGGATCGTTTCGGGGGCCGCGGTCGACGCAGCATCGCACGGCGGACGGGGAACAGCCCGGTGAACCGGCCCACCCGGACCTTCGACGGCAGTGAGGGGATGCGCCCGGCACCGACCAGCAGCGTGACGAGCACCCCGACGGCGGCGAACACCCAGAACAGCGTCGTCACCAGCTGCAGCCGACCGGTCGCTCCGGTGACCAGCGCCGCGACAGCCGCGGCCAACGAGAGCCCGAACACCGGTGATGAGGCACTCCACGTCGACGGAGCGTACGTCTCGATCGGCAGGTCGAAGCCTGGCAGCGCCGCGAACACAGCATGCAGCAGGTTGTCCGCCGACACACGATCCACCGACCCCGCGTAGACGGCGACGACCGACGCCCCCTCACGTGTCGAATGATGCTGGCTGCGTTCGTTGCCGAACTGTGCGGACAGCCAGCGCCGCCACCACTTCTTCTCCCGACGGGCGGGCTGACGGGAAGAGATCGCCACCCAGTCGCCGACCGCGAGGCTCAAGGCCAGCGCCCGAGCAGTCTCCGCAGGGTCTGCTCCTGCGACCGTCTCACGTGTCTCAATGGACACCCGCCGGGGAATGCGAGCACCACGCACCACTGGGGTCAGCGGCAGCTCGATGTCCGACTCATCTGAGTGGGCGGCGACAGACACGGCGAGCTTCACCGCAGAGTCACGAGCGGACGCATCCTCTGGGGTGACGACGGCGTTGTGGATGCCGGCCTCATCACGCCAGACGACGATGGTCGAACCGTCCGGCCGCGCGTTCGCCCACGCTTTCGAGCGCATGATGAACGTCGTCGGATTCGCCTCGATGGTCCCAGCCCGGGTGAGGAGGAACGAACGGAAATCAGTCATGCAGATCACATATGCGTATCTTCCGCACGAACCCTCCGAGAAAGCCCAGTCCAATCCGCCGACCGCGCCCCCTCCGGCACCCCTCCCACTCGGGGCTGTTCTCGACCGCCGCGCTGCGCCGCCCTGTTCCGTCCTCCTCGTGCGCTCCTGTGGGTGCTGGGCTCGTCGTCCGTCTCTGGGGTCGCGTCGGTCTTCCCCTTGGGGTGGTCGGGGCTGCGCGATGCTCCCTCGGTCCGGTGCTTCGTCCCGTGGGCGCATCGCTTGCCGTCACCCGTCTGCCCGGGTGCCGGTGGAGTCGAACCGTGGGTTCGCCTCGGCGACTTCGTCGCGGGAACGCGGTGCGTTCCGGTGAGCACTGGTCGTGCCCACGCACCGGTGACGTGGGCCTCCGGTGCACCCTGTGGTGACGTTCCGAGAGGGTGCATGCGGGCTGCGCGGGCGACGCAGTCGCCTTGGTCGAAGGTGAGCATGCAGGGCACCATGCTGAGGTCCCACCGGGAAGGTGAACGAACGGAGTCAGGGGGACCGTGGTGCGGGATGCCGAGACGAGGCGGCGCGCAGCGAACACGGTCGGAGCGCACGTGGCCGGAACCAGCCAGGCGTGGGAGGGCTGGGCGGGGCGAAGCCCCAAGGTGCACCCGGTGAGGGTGGACCTCAGACCGGAAAGTCGGACGGGTGACGGGGTGAGGCCATGCCGGCACGAACGGTCAGGAAGGCCGACGTCCAGTCGGCGTTTCGGGGAGACGTGAAGGTCAGGCGAGCCGAACGAACGGGGAAGACGGGAAGGGTGCCGCTGCGCGCGAGCCCCGGGACGAAGCCGGCCCTCCGGGCCGGCGGAGTGGGAGGGGCGAGCACTTAACTATGGGTGGCTTCGGCTGTCGCCGGGTTTGCTCTGAACCGTCAGTGCACCACGGGCCTGCCGGCTGTTGCAAGGGTATGGATGAGCCGACTACTGCGCCATCATATCTGGTGTCACATCTCTAGCAGTTGGTGTTCTTTTCGATTTGCCTCCACGGTAGAGACGCCAGACACGCTGATCACCATTAGTTGACTCGAACGTGACGTACCACGGATTGTTTCCTTGGCCATCAGCACGCCAAGCATCAACAAGGTTGGAGACGGTCCAACGGCCGCTCTGGTCTGGCATGTCGCGCCAAGCGGTGGCTAAATCTCCAATTACGTAGAGGGGGACATCCTCTTGTTGCAGAACGGTCCCCTTCTTTCCATCGACTACTCGAGTACTTCCTTTAGCAGATTCGATGACGTGTTCGTCATCTTCTTCACCGTGGCTCTCTTCGTCTTCTTGGTACCGTTCCTCTATGGAGGATAGAGGGGTTTGAGCGGCACGATCAGTGAACTTTCTCATCTGGTCGCTGATCTTGTCCAACTTGCCGTTTGTCTGCGTTTGAGCTTGCGCGGAGTCTCGGTCCTGCTTACGAAAGATGAGGAAGGCGATGCCGATAGCAACAATGGTGAGGGCCACGCCAATAAGACTGATTGAATTCCAGACGAAGGTGTCGAGGTCCGGAAGGAGCAGTGGAACGAGAGACCATATAACAAGAAGCACCAGAGATAGTGATGCAGAGATCCAGACTTTTCTGGGGACCTCACTTCCATCGGTCTGATTGTCGTGTTCTTGTTTCGCGCTCATTGTGCCCCCTAGTACCAACCGGTGAATCGGATTGGTCTACATCATTTTTGTTGTCTAACTCACCATAGTGCAGGCGGCAGCGCCACCTGATAGAGCGCGCCACTCGGAAGTCTGAGGTTCGGGCTGTGTTCGGCGTCCGGGTGCTGTTCGCGCAGTGCGTCTTCGAGTCCGCTGATGATCACGTCGCGGAGCGTGTCGGCTTCGGGGAGGCCGTCTGCGATCGCTGCGGTGAGCGCGAGGGTGAGTCTGGTGAGCTGCCCGGTGGTGAGGGTGAGGTCACGGTAGCGTCTGCCGAATGCGGTCATCCGGTGTGCTCGGGTGTTCGCTTGTGTGCAGGCTTCGCAGCGGCAGCCGTGGTAGCTGTAGCCGACTTTGGTGCCGTGGGGGATCGCGTCAGTCGTCGGCATTGACGAGGTCGAGCACCCGCTGCAGTTCTGCTTTGGCTTCGGCGACTTTCCGCTCGGATCGGGTGATTGCGCTCTTCTTCAGTCGGTTGGCTTCCGCTTTGAGTTTCGCGGCTTTCGCGTTGGCCTGTTTGCTGGCTTCTTTGAGCTGGTCGGCTTCGAGACGGGCGGTCTTGTACTCGTCGATGACAACGGCGTAAGTGCGTTCAGGGTCACGTGGTTTGCGGGGCATGTGGCGTCTTTCATTCGTGGTGTGTGCTCGACTGATTGTAGCGACTACTTTGCTGACGGTTCCCGCCGGGGCGTGTGTCGATGAGGATCTCTGTTCGATCCTCTGAAGAGGTGAGAGATGAGTACCGTCGATCGACAGGGATGACTGTGGCCGTGCGGTAGAGCGATCGAATGAATGCGTCGTCACCGTAGGTGATGAGGGAACGTCCGGGGCGGTCGTGCAGCGTCTGAGCGAGTTGCTGATGGGCGGTGAACCGGTGCCGATAGAGTCTGTCGCCGTCGCGGCGGTATGGCGGGTCGATGAATGCGAGTTCGTTCGGGTGTGCGGCGAGTGTCTCACGCCAGTCTGCGGAGTGCTCTGCTGCGGTGAGTCTTCCTGCTGCTGCGAGCTCTGCGACGTTCGCGAGCCTGACGAGCGTCTCCGTTCGGTTCCACCGGTCTGTGATGCGCCGACCGTCGGACTGCGTCCAGCCGCCGATAGGTCCTGCGGTCGGAATGCCTCCCCAGGCCGTGCGTGAGAGGAAGAGGGTCCGTCGAGCGAGTGTTCGTGAGTCGTTGGTGTCGACGGACTGCCAGTGTTGGAACGCCTCCAGGGTCGGGGTGACTGACGCGAACCAGACGATCAGCGACTGGCAGTCCGTGGTGAGGACGTTCCAGAATGCGGCGATACCGGGGTCTGCGTCAGCAATGTGTGCGTGGTCGACCAGCCCTGCGGTGAGCAGCGCGATGCTCAGTGACGCCGAGCCGGCGAACGGTTCGACGAGCTCCACCTCGGATGGATCGAGCAGACGACTGATCAGCGGGGTGATGGTGGCCTTCCCGCCTGGGTAGCGGAGAGGCGAACGGGGGAGTGCGGGCACGTGGGGTCCTCTGTGGGTGGAGAACGAACGAACTCACCCCACGTGTCCATGGAGAAACACGTGGGGCGAGTTCGCGGGAGCGGAGCTGGGTCAGCAGCGACGACGACGTGAGGCTGCGGTCACTGCGGCGCCGACGAGCAGCAGCGCGAGTCCGCCTCCGAGGACGAGGGCATCGTCAGATCCCGTGCGTGCCAGACGGCTCTCATCGCCGGAGGCACCCTGCTCGGCGAGCTGTACTGTGCCGTCGCCGTGCATGGTGTAGCGCTGCGGCACCGGCGTAGTGAACGACTCCACCGTGTACTTGGCCGGAACAGCTGCGGCCGCTGCGGCCCCATCACTCGCGGGGGTGTCCACGTCGGTCTGCTGTGCAGGATCAGTGGGCTCCGCGGGGTCCTTCGGATCAGTCGGGTCTGCCGGCTGGACCGGATCAGTGGGGTCGACGGGGTCAACCGGATCAACCGGGTCAGTGGGATCAGTCGGGTCCACCGGATCGACCGGGTCGACAGGATCGACGGGGTCCACCGGATCGACGGGGTCCACCGGATCAGTGGGATCAGTCGGGTCCACCGGATCGACGGGATCAACTGGGTCAACCGGGTCCACGGGGTCAACGGGGTCCACCGGATCAGTGGGATCAGTCGGGTCCACCGGATCGACTGGGTCAACAGGGTCCACCGGGTCCACGGGATCGACAGGGTCCACCGGGTCCACGGGATCGACAGGGTCCACCGGATCGACCGGGTCGACGGGATCAACCGGGTCAGGGGTCGGCGTGCTCGCTTTGATTCCGTAGATGAACAGCGACTTCGTGTCACCGTCGAGCGTGACGGTGAGTGTGCTGTCGCCGTCGGGTACGGCAGCGAGCAGCTCATCGAGCGTCAGGCCGAACACCTTCGCAAACCACGTCGGTGTGCCGACCGGCTTGTCGCCGTCGTAAGTGACGTCAGAGAACGCTTCGAGGCTGCCGGTTCGGCCGGTGAACGCGGTCTTCCCATTCACGCTGATCGTGTAGCGGTTCTGCTGCGTTCCCAGGTCGGTGGCAAGGCTGGTCACGAAGCCGTTGTCTTTCGCTGAGGTGTTCTCGGCGACGCGCTTCGGGGCGGCCGGGGTGTCGGCAGCGGCCTCTGAAGCAGGAGCGATGGCGTCGGCGGGTGCGAGTGCGGTGCTCTGCTCGTCTGCAGGTGCGGCATCCTTTTTAGCGACCGGCTGGGCTTCCGTCTGCTGGGCCGTGGACGCATTGTCTTTCGACTGGTCCTGCTCAGGAGCAGCGGGCTCCGGCGTGGTCTTGCTGTCAGCCTCTGGTGCGGGGGTGGGTGTGGTGTGCTCCGTGCCCCCTGAGGCTGCCGGCGTGCTGTGGGTGTCGTCGGCCGCAGTCTTTGGGGCCACGGCAGGTTTCGGCGCTGGGGCGGGTGCTGCCTTCGGCTGCTCCGCGGGCTTCGGGGCTGCGTGCTCGGTGGAGGCAGGTTTGGGGGTCGGCTTCGCAGCGGGCGCTGCGGGCTTCGGTGCGCTCTCAGCCGGTTTCGCCGCGGTCGAGTTGGTCGTGCTGGTCGAGCCGTTTGGGCCGACCTCTACGGTCTTGGTCGATGACGTCGCGGGGGTCTGTTCCGCGGGTGCCACAGTGCTTGCAACGGGCGCTGCGGGTTCGGTGTCTTCGGCTGCGTTGGCGGCGGCCGGGGCGACTGTCAACGCCAGGGCGGCGGACGCGATTCCGATGCCTCCGTAGAGGGTCTTGCGGGTGTTGGTCTCCATGATTGTGTGGCTCGACCCACCCCGGCCACTGTGACCGGGTCTCGTTTCAACGGGGGTCGAAACTCCTTCCTGCTGCACTTGTGCGCGGAAGAAGAATACACCCGTAACGCTACGGTCGTAACCTAACGATCGTGAATGACGTGATCATGTGGTCGAAGAGCTCCAGTGCATCGAAGTCATCGTCGGTCTTCGACGCACAGATGATCAGGAACTGACCTGCGCCTTCGACCGTGACTGCCCCTGTGACACCGAAGGGGCTGACCGTGTCGATGCGTAGCATTTCGCCAAGCGGATGAAGCCGAACTTCGGGGAGCAGGCCCGCCTCGATACCGCCGAGTTTCGCGACCTGGTTCAGGAGCGAGTCCAAGGTGAGGGGATCTTCTATCGGCCCGGCGTCCACATGTCGAAGACGGTCTGGACTGTCGAAGGAAAGCACCGGATGAGGAAGAAGGGAACGCAGCGGATGAGGCCAAGGCGGAGCAGCAATCCAGCTGGTCGGGACGTCGATTTCGATTTGCAACAGCGTGCTCCTATCTGCTCTTCCGGTCGGCTCCGCATAGGTGTCGACTGGCGAACTGGAGGAGGCGCGCGTGACGAGTGTTTCGAAAGGCACTGCAGGTCTGACTGCAGTGTTCATCGCGGGTCTGTTCTGTGTAGCTGGTGCCCCGGCTGCCCATGCTCAGACAATCGAAACGACTGCGCTGCGGACGAGCCCTCCCCAGACCGGTGCACTGCACCAGACACTACACGTCAACGCCGCCGCGAGCACAAACGACGAGCTCGATTCCACACCTCCGCTGGCAGCGTCAACGCCGGAACCGCCGGCCAGTATCCCGGCCACCTCAGACGATGAACCGTCCTCCTCCGCTGTATCAGCTGCTGCCTCGCCGGACAGTCAAGACAGCCCAGCAGAGGCCGACAGCGATGCGGTGACCATCGCCTACAGATACCTCGGCACGCCATACGTCTGGGGCGGCACCACGCCCGACGGCTTCGACTGCTCAGGGCTCGTCCAGTACGTCTACGCACAGCTCGGCATCCGGCTGCCGCGGGTGGACACAGCCCAGCGAGCCGCAGGCACACAGGTGAACCGCGATGAAGCCCGCCCCGGCGACCTGGTCTGGAAACCGGGCCACATCGGCATCTACATCGGAGGAGGCCGGATGATCCATGCTCCCAAACCCGGAGACGTCGTCAAAGTCTCATCCGTTGACGCCGTCGGCATGACGACCTTCGTACGGATCAGCTGATGCTCAGAGCAACCCTCGGAAAGACGCCGCGTGGAATCGGACGTCCGCAGTCCTGGCTGCTCATCGGGGACCTGCTGATCCCCGTGTGGGATGCCGAGAACTTCATCGGACCCGCTGACGCACCGAGCGGCGAAACCATCGACGATCTCGCCGCAGCCATGGAAGCCCGACAAGTCAGCAGTGACCACCACACAGAAACGGACACCACATCATGCCCATGACATCCGCGAACACCGCGCCCAGCCGGCTGCGCCTGATCCTCCACGTCCCGGACGGACTGCCCGAAGCAGCGGAAGTCCAGCGCCTGCGCTCAGCCGTCGACTCGCTACCCGGAGTCTCAGCGGCACAGGTTCGAACCGGCCACATGCAGCTCGACGGGACACCCGTCGTGACCGTGGACTACAGCTCGGTCGGACCAGCCACGCCGGTCGACTCACTGACCGGTATCCTCGCTGCCATCCGTTCCATCCTCGATGACCGCGTGGAGTCCATCTCCGTTGACCAAGACCCAGCCAAATGAGCACGAGGATTGAGTCCGTGCTCGGGCCGTCTGACAAGCGGTACCTCGGCGCAGGCTGGCGACGAACGTCTTGCTCGGTCGACGTCACCGAGCAAGACGACACACACATCGGTGGGATTGCAGTCGTCTCCGTAGGAGAGGGACCAGGTCGCGACGTGCACCACCTGTCGTCGATTGACGTCGTAGCGATCGTCGACCTCCTGCTCCGCAGTCTCCGCCCGAAAGCACCTTGGGCAGTCACACACCTGGACGTGCGCACACCTGCTCACCCAGAGTCGACGGACGGACGTATCCCGGTGAACCTGCAGCTGGACGGTGAGGACCATGGTGTGACGACCTACACCGGAACGATCGGAGGGTTCCCGGTAGCCGTCGGAGGTACCTATGTCGGAGGGCTGGACAGCGGGCTGTCCGACCCGAGACTTCCGCACCCGGTCACCGACGTCGGAGACTGGGACTCGAGCAGTTCCACACTCATCGCCGAGCACGAGCCAGAGGTCGCTCTGCCGCTGTGCAACGTGATCGCCATTGTCGGCGAACTCATCGAAACCACGATCGTCGCAGAGACCGGCCGATCCCGAGACGAGCTCGGGGACATCTGGATGCGACGCATACAAGTGAGTCGAGCACCGACCGTCAGACAGATCATGCGAGAGACAACCGTCACTCTCGACCGTCTGCGCGACCTGTCACACAGAGGGAGAGAACTGATGGACATACGCGCGAGAGTGCAGCTCAGCGACTCAGCCACAGTCCGAGTCAAGCTGGGGGTGACCAGATGAGCGAGGTCGCCGACCCGATGAAAGACGAGCGGGAGCGCGTCTGGGCTGCAGTGCATGAGCACGTAGACTCAGAGCTCGGACCGAGGCAGCTGCTGGACCGTTTCGCTGACCTCTACGAGCACGATGACAAGGTGTACGCCGGCATGCGACTCGCGATCGCGCAGCCCGGCAGTGGTGCACAACGGATCGACGCGATGAAGCCCTGGATGCATGCGCTTCCTGACGTTCCGCGCGATCAGGTTGAGCTGATGGTCTGCGCCATCATGGGCGCCAGGTGCATCGGCGAGGTGCAGTGCATGGGCCGGCATGAGACCGCACTGCTGATCAGAAAGGTCGGCGAAGATATGATCGGTATCCTGAGATGGGAGCAGTCATGAGAAAGAAACGAACAGGTGGGCGTCCGCGTGACGCAAGCCTTGATGCTGCCATTGACGAGGCTCTCGTCACGCTGGTTCTCGAGCAAGGTGTCGAGGAGACCACGATCGCTGAGATCGCGGACCAAGCCGGAACCAGCCGTCAGGCCTTCTACCGCCGTTACCCAGACATGGAGCACGCCCTTCTCGCGACCCTGGCTCGGCGGTTCCCTCCCGCTGCGGCGCCAGACACCGGCGAACTCTTCGACGACCTCGTGGCGTTGCAGGAAGAGGAGGTCGCGATGCTCAACGACCCGTTCTTTCACGCTGCATTCCCGACGCTCATGATGCTGGCGGTCCGTCAGCCCGCACCGGGGGAGGGGCTCGGCGACCATGTCGTCGCTCCGCGCAGGGCCCGGGTGCAGGCGATCATCGACCGGGCCAGTGCCCGCGGTGAGGTGACCGGAGACATCGACGTGTCAGTGATCTGTGACATTCTGCTCGGATCACTGCTGCCCACGGCGTTCATGGGCGGCGGACGGGCACTCACCAGCGATGACGCCAGACGCTCGGCGATCGCTGCCCTCGCTGCAGCCCGCGCATAAGTGCCGCATGACCACTGAGCATTCCAGCTACCTCGAAGACATCCGCCTCGCAGAACAGGCAAACGCCGCCTACTACCAGAGCAGTGAGCCGATCATGTCGGACGCCGCGTTCGACGCGCTGCTCGAAAGGATCGCCGCATTCGAGGAAGCTCACCCTGACCAGGTGGTGTTCCACCGTCTGTTCAGCGCTCCAGGTGGAGGGCTCAGTACTGAAGGCACGGACGTCTCACACGAGGTTCCGATGCTGTCGCTCGACAAGGTCAGAAGCCTTGACGAGATCGAGTCTTTCACCACATCCATGGTCGCTCTCGGCAGCCCGGTCACTGTGGAACCGAAACTCGACGGCCTCGCCATTTCGATCGAGTACCGGGGCGGGCGGCTGGTGCGTGTGTCCACCCGCGGGGATGGCCGCACCGGTGAGGACATCACCGAGCGAGTGCGTTCCATCAGCAATCTCCACGGTGTGCCGTACGTCGTCCACCCTTCCGTGGAGCTTGAGGTCCGGGGTGAGCTGCTCATGTCGAAATCGGACTTCGCTACTTCGAACGCGAACCGTGTCGCTGCCGGGAAGACCGCGTTCGCAAACCCCCGGAATGCGATCGCAGGCACCGTCAGAGCGGACAGCATCGACTATGAGACGCATGCCACGTTCATCGCCTACGACGTTCCCGGATCGTCCGAGGATGTGAACGCCGCAGCAGCACACCTCCATGCTCTCGGTTTCTTGCCGTCGAGCGACCTCCTGGGCGACGTCCCACACACCGCCGAGCGCTCAGTGCTCGAAGCGGTCGAGAAGTTCGGTGTCGCCCGTGAGCACGATGACTATCCGTATCCGACTGACGGCATCGTGATCAAAGCGGTCCGTGCCGACATTCGTCCGAAGCTTGGCTCGACCTCCCGGGCCCCACGCTGGGCGATGGCGTACAAGTATGAGGCGAAGAAAGCGACGACCGTGCTGCGCGACATCGTCATGGATGTCGGCCGCACCGGGAACATCTCGTTCACCGGAGTGTTCGATCCCGTCCACGTCGACGGCTCCACGATCGCACGTGCAACCTTGCACAACTTCGCGTTCATCCATGACCGCGACATCCGTATCGGGGACACCGTCGAGGTCTACAAAGCCAACGACGTGATCCCACGGATCAGCCGAAGCTTCCCCGAACTGCGTGAGGGCAGCGAGCAGCCATACGACCCGGAGCGGGTGTCGCCGAAGTCCGGCAGCCCGCTCGACACCAGCGAGGTGATCTGGCGCTCAACCGACCCAGCGGATTCGCTCGGCTCCTGGGTCTCCTACGCAGTCAGCCGCGACTGCCTCGACATCGAAGGCATCGGCGGGGAGATCGCTGCCGCACTGGTGGAGTCCGAGCTGATCGGCGACATCGCTGACCTGTTCGGTCTCACTGTCGACGAGCTCACCGCCCTGCAGCTCAGCGAGGGACGCACCCTCGGGGCACGGAACGCCGCAAAGATCCACGCCCAGATTGAGACGGCGAAGACACGGCCACTGGCCCGTGTGATCACTGCGCTGGGCATCCGTCGTTCAGGCCGCACCTTCGGGCGCCGTCTGGCCGCACACTTCCACACGATGGCCGCACTGCGAGCCGCCGGCGTCGACGACCTTCAGCAGGTCGAAGGTGTCGGCCCGGAACGTGCTCGACTGTTCCGCGAGGGACTCGACCGTCTGGCGCCCGTCCTCGACAAGCTCGCCGCCGCCGGGGTCAACATGGGCGCAGAGCCCGACGCCGACGATCGAGGTGCCCGACCTCTCAACGGGATGACGGTCGTGGTCACCGGCGCAATGACCGGGGCACTGTCGAACCTGTCTCGCAATGAGATGAACGAGCTGATCGAACGTGCGGGTGGGAAAGCTTCCGGGTCAGTGTCGAAGAAGACCTCACTTCTGGTCTGTGGGGAGGAAGGGTCCTCGAAGTGGAAGAAAGCCACTGACCTCGGTGTCCGGATCGTCACACCGGAAGAGTTCGCGATCATGGTCGGCGATCTCGTGTGAGACAGCGGCGCACTGCGGCTGAAGACCTGCATCAGATCATGTGGGCACAACGAAAACCGGTCGGACGGATCGGATGTGCCGTAGGTCTACTGCTCGCGGTGCTGCTGTTCCTGCTCATCCTGAGCGGAGTGATCTTCGTCGTCGGCAACGCACTGTCCACGACCACGGTGACGTGCACTCTAACGTCGGTGGACTCGGTGCACGCGCGTCGGACGGCGTACGTGGAGATTGTGAGTTCAGACTGCCCCATCCTCCATGCCGGTCATCTCGGGGAACGTCAGGACCGGATCGCCGAGAAGATCCAGGTCGGGGAGCCGCACACGTTCACCGTGGCGAGCTTCGACCTGTGGCTGGGGAGGAATGGCCTGTCGTTCCCGTCGATCCGCGGTGGGCTTCCGGACGTCGACTGACGCCTTCAGTCCTCGACGTAGTAGCTCAGCAGGAGCTGACCTTCAGGGATCTGCGCCAGCGCAGCAGCCTTCGCGGTCTCGTAATCGGGTCCCGACCCGGATGCCTTCAGGACTGGCACCTCGACGGTGTCGTCATGCCCTGGATTCTCGCGTGGCGTCCGGTAGGTGATGAACACGTTCATGCCCGTGATTCTACCGCCGGCAGACCGTCGACCTTCTCCTGCCAGTCAGCGACGGTGAAGACCCGCCCTCGACTGGCGCGACACAGATTGCGGTATTGGATCGCCCATCCGAGCTGGCAGATCAGCTCGTCGATCTGATCCTCGACGTGTGCGAGCTCGGTTCCCGGTTCGATCATCATCCTCTCAGTCTGGCCCGATCACGGACCGAACGCCCCTCGCAGACAAGGGAATCTGTCCACGCGCATAGTCTCCGGCGAGGAGGCCACCATGGCACATCAGAATGAATTCCCGGTCGGCGAGCGACGCCTTGCCTGGATCGACACGGAGACGAACGGACTCTGCCCGTTCACGCAAGGCAGCCGACTGCTGGAGATCGCATGCCGGATCACGGACGCCCGAGGCACCATCGTCGACGACGGCGGATACCATGCGGTGATCCGCTACACACCGAGTGAGGCATTGGAGCTGCGCGGCGCAGCCGATGACTTCGTGAAAGCCATGCACTCACGAACAGGTCTCTGGGGGCGGCTGGCCTCCGGCACGCCACGTGCTCAGGTGGAGACCGAACTGCTCGACTACATCAAACGGTTCGCCCCCGAACAGCGTCAGGCACGCCTGGCCGGCAACTCGGTCGCACTGGATCGAAAGTTCCTGGAAGCGGAACTTCCCGCTGTCGAGAAGTGGCTGCACTACCGTGTGGTGGACTGCTCGTCGACACGGTTCGTGCTCGAGGCACTCGGGCATCACGGGAGCCCGCTGGAGGACGTTGAGCCCGAACACACCGCTTGGGACGACATCATGGGCTCAATCGCTGAATACCGCTGGCAGCTGGCTGAACTGGGCGGCGGGCACGCATGATGCCGAAACCGAGGCCTCGTCGAACGCTGGTCGCACATGACACCGTCACCAGCAGCGCACACTCGGGTGTCTGGGTGGTGGAGGCCATCTTCCGGGCCCGGGATGAACCCTGGCGTGACACGGCCATGCTGCGACCCGTGGACGAGCACGACCGACGTCGGCCCGTTGTGCGGCTGGAACGACTGATGCTCGCTCCTGACGCGAAGCAGGTGGCATGAGAACCGGCAACAGACCATGGGCACAGCCCGCCCGCGAAGGGGGTGGTGCGGGCGGCCTGTCTGCTACAGCGTACGAACTCAGAGCCGAGGCAGCAGCATCCAAGCGTGTCGGTCGGCGCCTCTCAGCGATCGTTGAAGAGTTTCGAGGCCGTCACGGTGACCTGTCGCCACAGGCGCTCCAGCTCATCCGGGGAGGCGCGGCCCTCTTCGGCATCAGCGAGAGCATGGTCGCCGATCACTACCGGCGGCCGCTGCTGGAGCAGATCGCAGCTGTCGCCCGAGACTTGGAGCGCGCCCCTCTGCGCAGTCTGGAGGCGCAGCTCGATGAGCGCATCACCTCACTCATCCATGGCGCCGACACCCGCCTCGACCGTGTGCAGGAGACGGTGGAGGACTCGGCGGACATGATCGGCTTCGGACTCATGCACGGATACGGGAACGCCTACACCCTGAGCTGCAGAGCTGGGCGAACCCTGCTCGGCTTACCTGACACCGGCGACGTCTCGGCTCCCGACACAGACGATGATGACATGCCAGGCGTCAACGACCGATTCTTCAGCCGGTCGACGAGAGCAAGTCGACGAAGCGCCCGCTGGTACAACAGGTGGGCCCGCCGTTGGACAGCCCTGCTCACACCGTAGACTTGGGAGGTCGAGAACGATCACCGCTGAGCGCAAGGGGAGCCATGTCAAGCGAAGAGATGGATGAAGAGAGCCTGAAGCGTCGGCTCGGGCTCGACTCCTGGCGGAACCTGTCGAAGGACAAGCTGATCGCTTTCGTCTCCGACCTGCCGAACATGAGCAAGGAAGTCGCTCTGGGCGTGGTCGCCCAGTTCCCGAATTTCAAGGAGCTCGCACTCAACGCCTTCGACAAAGCCACGAGCAACACCGCCAGAGTCGCGGATGCGAATTGGATCAGTCAGGAGAAGGTTCACACAGCACACACCGAGTATCGAGCGATGCTTGAACGTGAGCTCGAACGCGACGACCTGACGGCTGAGGATCGGCTGCGCATCCTGGCACTCGTGCACCAAACGGTTCAAGAAGAATCGGCGAAGGACTCCGAGCACAAACAGTTCATGGAGAAGATCCAGAAGATTGGGATGTCGGCGGCTGGTCTCGCCGTGCTCGCAGGGCTGACCGCCTTGGGCGGCAAGTTCGGTCTTGGGGAGCAGCTCAAACCAAAACGCTGACCGGCATCCACGCGCATAGTGCTCTGCATGAGCACACACAGCGAAGCACGGCACCGTCACGGCGTGAAGAACGCCCGCCTCGCGTTGACCAGGTCAGCGTACGCAGGGCAGGCGACCGCCAAAGTGGACACCGCCGACCTCCGTGAGACGTTCCTCGAACTGGACGCCAGCCACCGCATCATCCGAGACATCTCTCTGCGGTTGCAGGCACTCGAGCGCGACATGCTTGCCAACATCCCTCTGTCGGCCGCCGACCAGGACTGGGACCCGAACGACCAGTTCGGGGCATGCGCCAGGGACCGCGCACGCCGTGTGCAGGAAGCCCGCTCCGACGTGAACGCCATCATCGCCGGTATCGAGGTCCCACTGGTCGCTCATCTGCGACGACGTTCACAGGGGGGACGCCCAATGAGCGATGCACGCAAGACTGCACTCAAAGACTGCCTCGCGGAGTTCGCCGACATCGAAGAGGACACTCGATCACAGCTGCAGGAAGCGATCACCGGCCAGGTGCTCGACATGCCGGGCTGCATCGGCACCGGACATGTCTGGCGGATCACCGACCAGAGGCCAGATGAGAGCATCGACGAGTATGTGAAGGCCAACCGAGACGGTGGTTCCGTTTGGTCCGGCGCCAACCCCGCCGACGTCGCATCCGGGATCGCCTGGCTGCTGAGCTTCTCAGGCGAGGTGCACATCTACGGGCGCGACGGCAAGGAAGTCCCGGTCACGACCGCGCTGGGCCTCACCGGCAATCAGACCTCGGAAGGTGCAGCATGAACCCGCTTCGCGAAGACATGTGGCTCACCGCCGTCGACAAAGACACCGGTGAAGTCCTGGAACGGGCGGACATTGCTCACCTGAACGACGCCGGCATCGAGGCGGAAGCCCAACGTCTCACTGACCTGCACCCCGGATGTCAGATCGTCGAGGATGCCGCCCGCGCATAGTGCTCCCCATGAGCGCAACGGTATTCCCACAGTATGCAAAGACCACGAGCCCCGAAGTCGCAAAGACCCATAGCCTGAATCAGGATGCTCTGGACGCATTCCGCAAGAAGGCAAAGGAGTTGACCGACAAGTACGGTGGCACCGGGTATCTGAGCGGGTGCACGTTCGATGCGACACAGTACTTGAGCGGCATCATCAGTGAAACAGAGCCGGCCTCCGGCCGCTGGAAACGGTTTGGCTCGCGTGAGAACTACTGGCGCCCATGGCGGAATAATCCAGCCGCAATGGTGATGCGCTGTGTGCGGTACGAGCCAGAGCGTCTCCCCGGGGCAATCAGCTCAGCTTGGCAGTTCGACCGTGCAACAGGGGGCAGCCATGTCTTCAACTACATCTCGTTCGCCCTCGACGGTGTGATCTACACAGGTTGCTCAGCTGCCGGCGACGAGCACGATGAGAACAACCTCTGTGACTGGGAATCGACCTGGACTGAGATCACCGCTGGCGAGTTCAAGCGAGCGTTGGCCACCTACAACGAGCGACAGCAGGAATCATGACGCGCAACATGGGCGCACGCGCTGCCACACCTGAGTTGCGCCAGCTCCGTCAGGAAATCGCCGCACGCGACGCCGAACGAAGCATGATCCTGGCGGAATCCGACCGGCGTGCCCAGGCCCTCTCAGAGGCCATCGCCGTGGGGGCAGAGGCACAGTCAAGACTGCAGCGAATACAGGAGTGGGTCGATGCGAACCGCCAATTCCTTCCGCGCCCAATGGCCTGGGAGATCGAACGCCTCTTGCAGACAGCACAGGCACCCCAGAGTGGCGAGCACCGGTGAGGTCCGCGCACAGTAACGCAGTAGCCGATCGAACCACGAAAGGGGCTCCGCTGATGTGCGAACCGACTGAGGCTGATGCGCTGGCTGACGAGCAGTCATGGCGCACCGAGATGCTCGACGTCCTCGGGGTCGAAGACTCAGATGACGTGAGCGATCACGAGCTGATCTTGCAACAGGCCAGGAAACTGGTGAGCGAGCATGACCGCTTGACCACGGTGGTCGAGAGCGTGCGGGCGACACTCACTCAAGACGAGCCGGGCAACCCATATATGTACAACCCGTGGGAAGACGAATCTGTAGATCCGACGAACCTTGATGACGTGGTGCAGGCTGCTGTGTCTCGTGGCATCGACTTCGGCGCGTGGAACCAGGCTGAGCGGGTCAGGGGACTGTTCAGCGAAGCCCGCGTCGACACCGCCAACGGGTTCGACATCGCGACTACCTCAAAGGTGGCACCAAGTGACCCAGCCAAGTAAGCACGTCGAACCTTGGGGCGGCCGGTTCAACCTAATCTGCCTCCTCGCCGGCCCGATCGGGTTCCTGCCTCTCGCCATAGCCGTCTACGACGAGCTCATGCCCGCATGGGTGCTGCTGCTCCCCATCTGGCTCTTCGCTTGGGCCCTGTGGGAAGCGCACAAGGCGATTCGGGCGACACAAGCGCAACAGCGGAAAGAAGCGTCAGTGCCCGATCAGGAGGAAGCAATGTCGTCAGGTTCAGCTGGTCACTGTGAACCGAGTCGCAATGAGAGCGAGGGCTCAAGTTCTACGAGTGACGTGATCTCGTCGACCGATCAGATTCGGTTCCGCGCTAATCAGACCGAGAGCAGCAAGCCATGAGCGAATTGGTCATCTGCGATGCCACGGGCACAGAGATTGGCTGGTATGACCCCGTTGAGACAGTCACCCGAGACGGTCAGATACTGCGATTCACGAACGGGTTCCACGACTACGAAGTTGAAGTGCCAGTCGGCGGATCTTACGCCATTCGACCCATTGAGAGCGGAGCAAGCAATGAGTGAGAAGACACCGACAACTGACGAGATTCGGTTCCGCATCGAGCATGACTGGGAGCCGTACGGAGCCGGGGCGTTCGACCGGTGGCTCGCGAAGCATGACGCTGAGGTACTGCGCGCCAAACCAACCAAGAATGAGGTTATCGCTGCCGCCAAGGTGCTCTACAACACGCTGCTGCCAACGCCTCATCAGCTGCGTAAAGCCCGTCTGGGTCTGATCGCGGCGAGGAAGACCAGGAGCGAGGCGTTCGATGACTGATGAGCATCTTGCCAAGGTCGGTGTTCACCCTCCGACCGGGCACGTGTGGGTGGAGCGAGAAGGAAGTGTGATCGCGCAGGTCTATGACCGCGCGGACGCTGAAGAGATCGTCGCTGCGCTCAATGCGAAGACTGCGCTGGAGCAGACCGACGCGGCGAACGCGCGCGCTGACGGTCTGACGGCAGTGATCGAGCAGGTGCGGGCGGAGGTGGAGGAGCTGCGTCGGCAGGGGTATCCCGTAGGCGCCCTTGTACGTATTCTCGCCACGGCCCCGTCTGCGGCGCTCGCTCACCTGAAAGCCGAGGTGCTCCGGTGGTACGCCGAAAAGCTGATGGCACAAAAGGGGATCACGTTGGCCGATGCGTTGATTCTCAGGCACATGAACGAGGCCGCTGATCAGTTCGAGAGGGAGGCAGGCTGTGAAGCTTCGTGATCGGCTCATCCTTGGTCTGGCAGAACGCATCCTCAAACTTGCCTCGGATGGAACGCGGGAAGACCTGCGCGCGATACTCGCTCAAGGGTCACAGATGGTACGGCAGCAGAGAAGAGACGCGAACACGATCACTGCTGACGAGATCTACGGTAAGCGTGCGTCCGGCCCCCAGGACTAACCGCGCACAGGTATCACCATGAGTGGAATCTCTGGACCTGTACAGATCACCTGCGAGCAGCGGAACGCACTCTTGGGATCACCGATCACACCCGACTGGCATGTGGAGTCCGGGCTCAGCGACCCGAATGGTCAGTTCGGTGAGCCGCGTATCGAGACAACGTGGGGGCGAGGTGATGAGCGCGTCCGCGACGTACGCCACCCTGCGCTGGGTCACTACTCGCCGACCCCGGAGCATCCGGATGTGCGCCCGTGCGAGCACTGGCATTGGGTCGAGAGGGAGGCACCTGATGGTGGCACTGGCGAGCACTGAGCGCCTTGGATCGTCGTTCGGGGCGAGTTCATGGACGACTGGGAGGTAGACCGCAGTGACAGCAATACAGCGAAGCACCATCCAGATACCAGCGGACCTTCGCCGTCGAATCAAGCAGCGCGCGGAAAGGTCTGGCGTCTCCGTCACCCAATGGGTGGAGGTCGCTCTGGAACGACAGCTCGAGTACCGGACCAGGCGCGAAGGAAGCCTCATGAGAGCGGCCGCGCATATCCTGCGCTACCGAGACAGACCCGAATGAGCCCGACGGCAGGGGAGAGACAATGACCACACACGACGACCAGCGTTCAACGTCCGATCGCGCCCGACGACACTTTCGCACCACAACGGCTCTCGCTGTGGCAGCAGCAGCAGCAGCAGCAGCAGCACTGTGCCTGACCGGATGCAGTCCCACGGGCGGCAGCAAGACCGAGGTCACCGACGGCAACAGCAGTGCGAACCTCGTGGTCCAGCATGTGAATGTCGACGGCCGGGATGTGACCTGCGTGGCGATGCTCGGAGCGAAGCGAGGTGGGCTCTCCTGCGACTGGGAGCACGCCGAGCACCGTCGATAGTGGCGAGCACCGTCTGGCGCTGGATCTGCAGGATGTCCCCGCGCACATCTGGTGCATGACTGAGACACAGAGCCTCCCGACGAATCTGATGAACACGCTGCATGTGAGCGCTGGTGCAGCGAAGCTGCTCCGCCACACCGGACCGCGTGTGGTGATCACTGGTTCCCGTTCCGCGAGTGGCTACGGCGTCGAAGTCGCAAGACTCATGGTGGAACAACTCGCCGGGACGAACGCCGTCGTCCTGACCGGCGGCGCCTATGGCATCGACGCAGCCGTCAT
This sequence comes from Pseudoclavibacter sp. CFCC 14310, assembly GCF_008831165.1. Lineage (NCBI taxonomy): Bacteria > Bacillati > Actinomycetota > Actinomycetes > Micrococcales > Microbacteriaceae > Pseudoclavibacter > Pseudoclavibacter sp. CFCC 14310. Next base: position 2,295 of record NZ_WBKC01000003.1, on the reverse strand, counting down.
GGATGCCTGCTTCAGCCTCGACCTGCCACACGTTGCCGTCCTCGCTCACGGCCTGGACAGGTTCTACCCGGCCGGGAACGCCGAGCGTCTTAGTCGGACACCCCGCGTGAGCCAGTACGGGGAGGGCACTGCGCCGACACGTGCTCGGTTCCTGGAACGTCTGCAGCTGCTCGCGCAGCTCGCTACGCACATCGTGGTCATCGAGAGCGGTGTACGTGGTGGAAGCATCGGGCTGGCGCACGCCGCATCAGGGACGCTCACACGTGTCGGCGCAGTGCCTGGCCCGGTGACTTCAGCGCAATCCGCTGGCTCGAATGCCCTGCTCGCGGCCGGTGCCGACCTGGTCACCCCTGCAACCTTCCGCGGCTGGGTTGAGGCTTGTTGAGTTCCGCGCATACCCCAGAGGACACCACCAGAGGGGGAGACTATGGGAACACATGCATTGCCTGAGCCGGACGTGACGACCGCGATCACAAGTGAGAGTGTTCTGTCGAGGTACGTTGCAGGCGCCCAAGCTGTCGACGGAATCGAGCCGGAGCAGGCTCAGGAGAACTTCGAGGCCTGGAGAGCCAGCATCAGGGATCGCGCTCTCAGAGACGCCGGTGACGCACTCCTGGAGCTGTCCCGGCAACGCATGTCAGACACGGTCGCCGGCGACCATGATGCCTTTCGGGAGTGCCAGACACTGCACCGTGCGTACATGGTCATCCGCAAGCTCTGACGCGCAGTCCGCGCACATATGGTCCATGAGTGTTCAGCGGACCATGATGATCAAAGTCTCGGCTCAAGCCAACAACAACAAGTTCTACGAAGTCATTTGTGACGGGGATACGGTCACAAAACGGTGGGGGAGAGTCGGTTCATCTGGCCAGTGTCAGTCGCTCAATGGCGGCATCAGTCTCTATCGAAAGACGATCAGATCGAAGGGTTCGCGAGGGTATGTGATCGTAGAGGATGGTGCTACGAATGCGGTCGCTGAAACCGCAGTGAGCGCCGCTGCACATGAGCAGCTTTCTGCCGTCAATGACGACGAACTCTCGCGACTGATCGACTATCTGGTCAGCTCGAACAAGCATCAGATCGCGGACTTCTCTGGCGGTCGAATCACCGTGAACGGGGCCGGCAAGGTTGAGAGTGCGCTCGGGCCGGTTATGCCTTCCAGCGTCGCCCGGGCGCGGGCTCTGATCGCCCGGATGGCGGTGGAGCCGAGCAGGCGTCTGCCGTTGGTCGAGGAGTATCTGACGCTCATCCCGCAGCGCGTGCCGCGTGGGTGGCAGGAGAGTTTCGGCGCGTCAGCTGAGCATCGCAGAAAGCAGCTGGACTTTCTCGACCAGCTGGACGCAGCAGTCCATCAGCAGAGCATCCCGGACAGTGGGCAGGCCGGCCAGCTGTTCAACATGCGTCTGCGGCCGTTGGCCGACGCTCACGAGGAGCAGCGTGTGCTGCGGCTCTTCGAGGCCGGGCGGCACAGCAGTCATCGGTCCTCGTCGCTTCGGGTTAGACGCATCTGGAAGATCGAGCATGATGAGGCTCGAACGGCTGAATGGGAGAGCTTGGCTTCCACGGCCGGCAACGTCCGTGAGCTGTGGCACGGAACACGTGTGCACAACGTGCTCTCCATCCTGCACCAGGGGCTCGTGGTTCCGGCATCAGACGGCAGCGACAGCATCCAGATCACCGGGCGAATGTTCGGTGACGGTGTGTACCTCTCGGACCAGTCGACGAAGAGCCTGAACTACTCCGCCGGGCTGTGGGCGGGTGCACATCAGCCGCACTGCTGCATGTTCCTGACGAGGACGGTGCTCGGTCACGAATACCGCCCGTATCAGAATGGCGGGTGGCGGGGTTCGGCCAGTGTCCGAGAAGCACATGCCGGTGGGTTTGACTCGATCACAGTCAAAGGCGGTACTTGCGGGGTGAGGAACAACGAGATGGTGGTCTGGCGTCCAGAGCAGGTTCTGCTGTCTCATCTGGTCGAATTTGACCGTTGAACGTGCCGCCAGCGGCTCCCTTGGGAACCTGTATGCTCTCTCTCGCTAGGTCGAGAGCATAACATTCCGGAAAACCGCCACACAACCCCCGGAACCCGTGAAAACCATGTGTGGGACGCGATCGAAGGCCACCCGCGCTACAGAAACGGGCCGAACCGCAGAAGAAGCGCACCGGGGCCGAAAAACTTTTAGGCTCTCCCCGGCTCGCACGGGGAGAGCCTAACACATTTCCGCCGTCACCGCTGTCACCACCCTGTCACCACCCCTCGGGTGACGCTACATCCCAGTAATCATATGGGAAGCA